>JANRJC010000020.1:0-280660 GCA_033764335.1 Bacteroidia bacterium | reverse complement strand
TGCCCGCTGACTCTGTCCGCTCTGCTTCCAGTTCTCAACTAGCGCGAGCCATTCGCTTCGCGTTTTTTTGTTAGTTTTCATCCACACAAGCTACTACGCGATCATGCCTGGCGACAAGATGCGGTTGCTTGGGCGGATACCTCAAATATGACCCAATCAATAACTTATTTTTCCAGATTTCGTTATTATTTCGAATTATAAAAACGATCGAAAAATGGAAAAAAATGATTTGCCTGATAAACCCCAGGAACCTCCGGGTTTGCCCCCGTACACCCTTGTAAATCTTCCGGAAGAAATCCTTTCCGAACCTGAAATTCCCGCTGATCACTTAAAGCTCATTCCGCGCCTTGACCATTCGCAAGCGACCCTGGCCGAGCGTCTCGAAGCCTTCGAAGACCTGACCGATTCCGAAGTGGGGGACACTTCGCTCGTGCGTGCCCGCAATCTGGAGCGTGAGTTTGGCATCCGACAACTTTATCTGAAGTTTGAAGGCGGAAACCCTACCGGAACGCATAAAGACCGTATCGCTTTTGCTCAATGTATGGACGCCCTGCGCAGAGGTTATGACACCATTACGGTGGCCACTTGTGGAAATTACGGCGTAGCAACGGCCTTTGCCGGCAAACAGGCCGGACTTCGAACCATTGTATATATTCCGGCGAGTTATCACACCCGCAGACTTGATGAGATGGAAAAGCTGGGAGCGGAGATTGTAAGGGTTAACGGCGATTACGAAACCTCTGTCGCCGTTTCGCAGGAAGATGCCGCCCGGCACGAATGGTATGACGCCAACCCCGGCGGAAATAATACCCTGCTTCAGCTTCAGGCTTATGGAGAAATTGCCTACGAGATTTATGACATTCTCCGCGATGCTCCCCGCGCCATTGCTTGCCCTGTGTCTAATGGAACCGTTCTGGCCGGGATTTATAAAGGATTTCTCCGCCTGTATCGGAGAGGGAAAATTTCGCGCATTCCGCGGATGGTTACGGGTTCGGCTTACCGCAAAAACCCTATTGTCGAGGCATTTGTGGGAGGGAAAAGTTATTGTGAAGATTTGTCTCCCGAAGACATCCATGAAACCGATGTGAATGAACCCCTGATCAACTGGCACGCATTTGACGGAGAAGTTGCCCTGGATTGTATCCGGGAGACCGACGGATGGGCGATGAATATCAGCGACCGGAAAATGATTGCTTTTGCACGACTGTTGAAAGAAAAAGAAGGGGTACATGTATTGCCTGCATCAACGGCGGGATTAATTTCGCTGATTGAAAAACACAAAAAATCTCCTTTGGAGCCTGACCGATATGTAGCAGTATTAACCGGAAGAAAATGATGAAAAAACCTGAAGGAAACGCGATTGTATATTGTCAGGGGGCATTTAATACCCCTAATGGAAAAACGGCACATGGCCTTGTGCGTTTTACCAACCGCTATAATGTATTGGCAGTTATTGATTCCCGCTACGCCGGGAGGGATGCCGGCGAAGTGCTCGACGGAAAAGCCAAAGGCATTCCGATCGTCCCGAGTATCCATGAAGCGATGCGCCTGGCGTGGAACAGTGAATTTCCGGCCACTCACCTCGTGATTGGTTTGGCTCCCGACGGCGGTCGGGTAGGGCCGGAAGTAAAGGCTGATGTTCTCACGGCGATTACGGAAGGGTTGCATATTGTCTCGGGGCTGCATGATTTTCTCTCCGATGACCCCAAAATTGCTTCTGCCGCTCAAAAGGAAGGGGTAATGATCCGCGATGTTCGTAAACCCCCCGCCCGCGATACGCTTCATTTTTTTTCCGGAAAAATTGAGGAGGTGAAAGCCCTCAAAATCGCCCTGCTGGGCACAGATTCTGCCGTGGGAAAACGCACTACTGCTTGGGTGCTTGTTCACGCCCTGAATGCTGCCGGAGTAAAAACCGAACTCGTCGGCACCGGGCAGACTGCCTGGATGCAAGGTGCTCGATATGGAATTATCATGGATTCGCTGGTAAATGATTTTGTATCGGGCGAAATTGAACACGCCGTACATTCTGCCTGGCGCGATGGGGGAGCCGAAGTAATTGTCATCGAAGGGCAGGGCAGTCTGATGAATCCTGCCTATCCGGGAGGGTTTGAGATTTTGGCTGCGGGCAGACCCGATATCGTCGTTTTGCAACACGCGCCTGCCCGAAAAGATTATGATGGTTTTCCGGGCTATCCCATACACCCGCTGCCGAGGCAGATTCAGGCCATTGAGGTAATCTCCGATCGCCCGGTGAAAGCGATTACCGTTAATCACGAAGAGATGGACCGCGAACAAACCCTCGCGGCGTGTAAGTCCATCGAAAAAGAATTGGGACTACCCGTTTTTGATGTACTGCTGGAAGGTGCGGAAGGATTAGCAAAAATTATACTGAATCACCGGAAATGATTATTTTTGCTCCGCGATGGTGAAAAAGAAAAAACGGCTTTTATCTATATCCTTGCCAAGAACCCGCATTGTGGGTAAAACTTCTGAAAAAGCGGGTCTTCCTCCCGGCTCGATGGTTTATGTGGGGAAAGCAAGGCAGGGCGATACGGCCATTTCTGCGTTTGATTTTAATGACGAAAAAATTGATTTTCGGGAAAACCTCCAACCCGAAGACCTGACACACTTTACCAACCCCGAAACGACAAGTTGGATCAATGTGGACGGTATTCATGAGCCGGAGGTTATCAACAAAATCTGCGAAAAATTCTGTATTCACCCACTCACCCGCGAAGACATTGTAAATACTTCCCTTCGACCGAAAGTCGAAGAGTATGACACTTATTGTTTTGTGGTGATGAAAATGATTTACCTTTATGAAGAGTCGGGGCAGATTCTGATTGAGCAGGTGAGTTTTGTGTTGGGAGAAAATTATATCATCACCTTTCAGGAGCAGTTTGGCGATGTGTTTGAAAGTGTGCGAAACCGAATCAAACAGGAAGGTTCGCGGATACGGAAACGCAAGTCTGACTACCTTCTCTACGCCTTAATGGACGTGATCCTCAGCAATTATTTTATTGTTTTGGATAAACTGGAAGATAAAATCGAAAACCTGGAGGAAAGAATGTACAACCATTCTCATTCGCAGATTCTTCAGGAAATCCAGATTTTGAAAAGAGAACTGATATTTTTGCGCAGAGCCGTATTTCCGCTAAGGGAAGTGATCAATCAGATCGTGCGCAGCGAAGCCACGGTTGTCAGTTCTTCGGTACAGGTTTATTACCGCGACCTCTACGATCATATTTATCAGGTGGTGGACACCATCGAAACATTTCGGGAATTGCTTTCCGAGCTTCACGATCTCTACCTCTCCGAGGTGAGCAACCGGATGAACGAAATCATGAAGGTGTTGACCATCATTTCCACCATTTTTATGCCCCTCACTTTTATTGCGGGTATTTATGGCATGAACTTTAAATACATGCCGGAACTCAAGTGGCATTGGGGATACCCGGCTATATGGGGGATAATGGCAACCATGGCCCTGGGCATGATTTTTTATTTCCGGCGAAAAAAATGGTTTTAAGAAAATATACCCCGTTTCTTCTTTTTCCCGGTCTATAATGGGCAATTTGTTTTCGGTTTCTTCGGGTTCGGTTAAGTTTTCTTCCCTTCCCAGATCGTGTAAATCAGGCGAACCTGCCATTTTCCAGGCGGAATACCAATACGACCCTACTCGTCGCACGGCCATTTGCATTCTTCTTTCGACCATGCCGTCGAGCATCTGGTGATAGGCTTCAGCATATTCGGCAGAATAAACCCGGACGACGATATTGCCCCGATTTTCATACCCGTATTTTTGGTCGGGAGGAAATTGATTGCTTAATATTTTTTCAAAAGAAAGTACGGAATCCAGTGCGCGATGACTTTCAAAAATGGTCGCCCAGCTTTCGTCATACACATTTTCAATAAACCAGGCTCTTCCCACAAAAAAATCATATTCGCTAGCAAAAAGCTCCGGCAGTCGCGACTCCCACAATCCATGAATGCCTTTTTGCCCGGTGAGCTGCCCGTTGTAGTTTTCGGTAGTATGGAGGGGCACATGTGCGTCACCTACATAATGCCCGAGGTCTGCGGAAAGTTTAAGAATCCGTTTGCGGTCTTTGTTTTCAAAAGCGGAAATCAATTGGAAAAATGCCAGAGGAAGGTGATAAGGAAGAATCCCGTGAGCTTCCAGGCTGTCTTCGGTATATTTTTCTACGGCCGGTTTCCAGCGTTGTGGAAGGCTGTCGAAAGGAAAACCTCCGTAATGATCGAGATCCATATAATGCCGGGCGGCCTCTCCGTCCACGGCATAACGCCTTTTGTCGGGATCGGTAGCATGACTCGTCAGATAATCCAAATGTGGTTTGTACAGGGCGATCATTTCCGGCGGAAGGGTAAAAACCGCCAGGCGATTGATGCGTTCATGTGCCCAGAAACCCCACGCATAGAGGTTTTTGACCGTAAATGTCAGGAAAATGGTGAAAATAAGGGATGTATATTTCATGGCTGTAAAAATGCTGTTGCCGGTAAATATAACAGACTTGGGATTAGCGGAGAAATTTTTTATTTTAGCGGCCTCAAATACCTATTTAAAGTATGGTTTGGGATAATATTCTTATCAAAGAAGCGGAACTTGTTCTCGATGATATTGACCTGGATACGCCTGTAAACCTGATTGTCTGGAACGATGAGGTGAATACTTTCGACTGGGTGATTCAGTCGTTAGTGGAGGTTTGCGGCCATACTTACGAGCAGGCGGAACAGTCGGCGTGGATTATTCACCATAAAGGTAAATACACGGTCAAAAAAGGCCCCCGGAAAAAGATTGATCCGATGCGTGATGCATTGGTAAATCGGGGCATCGGTGCTACGGTGGAGGAACTGGCCGGATGAGAATATAAGCCCATGCCTGTTTACGGTCTCACCGAGGAATTAATTTTTCCGCCGCCGCATTTATCCAATCGGGACGGAATACTGGCAGTGGGAGGAGACTTAAGCCCGGAGCGATTGCTATTGGCGTATTCCATGGGGATTTTCCCCTGGTATTCGGAAGAAGATCCCATCATCTGGTGGTCGCCCAATCCTCGGCTGGTCTTGTACCCGTCGGATCTGAAAATTTCGCGAAGTATGCGACCGGTGTTTAATCAGGGGAAATTTATTTTTACCACTGATCAGGCTTTTCGGGAAATTATTTCTTCCTGTCGGCAGTCTCCCCGTAAAGGACAAAGAGGCACCTGGATTACCGACGAAATGCTCGAAGCCTATTGTCTTTTACACGAAGAAGGTTTTGCCCATTCGCTGGAAGTATGGGAAAAGGACAATATTGTGGCCGGGTTATACGGCGTTTCGCTGGGGAGTTGTTTTTTTGGGGAATCCATGTTTACCCGTGTCAGCAATGGATCCAAAGCCGGATTTATTTACCTTGTACAGGAACTGGAAAAAAGAGGGTATGATCTGATTGATTGCCAGGTTTATACCGATCACCTCTCCAGTATGGGAGCCGTGGAAGTTCCCCGGAAAAAATTTCTCACACAACTGGAAAATTCGCTAAAAAAACCCACGTGGCGGGGAAAGTGGTTATTCGGTTAGATCGGGTACGCAGACGGTTTCACAGTCGGTGCAGTAAACCGCACTAGTCTGGCCGGGCACCACTTTATGGTAAATCTCCTCATAAGTTTCCAACTCATAAAGGGTGCGAGAGATTCGTGCGGAAAGCGGCTGGACAAAAATTCCCTGAAGAAAAAACAGAATCAGCAGACCGGGAAAAAACGAAAACCGGGTTTGAACGGAAGACGAGCCGAGAAGAACCTCAATACGGCGGCGGAGTGAGTTTCCCCGAAAATGTTGTACAATCGGCAAATATTGTTGCGATTTGAGTTTTAGCAGCAGTCGTGCATATTCACGCGGATGAGGCAAAGCTTTTGCACCGGCTTCATCGGCGATACATTCACTGAGGAAATCCAGTTCACGCCGAAAAAAATAAAAGACCGGGTTTACAAACCAGAAACACTGAATCACCTTCAAAATTGTTTTTTCAAGCGTATTCCACTGGCGGAGATGGGAAAGTTCGTGGCGGAATACTGCCGAAAGTTCCTCGGTAGAAAGATGTTGCATGTCCGGTTGCCAGATAATAAACTTATTTTTCAACCGGAAAGCACCGACTCCGAGTCGTTTTTGGGTGGATAGAAGAAAAAAAGTCATGCCCTCTAACTCCACCGGTTTTTTTTCAGAAGTTTTGACCAGATACCGGAGAAAAAAAACCTGCATGATAAAATGCAGGATCAGAAATCCTACTGAGGCGAAAATAATGCCGCTGACCCATTCTTTGTAATCAAACAAAAAATTATACCCGGCATTGGCGCGGTAACGAATACGATGGGCGTAATTAGGATTTTCGCAGCGGCAGTATTGTTTGAGATGGGAAGGTTCAATCTGTTGGCCGAAAGCCAGCGGTTTTACAGCGCGATTGGGGGAAAGGAAAGATGGGGTGTGCTGAGACACGGTAAGCGGAAGCAGCAGGGAGCCTGCCAGTGAAAAATAAATAAATCCTTTTTGCCGGCGGGGGGTAGTTTTTTTCCGAACCAGGAAAAAATAAATCGCCCACGCGATAGCTGAAAGAAGGATCGAGGTAAAGATAAACGTAATCATTCCTTATCACTGTTTTCGATAAGCTTGCGCAATTCTTCCAGTTGATCGCGGGAGATTTTATCGTTATCCAGCAGACTGGAAACCATTCCGGTAAGAGAACCTGAAAATACATTGTCAAGGACATTGCTGAGCAGCCGTTTTTGATACCGGGTTTTGGTAATCAGTGGGAAATACTGATGACTTCTTCCCTGCGAATCATGCCCTACATATCCTTTTTCCTCCAATATACGCACAATTGTGGAAATGGTGTTGTAAGCGGGTTCTGCGTCTTCGGGCCATTTGGAGATAATTTCTTTCACAAACGCTTTTTTCATCCCCCAGAGGATATTCATCACTTTCAGTTCCAGCGGTGTGAGCAGTTTCAATTCCATACATTAGCTTTTGTACAAAACTAAAAAGTTAGTTGGAGAATAACCAGTATTATTTCGAAAATTTTCAAATTCGCAAATGGTTAAGACATATTTGCGGTTGTAAATTGGGATTGTCGCCGAATTTACTCAACTTTGAGCGGTTTACATGGAAAAGAAGGCGTTTAATGCATTTATTTTTACCCCTGGTAACTATTTCCTTGTTTTATTCTTCTTTAGTCTTTTCTCAATCACCAGCCCTTGATACTTACAACAAAGCCGTATTTTTTGAGATTGGCGGCCTTGGACCAGTTTATTCCTTCGATTTCGAGGGTTTAATTCGTCGAAATTTCAATCTCACCTACAACTACCGGATCGGGGTTTCTCTGTTACCCGATGCGATTGCCGTGCCTGTTGGGATCAATGTTTTTGATACTTTCGGGGACCACCATTTTCAAATGAATGTCGGCCTTACACCTTATGTCAAAAAATACCGAACTCTTTCGATCAAAGGTTCGGAGACACTTTTGTATGCAGGTGGCGGTATCGGATACCGTTATCAAAAACAGGATGGAAAATGGTTTTGGGGAGTGGGTGTAAATCCGATGGTAAGGTTGGATCCTTCCCTGAGTGAAATAATCGGGCCAGATCCCCGGTTTATTCTTTCCGGAAATCTGGCCGCAGGTTTTCGCTGGTAGTACAGCCAATGCCTTTTACCAGAGAGAAATTGTTGTAGTAAAATCTCCAATGGAGACGGTTGCTTCTTTGTCGCAAGCACCGTCGCCATAATCTATGGTGCGTGCCGTTTTTTCGGCGGGAGAAAGTACAACAACACCGGCGGTAATGATATTACAAGTGGCGTTGAGAATGAGCGCCTCTGTGATTTCGACATCAAAAGCCACTTCGTTGCGTGCGACTCCGGAAGCCGTTCCCGTGATGCTGTAAATATTATTGGAAGGATCCAAATCTCCGGCTCCTTCGGTCAGTGTGATTTTCCTGCGGGAAGACCAGGTGATGGTTTCACCTTTTTCGGAAGTAAGCTCGGCAGCGGTAACCAGCACATTAAAAACCGGCTGATCGGTGGCGACATCTTGCCGGGTGATGGTTTTTTCAAAGGTAAAATCAAACCACGTCCCGATTAAATTGGTGATCCTGTAACCGTCAGTGGTGATATTTAGCTGAACATTTTCGGTATCCCACAAATCCGAAAATACACCGATCAGTTTTCCCGAACGGCTGCGTCCGTCCACACAGACACATCCCTGCCCAAAATCAACGGTTACCACATACTGTTCCTGAGCGTTTTGAGAAAGATCAATAACTGCACAATCACAAAACGGGCTTTCGATGGTTCCGGTTTGTTTCAGGTTGTTGGCGGATTGAGCAATAATATCAAACTGGTTGCCGATGATGGTAACTTCACTTTGTACAAAGGAGTGGTCGAGTGTGCTTTGCACTTCCCGGTCGCCGGAAAGCGATAATATTTCGCAGCCGGAGGCGAGGGTAGCAGTGACAAATACAAGAAGGAATAATTTTGCGATTGATTTCATAACAGATAATTTGATGGATATTTCAGGTGTGATAGAGATCATTTACCGGAAATGACCCCATCTTATTATCAAGGGATGCCTGTGCACAAAACTAAAGTTTAAAAAGAGGATTTGTGTCGTGAATCAGAGATAGGATTTCCTCCCGGCCTTTCCCTGAAAGAGAGGATGTAAGGGTGATGGGCGGCAATTCTTCCCAAGTCTGCTGTAAGGCATTTTTGAAATCCTTAAAATTTTGCGAAAACTCTTTCTGCGTAGGTTTGTCCGTTTTTGTAAGCAAAATGGAAAACGGAATTTCTTTGACCCCGAGAAACTCCATAAACTCCAGGTCAATGGCCTGGGGCGGAATACGGCTGTCAACGAGCACAAAAAGGTTGAGAAGGTTTTTCCGTTGTGTGACGTAATCGGTGATAAGTTTGGAAAACCCCTCACGTTTACCTTTTGAAACCTTGGCATATCCATAGCCGGGTAAATCGGCCAGGTACCAGGCTTCGTTTATCAGGAAGTGATTGATTAACTGTGTTTTACCGGGGGTAGAACTCGTTTTGGCCAGGTTCTTACGGTCGCAGAGGCAGTTGATGAGGGAAGATTTTCCTACATTAGATCTCCCAACAAACCCATACTCGGGATAGTTATTAGGAGGGAATTGCCCTATATTTGCACTGCTTTTGACGAAAGTTGCGGAGTGTATAATCATAGCGCGCAAAAATAGCAATTAGTTTTTGTTATTACTTTCAGGTTTTAGAGATTGATGTGAAATGGCCGAAACAGTAACCCCTTACCAAAACGCCGACGCCTCCAAAAAGGCGCAGGTTACGGAGATGTTTGACAACATCGCCCCGAGTTATGACCTTTTAAACCATGCCCTCTCCTTTGGGATAGATATTCTGTGGCGGAAAAAGGCAATTCGGATGCTCAAACAATATCACCCCCGTGTTGTCGTTGATATAGCGACCGGAACGGGTGATTTTGCCATTGAAGCACTCGCCCTGAATCCGGATAAGGTCATTGGCATAGATATATCTGCGGAAATGCTGCGAATCGGGGCCGAAAAAATGAAAAAAAAGGGTCTGGATCAAAAAATCGAAATGTGTCTGGGGGATTCGGAATCCCTCAACCTGGAAACGGGTTCGGTGGACGTTATTACCGTAGGATTTGGGGTTCGAAACTTTGAAAACCTCCGACTCGGTATGAGCGAAATCTTGCGGGTACTGCGCCCCGGAGGCGCCGTTGCTATCCTTGAACCTTCGTACCCGACCCGTTTTCCCCTGAAACAATTGTTTTACCTCCACTTTCGGGTAATCACTCCGCTGATCGGAAAACTAATCTCCGGCGACAATGCTGCGTATAAATATTTGCCTGAATCGGTTAAGGCTTTTCCTAATGGCGCTGCATTTACCCAAATCTGCCTCGAAGTCGGATTTCGTAAGGCAGAATATAAGCCGCTTACACTGGGTATCTGTTCGATGTATCTGCTGGAAAAATAGATTTTATGTTTTTTTTGCACACATGTTTTGAATTTTGCAGGTTTGTATAAATAATTTAGTCCCAAAACCATTAATTAGACGTAAAAATATCCACCAATTGTACTTTACGTTTTTAAGACTATTATATGAAAGGCAATCAATTTGCGTGTGCAACATTGGTGGTTGCATTCCTGCTGTTTCTTTCGCAACAGGGCTTCTCCCAGAGTTATCGAAATAAACATCCCTTCGATTTTAAAGATTTTAACCTGGGGTTTCTTATGGGGTTTAATTACAACTCCTACAACCTCAAGGAACAAATCAATATTATTGACCGGGGCATTTTGCTCCATCAGGTGGAGGTTGTACCACGGTATGGCCTTACTTTAGGCATGATTGCCAATTATAATTTTGCCGACCAGATAAGCCTTCGTTCCGGGATAAATATCTCGCTGGAGCAGCGAGATTTTAATTATTTTTTCCAGAATGACTCCCTCATCATCCGTAAGATTGAGGCTTCTTATGTGAACCTGCCTTTTGTTTTCCAGTTTAAAACAAAATACTACAAAGCCACACGGGTGTATGTACTTTCCGGTGCGCAGATTGGCTTAAACCTCAACAGCAACAAAAAAGTACGGGATGATATGAATCTCCTCAAAATCACGGCGCAAGATTACAGCCTGATTTTTGGGGCAGGCATAAATCTGTACGGTGACCGGATCAAACTTTCTCCGGAAATCCGCTATTCACTGGGGCTGAAAAATATATACGAGCCCGAATTCACCAGCCACCCGTATGCCATTAGTAAACTTCTGAGCCAGGTGCTGGTGCTGGTGGTCAACTTCGAATAAACTTTAGGCCGGTTCAAACTCCACGACCAGGTCATCCTGTTCCACCATCGTTTTATTTGCCAGATGTACGGCTTTCACTACGCCATCTTTGGGGGAGGTAATGGTTGATTCCATTTTCATCGCCTCAATCACAAACAGCGGTTCATTTTTGGCAACTTTGTCTCCGGGGTTTACAAATATCCGGGTGAGTCTTCCCTGAAGCGGGCATCCGATTTCGTTGGGGATGAGGGCTTTGCGGTGAACCACTTTTTTGACCGAGACTTTTTCATCCCTTACTTCAACCGAACGGGTCTGCCCGTTGATTTTAAAGAAAACGGCGCGGAAACCTTCTTCGTCCGGTTCGGAGACATACATAAACCGAATAAGGATATTTTTTCCCGGGGCGATCTGCACCAGGATTTCCTCATTGGGTTTCATCGGGTAAAAGAAAGCCGGGGTCGGTATTTTCGACACCTCATCATAGGTCATCAGGTGGTCATAATATTCGGTAAATACCTTGGGATAGAGTTTGTAAGAAAGAAAATCGAGAAAACTCATGCGAGGGTCGGAGAATTTTTCCCGGAATTCGCCAAACTCCTTGTCAATGTCCACCGGTGACATAAAAGCATTGGGTCTTTCGGTATAAGGTTTTTCGTTTTTGAGTACGAGTTTCTGAAGTTTTTCGGGAAAACCGCCATACGGCTGGCCTAAATCACCCCGAAAAAAAGATTTAACCGAATCCGGAAACGCCAGATGGTCGCCTTTATCATAAACATCCTGTTCGGTGAGGTTATTGCTCGTCATAAACAAAGCCATATCACCCACTACTTTGGAAGAAGGTGTTACTTTTACAATGTCGCCAAACATCTGGTTGACGATGGTGTAGTTTTCCTTGATTTTTTCAAATTTATCTTCCAATCCCAGTGAGCGAGCCTGCGGCAGGAGATTGGAGTATTGACCACCGGGAATTTCGTGTTTATAGACCTCTGCGGTTCCTGCACGAAGTTCCGATTCAAAAGGGTAATAATAACCGCGTACTGCTTCCCAGTAGTTGGCGAAGTCGTTTAGCGATTGAAGATTGATATCGGGAGAGCGGTGGTGCCCCTGAAAAGCGGCTACAATCGAATTAAAACCCGGCTGAGAGGTAAGCCCGGACATCGAACTAATGGCTACATCCACCACATCCACCCCCGCTTCGATGGCCTTTAGATAAGTAGTAATCTGGTTGGAAGAAGTGTCGTGAGTATGGAGATGGATCGGAATATCAATGGCTTTTTTCAGTTCGCGGACAAGGATTTCGGCGGCGTAGGGTTTGAGGAGACCCGCCATATCTTTAATGGCCAGAATATGAGCGCCCTCATCTTCGATCTGGCGTGCCAGATCGAGGTAATACTGGAGGTCATATTTGGTTCGGGTGGGATCCGTGATGTCTCCGGTATAGCAGATACAGACCTCAGCGAGGGCTTCCGTTCTTTCCCTCACCGTCTTTATGCTTACCTTCATGGCTTCGAGCCAGTTAAGGGAATCAAAGATGCGGAAAAGATCAATTCCGGTTTTCCAGGCTTTTTCGATAAAAAGCACGATAAGATTGTCGGGGTAAGCTGTATAACCTACGGCATTGGAGCCACGCAGCAACATTTGGAAGAGGATATTAGGAATGGCTTCCCGAAGAAGTTTGAGTCGGGTCCAGGGGTCTTCGTGGAGAAACCTCATAGACACATCAAAGGTGGCGCCTCCCCATACTTCCATGGAAAACACTTCCGGATGATTTCGCGCAAAACTTTCGGCGACATGGAGCATATCCATGGTGCGCATGCGGGTGGCCAGAAGCGACTGGTGAGCGTCGCGGAAAGTAGTGTCTGTGTATTGTACTTTTTCCTCCGCTTTCAGCCATTGGATAAATTTTTCTCTTCCAAGATGAGTTAGGCGAGTTTTGGTACCTTCCGGGATAGGGTTGGTTTTATCAAAATGAGGCACTACCGGATGCCGGAAGGAGTGTTTGGGATCAACAAACTTTACGTCGGGGTTGCCGTTTACCTGGACTTTGGCGAGGTAACGGAGGGTTTTGGTTCCCCGGTCCATGCTGGTGCGGAAATCGAGCAATTCGGGATTTTGCTGAATAAATCCAACCGTCGCTTCGCCCGCAATAAATACCGGGTGGGTGATAACATTGAGCAGGAAGCTGATATTTGTTTTGACACCCCGGATACGAAATTCGCGAAGGGTGCGGTGCATACGTTGAGTAGCGCCTTTGAGGGTGCGCCCCCAGGCAGAAACCTTTACCAGCATCGAATCAAAAAAAGGCGAAACATCCACACCGGCGTAAGAAGAACCTTCGTCGAGGCGAATGCCGAACCCTCCGGCGTTGCGGTAGGCAATAATCCTTCCGTAATCCGGCTTAAAATTGTTTTTCGGATCTTCGGTCGTAATGCGGCACTGAATGGCGAAGCCGTTGCAGTGAAGATCCTCCTGTCCCCGGATCAGAATCTGCGGATCGGAAAGGCGATATCCTGCCGCCACGAGGATTTGGGTACGCACGATGTCCACACCGGTGATTTCTTCGGTGATGGTATGTTCTACCTGAATCCGGGGGTTTACCTCGATAAAAAATACCTGACCGTGTTGATCCACGAGAAACTCTGCCGTTCCGGCGTTGTTGTAGCCAACGTGGTGAGCGATGCGCAGGGCATATTCAAAAATTTGTTCACGCACATCATCGGGCAGAATGGAAGGGGCAACTTCCACCACTTTCTGAAACCGGCGTTGTACCGAGCAGTCGCGTTCATAGAGATGAACGATATTGCCAAAGTTGTCGCCCAGAATCTGCACCTCAATGTGTTTGGGGCTTTCGATAAATTTTTCGATGAAAACCGTGTCATTGCCGAAGGCGGTAGCGGCTTCCTGCCGGGCCTCCTGGTAGGCTTTGATTAGCTCATCTTCATTTCGTACTACCCGCATACCGCGTCCTCCGCCCCCGCCTGCGGCTTTGATAATTACCGGGAAGCCAATTCTTTCCCCTTCTTTTACGGCGTCGGACAGCTTATCCAGGCGGATTTTGCTGTCTGGTATGAGTGGTACATTTACGGCTCCGGCAACTGCTTTGGCTTTTACCTTGTCGCCGAGTTTATCCATGACATCGGATCGGGGGCCGATAAAAACGATGCCCTCTTCTTCGCACCGGCGCACAAAATCCACGTTTTCAGACAGGAATCCGTAGCCAGGGTGAATGGCGTCCACCTGTTTGCTTTTCGCCAGGGCAATAATAGATTCAATATCCAGATATGGGCGTAGGGGATCATCATCTTCTCCAATCTGGTAAGCCTCATCTGCCTTATAGCGGTGTAACGAATAACGATCCTCAAAGGAATAAATGGCTACCGTATTGATATTGAGTTCCGAAATAGCCCGTAGAACCCGGATGGCAATCTCCCCCCGGTTGGCGACAAGTATTTTATCGAATTTGGTAATCTCAGTTTTCATACAAAAATAGTTGGGAGTGGTTCGGGGGTGGGGCGGGAGGCGAATTTAGGAAAAAAAGTAATTGATAAACAAGGTATATGATAAGGAAGTATGTAGCGGAGAGCAGGTAAAGTTGCTGCCTGTTAGGTAAATAGAAGAATCATTTGTGAATTAAACAACGAATTACTAAATTACGTTTATTAGACTATGGTAGCTTCCTTCAAATACTTGCTGATCATTCCTTTGCTTTTGATCCTGCTTCCGGCCTGTGATAATACGCCGGTTTTTCCGGTTGAGCCCAAAGTAGAATTTCTGGATATTCAACCCCGGACCGTTCGGGCACTTCAGGATTCTATTGTGGTGAAAATCAAATTTCAGGACGGTGACGGCAATCTCGGTGCATTAAACCAGGGTGATATAAACCTGAAGTTGATTGATGACCGCTATCAGCGGGGGATTCTCACGCTTGATCAGGCTACGAATAGTTACAGCGTGCCCAACCTCACACCCGATGCGCGAAACCCGGCCATTCAGGGCGAAATATCGGTTACCATTCCCCTTACCGCCAATACAGGAACCAATATGGAAGAAGAAGTCCGATATTTGATTCAATTGTGGGATCGCTCGGGGAACCTCGCAGGCCCGATAGATGGCGATCCCGACAATGCCGTTTATACGGATTACATCACGGTTTTTCGCTGATTTTCACCTTTCTTCCTCGGGGAATGTCCCTTATTTCAGAATAACCGGCTTCCAGTGCCTTTTCCAGGTGCTGATGAGCCTCCCACGGGTTCATCTTTTCTCCACAGGTGAAAATGTCCACCGCCACATACCGAAATTCCGGCCAGATATGAATGGTCAGATGACTTTCCTGAATGATTATCACACCCGAAATGCCCTGGGGGGAAAAATGATGAAAACTGGACTGAATAATGGTTGCATTTGCCTTTCGGGCAGCCTCACGCATTATTTCCTCTACCCAGACCACATCGTCCAATCTTTCTGCCGAACAGTCCCGATAGTCCACAAGGATATGTTTACCAAATGATTCCATAAATTAGGGACAAAGATAATTGGATTGTATCACACCCGAAGATTACCTTTGCAGAAATAAATATCCTTTCAATCCTTTTTCTCATTTTAATTTTTTGCACAAAATGAATACTCGATTGAAGTTTTTTTGTGGTCTTATTTTGTGGTTTTCCTTTTTTCCACTTGTTATAGCCAACCATTTTCCTGTCCATTCACCCGCAAAAGTATTGTGTGTAAACATCACCTCTACCCAGGTAGTTGCGGCAGACTGTAATCAGGCAAATGGCAGTATTACCGTCGTTCACGACGGTACAGCACCTTTTTCCTATACATGGTCTCATGATTCAACCTTAAATACAGCCGTTGCAAATAATCTGGTATCGGGCAGTTATACCGTGCAGATTTCGGATGCGGCCGGTTGTTCCGGTCAAATAACAATCACCGTCGGGCAGGTACCTTTGGTACTTACGGGAGCTACCACTCCCGATACCTGCGGTGCTCCTAACGGTACCGCTACGGTCAATGTGCCCCCCGGTCAGGGGCAGGCTCCCTATACCTATCTCTGGGACAACAATGCGGGCAATCAGACAACTCAAACCGCAACCGGTCTTCGCAACGGTTTGTATCAGGTCACGGTTACCGACGTCAATCAGTGTCAGGGGGTGCAGACCTTTAATGTTCTGACGGGAAATAATGGCTTTTCTGGAGTAATCACTCAGGTTCAGCATCCGAATTGTTTTGGCGAAGCAGATGGCTCTGCCGTCGTGCTTCCCGCCGGAGGCAATGGGGTTTACAACTACCAGTGGTTTCATATTAATACACCGGGAAATATTCTCAGTACCACTGCCTCGGTAAGTGGATTGCCCCCGGGGCTGTATGTAATCCGCCTGACGGATCCTGACGGTCCCCGATGCATTTTTAATGCTGCGGTAACCATCCGGCAGCCGGATTCGCTGGTAGCCAACCTTTCCGCTGCCCCGGCCACCGGTTGCCGTTCCGGCAATGGTCAGGCTTGGGTAAATCCCGAAGGAGGTACCATGCCCTATTCGATCCTGTGGTCAACCGGTTCAACCAATGATACGATATCCAACCTCCAACCCGATTTTTATTCGGTGACAGTTACCGATTCTTTAGGTTGTGAGAATACAACGGAATTTCTGATACGGAGTGCCACCGGGCCTTTTTTTACGGTTGACACGGCGCAAGCCGACAACTGCGGATTGGGACAGGGAATCGCTCAGGTGCACATTACAACCGGCCGTGCCCCTTATCGGGTAATCTGGAACACCAACTCTTTACAACCTTCGGACACCTCTCTTATTGCCTATAATCTTTTTGGAACAACCAGTGCCTTGTATTATGCAACCGTCATTGATGCCGATACCTGTATTCAGAGGGTGCATTTCGGCATGCCGGGAAATACTCCGCTTCTATTAGGCGCGATTACCTCAACTCCCGAGTACTGTGAACTCGCCAATGGATCTGCTACTATAACTCTCTCCGGAGGTACAGAACCTTACTCTTATCAATGGACGACCAGTCCGGTACAAACTACTCCGACAGCTACGGGGCTTATTGGCGGGTTGTATAAAGTTACCGTGAAAGATTCGCTGTTTTGCGACTTTACTGCGGAGGTCAATGTCGAAAAAGAAATCGGCTTTTCCCTCGAAGTCACAGCGACAGATGAAACCTGTTATGGTAATAATGACGGAACGGCAACTGCCCTGACAAACGGCGGTAAAGGGCCTTTTACGTATCTCTGGACGACTGCTCCCCCGCAGGAATCCTCCCGTGCAACCGGGCTTGGGGACGGCGTTTACAACGTTACCGTTACCGATTCGGAAGGTTGTGAGCGTTCGGGTTTTGCCATTGTGGGTAGCGAGGAACTGATTAAGGCAAATTTCAAATTTCAACCCGATACCCTGACACCAGTAGTGATTTCCGGCGCGGGTTTTACTTTTATCAACGAATCCGAAGGCGGGGATAATTACCTGTGGGATTTCGGTGACGGGAATTTTTCTACAGAGTATTCCCCTGTACATGTATATGGCGATACCGGAAGATTTTTTGTTACCCTTACCGTATCGAACCTTTCCGGAGTATGTACCGACGAGATTACCTATGGCCCTTTTATCGTTGTGGAAGATGGCGTGATACACATGCCGAATGCATTTACTCCCAACGGAGACGGGTTTAACGATTTTCTACGGGTAGGCGGTGTATTTGTGGAGGAATTTGATTTCCGGATATTTAATCGTTGGGGCGAACAGGTTTTTTCAAGTACGGCTATCGGAGATTCTTGGGACGGGCGTATGGCCAGTGGCAAATTTGCCCCGGAAGGCGTATATGTCTATTCGCTTTTCGCCACCATTCCCGGTGAAAATCCGATACGTCAGACCGGTACTATTACCTTGTTGAGATAAACCGGTTTAGTTTTCCTTTTTTAAAAGAATCCAGAATAAATCTTCCGAAGGGTAGGGTAGGGTGAGATTGCCCGGAACAAGGGTGGACACCAGTTTTTTCAGTACGGTTGACTGAAGCGAATGTGCCAGCAGGGTTTTGGCATGGGTGGTATTGATGTATTTAATTTTTTTACCTTTTGCAACAAAATGAAAACCCAACCTCGCGCAGAGATCAGTCAGGCTTTGGGGAGTAAACCAGTGTAGTACACTTGGTGGACTGTATTCATGCCAGCTCTCTTTCATGATTTTGGCGGTGAGGCTATTTCGATTCCAGGTTTCAATCAGCCAATACCCACCGGGTTTAGTGTGGCTAGAAAGTACTTCCAGTCCTTTTTTCAGGTCAAAAAAGTGTGGTAAAACCTGGATCATGGTTATCAGGTCAAAAAATTTTTCCGATTCAAATAACTCAACCGGCATATTGGCGATGGAGAGATTTAATTCATTTTGTCCGTAAGCCGCCATTTTTGCATTGGGTTCCAATCCCTCTCCCTTCCATCCTTCTTCCATAAAACCCTTTAGAATAAAACCCGCAGCAGATCCTACATCCAGTATATAGCCGGGTTCCCTATATTTTTTTACCAGTTTTCCATAGGTTTTCCCGCGATTGATGAGTAATTTTTTTTCCAATAGATAATCGGGATAGCCGTCTTTTCCTCCTTCAAAGTATTCGTCACCATATACTTTTTGAGTATGAGAGAGATCGGTTTTCATGTCAGCAAACCAGTGGTTACATACCATACATTCACAAATCCAATGGTTGTTTTTATTGAATTTAGGCCGGATGGAAGTTCCTTCACAAACAGGGCAGTTAGTAACAAGTGTAAGAGAAGAATGAGCAGGAGATAAAGGCATGGGGGAGTTAGTAAAAGGAACCATTAACCGGTTGTTTTAATATTCGACCCAATACGACCAAAAAGATAACAAGGGTTGCCTGACTCTGCATTTTATTTCTTGACAGTTGGCGTATAAAAAAAAACAATTCGTCAGGCAACCCTTTGGATTGTTTTACCGAATGGGGTATCATTGAAGAAATAACCTGTAAAACCGATTTCTTGCTCTCATTTGTAAACTTTTGAAACCCCCTTTTCAAAAAAAAATGAAGAGATTCTCTAAAAATGAGACAGAAGAAGAAATTCTGAGAGGTTGTAAAAAAAATGATCCTTCGAAGCAGAAGGTTCTGTACCATCTCTACTATGGTTATGCTATGGGGATCGCTTTGCGGTTTGCCCATAATCAGGAAGATGCTCAGGAAATTTTGCAGGATTCTTTTATTAAAGCTTTTCGAAGTATGGACCAGTTTGATCTGAATCTTTCTTTTAAGAAGTGGTTCCGCAAGATTGTGGTTTATACAGCGATAGACAAATTTCGCCAACAGGAAAAACAAATTCCTTCGGTGGACATTACCTACCTCGCAGATGTGGTGGTAAATGAAGATGCCTTGGATATGCTCAGCGAAGAAGAACTTCTGCGAATGATCCAACACCTTTCTCCGGGCTATCGGATGGTATTTAACCTGTATGTAATAGATGGATTTACCCATAAGGAAATTGCCGAGCAGTTGGAAATTACAGAGGGGACTTCCAAATCAAATCTGGCGAAAGCCAAAATGAAACTCAAAAAAATGCTCAGTGCGATTGACCCACAAATGGCTAAGGTTAATTATGGATGACAAAAAATTAGAACAACTATTTCGCGAAGGGCTGAAAAATCTTTCTAAAAAAGAATATCCTGTACAGGGATGGGAATCCGTTCAGCAAGCGATCCCCGGAAATCGCCTGATATATTGGAAAAAACAATTTTCCAATCCGCGACTACTGGCTCCTTTGTGCCTTCTTCTGATCCTGGCTCAAGTCATTCAGACGGGATTTCTGTTTAAAAAAGATCGCGAGATTGCCGGATTAAAAGGAATACTTGCGCAAAAAAACACAACTCTATCCTCCGCTTCAATCCTTGAACCCAGTGAGGATACCCTTCGAGTTGCAATGATCCGAGATACCATCTATGTCATGCTTTATCCTTCTTCGGAAAATATTTCTTCCACAACTTTGGCGGCTCCGGGAGAAAAGATTTCGGCCTATGCTGCGGGTTATGAGGCGAATTTCCCCGATACAAACCGGGTCGCTTTTGCGGTTTCGCCTACCGAAACACGAGTCGTAAACCCGGACACATTTACTAAAGATTCTACGTTGCTTGCGGAAAATATAGGCAAAAAACCGACTGCTGTTCCTGTAGTAAAAAAATCAAAACGAAACAAAACCTCGTTTCCGGAACTTTCCCTACGGAATTGGTCTGCGCGGATCGGTGGAGGGGTTAGTCAGACTTTTGTTGCGCCGCAGTTTGGTTTTGCCAAGGCTTCGGTTTCGCCCCAATTTCTCCTCCAGTTTCGTAAAAACAAAGAATCTTGGGGCGTTCAGACGGGCCTGAATTATCTTCCGCTTCATTTCCATGCCGACCCCGGAGATATAATTAAATTTGATCCGTCTCGGGAAAAGGTAAGCCTTTATCCGGAAATAGCTTCTTTCGGTTCGTTGGAAAAACTTCATAAGATTCAAGGATCGTTGGTGATGGTCGAAATTCCGATTGGTTTCTATTATACGTATTACGATACCCGAACCATGAAACTCAAATTCGATATTTCTTCTTCGTTACTGCGAATGGGGAAAACACATTATACCTATGAATTCCATAAACCCGACGGAAATAAAACCTACGAATATACCTATCCGGGCGATTGGTCCTGGGGAACAATTTCCGGCGGCACCAGCATGGAGTTTCTGCTAAATAAAAATGTCTGGGGGAAAATCGGATTACAGTACCAGCATTATATTCTTCCTCAGGGACCAGAAAAGAGACGGTATGAATTATTGGGAATTTCAGCCGGGGTACTTCTGGGAAAATAATGTCCGGCAGGATATAATCGAAATTTTTTACTTTGCAAAAAATTTTGATTATGCTCCGAAATATCCTTTGGCTATTTGTGTGTTCGCTTATATTACTTTCCTGCCGGTCGTCAAAATCCGTTTCGCAGTCAAAACCTTCTCTGGAACAACTCGCGACGTGGATGACGGGAAAATTTGACAGCGCAGACCAAGCCGCTGAGGACAGCAATTATTATGACATAACCCTGAATATGAGCCGTATATGGCCCGACCGCAAAGACGGATACTGGCTCTATGTCGAACAGGCCGTTACGGCAGCCGTTGCCCGACCTTACCGTCAGCGAATTTATCAGCTCACAACTACTCCCGAGGGCAAGTACCTCAGTAAAGTATTTGAACTCAATAACCCCGCCCGGTTTGTCAATAAAAATAACGAACCGGCGGCTTTTTCCACGCTTACTCCCGACTCCCTCACCGAAAGGTCGGGATGTGTGGTTACACTCCTCGCCCAAAATGGAACTTACGCCGGTGCCACCGGCGAAAAAACCTGCGAAAGCAATCTTCGCGGAGCCGCTTATGCAACTTCCAAGGTGACCCTTTTTCCCGACCGGATGGAAAGCTGGGATCAGGGGTTTGACGCTGCCGGAAATCAGGTATGGGGCGCGACCACCGGAGGATATATATTTATTAAGCGGGAAAATTATGGATTATAGACAGAAGGATAATCTATAAGGGACAACAAACAACAATTAATACATGAAACTGAACATTCTGATCGTACTTGCTTGGTTTATCCCCACCTGGGGACTTGCAGCAGAAGAAATTCCCGTCAAATCCAAAATTACGGAAGTAAACATTTACCGGCAGCGGGCAATGATTATTCAGGAAGGAACCGCTAAAGTCGTAAAAGGCGATAACCTCCTGATTTTCACCGGCCTGAGCCAATCACTCATTAAAAACAGCATCACTGTCAGCGGTACTGGCAGCGGTACCATTCAGGCGGTAACCCATCGGGTAAATTACCTCAGCAGAACCGCCAAACCTCCCCGTCTGATTCTTCTTGAAGACAGCCTGAAAGTGCTTTCTCAAAAACTAAAAGTGCTGGATGATGAGAAATTTGTTTATGAAAATGAACAGCAACTCATTCTCACCAATAACAAAATCGGCGGGACAGACAACGGCCTGACGGCAGAAGAACTGCAAAAAATGGCGAACCTCTACCGCGAGCGCCTCGCCGCTATCCGTCAGCAATTGCGTGAAATCGAGCTTAGTGCTCGCGACCTTCGCCAGTTGCAAAATGACTATCAGTTGGAAATCAACCAGATCAATGTCCAGCGCAGTCAGCCGACGGAAGAAGTTGTGGTAACTTTTAATGCAAAAGCTGCCGGAACCGTCAACTTGACGCTCAAATACCTGGTTAATGACGCGAGTTGGAGCCCCTTTTACGACATTCGCGTGGAAAATACCCGCGACCCGTTAAAGTTTTTCCTCAAAGCGCAGGTGGTAAACCGCACCGGCATCAACTGGGATCAGGTGAAAATTCGTATTTCTACCACCAATAATAGCGGCAATAACAACAGCCCTTCGCTCAATCCCTGGTTGGTGGGCATTTATATTCCCCAGCCCACGATGTCTTATGAAGTGGACTCCCGTCGGTATAAATCCGACGGACGCGCCGGCGAAGCCGTAATGAGCGCCCCTGCCGGAGCAGCAATGGACGATTTGGACGAAAAAGAAGAAGTCGCAGGATACGCTTACGATATGACCACCACGACAGAGGGCGAACTGGGGCTGGAATTTGAAATTGCGGCACTTTATGATATTCCTGCGGATGGAAAAGAACATCAGGTGGACATTCTGGCCACAGATGTCAAGGGTGAATTCCGGCATTTTGCCATACCCAAAATGGACAAAGACGCCTTCCTTGTGGCCTATATTTCACAGGATTTACTCCGGGCAAAAGCCAATGTCTATTTCGAAGGAACCTTTGTCGGTGAAACATTTGTCAATACCGACAACCCCGGCGATTCGATGAAAATTTCTCTGGGACGCGATCCCAAAGTGCAGATTCAGCGAGAACAGGTAAAAGATTTTACCGAAACAAAAGTCATCGGAAGCAATATCCGCCAGACTTTTGGCTACGACATTATCCTAAAAAACAACAAATCCGAAGCCGTAAACCTCAATATCGAAGACCAGATTCCGGTCTCGCAAAACAAAGACATTATCGTAGAACTTCTCGAATCCAGTGGAGGCACACTCGCCGATCTGTCGGGCAAAGTAACCTGGAACCTCACCCTCAAACCCGGCGAAACCCGCACCTTAAACCTTCGATTCGAAGTCAAATACCCCAAAAACCAGCCGGTTTCGGGGTTGTGAGAGTCAAAGGAGTTTTATTTGAAACAGAAAACCCGTCCTATTGGTCGGGTTTTTATTTTTAATGGAGCCAGAGAGTTACTTTTGTCGCGGTTGTATAGAAATAAAATTGAAGGGCAAAAAATTAAACAGTAAGTTTGTTGTACAACAATTTTGGGCAATGAGCAGAATCAGAATCAAAAACTTTGGCCCGATCAGGGAAGGTTATTTGGAAAATGAAGGATGGCTTGATATAAGAAAAGTTACCGTTTTTATTGGTAACCAGGGAAGTGGGAAGAGTACGGTAGCGAAAGTGATTTCGACATTAAGCTGGTTAGAAAAGGCAATAAACCGCGGCGATGTTGACTATAGAAAAATTTCGTACCAAGTCTTTTGGGCTTTATTTAAGTTCCAACGGATCAATAACTATTTCAGCGATAAAACAGAAATCGAATACGATGGAGATAAGATAAAAATTACCTATCGAAAAGGTCTTGACTATCCAGAAATAGAGGTAAAAATCAGTAATGAATACCATGTACCCCAAATAATGTACGTTCCGACGGAGCGAAATTTTTTGAGCGTTATTGAGAATGCCTACGGAATTAGAAATCTACCTGATACGTTATATACATTCGCAGAAGAACTTCGAAAAGGATTAGAAGAATTAAAGGGTAGGTTACTTCCTTTACCTGTTGGGGATATGAATTTTAAATATCAGGAAGAAACTAAACATTCTTATCTTGTTGGGACCGATTTTGAACTGGATTTATTCGAATCTTCGAGTGGGTATCAATCTTTAGTACCTCTTTATCTGGTTACAAAATTTCTTTCAGATAAACTTCAAAGAGAAAAAAGCACATTAAGAGAACACCTAAGTGTTGAGCAAAGCCTTCGGAGGAATAAAGAGATCGCCGATGTGATGTTAAATGAGACGCTGTCTCTGGCGGATAAAAACCTTAAAGTAAAAGAAATTGATTCTCGGTATATAAATACATGTTTCATCAATATTATTGAGGAACCTGAACAAAATTTATTTCCTATTTCACAGCAAAAAATCTTAAACAGTCTTCTTGGGTTTAACAATGCGAATGATGGCAATAAGCTCATAATGACTACGCATAGTCCCTATCTAATCAATTATTTAATACTGGCGGTTAAAGCAGGTATATTAAAAGATCGCATTCAGACAGAGGAGTTGGAAAACAAATTAGCCGAAATAGTTCCCTTAAATGCTACGATTCATCCTGATGATCTGATAATCTATGAATTAGATGAGAAGAAGGGTTTGATCAAAAATCTTGAAACTTACAATGACCTACCATCGGATGAAAATGAATTGAACGAAAGGCTTGGAGAAAGCAATGAGTTATTCGCTAGACTATTAGAAATTGAGCAAAAGTTATGAGTATTAGCTTTTTCGATACAAAATGTCAGGAGACTACCGAAAAAAAACGTTTTGGTCTTTGCGATGATTCTCATCTTGCTCAAAATCCCGCCTATCTTGACGAGGATGATGGGGCGAAATGGATAGCCGTGGTGCATAACGAAAAGCGGTATAAAGTTACTTTTACCGCAATTGATAATTGTATTGATATAAAAACAGCGACCAATAAAATGGCCAAAAGATGTGATGGTGCTCTGTTTTACCTTTCAACGGTAATATTTGTGGAATTGAAAGAGAGAAGCTCAAGCGGTAGTGAATGGGTAAAAGATGCCGAAAAACAACTTCGAGTTGTTATTGATTATTTTGAAGATGCAAAAGAAGCAGCGGAATATCGCGATAAGAAAGCGTATATCGCGAATAGTCAACGCCCTAAATTTAACGAGAACCAAACCCGCCGTATGAACCAATTTTTTAAAGATACAGGATACATTCTTCGAATTGAAAACAGAATAAGCCTCGATTAAAAATTTCCCCAGTCTTTCTAAAACGGATAGCCAATTCCTAAATTCAACTGGGGGCGCCGGGCTTTCCGGGAGACTTCACGGCTCAAAACCCAGGGCGTCGTCAAGTCTGGAGCGTAAAGTTGTTGCGCGATATCCAGACGTAAAATCAGGAAGGAAAAGTCAAAACGAAAACCGACTCCGGCATCCCATCCCAATCGAAGATTTTTCCCGGAAAAAACGGCGGTTTCCACCAATTCGTTTCGTTCGTAATTGTTAAACCACACATTGCCGATGTCGGTAAATACCGCCATCTCCAGATAGGTAAGCACGTCAAAACGGTACTCGGCATTGGCTTCAAAAATATACTCCCCTCCCGGAGCAATCAGGTTGCTCGCCGTGAGGGTATCGGTGCCCTGAAAATCCCGCAACCGGCTTCGCCCCGGCCCCAGGGTATTGGACTGCCAGCCACGCATGGAATTGGTGCCACCGCTGAAAAAACGCGCCTCCTGAGGAACGGTAGGCGTGTGGTTGTAAGGGGTGGCTCCTCCGATAATTCCGCGCAGAACTAATTCAGAGCTTTTCCCGGTCGGTATAAATAATTTGCCTTCAAAACTGGCTTTTATGTATTGCCCATAGTAGAGACTATCGAGAAAAAGATTGTCGGTATGGCTGTTGTCCGAGCCACTGAGGTTTGGGATGCGGTCAAGAAGATAGGGTAAATTCCCTCCCCATTCGACCCCGATCCGGTACCAGTAGGTCGGATGGGTACGGGTCCTTCGATAATTTTGATGGGTATAATAGTATTGAAGCCGGGAGCTAAACCGGTTTTGAAAGTCGCGGCGAATAGCAGGCGGCAAGAGATTGATCGTCGTATCGCGGTAAAGCGAATCGGGATTGATGATAATCAAATCCACTGCCAACGGGGTCAGACTGCTTACAGCCTGATCGGTAAAGGGAATGTGCTGCCAGCGGTAAGTACCCTTAAAACCGGTAGTCAGTCGGTCGTATTCAAGCAGATTTTCTCTTCGAATTTGTCCCGTAAAAGCTGTCAGCGGACTAAACCGGCTGAGGTTACTTTTCAATCGGGAAGGGACCATAAAGAGAAACGGTTTGGAAAAAAGGAACCGGTGGAAATTAATACTGGCATTTGCCCCCAATTCGTAATAAAACCGCTCAAATTGCCCACTTCCCTGCTGACCGGAATAAAACCCCACATTTCCCATTAATCCGACTTCCAGGAACTCCGATTTATGGAGAGCGTTTTTATCGCGAAGGGAAAGATTTACCCCGATACCGGGAAGGTTCGTGGAGGTGATGATATTGGTAAATGATTCAAACCCCCCTTTTAATTGGTATTTTCGCGCCAGTTTCAACTCGATGAGGATGTCCATCAGCTTGGTCTTTTCATCTACTTTGTAGTTGACCACCATATACTGAAACATCCCCAGTTCCTGAAGCATCTGGCGGGTTCGCTGAGACTGAGCAAGGCGATAGACCCGGTCTTTGATAAAATGAATTCTCCGGGCGATAAAGTTTAGATTCACCTGCGACAAAATGGCCGCCGGTGAGACGTGAAACCCCACATTTGTCAGCGAATCCAGCATTTTATACGAGATATTCAGACTGTCCCGAATTTTGTCCGTCAGCAACCATGCGTAAATATCGAGAGTGTCGGGTGTTTGCTCAGAAATGGAAGAAGGAGTTATAAAAACATCAATGTTCCGGACAATATATCGGGGAGGGGACTCTGTAAGTTGGATTTCGACATTCAGCCATTTTTCCTCCATGGGCAGATGATTTTCGCCGGGGGTATTTTCGGCAAGCATCGAGTCCAGGGAAAACTCCACCATTTTGGGAGCAAAAGTAAAATACCCGTTGTTTCGCAGCAGATCCGTGGCGCGTGCTCTTTCTTTGAGAAACATGTCGTGGGAATAATTTTCCCCCTCTTTGACCAGTGTTTTGGCGATTTCAAACTGATGTTCGAGCCGTGGAGTTTCCTCGTTGGGATTAAGTGAGCGAAGCGTAACGTTTTTAATCCGATAAGCGGTTCCTTCTTTTAAAATATAGGTTACACGGGCTTTTTGTTTATGTTTTTTCCTAAAAAACCGATCCAGCGTATCAATTCGATATTGGATAGAGGGGTGAAAATAGCCGTGAGCAAAACAAGCGGCCCGGAGGTTTGCGGTATCTTCTTTTATGAGTGTTGTATCAATGATTACCGGAGGTTCTCCCCAGCGATGCATCAGTATATGCAACAAACCTTTTGTCAGGGTGGAGTCGGGTTTGTTTCGGGCAAATGTGTTTTTGAGAGATACCCCAAAATTGTGAATGTACAAAGAGGTTTTCGGAATGAGCATCCTCCGGTTGGGTTTAAACTTAACGGCACTGTAAACCGCCGACTCGGGGAGTTTCCCATCGGTTTTTACTTTGGGCAGCGTTTTGAGCAAATATTCATCCGGCCCGAGGTGACGGGTGGTTTTACAGGCGGTCATCGAAAGGGAAATTACCAGTACCCCCCAAATCAACCGGTATTTTATTAGTTTTGCATTCATGCAGGCAATTTCAAAAGCAAAAATAAAACTTTTTACCTCCCTTTCGGTGAAAAAATACCGGCATCAGCACGGGTTGTTTATTGTGGAAGGGAAAAAAATGGTGCAGGAGGCGTGTCAATCCAACTGGAAAATAGCCGCAGTAATCGCAAGGGAGGATGTCCGTGAAAAAGTTGCCGAATGGCTTCCCGGTCAGGAAATAGTATCGGCCACGGAGACCGAATTTGCGACTTTATCTGCTCACCAGAATCCGGAAGGTTTGCTTGCTGTCCTTCATTTTCCCAACGAAAAATTTTGCGTTCCATTGCCTATTTTTTCCCTACCGGAAGGGCCGGGGTTTATTCTCGACGGAATTCAGGATCCCGGAAACCTGGGTACGATCCTTCGTGTCGCCGACTGGTTTGGTTTCCCGGAGGTGATTTTAGGGCCGGGGACGGTGGATTTGCTTAATCCCAAAACCCTGCGTAGCAGCATGGGGGCGATTTTTCGGGTAAATGTGGTATATACCGAAACCCTCCTGCCTCTTATAAATGCTAATAAGGAACGAATCATCGCCGCCGACCTGGAGGGCGAAAACCTGCAAAATTTTTCCGGATCGGGAAAAGAATTTGTCGTCATTGGAAATGAGGCAAGAGGACTTTCCGATGAAATTTCGGGGATTCCCGGTATCCGAAAAGTGTTTATTGCGGGAGAAGGCGGAGCCGAATCCCTAAATGCCGCAGTTTCTTCGGGTATTTTTGCGTGGAATCTGCGATATTTGCAGAAATAATCAGGAAAGAGTGGAAATTCCATTGAAAAATCAAATCGAAACTTTATATTAAATACCCACCCGAAAAACAACTTTATTGTGTTTGTAAATTCAAACCTGGAAGACTTGCTCCGTTACCTCACCAATCCCTGGCTGGCCTTGCTGGTTACGGGAGGTTTGGTTTTTATTTTAGTCCTGATATTCAGATTTTTGCGTTTTCTCTTCCGGGAATTGGTTATCCTTCGTTTCAAAAATGAACTTCGCCAGGATTTCTCTTCCGCCACGGTCCGATATGCCTGGAAAAATTTTATCCCGCCGGTCGCTACCCGAGGCCCAGAAGAACCTGTGATTTTTATTCCCTGGATGGTAAAAAATATTTTGATCAAAAAAAATTTTGAGTATAGTCATTATTTTCTGTTGGGAGATTCCGGCATAGGTAAAACTACTGCAATGATCCGGCTTTATGCTGCCTACCGATATAGCCTCAACAGTCGTGATTTTGCCGTTCGGCTGTTTTCTCTTGCAGATCCTTCGGCAACGTTTATCCTGAAAGGACTCAAAAACAAGGAAAAAACGGTTCTGCTTCTCGACGGTCTGGAAGATAATCTAATGGCTTCTTATAACTATAAAGCGGGGCTGGATAAAATTCTTACCGATACAGCCGGGTTTGCCAAGGTTATAATTTCGGTTCAAAAAGGTTTTTTACCTCCTGAAGTCGAAGGTGATTTTACGCGGGAATCGGTCAAATATACCGGGGAAGAGTGTTATCAGCTTTTCGGCAGGATCGAATTGCAACCGCTGGCGCCCAAAGATTCGGCCCGATTTGTCTCTCGTCATTTATCCGGTTTGTCAGGCGAAGACAAATATCGTTTGCGCGAGGAGATGATTATTCATGCGGAGCTTTATTCCCGTCCCGGTTGGGCGCGTTGGGCAAATGCCCTGGCGCGAAGTGAGCAACCTGCCGCATATCCCTATGAAATCTATAAAATTGCGGCTCATTATCTTCTGGGAAATATTCCGGGGGAAGAAGGGCAGAAAGAAAAAATATTTGCTTTTTCCTCTGACCTCGCCGCCAATATCTGGAAAGGGGCGGATGAAAACCGCCGCTGGGCGATGCCCTTACCGGAGGCAGAAAAACTTGCCGGTGAGTTGGGGATAAACCTCAAAGATATCGAAGGTACTTTTCTGGAAATGTTTCCCAAAGGTTATGTGCGGTTTATTCACAAGGGTTTTCTGGGGCTGTTTGTTGCCTGGAAAGCTTTTTATGAAGAATGGCTCCCGGGGGAAACTCATTTTTCGGCACTTCCCGAAGCCGCTGAATTTTTTCATCAGATGTGCTGGCAAAAGGCATTGGTCAAAGATCATTCGCTGGAAGGGTATGCGCGACTGGTAAATTCCCATGAACGGCGGGAACTTACTAGCCTGTCTTTCAGAGAAATTCGCGAAATTTCGCGAATTTACCTCAAAGGCGACCGCCTTTCGGATGTGCGTTTTTTGAGGGGGCTTCCGGCCCTGAAAGGTCTATATCTCGATGACGGTGTGCCGCTTCGCGCCAATATCGTCCGGCAGTTGCCCCATGAGTCGGTGATTTTATACCTGCGACAGAACGGAAGTTTTGCCGGTATTTACGATATGTGGCAGGGAAACCTCAAAAGCTTCAGTTTGCACACTCGTTTCTCTCCTTTGATGAGTGTCATTCCCGATATTCCGGAAAAAGCAATCAGTGCCCGAAAATATATTCTGGAAGTATTTTCTACTCGCCTCCGTCAACTTCCCAATGAGGCTTGCCGCCCTCATCCTTTGCCGGAAGGGGACCTCGGCGAAACCATTGACCATTACCGCCTTCATCTGGGGGTAGGGGAAATGGAACTTTTTAACCTGGTGGAGATATATGTGATGGAAGACCTTTCGCGAAATATCGTTTTTTCCAATACATATCTCCCTACTTTGTTGAGCGAACAGGCTGCCGATATTACCAACCGCCTGGTGCAGGTATATGGAGAAGATGACCGGAATACCGCTGCTTTTGGCCCCGACGACCTGGCTCAGATTGAAGACGGATACTGGATGGGAAGGCGATGGTTCTGGAAAAATTCGGACAATTATCCCTACCCGGTTCATTTATACATGGAGACTCCGGGAAAAATTAAACTGGAAGTTTTTGGAATCCTGCCAGAACCGGAGTCAGACCGTGAGATCCGAACCACCCGGGAATCTTCGGACCAGAGAGAATTTCTTAAATAAAAAATATGATGCGCTTTTGTGCGGTTTTTCCGTGGCTTATGGTTTTTTCTTTGGGCGGGGCAATCAGTTGTGGACAATCTCCGGTTCCTGAGAAAAAAGTCGCTACTCCCGATACAACAAAAATGGAATTGCGTATTATGGCACCTACTCCGGATACGATTGAAATTGCCTACCTCTTGGGTAAATTTGACCCGTCGAAAGACGAAAATTTTGCAAAAATTGCGGATATTCATTCTCGCGGTTCTGCAAGAGGGGCTTACCTTCAGAAGGAAAGTTATGCTGCATTTGTAAAAATGTATGAAGCCGCCAAAGCCGAAGGGGTTACGCTGACGATTCTTTCGGCTACCCGCAATTTTGACCGACAGAAGGAGATCTGGGAAGGGAAATGGAAAGGGTCAACACTCGTAGGAGGAAAAAATTTATCGGTAACTGTACCCGACCCGGCGGAGCGGGCAAAAACCATTTTGCTGTATAGTTCCATGCCGGGTACTTCTCGCCATCATTGGGGTACGGATATGGACATTAATTCGCTTGAAAATCGCTACTTCGATACCGGCAAAGGCAAAAAAGAATACGAATGGCTTCAGGCTCATGCCCATGAATTCGGGTTTTGTCAGCCCTATACTGCCAAAGGGGAAGACCGCCCTACGGGCTACGAAGAAGAACGCTGGCACTGGTCGTATATGCCCCTTGCAAAAAAATACCTCGCTGCCTACGACCAACAGATTTCTCATAATAGGATCGGGGGATTCGCCGGGGCTGAAACCGCAGCTTTGCTCAATGTCATTGAACACTATGTAAAAGGCATCAACAAAAGCTGTAAATAACTGCTTTCAACATTCCGTTTATGATTAGTAGCGATTGACGACTTTTTAGGCACTTTGCATTGAGTCATTCCAGGGTCCCGTGATGGCAAAGGTCAGTCCGGGACCTTGCATATTGATAAACAGGGTTTTTCCACTGGGAGAAAAACATACACCGGTGAATTCGGAGTCGGGGTATCCTTTATTGGAACCGATATGATAAAATTCGCCCTTTAGGGTAAGACCGACAATATTGGGGTCCGACTTGTCTTCACACATTACAATATCACCCCACGGAGCCATCGTGATATTGTCGCAGGAACTGCATATATCGGAGTTGTTGGGTTCGACAAATAATTGCAACCGCCCGGGCATTTCTTTTTCCCGATCTGTACCTTCAAACTCGCTGGGTATATAACGAAAAATCTGTCCTTCTTTTTTCTTCCCTCCATTGGTGCAGGCAAAATATACTTCATTGTCCCCAAACCACATGCCCTCTCCACGGGCAAAAAGTGCTGCACCTTTTTTGTGTCCACGGATACGGAGGTCATTTGCGGGAGACTCTACGTCTTCGATGTCCATCCATTCGGTTTCCAACCACAGACCGGGCAGAAGTTTGAACTCCGGACCGTCGGGCCAGTTGCGAGTATCGAGAGAGGGATATTCGCGCACTTTGAGTACCTGGAGTTTTCCTCCCTGTGCGAGTTGGCCGGGTACATTAGGAATAAACCGATAAATCAGACTGTCGTGCTGGTCTTCGGTCTGATAGACAATGCCGCTTCGGGGATCCACGCAGATGGCCTCGTGAGAAAAACGACCCATATCCCGCAAGGGGACGGGGGCTGCCAGGCCGGGTGTGTCGCTGACAGGTACTTCAAAGTTGTAGCCGTGGTTGACCTCGTTGCGAAATTCACCGGTCATGGATTCGGTTTCTTCGCAGGTAATCCAACTCCCCCAGGGCGTGGGGCCTCCGGCACAGTTTCGTATGGTGCCAATGAGGCTCAAAAACTCTGTTTCGACCGTTTGCGTTTCTTCGTTGAAAATCAGGGTCGTAGTGCCTCCGATAGCCGGCATTTCGCCGTTGCCGAAGTCGTAAAAATGTTCTTTGGAAAAGGTATTTAGGTGTTCGTTGTTTTTGCCAAAAGGGCTGTTGTGAAGTTCGTTGGGATTAAGCTCATGGTTGCGGATAAGAGCCACTTTTCCGTCGGGCCGGGCAAATGTCGCCATACCGTCGGCAGCACCGGGGGTCAGCAAACCGTCGGACATGGGTTTTAGTTTTTGGGAAATAATTTTATAGGAAAACCCTGCGGGGAGGTCAAGGATTTTTTGAGGATCGGGGATTAACGGCCCGAAACCTTTGGCCATAATCGCTTTACCGGATTCAGCGACGTTACAGGCAAATTGAAAAAGTCCGCTGAAACCGAGGCTGGCAAGGGCAGAGAGGCGAAGGAATTCCCGACGGGAAGAATTTTTCATAAGATTGGCGATGAGAATTGCAATTTACCCTACAAATTTAAAAATATAATTTTATGCAAGTGTTAGAATTGTATTAAGTGAGTCCCGCGGAATTTTTCTAAACAATTTTCAGGGTTTGAAGATTTATCTATAAACTTTTTTGTGAAAAAAAATCAGCAAGTGATAATTATCGGCGCCGGGGTTGCGGGTCTGGCGATTGCTATTCGCCTGAGAATCAAAGGCTACGAGGTATCCGTGTATGAAAAAAACCCTTATCCCGGCGGAAAACTCTCGGAAATACGTGAGGAAGGTTTTCGTTTTGATGCCGGGCCTTCTCTTTTTACCCTGCCGGACCTTGTTAAGGAATTGTTTGTGCTGGCGGGGAAAAATCCGGGGGACCATTTCGCCTACGACGCACTGCCCGTTATCACTAAGTATTTTTACCCCGACGGTTCGCTGATCACTGCATGGAGTGACCCTGAGGTTTTTGCCGAAGAACTGGCACAAAAAACCGGCGAAAATAAATTTCGCGTCCTTCGCGCCTTAAAAAAAAGTGAAGTTCTTTATCGCATTACCCATCACGTATTTCTCGAACGTTCGCTCCACAAACTCTCTACCTATCTGCGATGGGATACGCTCTTTTCGGCCTTGCAGCTTCACCGCCTCGACGCTTTCCGCACCATGGCCCGTGCCAATCAACAACAGTTCCGCGATCCGAGGGTCACACAATTGTTTAACCGCTACGCCACCTATAACGGCTCAGACCCTTTTCAGGCTCCGGCTACACTGAATATTATTCCCCATCTGGAACATAATCTGGGTGCTTTTTTCCCGAAAGAAGGTATGTATTCCATTACCACCCGTTTGTTTCAACTGGCGCAAGAACTAGGGGTTGAGTTTCACTTCGGGGCAGCGGTAGATAAAATAAGGGTTGAAAACAAACGTGTAAAAGGGATAAACCTAAATGGCCGCGAAATACCGGCCGATATAGTGGTGAGCAACGCCGACATTGTTCCCACCTATCGCCATCTTCTTTCCGATATTGCCCCCCCGGAAAAAATCCTCAATCAGCCGCGCTCCAGTTCGGCCCTTATTTTTTATTGGGGAATAAAAAAACAATTTCTCCCATTGGATCTGCACAATATCTTTTTCAGCGAAAATTATGAAGAGGAATTTCGCAAAATCTGGCGGGAAAAAACCGTTTACCATGACCCAACGGTGTATGTTTATGTCAGCAGCAAACAAAAGCCCGACGATGCTCCTCCCGGCTGTGAAAACTGGTTTGTGATGATCAATGTACCTGCCAATACCGGGCAGGATTGGGATGTACTGATTCAAAGGGCGAGAAAAGACATTCTCCGAAAGTTGGAAAAAATGCTCGGAGAATCCGTCGAAGAACATATTCAGACCGAGCAAATTTTGGAGCCACGCACCATAGACTCACTTACTTCTTCTTTTCAGGGTGCCTTATACGGCAATAGCTCCAATAATAAATTTGCGGCTTTTTTGCGCCATCCCAATTTTCATCCGCATATAAAAGGGTTGTATTTTTGCGGGGGAAGTGTGCATCCCGGCGGGGGGATTCCGCTTTGTCTGCTTTCGGCAAAAATTGTGGATCAGTTGATAGGATAATCATGCTTACCGCTACACCTTCTGTTTGGGGTCGTTTTTTCTGGGAGACTTTCTGCCAATGGGCAATGAAGTTTTATTTCCGGAAAATGGAACACATCGGCGACGTAAAAATCGCGTCGGATAAGGCTCTCCTGCTAATGGGGAATCATATCAGCTGGTGGGACGGTTTTTGGCCGCTGGTGCTTAATAAGAGATTTTTCCAAAAAAAATACCATGTAATGATGCTGGAATCGGAACTCCGAAAACGCCCCTTTATGCGCAAAGGAGGCGCATTTTCCATTGAACCGGGCAATCGTTCGATGGTAGAAACGATTCGATACACGGCCGGTTTACTCGAAAATCCCGCCAATATGGTGCTGATGTATCCGCAGGGAAAAATCCATTCGATCTACGATGATAAATTTGTTTTTCAGCCGGGGCTGGAAAAAATCCATCAGCGTTGTCATCAACCCTTTCAGACCGTGTTTTTTGCCGCGATGTTGGACTATGGATCCTTTCCGCGACCTTTACTGCGGATGTATCTTGGGGAATATTCCGGTGGATTTTCGGCAGAAGAGATTACCCAGGCCTACAAACAATTTTACGCTACTGCGCGGGAAGAGCAGAAACAACGGGTTCCGGCAGCAATTTGAGGCTAATTCCTCCCTGAAAAGAAAAGCCTCTCGCCGCCTCAGGTACAACCAGGCCGGAGGCATTATCGGCAGAAAAAAACAGGCTGGCATTATATTTTTCGGCGAGGGTGATGTTCGCTCGGGCAAATGCGCCGTATCCGTATCCTTCCATTCCCCCGGCAAAAACATTTACGCCTAAAGTCAGTGGTTTCCATAGCTGATGCGCGTAACTCACATTTATTAAAGGCAAGGGTGTCCATGCGGCATATTGAGAAAATCCGCTATTTAGCGAAGCGGAAATCGTTTTTCCGGAAGAAAACTCCCACGAACCTGCGACCGAAAAAGTGCCGGGCAGATTGACCCGGCTGGTGCCCGTTGTTGAATCCGGGAAAAATAGCTCCTCCAGCGTATCGGGAGTAAAAAGTTGACCACCGGAAGAAAAATCGGTGTCTATCCAGTTGTTAAGGTCAAATCCCTGATAGGAAACGTTGACTTCGTTTTCCCGCAGGGTTCCGTTCCAGGTAATAAACCCCAGGTCACGCACGGCTGCCTGAAGGATTAATGTAGAATTAGGCTGCCAGACGATTCCCATATCTGCGCTTAGACCCGCTCCGCCCGAACCATTGAAAATGCGGTAGCGGCTATTGAGTTCGATATCGGTGCCATCAGCGGCGGTAAACAGCGAATAACTCAGGTCATCGGTAAAGTTGCCCGAACTTCCGATAAGGGCTTTAAGCCGCAGTCCCAGGGAGAAATCCCCGACTTTCCAGGCTGACCCTATTCCGATTTCCCGAAAACGAAAATTGTGCAGGGTGATATGGTCGTCGTTAACGGTCTGCCCGGCGTAAGGAGCATTGCCATAAAGGATGAGACCTGCTGTGGCAGGATTATTTACCCGGAAGTATCCCCCTTGAAAATCGCGCCAGGAAATACTGATTCGCTGTTTTTTGACTTCCAGATTGACAAGGGCCATCTGATTGAACCCGAGCCGGAGGCGATTGTCGTCGCTCATTTGCCCCACCAGCGCATCTTTTTCATCCGGGGTAATAAAGCTGTCGTCCATATACAAACGGTTGACACTTAGCGTATTTGATCCTACTCCGTATTCAGCGCCCACCCCAAGGCTGACCGTTTTCATCGTGTGGAGTTGAAGGAAAGCCGGTTGATAAAACTGGGAAGTAATTTCCTGGGGCTGAAATTGGATTTGTAATCCCGACTGCGCCCAAAGGTTGCCCAGCGCAAAAGACAGGAAAATCAGGAAGTAAATCCTTCGAAAATGGGTTGTCATACAATTAGTTTCTGAGTCGATAGGTAAATTGCCCGACGAGTTTTGCATTGATTCGGTAATCGGCGTAAAGTTTCACAGAAGTGCCCGTGGGTTTTGTGCTCATGGAATAATGAAGTGCCAGGTATTTTCCTTCCTGAATAATGGATTCGAGTTCTTCCAAAGTAAAACTTTTTTCAATCGTAGTTTCTCCCGGAACGGTCACATATCCACTGAGATCCACGGTTCCGGGATTTAGCAGTTGATTTTCCGTGAGGGTTGAAAGTAGGCGATAATCCTCATCGAAGATTCGGGCGGTAACCGTGGCCTGGAGTGGAAACTCATTTTCAAGGAGAATACGGAGGGTTCCTCCTTCAATTTCTGCCAGGTCTATGTCTCTCAGATTGAGTTCGGTGGTATCGGTTAGGATTAATTCTTCCAAAACACCGGCAAGCGGCAACTGAAAATCCACATACGCGGCGATCTGGCTTTTGTCGGAGGCAAAATTGTTGTGCAGTGCCGGATTGCCGTTGTGATTAGTGGTGACTTTGAGATCGTATTTCAACTCATTGGCGAGGAGATTGACGAAGGTGGCGATGTTGCTATTTTCCGTATCAAAGGAGACGGCGGTAAATACGGTTTCAGTGGTGTCGGGCAATTCTGCCCCGGCAACTTCCAACGGTCCGGTTACGAGGGCTGTGCCGGAAAGCGGGGTCTCTGCGCCAGTTGATTTATTGATAGCAGTGAAAGTATTTACTTCTACCTGTGCGTCCACGCCTACTGAACTTGCAAAGATAATCGTGGCGCTCGGTTCGGTAAATTTCAGTTTTTTTACGTCAAGGGTTTCAAATACGTCTATTTCCCGTGTCCCACGGAAGCGAAAAACTTCTTTTCCGATATATCCTTCGATGTAGGTGGGTTCGATTTCGACGAGGCCAAATTCTACCTGAATACTGTCGGTCTGGTCGAGGGTTACAATTTTACCTGACTCCAGGAGATCCACCCGGATTTTTTCTTCGAAAGTATTGTAGGCTGTGCCTCCGGCGGTCAGGTCAATGGTAAAGCCGCCGAGGTCGCGTTCGACGATCTGTGTGGTAATCCCTCCCGGAGGTGCCGGATTGAGTTTGATGTCCACAGAGGGAACCTGCCCCAGGCTGTTGACTGCAGCAGGCAGGATATACTGAAATCGGATGGTATCTTCTACCGTGCTGATCGTGGAGGCGCGTATTTTCCCCGATTTTACCACGATTTTGGTGAGTTCGATGTCGGCAAATTCGCCGCCAAAACGATACTCCGTGGTGCGGGTGCTGTCAATAATGGTTTGTGGGGGAAAAACAGCCGTAGCGGTTTTGGCTTTGAGGTTTTGAGCCACAAGGGTGATACGGATAAAATCGTTGGTATCAATCGGCACAAAAAAACCGGTTTCAACGTCGAGGTTAGCCAGTTGTCCTTCAAGAGCGCTTTCGATTTGTTTGCCGGCTAGGTCATAGGATTCCGTTACGGAGGAGTTTTTGTATATAATGGGAAAAGTATCCGAGACAATTTGGGGGCCGGGCAGGTTTTTATTTTTCACCTCCACAATGACATTGGTGAGGTTTAAGGGAAATTCATTGATAATGCTGAGTATCAGTTCACCCTCCTGAAGTTCGGCAAATTCGAAAAAATCGCTGGCGTCAATTTCGATGAGTCCACTGTTGAGACCCGGTGTGCCGGGTATGATGGGAACGGTATTTCCGTGATTTTGAAGCAAAATGGTTCCGGTAGTCACATCGCCGTTGGCGATAAGTTGTCGGGCCAGATCGGCGAGCGTCAATGTCTGACTAATGGTATCCGATGCCAAAGTCAGGGTATCGAGTTTGACACCGAGGATGACCGTCGTATCCGGAAACTCAACAAAATCTTTCAGCGCGGCACTTGCCACGGTATCACGCACAACAATCGAAATCAGGTTGTCCTGACCGACAGAGAGCAATGTCGTGTCCTGAACCAAATCAGTAATACCCGTTGAGGCATAGGCTATGGGCGTAAGAAAATCCGCATCCCACTCCAGATTTTCGGTTGGATTCAACCGGCATGCCGTCAGGGTAAGGGTTGTGATAAAAAGGAAAAAGAAGGATCGTAAAATATTCACAGAGTTTTCTTTTAACAACGTTGGTATGGGAAAAAAAATTAGATTATACCTAAAACTACCCGTCTAGTTAGTTTCCCGGCTGGCAAATAAGATAATTGTTGTACATCCTACAACTATCGCCGGGAAAATACCGCTTTATATCAGTGGTATAAGGGCGAATAAGGATATTGTCAAACCAGCGGTTTTCGGCCCTTGTATCCAGTAACAGGCGGTTTCCCGGCTCAAAAACCGTGAATAGTACCGCTACACGGGCTTTGTTTTCCATGACATCGCGGGTATCCACAACCGGTATTTTTTGCCAGTCAACCATTTGTTCGCCTTTATATTGCTTCACGTTGATATGGGAAAGATAGTTGGATTCCCGGTCGAGATTGGTCCAAAAAGAAATTTCCAGCAGGGTATTATTTCCTTCAACAGACAATACCCCGTCGTAAAGGGTTGTAAATCGCGAGGTGCTTTTTAGGCTTTTTTCTCCAGGGAAACGGTAATCATCCCCAAAATAATTTTCATATAAGGGAGAAGCGGAGGAGATACTGTCCTTTTCTGCGAACTGTGCTACTAACAGAGAAAAAATCCTGTCTTGGTTTTCGTCAAAAACCCCCGGTTCCAACTCAAAAAACTGCGTTTCGCCAAAGTTGCCCAATGGTCGTGCATTGTCAAGCATATATTGTTCTCCCAATGAAAGACTACCTCCGGGATAGATAAGCAAAAAGGGCCGTTGGTCAGGGAGTTTGCGGGGCAATATTTTGGGGATTAGCGGATGGCTCACCAGATTTACCGCTTCGAGTGAATGGTTGAGGGGCGTACGTGCCGCGGAAAAATTGACCATCGGTAAGCCTGTATTGCGTGAGACGGCAAAAGCCATACGGTTGGCCATCCAGTCAGAGATTTGTAGTTTTTCCGATCCGATATGGAAAAAGGGCAGGGCTATAATTGCCTGAAAGTCGTTCGCTTTTTTTCCTGATTTCGAGAGTATTTGATGGAAGTCTGCCTGTCTTTCAGGGAAATGGGAAATCGGATTGGCGAGGATGATTTTCCGTTCGTTTTGTGCCAAAAACACTGCCTCTGTTATCCATAAACCGATTCCACATACAGTGAGCACACTGGCAGCAACGATTTTACCCTTAAGACGCCATGCTCGGGAGACCGCATAAAGGTAATAAGCCGAAAAGACCATAAACACATAATAAAATATCCACGCCAACCTCCCGAGTGATCGAAACGGCCGGATAAAAGGAACAAGGTCGAGCAGGTCGGGAAACAGCTGAAAAGGATAGGCGAAAGCAGGAATCAGTAAAATTACCCCTGCCCATAACGTTATTTTCAGGGTGTCGGGCAGCACGGGGCGAATAATTTTGTTGCCCTGTTTTTTTCGCAGCAGAATAAATATTCGCCCCAAAACCATAATCAGAACAAAAAAACCAGTGATTCCGACGTAGGCATAACCTTCGCTGTCAAGCCTTCGAATGGGGATAAACTGACGCAACCCTTCAAACAGGGGCGGTTGTGAGGGCAAAAAAACCGATTCAAAACCCGCCATGTAATTGAGGAAACCGTAGGGGTATTTGACAAAATCGGCACCTGCCGGAGTTGTAATGATTTCCCAGGCTTTCAGGATGATTCCGGGTAAAATAGCGGCTCCCAGCCCGATAATATAAAACCCGACAAATTTCCGCCATTTGTTTTTGTGCTGAAGAAAATGAACCAGCAGATAACTCATACCAAAAGCTCCGCCCAGCAAAAAATAATAGGGGTGTGCAAAAGAAAACAGAGTGGTCAGCCCGACATAAATCCCTGCCCATTTCCACAACCGGCAATTTTCTCCGATTCGAAGCAGAACCAGCCAGATCATGGGCACAAAAAAACCATAAGAAAGCGGAAAATGCCCGGTAAGACGGCGAACCTGCGGGGCGAGGAACGTGATGATCAGCGCAAAAACAACGGCGGGTATCGGCGGGATCAGGCTTTTGCGGAGCAGGAGAAATACAAAATAAGCAGTCGGAAAAAAAGCCAGGATCATCAATAAATTGATGATTCCGACGGAATAAGGTTCAACATTAAAAAACGACTGGATTACTTTCATCATTCCGGTCACCAGCGGATTCATATCCATATATACCCGTGACACGCCTTGCGGGTACAACACTCCCTCAAACAATTCACCATCGCCGTAAAGCAAATCATAACTCGTTGCATAATAGGCTCTTAACCCGTCACCTGCACCGCTGAAAAGATACTGATGGGGGTGAAAAAAAACATCCCCAAACCAAGCCATGACCCCAAGGAGTGTGAATAACATCAATAAAAACAAGGGGTATTTTTGAAAAAATCGTTTCACGTCCGTTTCCTCAATCATTAACCTAAAACTGCACTTCTTCTTCTACCTTTCCGCGCTGGAGAAGGAGGCTTTTTTTGTTTCCATTTACGTCCAGATGGACAATGTTTTTCTGACTGTCATAAACTTCCAGCAAGAGCAGATTTTTGACTTTCAGGGTTTTAATCGCAGATATATTTTTGCCTTCGAGATAACACCAGGTTACATCCGGCATCACTTCTTTGCCGCGAAAGGTGAAAACGACGGGTTTGCCGTTGGCGATAACCAAAAATTTCTCGCTCAGATATTGTTCAATTTTTTTGTCTATATCCGGTGATTCAATGGCAGCGAGTGATCCGGAATTAGGGGTTTTCTGAGAAATTAAAGCGGCTTCAAGGTTGTCGGTAAATAGTTTGATGGAAACTTCAAGCGATTGATTTTGAGCATTGTAATCCATTTCGGTAATGCTCAGGTAGAAAGGATGACTGACTGCGGAAAGCAGAAAAAAAGTCACAAAACCGATAGCTCCCATTAGCTTATATTTCATTCCGAAATATAATCATTTATCTTTGTTACGGAACCCAATACCTCTTTATGTCTCCGTTTGTTTCGTATTTGACCCTGGGATTTCAGCACATTTCCGATCTGGAAGGCTATGATCATATCCTGTTTTTGGTGGCTTTGTGTGCGGTTTACCGCCTCCGGCAGTGGCGGGATATTCTGATTCTGGTGACAGCTTTTACCCTGGGGCATTCGCTTTCTCTCGGAATAGCGACCTTTACCCGGCTAAATATGGGCATGGAGATACACTTAGGCGCGATGATTTTTCCGCTTTCAGGATTGATCGAATTTCTGATCCCGGTGACGATTTTTCTCACGGCTATCTCCAATATTACCCGAAATCACAACGAGCTAACTCCGGCGAAGGTGCGGACACAGTATCTGGCTGCCTCTTTGTTTGGTCTGATTCATGGCCTGGGTTTTAGCAATTTTCTCCAGACGATCTTGGGACGGGAGGAAAATCTGTTTACACCTTTGTTGGCTTTTAATATGGGTTTGGAACTGGGACAAATATTGATCGTAGCCGTGCTGATGGCCATCAGCAGTTTTTTCCTCGGCTTTCGCAAGGTTGCGCAACGCGACTGGATTTTGTTTGTATCCGGTGCCGCTGCTGGAGTAGCGGTTATTCTGATGATGAATAAGTCTCTGTGATCCTCTTCTTCCTCGGTGGTTTATTTCGATTGTGTAGGGTTTGAACCACAGAGAACTCGGAGAACCACGGAGAGGAGGCTTTCCGGGTCGTTGAGGTTGGCGAATTCATCGGGGTTTCCCGAAATGATCGGATGAATATCGGATAACTCTAGCACCCGACGGGGGCTGCGATTTTGGGTAAAAAATACCGATTTTACTGTCGGCAGAATGGACGGCTCCCAGATGGAAACCAGCGGTTGAAGTCGGCCGGTTTCATCGGAAAAAGCGGTTGCTTGTTGGGTAGGATTTCGAGAGGAAATCAGCCTTTGGAGCGTCTCGACGCGTACCAGTGGCATATCACAGGCCAGTACCAGCCAGGCCGATTGGGGTTTTTTTTCAAAAGCCGAAAGAATCGCTCCCAGCGGCCCCGAATCCGGAAAAATATCCACCACCACGGGAAAACCTTCCAACTCGGAAATCTGGTCTTCCCGGCAGGAGATAAAAACTTCGCCGACGCCGGCCTTTTTCACCTGTTCGTAGGCAAAAACCCGCAGCGGCAGGCCGCGAAACACAATCTGCCCTTTGTCAAAACCCATACGGCGGCTTTGTCCGCCTGCAAGAATAAGCCCCGTGAGATCAGACATAAAAATCCTTTTTCCCTCCGGTTTTTTCGATAAGGCGAGTTTCCCGTATGAGGATATGGTGAGAAAAGGCTTTGCACATATCGTATATCGTCAATGCGGCGACACTCGCTCCCGTTAATGCCTCCATTTCCACACCGGTTTTAGCAAAAACACTCGCCGTGCAATCTATCACAATTTCCTGCTGATCATTGACATGGATTTCCACCGAAACATGATCCAGTCCTATGGGATGACAGAGCGGGATAAGGTCACCGGTTTTTTTTGCGGCCATAATCCCGGCGAGGATGGCGGTCTGAAATACCGGCCCTTTGGGAACGATAATTTCATCGCCTTCAAGTTTTGCGAGAATTTCTACTCCCGGAACCACAATACTTCGCGCTTTGGCGGTTCTTTGTGTGGCCGTTTTTTGTCCGACATTCACCATTGCGGGATTGCCGGAATCGTTGATATGGGTAAAATTTTTCTTTGCCATGTCACAAAGTTAAGGGCTGTTGGTTAACTTTCCACCTTGCGGGGCTTAATCCAAATGAACGATGATTTCTGTAAAAGAAGCGACCGAAATAACTCAAGCGCATCCCTTGTTTTTGGCGGATGAAACGGTCCCTTTACTTCAGGCTTATGGCCGTGTATTGCGGGAAAACCTGACGGCGGATCGGGATTTTCCGCCTTTTGACCGGGTAATGATGGATGGGATTGCGATTTGCTACGAGACCTTTACGATGGGTTTACGAGTATTTCCGATACAGGAAATGCTCGCAGCAGGGGGGGCAGCCATTCACCTCAAAAATCCGGGGCATTGTATCGAGGTGATGACCGGTGCGGTCCTTCCGGCGGGAACAGATACAGTCATCCGGTATGAAGACTTGGAAATCAATCGTTTCGAACAACCCCATGTGGTGAAGGTGATGATGGATCGGGTACGATTTGGCCAGAATATTCACCGAAAAGGTTCGGATCATGAGGTTGGATCCGAATTGTTGGGCAAAGGCACATTAATGGGAGCACCAGAGATTGGGGTAGCCGCCACCGTAGGCAAAACCCATATTCGCGTAACCGCCCTGCCACGAATCGCAATTATTTCTACCGGAGATGAAATTGTGGGCGTAGAACAAACCCCGCTGCCCCACCAAATTCGATCCTCCAATGCGGAAGTGCTAATGGTTTCGCTACGAGAAATGGGTTTATACAGCGACCGCTTCCACCTGCCCGACAGCGAAGCCGAAATTCACCGTAAACTGGCGGGTATCCTCGAAAATTACGAAGTAATCATTCTTTCCGGAGGCGTCTCACAAGGGAAATACGATTTTATACCCGGAGCATTAGAAAAACTCGGTGTGGAAAAATGTTTTCATCAGGTGGCACAGCGACCCGGTAAACCCTTTTGGTTTGGGGTAAAAGGAGAAAACGAGCGAGTAGTTTTCGCTTTGCCGGGCAACCCTGTTTCGACCTATCTGAATTTTGTAAGGTATGTAAAACCCTGGCTGAAAAAAAGCATGGGTTTGGGGGAAGAAATGCCTTTTTATGCCACCTTGGCCGAACCGTTTACCTTTGGGCCGGAGTTGGCCTTTTTCCTTCAGGTGAGGGTAGAGACGGGCGATGACGGGCATATTTTTGCCTTTCCCGAGCCTGCAAGTGGAAGCGGCGACCATGCAAGCCTCATAAGGAGTGACGGGTTTTTGGAATTACCGGCGAATCAGAAAGACTTTGCCGCAGGAGAAAATTTCCCTCTGTGGTTGTATCGGCCGTTGCCGCCTTTGAGAATGTCGGGCGGATGAAGGTTAAATAATCCTTTATACTCCTAAATATATCACTGCTCCCACTTCGCCTTCTCCGGCATAGTCCAGGGTGAGTATTTGGTCGCCGATCAAAACGCGGATTTTCCCGGGGGCGGGTATGGCCAGGATTTCGGCTTGTATGCCTTTGTCGTTTGGGGTGCCAAAAATGGTTTCGGGTTTACCCTGAGCGGTGATTTGTCCATTTTCGAGGATAATTACTTCGTCGGCCAGTCTTGCTATTTCACCGGGATCATGGCTGATAAGGAGGGTCGTACAGCCTAACTCCTTTTGAAATTTTCGCAAATCCTGCTGCAATTGTAAACGCAAAGGTTTGTCTAAGGCAGCTAGCGGTTCGTCGAGCAACAGGAGTTTGGGTTTACGGAGAAATGCCCGCGCCAGCGCTACTCGCTGCTGTTGCCCGCCGGAAAGTTTTGTGGGCAATTGGCTCGATACACCCCAAAGATTCATTTCTTCTAAAAGTCGGTTAATCTCTTCTTTGGGGGTATTTTTTTCCGCACCAAAAAGGAGGTTTTCTCTTACCGTCATGTGGGGAAATAAACCATAGTCCTGAAAAACGAATCCCACGGATCGCTGTTGTGGTGGGCGGAAAATGCCCGCCTGGCTATCAAACCAAACCTCACCGGCTATTTCGATTTTGCCGCTTTCGGGTTTCATCAACCCTGAGAGCATTCGCAAGAGGCTGGTTTTGCCTGCACCCGATGGCCCCATCACTGCCAGGGTTTTGCCGGGAGTTAATGGAAGATGGATTTCCAGTCTATATTTCCCGCCGGATCCATTCAGGGTTTTTGTCAAATGGATGAATACCACTTTTTCAGAATAAAGTCGTTCGTTTATTACCCGAAAAAAAATATACACCTGTCAGTACTGCCGCCGAAATGCCCAGCAATATCAATGCGTATTGGTTAGCTTCTGCGTAGTGGAGGGCCGTCATTTCTTCGAATAGGGCAATGGAGGCAACCTTCGTTTCCCCCGGTACACTGCCTCCGATCATCAGCACAAGCCCAAATTCTCCCATTGTATGGGCAAAAGCCATCATAATGCCCGTCACGACCGAGGTGCGGGTATTGGGTAAAAGTACTCGCCAAAAAGTTACCCACCGGGATTTTCCCAGGGTGAAAGCGGCTTCGGTATAACTTGCCGGAAGTGCCTCCAAAGCCGAAATAACCGGATTTACCATAAAAGGCAGACTAAATATTACCGACCCCAGTACCAACCCCGCAAAACTAAAAGCTATCCGAAAATGCAGCCATTTTTCCAGAAATTGCCCGATCAATCCCTCGGGACGCAAGGCTACGAGCAGGTAAAATCCTAAAACCGTGGGAGGCAATACCAGTGGTAAGCTGATTACCGTCTTAAAGAACGGGCGCATCCGAAAGACGTGAAAATGTAGCAGATAAATAAGGGGAAGCCCCAACAAAATCAGTAATAGGGTAGTAATCACTGCCAGTTTTAGACTCAGAAATATAGGGACCATGCAGTAAAAGTAGGGATTAGTTGTGAGTAGTCATATCTATGCTCACAACTTTAAACTCCGTGCGACGGTTGAGTTGTTTGTTTTCCGGTGTGTCGTTGGGCACTACAGGGCTTTGTTCTCCGTATCCTTTGGCGATCAGCCGACTGATGTCAATTCCCGCAGCAAAGAGGTAATCCACTACCGATTTTGCCCGATTGTCGGACAATACCCGGTTGTATTCATCGGAAGCATCGCTGTCGGTATGACCGGATATTTCTACCTTGAGGGAGGGGTTTTGTTGCATGATTTCCAGAACCCGGTCGAGTTCTTCGACGGATTCGGGGCGAAGGGTGGCTTTGTCCACATCGTAATAGATATTTTCAAGGACAATCATTGCCTCGGCTTCGAGCGGCAGTAGATAAATGTCATGGGTTTTTCCCAACTCCGGATCGCTTTGCTGAAGGGTGATTTGAGAGACATTAAAAAAATATCCTTTGGCAAGGGCACTGAATTTATAGGAGCCATAAGGAAGGCAGACTTCATAATTGCCGGCAGCGTCCACCCTGAATTTTTTCACCCGGTTTCCATCCATGTTTCGAATGACAATACCGGCAAAGGGAATCGGGACACGAGTTTTTGCGTCGAAAACGGTTCCGCTGAGGCAAATATGTTGGGGCGGAACACGGGTTTCCAGATCAATATCCACCCTCAACCCATTCGGAAAATGGTCTTCACTGAGGTCGAAATAACGAAACTCGTCGCGGTAACGGGGATACGTGGCCCCCGCTTCATAACCGGTGTCAAAAGGCAGACTCTGCCGGTAATATCCTTTTTCATCGGCTTTTATGCCCAGGATAAATTCTCCGAGGTAATTTCTCAGGGAAATGTCTGCTCCGGGAAGAGGCTCACGAGTGTCCTTGTCTCTGATCGTACCGTGAATGAAGGTTTCTTTGACATTCTCCCTTGCGATTTTCTCCGCCGAAATATTGCGGTGAACATTGATATTGTGATCATTGATGGAGGCTGTGACAATGTCAGCATCGCCGTCCCCGTCAAAATCTGCCGCATCAATTCCCGCATTCCAGTTTCCCGACTTCATTTCAATTCTTTCTCCGAAAACACCCTGTCCGTCGTTGAGGTGAAAGCTGATGGCGTGATCCACGGTCGAACAGGTCACAATATCGGGGTCGCCATCGAGGTCAAAATCGCGGATCACGAGGTCGAAATTGTGGTCTCCTGAAATAATTTCCTGTTCGCGCAAAAAAGTAGCATCTCCCCGATTAAGGTGAATGCAAAGTTTTTTGTCCATATAAGAAGCCGTCGCAATGTCGAGTTTCTGGTCATTATTGAGGTCGGCGAGTTCGAGGCCCCAGTTGGCGGCTCCGGAGCGGAGCGACTGAGGGGATTGAAATTTGCCATTCCCCTGATTGAGGTGGTAATAAACCCTGCCATCGTCGCACCCCGTCACCAGATCGGGCAATTGGTCGCCGTTTAAATCTCCGGCCCGGACACTTCGCGGTTTATCGCCGGTAGGGATGACTACGGCTGCCCCAAATTTTGCTTTTCCATCTCCGTAGTGAACGTAGATCGAATTTCCCGAAACACTGGCAACGAGCAGGTCTTTATGCCCGTCCTGATTGACATCTTCCGCAGCGACATCGTGAGCCATCACGCCGGTACTTATTACCAGTGTTCGGCTAAGATTCCCTTTTCCGTCATTGAGGAGAATACAAAGTTTGCCCAGAAGCGTGACCGTTGTTACATCGGTGGCGCCATCCTCATTGGCATCAATGACGCATACTGCGCGGTTTTGCGGCGGAGTCGTAAACGCCTGGCGGATTCCAAAATTTCCTTTTCCGTCGTTGTAATTGACATGAACTTTACTATCCGTTTTTGAGGCAGATATTACATCGGGAAAACCGTCCCGGTTGATGTCGGCGACGGCAGTGCTCCAATTTTGGTCTCCCGCTTCAAAACTATAGGCCGGCAAAAAAACCGTATGGGAGATAAAAATGGTGCTGTCAACGCCAGAAAGATTGGCCACCTGTGCCGGAGACAATGCCGGCAGAGCCAGGAAAAAAAGCAGAAGTAAAGAGTGGCCCCGCTGGAGGGGTTGAAAGTCGTTTTTTTTCATTTGAAACCTTAGCCGCCTGATGGAAGACAATTACAATATTATGTATATTTTGAAATTTCCGGAGTTTAATATTTTGATGAGCCTTACATGAGGAGGTTGGGGAATCTTTTCAAAACTTTTCATTACCTTAAACCGGTTTTCTTTCGTCAGAACTATAAACTAACTACAATGAACCGAAGAGAAATTCTGAAACATTTGTCTGCTTTTCCTGTAGCAGGCGGGATGCTGTATGCCGAATCGCTGCACGCCACACCTAACGGGGAAAATGCGTTGGCAAACTCCATCCTCGACGCCGAAAATATCTACGAATCTATCGGGGTGGATACCATCATCAATTGCCGGGGCACCTTTACCATTTTGGGAGGTTCGATCGAACGACCGGAGGTGCTCGCTGCGATGGAAGCGGCTTCGGGCTATTTTGTCCAATACGACGAAATGGCCTACGGTATCGGTCGCCGCCTCGCCGAACTTACCCAATCGGAATGGGGAATGGTCTCCGCGGGTTGTGCTGCCGGTCTCAAACATGTCACGGCCGCATGCGTTACCGGAGGCAATCCCGAAAAACTTATCCGTATCCCTGACCTTACCGGACTGGAAAAAACGGAGGTGATTGTGCCCCGCTACTCGCGCAATGTCTATGACCACGCACTCCGAAATGTGGGGGTTACACTGATTACGGTAGATACCCTAGAAGAACTTCGCAGTGCGATTTGCTCGCGCACGGCGATGATTTACCTCATGGCTACCGATGAAATGGAACCCGGAAACCCGCTTTCCCTCCCGGCAATTGCCGAGATTGCCAAACCCCACAATATTCCCATTCTGGTGGACGCTGCTGCGGAAGACCTGACCATTCCCAATATTCATCTCAAGCGAGGGGCCAATGTCGTAGCATACAGCGGTGGCAAAGCCATCTGCGGCCCGCAATGTGCGGGTCTTCTGCTTGGCGATAAAAATCTCCTCATGTCTGCCTGGCAGGCAAGTTCGCCCCACCATGGTCCCGGACGCGACAACAAGGTCGGCAAGGAGGAAATGTTTGGAATGCTCGCCGCTGTAGAGGCATGGACCAAACGCGACCACGCAGCGGAATGGAAAACATGGCTCTCCTGGCTGGGCGAAATTTCGGATCGTCTTACCAAAATTGACGGCATAACCGGTAAAATTCAAGACCCAGAAGGAATGTCTAACCGCGCCCCCACTTTATTACTCTCCTGGGATCCCGCAAAACTGAATATAACCGGCGACGAAGTCGCGGAAGATCTCGCCCGTAAAAAACCTCGGGTAGCCATCGGCAGCCGCAACCGCGAAGGAAGTACTTCGATTACGATCACTCCCAGCCAGATGAAGGCCGTGCAGGTAAAAGTGGTGGCAGATCGTCTTTATGATTTGCTTTCTCAAAAACGTAAAGCACCCGCTGCCGAGCTGGCTGCACCTACGGTTAATGTCGTAGGACACTGGAACGTGGAAATGGAGTTTTTTACCAGCAAAAGTGCCCATAAGTTTTTTATAAGTCAGGACGGAAACTGGATACAGGGAACCCATCAAAGTGATTTTTCTACCAGCGAAATCGTCGGCATGGTCGAAGGCAATAAAGTCAAACTCCGCAGTACCCACCGACAGACGGGCGATTCGTTGACCTATTGGTTTTCGGGCGAGGTTTCAAATACGGGTATAACCGGCTCGGTATTTTTGGGAGAATATCTTACCGCCAAGTTCACGGCTACTCGGGCAATATATAAGTCTGAACGCAGACCGATTGTTATTCCCGGCGGGCCTCCTCTTGCAACCTAAACGTAGGCTGGAAGCCTCTGTGTTTCTCCGAGTTCTCGGTGGTTTTTTTGAGTCGAAGGGTTTGAACCACAGAGAACTCGGAGAAACACAGAGGAATGGACCTGTTTATATAAAATTCAGATGAAAAAAACTGTATTTCTACTACTGTTGCTATCTATCTCCTGCTACATAAAATCGCAACCGATAGACCTTCTGCTAAAAGGCGGGCACGTGATTGATCCAAAAAACGGACTCAACGCGGTGATGGACGTGGCTATTACCGGCGGCAAAATCGCAGAAGTAGCATCCACGATTGCTTCCGACCGCGCCCAAAAGGTTGTGGACGTTGCCGGTATGTATGTTGTACCGGGATTGATTGATATGCATGTTCATGTGTTTATGGGCAACCAGCCCGGGGCTTATATCGCCGACGGTGCTACCAGCGTGGCTCCGGATGGGTTTACTTTTCGTGCAGGTGTAACGACCGTTGTGGACGCAGGTTCTTCGGGCTGGCGCAATTTTCGCACCTTCAAGTCTCAGACCATTGACCTGTCGCAGACAAGGGTGCTTGCCCTGCTCAATATTGTGGGGGTCGGTATGGAAGGGCGATTTGAAGAGCAGAATGTCGAAGACATGAACCCGGTGATGACGGCGCACATGATCAAAAAACTCTACCCCGACATTTTGGTAGGGATAAAAGCCGCTCATTATTGGGGAGATTTTACGCAGGTTGACAAGGCAGTGGAAGCGGGCAAACTCGCAGGTGTGCCTGTCATGGTGGATTTTGGTGAGCACGATCCTCCTAATTCTATCGAATCGCTATTTATGGAGCATCTCCGACCGGGCGATATGTTTACCCATACTTTTTCCTACGGCCCCACCCAGCGGGAAACCATTGTGGATGAAAATGGAAAAGTAAAACCCTTTGTTTTTGAAGCACAAAAACGAGGCATTATTTTCGACGTGGGCCATGGCGGAGGCGCTTTCTCCTGGCGTCAGGCAGTTCCCGCCACACAGCAGGGCTTCCGTGCGAATGTCATCAGCACCGATCTCCATACCCAAAGCATGAACGGCGGAATGAAGGATTTGGCAAATGTCTTATCCAAGTTTTTGGCGATGGGCTATACCTTGCCGGAAGTCATCGAGCGCGCCACCTGGGCACCTGCCAACGTCATCCATCGTACCGACCTCGGCCATCTGTCGGTGGGAGCAGAAGCGGATGTGGCCGTTTTCAGTCTTAAGCAGGGAGATTTCGGTTTTACCGACGTGCGCAGAATCCAATACAAAGGCCGTCAAAAACTTGAAGCGGAGCTTACCCTTCGCGCGGGGCGCATAGTTTGGGACCTGAATGGGATCAGTATGCCGGTATATGAGCCGGGAAAAAACCAATGATTTCGTTTATGAAAAAAAAGCATATCCTCCTGATGGGGGCAATTGGCCTTTTTTTCCCCTTATCAATTATTGCCCAGCCGGTTGATATTTTACTCAAAGGTGGGCACGTATTTGATCCGAAAAATGGGATAGATGCCGTAAGGGATGTCGCCATTGCGGACGGGAAAATTTTCCGGGTGGGAGAAAATATCGCTGCATCCGAGGCCAAAAAAGTAGTGGACGTTTCCGGTATGTGGGTTTGTCCGGGATTAATAGACATTCACACTCATGTATTTGTCGGAAATAAGGTGGGGCAGTTTGCCGACGGGATCAACAGCCTTTCTCCGGATGATTTTACCCTGCGGGCAGGTGTTACTACCGTGGTGGATGCGGGCACTTCCGGCTGGCGCAATTTCGAGCAGTTTAAGGTGCAAGTCATTGATCCGTCGAAAACGCGCATACTTGCCTTCCTCAATATTGCCGGTAGCGGGATGAGTGGAAATCCCACACAGCAGGATATAGCGGATATGGACGCGGCCCGGACGGCCTCTGCAATAAGTCAGTTTCCGGAGGTTATCGTAGGGGTAAAAATTGGCCATTACGAGGGACCGGAGTGGACACCTTTTGACCGGGCGGTTGAGGCTGCGAAGGTAGCAGATGTGCCTTTGTTTGTCGAATGTCACCTCCCACAGTATTCCCTCGAAGACCAGTTGGCTCGAATGCGGCAGGGGGATATGATTACTCATTCTTTCGAAAAGGTGACCGAAAGAACCTCCGTAATTGATGACGAGGGAAGGGTACGCCCGTATGTTTTGGCTGCAAAGGAAAGAGGCGTATTGTTTGACCTCGGGCACGGAGGTGCGGGTTTCTGGTTTAGCGAAGCTTTTCCTGCCCTGGAACAGGGCTTATGGCCCCATTCCTTTGGTACAGACATGCACCGATTTAGCGTCAATGCGGGAATGAAGGATTTGCTGAATGTCATGTCCAAATTTCTTGCAATGGGTATGCCGCTCCGCGACGTATTGCTCCGCGCTACCTGGAATCCTGCCCGTGCCCTCAAACGTGAAGACCTCGGCAATCTGAGCGAAGGCGCGGTCGCCGATATTGCCGTTTTGGCATTGCGAAAAGGCAAGTTTGGTTTTACCGATGCCGGCGGAAACCGCATCACGGGGAAACAAAAACTGGAAGCCGAACTGACGATCCGCGCAGGGAAAGTGGTCTGGGATCTGAATGGAATTTCAGCCCGGGAATTCAAAAGATAATTTCTCAAAAACAATGAAAGCAATGTCCTTTCTTAAAAACCGCTATCTTTTCATCGGTTTAATTCTGCTGACAAATTGTACGCCTTCCGAAAACCTTCCCCCTTCCGACCCCGAAAACGGGGGGCTGGTATTTCCCTCGGGATTTGAGGCGCTGGTAGTCGCCGACAGTACCGGCAATGCCCGCCACCTCACCGTCAATACCAACGGAGATATCTATGTCAAACTCAGCTCATCGGACAGTTTGCGCGGAGGAAATGTTGCCCTGCGCGATACTACCGGTGACGGAAAAGCCGACATCATCCGCTATTTCGGCGGAATGGGCACACAAAGAGGCCATTACGGAACTGCCATGATCCTCCATAATGGATATTTGTATTTTAGTTCGGCACTCGAACTCTATCGTTATAAACTGACCCCCGGGCAATTGGTTCCCGAAAGCCCGAGGGAAGTAGTGCTTACTGATGACCATGAACATGGTGTGCATTGGCATATCACCAAGCCGGTATCCTTTGATGATCAGGGATTTATGTACGTACCCTTTGGTTCTCCCTCCAATGCCTGTCAGGACATCTCGGCCACCCCCAACGGCGCCCCCGGCGGTGTAGGACTTGACCCCTGCCCCGAACTGGAGCAACACGGTGGAATCTGGCGTTTTCCCGCCGACAAAGTCGGCCTTATTCAGGAAGACGGAACCCGTTTCGCCACAGGCATTCGCAGTGTGGTCGCTATGGATTGGAACCCCGCAGACAAAAGCCTTTATATCGTTATGCACGGCAGGGACAATCTGCACAGCCTGTTTCCTGCCCATTTTTCTCCCTGGGAAAGCGCGGTATTACCTTCTGAGGAATTTATTAAAGTGAAAGAAGGCAGTGATTACGGCTGGCCTTATTGTTTTTATGATCATATTCAGCAGAAAAAAGTTCTGGCTCCGGAGTACGGCGGTGATGGGGATATATTGGGCCGGTGTGAAGACATGGATTTGCCCGTGATGGGTTTTCCCGGACATTGGGCACCTAATGATGTATTGTTTTACCGGGGAAATCAGTTTCCCGAGCGGTATCGCAACGGGGCCTTTATTGCCTTTCACGGTTCGACCAATCGTGCGCCTTATCCACAGTCGGGGTATTTTGTGTGTTTTGTTCCCTTTGAAAAAGGACAGCCGACCGGAAATTGGGAAGTATTTGCCGATGGATTTGCCGGAGTTGATCCCATCGTAAATACCCGCGATGCACGTTATCGCCCGATGGGCTTGGCGGTCGGGCCTGACGGTTCGCTCTACATTACAGAGTCCAACAAAGGCAAGATCTGGCGAGTTATGTACAAAGGCGACCGGAAAACCTTCGGCGAAAAAGAACTGGCGGGGATGGAAGAAAGGAAAAAACTTTCCCATATCCGAATCCCCGACGAGCTTGAGGACAATCTTCAGAAAAACCTCACCGAAGCACAACGGCTGTACAATACCTTTTGCGGCACCTGCCATCAGCAAAACGGGCTGGGGGCAGCCGGGCGGTTTCCCCCTCTTGCCGGAACCGATTGGGTAACAGGAGACAAAAATCGTTTGATAGAGATTGTGTTAAACGGCAAACAGGGGGCTATGGAAGTAAATGGCGAGGAATACAACGGCGTAATGCCCGGCCATTCATTTTTAGGAGATGAAGAACTGGCAATGATCCTGAGTTATATTCGGGAGAATTTTGGAAATAGGGCAGGGGAGGTCAAGCCGGAAGAGGTGCGAAAAGAGAGGAATAAAAATTTCGGAAAATAGTATTATCTTTCCACAGAACAGACACTAATCTACCCCCGATTATGAACGAAAAATCTGCATTTAATCGCCGCCAATGGCTTAAAATGGGTCTCGCCGGTGCCGCCGGAACCGTGCTGGCCGCAGGTTGTGAAACGCAATCTTCCCAATCTTCTACCGTAGGAGGAGAAATGGATACGGTGTGTGATGTTTCTCCCCGCCAGGAACTGGGGCCTTTTCCCCCCATGAAAGCCCTTAGTCAGCCCGATCATGATGTGGATCTCACCCTGGTCAATGGACAATCTGTCTCTGCCGAAGGTGAGGTAATCCTCGTCAAAGGCAAAGTTTTGGACACTGCCTGCAATCCCGTGGAGGGCGCCATTGTACTCATCTGGCAGGCCAATCACCATGGAAAATACCACCATGAAATGGATTTGAGCGACAGACCGGAAGACCCACATTTTCAGGGTTGGGGGCAGGCCATTACCAATGCTCAGGGCGAATATCAATTTAAAACCATTGTTCCCGGGCTTTATACCGGCCGAACACGCCATATTCACTTTAAAATCTCCCGAAAAGGTTATCATGAAATGGTAACCCAGATGTATTTTGAAGGAGAAGAACAAAACGCTACCGACTCGCTGCTAAACCAGCTTACCCATGAGGAACAACAGCGGCTGATCTGTGGTTTTGACCGATCGGGCGAATTTCCGGCGGCTACTTTCAATATTAATCTGGAAAAAGTACAGACAGGCAGTGTTCCGGAAACTGTTTTGCAGGAATATGCAGGCTCTTATCAGATGACTCTTCCGGAAGACCATCCTTTTATGAAGTTTATGCGGGAAGTAGGTGTAAAGGATGAAAATATTGTATTTGAGGTCAGCCATGAAGGTCGGCAATTATTTCTTCAAGGAACTTCTGCGCCAAAAGCGGAGGTTTTCTGGATTTCGAAGGACAAGTTTAATGCGATGGCATATTATTCGGCCAATCTGGTTTTCCTTCGAAATGAACAGGGGAAAGTCAGCACAATACGTTTTGAAAGTGAGATGAACGGGATATTGGAAGCTTTAAAAATAATATGATTACATACTGGGTTTTATTTGGCATTGCGACCATTGTAGCGATCGTTGCCGTATATTTTTTTATCATCGGCTTACTGGATGGGACGGTTTCCTCCCGAAATATGCTCATGTGGCTGGGATTACTTTCGGTGGTGATGGGCGTAATTTTCGGCGGCCTGTGGCTCAAAAGTTCGGGAAATCTTGTGGCCGCCAAAATTTTGCTTTGTGTCCTCGCTGTACCGGGAATTATCGCCGGGCTGTTTATACTGATTGCGATAATCGGCAAACCGCGTTGGAATTAGGGTTTGGGGAAAAACATAGTGAAAGAGACGGTGCAAAATAAAATGTATTCCTAATTACGCTTTCTGCCAGGAAAGAAAAGTAACAAATGTATCCGTCCAATGACTTTTGTCAGTTGCATATTTGTAACTGACGAAAATCATTTACTAACCCAAAACAAGGACTATGTTTTTTCAGCATATTTATGATAAATCACTTGCTCAGGCAAGTTATTTTATTGGCTGCCAGAAAGCCGGGGTTGCCGCGGTGATTGATGCAAAACGAGACGTGGACACTTATCTCGAAGTAGCCAAGGCCAACAACATGAAAATCACACATATTTTTGAAACCCATATCCACGCCGATTTTCTTGCGGGTTCGCGAGAATTGGCCGCTCTCACCGGAGCACAACTTTACCTGTCGGATGAAGGCGGCGAGGGATGGCAATATGAGTTTCCGCACATAGGGCTGAAAGATGGTGCCGAAATCAGTGTCGGCAACCTCAAAATACAAGTGATTCATACACCGGGACACACCCCGGAAAGCATTAGTTTTTTGCTTACCGATACGCCTGCCAGTCCGGAGCCGGTCATGTTATTTACCGGCGACTTTGTGTTTGTGGGTGATATTGGCCGCCCCGACCTGCTTGAAAAAGCTGCGGGTATGGTCGGAACACAAGATGTCGGTGCTTTGCAGATGTATGAATCCATCAAAAAATTCAACGTGCTGCCTGAGTTTATTCAGGTATGGCCCGGGCATGGAGCCGGTTCTGCTTGTGGAAAAGCACTGGGGGCTGTACCCAGCACAACCGTAGGCTATGAAAAAGCCCGTAACTGGGCGTTTCGGTATGGTGCTGACAAAGAGGGTTTTGTCCAATACCTGCTTACTGACCAGCCCGAACCTCCTAAATATTTTGCGATGATGAAAAAGCTCAATAAGGTGGATCGCAAACTTCTCACCGAGGTTCCTACGTTGAAAAAACTATCCGCAGACGAACTAAACGCCGCCATGAATAAGGGTATTAAGCTTATAGATGCCCGAAACAAAATCGAATTTGCGAAGGGTTTTATCCCCGGCAGCATCAATATTCAGGGTAATAATGCTTTTGCCACCTGGGCGGGTTGGTTTCTGAGTTATGACGAACCCTTTATACTGCTGGCGGATGAAAGCCAATTGGATGACCTGACACGCAAACTCATGCGGATTGGTTTGGACAATATCATGGGTTATATTCCCTCAACGGAGGTTTATACACAAACCGGTAATGAACTCGAAAAAGCGAATGTCATTGATCTGCAAGAGTTCAAAGATATGAAAGCCAAAAACAATGTTCAGGTTATTGATCTGCGCGGCGTAAGCGAATACAAAACTGCCTATATCGAAGGAGCTGAAAATGTATTTGTGGGAACAATGCTGAATAACTTAGAAAAAATCAGCAAAGACCGCAAGGTCATTATCCATTGTCAGGGGGGGGATCGCGCCTCCATTGCCTATTCCCTGCTGGCGAGAAACGGTTACACCAATGTGGTCAATTATTCCGCAGGGATGAATGAGTGGATTAATGAAGGCAACCCGGTATTGAACTAATCAAACACATTTTTAAAATGGAAATGGAAGTACTAGGGTTTATCGCATCAATAGCTATTGGAGTATCATTGGGGCTGATTGGCGGCGGCGGTAGTATTCTTACGGTTCCGGTATTGGTATATCTCTTCCGGGTGGACGCTGTTTTAGCGACCGCATATTCGCTGTTTATTGTAGGTTTGACCAGCACCATTGGTTCGGTAAGCTATTTCCAAAAAGGGCTGGTAAATGTAAAAACCGCCATCGTATTTGGCATACCTTCGATTTTGGCGGTGTTTGCTACCCGTGCCTATATCGTGCCGGCAATACCCCAGGAAGTATTTCATATTGGGAATTTGGGGGTGACGAAAAACCTGCTCATAATGGTGATTTTTGCCATTTTGATGATCGTTGCGTCATATAGCATGATCAAAAAAGAGAAACCCAAGAAGGCAGAAGATGAATCTTCGGAGCAAAAATTCAACTACCCCCTGATACTTCTGGAAGGCGGTGTAGTGGGCGTGTTTACCGGGATTGTGGGAGCAGGAGGCGGTTTTCTAATTATCCCTGCCCTGGTGGTGTTAAGCAAATTACCGATAAAAGAAGCCGTAGGAACATCGCTGGTGATTATTGCGGCCAAGTCGCTGATTGGATTTTTGGGCGAAGGCGGCGAACCGGTGATTGACTGGATGTTTTTAGGGGAAGTTTCCGCATTCGCCATTGTGGGAATTTTTATCGGAAGTGCTCTTTCCAAAAAAATTGACGGAGTCAAGTTAAAGCCTGCCTTTGGATGGTTTGTCCTGGTGATGGGTATTTATATCCTTATCCGGGAAACGGTTTTTCAGTAGCCAAAAGGAACTGTACTCGCGGCAGCGATTGTGATACACACCAAACACCTAGCAAAATGAATGAACTCAATGTAGTCATACCCACCGACTTTAGTGTACAGGCCGAATACGCCTATATTATGGTGAAAAAACTGGAAGAAAAAATTCCGGTAAGGGTGCAGTTTCTACACATCATGCAGGTACCCGATACCGTAACAATGGATAAAACAGGCAAAATATCCACCTGCGGTGATATAGACGTGAAGTATGTAGAAACCCAGCGCGACATTGCGCTACGCAAATTGAATGACTTACAACTCCTTTACGGCAATGACGTAGAAGTGCATCTGCGGTTAGGGAAAATTACCGATGGCATTTTGCAATTTGCCGAAGAAACAAAAGTTGACCTCGTGGCAATGGGCACAAAAGGGGCTTTTGGATTAAAAGAAAAATTATCGGGCAGCGAAACGCAAATCATCGCGCGCAAGTCACACATACCGGTGCTCTCCTTGATGTGCGACCGCAGCGATTTGAAGATCGAACACATTTTGCTGGTACACGATTTCCACAAACCCGAAAAGCTGGATCTAAGCCTGATCCAAAAGCTGACGACTGCTTTTAATTGCCAACTACATCTTTTGCAAATCACAACCGGCAATCCGGAAACCGAAAGATCCGCATTTGAGCAACATACCGCCGAATTTGCCAAACTCAACAACATTCGGGAATACGAGTCGCATTTGCTCCGGGATGCCGATGTGGAGCAGGGCGTCATTCATTTCAGTCAAATGCATAAAATGGATGTTGTCTGTATCGGCACGCATGGTAAAGGCGGCTTACTGCATACCAGCGCTACGGAAAAACTGATTAACCATTTGTTCAAACCCATTATCTCTTTTCATCTGAACTAAAATATACTACACAACAAAGATATGGCGCTTATTTTACAACCCTGGTCGTGGTGGCTTTCGGGTATTGTCATCGCGAGTATTATGTTTTTGCTACTTTATTTTGGCCAGTCATTTGGCTTTTCCTCCAACCTTCGTACCCTTTGCTCCCTTGCCGGAGCCGGTAAAAAAGTGAAGTTTTTTGACTTCAACTGGAAGAGCCAGAGTTGGAACCTGATATTTCTTATCGGAGCAATTATTGGCGGATTTGTCGCACAAAAATTTTTGAGTAATGGCGAACCCGTGCAAATATCGGAAGCCGCTATTCGGACGCTTTCCCAATACGGTTTTTCGGCACCTTCCTCGGTCCAGCCCGAAGAAATTTTTAGTTGGGATGCCGTATTTACCTTAAAAGGATTTTTGATACTTGCGATGGGCGGGTTGATGGTGGGATTCGGTGCTCGTTATGCGGGAGGATGTACTTCCGGCCATGCCATTAGCGGTTTAAGCGACTTGCAGGTGCCATCGTTGGTGGCTGTAATTGGCTTTTTTGTGGGCGGCCTGATTATGACACATTTATTTTTCCCCCTGATATTTTAGCCTAAAACAGAATCCAGCGCGTATGAAATTTATCAAATTTTTGATACTCGGAATCCTTTTCGGTATCGTAATGGCGAAGTCTGAGGCATTTTCCTGGTATCGCATTCAGGAAATGTTTCGTTTCCAATCGTTTCACATGTATGGGATCATTGGCACCGCCGTTAGCCTCGGCATTATCGGAGTTGCCATAACCAAAAAAATCGGCCTGCGCGACTATGCCGGCAACCCGATCCTGTTTCCCCCCAAAGACAAGTCCTATCTGCGTTATCTTATAGGAGGCACCGTATTTGGTCTGGGATGGGCATTGAGTGGTGCCTGCCCCGGTCCAATGGTGGTAAATATCGGCTATGGTTATTTGTCGTTTTTCATCGTCTTCTTTTTTGCTATTATTGGTACTTACTTATACGGGGCATTTAGAGACAGTTTACCTCATTAAACCTGACAACAATGGATACGAATACGGGGAACTATAACCCGCGGGAGGAAGACTCTAAGACAATTTCCCGCATCATAAATCTGCTTATCGGGGTGTCCGTACTTAGTATTATATTATTTATCGGGGTTTTATATCTGTATATCTTCCTTTCCCGGCCTGCCCCCGAAAAAGTACAAAGCCCAATGATTACCTTAACCGGGGAAACCCCTGCGCCGGGAAAAACAGCCCTCTGGAATGCTCCGGACATTTCCTTGATAGAAGATCCGGTATTGAAGAAGCAGGTAGAGTATGGAAAAGAGCTGATTGCCCACACGGCAAAATATTTAGGCCCCAATGGAAGCGTAGGACAACTCAGCAACGGAATGAACTGCCAGAACTGTCATTTAGACGCAGGAACCCGGCACTGGGGCAACAATTACGGGTCAGTTGCCTCGCTTTACCCCAAATTCCGGGCGCGAAGCGGTACTTCCGAAAACATTTACAAACGAGTGAATGACTGCTTTGAACGCAGCCTGAACGGTCGTGCTCTCGATACACTTGGAAAGGAAATGCTGGCTATCAGAGCCTATATCGAATTTCTGGGAACAAACGTGGAAAAGGGAAAAAAAGCCGAAGGCTCTGGGTTCAAGGATTTAGCTTATTTAGACCGGGCGGCAGACCCCGTGAAGGGCAAATTGATCTATGAACAAAAATGCCAAAGTTGCCACCAGGCAGACGGACAGGGGGTATTACTTCCCGATAGCAGCGAATACTCTTTTCCTCCACTATGGGGCAAGCATAGCTACAACGACGGTGCCGGGCTTTACCGTCTTTCCAACTTCGCTAAATATGTAAAATACAATATGCCCCTGGGTGCTACTTATGAAAACCCGCAGCTTTCCGATGAAGAAGCCTGGGATATCGCGGCATTTGTCAATTCCCAACCTCGTCCACATATCAATGTGCCCAAAGACTGGCCCGATAAATCGAAAAAGCCCATTGACCACCCCTTTGGCCCTTATGCAGATGAGTTTTCAATTGAGCAGCACAAGTTCGGCCCCTGGAAACCCATCGAGGAAGCCCGCAAGAAACAGGAAACCGAGACTAAAAAAAATATTTAAACCGATTTTAAAATGGACTACAACAGAAGAAATTTTATCAAAGCCATCGGCTTAGCAGGTATTGTGGCGACAGACCCGCTTACTGCTGTGGCTACAACCCTGTCCGGCCAAACCCCTGACCCTTCTGTTGATGAGGGAAAACCCTTTAAAATATCTATTCTCCAAACCACTGACGTACATTGCCAGGTTCATCCCCACGATGAATTGTTTTGGGAAAATGAGCAAATGATCTACCGCAAGACCGGCGGGTATGCACATCTTTCCACTTACCTCAAACAATTTAGGAAGAAAAACCCACTTACCTTTTTGATTGACACCGGCGATATGTTTCAGGGTAGCGAGTTAAGCGTAAAGACCACCGGAAAAGCCTTTGTGCCCATTCTCAATGCCCTCAATTACAATTTATATCTGCCGGGCAACTGGGAGGTGATTTACTACAAAAAGAATATGCAAACGCTTTTAGGCTCGTTACATGCGCCTAAGGTTTGTGCCAATATGTATCACGACCGGGGGGAAGGGAAAAAAGGAGAACTGGTTTTCCCTCCCTATTATATTTGGAACGTCGCAGGAGTAAAAATCGGATTTATCGGCTACACCGATCCTCTCGTACCTATCCGTCAATCCCCCAATTACAGCAAAGGGATTATTTACACCAAACCGGAAGAAAACCTGCCTCATTACGTGGATGTTTTGCGCAATCAGGAACAATGCGCTTACGTAATTGTCGTGGCTCACCTCGGTCTGTCCCAGCAGCTACACCTCGCTAATCAGGTGGAGTGTGAGGGCGTAGATTATATTTTTGGGGGAGATACCCATGAACGTGTGCGCAAGCCCATTTTATGTAAATACGCCAAAGTCGTAGAGCCGGGCGCGTTTGGCTCTTTTGTGGGCAAACTGGATTTGACCATCGAAAAAGGCAAAGTGATAAAAGACGAATATGAACTAGTCGAAGTATCTGCTAGTAAATACAAAGCCGACAAAGAAATCGTCGAGCTTATCAAAAACCTGGAAGATCCTTATCTGACCGACATCAATAAAGTGGTGGGTTATAGCACGATTCCGCTTTACCGCTATTTTGTAATAGAGAATACCATTGACACGCTGATTCTCGATGCCCTGCGCTGGCAGATCAAAGAAGTGGATATTGTATTATCCAACGGTTTCCGTTTTTGTCCGCCACGCACTACCCCCGACCATACCGGCAATATTCCCATCACCAGTGGGTATATCTTTGACATGCTGCCGGTTGACAGCACCGTGCGCACGGCCCGGGCTACGGGCAAACAATTGCAAGAATGGTTGGAAAAAGAACTCAACAACGTGTTTGCACAGCAGGCTTCGGAAAGATTTGGCGGCTGGGTTATTAAGTTCAATGGAATGAAGGTTGTCTTTAATGCCTTCGGGGAAAAAGGCAAACGGGTACAAAACGTAACCATTAATAACGAACCCTTGGACCCTGACAAAACCTATTCCCTTTGTGCCTGTGAGCGCGACGGCGACCCCGACGATATGTTGTGCAGAATAAAAGGCGTAAAAGACGCAAAAAACACACCTTTTACCCTGCATTCTGTGATGAAAAACTACCTCGCGGCCAATTCACCCGTTACGCCCACTCCGAAAAAAAATGCACTTGCTTTAGATACCCCCGAAACCCTGCTCACACAGGTAAGCGGTGTGGATTACCAGTTTAGATAATGAAAAATGAAACCACTCTTAAAACCATAAGCTATCTATTAGCTATTATGGGTGTTTTTAACGCATTAACCGTTTATGCACAACACCAGGAAGTAACTGAAAAACCGGGTATTTGGAAAGGGCAAGAAACGCTGTTAAAAGACACGACTTCCCTGCTCCACGCTTTCAAAACGGGCCATGCCGAAGGACACTTTCGTTACTATTTTAGTGCTACTGACAATAATCAGGAACTCACGGATTACCTCGCCAATGCCTTTGGAGGAGGTTTGAGATACGAGACAAATAAATTTTACGGCTTTCAGGTGGGAGTCAGTGGATTTTATATGTTTAATATCGGTTCATCCGACTTGACAAAACCCGATTCGATTACCCAACAATTAAACCGCTATGAATTGGGCTTGTTTGATATTGAAGATCCGTCAAACAAGAAAGACATAGACCGCATGGAAGAATTTTTCATCCGCTACAATTACCGGAAGTCCTTTGTCCGTTACGGACGCCAACTGATCAATACACCCTTTATCAATCTGCAGGACGGCAGGATGCGGCCCACAGGCGTAGAAGGCATCTGGTTTGAAATGAATGAAGTAAAAAAATTGCATGTAGAAGGAGGGTGGTTATATGCCGTTTCGCCCCGCAGTACGGTAAACTGGTATTATATGGACCATAGCGTGGGTGTTTATTCTATGGGCGTTACTACAGAGGGCAAAAAATCAGGTTATCGGGACAACCTGAGCAGTAGGGGCGTGTTTTTAGCCGGTGCAAAATATGACGTTGCTCCCGGGTTGAGAATAACCATCTGGGATTTAATGTTTGAAAATGTGCAGAACTCAATCTTGATACAGGCAGACATTGATGCAAAAACGAAGAAAAAAACATCCCTGATTGCAGGCCTGCAATTCATTCGGCAGGATGCCCTTAACGACGGAGGGAATGCCGACCCCGAAAAAACCTATATAGACAAAGGCGCTGCGGCTATGACCCTTGGCGGCCGGCTCGGGATAAAACACAAAGAACTGGAAGCCACGGCTAATTACACCCGCATATTTGAAACCGGCCGATACCTCATGCCCCGTGAATGGGGGCGGGATCCCTTTTATACTTTTCTGCCCCGGGAGCGCAACGAGGGTTACGGCGATGTACATGCAGTAATGGGAAAGATGACCTACGACTTTCCTCAGCAGCGAATAAAAGCCTCATTAGCAGCGGGTTATTATCGGCTACCGGATGTAAAAAATTATTCCTTAAATAAGTACGGAATGCCTTCGTATGCACAAATTAATGCAGACATTCGCTACAAATTTAAGGGTTTTATGAAAGGCCTTGATGCTCAGCTATTGGTGGTTGCCAAGCTGAATCAGGGCGAATTGTATGAAGACGAGAGATACGAATTCAATAAAGTTAATATGTTGTTGTATAATCTCGTGTTAAATTACCATTTTTAGAACATGAGAAAGGACATCAACCTCGCCAAGCTCGAAACGATATTTGAAAAGGACCTGATACAGGAACTATTTCAATATGGGGAACTGAAAAGTTTTTCCGCGGGGGATGTGATCATGGACTACGGCAAGTACATACGGATGATGCCTATTATCCTCAAAGGCACGGTAAAGGTTTTCCGGGAAGATAAAAACGGAAAAGAAATCCTCCTCTACTATTTATCCGACAATGAAAGTTGCAGCATGGCTTATGGATGTTGCATTGCCGCTAAAAAAAGCGAAGTAAGAGCCGTCGCCGAAGACGACGGCGAACTTCTGGCCATACCTTTTGTAAAGCTCACCGATTGGCTGTGTCAATACGACGGATGGCGAAATTATATATTCAACAGCTTCAATGACCGGTTTGTGGAGTTGCTCAACTCCTTTGACACCGTGGCATTTGGCAATATGGACAAACGCATCAAAAACTATTTGAAAGAAAAACACGAACGTACAGGTAGCACCATCATAAAAGTCTCACACTATCAGATTGCGGATGAACTCGCCACCACGCGGGTAGTAGTGTCTCGAATACTCAAGCAGTTTGAAAATGAAAAAAAAGTAATCCTGTATCGAAACGAAATCAAGCTGTTGAAAGATTTTTTTGCATAACCGTAAAGTCGGGTGAAAATACGCAAATCTGCGTAGGCAGATTACGAACCTTTGCGGATGCAGACGGCCCTTCCCGGGGCATAGATTTGTAGTGTTCAATTCAATCACACTTACAACATATAACAAACAAATCTATGAAACCGATTCTTTTTTCCATCGTTATCTCTGTTTCCTTCTTTTTGGCATCTCCGGCTCTGGCTCAGACCGATCCCTGGTCCGATGAAGCGATTCAACAAAATGCCGATGCCATGTATCAGGAACTGATGAAAAAGTATTCCAACGAAGCCATTCAGCAAAACGCGGATGCCATGCAGGAGCAGGTAATGGAACAAGTTCAGGAAACTTATGACCGTACTTATGCCGAAGGCATGGCGGCTTATGAAAAAATCATGGCCGACGCCGAAATCTATCGCCAAAAGCTGGAGCAGGAACTGCTGGCCAAATATGGAAATACAATCCAGAATGTTTACGAGCAGGCCATGTCCGAACTGAATAACACCGCCAATCCGGACAAACTCTATGAAGAAATTTACAATCGTATGTTGACCCGTGCTACGGAAAAATACGTTGAAGCTTCGATAGCCGGAGGCTCAAACCCCAATGCATCTGCCAATAGCGCCCTCGAAGCTCTTAGAAGCGCCTCTCAGGCAAGCTCCTTCTCCCACAATCTGGTAAAAGACATCCAAATGAACTGGCCTACGGGTGATGGATCTTATTGGGTGAAACGTCGTTACTAGTTTTTTTCGACCCCGAAAATGCCCGCCCTGGCAATCTGCCGGGGCAATTTTTTAACCTCTAATTTCCCCAAAAATGAAAAAAATATTAAAAATTACGGCTCTGGTTATCGGTATTCTGTTGTTGCTTATTCTAGCTTTTGTGGGTTACGGCAACTGGAAGTTTAACCACATGCCTGCTCTACCGGTAAAACCGCTGGCGATTCAGGCGGTAAAAGACTCCTCCGTCATCGCGCACGGACAAAAAATCACCCTGGCTATTTGCGCTCATTGCCACATGAGTGAAGACGGGACTTTAAGCGGGAAAATTTTTGCTGCCAAAGAAGAAGGATTTGGTGAAATATGGTCTGCCAATATTACCCACAAAATCTTGGATAACTATTCCGACGGCGAACTTGCTTTTGCCATCCGCCGGGGCATTACCCGCGAAGGGCGATATCTAGGGCCTTTTATGGAACACCCGCTCATGTCCGACCAGGATGTTCAGGCGATTATTTCTTTTCTCCGCACAGACAATCCTGCGACCCGTGCTACGGAATCTGTACCCCCTCCTGCCGACTGGTCCTTGCTGGCAAAAGTATTGATCGGAGGAATGGGTATATTCAAACCCGTTGCCGACGACGTAAAACCCTGGCCACACCCCGACCCTTCCGATCCGGTGTCGCATGGGCGTTATCTCGCTACGGTACGACTGGAGTGTGACAACTGCCACAGCGCGAGTTTTGAAACCAACGACCCTGTTAATCCCGAAAAATCGGCAAACTTTATGGGCGGCGGAAATCCGATTGGTAACAAAGACCATACGAGCATTGCATATTCCGCCAATATCACCCCTCACCCGGAAGACGGGATCGGAAAATGGACGGAAGAGCAGTTTGCAAGAGCCGTTACCACCGGCCTGAAACCCGACAACCAGCCCCTCGACCCCGCCATGCCCCGGTATAATTTTTTGACCCCGGAAGAGCTTAGCGCCTTGTGGTCTTACCTCAAAACCGTTCCGGTACTGGAAGATTTGCCGGTGAAGTAATGAATAAAAAGACAACTCTTTCGCCTACTTTGTTAATTACGGTGTAAACTCCTAATTTGGAAGGAAATAATTCCTTACAGCCCGGAGCTTATGTCGCAACGTCCCGTAATCTTTCTCGCTTTTGCCAATGATCAGGATGCCCATCTCGAAAAACTCAAGCAGGAAGGCAAGGATATTTACCGCACCTTGCAGGCACGCCACGATCAGCAATATATCGAACTTTACCGCGAAGAGAGTGCTGCGATAGACGATATTTTCTACAATTTCAACCGCTATAAGGACAGGGTCGCCATATTTCATTATGGCGGCCATGCTTCTGGTACTCACCTCCGGCTCGAAGACCGCGACGCCAATGCCGGCGGCCTGGCGAAGATGTTTGGCGAACAAACCGCCCTCCAACTCGTCGTGCTCAACGGTTGTTCGACCCGAAATCAGGTCGCCCGCTTGCTGGAGGCGGGGGTGAAGGCGGTGGTCGCCACCTCCGTACCCATCAACGATGGGATGGCCTCGGAGTTTGCGGTGCAACTTTACCACTCGCTCGCCAACGGCGGCTCCATTCGAAATGCCTTCAATCAGGCCGTCGCCTTCCTCGAAACCAAATACGGCAACACCCAGTCCGCCGGTATTTTCCGCAGTGCCGACTGGTCGGAGGAGCCGGAAGCCGAAAATGTACCCATGCCCTGGGGGCTTTATGTCAACCCGCAAGCGGAAACCGTTCTGGACTGGAAACTTCCCGACCATAAAAAAGTAAGCCTTCCGGCGGGGTTTGGGGTTTCGGGGAAAGAAAATTTTAAAGTCAATCAGTACATCGTCACCGTCCTGGAGGCAATGGCTAATTACAACAAGGCTCTCTACCGGGAAATGGAAGACGAATTTGGCGACCCCCGCGACCCCCGCGAATTCCCCGAACTCATCATTAAAAACTTCCCCTGGCCCATCGGCGCACAGTTGCGCATCCTTGTCGCCAACTCCGATATGATGAATGTGCCCGGCCTTTCCCGCCTCCGGCAATTGATTTATTCCTATATCGTGAGTTCCAAATTTTTATGTTACCTGCTCCTTGCACAGTTGTGGGAGGTCAAAAATAAAGGTTCTCAAAACCTCGATAGCGATATTCTCAATAGCTTCCTCTCCATTACCCCGGAAAAAGCCGATGGTTATGACTTCTTTTCCCTGACCAATGAAGCACGGGAATTTTTTCGCGAACAAAAAATTGCGCCCTATGTGAAAGAGCTTGAAGAGGTATTTAAAAGCCTCGAAACGCAAGACGAAATGTACCAGGCGTATCAGTTTCTGGAAAATGTCCGAGGCCAACTTGCTGCACAAAACATATCGGAAGGAGAACTGGCTCAGTTGTGTAATGAAAGTGAATTTTGCCTGAGTGTTATTCTCAAAAAAATTGCCTTTCTGGCGATCTATCGCCTTCTTACCATCAAAGACATCAGCATATTTAAACCTCGACACCGGGAGCCGCTTTTCCGCGTTCAGATGGGGGTTCTGAATGCTTTTGACAATGAATTTCTCCGCGAAAAATCCCGCGATCAGGATATATTTACCGACAGCCATTCGATCCTGCTGGTAAAGGATTTGCGCGATATTGACCACTTTCTCAATCTTTCGCCTTTTATCGTGGACAAAAATGCTTTTTCGGGAAAACCGATTCCCAATGTGTATATGTTTAATTCCCGTTCGGGCAATTTTTACGAATATTTAAGTGTGAATTTTAATGTGAATAAACCCGACCCGGATGCCCCGGATAAAATTTCTACCGAAGATCAATCGTATGCGGTGCTTCAGGAACAGTTTCAGTTATTTACGAAGTAATGGTTAATGGTTAATGGTCAATTGTTAATTGTTAATGGTTAATTGTTAGTGGTTTTTCTAAAGTTGTGATTTTGCATGAATAGCCCGTTTAAATTTTTGGATTCATACAGCCGGGAAGACAAGGCGATTTTCTTTGGCCGCGAGGCAGAAGTGGAAGCTTTGTACGAAAAACTGTTTGAGACAAACCTCATCCTTCTCTACGGTGCCTCCGGAACGGGTAAAACGAGCCTGATAAACTGCGGGTTGAGCAATAAATTTCAGGATACAGACTGGTTTGCGATGTTTGTGCGACGGGGCGACCACCTGCTTTCTTCGTTTCACCGCGAAATCCGCCGCCGGAGCATTACTCCTATTCCGGAAAATGCGGCTCTTATTCCTGCGCTTAAATCGCTTTATTACGATCACTATAAACCCATCTACCTGATTTTTGACCAGTTTGAGGAGCTATTTATTCTCGGCTCCGAAGAAGAACAGCGGGAATTTCTGGGAGAATTGTCCCAACTCCTGACCATCAATATGCAGGTTACGGTCATCCTCTCGATGCGCGAAGAATACCTCGCTTCGCTTTCGGATTATGAAAAAACGCTTCCCTTTTTGTTCGATAATCGCCTTCGGCTCGAAAAAATGAGCCGCGCCAACCTCAAAAAAGTCATTACCGGAACCGCCTCCGCTTTTTCCATTACCCTAGATCCGCCGGAAACTACTTTGGAGGAAATGATGGTAAAACTGGGAAATAAAAAAGCCGGTGTTGATCTCACGCATTTACAGGTTTATCTGGACCGTCTTTATCGAAAATATACAGGCATTCACGGAGAGGGGGAAAAGGTGGTGTTTGATCCTTCCTTAATTGAAAAAACCGGGGAAATAGGGGACGTGCTGGCCGAATATCTGGATGAACAAATCAAAAGCCTGGGGCGGGAAGCGGGAAATGCAGAAATTCCGCTGGCGATTTTATACACGCTCGTAACGGATGACGGAACGAAACGAAACCTGAATACGCTGGAAATTCTCGCTCTATTGCCCTCGGATATGTCCATTTCTCCCGATTCACTCGGCTTCTGCCTCCGCCGATTGGAAGGAATGCGCATCCTTAAGCCCGTTGGGGAAGACACGCAATCCCTAAAATACGAACTTACACACGATTCGCTGGCGGTGAGGATTGAGGAAAGAGTTTCGGACGAGCAAAAAATTCGCCGCAAAATGTCGCGTTTCCTTCAGGAACAGTATAGCCGCTACGAAAGTAGTCAGGTGCTGATGAACCGCGATGACCTGGAATACATTCGGCCTTATCTTTCTTCCCTGACACTAAACGGCCCCGCCAAAGAATTTGTCAGAAAAAGTGAAGCTTCGGTCAAACGAAAAGGGCAAATTCTGGCCGGAATAGTAACGGTAATTGTATTAATTATTTCGGCCCTCGGTATCCGGGCGTACATAGAAGGGCAGCGTTATGAGGCGCAATACCTCAATGCCCGAGCTAGGCAAATTTCGGGTACAGACCCGACCGTAGCCCTCCGGCTGGAAGAAGCGGCTTATGCCATTGATGCCGACGCCGCCATTCGGCAGGACATGTTTTTTACCTACCGGAAAAATGTTTTTTATCAATCCCTGCTCAAACTCGATGGCCCCGTAATCGCCGCCGCCCGTTCCGAAGACGGGGGCGAATTGATTACCGTCACAACTTCTCAAAATGAACCCCAACTTTGGAACGCAACCGGTCAGAATGCCGGAACCCTGACGGGACATATTCACCCGGTATATGATGTGGCTTTTGCTGCAAGTGGACATATCGCCTCTGCCGGTAATGATAAAACGGCTATCCGCTGGGAAAAATCGGGAAAACAACGTGATGTTTTTATGTCCGCAGAGGCAGAGCAGGCTCCCGATATTCGCAGCGTAGCGATTTCTCCGGAAGGCAATTGGGTGTTGACAGGCGCCTCCGATGGAAAAGCGGTTTTGTGGTTTGCCGGAAAAAAACAACCCATATTTGAATACGCCATTGACTCCGAAATTAAAGACGTGGCCATTCATCCCGAGGCCACTTCCTTTGCCGTAGCGGGAAATACCGAAATTCTTTTTTACGCCGTTTTTGCTGACTCTGCGTGGAAAATACAAACGGTAAAAACTCCCGGAGAAGGCCTCCGGTCCGTGGCTTATTCTCCCGACGGAAAATACCTGAGCGGGGGAGACCAGAGCGGAAAAATTTTCCTCTGGGAAAGGAGTTCCGATTCGCTTCAACTGATTCGCCAGACGGCGGCACACCGCGGAGCCGTGCATACCCTGGCTTTTTCACCCGACAGCCGCTGGCTGGTGAGCGGCAGTGCCGACAGCACCGCTGCGGTAGCCTCGCTGACTCAGGACAATTTCCTGCGCCTGCGCGGACATTCCGGGGAGGTTCGTTCGGTAAATATCGGCAAAGATCAGGTAGTGATGACTGCCGCGATGGACTCGACCGTCCGTCTGTGGAAACTGCCTTCTCCTGCGCCTTTTTACGAGAGCGAAGCGCACGGAAGAGGGGTTTCGGCGCTGGCTTTTTCTCCCGATGGGAAAAAAATAGCAACCGGAGGAAAAGACCAGATGGTAAACCTGACCGACCTCGTAACGGGTCAATTTATCGAGGCTCACGCCCGTCACCGGGAAGATATTCTGACCGTAAAAATTTTCCCGGATGGGAAAATAGGTTCCGTGGACGCTTTTGGCGGGGTGGTAATCATGGATGCCGAGAACAAAACCCTCATCCGCACATTTCAGGCGAGAGACACCGAATTGCTTAGCGCGGCTTTTTCAAACGATGGACAATGGCTGCTGACAGGCGGCTCCGACAGTACCGCCCGGCTTTGGAAAATGGAAACCGGGGAAGAACAACTGCGCCTGCCTCATAAGGGAGTGGTGTTTTCGGTCGTTTTTAGTCCGGATGATCGGAGCATGCTCACCGGTTGTGAAGATTCTGTGGCCTATTTGTGGGATCGGGCTGGAAAACTCCTGCAAACCTTTACCGGGCATCAGGGTGAGGTGCTGACCGTGGGATTCACCCCGCAAACGGGTCAGATACTCACTGGCTCCCAGGATCAGACGGCACGGATTTGGGATAAAAAAGGCAAACTTTTGCAGGTTTTCCGCGACTTGCCCAAACCCGTGAGCAGCGTGGCGATAAACCCTTCCGAAACGCTGTTGCTAGTGAGTTACAAGGACTCACGAGTAATCCTTTTTGACCGGGAAGGATATGCGATTTCCGATATAACCGAACATAAAGGTATCGTAAACACCGTGATTTTTTCACCGGATGGAAAATACCTTGCCACCGGTTCCGACGACAAATACCTTCGGGTGTGGCAGGATTTCCGCCTGCCGCTGGCGGATTTTTTGAAAAAGGGTTTTCTCAATCCCCTCAACGCTCAATCCCGCCGCCAGTACGATATAAAATAAACCTTTGATTTCCCCACTATGGTTTTATACAGGATTATTCTGCTTGCTTTTTTTTGTTGGGGTTCAGCTTCGCTGCTGAAGGCCCAGACCATTGCTGCCGAAAAGGTCGCCGGTGGCAGTGGCTATCGTTTTTCGCTTACGCCCAAACCCCAACCTCCACTCAAACCTGTGGGCGGTACAACCGCACCCAAATGGCTGTATTTCTGGGAGTTTGGCGATGGCCATTATTCGGAAGAAGAATTTCCCGTTCATACTTTTTCCCGCGCCGGTGATTTTGAGGTAAAAGTTTACCTGACGCCGGCTTATTCTCTTGATCGGGGGAAAAAATTTGTCCAGACGATCGCCATCACCCAAACCGGCGCTACCCGCTCGGAAAAAATGTACCCCGTTTTGACACCTCAGGCAGCCATTCGCCTTACGAGCAACAACAACGAACTCGTCATGCGGGAGGAACTGCAATTGGTCATTCATTATTTGCCACCACCGGGATATACCTCGGGAAAAATTGTGTTGGCTTTTAATGAAAAACTCTCCGCCCGGAAAAGTTTTCGCTATATCGGTTCGCGTCTGTACAGCGGCGAAAAGGAGATCGCTGATGTATTTTCCGATCCGGGTGTAAAGGGGAATGCGGGTTATCTTTCTTACCTCGAAACACAGGCTGCGGACTATCAGAGTGTGATGGCTTTTTCCTACGAACAAAAAACGCCCCAGACTTCCCGCATTTTTGTAACCCTCGGGGTCGAAAGTCCGCGTGTGGGCATGGAAATCGGGCTAAAGGTTTTTTTTATTCCGGATAAAGGGCCTCTCCGGCCAACCGGCACTTACTACACCAAAACGATGATGATCCTGGCTTCACACGACCCCAACCGGATTACGGTCATTCCCCGCACGATTGAGTTTCCGGTGCCGGTGGATACGGCGTTTAAATATCGGGTATTTTTTCAGAACAAAGGCGAAGGCGATGCAAACGGAATCCGGGTCAGGGTAAATATTGATCCGACGCTTAATTCCGACAGCCTGGTGGTATTGGATGCCCGCATTGCTAATGAGCTTTGCCCGATGTGCAACGACACAATGAGCGACCGAGCGAGTTGTCTGGAGGTAGAAAAACAGGAAAAATACCTGGATTTTGTCTTTAAAAATGTGCGACTGGCGGGGACAAAAGGAGCCGAAACACAGGACAATCAGACAACCAAAGGCGAAATCACCTTTCGAATGAAACCCCGGCTGGTGAACAGCGAAAAAGGGGCAAAAGTAGCAGACGTGGACGCGGTGTTTACCCGAGCGGCGATCAAATTTGACACGGAAGAGGATACCATATTTACCAATCAGATTGACACCCAGTTTCGGCTTCGGACGATAGGAGTAAAAGCCGGTTACAATTTAGGTCGCCCGTTAAGCGAATTGGTTTCCAGTGCCAGCGGACTTTCCAATGTATTTGTTGCCGTATCCTTTTCTGACAATCCGGTGCATAAAGGGCAGGCTTGGGAATCCGAAGTCGCTTACTCCGGTTATCGGTTTACTCGTGACAAGTCTCAAATTTACATTAATGAAAACGATCTGCTTAACCGCGATTCAATTCAGACCAAACTTGCCCTGAACCTCTATTACCTCGATATTCTTGCCCAAAGCCGTTTTCATTTTAACGATTATGTAGGTGTAGGTTTTGGCGGGGGATTTTCTACTTTGATCGCCGGTGTAGGGCAGTATGAAGCTACGCTGGAAGACGAACAATCCGTGCAGACCGTCGGACAGGAAGTGCGCACCGGGCTGGCTTTTCTGGGGAGAGAATACGAAGAACTGGTTTTCCCTTTGGGTGAAAAGTTTGATCCTGATATACAGAACAACCCGGGTGCTTTTCTGGCGATGAACCTATTTGCCGAACTGGGGCTGGGCAAAGTCAACCGGGGGCCGATGGCCGGTTTTCGTTACGGCAGCCGTTTTCAGAATGGATTATTTGACTTTTCTTTTTCCCGGCAGAATTTTATGCAGGTTTTTTTTCAGTGGAAATTTTAAGAATCGGTACATGAAAAAATATAACTTTTTGTGTTTGCTGCTATTTTTTGTTTCCGGTCTTTATGCCCAGGATACGCTAAAACTTACGGTGATCAATACTGTGTCGGGTACTCAGCCGGGTTCTTTGCAATGGGCTTTGGACTCGGCGGAGCAAACCGACTCCAAAGTAAAACTCATTTCGTTTAATATTCCGGGTACCGGCCCCTTTGTCATTTCGCCTCAGCTTCCGCTGACGATATCCGCCAATCGGGTTACGTTGGATGCCACAACCCAACCCGGCTACGAGCCGGGAATGGTTAAAATAGATATGAGTGAACCGTTTACGGAATTTACAATACAGGCCGACTCGTGCGAAGTTTACGGTATTCACTTTGTCAATAGCGGCATTATTTCCGGCGGTGTAGGGCTAACCCTCGCAGGGTCATTCAACCGAATCGGCGCGCCGGGCAAAGGCAATATTTTTACCGAAAATGATATATCGGGCATACAGATTGGCGATCTTATCTCAGTAGCCGCCGACTCCAACATTATACAAGGCAACTATATCGGGGCAGAACCTTTAAACGATGGCACGTTTCTCCCCCGTGCCAACGAGTCTTATGGCATCTTCATTAAAAATGTAGGCTATAACCTGATTGGGGGCACAAAGCCGGGAGAAGGTAATATCATCGCGTATAATCCTGTCGGCATTGAATTTGAATCCTCTGCGCCGGTAACTATATCAGGCAATGATTTTGCCTGTAATGCCCTTGTCGGAATTCAGTTTGGAAGCCCGGCAAATGCTCTCCCGGCTCCGGTGATTACTTCGGCAACGGTTTCTTCTTTGTCGGGAAAAGCAACCCCCGGAACCGTTGTGGAGGTATTTCTGACTTCCCAGATTCCAGATATATTCGGTTGTTTTCAGTCTGTATGTCAGGGGGGAACTTCGCTCGGCAGGGTAGTGGTTCAACCTGATAGTAGCTGGACACTTTCCGGAGGATTTTATTCTCCCGGTTTTTTAGTTACGGCGATTGCCACCGCGTCCACCGGAGGGAGTTCCGTTTTTGCCGACTGTATGTTTATTACCTGTTCGGTCAACGACCTGGTGGTAACGAGCCTGGAGGAAAACGGCCCCGGGAGTTTTCGGGCAGTTATGGAATGTGCGGAAACGCTGTTTACCCCGGCAACCGTCTCCTTTAATTTGCCCGGGCCTGCGCCCTGGGTAATCAACCTTGTTTCCGGACAATTTTTGGAGTTTACGATTTCGGATCTCGTACTCGATGGAACTACCCAGCCGGGGTATCAACCGGGATCGGTTATTCTTGATGGAGCCGGTGTAACGGAAACGTTTAGCATTTTTGGCAATTCAGTGGAGGTGTATGGGATGCATTTCCGGAATTTTTCGATAAGCGGCTTAAGCATGGGGGGTTATAATAACCGGGTGGGAGCACCCGGCAAAGGCAATGTTTTTGTGCGAAACCTTGTGGGCCTTCAATTGGTAGAAGGAAACACCCGGACGATTGTCCAGTCCAATTATATCGGTACGCTGCCCGATGTCGGAGGGGATTTTCCCGACGAAGGAAATGCGGGCAGCGGGATTGAAATTTTTGAATCCGACAGCCTTTTGATTGGCGGTAAAAACCCACTTGAGCAAAATATTATCGCCTATAACGATACAGCCATTCGCATAGATCAGAATTCGGCGAGCATTAATGTCTCGGCAAACCGCATGTTTTGTAACTCAAACGGTGGAATTGTCTTTGAAAATCAACTCACCAATAATGGAAAAGAGCGTCCGGTGATCCTGATTGCCGATGTAAATGAAATCAGCGGAACCAGCGAACCCGGCGATACCGTTGCGCTGTATGTCCATGATGCCCAGGATTGTAACGCTTCACAGGCAGTTTGTCAGGGCAAATTTTACGTGGCAGAAACCATCGCTTCCCCCAATGGTACCTGGCAAATAGCGGGCAATGTGGCCCTCGGTGGGTTATCCATAACCGCTCTGGCCACCGAAGCACGCGGTAATACTTCCGAATTTTCGGAATGTGTGGACATCGAAGCCGTGGAAGACATTATCGAAGTGATTGATACTCCTGACGCATTTACCCCGAATGGAGACGGAACCAATGAGCAATTTATCATTGAGAATATTGAAAACTTCCCCGATAATGAACTTATCATCCTCAACCGGTGGGGAAACCAGGTATATTATTCCCGTTCTTATAAAAACGACTGGACGGGAACCACTTCCGGCGGCCAACCCCTGCTGGAGGGAACCTATTTTTATGTATTGAGGATATTTGTCAACGGAGTAAAAAATACCAAACGAGGTGCAATTACGATTGTTCGCTGACGGACTTTATTCACCCCCAAATTTCAGATTATGAAATCGGTTTTTACGCTGAATCTTTTGCTTTTTGTTTTTGGGTTTTCGGCACAGGCGCAATTGCTGCCTTTTATGACTCACCATGAAGCCAATAGCTTTCTGGTGAATCCTGCAATACCGGTGGTACACCGGGTAATCAATCCCGGTACGGGCGGATTTCAATACCGGCAGGTGGTAGCGATGACCTATCGCGACCAGTGGTGGGCATTCGGTGAATATCGTCCCCGCACCTATACTGCTACTTACCAGCGATACCTCAAACCCTCCGATTACGGAGTGGATTTCTGGGCCGGAGGGTATTTGTTTTCCGACCGGATTGGCACGAGCAACCTGACCGGAGGATACACCACTTTTTCGGCGCATAAGGATTTGGGATATGACCAGCATCTTTATGCGGGCCTTTCACTGGGACTTGCGCAGTTTGCCGTGCGCAACAGCCTGCTAAGTACCACGGAGCCGGGAGATATTGGCTTGACACTCAGCGATAAAACCGAATTTTATCTGGATCCCGGACTGGGGGTTTTTTACACCAATCAGGCCTATTATGCGGGGTTTTCCATCCCCAAAATTGTGGGCCTTACGGCCAATGGTTCCCGCGAAAGACTGCATCATTATTATTTTCTTTTTGGTACGACTCTCGCCCGCCGAGTTGGTCCTTTTCAGTCCATTGAACCCTATCTCTGGCTCCGAATGATCCGCAATGCGGCGGCGCAGATGGATATGAACCTTCGTATGACTTTTAATTCGAGGATACCTTTTTGGGTGACTTTGGGCGTGGATAATACGGTTGCCGTTCATGGGAATATTGGCATTATTACGCCCGTTCAACAGGGAAAAGCAGACCTCCGGATTGGTTTTGGTTATGACAATCGCATTACCCTGGTCAACCAGCTTGGGGGCGGACTGGAAGTTTCGGTAGGATGGCTAATGCGGTAGAGATTTTAGCTAAAATCGTTACCCTCGTGCCAGAAAGGCCCGAACCGGTGGCGCCTCGGAGGCCAGAAAGGCTGCCGGGCTGCCTTCAAACAGCAATTCGTTTCGATAAATCATGGCTACCTGTGTCGCCAGGTTTTTAACCGTAGCCATGTCATGGGTGATGATGATGGAGGTGCGCCCCGGTTTTTTTGCGAGGTTTTCAATCAGGGCATCAATGGTATCGGCGCTGATCGGGTCGAGGCCGGTAGTAGGTTCGTCATAGACCAGATATACCGGATCGTGGATAATCGCTCTCGCGATGCCCACCCTTTTACGCATACCTCCGGAAAGCTGGCCGGGGTATTTTTGAAGAATTTCGGTTTCAAGGTTGACTTGTAGGAGCGCCTCCTCTACTCGTTCGGTAATTTGTCTTTTGCTCCCTTCGCGGTTTTCAAACAACTTTAACCCCACATTTTCGAGTACGGTAAGCGAATCGAATAAAGCGGCTCCCTGAAATACAACCCCAAATTCATCCAGAATCCGCCGCCAGTCTTGCTGATTAAAGCCGCTGATAGGCTCATTGTCAATGTAAATTTCGCCGGAATCGGGTTTTTCCAACCCCATGATCAGGCGCGAAAGTACTGATTTCCCGGCTCCGCTACTGCCGACAATGCAAAGTTTTGAGCCGGTAGGGATTTCCATCGAAATATTCTCCAACACCGGTTGCTGGCCAAAATGTTTGGATATGTTTTCAATTTTTATCACGATTATTTGAGCTTGTTATAAGCCAGCCACCAGCGCTCCGGAATATCGTCGGTACGGGCAAAATCATAATCGGCGCGAGAGCAGGGAATAAGTTGGGTTTGCGGGGATTTTTTTCCGAGTGAGTGCTGATAAGGAACTTCCATCCACCAACGGTCGGTGACCGGATGCTGGTAAAAATGAATTTGTTCAATACTGGCATGCAGCCGGACGGCATATTTGCGGAGATTGGAGCGGTCTTTTGCCGGCGAGTCATCCCGCCGGTTGTAATATCCTTCGGTAAAATACCAGCACATCATGGCTACCAGCAGGGCAGTCTGCCCGCTGGGGTCTTTGAGGGGAGAAAATTCACAAAAACTCACCGAACTTACCCGATAAGCGAGGCCCGCGTACCGAGCGATTCGGCAGATTTCCATCGCCGAAAATCCTCCAGGCGAAGCCGCTACTGCACCGGGAGCCTCATGGAAACGCACCGACGAAAGGTCTATACTTAGCATATCTGCCGTGCGAAGGGGCGGTTCGGCTTCTTCCAGTTTCATATTGATGTCGCCGTACCGCACAGCAAGAAAATTGAGGTCTTTGAGAAGTTGACGCTGGTGCGGGGAAACAAAATAACTCTGATACCCCAGATTGGTATAACTAAAAAGATAGTTGGGTTTATAGAGAAAAATTTTGTGGTTGTACGAATGATTATTAAACACAATATCCGAGTCCTCTACATCAAACCGGGCATCGAGGTGAACGTATTCAATCGGGCGACCCAAGTCTTCGTAAGCCATAAACTGCCCGTAAACAATTTCCTGACTACCGCCCAGAATGAGCACGGTTTTTCCCTTCTGAACCATTTGCCCTAATACATAAGCCAACATTTCTGCATAGGCTTCCGGGGTTTCTTTGGGTTTAAAATTACCCAGATCCACCACTTTTGCGGATTCCGCCGGAAGCGATAATTCGTAAATACACTTACGCACGGCATCCGCACCCCCGGAGAGACCTTTGATGGCTGAGCCACGTTCTTCCATACAACCCACCAGCAGAATGTCTGCATTTTCCCAGTCCGGAAACACACTCTCAAACGTCTGAATATCCCGTCCCCATCGGTCGGGAGGCATAGATTGTTGAAATTCAGCTAAATATGAATCAACAGGCTGAAAAAAAACAGATAAATCCATCGGCAGTTCTAATAGGCAAAAACTAAAAAGGAAAGTTCACAATTTTCACGACCCAAAATCCATATTTTTTAAGTTTAGACAAAATAATATAATCACCCGGGGGTATGCCCGTGGATTATTAGTTCAACGTTTGTAATTTGCCCTCTCTAATCCAACTTATGATTCTGCTCACCGGCGCTACAGGTTTTTTAGGAAAATATCTCGCAGATGAATTTCTGGCAGCAGGATATGAACTCCGCGTATTGGTACGGAATGCCGCGACCCGACAACTTCCCTGGGGCAATCTCGTGGATGTCGCCGATGGGGATGTGCTCGACGTGGTTGCATTGGAAAAGGCGATGGAAGGAGTGGAATACGTGGTTCACGCCGCTGCGATGGTCAGTTTTTGGCGCAAACAGCGCGAGGAACTGATGAAGATCAATGTCGAAGGCACGGCCAATGTGGTGAATATATGCCTCGAAGCCGGAATACAAAAACTGGTTCACGTAAGTTCGATTGGTGCGGTAGGCCGGACAAATGACGGTTCGCCCATAAACGAAGACACGATCTGGAAACCGGAACACGCCAAGTCCGGCTACGCCTTATCCAAATACCGGGCAGAAATGGAGGTTTACCGAGGCATTACCGAAGGGTTAAATGCAGTCATGGTCAATCCGGGGGTAATTATCGGTGCAGGAGACTGGACGCAGGGGCCGCCGAAGATGTTTGCCGTAGTCAATAAAGGACTTCGTTTTTACCCCGACGGAACGACCGGTATCGTCGCCGCCACCGACGTTGCGCGCGCTACCCGCTTGGTAATGGAAACAGACCTTTCCCCCGGCGAACGTTATATCCTCGTAGCCGAAAACATGACCTTCCGCGAACTCTTCGAAAAAATCGCCCGGCACCTCGGAAAAACCCCTCCGCGTTGGAAACTACCCAACGGCCTTTCCCTAGCTGTCGGACGAGTATCGGAAATTATTTCCCGCATCAACGGCAGACCCCCGATTGTATCGCTGGAGAGCATGCGTAGCAGCACCCACGCCCGTACCTTCGACGGCAGCAAAATTCAGCGTTTAGGATTTGACTATACACCGATGGAAGAAGTTTTTGCAGCGGTGGTGAAGCAGTTTGGGGGGGAAATCACGGCGTGAAAAGAACGGAATTATAATTAAAAACTAGCCAAACGTAAAATAAGCGTGTGAGGACGCGTCTCCGGAATCGAAAAAAAGGACGCAACATCTATAGTAAAACGGCAACCCCTTCAAATTTTATTCTTGGGGCGCGTCCTCGCACGCAATTGGCGCGGAGCTAAGTTTTCCGTACAGCAGGCATCTGCGAGTCGCTTTAGCTACCTCCGGTCTCTTATTTTACGATTGAAGAGTTTTCCATTTTTCCATAAGTTTGAAAAACCCGGGGTCAACGTCCAACTTGCGGGATTTGAATTTCCAGCCTTTGTCCGTTTTGACGACCACACTGTTGTTGTAACGACCCGTCGCGACGAGGTAAGGGACTTCGGCAACTTCTAGGACGAGCATGTCGTGAGTTACTTTTACTTCGGTATCACTGATGCGATGAATCACCAAATTGGTGGCTTGGTGGCGTTTTCCATTGGCATCTCCGCCCGGTGCTACGTGATGAGCTTCAAAGGCCCTCAGCTCTTCCCAGGTTTTCATACTGCCAAAAGCACCGCTGTCATAACCGCCAAATTCTTCGGGACTTACCCAGCAGTCCATAAAACCGTCAACGTCTTTGTTGTCGGTGGATACAAAATAGGTATTAACCAGATTTTGAATTTCCATAAAATCTATTGCAGAAAAGCTCATAAAATATTGATTTTATTGGTAAAAAATTGAAGACTTATTGAGGTCTTTCTATCCAGGTTTTTAATTCCTGATTCATTTTCTCAAAACCTTGCGGAGCGTTTTTCATCATGGGAAGTTGGCGGATGATTAGGGACAAAATACCGCTATATACTTCTCGGTTGATGAGTAGGGTTTTTCCGTCTTCGAGGGGTTTGAGTTCGAAAAAATGTTCGCCATCAAATACACGAGGCAGACTCGTGCGGCTTAGCCAAGCAAATTGTTCGTTTTCTTTCCAGTGTGAGATAACGGGTTTAAATTCGTAGGGATCGGCTCCCTCCGCAGAAAGTTTGAGATGGAGGTTGCCTTGAGGCACTATTTCGCCACCAAGGTATTCGAGTTGAGTATTCCAGTTTTTATAACTCTTAAAATCAATGATAGCAGCCCAGATTTTTTCCGGCGGGGCGAAAATTTCGATCTCCCGACGGATTTCAAATTGGGTAAAACTCAATATTAGTAGAAGGAGAATAAACGAAAAAAGCAGGATTTTCCACAACATAGGATAGACTTTAGTTTCTTATTCCGCTTGCAAAGGACGAATCATTACTTTACTTTTGCAAGTAGTTACAAAAGTGTGAAGTAATAACACAAAGTAAAGTGATATTGATAATCAATGATTTATGGAAGAAAAAAATTTTATAAAAATAAAAAAACCCTCTTGCCCGGTGCGTACAACGCTGGATATGATTGGGGGGAAATGGTCGTTTGCCATTATTTATTCGTTACTCGACGGCACCAAACGGTTTAAGGAACTGGAGCGTTCCATTGAAGGCATAAATACCCGGATGCTGGTAAAAGAATTAAAAGCGCTGGAGGCAATGGCCATTATTAATCGCCAGGCTTATGCGACCGTTCCCCCTACGGTTGAGTATTCGCTCACGGCCAAAGGTCGGGAGTTACAGCCCGTATTCAGCGAAATTCAGAACTGGGCTGTGAAGTATGTGTGAAAACAAACTTACCGAATTACCTCTGAACGCACCCATTCAAAATTATAAGCAGGCACAGATCGGGAGCTTTTGAGTTTTACCAACCCAATGTCTTTGGCAAACCAAATGCTTATCGTACTGCTGAGCATATAGCCGTGAATCGCCATAACTTCCGGATAAACCTGTCCATTGATGGAGATGTCTTCAAAAAACTCTATCTTTTTATACTCTGATTGTATATAGCCGGGGAAATAATCTATTCGTCCACGCAAGTATTCTCCGTGAAATTCGATAGCGGTAGATTCTTCTTGCGGTGAAACCCGTATATATATGCTTTTAAACAGGGATTCTGACTTAAAATAAAAACTTCGACATTCACACCGATAGCTCAGAATATCCATACACCCGGGGCCACAGGCTGGAGCACCTCCTACAATTTCAGAATAATCCAGCGTGATTTTTTCGGTTTTACCGGAAAGAGAGTCTTTCAAAATATAAAGGATACTATCGCCTGCCAAAGTGAAATAGGATTTTAATTCGTCCGGTAAGGGGTAAAACGGAACTTCTGCTTCCGGGTCTCCGCAATAACAAGGCTCCTCACAGTGTGTTAGGGTTAGCATTATCGCGATAGCATAGAAAAACATTTGTGTCCTCATGTTCTTTTCGCAAAAGATCGAAATGGATTTTTTGTTTAAAAAGGCAAAAATTTTCCTCTTCACGATCGGGTAGATTTATGGTTAGCGAGGATTACTTCCTTTACCCAAAGATGATCACCCCGAAGGAATAATCCGTATATTTGCCGGACCAAAGTTATGCGAATATCCAAAAATACACAGGACAAACTTCAGGCCCTGCTCAAAGACCAGGGGTATGTCGTTCGGTATGAACGCGGAAACTTTCATGGGGGCTATTGTATGGTCATGGATCAGAAAACGATCATCGTCAACAAGTTTCACCCCCTTGAAAGCAAAATTTCTACCTTACAGGAGATTATTCGCCAGATTCCGGTGGATGAATCTTTGCTTTCCGATGAGCAGAAAAAATTGTTTAAAAATGTATTGGCGGGCATAGACGATTAAATTGTTATGAAATTTACCTTCCTCGGTACTGGCACTTCGCAGGGTGTTCCTGTCATTGGCTGTAAATGTGCCGTTTGCCTTTCCGCCCATCCGCACGACAACCGCCTCCGTTCCTCCGGCCTGCTTTCTTCCGAAACCACCACCCTGGTCTTTGATACCGGGCCGGATTTTCGCGAGCAAATGCTTCGGGCAAAAGTAGATCGCCTCGATGCCGTAGTGTTTACGCATGCTCACCGCGACCATGTCGCGGGGCTGGACGACGTGCGTTCTTACAATTTTCTCCAGAAAAAAGACATGCCCGTTTACGCCGACGCTGAAACGCTGGGCCACCTTCAACGGGAATTTTATTATATCTTCGAAAATGCAACTTATCCCGGCGTGCCCCGGCTTCAGATTCACCCGCTGGACTTACAGCCTTTTACCGTGGGCGACATTCCGCTTGTACCGATTCCGGTCAAACACGGGAAAATGGACGTTCTCGGTTTTCGTTGTGGCTCTTTTGCATACCTGACCGACGCCAGTTTTATTCCGGAAAATTCGATGTCTCTGCTCGAAGGGGTAGAATATCTGGTGTTAAATGCCCTGAGAATTGAACCGCATCATTCGCATTATCATCTGGAAGGTGCGCTGGAATTGGTGGAAAAGTTGCGTCCTCGCCGGGCATTTTTTATTCATATAAGCCATTTAATGGGGAAAGAGGAGGATATTAAACCCTTGCTGCCGGAGGGGGTGGAACTCGCCTGGGACGGGCAAACGCTTAGCTGGTAAATAATTTTCACAATTTATTAATCACCCGGCAAAGGGAGAATGAGGCAGAAAGCCCTATATTTGTGCCAAAATCACCAAAACCTAAAACCCATGACCAAAAAAAGTACTTTCCTTTTCGCGCTGGGGCTGGTTTTTGGAGCCTATACGGCATTCGGCCAGTGTTCGGACCTATTTATTTCCGAATACCTGGAAGGATCCTCCAACAATAAGGCTCTGGAAATTTACAACCCGACCGACGTTACGGTTGACCTCAGCAATTACGAATTTTACCGCTTCAACAACGGCGCAACCGTTGCGGGCGATTCGCTTCAGATTCCCGACACGCTGGCTGCCGGGGCAGTATATGTTATTGCGAACCCAAGCGCGGATCCTATCATTCTTGCTCAGGGAGATACCACACATACCATGACTTTTTACAACGGCGACGACGTCATCATGCTGGTCAATCACCTCACCGGTGATACCGTGGACGTGGTAGGTCAACTGGGCGTTGACCCGGGTATAAACTGGCCCGTAGGTGCCGGTGCTACGAGTGAATTTACCCTCGTGCGTATGGCGTCAGTAACGGAAGGAAACAACGACTGGACCCTCGGCGCCACCCAATGGCTGGTATTTCCACAAAATACTTTCGACTCGCTGGGTGCTCATACCATTATCCCTTGCTCGATCTTACCTCCCGTTGGAGACAGTACCGGTTGTACCACCGATATTTTCTTTTCCGAATACCTTGAAGGCAGCAGCAATAACAAAGCGATTGAAATTTTCAACCCTTCAGACTCGGCAGTGAACCTCGGGAATTACGAAATTTATCGTTTTAACAACGGGGCGATTGCGGCTTCTGACTCGCTGGTAATCAGCGAATTGCTGGCTCCCGGAGCCGTGTATGTCATCGCTAACCCCAGTTCCGATACGACGATTCTGGCGGAAGCAGACACAACCCATACCATCACCTTTTACAATGGCGATGATGTCATGATGCTGGTCAACCATTTTACCGGCGATACGATTGATGTAATCGGCCAACTGGGGGTTGACCCGGGTGTCAATTGGCCCGTAGGTGCCGGTGCTACAAGTGAGTTTACCCTCGTGCGTATGCCCTCGATCAATGAAGGAACCAACGACTGGGCCGTCGGCGCTACCCAATGGCTGACATTCCCGCAAAATACTTTCGACAGCCTCGGTGCACATTATATGATCCCTTGTAATGCACCCCTGCCTGATTCCCCTTCTGTATCTTTTTCACCTACTTCTGCTAGTGTAAATGAAGGTGTCGGTACCGCAGGTTTTGATGTAACTATCGCCAACAGTGGCGCAGACACCGTTGCAGTGGACGTGGTATTTGATGCCGTTGCCTCTACTGCTACGCTGGGAGTGGATTTTACCTGGAATGATACTACCATCGTTTTCCCCGCCAATGCCACCACCCCTATTTCCCTGAGCGTAACCCTGATTGATGATGGAGATGTAGAAGCGAATGAGACCATTGTTGTAAACTTGGTCAACGTTTCCAGCGGATCTCTCATCGCAGCGGGTACTTTTACCCTCACCGTTACCGATAATGATTATATCGAATATCCGATCGGACTGGTTACTGCGGATGCTGATGGAAATGGAGAAGCAGATTCCCTCGGTGTAAGATGTCAGGTACGGGGTATTGTTCATGGTATAGACCTTCAGGGCGGAACAAATGCTTCCATTCAGTTTACCATGATTGATTCCACCGGAGGTATTACGGTATTCAGCAGCAATAACTTCGGGTATGTAGTTACCGAAGGTGATGAAGTACTTGTACAAGGGACCATCGGTCAGTTTAATGGCCTTGCAGAATTCACCCCTCCGGATAACGTGATTTTGCTTTCTCAGGGCAATCCTACCGTCACACCTTTGGTAGTTACGACCCTCGATGAAACCACTGAAAACGAACTCGTTACGATTGAGTGCCTCACCATGATTGATCCCCTCCAGTGGCCTTCTACGGCGGGCGGAAGTGTAAACATTAATATGACCAATGGTGTGGACACCTTTGTTGTGCGCATTGACAGCGACGTGGACATCAACGGATCCCCCGCGCCGGTGGGTAAATGGCTGAATGTAACGGGCCTCGGCGGTCAGTTTGATAGTTCGGTTCCCCGCACGGAAGGTTATCAACTTCTGCCAAGATACATTGCAGATGTTGTAGAAAATCCCGATCCGGTAGTAGGTTTTGATGAAGCAGCGATTTCTGTGGATGAATCCGTGGGGAACGTGGCTGTTTCTCTTTCTCAGGCGGGTGGAAACCCCGATACAACCGTAGTAACGGTTTCGGTAGGATCTTCTTCAACGGCTACGGAAGGTACTGATTTTACCCTTTCCGGTACTGCTGTTTCACTTGCCGGCTGTGGAGCAGATTCTGCGGGATTGACCGTTACCGTTGTGGATGATAGCGATGTGGAAGGCAATGAAACCATTGTGCTGGTGATTACATCGGTTACCAACAATGCCTCGGTCATTACCGATACGGTGGTGATTACCCTTACGGAAACCGATGCTATCGCCGATCTGCTTCCCGCAGCCGCCATTCGCCTTTACCCCAATCCCGCTCAGGAAACGATTTTCTGGAATTCCGACTACCGTATTGAAAAAATGATCATCACCAACCTGCTCGGTCAGGAAGTGGTGAATAAAATCAATCCGGAAACCTCGGGTTCAATGGAAATAACCGCTCTGCCCGACGGAGTCTATATCATTCGTATGCAGACCACCGAAGGACTGTGGATGCAAAAGTGGGTGAAAAAATAGTTAGACAAAATTTTCGCAGAGTTAACATCCGGGGTGATAAAGGTCAGGAAACTGATTTTTATCACCCCGGATTCTTTTTTAGGAATTTAAATTGCCGACTCGGGGCAACCCTTTTCAAAAAACCTCCGTCTGGGGAAAAACAAAAAAATAGCATTGGGGAAAACCAGTCCTGAAAGCGAATTAAAACAACTGGTTGACGAATGTCGAAAGGGGAAACTAGACAGCCAGAAAGAGTTGTACAAACAATTCTATGGCTATGCTATGGGAGTATGTCTGCGGTATTCACAAAATCGGGAAGAGGCGAAAGAAATTGTCAATGACGGATTTTTGAAAATTTTTGCATCCATCCGAGATCAGCGGGAAGGAAGTTCTTTTAAAGCTTGGTTGCGAAGGATTATGATTAATGCTGCCATTGATTTTTTTCGGAGAAATGAAAAGTTTTACGATCAATACGAAATTTCTTCTTTTGCCATCGAAGCTTCGGTACCGGACAATCATTCCATTTTGTCGGAGCAGGAAATCCTTCGATTGGTACAACTTCTTCCCCCGGCTTACCGGTTGGCGTTTAACTTGTATGCAATCGAAGGATATAAACACCCCGAAATTGCCGAAAAGCTGGGCATTACTGTTGGTACTTCAAAATCCAATCTTGCCAAAGCACGAAATAAGCTGAAAGAAATGCTCTATGCGATAGACAGAGACCGATTCGAAAAATATGGATGAAAATCAACTCGACAAATTTTTCAGGGATAATATCGGAGATATAGAGGAAGCGGGCTTTGATGAGTCTGCCTGGGAAGCGATTGCCCCTGTTTTACCAACATTGACGCCCCGACCTGCCTGGTATCGGTTTTGGGGGAACTGGCTGGGTGCGGGCGGGGTTGTCATTCTTTTATTAATGTTGGGGGGAATGGGCTATCTTTTATGGTCTCAAAATCAACAACTCAAAGAAATCAGTGCTAAACTTTCGGCAGTTGAATCCGGTATTCCTACTCAAAAAACCTGGACCGATACTCTCTGGTGTGAAAACCTTGTCCGTGATACACTGTGGATGACTTTGCCCTTTGAAGCTTTGATCCATTCGCATCTTGCCGAAATTCCCATATCGGTTACCCCGGAGGATACCGTGACGGAAGTTCCGTTTTATGCAATTATTGAGGTGGGGTCGGATTCACAAACTGCCTCGCAAATCGTTTCGCAAATCACTTCACAAACGCTAATTCTTGCGGATACCGCCACTCAGGTACAGGCATCTTCCGTCGTAATTGTTCCTTCAAAAACGGAATCCCCCAAAACTGATCCCCCCAAAAAACAAAAACTACCCGATATAAGGCTTCCCGGGATAAGAGTAAAGGCATATATCGGTGCTCAGAGCATCCTGATTAAAGGAGGAGAATCTAAAGTTTTTTTTAGTCCTTCACTTGAGAGCGAATTTGTGCTGAATCCTCGTTGGTCTCTTGTCGTTCAGCCGGGTTTTTCCCCGATGGAATACGAACTCTATGTGAACACTCAGCAACCGGATTTTCCGGCGTCCATCCAAAATTTTCCCGGACTTCCTCCGCTGGAAGATTTGTATAAATTAAAAGAGATAAAAACAAAGGGATCATGGATTTTGGTTCCGGTAAGTATAAAATATTCGTTTCTCCCCGGTGAAAAAATTCAGCCGTTTGTCCGGGCAGGTGTTCTCGGCTACAAAGGCCTGAATCAGGAGTTTACCTATGAGTTGGAAGAAAACGGTGTGGAGGAAAAAAGATTTGCTTCCTCCGGGGCGGTTCCCTGGACATGGAACAGCCTGCAGGCCGCCGTGGGTGGACAGGTTGTGATGCGCAAACGCTGGCTGGGCACAGCCGAAGTGATGTATTCTCCCGGTATTTCTGTTCAGGGAGTGGAAAAACGACGACTCCATATTGTCGGAGTTCATCTGGGTATGGGTTATATCTTAAAATAAATTTTCGAGGCAACCCTTTTCATTTTCCTTCCGTCTCGGTAACAATTATTCCCCCTTATTGTATCTGTGTTTTTGTATTTGCGACAGTAACGCAGGACTTATTACATTTATTTATATATTACGAAAATCAAATAATATAATTTTTGAATTACCGTTCTCCAATGTATTCAATACAATATGCTATGAAAAACCTTTCGCAAAGTTTCTTGCTCTTAATGATTCTGGTGGGAATGATGAGTTTTCAATCGTGTAAACACCGCTGGTGGGGACCCGACCCGGAACCGGATCCGATTGGCGGCGGTGGTGGTGGCGGAAGTGGCTCCGGCGATGACCCTGTCGGAGTAGTATGTGATCCCGATACCGTGTATTTTGAACAACAGATATTGCCGCTCCTTATTTCCAATTGCGCGATCAGTGGCTGCCACGATGCGCAGTCGCATGAAGAGGGAATTATCACCACTTCTTACGAAACCCTTACCCAAAAATCGGAAATGGTAAGACCGGGCAATCCCGCCGGAAGTAAATTGGTGAAGGTCATTAAAACCAAGGATAAAGGCGACATTATGCCTCCGCCTCCGTATTCGGCGATGACTTCTGAGCAGATTGCTCTTATTGAAACCTGGATCAGTCAGGGCGGTAAGAACAACTCCTGTGTTTCGGGGTGTGATACCACAACGGTGCCGGGTTACGCGGCGGTCATTCGCCCGATTATCGAAGCCAAATGTCTCGGCTGCCACAGCGGAAACAATGCCCAGGGCGGAATCAGCTATTCGAATTTTGCCGGGGTAAAAGCTACGGTTGATAATGGTACCCTCTACGGTTCAATTGCTCATATCAGCGGATTTTCCGCTATGCCGCAGGGCGGCAAAAAACTTCCCGACTGTGAAATTACTTTAATCAAAATGTGGATTGATGATGGCGCTAAAAATAATTAAACGTTTTGCTTTATCCCTAACCTTTGCTGCTGTGGGGCTGACTTTTGTCAGCCTCAACGGCTGTTACTACGACAACCGCGACGACCTGGAGCCGTTTCTGGGAGGTATCTCTTGTGACACGGCTGCGGTTTCGTACCTCAACGACATTCTTCCGGTCCTTCAGGCAGAATGTATCTCCTGTCACAGTGCGAGCAATGCCTCCGGTGGAATCAACCTCGAAGGTTTCTCTAAAGTAAAAACCCAGGCAGACAACGGCAAACTATTGGGTTCGATCACCTATAGTTCCGGGTACTCGCCCATGCCGCCCGGCGGAGCAAAATTGCCCGCGTGTGAAATTTCGCAAATCGAAAGTTGGATTAATACCGGAACCCCTGACAATTAAATCGTATGCTCAAAACCCGAAAAATTCTGATTTATTCCTTTGCTTTATGGCTTTTTTCCATTCTTTCGCTGGCGGCTTTTGCCCAGAAGGAAATTGTCTATCATACTTTCAAGGGAACCCGCGTAGTCAACGGGCATTCGGTGGAGGCGCAGCGCGAAGGCGAACTCGAAATGATCATCGCTCACCGGTTTGGCCGTTTGAATGGCGGACCTTATGAGTTGTTTGGCCTCGACCAGGCCAATATGCGTATCGGCCTCGAATACGGTTTGAAAGACTGGCTTTCCGTCGGGGCAGGTCGTAATTCGTATGAAAAAACGTATGACGGTTTTGTCAAAGTACGCCTGCTGCGACAAAGAGTGGGTGGTTTACCTTTTTCTGCAACGTATGTAGGAGGAATGGCCTATCGGACAATGCATGAAACCGATTCGGTGAGAGCTTTATTTGCTACAAACCGCATGTTTTATTCGCATCAGTTATTGTTGGCCAGTAAAATCGGCGACCGGTTTTCTTTTCAGTTGATGCCCACGGTCGTTCACCGAAATTTTACCGAAAGCCTCGTCGAAAAAAATGATGTCAAAGCGATGGGCGTTGCTGCCCGAGTTCGGCTGAATAAAAACTTCGCACTTACCGGAGAGTACTATTATATCCTGCCCAACCAACTGGCGGATATTTATTTCAATCCGGCGGGAATCGGGATTGACATAGAAACCGGCGGGCACGTTTTCCAGCTTCATTTCACCAACTCACGGGGCATGACCGAAAGGTTTTTTATCCCGGAGACCACCGGAAACTGGCTGAAAGGCGATATTCATTTTGGGTTTAATATGGGTCGAATATTCAAAGTAAAAGGAAGATGGTATTGATATTCAAATATTTTTTTCCGGTGATATTTTTATTATCTGCCGGAAACTGGCTGGTAGCGCCGGAGAAATCCGGCGATTGGGATGAGGAAACCCCGGTACAGGAAGTATTAAAAGAGTTGGGCGAGGCTACTCCTGCCCACCTGCTTCCCGGTGAAAGTGCCACTTCCCTGATGATAATTAAACAGGGGGAAGATATCGTAAAACGTGGAAGAACCATTGGCCCCAACGGCAAACTTTCGTCCTATGTGAGCAAATATTTTATCTGTACCAACTGTCATAATATAGAGCAGGAAGATCCCGATCTTACAAGCAGAGACCCCGAACTACGGCTGGAGTATGCGCGCGAGAAAGGGATTCCTTTTCTTCAGGGTACAACCTTCGACGGAATTGTCAATCGGGAAACCTGGTACAACGACGATTATGTGAAAAAATACGGCGATCTGGTAAAACCTGCGCACGACGATTTGCGGGAGGCAATTCAGCTTTGCGCCATCCAGTGTTCGCAGGGAAGACCTTTGGAGGGTTGGGAAATGCGAGCCGTTCTGGCCTATTTCTGGTCATTGCAATTTACCCTCGAAGACTTACAACTTACCCCCGGAGAAATGGCCCAACTCCAGGCCGAATCAGCCAATCCGGCTAAGTGGGAGTCTTTGCGGAAATTAGTAAAAGGTAAATATCTGCAAACCTCGCCTGCACATTTTTCCGATGCACCTCCAGACAAGACGAAAGGATATGGTCTTACAGGCGATCCGGAAAAAGGAAAGGTCCTGTACGAACTCAGTTGCCTGCATTGTCATAACGCCAATGGGGTTTCTGAATACGTACTGGACCAGTCTCAGATGTCTTTTCGCGATCTCGAAAAAAAGATTCCGAAAGACACTCATTATTCGATTTACCAGATTATCCGGTATGGTACCTGGGCACAACCCGGGCATCGTCCCTATATGCCGCATTATCCTTTGGAGCGAATGAGTAACCAGCAGGTTGAAGATTTGCGGGCTTATGTGGACAGGATGTCCGGATAAATAGTGGAGTGTCTTAACTTCCGGCAGCTACGGTAAAATCAACGGCAAGTTTTTCCCAGGACAGCGTCACTTTGCCATCGGCAGCCAGGTCAAATTTCAGGCGTTCTGCGGATTCAGGCAGGGCGCGGCTTTTGGCATCTACACGCAGTACATCTTTGGCGGCATCGTATTCATACGCGCCCCACTGGTCTGCAACGGAGTTGAAAATAATGGTCCAGTTGCCGTTTTCCTGCGGAATGCTGAAGAGACCATATTTTCCGGCGGGAAGCGCTTTGCCGTTTACGGTGACGTTTTTGTCAGCGGTAAAAGTCGTAGCCTCATTAGCACCGGTACGCCATACTTCGCCGTAAGGCACGAGATCGCCCCAGACGGTGCGGCCTTTTACTGCCGGAGAGCTATAGTCAATCGTTACGGTAGCACCGCCGACATTAGCCGTGGCGACCGCAGGAGGACTTGGACGGGCGGATTTGTCTTCAACCGGCTCGGTAGTCGTAGTAGCGGTAGTGTCGGTGGGCGTTTCACTTTCCGTGGCCGTTTTGGTTTCGCCGCAAGCAGCAAAAAGAAGTAAAATTCCAATGAGACCCAGGAAGGTTAAAAGGTTTGTTAGTTTTGTCATAGTAAAATTCATTACGATAGATGAAATAGGCTTGTTATTTCCCCGGAAAGTTAGGAAATAGTTGGCAAACTTAAAGAATTCAATTATGAATTTGGCACAGCATCAGGCAGAAAAACATTTAAACCGGTCGAAATATCAGGAGTTTCTGGGCGAATTTGTTTACGGCGGAATTGATGGAAGTGTGACGACCTTCGCCGTAGTGGCCGGCTCCGCCGGCGCAAACCTCGATACCTCGGTTATCCTCATTCTGGGGCTAGCCAACCTATTGGCAGACGGCTTTTCCATGTCCATAGGTGCTTATCTTTCCACCAAATCAGGTCTCGAAAATTACGAAAAACACCGCCGCACCGAATACCAGGAAATCACCGAAATTCCCGACATTGAACGCGAAGAAATCCGTGAGATTTATCGGGCCAAAGGGTTTGAGGGGGAACTCCTGGAAAAAGTCGTGGACGTAATCACTGCCGACAAAGACCGCTGGGTGGATGTGATGATGAAAGACGAACTGGGCATGATACCGGAACAAAAATCTCCACTGGCCATCGGAGCCGTAACTTATTTGTCGTTTATCGTCGTGGGGCTGGTGCCACTGATTTCGTATTTGTTTTACATGAATACGAATCAGACCCTCAGCCATTTGTTTTCTATTTCCATTATCCTTACCTCCATAACGTTTGCCGGAATTGGCTTTTTAAAAGCGGTCGTTACCGAAACTTCCCGCCTCCGGGGGATAATCGAAACGCTGCTACTGGGAGGTTCAGCAGCAGCGGTCGCTTATTTTGTCGGGGATGTTTTGGAAAGGATGATTGTGGGGTAAAATTTCTGCACGGGCTTATTTAAAATGCCGGCCAATATTTCCCAGATCTATGACAGTTGTTCCTTCATTGGCATAACCGGTTGAGGAGGGAAAATAAACCGTGGCGTAGCTGGTCTCGCCTTCATACACACTTTTCAGTTTAAACCGGTAACGGCGCTCGAAATTACAGCCCATGTCCAGTTCGCAGCGGTTGCTTTCGATTCCGCTTTTGGATTCGAGGATTAGATTTGCTTTGTCGCATCGTTCGTTGTTGAAAGTGCCAAAATAGATATTGGACCAGGTACCGGTCTGCGTTTTGACGTCGGATTCTTCAAACTGAATGGTGATTTTTTTGAGGCTTTTGTTTTCGGCTTTAATCGTAATGTCGCAGCCCAAAATTCCTACGGGGATATAGTTTTCATCTACGACCACTTCTCCAAAAGAATTATCGGAAGCCGGAGGCGTATTTCCCTGAAAAAAAAGGGCGCAAACCAATAAGGTACAAACAACCGTTACGGACTTTACTAAAGTTTTCATTTTTTCTTGTTTAGTTGTAATTGTAAATTCTTCTTTTGGTATCTCGGTTCAGGGAAAACGTAACTTCATTTTCTCCGAAAAATCCTAAAAAGAAGAATTATCCCCGCGAAGGCCCCACCCAGCATGATAATCAGGTATAGCGGGAAAGGATTGCGAGGTAGAGGGGTCATATCTCCTACGGCAATATAACCCGACCAGTAATAAGGATGGGCGGTGAGATGGTCGGCCTGACTCAGCCATTCGGTTTTGGCGTATCGAAGGGCTTCATCTTTGCTTTTCCCTTTGGAAAGGGTTTCGTAAAAATGGGTCATAATTTCGGCGGTAGCGCCATCATTTACTTCCCAAAGGGTATTGACAATGCTTTTTGCTCCGGCATATATAAAACCCCGAGACAGGCTCATAATGCCTTCTCCGCGAAACAACTCGCCGTTTCCGGTTTCACAGGCACTCAGGGTAACAAGGTCTGCGCGAAGTTCTATTCCAAACAATTCCAGCACATTGACTGCTTCTCCGTCGGCAAAATCAATGGTAGAAAACATGGGGTCGCGATCGTTTACCCGGGCATGGCTGGAAAGATGAATGATCCGATAACCTCCGGCATGGTCAAAAAAAGCGGCTTTTGTAGCCTTTTCTTTTAAAAAAATATCGCCTCCTGTGAGCCGGGTAATTTTTTCGGCTTCCAATTCGCTAAAAGGCAAATGAGCCGGTGGCCCAAAAACATCGGGATAATTCATCTCCGGTGAAAAAACCGGGGCATAAATCACCGCATTTTTTACCGATTGGCGGCTCTCCCGATCGGGCAAACTCCGAAACAACAGTGCCGCCGAGTAGTGTTGGGATAGGGTAAATTTACGTATCAGATAGGGGTAATCTCGGTAAGCTCCTTTTTTCGCAGGTTTTTCTGTAAGTAAGGCATCAAAAGGGATATACCCCAGCACTCCGTCGGGAATGAGGATAAGTTTTTCCGGTAAAGGCTTCTCGGTCAGGGGGGCAATCAGCATCTGGTAAAGCGAATCGGCCAGCAATTCGTAATCATCCGACCATTTTTTGCGGAGCGAATCGGTCGCCTGTAAATTCCGGAACCCCTGATAGATACTTTCCTGAAAATGGCTGACGACGAGGTTAAGTGTGTCGGTCGCAGGTAACGTCAGCCAGTCGGAACGGCCCTCACTCAGTAAAAAAATATGCAGGTTTCCGCCGCCGTGATAATATTCAACGAGTGCTGTGCCTTTCGGAAGGTTGCGAATAATATCTTCCGCACCCGGTGGTTCGGATTGGTATTTGAGTTGGTAATATCGGGGAAACTGGCTGTCGAATATAAAGGTCAGTGAGTCATATTGCCGGCCCACGGTAAAAAGCTGGGCAGAAATTTCGGCGATTTTCAGGCTGTCAGAGGATGCGCCTTTTTGCCTTTCTTCGAAAATAGCCTCTTGTAGTTCCACCCGGGTTTTTCGGACATTTTTTTCCATTTGAAGGAGGGCATCGGGTAACATTCCTATATTTTTTGCCCGCGCCGAATTAAGGGCTTCCAGCAATACAATGGCTTTTTGTTTTTCGCTAAATCGAAGCGCGATGTCGAGGTATTTTTTGTTTTTACCGGAAATCAGGTACAACTTTCTCGCCGTGGTGATTCCTCCTGCATAGATTTCCGCCGCCCGTGCGGCCAGCCGGAATTTAGCATCGTCACTCAGATAATGTACCCGCATGAGGTCAATCAGTTCGGCTGCTGCCTGATAGGTGTTGAGGGCACATTCGGAATTGGACAGATTGGGCGGGAGAAGATTGATACTGAGAGCCTTGTGGTGGAGGATTTCGAGAAAATCAGGCGAAAGCGGGAAAGATTTTACCGGAGGATTTGAACACCACTGAGTATCGTTGTACCCGGCAATGGCATGGATCAGGGCTTGCTGATGCCATTGAAGGGCCTGTACCGGGTCATTTTTTTCGCGGTAAACCCTGCCGATGTTGTTGTAGTATTTCGCTACGCGCACATGATGAAAGCCTTCGTGTTTTTCCCCGATTCGCATCGCCTCCCGAAATCCCTGAATAGCTTTGTCGTATTGCCCGTCGGTGAGTTCGGCCAGACCTATATTGTTGTAAATGCCTGCAAGGCTCGGGTGATCGTTTCCCTGGCGTTTTTGCCGGATTTGAAGAGCCAGGCGGAAGTAGTGTATGGCTTCGCGATAATTGTGCATATCCGTATAACAAAGCCCCATATTGTTATAACCTGCGGCAACGCCCAAGTCGTCCTTGCCCAGCAATTCGACATAAATCGCTACTACCTGGCTGTAATAGTTTAAGGCTTTTTCGGGTTCTCCTTCCATCCAGAACACCAACCCCAAGTTGTTATAAACGGAGGCTACGAGTCGGTGTTTTTCACCCAGTTTTCGACGCCGGATACGGAGTGCCTGTGCGTAATAGTCCAGGGCTGCTGCGTAATCGCCGGTTTCGTAAGCACAGATGCCCAGATACAAATAAGTTCGGGCAAGTTCGAGATGTTCTTCCGGGAGTTTTTTCTGCTGAATATGGAGGGCTTCCAGATGATATTCTGTCGCTTTTTCATTTTCTCCCATTGCCCGATACACTTGTCCGGCAAAATTGAGGGCGCGGGCAACCTCCGGGTCGTCAGGCGCCAAAACGTCTGAAAACAACTTACGGCTTTCCTCATATTTTTCCAGTGACGGGGGATAATCCTGCCGAAGTTGAAGATAATACCCCTGGCAAAAGCGCAGTTTTGCGACCAAAAACAGGGATAAAGGGGATCGCGCGTTCAGAAGTGTTTCGGCCTCTGTGAGGTATTTTTCTGCTTCCGGATAACGATTCGTTACGCAGGCGGCATACCCCAGCGAGGTCAGCGACTCGATCTGTAAATCGGTAATCTGCGCTTTTGCGGAGCTTTCATAGGCTTTTTCCAGATGGCGGATCGCTTCGGAATATTGATCCAGCGCCAGTTGTAGTTCGGCCCTAACCAGCCACACCCGGATACGGTCGGGATCGGAAGGAGAAAGGTGTTTTTCGGCTAATATTTCTGCACCGGAGAGGTAGCGCGCCGCCGAATCTGTTTCCGACAACCGGAGGAAATTTTGGCCTTTTTCCCGCAGTATTACGACGTTTGCCCGGGTATCTGCCGGTGAGGAGGGTGTTTGGGAAAATAATTTCCCCCAAAATACACCGATACAGATAACCAGGCTTACAAACCGTCGCATAAAATAAGGGAAGATTATTCCGGATTATTCGTCGTATTGCTCATAACAATCCTGTACGCACTGATCGTATTCACTCAGCGTCGTGCTGGTACAAATTGAAATGTCTCCACAACCACCGGCATTGCCGGTTTCGGAGCCTTGATTGGCTTTGTCCACCAGTTTGCCGATATTATCAGCTTTGATAAAGTCCTTAAGTTTGATCTGGTAGCAGGCTTGGATACATTCGAGCAGAGTTGTCGGATAATCCGCGTCCAGCGATTTCAGCGAGAGTGATTTTCCGGAGAGGATTACCCGATCCAGGGCAAAATGCCAGTAGGCAAGCAGGCTGTTTTGGGTCATCGTTATCGTAACGATGCGGTTTTTACCGCTTTTGACAATTTTCCCCTGAGCAATTACCTGATCCTGGCCTTTGAGCATTCGCACAAGTACTTCGCCGTTTTGCAATTTGAGTTGCAAATTCAGCATACCGTTAGCTTTTTTAAAGCGATAACTGGCTTGGGTGGGTTGTTCGTTTTTGTTAATCAGTTGCAGTGACGGATACTGAATCTGCCCGTCAGGCCGTGCGGTTACATCTGAAATCTGCATTCCTCCGAAAAAAAGGAGGGATAAACAAAAAGACAAAAGGGAGGGAACGGAAATAGGTTTCATTACTGTGATTTGTTTGAAAATGATACCTCTTGGTTCGGTTGACCTGTGTAAATGTAACAATCCTTCAAGATTGTTGGAGAACATTTTTACTATTTTATCTTTTCCGGTTACATTTATCCCCGTCAGGTGAACCAATATGATGAAAAGGCTCAACTATACAGATGAAGCAGTGATAAAGGCAATCAGAGAAGGGGGTAAAGCTTGTGATGAGGTGATGGCTTTTTTGTATCGGCGTCAGGTCGAACAGGTCGTTGCATTTATTACAACCCGAAATGGTAGCCGGGAAGAGGCGAAAGACGTTTTTCAGGATGCGCTGGTAAATCTGCTGGTGGCGATCCGGGAAGGCAAATTTGAGGGAAAAAGTTCCCTGAATACCTATCTCTACGCCATCAGTAAAAACCTCTGGTACCGGAGGTTCAACCGGAGCGTAAAAGAAGACGATTACAAAAACGCCAATGCCGGCGATGAAAAAACCGATTTTACCCCGGAGGTACACATCATGGATAATGATCAGCGCAGCTTGGTCAGCAATCTGCTGGGGTCCCTCAAAGCCAAATGCCGGGAAGTGCTGATTCTCTGGGCAGAAAAGTATTCGATGAAAGAAATCGCGGAGGAACTCGGGTATCAGAATGAACAGGTGGTGCGGAACAAAAAAAACCACTGCCTCAGTGAATTAAAAGAACTCGTGCGCAACCATCCCGAAGCGCGCACTTTGATCGAAGAACTGGTTGGGTAATCGTCAGTTGGCAAAATTACATGACTCATGGCAAAGAGAGATCAATTATCCGAACAAATCGAAGCCTATCTGGCCGGGGAAATGACACCGGAAGAAAAAACTTCGTTTGAAACCCAAATCCGCACCGATGAGGTGCTGGCGGCAGAACTGCGCCTCCATCAGGGAACCCATAAACTTCTGAATCTCTATACACAGATAGACTATAAAGAAAAACTTCAGCGGCTGGACGTTGAGGGGGATTTGAAGGAGAAAACAAAGGTTGTACCCTTTGCCACCCGACTTTTCCGTCATCCGGTTTTCCGGGCAGCAGCAGTGATTCTGGTATTGGTTGCCTGCGCGTGGACTTTGCTGATTTTTCAGTATGATCCGGAGCGGGTCGGCACAGCCCAGTTTGAGCCTTACCGCGATGTGATCACTTATAAAGGCGATACCTCACCCTCGGACTCACTGATACTGGCAGCTATGGCACAGTATAATCGTAAGGAATATGCCGCCGCCCGCGAGACACTGGAAAAAACACTTGGCCAATACCCTGACCTGGCCGACGCCCGGTTTTACCTGGCGATGTGTCTTCTCGCTCAAAATGAACCTGCGGAGGCAACTGCTCATTTACAACAACTAACCCACAACGACAAATACGGCGAAGTCTCCGAATGGTACCTCGTCCTCGCCTGGCTTAAAGCGGGCAACCGCAGACAGAGCCTCGAAGTATTGGATACCATCCTCTCCAATCCCGGCCACGGCTACCGGGAAAAAGCCGAAAACCTGCACCAGAAACTCACCGGCTGGGGTTGGCGCATACCCGGAGTAGGGTAGGGGAGAGTTTTCTATATTTTCCTCAAAAATGTGTAAATTAACTTAATCTCCTTCCTCATGGCAACGATTAAAAACTTTTTTCCCCTCCTTTTTGCTGCGCTGTTGTTTGCTTGTGGCGAAAAAAACACTACGGATTTTGGCGGCGTAACCCCTCAAATCGTTTTTACCCATGCCCACGTCATTCCCATGAACGGCGAACAGGTACTGGAAGACCAAACGGTGGTCATTGGGGATGGGAAAATTCTGGCCATCGGCTCTTCTGCCGAAATTTCGTTTCCCGATTCCGCCCGTGTAATTGATGCCTCTGGCCAATACCTTATGCCCGGCCTCGCTGAAATGCACGCGCATATCCCGGTTCCCCGCGAAGGACAGGAAGATGTAGTGGAAGAGACGTTGTTCCTCTACCTTTCCAATGGGGTAACAACCATCCGTGGTATGCTGGGGGATCCTTTTCACCTCGATCTTAAAACCCGCGTGGCAAAAGAAGAAGTCATTAGTCCTCGCATTTTTACTTCCGGGCCTTCTCTTAATGGAAATACCGTCCCGGATCTAAAAATTGCCGACAGTACGGTTCGCGCCCAAAAAGCCGCCGGTTACGACTTTATGAAACTTCATCCCGGCATCAAACGGGAGGTATTTGACCAGATTATTGCCACTGCCAAAGAGGTGGGCATGCCTTATGCCGGTCATGTTTCCATCCATGTGGGTATCCGCCATGCGCTGGAATCGGACTATGCTTCGGTGGATCATATTGATGGTTATCTTGAAGGACTCGTTCCCGAAAGCGCCGGGGTAAAACCGGAGGAAAACGGATTTTTTGGGTTTAACTTTACGCATCTCGCCGACACAACCCTGATCCCTGAACTGGTTGATCTTACGCTGGCGCATAAGGTAGCGGTTGTGCCTACCCAAGGTTTGCTGGTGCGCTGGACTTCGACAGATAAACCCGAAAACACTATTGCCGAGCCGGAAATGAAGTATATGTCTCCCCGTACACGAGAGCAATGGGTGCAGAGCAAATTCGGTTTACAGCGACTGGAAAATTACGATTCGACTCGGGTATCGGAGTTTATCGGAATTCGGAAAAAAATTCTGAAGGCCCTGCACGTCAAAGGCGTGTTGTTGGTATTGGGATCAGATGCACCGCAGGTGTTTAATGTGCCCGGTTTTTCTATTCAACATGAACTCGCCGCAATGAATGACGCCGGACTGACGCCTTATGAATGCCTGGTTACCGGCACGGTCAATGCAGCAAAATATTTTGGAAGGGAAGGCGAATTTGGGGTAGTAGCTCAGGGGAGTTCGGCGGATTTGATTTTACTGGATAAAAATCCGCTGGGGGATTTAGCCCATCTGAAAAACCCCGCAGGCGTAATGTATAGAGGGAAATGGCTTTCTCGGGAGGACATACAGTCGCGGCTGGAGGCGATTGCGGCAAAGTATGAATGAGAGGTTAGGGGGATCGAAATAAGAAACCGGCAGTTCAAAAGAAAAAATTGACTATTTATGAATTCGTTGTAAATAATACAACGAAAAATATTTACATTTACATAAATTAAATGAGTATTTAGTTTATATTTACCTAACAACCAAAGTCAACATACCTTCAAAGACTCGTAAAACTTTTTACACCACATCCGAAACCTTCTGCCATTCCTTATTTTAGGAAACACAAAACCTGAATTTGTGCTTCCGTGCCTGGGAAAAGTTGTTTGATAATTTTATTTTCCTAGCAATGAATTTAACGACACCCCCCAGCGTTGTTTTAAAACCGCTTGCACGTTGGCTATTTTTTGTTTTTACCTGCTCATTTTTCCTTTCTTTTCAAAATCAACTATTTGCCCAGACCATTACGGTTACTGAACTGAATCCCTTTGTAGTAACAAAGAGTACCGAAGACAAACCGCAGTCAAAAGTCTGGTCTTATCAGGACAACCTGTATTGCATTATGCCTAATAGTGCGGGTACTCATATTTGGAAACTCATAGAGGATACCTGGACACTTGAAACGACCATTGACACCGCCACACTTTCTGCTGCGGATATAAAAGTCATTGGTAACCGCATCCATGTCATGTTGTTTGATGATCTTAACGACAAGGCAACGATCCTGACTCGCCAGTATGACGAGACAAGCCAGACCTTTATTCCCTGGGACGTAAATCCCGCTTCTATCTCGGTTAGTTTTGGGAACGGAGGGGGAAATTTTCAGGCTACCGCTACCATGGACATTGACAGCCAGGGTATTATGTGGATTGCATATGAGCGCAAAAAGGAGGTTTATGTCATGTGGAGTCAGGCTCCCTACACCAGTTGGAGCGCCCCGATTATCCTTACTTCTGCCTTTATTGACCAGCGGGATATCGCATCGGTCATCGCTTTTACCGATAATAGCGGAAGCAAAGTGGGGGTAATCTGGTCTGATCAGGTGACAAAAAAGTTCACCTTCCGTGTGCATGTTGACGGCGATGATCCTTCGGTATGGTCTGCCGACGAAAATCCTTCTGCCGGTTTTGCTCAGCCGATAAACCTGGGCGTTGCCGACGACCACTTTAAATTAGTTGCCGGTACCGATGGTACATTGTACATGGCGGCCAAAACCTCTTATGATTCCGTCGGATTTCCAACCATTATTCTTATGGTTCGCCGCCCAAATGCTACCTGGGAATATTACCCGGTGGATGCAATGGGGACCAAGCCGACCGTAACGGTAAATGAAGACAACAACGTCCTGCACATGTTTTACACCTACCCCGATATTGATAACGGAAGTATTGGCTATAAACAAGTAGGGCTGGACGAGTTGAACAATCTTTACAATGTCCCGATAGTGATCGCTTTGGACAAAGATGCCGCACCTGCCGGTCTTTTGGATTTTGCTTCCAGCACCAAATCCACATGGTCTGGTAAAACTGCCGTTTTGGCCTATCACGCAAGTACCCAGTCGGTAAGAAGTGTTGTAATCGAATCTCCAGAGGGAACGGGTTCTGTGCCCTGGACAGAAGATTTTGCCGATCTGCCGAATGGCACTACGAGTGATGAAGGCAGCAGCGGATGGAGCCTCAATACCACTCAGGTGGGTAACGCTGCGGTATTTTCGGTGCAGGCACAAAAATTCCGTGCCCAATATACCGTAGGCGAAGGTGTATGGATGTCGGAAGTGATCAATATCTCGGAAGCTCCGGCCAAAATAAGCCTGCAAATCCAATCTCAAGGCCCGCTCGAATCAACCGGGATTTATCGCGACTATATCCGGGTATATTATAAACTCGATGATGGAAACGAGGTATTAATCACTGAAAAATCGGGCAATATCAATTATGGAAACCTAGAGACCGTTACGATCTCTGATTTGACAGGATCAACCCTTCAGATTGTCATTCGTGCACTGACAACCGGTACAGATGAAGCTCATGTATGGGACAATGTAAAGGTCTATTCCCCCAAAGGTGAAGTCCTTATGGTTGTGGGCAATTCTCAGACATTGAATGCTGGCGACCTGGCTATGAAAACACAACTCGAAACGCTGGGTTATGAGGTAATTCTGAAAACGGATCAGAGCTCTTCCGCTGCGGATGCAGTAGGCAAAGATTTGATCGTGATCTCTTCTACCGTCAATTCTTTAAATGTCAACACCAAATTTAGAGATGTTGCCGTACCGGTTCTAAACTGCGAAGCCTGGTTGTTTGACGATATGAAAATGACCGGAACCATTGAGAACACGGATTACGGTAGTGTTTTTAATACCAGCCAGATATTCATCGCAAACACTGGCGGCCCCTTGACCGCAGGCATGTCCGGCATGGTACAGATTACTTCTTCCGGTCAGGAAGTCGGTTTTGGAAAACCTGCGGCCAATTGCATAAAAGTGGCGAGACTTTCTTCGAATTCCATCCAGCATGTACTCTTCGCTTATGAGTCAGGTACAAGTATGGTAGGTATGAATGCTCCTGCTCGAAGAGTCGGTTTTTATTTCCGCAATGAAACCGCTGCTAATTCTACCGGAACCGGCTGGTCCTTGTTTGACGCTGCGGTTTGTTGGGCAATGAATTGCAACAATGATCCGGTCGGCCAAGCCATTACCTTTGCTCCGATTCAAGATAAACTCACCACCGATCCTGCCTTTGCACTGACCGCTACTGCCAGTTCCGGACTTCCGGTAACCCTCGAAATTGTATCGGGACCGGCTACTCTTTCCGGCAATACTGTAACCCTTACAGGTGTAACGGGAACCGTTACAATTAGAGCCACTCAGCCCGGAAATGCTTCTTATCTCGCGGCAGACACGGTTGTGCGGAGCTTTGAAGTACTGGAGCCGATTCTCACTACGTTGATTAGTTCACGGGTAGCTGCCTGGTACGATGACGCCGAAGAAACCGTCTATAATGGCAGCGTGAATCGCAGCAGCACCGATATTGAACTCGTTAAGGACGGTAGTATCAGTCAGGTTGTAGGTCTGCGATTCCGGGGACTGAATATTCCGCAGGGATCCATCATTACCGATGCGTATATTCAGTTTACGACCGACGAATTGGATTTTGGTGCGACCAACCTCACCTTAAAAGCTCAGGCCAGTGATAATTCCGATGCCTTCGGTCCGAATCCTTACAATATTTCTTCCCGTCCCAAAACCACCGCATCGGTTGCCTGGGCACCTATACTGTGGAATCAGTACGGAGTTTCCGGTGCTGCACAGCGTACCCCCGACTTATCCACTCTCGTTCAGGAAGTGGTAAACCGTCCGGGTTGGTCGGCCTCCAGTGCACTGACGATGATTGTTTCCGGAACGGGTGAAAGAACGGCGGAGTCTTATGAAGGTTCTCCCTCCAGGGCACCGATTATCTATGTCGAATATCTTTCTCCGGCCACTACCAGTACCGCAGCTCGCAAATCGGGCGTGGATGATACTTACACCCAGATTTCTTCGACCATTTTCCCCAATCCCTTCCAGGATCAATTCCGGATTGAATCTGAGTTTCCGAATGCAAAATGGGTGAATATCAAAGTGCTTAATGTGCTGGGACAACCTGTCTATCAGGTGGATCAATATCCCGTAAACCAGGGAATTAAGATCAGCCAGAACTGGGCACAAGGCATTTATTACATTGTATTAAAATCTGATCTCGGCCAGTCTAAAACCATGATTGGCGTACGCAATTAACGATAAGTAACTGCCTACATGCAAAAACGCGCAAAGGGGATTTTCCTCTTTGCGCGTTTCTTTTTTGTAAAATTTTTATCAAGTCCCTTATCTGACGCAACCTCCTCCCGACGAAAATCCGCAAGAAGAGGAACAATCGCTGATGCTGTTACGAGAAGGCGTACAAGCTCCTAATACCATATTCAATCCCAGTGAAACCTGCATCATATCCGTGGCTGCCCGCCGGGTATTATATTCCCACATTCCATGCTCACCAACATTCAGGCTTTCCAAATCCACATACCGGGCATGACTTCCCCGTGTGAGGGTGGTGCGTAAATCAACGGAAACCTCATGGTTGATCCGGATGAGCATACCCGCCGAGGCACCATAGAGAAATGTCCAACTCCGGGTCAGGTTTTCGCCTTCACATTCTTCACTCTCCTGATGTTCATCTTGGGGAAGAATGTACTGTGTGCTGGCAAGCATCCGCGTACCGGCCAATCCGTCGGCATATAACCGAAGGGGAAACCGCTCCGAGGTGATTACTCTGGCTAGTCCGTACATGCCAAAGGACTCATTGGAAATCTGAATATCTACCGGCCCTTCGATCGGGTAATAACTGTCCACCGGACGTTTTTCGCTTCCGTGAAAACCCGCATCAAGGTGGAAACCCATCTGCAAACTGCCTAGCGCATTTTTTCGCAGGTCGTCGGAAATCATATCCATACTTATTCCCCCTCCCTGCCGGAAATTTTGACTAGCCAACTCTCCCAAAGGGCGGATATAACTTCCACTCATGGTAAAGGTTCCCTGTGCAGATAAAGGAGAAACGTATGATAAAAGAAGTGTAAATGCGGCGACGAAAAAGTAAGTGTTTGTTTTCATAAATGGAGAAATTAGGGTTTATGCTTTTACAAGTTAGGAAAAATCTTTTCGAAGGTTCTATTTGTGATAAATTCTTTTTCAAACGTGTCATTTTTCACAGTTTCCGTGAAAGTTTGTAGTTTACCTTCGATGGAAAAAGAAAAAGCAAATCCCTTCGGCTATTTTCCCGGGCTGGAAGGAAAACGAATTGTAATCATGGGCGGCACCAGCGGAATAGGCCTGGCTGCGGGAAAATCTTTTCTGGCAAGCGGCGCAAAAGTTGTGGCGGTAGGGCTGGAAAACGAATTTTTGGAAAAGGCGCAGGCGGTTTATTCCGGCGAAAATATTCTTTTGGCCGGAGATGCGATTTTGCCGGACACGGCCGTCCGGGCCGTTGAAATCTGTGCCGAAAAATGGGGCGGCTTGGACGGGCTGTTTCACGTTGCCGGAGGCAGCGGCCGCAAGTGGGGCGACGGGCCTATCCACAAACTTTCTGCCGAAGGTTGGCAAAAAACCCTCGAACTCAACCTCAGTTCGGTCATGTACAGCAACCAGGCTGCCATTCGTTTCTGGCTCGATCGCGCCACAGGAGGAGCTATTTTGAATGTGGGTTCGGTTTTGGCATTTTCGCCTTCCCCCTCTTTTTTTGCCACCCATGCATATACCGCCGCAAAATCGGCCATTACCGGCCTCACGCTTTCTCTCGCCGCCACTTACGCTCCGCACAATATCCGGGCAAATGTGTTGGCCCCCGGACTGGTCGAATCGCCTATGTCCCGCCGTGCAGCGGAAAATGAGCGCATTCTCCAATTTATCAAAACAAAACAACCCCTCGCCGGTGGTCGAATCGGAACCCCGGATGACCTGACGGGAATGGCTTGTTATGCTTTGTCTGACCTTTCTGCTTTTACTACCGGGCAGGTTTTTTACGTGGACGGCGGCTGGCGCATTAGTGAAGGACAAATTCCCCCCGAAATATGAATAAAAAAACGGCCATAGGCATTGACCTCGGAGGTACACGGATTAAGGGTGTGCTGATTACCGACTCGGGCGAAATTCTTTTTGAAAAAGAACGATTTACAAACGATCCTTTAACCTCCGAAAACTCTTTGGGAATCACTCCCTGGCAGGAAGGGATTCGTGTAGTGGTAGAGGAATTAAAACAAACCCTTAACCGCCCGGTGGATGCCATTGGCCTTGCTGCGCCGGGGTTGCCCGATGCGGCACATCGCTGTATCGCCTACATGCCGGGGCGGCTTCAGGGGCTGGAAGGACTGATTTGGGCCGATTTTCTCGGAGAAAAAAAACTGCCCGTCATCAATGATGCACAGGCAGCACTTTGGGCTGAAACCCGACTCGGGGCAGGCAAAGGCTTTCAAAATGTCGTATTACTCACCCTGGGAACGGGGGTAGGAGGGGGAATCTTAATCAATGGAAGTTACTGCGAAGGATTTCTTCAACGGGCGGGTCATTTGGGGCATTTTAGCCTGGATGCAGAAAGTGAGATTCAGGGTATATCCAACATGCCCGGAAGCCTTGAAGACGCCATCGGCGAAAGCACCGTCAAACGGCGGACTTTCGGGCGGTATGATACCACGGTGGCGCTGGTAAAAGCTTATGAATCCGGCGATCCGGCGGCGGCGTATTTCTGGCTTAATTCGGTGCGAAAACTGGCCATCGGCATTGCCGGAATTGTCAATATGATTTCCCCTGAGCGGGTAATTCTCGGCGGAGGCATTACTCGTGCGGGCAACGCTTTGTTTGAACCGCTTTCCGCTTTTATGGATATATTTGAATGGCGTCCCAATCAGCAGTCGGTAACGATTGTCCCAGCCGCCTTTAGCGACCGGGCCGGAGCAACAGGCGCCGCTTTATATGCACTTTCAAACCTTTAATTATGCCTATTGACAACCAGTCTCCAACGACCGATCCCGTGGGAGATTACCTCGATAAATGCGAACAGATTCTCAGCCGGGTGCGCGCACAAAAAGACAGGATCAAAACCGCGGGAGAATGGTTTTGCCAATCTATCCTCGCCGGGCGAGTGGTACATGTATTTGGTTCGGGACATAGCCGGATCATGGTGGAGGAAATGTGGCCGCGATACGGTTCTTTTCCCGGTTTTAACCCGATTGTCGAACTTTCCCTTACCTTTCACAACCTCGTTACCGGAGCTAATGGGCAGCGACAGGCGATGTTTTTGGAAAATGTACCGGGCTTCGCAGCGCGTATTCTCCGCAACTTTGACCTTTCGACCCAGGACTCAGCCTTGGTGATTTCTTCCAGTGGAACCAATGTAGTACCGGTCGAAATGGCCCAACTGTTTCACGAAAAAGGGATCCGTGTGGTGGCGGTAATCACGGAAGATCATTCGGTTTTATCAAAAAGTAAACGAGAAGATGGGAAAAAACTCAAAGATTTTGCAGATTTGGTACTGGATACAGGTGCACCTGCCGGTGATTCAATGGTAAAAATTGAGGGGCTGGAAACCCCGGTTTCTCCGGGTTCTACCGTCGGCGGGGCCATGATCATCAATGCCATCAAAGCCGAAACCGCCCGTCTGCTGACGGAAAATGGTTTGCCTCCCAAAGTTCTGACCGCAAACTGTCTGGTCGGGGAAGAAAAGGCAACCCAACTCTTTGAAAGTGCCTATGATGAACATGCACACCGGATGGCTCGACTTTTTGCCGATGTGGGAAAATAAACGAAATAACGAACTACTTAAACCTGATTATAATGAAAAACATCGCTCCATTTTTAATCGCGCTAGGGGTATTATTTGCCTGTCAGCCGGATGGTGATTCGGGTTCGAATGACCAACAGTCTCTTCTGAGTAACAGCCCCATGAATGAACTGACTGCCCAAGAAAAAGCCGACGGCTGGCAATTGCTTTTTGACGGTAAAACTGCCTCCGGCTGGCATTCCTATCTGAGAGATTCGGTTGCTGGCTGGACCGTTGCAGAGGGACTGCTTTCCACCGTCGGGGGAAATGGCGATCTGGTTTCAGACGAAACCTACGAAAATTTTGAACTTGCGGTCGAATGGAAAGTCGAACCCAAAGGCAATAGCGGAATTTTCTTCGGCGTGACCGAAGACACGATGTACCACAGTACCTATGAAACCGGCCCGGAGTTTCAAATTATTGATGATGCTAATTATCCGGATCCCTTGGCCGATAACCAAAAATCCGGGGCCAACTATGCCCTGCATGCTCCCTCGGAACTCGCTGCCCGTCCTGCGGGAGAGTTTAATACAACAACCATTATCGTTAACCAGGGAAAAGTTGAACATTGGCTCAACGGCAAAAAGGTGGTTTCCTATGAACTTTGGACTCCCGAGTGGGAAGCGATGGTGGCTAAAACCAAATTTGCCTCCATGCCCGGCTACGGAAAAGACAAAAAAGGACACCTGGCTTTACAGGATCACGGCGACGGAGTTACCTTCCGCAATATTAAAATCAAACTCCTGACTCCCGGCCCGTGAGTACGATTCCTATCCGAACAACCGTCATCGGCAGTTATCCCTTTCCCGGCTGGCTGGAATTTGCCTCCGAAAACCTGGATAAATTTGGCGAAGCCGATATAGCCGAAATTCAGGAGGATGCCGTAATCGCAGCGATCTATGATCAGATGGCGGCGGGGCTGGATGTGATTACCGACGGGGAACAAACCCGCCTGGATTTTAATCTTTCCTTTTACGGTTTCATCAAAGGGATAGACCCGCATAGTAATTCTCCCCGACGGTGGGGGCCCCCTGCACATGACCAGCGGGGTAAACACACCATCGTCGGGGAAATTTCCGCACCCCGTGGCCTCGGAGTCGTAGCGGAATACCAACGGCTGAAAAAACTTGCGCCGGAAGGCCCCGTTCTTAAAGCCAGTATTCCCGGCCCTTTCACTCTGAGTGGAAGATTAATCCCCAATGACCAGTATCCAGATCGTTACGCTATAACCGAGGCATTGGTACCACTGGTACGAGCCGAACTCGAAGCACTGGTAGAAGCCGGTTGCCGGGAAATAACCGTGGACGAACCCTCCATGAGTTGTTATGCTTATAAAGAAGATACCCGCAGGTTTGTGGATATTTTTAACCGGACGGTTGAGTCTGTTTCTGAAAAATGCCGCCTTTCTACCCATCTCTGCTTTGGCAACTACAAAGGACGGGCGGTAGGTTATCGCCGGATTGCGCCAATGTTTCCCGCTTTTCTGGATTTTAAAGTGGAGGAAATCCACGTCGAAATGGCCAGCCGGGAATTTGCCGAAATCGAACTTATCGAACAGATCGGGAAGAAAAAACACGTAGCCGTAGGCATCGTAGATGTCAAAAGTTATTATATCGAAACGGTAAAAGACATCGAAGCGCGTATTCGCCTATGCCTGAAATATGTCCACCCGGAAAGGCTTTCCATTGCTCCCGACTGCGGCCTTAGCCAGACCGCCCGCTGGGCAGCCCGGCAAAAACTCGCCAACATGGTCGAAGGTGCCCGCGTCGTAAGAAAAACCCTCGGCAGATGAAACCCGCCTTTCAAAAAGACGAAAAACTCCTCGCCGACATTCATTCGGGAAGGCATCTCTCCACCGGATTTCGCCTGTGGTGGCTGGGACAAAGCGGTTTTCTGATTCAATGGCAGGGAAAACATCTGCTTATTGATCCGTATCTCTCCGATTCGCTCACAAAAAAATATGCCCAGACCGACAAACCCCATGTGCGCCTCACCGAGCGGGTAATTGATCCTTTGCGTTTGGACTTTATGGATGTCATCACATCCAGCCACAACCACACCGATCACCTGGATGGCGAAACCCTGATCCCCCTTCTGAAAGTGAACCCGTCGGCCAAACTGGTTATTCCCGAAGCTAATCGCCCCTTTGTCGTGAACCGACTCTTGACCGACTTCGATTTCCCAATCGGTATTGTCGCCGGGCAATCCGTGGACATCGCCGGATTTCAGCTAACGGCTATTCCCTCAGCTCACGAAGAACTGGAAACCGATGCCGAAGGGCGAAATATATATCTGGGCTATGTAATTTCTTTTGGAGAATGGACGATTTACCACAGCGGAGATACTGTAATGTATGCCGGACTGGAAGAATATCTGAATACTTATTCGCCCGATATTCTCCTCCTACCTATTAATGGAAGATCGCCCGAAAGAAAAGTAGCGGGAAACCTCAATGCCGCCGAAGCAGCTTTCCTCGGAAAGTCGGTATCGGCTCGTTGGGTGATCCCCTGTCATTACGATATGTTTGAATTTAATACGGCTGATCCTCAGGATTTTGTAAAAGAGGCTGGGAAAATCGGTTTACCCTTTAAAATTTTGAAGAATGGGGAAAGGGCAGATTTTTAGTTTTGTCTGTTAAATTTTAACGTTTTACCTTTTTCTTTCTACGTGTGAATCCTATATTTTGAGTCTCGATACAAAATAAAAATAGAAACATGAAAAGAAGAGACGCAGTAAAACAAGTAGCGATACTTGTGGGAGGTGTACTTTCTGTGCCTGCGGTGGCGGGTATCCTTCAGGGATGCGAAGCGGAGACGGGGCCAGACTGGATACCGGAGTTTTTTTCGGTGGAACAGGGGGATTTGGTAGCCGAAATCGCCGAGCGGATCATTCCGGCTACGGACACACCCGGAGCCAAAGATGCCCTGGTACACCGCCTCATTGACAAATTGCTGAAGGTGCATTTTTCTCCGACCGAGCAGGAAGATTTTCTCACAGGACTGGAAAGCCTTAATCAGGCGGGCGAGAAACCCTTCCTTTCTTTATCAAAAGAAGAACAGACTTCCGTCCTGATTGCGGCAGAGCAGACCGCCCGTAAACAACAAAACGTTTCGCCCAAACCCTTCATACTTTTGATGAAAGAACTCACACTCTTGGGCTATTTTACCTCCGAAGTTGGCGCAAGTCAGACCTTAGAATACCTTCATATCCCCGGAAATTTTGAAGGTTGTGTTCCGATGAAAGAGGGCCAAAAAGCCTGGGCAGTCTAAAATTTCATCCTTTTAATTTATTTTTCATTCTTCACAAATCACTCAATGAATCTTAATATAAAAGCAAAACAGGAGACAACCTATGATGCCATTGTGGTCGGCTCCGGTATTAGTGGCGGTTGGGCGGCCAAAGAACTCTCCGAAAAGGGCCTGAAAACACTCGTATTGGAGCGGGGGCGCAATGTGGAACACCCCCAGGATTATCCCACAGCTATGTTAAAACCCTGGGAATTGCCCCTGAGAAACCGGCTTACTGCCGAAGAAAGGGAAGTTTCCCATGTTCAAAGTCGCACGTATGCCTTTAGTGAGTCCACCAAACACTTCTTCGTCAACGACAAAGAAAACCCCTATACCGAAACCAAACGGTTTGACTGGATACGCGGTTATCACGTTGGGGGGCGTTCACTGATGTGGGGACGGCAGAGTTATCGGCTAAGCGACTTGGACTTTGAGGCTAATGCGAAAGATGGAATTGCGGTTGACTGGCCGGTTCGCTACAAAGACCTCGAACCGTGGTATGATTACGTAGAATCGTTTGCCGGCATTTCCGGCCAGGCGGAAGGGCTTGCTCATCTCCCGGACGGAAAATTCCTGCCCCCGATGGAAATGACCTGCCTGGAAAAACATGTGGCTAAAAAAATCCGCGAAAACTGGTCCGACCGCATTATGACCATTGGCCGTGTGGCCAACCTCACCCAACCCCACAACGGACGAGGCAAATGTATGTACCGCAACCTTTGCAGCCGGGGTTGCCCTTATGGTGCTTATTTCAGCAGCAATGCAGCTACCTTGCCGGCTGCGGCTCAAACGGGGAATATGACCCTCCGGCCTTATTCGATTGTAAATTCACTGATATTCGATGAAAAACAGGGAAAAGTAGTCGGGGTAAGGGTGATTGATTCGGAGACAAATGAATGGCTCGAATATTATGCAAAAATTATTTTCCTAAACGCCTCGACGTTGGGTTCTACCTTCATTCTGCTTAACTCGGTTTCAGAGAGTTTTCCCAATGGCTTTGGCAACTCCAGTGACCAGGTGGGCCGCAACCTGATGGATCATCATTTTATGACAGGTGCTCGTGGCGAATACGAGGGCTTTGAAGACGAAACTTATACCGGTCGCCGGGCAAACGGGATATACATTCCCCGCTACCGTAACATTAAAGAAAAACACCCCGATTTTATCCGGGGTTTCGGTATTCAGGGAAGCGGTATGCGCGATAGCTGGACAAGAGGCGCGAACATCGAAGGCATCGGGGAAGATTTGAAAAAAAGCCTGACCGAACCCGGTCCCTGGACAATGGGGCTTACCTGTTTTGGCGAATGTCTCCCTTATGAAGATAACCGCGTTACGCTCAATACAGCGGTACGCGATAAATGGGGGCAGCCGACATTGAGCATTGACTGTTCTTTTCGGGAAAATGAAATGAATATGCGTAAAGACATGGCCAACTCCGCCGCAGAAATGCTGGAAGCCGCCGGATTAAAAAAGGTTTATACTTATGACAACGGTGCTTATCCCGGTCTGGGTATCCACGAAATGGGAACCGCTCGTATGGGGCGAGACCCGAAAACGTCCGTTCTGAACGGGTATAACCAATGCCACGATTCGCTGAATGTATTTATCACCGACGGTGCCGCGATGACCTCTTCAGCCTGTCAGAATCCTTCTTTGACCTATATGGCTCTTACTGCCCGCGCCTGTGATCATGCGGTCAAAGAATTGAAACGCGGAAATCTTTAAATTTCAATTTACAAAGGTTTAATACTACCGCTATGAAATCAAAACCCCACTCGCTTAACCGCAGAGATTTTGTCAAGGCTACGGCCGGCCTCGCCGGAGCGGCATTTCTTACGCCCGGATTTACCTTTAATATCCTTCCTCCCGCACCCCGGTTGAGTGAAGAAATTATCGGACATGGCTCTCATCAATATCGTGTACAAAAAGAATGGGGCAATCAGGATCCCTCCAAATTCCCGGTAAACAATTGCCACGAAATGGTCACTGACAGCAAAGGGCGATTGATTATGGTGACCGATGAAATCAAAAACAATATCCTCATCTATGACAAGTCCGGAAAAATTCTGGATGCCTGGGGGACGACTTATCCCGGTGGCCACGGACTTACCCTCTGGAATGCCGGAGGAGAGGAGTTTTTGTTTATCTGCGACCCTAATTTGGGCATTGTCCAGAAAACGACGCTTGACGGAAAAGTACTTCTGACCATTGGCCATCCTAAAGATATCGGTGAGTACAAGGAAGCGGATGCTTTTCGCCCGACGGAATCCGCTATCGGCCCTAACGGCGACATTTATATCGCCGATGGTTACGGTTCACAATGGATTCTCCAATATTCGTCGAAGGGCGAATTTATCCGAAAATTTGGGGGAAAAGGCGATGGCGAGTCTCAGTTTGAAACGGCGCATGGGGTATGCTTGGACAACCGCAACCCTGCCAATCCGACTTTATTATGTACTTCACGGGTTCACAACAGTTTCAAACGTTTTACCCTCGACGGACAATATCTCTCCACAATTTTTCTGCCGGGTGCATTTGTGTGCAGGGCGGTGGTTCAGGGAGAAAATATTTATGCAGGGGTTTGCTGGTCTCGACTGAAATACCTCAACCAGACCAATCGGTCGGGGTTTGTGACCATTCTCGACAAAAACGATAAGGTGATTTCCAATCCCGGAGGCACAAAACCCGTTTACCGAAAAGGTGAATTGCAGCTAATGGTTCAGGAAACGCCCGTGTTTATGCATTGTCACGACGTATGTGTTGACAATGAGGAAAATATCTACGTCTGTCAGTGGAATGCAGAGAAATCGTATCCGATCAAACTGGTAAAGGTCTAATTAATAATCCGTACCCAGGGGAAAGTAGAATCCTGTCCACCGGATAATTTTTTGAAAAAACCGCCCGGGCGATAGAGAAACGAAAAATCAAAAGCATTTATATCAGTCTGGAGGTGGTGGAAATATTTTTCCGCCATCTCCTCACATCCGATGGACTGATAGTACATGCGGGTGCGCTCGCGGGCGTCTTCGATTTCTTTTTCGTTGTAGAGAGGGCTGTCAATAATATGGATTTCACCTCCCTGCGCCAAAAACTGCCGGCATCGGTTGATAAGTTGAGGCAGATTGGGAAAATACTGAATCGCGCTGGCAAGGATGATATAATCAAAAGAAGAAAAAGGCAGGATATCCTCGAAGATATTGCCGTAAACAAACCGGAGATTGGGATAATCAAAAACCCTTGCGGCCTGTTCAAGCTCGAAACGATTTACATCAAGGCCAACGATTTCGAGGTGGGGTAGTTTGGCAAGGTTTCCCGAAAGCCAGCCATTTCCACAACCGAGGTCAAGCACACGGGCGGTTTTGTTTCTTTTTTTGAGGTATTGAAATAAACGGCTGAGTGATTTTTTTCGGATTTCCCATTCCTGGCGATGAAGGTTGTAGAAAAAAGTATCCGGCAATTCACGAACTTCCGCATCAGAATAGACGCGATTTTCCTTCCTTCGGACTTTAAGGTACTGTTTCTCAAAGGTTTCAGAAACGGTTGAGAGAATTTCCACACCTTTGTTTTTATCAGGCATTTCAGCTTAAAAGAATGATTTTGTACAAGAAGTCCGAATATACATTTCAAGGATTGAAACTCCAAAAATCACGAAGATTGTTTGCGTTTTTTGGCTTTAGCCTGATTTTCCTTTACCCGAAACTCCACAATCCGGGTGATAAGATCGAGGGGTAGCGGTTGGTCAAGGGGAAATTGAATCGAACCTTTGCCCATTTTATAAACCGAAAGTTCCTCTTTGAAGGCTTCAATGCCTGAGGGTACAGGGTAAAAGCCGATATGATTTTTAAACGCAGCAAAATGAACCAGGTTGCCGTTTAGAACAAAAGTGGGCATGGCATATTTAATGGCCTCTTCCGCTTCCGGCGCTGCCCGCCGGATCGTAGCGCGGACTTGTTCGAGCAGAATCCGGATTTCTTCCGGAAACTCACAAATGTAGGTATCTATATCTTTGAGGGAGGTATCCATAATCTTTTGGTTTTCAGCATATATGATAGGTAGGCTGTTTATCTTCTATTCATTGATTCGGGTAATCAAACGTTTAAAATCATTAAAATCATCTTCTAATTTGGCGGCATCTAGCAGTTTCAATAATTCAACCCCATGTTTGATTTTATGATATCCACCTTTTTTGGTGTGTTTTGTTAATCGTTGAATTTCTTCGTCCGGATGAGGATATTCGATTGGATTTTTTTGTGTGAGTTTATCAGAAACTTTCTTTCCGTTGTTATCCTGCCCATAGAATCTATCCAAAATTTCCGGTTGGGATAAAAACCAGCTTTCCATTTCTTGGATCATGTAAAAAACATCATCACGACGTAAGAGGAGGCCATATTCTTTTAAATCTTGTTCAATTTCGTCTGCGGGTTTATCTAGATCTACTAGTAAAAGTGATAAATCACAAGGTAGCCTATTCTTCAAAAATTTTTTAATCGTTTGACTTTTCCCATCTCCCAGTTTTATCGAAGGGAGTTTCCCTCCCAGTTTTTTCTCCAGTAGTTTTGCCAGACCTTGTCGCAAATCTCCATTTGGACTGTTGGACTCCCCTTCTACAAACAAAATAACTTTCTTAGTTGCCATAACGGATTCCTCCTAAATCTCCCTGTTTCCACATTTTGCCTAGTGAAAATTCTTCATACCAATCTTGAAAATTTTCTTTTGTATAAGAAGCTATTTGAGTTGCGTTATCTATATCTTTTTCAAATATCCGTACATTCTCGATGTCAAAATAATTGAGTAAATTTTCGGAGTGGGTTGAAATGATAATTGTCGAACTTTCTGCGGCATCCTTCACCGCATTAGCAATATTTAAAATCATATCAGGATGCAAACCTACCTCTGGTTCCTCTATGCACACTAAATGTCCTCGCTCTGGGTTATATAAGATGGATAACAAACATAAATATCGCAATGTGCCATCAGAGATATTAGAAACATGGATAGAACTAGCTAATCCACTTTCTTCCAACATTAATTCAATATTTCCGCCGACAAAATTAAAATCAAATCCTGAAAAATTAGCATTCACTTCATTAAGCATTTCCACGATTTTCCGATATTGCTGCTTATGATTAATTTTGATAGTGTTAAGGATTTGGGGGAGGTTCGTCCCATCCGAAAATAATTTTTTCTCAGAAGTGGGTAGCATAGGTTTCCGAATATAACTTTTGGGGGTTGTATCAAAGTAGTCATAAACCGTGATTTCCCGAATAGCCTTTTTAAGCGTAGTAAGCGCAAAGTATCTATCGGTATCACTAATTTCACTTAATACAAGTTCCTGATTATCAAAATCATTATACTTGATAAAGTTGAGTTTACTACTGTCTTTTTTGACTTTTTCATTCAATACACCTACGCCATTGCTAACATCAAGGTAAATGAAACCTTTTGAGTTAGTAATTTTTTCCTTAATATAGAAATTTGAAGTGCTTGTAGATTTTATGATAGAAATATCGTAAATGATGTCATCAGTAAATCGAAATCCATTCCCCATTTTTCTAATTGCCTCCGCGTCAAAAACATACTGAATATGAATGGACTGCGAGGTATCCTGTTTGGATGTACCTTTAAAAAGTATATTATCAAAACCGCCAAGATTATCCAGGATATGCTTTTTTAAACCAATACCTGCTACTCCTTCTTTTAAAAACCGGATAGCTTTCAGAAAATTAGACTTACCCGAGCCATTTATACCTATTAGGATATTTGCATTTTTATGCAGTTGTAGGGTAGCGTGATTAAAACTATAAAAATTATTAATACTAATTTCTTTAACCATCTTGATCGTGTTTTATTTTTTAATAAGACAGCATCTCTATTCGCCTCCACAACAAGGGTACAAAAACGTCGCCGACTGGTTGCCGGCGGGTTTTAAAAATGTAACCATTTCTGCACCGGCTTCTTTGGTGAAAATGTCTCCCGGAGCAATGGTAAACCGATGCACCAAGTCGGGGGAGGGGCAAAAACAAAAACGGCTAACTCCTTCCACCGGGGCATCGGTCTCAAAGCTGAGACTACACACGCTATCTTGCGAAACACGAGTCACCGTTACCCGAAAAGCCGCCGGTACCAGGTCTTCGCTCACAAAAGCCGCACAGGGTTTCTGCACCGTTGGATGGCTCTTTCGGTATTCTAAAACGCCGAATACGGCGATGATACCGATAACGCCAATGGCGATGGCGGCGATGCCGGTGATATACGTAAACTTTCGGACGGAACTTGTATGTCTGAGCATAGATTAAAATTCTTTTTTAAATCTTCCTTATCGGGTACGAATCCACCACATAACGGCCTTGGCGACAACCGACCTCGTTTTAAATCCCAGCCCTGCAAAGGAATATCCGGGATGAATTAAGCGATTTTTATGGAAATTCACCTCATTTACTACCCGCCTTACTGCCCAATTATAATATTTCCGCGGATAGGTACGCACAAAGTCTATGTCCCGGTCGGTTGACTCTGTCCAGTTGGGCTGTGTAATCTGAGTGGATTCTACTTCCCGATACAAATCCGTGCCTTTGATCGGATATGCGATAGTGATGGTAAAATGGTCGGGATTAGCGGTTTTTAAATGGTGAATCGTTTCCTCTATATCGGCCTCAGTCTCGCCCGGATAACCCAACATGATAAAAGTCCCGGCTTCGATCCCGTATTTGCGGGCCAGAACGATCATTTCCCGAACCTGATTTACGTCCACTCTGCGATCCATCTGATCAATCACTTTCTGCGAACCGCTTTCTGCCCCAATCCATACGCGAAAACAACCGCTTTCTTTGAGCAGTTGAATCACCGCTTCGTTCATGCGGTCGGCACGGGTAATACACTCATAGGGCAAATGAAGGTTGTGCGCAAGTACGGCATCGCGAAAATCGGTCAGCCATTTATGACTGACGGTAAAAACATCGTCCACAAACCATATCGAATCGGGTTGCCAGGTCTTTTGTAAATACAAAAGTTCTTCCACTACAAGTCGGGGGGAACGCCGACGATAACTCAGGCCGTAAACGGCCCGACTGCACCACTTGCAGGTATAAGGACAACCTCGCATAGTGCTTACAGATAGCGTATTTTTTCCGTGGTGATTGCGCCAGGTATCGAGATATTTTTGCAAATCTATTTTTTTCCGGTTGGGTAAGGGCAGCACATCTATGTCCCGGACTTTGGTCCGCTCTTCCGTAAATACTACCTTGCCCCCGGCATCCCGGAAAGCCAATCCTTGAACACCGTGAATTTTTTCTTCCGCTCCGCTCTCCAATGCCTGTAATAATTCCCATGTGGTCATTTCTCCTTCTCCGATGACCAAAAAATCGGCTTGGTTTTCCAAAAAACCTGCGGCATGGTATTTTACTTCCGGCCCGCCGAGGATAATGCGGGTAGAATTTAGTTCAGGCTGACTTCGGACAAACCGGATCAGGCGCAATACATTGATTTTGGTCATCAGATTTACATAAACCAGCAGGTAAGCGGGTTTATGAGCGGTGATGAAATCGTACAAACTTTCCGGTTCGGAAAAAGTGGTATCAAAAACCGTATTTTCCAGTCCGTTTTCCTCCAGAAAAGCTGATATATACAAAATCCCCAAAGGAGGATAAGGACGCATAATCTCCCTTTCTTTAGGGTCTTGGTGGAGGAAATATCCGTGTGTAAGGAGAATTTTCAAACCAGTTGTGCGTCAATGAGGTAATGATCTGCGAAGGGAGAAAGCCCCGGCCTTTGTGTCAGTACTCGATCTAAAGCGATGAGTTTTCGGAGGAGGTGAGGCTTTTTTCGGAAAAAAGGATCCAGATAAGAAGGTGGAACCGCCATGCCGATGGGAATTAGCCCTTGAACTTCAAAAAGAGGTTGCAACATCCGGATGACTTCCATCGGAGAGTGATACCAGGTTTGCACAATTTCCGTTTCCAGTTTTACCGGTACGGGGAATTTGCTTCTTCGGCGGAATGCGTTTCGGAACTGGAGTTTACCCATGAAATAGGCCGACTCCCAAAGGCAATTTTTGGGCATGATTACCGCAATAAATCGCCCACCGGGATTTAGCAGCGTGGCAATTTCTTCGGTCAGGGCATCAAGTTTGTCCGGGCCAATACAATTTAGCCCCCCGAAATTGGAAAAAACCCAATCAAAGCGGGTGTGAACGGCGCCTTCCGCCACTTGTTCCAGGCTTAGCTGTTTGCACTGAATTTTTTTGCCCATTCCATTGACCAGTGATTTATGCCGGGTAAGGGAAATCATTTCCGGAGAAATATCGGTAGCCATGACCGAATGCCCTTTCCGGGCGAGCCAGAGGGCATCTTCTCCGGTACCACAGTTCAGTTCAAGAATTTTTAGATTTTTTTTCCCGGAAAGTACCGACTCCAGATAATCATAAACCTGATTTCGCTGGGCGAGTCCTACTGCTGAGTAGGTGAAACTATGATCATATCCGGTGGCGATTGTATCAAACGGGGTCATAATCTCGGTTTTGCGAAAGTTACCTCATACGTTCCAGCTTTGTCAACTGGATTTTGTCCACAATGGAGGTGGGAATATAGTAAAGAGTTGATAATGCTGCGCGAATTTGAGGCGATTTTACTTTTCCTGATGCAGAAAAAATTTTTCGCAAACTCTCCCAGCCCTGCTTCCTTCGGTAAATTTTGTGTACATACCGGTGAAGCCGTTTGTAATAATGGGGTGAAAATTCCGATCGAAACATCATTGCCAGATCGTCGGAATCTTTCCAATTGGCTTTAGTACCAAGCTGTGATTTTACTTTTTCGTAAAATTTTGTTCCCGGCAGTGGATAAGAAACCGAAATACCAATTTCGTCGGGCATTAGTTCGAGCACCATATCCAGGGTTTTTTGTATATCTTCCCGTGTTTCGCCCAGATAACCAAATTGCAGGAAAAACCCCACTTTTATCCCTTTACGACCCAACAAACGGCGTGTTTCAAATATTTGTTCCACTTTGGTGCCTTTGTCCATAGCATCGAGGATTTTTTGAGAGCCGGATTCTGCCCCTACCCATACCGTATCCAGCCCCGACCCGGCGAGGGCATCGAGGGTATCACCCTCCAGCAATAAATCCACGCGCGACTGAATTTTGTAGCGGAAAGACAGGTTTCTCCGCCGCACCTCGTCCCGGAATGCCTGAACCCAGCCGGGTTTCAGGCCAAAAATATCGTCGCACATCCAGAAATAATTTACGTCAAATTTCTGGATCAGCATTTCGATTTCGTCGGCTACTTTTTCCGGCGACCGGGAATGGTAACGGTTGCCGTAGATAGGTTTTGCACACCAGTTGCATTTAAAGGGACAACCGCGTGTAGTGGCGATATTAAGGGAAAAATAGCCGTGTTTTTTTTCCTGAATGGAACGATAGGGACGAATATCAATCAAATCCCAGGCAGCCTGCGGCAGACTGTCCAGGTCGCGAAGCACCGATCTTTGAGAGCTTACATATACACCTTCTTCCGTCATACAGGCAATCCCGGCTACGTCTTTTACGGCTTTTGCAGGTGATTCCAATGTGGTTATCAGTTCGCGAAGCGTGATTTCCCCTTCGCCCAAAATCACGTAATTGGCTCCTTCGGAGAGGTATTTTTCAGGATGATCGGTAGCATCAGAACTCGAAATAATGACGGTACATCCTTTGTCTTTTCCGAAACTCGCCAGGCGGAAAGCGGCCTCACGCATATTGGTAAGGCACATCTTGGTGAGATAATTAAATCCATCGTCATAGACGACGAGGTAGTCCGGTTTTTCTTTTTCGAGAAAAGGTTGGATTTCCTCCGGTCCCAAAGCCAGATGGCTGTCAAATAAAGAAACCCTGTGACCGGCTTCCCGAAGTACGGCCGCCGCATACAAAGTGCCCAGCGGCGGGTAAGGCTGGGCCGTTTTCCATTGTTTGGGGTCAAGGCGGTAGAAGTAGGAAGGCGTAAGTAAAATTTTTGCCATAGCTTCAGATCAGTTCGATTCCATGTTTTTGTTCAAATTCCTTAATTCGTTTTTCTAAGCCTTCCAGCACCTTTCTCTGAAAATTTTGAGGATGGTGTTTGGATACATAAGTACGCGATTTCAGCGCGACCGAAAGCTCTGCCCGATCCATAAAGCCAAATTTTTTGTTCCAGAATGCTACGGTTTTTTTCATAAAAAATCCGTCCAGCCAATCGCCCGCCTTTCCTCCCAGCAGAATTTCGAAGAGTCGTTTCATCAGGTTTCTTTGGGAAAAAAGGGCTTCAGTACCAAGCCGCGAAGGAAAATTGGGGAAATAATCTTTCACCCAACCATTGGATTCCATAAAGGGCGGGTAAAATTCTTTTCCATAAGCAGGAATAAGATGCACGATTTCGGTGGCTGTAAATCGGTTTTTTTCTTCGATTTCGAGGTGTTGGGTATCAATAAAATAATTGACACAGAAATACTTATGAGAATTGAACAAAAAAATCTTTTTAAACAGGACCAGCAGGGTGCGGGCTATCCAGAGTCTTCCGGGTTTGGTAATGATAAAATAGTCAATGTCTGATTCTTCGGTCATAAAATATTTAGAAATGGAACCGGAGAGGAAAACCGCTCTTACAAAAGGGAAAAAGCCTATCCATCGGGAGATACGAAAGGCATCCGGCATTTTTTGTGCGGCGAGGCGATTGCCTTCAATTCTTCGTTGATGGTGAATATATTCTCTCGAAAGCCCCCATAGCTGATCTTTTTGAAAAATCAAACCGGCTTCCGCCAGTTTATCCGCCATTTGGCGGGTTTCCTCTATCCTTACGTCTCTCTGCTCGGAGCAGTTGTAAATTTCTTCCAGTGTAAGCGGATAAGAAAACAAGTCAAAATAAATCAGGGTTTTAATTAATTCGCGTTCTGCCGGTGAGAGTTCAACCGATAGTCGGATCGTTTTCATAGATTAAGGATTGGCGTTTGGACGGATACCTGCATATTCGGCGAGTTGGTCAGCAAAGGGCTGCTGGCGGAATATGGATTCCCGAAAAATGTGGTTCAGGTTTGGTTTCTTTTTTGTGGTGTCTGCAAGCCATTGAGCAAGTGGCTGGTATTGAGAAAGTTGATTAATCCGGTTGAGTTCAATCGGAATTATTTTTTCAATGACCTGGTCGTAATCGGAGTCTTTTAAGCGGGGATCCACTTTTCGTAGTGCCGTTATGGCTTCGTCTTGTCGGTCATTTTCCAGGTAAAAATGAGTCAGTCGAATCAAAACTTTATGGTGAAAAGGAGTAATAGCCAAAGATTTTTTGAAAAATGTTTCGGCCATTTCCTTCTGCCCTGACAATTTATAACACTGAGCCAAACCCGCAATTACCTCCGGGTTGTGAGGGTGAATTGCCAGGGCGCGTTGGTATTCGGAACAACCGTATTTAGGCTGGAATTTGAGCATATAAATCGAACCGATATATAATTGAACCGGCGTACCGGTGCGATCCATCGGAAGATAACGCAGATTTACCGATTGCAACTCCCTCAGCGCCCGATCCCACTGTTGGCGTCCTTGTAATTGAATAGCCCGGTAAACATGTTTTTCCCCCTGATAACGTTGATACCCCACATATAAACCACAACCCAAGATACCCGTTAAAACAAGCAAAACAAACCCCGATAAATAAGATGACGAATTTTTTATAAGGGGTTTGTCCATTGCTCGGATAAAAGGCAGGAGGGTGATCCCGAGAAGGACAGAATCTTCGATTCGTTCACGGGGAAAACTCAGAAAAGCAAAAATCATATAAGCAAATAAACCAAAGCCCGCCACCACCTGTTGAAAAGTTTCTTCTTTCTCATTTTGTAGATTTCGTATCAGGGATTTGATCAGTAAGAGCCAAAAACTCAGGTAAGCCACGAAACCCAAAACTCCGTTTTCGGCCAGAATCCACAGGTAATCATTATGTGGTCGCACAAAATTAATGCCTCCGGCGGCGGATTTTAGCCCGTCGGTTCCCAAACGGAGAACTTCGGTTTTCCAGCTTCCCGTTCCGTGACCGATCAGCGGTTTTTCCCTCCAAAGGGTCAAACTTCTTTTCCACAAACCGATGCGGTCGCCGGTAGAACTATGCTGAAAGTCTGCAATAGAGGTGACCTGCTTCACAAACGTTTCGGAAGAATCCGCTTTTGTATAGAAAATAACCGCTGCAGTAATGGATATAAAGACAATTGTTCCCGCCGTCAGCAGGTACGTCCGGCGGATACGAAAACTTTTCCAGCGGTTGCCGGTCAGTAAAAAAAGTGCAAAACTCATTATAGATGCACCCAAAAAAGCTACCCATACTGCTCGGGAGAGCAGGAGAATGATAAAAACCAGGCTTAAAACGAGCGCCGTAAGCGACAGTATTTTTTCGTATTTTTTCGAAGTAAAACTGCCGTAAAAATTGAGCGGAAAAAGCAGCAGCAGGCATTCGGCAAAGATGTTTTTATGCCCAAATACGCTGCTAACCAGGTAACTGCTGTGGTGCGAAACGCCAAATTCCACTACTATTGTTTTATACTGTAAAATGCCCGGTATCAATACCGCAAGGGTAAAGACCGCGATTAGTCCGGTCATTTTGGGGAGGGGAGGAGATACAGAAGCCATTATCAGAAAAAAAACTAAAAATAATCCTGATACATTCCATTCAAAAAAACCATCGGCGGGGTTAGGGGTATAAAACAAACTAATGCCTGAAAGAGCGATATAAACCAGATAGGCCCATAACCAAGAATGGGTAAAAAGTAGGTGGAGGATTTGTTTACCCTGGTCTTTGAAAAAGATGACCAGCAGAAAGAAGATGGATGCCAGCGAGGTAAGCAGAAATTTGGGTAAAAGCACCGGATCCATGAGTTTGCGACTATAGCCTGTAAGTAGGATAATCAATCCGGCCACTATAGGCAGATACAAATAAATACGGTAAAGGGTGCTTCGCTCAGATTTCATTGGATATTACAAAAACATTCCCTATATTATACAATTCGGTTGTGTTTTGCCCCCGGTTCTTTGAGTTGTTTGCGATTTTGCTTCGTCAGTGAACCCCGAGACTTATCCCCCCTCTCTGCCGCTGATTATTTTACTTACAAACCAATCGCTATGAAAAATAATCCCCACACGCTGATTGCCGTTGGGTTGGTTCTGGCTATTTCCTTTTTTTCAGGATGTAGCAACAGGACTTCACAAGCGCTGAACAAAACCCAATCCACCACTGACCCATTGATGAACGAAGCAAAAATTAGTAAAGAACTTATTGAACAGCAAGCGGAAAAAAGTTTACAGGTAATGCCGGTTACTACCAATTCCGACCGTGCTCGATTATGTTTTGAAAAAGCGAGGAAATTCCGGCATGATTTTACCCATCTTTCTGAATCACATGACTTATTGAAGCAGGCCATCGCCCTTGACCCGGAGTTTGCACTGGCCTGGGTTTATCTTTCGATGCATTATTCGACCGCAGGCGATAAGGAAGCGCAAAAAAAGGCGATGGAGCAGGCGCAGTTGTACGCAGAAAAAGCATCGAAGGGCGAAAAAATGTTTGTAGAAGCGATGCTTCAAGGTCCTGCTTCCGCGGAAATCTGGAAGTCTTTGGAGCAAATGTATCCCGACGACAAGTACATCCATCTGATTTTGGGGTATATTTATAAAAACAACCTCCAGGACTATCCCGGTGCATTGGCACAGTTTCAGAAATCCCTGGCCCTCGACGGCACATTAGGCAATGCCTACAACATGATCGGCTATACCTACATTGCGCTGGAGCAGTACGGCAAAGCAGAAGAAGCGTTTAAAACCTATATGGAGCTTTTCCCTCACTCGGGCAACCCGTATGATTCTATGGGAGATCTTTATATGAAACTTGAACGTTATGAAGAGGCCATTGCATTGTATGAAAAAGCCTATTCCGTAGAACCTGCCTTCACCTGGTCGGCAGAAAAAGCCCGTGAGACTCGTCAGATGCTGGCGAAAAATATGAGAAGATAGCCCCGATCTAAGGTCAAAAAACATAACCGGATGATTTTCAGACCGGCAAATGCAGCTTCTGCATTTGCCGTTTTTTTTTGTCAATCAAAAGGAAAAACTCAGAGAAATGAATAATTTTCAATTTTGGGAAATAGTCTTAACTTTGCTGCTGTCAAAACTGACCTAAAAACTACAAAAACTAAGATCTTGGACGTATTTGATAAGATAGACCGAATGATGTCGACGGACTTAGGACAGTACGCCGACAGTTGGCATGGGTACCTTGCTTACCCAAAGCTTGAAGGAGAAATCGGAACCCGGATGAAGTACATGGGACAGGAATTGCTGGTATGGTCACTCAACAGCTACCTGGGCCTTGCCAATCACCCGGAGGTTCGCAAAGCGGATGCAGAAGCTGCCGCCGAGTATGGACTGGCATACCCGATGGGATCGCGTATGCTCACAGGAAATAGCAACTATCACGAAAAATTTGAGCGGGAAGTGTCCGATTTTATGCAGAAGGAAGATGCCTTTCTGCTCAACTTCGGTTATCAGGGCTGTATCTCTATTATCCAAGCCCTCACGGATCGGCGCGATGTGATTGTCTATGACCAACTGGCACACGCCTGTATCCTCGATGGCATGAGTATGTCTATGGCAAAACGTTTTGTGTTTGCTCACAACGACATGACGCAGCTCGAAGATCGCCTCCAGAAAGCCAAAAGAATTGTCGAAAAAACCGGTGGAGGAATCCTCATCATCACCGAAGGAGTTTTTGGCATGAAAGGCGACTTGGGTAAACTTGACGATATCGCAGCCCTCAAAGAAAAGTATAATGCCCGACTTTTTGTGGATGACGCCCACGGGTTTGGGGTCATGGGAGCCACTGGGATAGGCACAGGTGAACATTTTGGGGTTCAGGATAAAATAGATGTGCTATTTAATACGTTTGCTAAATCAATGGCAGGTTTTGGCGCATTTGTTTGCGGAGATAAAAGAATTATCAACTATCTTCGTTACAATATGCGGAGCCAGATTTATGCAAAATCTTTGTGTATGCCCATGACTATCGGAGCGATCAAACGACTGGAGCTCCTTCGTACCGAACCGGACCTCAGAGGAAAACTCTGGAATATCGTCAATCGTCTGCAAAACGGCCTCCGTGAGCGAGGATTTGACATTGGGCCAACACAATCACCCGTTACTCCTGTGTATTTGAAAGGATCAGAGCGAGAGGCGATCGGCATAGTGTCAGATATCCGCTTCAATCACAAAATTTTCTGTTCACCCGTTACCTATCCGGTGGTCGAAAGAGGGGTGATCATGCTTCGGCTAATACCTACCGCAGTGCATTCTGAGGCGGATGTGGACTATACCCTTAACGCTTTTGAGGCTGTAAGAGCGAATATTGTGTCTGGTGCTTATCAGAATTCAGAATTACCTGTAATAAAAATGTAGTTTATTTGGCGAAAAAACAGATTTTTTTTTAATTGCTTATAACAACAAATAGTAAAGAAAATGGAAAAATACGCAAAACTAAAAAGCTTGGTCATTAGCATCGAAGATGACTTCTCAAAATTCTACGATAAAGGCAACAAAGCTGCCGGAACTCGTGCAAGAAAAGCGATGCAGGACATAAAAGTACTCGCACAAGAAATCAGAAAAGAAATTCAGGACATGAAGTAAAACACACGGTAGGGGCAGATCATGGTCTGCCCCCTACTTGGTTTTCGAAAACAAAAAACGGGCTGATCCTATGGAGCAACCCGTTTTTTGTTTTTACCAGATAGGGCTAATTAGGTTTTATTCACTAAACAAACGGTCAACTTCCATCTTTAAGTCTGGAAGTTCTCTGTAAAGACTATCCCAAATCGCATTTGGGTTATATTCATCGTATTGATGAGCAATTGTATTTCTTCTATCCCCACCAGGCAATATGAAGGAAAACAGGGGATTACGGATTAGCTGTACGTCAGTCTGCCTGAAGTAATGCCTTGATCACCACTGGTTTGTCGAGGGCATCGCTGCCAATCCGCACCAGATACAACCCTGGTGTGCTACCGTTCAGGTCGAGTGGCCAGCGGCTGCCGTCCCATTCAGTGCGGCGGTCGGTCAGTACGCGGCGGCCCATCGGGTCGAGCACTTCGAGCCAGGTACTACCCTGGGGCACCCGGGCCGTGAGCGAGAAGTTGCCCGTAGAGGGGTTCGGAAAAAGCGCGAAATCCGTATCGGGCCGCACATCGCTACCCAGCGTAGCTGTGGCTTCTGCCAAAGGGGTTTTCGCCTCTCGGTTGGCTACGCTGTCCTGCGCCACCACATAAAAGGAATAGGTGCTGCCGGAATCGCCTTTGATCTCCAGGCTCGTCTCCAGGTCGATTGGCAGGGGCTTGGTAATCCAGTCACGGTCGTCTTTTTTCACATACAAGTAGTAAGAAGCGATGCCGCTTTCGCCGTCAGTTCCTGTGAGTGTAACGCGCATCAGGCTGTCTCCAACCACCTCCACCCCCGGTAGCATCTGAGAAACAGGGGCCTGCTCATCGAGGGTATTGGTCCAGATGTTGGTGCGGATGGGGGCATTGTCGTCGAAGTAGATGTCGGCAAAGGCGGAAATCTGGTCGAGATGGGCGACCTTGCTTCTCAGCCTGGTGCGGAAGGACACGCTACCTTCACCCTCGGGGTAGTTCACATTTGGTGGCAGGAAACCTGCGATGGGGTCTTCGGTGAGGTCCATCGTGGCGGGGTCGAGGGAAATGAACTCCCAGGCGATGCGGCCAGATACGGAGTCGAGCTTGCCCGTTACCCGCACGATCAGGTCAAGGCGGGGCCGCAGGTCGATGTCGCGGAACAGTTCCTTGCGATCTTCCTCAAACAGGTAGAGTTGATCGCCGATGGTGATGTGGCTGAGCCAGGTTAGCGCCAGGTCAAACTTCGCTGTATCGAGTTGGGTATAGACCCGCACGATCTGCGCCGGAGCTTTGGCCGTGTCCACGTTTTCGAAGGTTATCTGGTAGTTGAGGGCATCGTTTTGCCGGATATAGCGCGCCTCGCCCACACCCTGATTGCCGTAGATGGCATTGGGATCGAAGGATGTCAGCGATTCGAAGTCGAAAGGAGTAATGACGTCGGGAATGAGGGTCCGGGAGTCCTCAGGCACGAAACTGCCCTGCTCATCAGGGAAAAGCAGATCCCCCAGTTCGCCTGAACCCAGGTTCATTCCATACTTGGCTGCCACATGCTTGGCCGTAAGAAGGATCTGCTGTTTTTCCAGGTCGGAGACATTACCTTCGATCCTTGCTATCCGGGATGTGAGACCATCCAGTTCTCTCCGCAGGCGGTTGGCCATGGTCGGGCTGAGTTTGCCGCCGCTTAGGATGGTTTGCTCCAGGATGTTGATATTCTCAGTGGCATTCTTGATGGCCCCCTTCGAAAGCCCGATGCGTTGGGTGTTTTTTGCATATCTGTCTCCATACGGCACGTAGTCGCCCGCTTTCTCCCCGGCCAGCGCAATGGCCTGCCGGGCATAGAAGTCGTCGTCGGCTACATTAGTTCCATACCACCAGTCGAATGTCTCTGCAAATAATACCTGCGAACCGATGTCCACATACCCTGCACTTTTCCCCACGACTTTCAGGGCAGGGTTGGGGCTAAGCTCTGCAATGGAAGCTGCTGCAAGGCCTCCTGAATGAACGAATTCCAGCACCTCCCCGGAGTTGGGGTTGTTGCGGGTCGGGAAGGGCCAGGTGTAACTGCGGAGGGTCACATCGGCGCTCTGGGTACTGCGGATTTTGAACCGGTATGTATAGGTCGAATTTCCGTTGATAAAGGGAATATAGAGTGGATAGACCCGGGCATCGAGCGGCACATTATACAATTGGGTAATGTCGAAGCTCACCATCGAGTCGAAGGCTGCGTACAGGTCATCGAAGTCAACATAAACCGTGTCTTTGTTTGGGTCGAATTCCCCGTTAAAATACACCTGATTAAAGTCGTCGGGGTCGAGGGTAAGGTCGTTCCAGCGGTCGCCTTTGATAGACAGGGACCCGGTTTGCTTGTAGAGCGTTTCGGCAATGTCCACCTCCACCCACTTAGGCGCTACGATAAAGGCCATTACGCCGATAGCCATACGCGAACGCTCGTTGGTGATATTCATCGAGCAGTTCATCCAGCGGCTGGTGCGCACCCTCGAAGGGCCGGTAATCTGTGCCACAAGTTTGAAATCGCCGGATTCGTTGAAAATGCGGAAGCCATCGGGGTAGGTGTAGAGGTCGCCATTCGACAACAAAATCTGTACCTCATACATGCCGGTGTCCACACCGTTCAGGCTGAACTGGGCCGTAAGTTCACGGGTGCTGGGGCTGAGGACTTTTTTGGGAAAAATTTCGCTGCTTCCTTTCACCAGTTTCAAAATAGCAGCGGTATCCAGTCCGGCTCCAAACATCCGCATTGCAAAATACCCTACCCCGATGTCGGTACCTGCCTGGAGGGGCGAATAGGACTCGATACCGGTGATCAGAATGGTGTCGCGCGCCTCGGCGATAAATCCGCAATCCTCGTCGATGCCGGTCAGTGAAATGGCGTGAACGCCCGGCACGAAGGTTTTGACTGGATATCGTTGATTTCGCACATCCCCCGTGCCCAGCCGCCACACGAGACTGTCCACCTGCCGGAGCTGGGACATAAAGGCCACTTCATTCCCAAAGCGCACCATGTCGAAGCTCACCTCTGGTTCCTCCGGCACTTCCTCCAGGGTCATTTCATAGGTAAAACACCCGGAAAGCCCGGCCACCCGCAGAAAAAGGCTGTCCGCAGGAAGGCAGGTCATGGTAAATGTCTCCTCCCAACTTCCGGGCACGCGGTTGTTATAGGCTTTGGTAAACAGATTGCCTCCAGTTGATACCCGGCCAGCGTAAACCGCCAGGTCGGCACCGTTACTGTTGCTGGTGTTGTTGGCTTTGAGGCGTACCCGCACACTGCCTTTCAGCGGCTGGACAAAAGTGTAATAGTCATTATCGTCCGGAGCACTCCCGTCGTACCCTACGCGGCCGCGCAGGGTGTCGGACAAGGTGATCGGCCGGGCTGTGGAAATTGTGCTGATAGGCTCTGTTACCGTTACGCCGGTCGGAATCATCTCATACCGGAGGCTATAGGTGAAACTGCCACTGGAGTTGAACCGGAAATATACGGTATCTGCTGCCCGGCAATAAATAGTAACCGTGTCGGCTGGTCTTACGCCCACAGGCTGATTGGTGCGCGTCAGGGAACCTATCAGACTCTGGTTTTTGTTATAGACATAACCGTAAAAATCACTACCCGCTGAGCCGGAACTGTTGTCGAAGGTCACGATACATTGCAGGGTGCCATCGGTCGGCAGCACGGAATAGAAATAGTCGTCGGCATCATCTGTGACTGACAGGTACCCGATGCGGCCCAATACCGTATCCGTCGGTTCGAATAAAATGGCCTGGGCAAAGCTGCCGTTCGGCTCGGGATCGGGCGGCCCGGCGGGCAGCAACTCGTAATGGAAGGTATAGGTGAAACTGCCGCTGGAGTTGATCCGAAAAAATACTGTATCTGTTGCCCGTCCATATACGGTGATCGAATCGGTCCCGGGACCCAGCGGACGGTTGGTCTGAGGGCTGTTACCGATAGATCCCTGGTTTTTGTTGTAGATAAAGCTATAAAAATCGGATCCAGCAGAGCCGGAGGTGTTGTCGTACCCAACGAAGTACCGAAGGGTACCGTCATCGGGCAGCACTGTGTAAAAGTAATCATCGGCATCGGAAGTTACAGAAGTGTAGCCGATGCGGCCCAATACCGTATCCGTCGGTTCGAATAAAATGGCCTGGGCAAAGCTGCCGTTCGGCTCGGGATCGGGCGGCCCGGCTGGCAACATGTCGTAGTGGAAGGTATAGCTGAAGCATGCATTGGCCTGTATCCGGAAAAACACCGTATCCGCTGCCCGTCCATACACCGTGATCGAATCAGTCCCGGGGCCCAGCGGGCAGTTGGTCTGAGGGCTGCTACCGATAGCCCCCTGGTTTTTGTTGTAGATATAGCTATAAAAATCGGATCCGGTAGAGCCGGAGGTGTTGTTGTACTGCACATAATACTTCAGGGTGCCGTCCATTGGCAGCACCGAGTAGTAATAATCGTCGGCATCTGTGGCGATCGAGGTATAACCAATACGGCCTTGCACAAGGTCGGTCTGGGCAAATGCAATGGCTCCTGCAAAAGCGTCGTTCAGGCCAATGTCGTTGGTTCCGCTGGGAACCGTTTGATAAGAAAACTGGTAACTGTAGGCACCAGAGCAGTTAAGCCGGAAATATACCGTGTCCTGCATACGGCAATGTACGATCACACTGTCGTTGCCGGAGGGGGTATTTGTTACGGAAACAAAGCCGATCTGGGTACCTGTTTTGTTATACATGTACGCATATATATCATCGCCCAAAGCCCCACCGCTGAAGGTGAAAAACATCTTCACCGTGCCGTCGTCGCCGGGCAATGATTTGAAATAATCATTGACATCGGGCGGTGCGCCTCCGGAGTTGAGGCTGCCGGTCACGATAGCCCCTTCCTGGATGAGGTTGGCGGTGGCGAGGGTGTTGTTAGGCTCAGTTTCCGACTGGGCCAGCAACATGCTGCCCGACAGCAACCATAAAGCAAATAGAATTGCTAAGTGTTTCATTGTGTATAGGATGATACGGACTGATGGATACTTTTAAAAAATGGCAGAACAAGTAGGTTTTGTTTTCCGGGGAATGGACGCCATAGACATACCAGTTCTACTTGGCTATGTACCAATGAGGGAAAAGGTTAACAGGGCAGATAAAATTTTTGCGAAATGTATGATGATTTTTTGGGGAAGAGGTAAACGATTATCTATCGGTTTTCCCTATTATTTCACCGCCAACTGGCTCTGAATCGCCTCCCGCAACGCTGGACTTCCTTCCACCAACGGCAGCCGCACGGTAGAGCCACAAATCCCCAGCATTTCCATCAATACCTTGATGCCTACAGGATTGCCTTCGCGGAAAATCAATTGCATAAACGGAAATATCCGGTAATGAATGGCTCTCGCTTCTTCATACCGGCCCTCCAGGGCTGCGCGGACCATGTTGCTGAATTCCCGCGGCAAGGCGTTGGCGATTACCGAAATGGTACCTTCGGCTCCGAGGCTGATCATCGGTATGCTGATGGCATCGTCGCCCGACAATACCTGAAATCCCGTCGGTTTTTCTCTCAATATCTCCATAAACTGCTCAAAATTACCCGAGGCTTCTTTGACTGCTACAATATTGGCGCAGTCGTGAGCCAGGCGCAGGGTAGTCTGTGAAAGCACATTTGAACTGGTACGGCCCGGCACATTGTAGAGAATGACCGGCAGGTCGGTGCTTCCGGCAACCGCTTTATAATGCTGGTAAATGCCTTCCTGAGAGGGTTTGTTGTAATAGGGACTGACCGAAAGAATGCCCGCGGGGCGGTACTTCTCGGTATAATATTCCACATGTTTACAGATTTCAGCGGTGTTGTTGCCGCCAGAACCGAGCACGATCGGTACCCGGTTGTCGGTTTCTTGGAAGAAGATTTCGATTACCCGCTTTTTTTCCTCAGCGGAGAGGGTGACCGACTCGCCCGTCGTGCCCAGCACGACGAAGTATTCAACTTTGCCTTCAATCAGGAAGTTGATAATGTTGCGGAGAGCGGCCTCATCCAGGGTATGGTCACTGGAAAAGGGAGTGACAACTGCCACTCCGGTGCCGGAGAATTGTTGCATTTGTTTAGATTAGCCTTGTACCTTTACCTTTTTACCGTTGTCAATCATATTGAGGAAATAATCAAACTCTCGGATCACTGCCTTAATATCTCTTTCGTCTTCACGGTCAATCATCAATTCATAACAACTTTCAAAACCTTCCCGATGCACACCGGTGCGGGTTTTTGCTTTTGCCATGCCGCAAATATACTTTGCAGTCATGTGGCTGGAAAAATCAAAATCCATCAGAATGTCCAGGTCGTATTTCCGGATCTGGTTTTCGATGGCAGGGGTAGGGTAGTCCAGCCAGTTGAGTTTGGCGGGGTTGATAAATACCGACTCAACAGAATTTGTAAAATAGGGTTCGGATTTTTTATTGAAATTTAATTCAATCACCAGCAGACGTTTATGCCTTTTCTGAAGGGCTTCAACATAATTGTTGACCAGTTTTAGCTCCTCCGGCGAGAGTGCGTTCATATTGATGATGACACCGATGTTTTTGGCACTTTCAATATCCACAAAATCGCGCATGTATTCTTCTGAACGGTCAAGATTGCGAATCCGTCGTTTGCTGAATTTTTCTTTTATGTCGTTTAACCACTCCATTAGATCATGTTCAAAAATTCATTTTCAGAGATGACTGTTACATTCAACTGCTCGGCTTTGGAAAGTTTGGAAGGCCCCGCACTTTCTCCGGCAAGCAGATAAGTTGTTTTACTGGAAAGGGAACTTTTTACTTCCCCACCAAGGTCTTCGATCATCTGTTTGAGTTCTTCCCGGCTATGGGAAGAAAATACCCCTGAAATTACAAAACTTTTCCCATTTAACTTGTTCGACAGACCGCTTTTTTCTGCCGTTTCAAGCTGCAATCCTGACTGTTGAAGCCTATGAACGATTTCGAGGTTTAAAGGATTGGCAAAAAAGCTTATAATACTTTCCGCAATTCTCTCGCCAATGTCGGGCACATTGTTCAAAGTTTCGCGATCCGCAGAGGCCAGACGGTTAATAGTACTGAAATACCGTGCCAGTTTTTTCGCTACGGTCTCTCCGACATAACGAATTCCGAGGGCAAATAATACCTTGGGAAAAGCGATTCCTTTACTGGCTTCGATGCCCGAAAGGAGATTTTTAACGGAGAGATCGGCAAATCGCTCAAGCTGAATGAGTTTGTTGTATGTCAGGTCGTACAGATCTGCATAATTGCCAATCAGCCCGGCGTCCACCAGTTGGTTGACGATTTCAATACCGAGGCCGTCTATATTCATGGCTTTACGGCTGGCAAAATGAACGATTCGCCCTTTGATCATGGGCGGGCAGCCGGTCTCGTTGGGGCAGTAGTGATTTGCGTCTCCTTCGGTGCGCACCAGGGGCGTGCCACATTCCGGGCAATTTTCCACAAACAACACAGGCCTTGCCCCCGGTTCTCGTTTTTCCGTTACAATTCCGGTTATTTTGGGAATAATTTCTCCGCCTTTTTCGACATGGACAAAATCTCCTTCATGAAGCCCTAGTCTTTCTATTTCATCGGCATTGTGGATGGAGGCGCGTTTGACCGTCGTACCGGCCAGCCAGACGGGTTCGAGGTTGGCTACCGGAGTTACTTTTCCGGTTCGCCCTACCTGAAAGGAAACGGAATTGAGCCGGGTGATGGCAGCAGCAGCTTTGTATTTATAGGCAATCGCCCAACGCGGTGCTTTGGCGGTATAACCAATTTCTTCGCGCAAGTCGCGCTCATTTACCTTGATAACAATGCCGTCTATTTCATAATCCAATTCATGCCGACGATTTTCCCATAAGTTCAGATAACTTTCGACTTCACGAATATTGGCACAAACCGTGTGATAACCGCTCAGTTTAAATCCCCAGGATTGGAGTAAATCCATGGTAAGGCCGTCGGTATCCATGTTTAATCCTTCGCCTTCGGCGTAGTATGCGAAAAATACCAGCGGACGTTCAGCCACTTCGCTGGAATCTTGTTTTTTGAGCGTACCTGCGGTGGTATTGCGGGGATTATTTAAGGCTTGAAGCCCTTCTTCCAAGCGGGCTTCGTTGATTTTTTCAAAATCGGTTTTTCCCAAAATAACCTCTCCCCTTACTTCCAGACTCCCCGGGTACCCGGTCCCCCTCAGCTTTAAGGGCACGGTTTTAATGGTGCGGGCATTGCCGGTGATTTCATCGCCTTCGACCCCGTCTCCGCGGGTAACGGCCCTGACCAACACTCCGTTTTCATAATGGAGGCTGAGCGAAACGCCGTCAAACTTATGCTCCACCAGGTAAGAATAGGTTTTTCCTCCGGCCAGCTTTTCTACCTGTGTGTCAAAATCGGTAATATCTTCGAGCGAATAACTATTGCCCAGACTGAGCATCGGGCGAATGTGTCGAAAAGTAGGAAAGGTTTTCGTGACCATTCCGCCTACACGCAGGGTAGGTGAGTCCGGATGGCGGAATTCCGGGTGCGCAGCTTCCAACTGTTCCAGTTCTTTCAGCAACTGGTCAAACTCATAGTCAGAAATCACAGGCTGATGAAGGACATAGTAGTTGTGATTGTGTTGACTGAGTTCCTGAGTAAGGTAGTCTATTCTTTCTTTGGCAGACACGATAAGTAGGGTTGAGTGGGGGTTGTTATTTTTTAATCAGATCAGACACAAAAATAAATTCATCGAGGGGGGGGCAACCGGAATAAAGAATTTCTTTATTAGAGCCTTCCCATTCTTTATTGCCTTTATAGAGAAACATGATTTTTTCGCCGATATTCATCACACTGTTCATGTCATGGGAAACAACGACGGTGGTCATGTTGTATTCTTCGGTGATTTCCTGAATGAGTTTATCAATAACCGAAGCGGTAAGCGGATCGAGGCCGGAGTTGGGTTCATCCACAAACAGGTATTTGGGGTTTAATGCAATCGCCCGGGCAATGCCCACTCGTTTTTTCATCCCACCGGAAATCTCCGAGGGCAGGAGTTTATTCGATCCGGTAAGGTTTACCCGGTCAAGGCAAAAATTGACTCTTTCGCGTATTTCGGCAGGTTTCTTTTTCGTAAACATTCGGATGGGGAAGGCCACATTTTGTTCTACGGTCATAGAGTCAAACAAAGCAGAGCTTTGAAAGAGCATCCCGATATTCTGGCGAATTTCTTTCATCTCATGGTGATCGGATTCGTAGAAATCACTGCCATCATAATAGACATGGCCTTCATCAGGTTTTACCAGTCCTACAATACATTTGAGCATGACACTTTTCCCACTACCACTGGCACCGATGATCATGTTGATTTTTCCTCTTTCAAACCGAAAATTAATGCCTTTCAGCACTTCTTTGTCGCCAAAGGATTTTCGCAGGTTTTTGATCTCAATTGACATAGGCTTCCTTTCCGCCGGAAATTTACGGAATTTTCCGGAATACAATCCTCTTTTCCTTTTTGCCGGGATTGTTATTACCTTCGCAGGGCTTTAAACCGTGGAATTCAGATTTTTAAGGTTATGTCGAGAATTTTGACCGGAATACAGAGTACAGGTGTGCCTCATTTGGGAAATCTGCTAGGTGCGATTATCCCGGCCATCAGGTTGTCTGCCGATCCTCAAAACGATTCTTTTCTTTTTATTGCGGACATGCATTCGCTTACGACGATTCATGACGGAAAAACCATCCGCGAAAATACTTATGCCACCGCTGCCGCATGGCTCGCTTGTGGCCTTGATACGGACAAAACAGTATTCTACCGTCAGTCGGATGTTCCGGAGGTAACGGAACTCATGTGGTATTTGGGCTGTTTCATGCCCTATAGCCGTCTGAAACTGGCTCATTCATTTAAAGATAAATCCGACCGGATGGATCTGGTAAACAGCGGGCTTTTTTCATATCCGGTGCTGATGGCTGCCGATATTTTGCTCTATGACTCGGAGATTGTCCCGGTAGGAAAAGACCAGAAACAGCATCTGGAATTTACCCGCGACATGGCTGAAGCCGTTAACCGCACTTATGGCGACGATACGCTGGTACTTCCCGACGCCAAAATTGACGAGACGGTAATGGTAATTCCGGGTATTGACGGTGAAAAAATGAGTAAATCCCGCAACAATACCATCGTGATTTTCGACAATGATAAAGAGCTGAAAAAACAGGTAATGAATATTGTGACGGATTCAACTCCGCTCGAAGCTCCCAAAAATCCCGATACCTGTAATGTATTTGCCCTTTACAAACTGCTTGCTTCACCGGAACAGACTGCCGAAATGCGCGAAAACTACCTGCGAGGAGGTTATGGTTACGGTCATGCAAAAAAAGCTCTGCTGGAATTGATTATGACCCAATTTGAAAAAGAACGGGCTATGTTTAATCATTATATGAACAACCTTCCGGAAGTGGACAAAAAACTTGCGGAGGGCGCGGCCAAGGCCCGTGCAGTGGCAAAACCGGTTTTAACTCGTGTAAGGGAGCGAATGGGGTATAATCCCCGTGTTGCCAGTTACGTTTAATCCTAAAAACTATGCACCTAAGTGTAGCCGGAAATATCGGAGCAGGAAAAACCACCCTTACCTATCTTTTATCCAAATACTTTGGATTCGAGTCTCTTTTTGAAGACAATGAACAAAATCCGTATCTGCTGGATTTTTATTCAGATATGCCTCGCTGGTCTTTTAACCTGCAGGTCTCTTTCTTGCAGTCGCGCCTCAAAAAACTCATTAGCATCCGTCGGGAAAAACGCAATATCATTCAGGATCGAACCATTTACGAGGATGCCCAGATATTTGCCCCCAACCTTCACGCCATGGGGTTGATGTCCACGCGGGATTACGAAACCTATAAAGAACTATTTGAAACCTTGGCCGAACTAGTTCAGCCGCCGGATTTGCTCATTTACCTCCGGGCAGGCATTCCTACTTTGGTCGAACAAATCCAGAGCCGGGGCCGCAATTATGAGGATTCGATTCGGCTGGATTACCTCAAACGCCTCAATGAACGGTATGAGGCCTGGTATGAAACCTATAACTACGGCAAAAAAATAGAAATTACGGTCGGTGAAATCAACTTTCGAGACAATCCCGAACATCTCGGCGTGATTATCAACCGGATAAAAGGCGAATTATACGGTCTTTTTTCCTGAAATGATTAACTTCACAGGCATACATCAATGCCTATGAACCTCGCTACGACACGACTGCTTATACTGATCTTTTCGGTATGTTTTTTTTCCGGATGTTCCCCCCTGGCGGATTCGGATACTCCCACCAAAATTGTCATCCTCGCCGGTAAAAAAAGCCATGGCCCCGGCGAACATGAATACATCAAAAGTGCCCGCCTGATCAAGGCAATGCTCGACCAGGCCTCCAATGTCGAAGTTTACACCGAAATTTATTACGACGGATGGCCCGAAGACCCGGCGGTACTGGATCTTGCCGACCTTATTCTGACTATTTCCGACGGGCAGGACGGAGACTTGTTTTCGCCGGTGCCTTTTATGCTGCCGGAAAGAATGGAAGTCATGAAAAAACAAATGGCTCGTGGTTGTGGCTTTGGCGTGATCCACTTTTCGACTTTTGCCCCCGACAACCTTGCCCCGGAGATACTCGACTGGAGCGGTGGTTATTTTGACTGGCAGGATGAAACCGGCGCCCGTAACTGGTATTCGGCAATAAAAACCCTGGATACTCTCGTCGAAATCGCCACACCTTCTCATCCCATTGCCAATGGACTGGCCCCAAAATTCTCGCTCAAAGACGAATATTATTACCAGATACGTTTTCGGGAAAATGATCCGGGACTGATTCCTCTATTGGAAGTTCCGGCACTTAAAAATGACCTGCCCAACAGCAGCGTGGTTGCCTGGGCAAAAGAAAGAGAAAATGGAGGCAGAGGTTTCTCAACTACGATGGGGCATTTTTTCAGCAACTGGCAGGACGCAAATTTCCGCAAACTCATGCTCAATGGCATCGTCTGGGCTGCGGGGCTAGAAGTTCCCAAAACCGGAGTGGAAGCTTCGTATTTCGAAGACCGGCAGGTAACGGAAACCCTTTACCGAAAAACGGTTAAAGGGCTGATCCTCACCGGTAATGACCACCCTGCCCATGACTGGAAAGCCAAAACGAAAGTGCTCAAAGACCTGCTGGAAGTCGAAAAATCCATTCATATAGATGTCTCCACCGATATAGAGGCACTGGGGACCTATACCCTTTCTGACTATGATTTTCTTTTGCTGAACTATTGCAACTGGGAAGATTCGACAGGGTTGAGCGAAGGAGCAAAAAAAGAATTTGTAAAATACCTCGAAACCGGAGGCGGACTGATGTTGGTTCATTTTGCCAACGGGGCGTGGAACTATTCCCTGCCGGGGGCAGGGGCTTCCGACTGGCCCGAATACCGCAATATCTGCCGCCGGTACTGGGATCATAATGATAGCAGCGGACATGATGTTTTTGGAAAATTTGTCGTCGCCAAAACACCCTCTACTCATCCCATCACCCTGGACATGAAAAATTTTGAAGCGCAGGACGAGTTGTATTACAACCAGCGCGGCGAAGGGAAAATCAATCCGCTGCTAATTGCGACTTCTAAAGACAACAATAGTCTCGAACCCATGGCCTGGACTTATAGCTATGGCGAAGGCAAAGTGTTTCAAACCGTTTTGGGCCACGCGCCGGAGTCACTGGAAGTGTATGAACTTCAACGCATTCTGCGCCGTGCAGCCCTTTGGGTTTCGGATAAACTTTAAAACCAATCCTTATGAACCTCGACGCACATCAGCATTTTTGGAAGTACGATCCCAAAGACTACGGATGGATCAGCGACGCCATGACGGTGATAAAAAGAGATTTTTATCCCGAAGACCTGGCCGTAGAATTGGAAAAAGCCGGTTTTTCCGGTGTTATATCCGTGCAGGCGCGGCAGACTTTGGCTGAGAATGATTTTCTATTAGGTTTAGCCGAACATTACGACTGGATACGCGGTGTCGTAGGCTGGGTGGATCTTTGCAGCGAAGAGGCCGAAGGCCAACTGGAACTTTTTGCTGCTCATCCCAAAGCCGTAGGAGTACGGCATATTATTCACGATGAAGCCGACGATGATTTTATGCTGAGAGCGGATTTCCGCAGAGGAATCGGCCTTCTTCAAAAGTATAGAATGACCTACGATTTGCTTTTATTTCCCCGGCATTTGCCCCGCGCCATTGAACTGGTCGCCGAATTTCCCGAACAACCTTTTGTCCTCGACCATATTTCCAAACCTCCGATCCGAAGCCAGAGTATGGATCCCTGGAAAAAAGACATCGGTATTTTGGCGGGTTTTTCCCATGTGTGTTGTAAACTTTCGGGTATGGTTACGGAAACGGTGTGGGGCAAATGGAAACCCGAAGACTTTTTCCCTTACCTGGATGTTGTGATGGACGTTTTTGGGGAAGACCGACTCATGATCGGTAGTGACTGGCCGGTGTGCAAATTATCCGGAGAATACGGAGAAACAATGGGTATTGTACGAAGTTATCTGTCCCATTTTTCGGAACATACCCAACAAAAAATATTAGGCGGAAATGCGGAAAAATTTTACCTCAGAAAATAAACAATACCTGCCATATCTGTTTTGGAGCCTGATTTTTCTGCCAATTGCTTTGGATTGTGCAGGTCAAAATGATTTAGATCCGGCAAAAGAAATTCTGGTACATTCCCGGTCGGAGATGGAAAAACGATTTGTGGAAGAACACGGAGGTATGACCCGCCTTCTCCACGGGCGAAGGTTTCAGGCTCAGTATCCTTTTGTAAAGGGCAGCCCTTTCTGGTTTGAAGGTGTATGGCTGCCCGGTACGCTTCAGTCCGAAAAATATATTTATCATCAACTTCCGCTTCAATACGATGCTTACAAAGATGCGCTGGTGTATTTTCCGGATTCATTTAGCCTGGATATGGTGCTGATCAATCCCATGCAGGTAGTTGCTTTTGACCTTGGGGGCAGCACCTTCGTTTATTTAGGAAATGGCCCAGAAAAAACAAGGATGGAAAAATCTGGACTTTCATCGGGATATTTCGAGCTATTATATACCGGAAAAACACTACTTCTTGCAAAAAGAAAAAAAATACTGCGGGTGGACACTAACAATACCGAATCCTATGGAAATTTTGCTTCCCGGACAACCTGGTATATTGTAAAAGACGATAGATTTTATGAGGTCGAAAAAAAAGGGGAGATCGTAAAATTATTTCCCGGTCATAAAAAAGTTTTAAATTCTTTTTGGCGTGAAAATCAGGTGAATAAATGGAAAACCAATCCTCTTTTACTCGCAAAATTCCTTATTTATTGCGATCAACTATGACAAAAAGCCGGATACTTTTTTTCAGCCTGATTCTGATGATGGGCGCGAAACTCCATGCCCAGACCCGTGACCCCATGATCGCCGATAATTACAATGGGCAAAATATTAAGGCTTTTTTTAAAGAAGTTTCCACCCGATACAATGTGCCTTTTTATTATGCGGGTAAATGGCTGGATAGTCTTACTGTCAGGCAGGAAAAAACGCCTGTTTTACTTTCGGAAATCCTCGATAAATCCTTATTAGGAACCCCGGTTAACTGGTTTCAGGATGTTTCCGGCAGAGTTATTCTGACCTATAACCGGGTAATTTCCGACAGCCTGGATTTTGTGTGGAAACCGCCGGTTAAAATTTTGTCTCCGGTGAAGGAGAATGTATCAGTGGCGGAAACCTTCCGCCCGGTCATGACAACTCTCTCTGATAGTGTATCTTCAACAGGCTTAGGTTTGCGGGAAATTGGGGGAGAATCACCTTCTCGTGCGGCAAAAGTTACGCTGGGGGGTTACGTTCGCGACATGGAAAGCGGGGAACCCATCGCCGGAGCCGTGGTATTTTCCGAAGTGTTGAAAACCGGAATTAGCACAGATAACTACGGCTATTATTCACTTACCCTGGTCAAAGGTCGCCATGAAATGGTTTTTCGTAGTTATGGAAAAGAGGAAATACGGCAACCGGTATATCTTCTGGGAGATGGAACACTAGATGTGGAAATGCGCGAAGATATTCACATGTTGGACGAAGTAGTGATCGAGGCCGAGCGAGAGGCAAATGTCCAGGGGGTTCAAATGGGCGTAACACGGCTGGGAATTGAAACCCTGCAACAAATGCCCGCATTTATGGGAGAAATAGACATTATCCAATCGGCGCTAATGTTACCCGGTATCCAGTCGGTAGGGGAAGGTGCTTCGGGTTTTAATGTCCGCGGCGGAACGGCCAGCCAGAACCTGGTGCTGATCAATCAGGCTCCGATTTTTAATACTTCGCATCTTTTTGGTTTTTTTTCGGTGTTTAACCCGGACATTATTAAAAGCTTTGACCTCTACAAAAGCGGGATTCCCGCCCGTTTTGGCGGGAGACTTGCCTCGGTACTGGACATAACCATGAAGGATGGAAACAATCGCGAATGGGTAACCAGCGGAGGCATCAGCCCGGTTACGGCTCGGGTTACGGTGGAGGGTCCGGTGTTTAAGGGGAAAAGTTCGGTAATACTTGGGGCAAGAAGTACCTATTCCAATTGGATACTTCGGCAATTTAATGATGCCGCTATCCGAAACAGTAAGGCCGATTTCAATGACCTTAACGGCAAACTGAATGTCGAAATCAATGAAAAAAACCGAATAGACCTTGCGGGCTATTTCAGTCGTGATTACTTCTTGTTTAACGGCGACACCGCTTACAATTACCAGAACCTGAACGGAAGCCTCAGTTGGAAACATCTGTTTAATAACCGCCTTTATTCCGTGACAGCAGCCATTTTCAGCCAGTATGATTACAAAATAGAGATTACTGAATCGCCGGAAACCGCTTTCCGGGTAGGATATAGTATTCGCTATCAGGAAGGTAAAACCGATTTTACCTACATCCCCAACCCTCAACACCAGATTCGTTTTGGCCTCAATGCCATTCGTTATGACCTGGAACCGGGAACCCGGATTCCAACCGACCCGCTTTCGCTTGTTACGCGCCGGGATTTGGAAAATGAGCAGGGAATCGAAGGCGGAGTGTATCTGAGCGACGAATATGACGTGAGCCCAAGGCTGAAACTTTATGCCGGGCTTCGGTTTTCGGGATATGCCATGATAGGGCCGCAGACAATTTACGACTACCTTCCCAATGCTTCCCGCAAGGTTCGAAATCTGGCCGATAGCACGTTTTTTGACCCCAGAAAACTAATTCAATCCTATGGCGGCCCCGAATTCCGGTTTACTTCCCGCTATAATCTGGATGATAAAAGCTCCTTGAAACTGGGATACAACCGCATGCGGCAATATCTGCACATGCTTTCCAATACCACTTCGATTTCCCCCTCCGATACCTGGAAACTGAGTGATCCTTATATCCGGCCACAGGTGGGAGATCAGCTTTCGCTGGGATATTACCGCAATTTTCGGCAAAATTCCATCGAAACTTCGGTAGAAATTTATGTGAAAACCATCCAAAATATGCTCGAGTTTAAAAGCGGCGCGCAGCTTCTCTTAAATCCTTATGTGGAAACGGCGGTTGTCAGTGGAAAAGGACGAGCCTATGGAGCCGAGTTTATGGTGCGAAAAGACCGGGGTAAACTCAACGGATGGGTGAGTTATACTTATGCGCGGACATTTATACGGGTAAAAGGAAACTTTCCGGATGAAATCATCAACCGGGGAAAATATTACCCGGCGACGGTGGACAAACCACATGATTTTTCTCTGGTAGCCAATTACCGGTTTTCCCGGCGACTGAATTTTTCCGGAAATTTTTCCTGGAGTACCGGAAGGCCCATTACCTATCCGGTGGCTTTGTACAACTTTGGAAACGGAACCCGGCTCAGTTATTCGCAGCGCAACCAGTTTCGTGTACCGGATTATTTCCGCTGGGATGTTTCCATGAACATTGAAGGAAATCACAAAGTGGAAAAGCTGTTACACAACTCGCTGTCTTTGTCCGTCTATAATGTTTTGGGGCGAAAAAATGTGTATTCGATCTATTTCGTCACCGAACAAGAAAGGGTTCAGGGATACAAACTTTCCATTTTTGGCCGACCCATATTTACCGTAACCTACAATTTCCGAATCAGATGAGATTTATCTTTTTTTATATCATATTTTTGATGACGGGAGGGCTGTTAAGTTGTGTGGAACCCTTTGATCCTGAAATCACAAACTATGAAAATGCACTGGTTGTAGAAGGCTATGTTGCCGAAGGGAAAACCCCTGCCCGTGTCATTCTCAGCCGTACTTTTGCCTTTGATCAAGATACCGCGGAGTATATCAACGGAGCGACGGTAAGGATGCGCGATGATCAGGGAAACGAATATCGGCTGTTGTCTAAAGGCAAAGGCATTTATGAATCCGATACTAATGCAGTACAGGGCATTCCGGGGCGTAGTTATCAGCTTTTGATCGAAACGGCGGATAGTAAATCTTACGAATCCTCTTGGGAATTGATGAAAAAAAGCGGCGAAATCGAAGCCATTAATCCTCGTTTCGAAACGTTTGTCACCGGATTTGATACGCTGAACGGGATGCAGGTTTACCTGAATACTTCCGGATTGGATGGAAATGGGCGATTTTACCGGTGGGAGTTGGAGGAAACCTGGATGTTTCGTGTCCCTTATCCGGCAAGAGGATATTGGAATACAACGACCCAACAACCGGTCTTTGTTGAGCCAGATTCGATGCACCGGACGTGTTACAAACACCTTAAGCCTGCCGATATTCTTATTGCTACTACGGAAGGATTTAGTGAAGATAAACTCACCGATTTCCCTTTAATCTATGTTTCCACCCAAACCGACCGCCTCTCGCTTAAATACAGTTTGCTGATCAGGCAACACACCCTTAGTGCCGAAGCCTATGAATACTGGCGGGCAACCAAAGAAATAAATCAGGAACTAGGCACTTTGTTTGACCCTGTTCCCGCAGATATTACCGGCAATATCCGTAACATTGACGACCCCGATGAACCGGTGATCGGTTATTTTAGCGCAGATGGTTTCACCCAAAAACGAATTTTTATTGACCGGATTGATGTTCCTCCCGTAAATATTCCTACCGGATTTGAAACCTGTCCTTATATCATTTTTGTTGATCCGGCAGATGTACAACGTTACGTCCTGGCGGGAAATGCCTGGGTGGGAGCCGTCACCGATTTTTTCGGAAATATTATCGGTTATACCGGCAGTACGAAAAAGTGCTCAGATTGTACCCAGCAGGGAAGTTTTGTAAAACCCGATTTCTGGCCTTAATCTCTCCCTATATGCGAATGATTATTTTTCTTTTAATGGTTTGGGGAGGTTTTCTTGTGCCGGAAATGATGGCACAACCCTATATCCGGGAAAAAGTGTTTGTACACACCGACCGCGATCTTTACCTCACCGGAGAAAAAATCCGGATGAAAGTTTATGTCACCGATGCAGCCTTTAACCACCCTACTCCCTTTAGTAAGGTAGCTTATTTGGAATTGTGGGGGCCGGATGGACTGCCCATAGAGCAACTCCGTTTTCCCCTTTTTGATGGCAAAGCAGATATATCCCTCTTACTGGATCGAAATCTGCATTCGGGTTATTATCAGCTTCGCGCTTATACCCGTTGGATGCTCAATGGCTCTGCGGAGGATTTTTTCCTTTTGCCCCTTGCGGTTCTTAACCCCGAAGAGGAAATACCATTATTTGATGAATCGGTGGAAAACCTGCCGGAGATTCCAAATAGAATCAAGGCAGAGGCGAGCGATAGCCTTGTTTGTGATATTGATCCTTTGGCCGTAGTACTTTCTCTTTCTCCTGAAAAAACTGCTGTCGGAACAAGAGTTGTGGTGAATATTCATACGTTGGATGTAAATGGAAACCCTCTCCCGGCGAATATTTCTCTCAGTGTCGCTAAAAAATCACCCATACCCTTTGGTTTTTCGGAAAAGGAAGAAGAATGGAATCCTCTCGACCGGTTTTGCCGCCCCGTCAACCCGGTTTATGCCCCCGAGAAACTGACCTTTTTACCCGAGCTTTTTGGTATGCTGGTCAGCGGCACAGTTTTCGGGCCGGAAAACAAGGCCTACTCGGAGGCAGAAGTTTATTTGGCTATTCCCGGTAAAATTCCCCACGTAAAATGGGCACTGGCAGATTCTAAAGGACGATTTTATTTTAATCTTCCGGATCGGTACGGAGTAGGTGAACTGGTCGTTTTTGCAACCGACAGCAGCGGAAGCCACTTGCGGGTAAAACTCGATCCGGTGATAGCAGCAGCAGTTCCGCCCCCGTTTCCCTTAAGCCTTTCTTTTTCACAAAAGGATACACAACTTTTGAAAGAACTTTTTCTCAATCACCAGATTCAGACTGCATACGAGGACGAAATATCTGTCAGCAAAGATTTACCTACGAAACCGCCGATTCCTTTTTACGGGATAGCTGAAAGAACCTATCGGTTGGACGATTATACCCGATTTTCGATCGAAGAAACATTTATCGAAATCATTTATCAGGTACATGTGTTGCACCGGGAGGGAAAAACCCTTCTGCGGATTTACGACCAATATGCAGATGCCATGCTGGAAGGCGACCCCATGATGTTGGTAGATGGAATTCCCTTTTTGAATGCAGAAAATTTGTTGGCGATTAATTCCCGCAAAATCGAGCAGGTAGATGTATTAAGCACAAGATATTTTTCAGACAACCGCTTTATGGACGGAATGGTTCATCTGATTACGTATGAGGGTAGGGGAGATGCTGTCAAATTGCCCGATCATTACCTCCGGCAAAATTATTCTTTTTATACACCCGGCTCCGCATTTATTCCGGTAACATTGCCCGAAACCCCGGATTTTTCTGTACCCGACTTTCGGAACCTTCTTCATTGGGAGCCGAATATTGTTACCGACTCCGCTGGAAAAGCCCGTGTGGAATTTTACACTTCGGCTGCGGCCGGAAAATATGAAGTCAGGGTTGTGGCCCTGACTTCAGATGGATTGGGTGGAAAAACCGTAAAAACATTGGAGGTCGTATATCCCTAGATTTTAGGCGGTTCCCAACCGGGTTCATAGGTTCTCCCCCAGAATTTTTTGTGAATTTTTTTATTGGTAAAACGTCCTGTTGTAGGATCAATCAACAACCTTGCATTGCCGGCGCGATAGGAAATATTGGCATAATGACTCAGGTTGGAACTCAGTGAACCCTCCCGGATGGGGGAATTTTGTGCAACCTTACCGCGGATCGAATCGAAGAAATTCTGGACGTGGAGGGTCGTCATATCTCCCCCACCGCCGAGGCCTGTAGAGCCTTCTTCCCCCAGAGACTTTCGTTCACGAGTCATTTTTCCATTGCGGTCATATAGTTTGTAACCGCTGCGGTTGACAAAAACCGAACCTTCGGAACCATAGATGATCGTGCCTCGGTCGGAGCCATAAGTATTAAAGTTGTTGCGGCTTTTTCCGTCCCACATAATGGTTTTTTTCCCACCCTGAAATTCAAAAGTGGCATCCATCGTGTCATACATCACCCAGGGGTCGTCTTTGAAATGCTGTTTTCCGGCATTTACATACACCACTTCAGGGTATTCTACCTGTAATGCCCAACGGGCCACGTCGAGTTCGTGAGTGGCATTATTGCCGGTTTCTCCTGTACCCCATTCCCAGAACCAATGCCAGTTGTAATCGGCGAGGATGTCTATAAATTCCGTACGCGGAGCCGGGCCTTGAAAAAGCTCCCAGTCAAGCCATTCGGGAGGGGCGACTTTTTTGAAATTGTCCACACGGCCTCTTCCATTTGAATAAAAAGCCTTGGCGAGATAAGCTTCTCCAATGATACCGCGATGGATTTCGGCGATGATTTCCTGAGATTCAGGAGCCGACCGCTGTTGATTTCCCATTTGAACAACCTTTCCGTACTTCTGTTGAAGGGCGATAAGCAGTTCGCCTTCGCGCGGATTGTGGCTACAGGGTTTTTCGACATAAACATGTTTGCCGGCTTCAAGAGCCATCCAGGTGGCGGCAGCGTGCCAGTGGTCAGGAATGGCGACAAATACGGCGTCCACGTCTTTGTCGTCGAAGATTTTTCGGAGGTCTTTCTCCTTTTTCGGATCAGAACCGGTGAGTTTTTTTATATCCGCAGACCCCTTATCCATACGGCGGCTATCCACATCGCAGACATACGACATACCCGTGTCGGGGCATTGACTGACGGAGGGGGCGAGAGCACCAAAGCGGCGGTAAGTACCCAGCATGGCACAATTTATTCGATCGTTTGCGCCGAGGATTCGGGCATAACTTTTTGCATTAAAGCCCAGGGAAACAGCCGACAGGGCCACACCCCCCATGGCAGTTTGTTTGACAAAATTTCTGCGAGTAATTTTATTTGACATAATAATTAATTTATTCCTTTTTATAATCTTACGGCTCGTGGTTCGAGATCGGTAAGCTCTGCGATGCGAATCGGTCGGCCCGACTCAATACTTTTCCGGGCGGCAATGCCAATCAGAATAGACATTGCTCCATCGCGAGAGCCTGCGGCGTGGCGATAGGGGTCGGGAGCGTCCGGATTTTTGAAAATTTTGTCGTGGAGGCGTTCGTCGCCACCGCCATGTCCACTTCTGACGACAGGAACTTTGACGGTTTCAAACTTATTCCAGCTTTTGTGCAGAATAATGGGTTCAAAATCCATTTCCTCCTGTTTGGCCTGATTCATTTCCGCTTGGTGGAGAGATTCCTGGTCGAGGTTTTCGCCACCCATCCAGGGGAAATCCAGCCAGGCTTCCAGGTATCCTTCGGTACCGTGGAAAGAGATTCGCCATCCTTCAAAAGGTGAATAAGTGGTGAGTGAGTAGTTGGCTACTACATTGTTGGCATAGACAATTTGCGCCGACATTTTGTCGTAGATATTAATTTCATGGCGGAAAAGGCAGTTGTCTCGGATATAACCGTCATGTTTTTCATGGTCCACATACAGCCGCATGGAGTGTTCATCTTTGGTAATGTCCCAATAAAATTTACACTCTTTTTTATGGTCGCAGGTACGGCAGTTTTCGCCGCGGAAAGGGCCATTGCTCCCGTATTTTTCCAGTGAGCCGTAGGCGTGTACTTCTTTGGGATCGGAATCCAGCCACCAGTTGAGCAGGTCAAAATGGTGAGTAGCCTTGTGTACCCAAAGCGAACCGCTTGATTCGGTTTGTCCATGCCAGCGGCGGAAATAAGATGCCCCGTGATAGGTATTGAGGTACCAATGGAAGTCCACGGAAGTGACCTTTCCAATGCTGCCGGAAGCCAGCAATTCCTTGACTTTGGTGATATAGGGACTCCAGCGATAGTTAAAACCGACGATCAGATTGCGTCCGGAGAGGCGTTCTGCATCAAGTATGGCCTGACATTTAAACTCATCGGTGGTCAGTGGTTTTTCGGTGAGGACATCATAGCCCATTTCCAACCCTTTGATGATAAAGTGGTGATGCGTGGAATCTTTTGTGGTGACAATAATCAGATCCGGTTTTGTCTGATTGAGCATTTCCTCAAAATTCGTAAAAGTCGGGCAGGTTACCTTCATGTATTCTTTGGCGAAAACAACTCTGCCGGGGTTAATGTCGCAAAGGCCGACAAATTCAAGCAGATCTGAATATTGCTCTACCAGTCTTTTACCCCAGAAGGAAATCCCCCTTACACCAGTTCCAACGAGAACAATCCGTAATTTTTTCTGTCCCAGGCCAAAGCCCCATGCCGGGAGCGGCATCATACTGCCTGCCGCGAGCATGCTTACAGAAGTTAGAAATTTTCGGCGGGAAACGTTTGATTGCATAATATTAGTAATAGTTAGATGTATAAGACAACAGATTCATAATTTGAGAGTTTATTTTGATACTGTCAAATTATTAAGGCGGCAATATTCATCATTTTTGCTTCCGGAATTGTGTATAAGAAGCCGGGCTGGCATTGTAGTCGGTTTGGCTGTAGGGAAAAAAGAAACCCCCGAAGATACCTATTGGGAGACAATTATCGTATATTTACTGCATGGATCGAATACAGAACTAAGTAAAATCATGGAAAGTATGTATAACCTCTCACGAGAAGTAGGGGAGTTTGCAGACTCCCCGGCGATGCAGTTGATCCGAAAGGGTCGGGAAGAGGCTTGGACGGAAGCCCGTCAGAAAATCGAGGAAGCCCGTCAGAAGGAGGCCGAAGCTCGGCGGAAGGTTGAAGAAATCCAGCAGAAGGAGGCGGAAACCCGTCGGAAAGTTGAAGAAATCCGGCAGAAGGCCGAAGCAAAACAAAAAAGAATTGCCCGACAAAAAGCCGCCGAAGCGCAACGGAAAATTGAAAATGAAAGAAAGTCAGCGGTCGAAAAAATGCTCAAAGCGGGTATCGCAAAAGATTCCATCGCTGAATTTCTGGGGCTGAGTCCGCAGAAACTTACGGCTTATATCCGCCAGATTCAAAAAGCTGGCAGTATCTGATCATGACCTGACTCCGGCTAAATCTATTATTGTGTCCTCGTACAGCGAAAGTAAGGAAAATCGAAAATGGAATTGAAAAATGTGATCCAATGGTACGTTAAGGCGGCTGTTATAGGTTTAGTCGTATTTGCAGGAGGCTGTAAAGAGAATGGCCCGATTGTAGAACCCGAACCGGTCATAACCTATAAACAATACGGGACACCGTTTCAGGAAATACCTGCTACCCAGGATATTGTCATGTATGAAGTCAATTTAAGGGCTTTTAGCCCCGGTGGAAACTTGCAGGGCGTCACAGCACGATTGGACAATATCCGGGATTTAGGCGTAAATGTAATCTGGCTTATGCCCATCCATCCCATTGGGGAAATCAATTCCGTAAATTCTCCCTATTCCATAAAAGACTATAAATCGGTGGGCGCAGAGTTCGGTTCGCGAGACGATTTAAGAAAACTGACGGACGAGGCACACGCAAGAGGAATAGCCGTCATCATGGATTGGGTGGCCAACCATACAGCTTGGGATAATCCCTGGATTACAAACCGAAATTGGTACACGCAGGATGCTTTGGGGAATATTATCCATCCCTCGGGAACAAATTGGCAAGACGTAGCAGACTTAAACTATGACAATGTCAAAATGCGCGAAGCCATGATTGATGCAATGAAATATTGGGCGTATGAGGCAAATATAGACGGGTTTCGATGTGATTTTGCTGACGGAGTGCCTTTCGATTTTTGGAAACAGGCTTTCGACTCGCTAGCGGTAATCCCCAACCGGGAATTCATACTTTTTGCCGAAGGAACCCGCGCCGATCACTTTGATGCAGGTTTTGATTTGAATTTTGGATGGGAATTTTACGGGGGAATAAAAGATGTTTTTAAAAATCAACCTGTAAATAAAATTTTTACCTCTCATAATAACGAGTATGATAATATCCCGGCAGGAAAACATTGGGTGCGGTTTACTACGAATCATGATGAATCTGCCTGGGACGCCACACCCATAACTTTGTTTGGGGGTGTGGACGGTGCGCTGGCAGCTTCTGTCGTTACGATATTTACCGGGGGTGTCCCGCTGATTTATGCCGGACAAGAGGTCGGTACGGCCGCTAATGTCCCGTTTTTCAACAAGTCCAATACTAACTGGAACAATAACCCCGCTATGCGTGAAGCTTATGAGAAAATCTTGCAGTTTTATGCAGTTTCGGAGGTCGCCCGGATAGGCAACAATACCTCTTATCCCCACAACGACATCGTTTGCCTGAAAAAATCGCTCAATGGCGAAACGCTTTTAATCCTTGTCAATGTGCGCAACTTTCCGGTAAACTTTACAATCCCGACGGGTTTACAAAATACGACCTGGGAAAATGTGATGACCCTTACCGATTTTATTGTGGAAACGGAAGTTCAACTGGGGGCTTATTCCTATCTTATCCTCCTCGGGAAATAGTAGGGTCAGACCATGGTCTGACCTCTGGTAGCCAGACCATGGTCTGACCCTACCTCGCTCCAAAATTGAAAATTTCGGAGTCAGTGCGTGCTTTTTTCAAGATTTTTTCCATTTCGGCAAGCACTTCCGGGAAGTTCGCAGCTAAATTTTGGGTTTCACCCTCATCCTGCTTCAGGTCATAAAGTTCAAAGGGCGCTTCGGGCTGGTTGAGGTAATCGTATTTTATCGCTTTCCAGTTGCCTTTGCGAATCGCTACCCTTCCGCTTTTTTCATGGAACTCCCAATAGAGATAACGATGTTGCCGTTGTTTTCCCTGCCTTAAAAGAGTAGGTAAATACGAAATCCCATCGGTATAATAATCGGGAATGGTGGCATTTGTCAGGTCGGCAAGGGTAGGCATGAGGTCCCAAAAGGCGGAAACATGATCGGCAGTAGTTCCCGGAAGGATTTTTCCCGGCCAGCGGGCAATCATCGGTACTCGTATTCCGCCCTCGTACAAATCACGTTTATAACCCTTAAGCGGGCCGTTACTGTCAAAATAGTCAGGATCGGCTCCGGCTTCAAGATGGGGACCGTTGTCCGAACTGAAGATGACCAGCGTATTATCGTCTATTCCGGTTTCTTTGAGTTTGGCCATGATTTCACCTACCTGTTTGTCGAGGAGGTAAATCATCGCGGCAAATGCTGCGTGGGGTTCCGCCTGCGAAGCATAAGGACCGTTGCGGTAATTTTCGCCTTCGTCTGTTCCTTCAAAGGGCTTTTCAGGCAGAAATTTCCCGCGAAATTTTGACATCAGTGAGTCGGGGGTTACCAACTCGGCGTGGGGAATGACATTGGGCACGAAAAGGAAAAACGTGGTGTCTTTATTCTTTTCAATAAAATCGAGGGTTTTCCGGTGAATATAGTCCGGCGCATAGAGGTTTTTCCCGGTTCCGGCGTTTTGCGGAAGTTCTACTTTTTTCTGGTTGTGCCACAGGTGCCGTGGGTAATAACTATGTGCCAGCCGCTGGCAGTTATAACCGAGAAATTCGTCGAATCCCTGCCGGTTGGGATCGCCTTCCGAACCCGGAAAACCTAGGCCCCATTTTCCGAAAGCTCCTGTAACATATCCCCGTGTTTTGAGCATTTCGGCAAGCGTAAAGGCACTGTCGGGCAACGGGTGCTGGCCTTCGGGCTGTACTTCCTTATTGCCCCGGATAAAGGTATGACCGGTATGAAAACCCGTCATCAGCGCCGAACGGGAAGGCGCACAAACGGTCGTCCCGGCATAATGCTGTGTAAAAAGCATGCCCTCCGCAGCCAGCTTATCCAGATGGGGTGTCTGAAATTTTTGCTGACCATAACAACTCAGGTCTCCATAACCAAGATCATCGGCGAGGATGAAAATAATGTTCGGGCCTTTTTCCCGTGGGGATATCGGCTTGCAAGATGACCCTGTGGAGAGATACAGGCAAATCGTTATGCCCGTAAACAAAAGGCTTAATTTAGTCATAGTCTTTCCATTGTAAGACCTCTCCGGTTGAAATGGCCATATTGGCGAGGGCAACGGCAATTGCGCTTTTTTTCCCGCTTTCGTAGCCTACAATTGGCTCTTTATTTTCCCGAATACATGCCCCAAAAGCTGCCAGTGCTTCAATGGTGGGGCCACTGTCTTCCTTTCCCGGCTCGGTTTGGTACAAAGGCATGGGTTTTCCCGCTTCCCATTTAGGAGAGGCTGAAGAAACCCCGTCCACTTTTTTCTCGGTTTTAAACTGGCTGAGGTAAAGGGGTTCTATGGTCACCGTAGCCTGATAACCTTCTGCACGTATGATTCTAACAGAGGCATTTTTTCCGTAAAATTTCATCTGGAAACCCATTTCCTCGTTGGTGGTCAGGCAGGTAAAACTGGCTTTTACACCATTAGGGTACTCGAAAAGGGTATGGGTATTGTCGAAGGTTTCCCGCCCGTCCTGCCAGTAATCAATTCCCCCCATGCCCATGATGCGGGTCGGGTGGGCATCCAGCATCCAGTTTACGATATTGATCTGGTGTGAAGATAACTCTGCGATCAGGCCCCCGGAATACTCTTTGTACATCCTCCAGTTGATAATGCGTTCGAATTGAGGATCGGCTACCGGTTTGCGCCAGTTTCCGTTTCGGTTCCAATAACATTCAATATGAGACAAAGGGCCAAATTCATCGCCATGGATGACATCATTGACTTTTTTGTAGATGGGGTTGTATCGGTGCTGATACCCTATTTGAAAAATGGTGGACTGTGTCTGGAGTAGTTCTCCCAGTTTTTTGGCTTCCTCAATGGTAAAAGTCATGGTTTTTTCGCAGTAGATATGTTTCCCGGCTGCGAGGCAGTTTTTCACCATTTCAAAGTGGAGATACAGGGGGGCGGAAACAATGATCGCATCGAGCGAATTATCTTCCAGCATTTTGCGGTAATCGCTATAACCTTTAGCGCCCGAGGCAGCGAGAGCCAGTCCTTCTTCGAGTCGGAAGGGAAGAATATCACAACAGGCTACGATTTCCATGCCTGGTATATCCCTCATCAATTCCATCAGGTTGATACCTCTTCCGCCGGTTCCGATAATGCCGAGGCGAATTGTGTCACTGGGGCCGTATTGCCGAAGAGAGGCACGATAAGGATATTCGTCAGCAAAGGCCTGGAATCCCCCCGATAAAAGTCCGGTGGTCGCTATCAGTTTTCCGGAATCTGCGAGAAATTTTCTTCTTGAGATGCTCATGGGTTTATTCAATAATTATCCTAATAAAAACATTGTGATTTTTTAATACAAGACTTTGGACATAAAATGTGAAAACAAAGGGGATTCTCTATATTTGCCAACTTTGGAACCTATAAATATGAAAACATCCGGTGAAATGCAGCCTTTCGGTAAAACCAGGGACGGACAGGAGGCCTTGCAATTTTATTTTAGCAATAATTTGGGTGCGGAATTGACCCTGACCAATTTCGGCGGAACCCTCCTCTCCCTGAAAGTCCCTGACAAAAACGGACTTTCCGGGGATGTTTTACTCGGCTTTGACAATCTTGAGGATATAGAAGCGGTGCGACCTTTTTACGGCTGTATTATAGGCCGATATGGAAACCGTATTTCACGAGGGCAGTTTAGTCTTAATGGGCAGACCTATTCGCTTGCAGTCAACAATGGTCCCAATCATTTGCATGGCGGCCTGAAAGGGTTTGATCAGAAAATATGGGCTGCCGAACCCTTCTCCGACGAAGATGGCTCGGGCGTAATCCTTCGTTATACAAGTAAAGACGGCGAGGAGGGGTATCCGGGAAATTTGTCGGTGAAAGTGACTTATACATTGACAAACAAAAATGCTTTAAAAATTGATTACGAAGCCGTAACCGACAAAACAACCGTAATCAACCTGACCAACCATGCGTTTTTCAACCTCAAAGACTGTGGCCTTACCTCCATTCTCGATCACGAAATTCAGTTGTTTGCCGATCATTTTACCCCGGTAAATGAGGTAATGATTCCCACCGGAGAAATTCGCCCGGTGAAAGGTTCCCCGCTCGATTTTTCCCATGCCATGCCTATCGGTTTGCGGATAAACAGCAGCGATGAACAAATCCGGTTTGGCAATGGTTATGACCACAATTACGTGGTAAACCGACAGTCCGAAGGGCTGGTAGCGGTTGCCAAAGTAGTCGAAAAACAAAGCGGCCGTGTGATGGAAGTGTTTACCACCGAACCCGGAGTGCAGTTTTATACTGCCAACTACCTTCAGGGCCGAAAGCCGGGGAAATACGGCATTACCTATCAAAACCGTGCGGGTTTTTGCCTTGAAACTCAACATTTTCCCGATTCGCCCAATCAACCCGGATTTCCTTCAACGATCCTGAAGCCGGGAGAGGTTTTTCGCAGCACAACGGTTTACGCTTTTAGCATCGAAAAATAAATCTTAACTCATTTATCCTATGTTTTCCAAGCAGATTTATGTTGCCGCTACCAGTCAGCATGTAGGAAAAACCACTTCCACGCTCGGACTTCTGGCTACGCTAAAGGACACGGGACTAAATGTAGGATATTGTAAACCGGTTGGGCAGCAGTATATAGACGTAGGCCCCAGCCGGGCAGATAAGGATGCCCTGCTATTTTCGACTTTTATGGGTTTTGACCTGGTTCCGGAATTGCACAGTCCGGTGATTTTGGGTGATGGTGCTACAACGGCATATATTGACAATCCGGGGCAGTACAATTTTGGGAACCGCATCCTCAAGGCTTCCAAAATCCTCAACCAAAACTACGATGTAATGGTCTATGAAGGAACCGGACATCCGGGAGTGGGAAGTGTTGTGGGGCTTTCCAATGCAAAAGTGGCCAAACTTCTTCGCGCCGGACTGATCATGGTGGTGGAAGCAGGCATCGGCAAAACCATTGACTCGCTGGATCTTAATTTGTCGGTTTTTGAACAGAAAAAAATCCCGATTATCGGCGTGATTGTCAATAAAGCCATGCCTTCCAAAATCGAAAAAATCCAGTATTACGTCGGGAAAGTATTAAACGAACGAGGCATACCGCTACTGGGAATTTTGCCCTACGAAGAAGAACTGGGTTTGATCATCATGCGCACCATTGCAAAAGGGATTGGCGCAACCGTAACTCAAAACGAAGGTTATCTGGACAATAAGGTCAAAGACATCATTGCAGGTTCGCTTATAGACCTGACCCGACTGAAAAATTTTAACAATCAGTTGTTGGTGGTGAGTGTAAAACGCCTCGATGACGCTCTTCGCAAACTCTGGCAGGTAACCCGTCTGATGGATACCGACGAATCCCCCCTCAGCGGAATTATCATTACAGGCGAAGGGGAACCCCCGGAAGAATACGTGGAGTATTTTGAAAAACATAAAATTCCCGTTCTCCGTTCCATGATGGATACCTACGAAGTGGTGATGAAAATCTCCCGAATTGAGGTCAAAATCAATACTCGCACACCGTGGAAAGTCCGAAAAGCCATTGAACTATTTAAAAGCCATATAAATCTTTCCCCGATTATGCAATCTCTCGGGGTATAACTGGTTTTATATGAGTGGTTTTTGTTTATTTAGCGCAAAATTTAACCGGGAAATTACAGGAACATTTTTACATGAAAATTCTCGTCATCGGAGCAACAGGCAGGGCTGGAAGGTTGCTCGTCGAATACTCACTGGAGAAAGGCCATGAAGTGACCGCCTTTGCCCGTAATATGGAAGATTACCCCGTCCAGCATCCGAATCTTTCGCTGATTACCGGCGATGTATTGTATCCCTCCCTAATTGATGCCGGCGTGGCCGGTCAGGACATCGTGCTTTCCGTCATTGGCATTCGCCAGTTTAGCGGGCCGATTACCCTGCTTTCCACGGGCATTCGGAATATCATCGGTGTGATGCAGCGAAGAGGGGTGAAGCGGCTTATTACCATTACCGGAGCCGGTATTTTGCAGGAAACCGAGGATTTGCTTATCATGGAAAGCCTTAGTTTTCCGCCCAACCTTCAGAATATTTCGCTGGATCACCAGCGTGTGTATGAGCTTTTACGAGCAAGTGATCTCGACTGGACGCTTGTGGCTCCGGCTTTTATGCATAATGGAGAAAGAACCGGCAAATACGTCGTCCGGGCGGATTATTATCCTTCCCGCACACGAAACGAAGTTTCGGTGGAGGATGTGGCCGATTTTATTACCCAAGAAATGACGGAAAATAAATTTCTGAAAAAAAGAGCGGCAATTGCTCACCCTTTAAATCTTTAGTATTTCAAAAATCAATCATTCCCCGCTATATTTATCCTTTAGCGATTAGAACCCAAATTTATGAAAGTAGGTATTATCGGAACCGGAAAAATCGGGCTTTCACTCGGAAAAGCCCTGACCCGAAAAGGTTATAAAGTCATGTTTGCCTCCCAGTCCCTGGCTTCGGCCAACGAAGCGGCGGGTCAGATGGAGCATAATGCTACCGGCGGCTCGGTTGCAAACGCCATTCACTACGGAGAAATCGTATTTCTCGCGGTGCCCTACAAATCTGTAGAGGAGGTACTTCGAAATACGGATTCTTACCGCGGCAAAATCGTCGTGGACTGTACTAACCCGGTGATTATGGGAAACCCGGCGGAACTCGCCATCGGTTTTACCACCTCCGCCGCTGAACAAATCGCGCGCATGATTCCGGAAGCCAAGGTCATAAAGGCCTATAATACGGCTTTTGCTCACCATATCGCCGATGGCCCCTACTTTGGTCCCAACGACGCTTCGATGTTTTTCTGCGGAGATGATGCCGCTGCCAAAGCCTCGGTTGCCCGGCTGATCGAAGCAACGGGTTTTGAACCCGTGGACTGTGGCCCGCTGAGCAGTGCACGCCTCCTCGAACCGATGGCCGTCTTGATTATCCGTCTCGGGTATAATCTGGGTATGGGAAGTGAAATCGCTTTTAAACTCCTGAAGCGCGACTAGGCGTATGAATCCGCGTTTTAAGGCTCTTAACCTGATTCAAACCCGCGCTCCCATGCCGCCGACCGACCAGTCCCGGCGGCCCAGCGAACTATTCGCTGAAAATGTTTTTACACGCACAAAAATGAAACAGTACCTCTCCGAAGAGGTATATAAGTCGCTCAAAGATAGTATCGAACAGGGCCAGACGCTCGACCGTAAAATCGCCGACCCCGTCGCTAATGCCATCAAATCCTGGTCGCTCGACAAAGGTGCTACTCACTTTACCCATTGGTTTCAACCGCTTACGGGGCGTACCGCGGAAAAACACGACTCCTTTCTCGAAATCTCGGATGGCGAACCTATAGACAAATTTTCTGGTGAAGAACTCCGGCAACAGGAGCCTGATGCTTCTTCTTTCCCCAGCGGAGGCCTTCGCACTACGTTTGAGGCACGCGGTTATACAGCCTGGGATTGTAGTTCTCCGGTATTTATCTTTGAGACTACTTACGGAAAAACGCTCTGCATTCCGACTATATTTGTCTCCTACACGGGTCAGGCTCTTGACTACAAAATTCCCCTTCTGCGGTCTATCCGTCTGCTGGACAAAGCCGCAACCGAAGTATGTCGTTATTTCGACCGCAAAGTGCGTCGTGTTTATCCTACATTGGGAATAGAGCAGGAGTATTTTCTTATAGATCGCAGTTTTTATGACCTCCGCCCCGACCTTATCCTTACCGGACGCACGGTTTTCGGTGCGGCTTCTGCACGAGGACAACAACTGGATGACCACTATTTCGGCTCCATTCCTGAACGGGTATTTGCCTTTATGAACGAACTCGAACAGGAATGCCACCGACATGGGATCCCCCTGCGTACCCGGCATAATGAAGTAGCTCCCGCTCAGTTTGAATGCACCCCCCAGTTTGAAAATCTCAATGTAGCCGTTGACCATGGTCTTATGGTCATGGATTTGATTGACCGCACGGCACGTAAACACAACTTGTCGGCTCTTCTTCACGAAAAACCTTTTGCCGGAATGAACGGCTCCGGTAAACACAACAACTGGTCGCTGATGACCGATACCGGGAAAAATCTTCTGGCCCCCGGGTCTAATCCGAAGGAAAACCTCATGTTCCTGACCTTTTTTGTGGCGGTTATTAAAGCGGTATATGAATATGCAGACATCCTCCGGGCCAGTATTGCCTCTCCCGGCAATGACCACCGATTGGGAGCGAGTGAAGCTCCACCGGCAATTATTTCGGTCTTTATTGGAAGTCAGCTTACCCGTGTGCTGAATGATATCGAAAACCCTCCCCGCCGCAAAAAAAACGAGAATGTCAGCGAACTTATGCATTTGGGGATCGGTGAAATACCTGAACTGCTAATTGACAATACCGATCGAAACCGCACTTCTCCTTTCGCATTTACGGGAAATAAATTCGAGTTTCGGGCTGCGGGTTCTTCCCTCAACAGCTCTGCTCCGATGACGATTTTGAACGTCATTGTAGCCGCGCAGCTTATGGATTTTGTACAGCGAGTGGACGGCAAAGTAAACCGAGGCAGAAAACAGGAGGCTGCTATTCTGGATATTATCCGGGAGTATATCGAAAGCAGTAAAAGTATCCGTTTTGAAGGAGACGGTTACAGCCCCGAATGGGAAAAAGCAGCCCTGAAAAGAAACCTGAAAAATATTCGTTTTACCCCTCATGCCCTGGATGCCTTTCTGGAAGAGAAGGTAAAAAAATTATTTACCGAAACCGGTGTTTTTTCCAGCGAAGAACTTAAAGCCCGGCATGAGGTATTGGTCGAAAACTACCTGAACAAGGTGCGGATTGAGGCAGATATTATCGAAGAACTGGCGATGACCAGCCTGTTGCCGGTAGCGATAAAATATCAGGGTGTATTGTTGGAAAATATTCTTCGCGCTCGCAGTGCAGGCATTTCGGTGTCGGCGGTGTCGGCGCAGGAAAAACTCGCCGAGAAACTCGGCGAACACATCAATTCCGTCGTCACGGCGGTAGAAGACATGAAGAAAGCCCGCGTTATGGCAGGGAAGTCTATTTCCACCCGCTTGGTAGCCCAAGCGTATGCCGAGCGTGTTGTGCCCGCTTTTGATCGGATACGTACCCAGATTGATGCGTTGGAAGGGATTGTACCGGATGAAAACTGGCCTTTGCCCAAATACCGGGAAATGTTATTTGTTCGCTAAAGAATTAAAACCGTTAATCCACCCAAAACCGATTTTCCGATTCAACCTCCATTTCTTCTTCGGGTGCCGGGCCAAAGTCTTCGTCAAAAAAACCGCCTCTGGATTTGGCAACGGGCGGAATCAGCGCTTTTTCCATTTCTTCTTCATTTTGGAAAACGGGAAATTTAGAAGGCGGAGGTCCTGCAACGGCAGAAGACCCAAATACACCTGCTTTCGCTAACCCCGAAGCTGCGGCTGCACCACCCGAAGCTGCAGCTGCCATAGTGCCAAACTTCAAGGTACCGAGTGGCTGATATTGGGCTGCTTTTACTCCATCAATCACTCTTTTCCAGTCAAAGGCCGGACCAATGTCCGTTTTGCCCGTAGGACGGAAATTGACATGGGTGGATATACCGGAGAATTGAGCATTTTCCAGCGTGGCCTCAAATCGTTTGGTTTCTTCTATAAACTCTCGGGGAATCTGATAAGTAGCCGTTAGGTAACGAAGCAGGATGATCAGGCTGTCGTATTGTTTGTCTGTATGAGCTGCAAAATACTGATAACCCCGGTAAGGTTTGTCCAGCTTAAAATAATGATCGGCATCGGTGAGCGCACAGTAGGTATCCACCGGGTTGCCACCGTTGCGAGAGTAGGCGGTTTCCAATGTCTTTTTATCCGGGCTTAAGGTAAGCGGTCCAAAATTGGATAACTCAATAGCAACAGAACTTTTGCTGCCGATACTATTTCCCCCCAGAGCAGATTCCCCCAGATGGAATGACCAGTAATAGGAAGGAAATAGCTGATAAATCGTGCCATCCCTTGCGATCACATAAGCAACACTCAATCGCGTTTTTCCGGTGGGCGGTTTTGGGGAAAGAGTCGTCATGTCGCTCAAAATATGCCCTACAGTATAGTGGATGACGACTTTATCTTTGGGCGTTTTTTCACTTTCGTAAAATTCACGGTATCCGTCTTTCCGCGAAGCAAGGATGGCATTCAGCGTCAGATTATTTTCACCCGGTACCGGTAAGGAAAAGGGGTCTAGTTTAAAACCTTTATTGGTTTCCGGTTTCAGGAATTTTGCTTCTAATTCGAGAAGGGAATTGATTCGCATGTGGATCGGTTTTGTAAAAGTGGTGTTTCTCCGCTGTGAAGATAACCCGGAGTGAAGTACAATTTACAATTTTTTTAAAAAATCCCTCATCTCTTTGAATTTGATTCTTGAAGGGGTTTTCCGGACATCGTTTCCTTTGGGGAATTGTTTTTTTATGTGGACGCAAAAAAGGTTTGTTTGAAGATAAATACTATTTTTGGCGCATAGTTCAGTAGCTGTTGTGAAAAGGTTTGCAAAATATCTTCCGGTTCCGATCCTTCTGGGTTTGGGTTACCTGATTCTGGATAAAGCCTTCCGGGGAATCCTGCGTAACCCCAATAACTTTTTGCTGGGGCAATCTCAGGATGGGCTAAAAAATTATTTTACTCCGGCCTGGTATCTCAAATACGACACCGGCCTGCGTTTTTCGGGGATGAATTATCCTTTCGGCGAGCATGTTCTTTATACTGACAATCAGCCGCTTATATCCTGGTTACTTAATCTTTGGGACAATCATGTTTTCCCCATTGCAGACTATGCTGTGGGAATTATGAATGGATTGATTCTGGGCGCAATTGTGGGATGTATGTACTTTTTGTATAAAATTCTCCGGCATTTTCTGATGCCGGCAGTTTACGCCATTCCCGTTGCGATTATCATTGCCTGCCTTTCGCCCCAGGTTCACCGGTTTGCCGGGCATTATGCGCTGGCCTATACCGTTTATATCCCGATGCTTTGGTGGCTGCTGATCCGGGCGACTGCCGGGCCTCGCCCCGGGTGGGGTTTTGCCGGTGTGATCCTGGCGATTAGTCTTTCCGGCTGGGTGCATGCGTATTACCTACTGATGGGGGTACTGTTTGCGACGGCTTATATGGCTGTTTTTTCTTTTAGTCAAAGAAAAATTCGCTCGCAGTTGACTCCTGCTCTCCTTAAAACCGGGATGAGTCTGGTTTTGCCTTTGCTAATATTTCAGACGCTGATGGCCCTCACGGACAGTGTGACTGACCGCCCGGACAACCCCTCGGGTTTTTTTTATTACCGGGCCTATTGGGAAAGTGTTTTTCTGCCTGTTCAGGGACCTCTATGGGATGGCTGGCATGGGTTTTTCCCGGGGCCACGCCCGCAGGTGGAAGGATTTTCGTACGTAGGGATGCTGGCGACGGTAATCGGGGTGATGACGATTTTTCGGACCATACGTTACGGCTGGAAGTTTCGCTACAATCGGATGTTGTGGCCGGCTTTGCCGGGGGATCTGGCAGTTGCCTTTTGGGCGGGTTTTCTGATCCTGCTTTTTTCCATGGCTCTTCCCTTCCGCTGGAACCTTGAATGGCTGCTGGATATACTCACGCCGCTGCGGCAATTCCGTTCACTGGGACGTTTTGCCTGGGTGTTTTTTTACACTTTTACCGTGTACGCTGCGGTATATCTTTACCTGATTTTCCGACGATTTTCCCAAAAAGGGTTACGTGTTTCGGCGATTTGGATGGTGGTGATCGCTTTGTTTTTCTGGCTTTGGGAAGCGGCGCTTCATATCAAAATTCATGCAGACGTGGCATTGCACACCAAAGGCGACAACGTACTGGCCAATGCCGAGCCGGATTTTGGAAAATGGCTGGCCGATGCCGGTTTGAAACCCGGTGATTTCCAGGCCGTTTTACCCATTCCTTCTTTTAATACCGGTTCGGAAAAATTTGTGCCTTACCCACCTTCGGATGCCACGACAGCCCGTGTATATAAATTGGCCTTTGACCTCGGGCTTCCGCTCGCCTGTGGCAGTATGTCGCGAACTTCGATTTCGGAGTCGCAAAAATTGATTCAGCTTTTCAGCGGTGATTATATCGAAAAAACCATTCTCGCCGATTATCCCAACCGCAAGCCGCTGCTCATTTTATGTGAGTCGGGTATAAAACTTTCGCCGGGGGAAGAATGGCTGATGAAAAAAGCCGTAAGAATCACTCCGGAAGACCGTTTTGCCTTGTATCGGCTCGAACTCGACAGCCTGGCTACCCACTGGAAAGCGGCGGAGTCGCGTTTCGCAAGGGAAAAAGACATCCTGCTTTTTGCCGAAGGGAATCTATTCCGGTCGCGGAAAGAAAGCCCGGTGTATTTCAACGGGTATGATTCGGGCGGTGATACGGCTTTTGGTGTTTCGACGATCAAAGGAAGTGAAAGCGACCCCCTCGGGTTATTTAATGACACCATTCCCTATGCAGAAAAAATGCATGTTTCCCTGTGGATGAAAATTGACCCGAAACAATCAGGTTTTCCCGGATTTTTTTACCGAGAATACGACAGCCTGGGGAATCAGATTGACTATCAGGAAATTGCGACGATGTTTGGACAAACCATTTACAAAGATTGGATGATGGTCGAATATACTTTTCAGTTGAAAGCCGCCGGCAATCGGGCTGAATTCTGGCTGAAAGACCGGTTTCCCGAGGCAGAGTCTTTTTTAATACGACCGGTGGATACGGATGTGTTTATGGAAATTCCCGGGAAAACCCTGATGTACAACAACTTTTATCTTGAACATTAACAAACTTGATATCATTCTCCCCTGTTTTAATCCACGGGGAGACTGGACAGACCGGATTATTTTTTCGGCGAAAGAACTGGAACAAATGCTTCCAAACCTTTCTCTCCGATATATTCTGGTAAATGACGGTTCTTCTGTACCGATTGCCCCGGCGGAGATTCAGAAACTGTCGGAATCCCTTCCACAATTTGAATATGTGTTTTATTCGCCTAACCACGGAAAAGGCCACGCTTTACGCAAGGGAATGGCTGCTTCCGATGCGGGAATCAGCATTTTTACGGACCTCGATTTTCCCTATACGGCAGAGAGCCTAGTGAAAATATACCGCGAACTTTCCTCCGGCAAGACGGATATTGCGGTGGGTATCAAAAATCAGAGTTATTATACCAACCTTCCTCCCATGCGGGTAAAAATATCGCGGTTTCTTCGTTTTCTGATCCGCAATTTTCTTCGCATCCCTATTACTGATACTCAATGTGGGCTGAAGGGATTTAATGAGGAAGGACGAAAAATTTTTCTTCAAACCACCATCAACCGCTACCTCGCCGATCTGGAATTTATTTTTCTGGCTTCCCGGCAAAAAACCTTAACGATGAAAGCCATTCCGGTCGAACTGCGCGAAGGCGTCGTGTTTAGTAAAGTCAACCTGCGAATTCTGTTGGGAGAAGGCACTAATTTTCTTCGGATTGTTTTGCGCTCTTTAGCTTAGTTCCGCACCGGTGACAGAAGTTTTCATCTTCGGTAAAAGGTGTATCACAGGCGGGACACAACCCTTTTTTCTCTACTCTTTTCGTTAAGGAGCGATTGAGAATCCGCTGATATTCCCCCGAATCTATCCATTGGAAAAGTTGTGATGCCCGGATAATGGTAAAGGGTTCGGGGTTTTCGTATCCCGCCGCAAAACGAATCAGCTTATCAAAAGTCGTTTCGGGGATACCGTCAAAATCGGCTGCCTGCAACCGCAGGTCTTCGGTAGAAACCCTTCCCTGATATTTTGGGGGCAACCCGGCCATTTTGATAAAAGCACGGGAAACGGTTTCGGGGTTTTGGCAAACCAGTAAACCTGCGCGGTCGGCGGTAAATTCCGACATTCGATACCAGTGCATCAGCGCAATTTGAATTGGCATGGAAAGCAGGTTGCCTACACCCAATGTGACGTCGCTGATAAGCTGAGTCACCACTCGCAGGGATTCAGCCATCATGCGGTATAGCACGTGATTGCTGCGAATATGCCCCATTTCTCTTCCCAAAAGGAAAAATAATTCGTCTTCTGTCAGCGCATCAATTGCGGCACTGCTCAGGGATATGATCTGTCTTTTTTCACCGCTGGTAAGGGCTGTAATTTTGCCTTCGGGGTGAATGTATAATTCCGGAACCGAAGTGATTTCAAAAATCCGGCAAGCTTCTTTTAGGATATTGTGCAGTTCCGGGACGGTTTTGCCCGTTACCCGAATATTCCCTCCGGTATGTTTGATTAATAAATATTTTTCAAATCCGTAGTCAAGAACTTTTTGCGTTAGCAGTTCCAAACCTCTTGTGTGTTCGAGCCGGTCAAGAGACTCGCGGTCAAAAGGATGTTCGTATTCGTAACTATACAGATCGGTGAGAATTTTCCGGGACATTTCCATAAATAGAAATTCGATCACTAGAGGCGTGCACCACACTTATGGCAATAACGGGCTTCAGGTTTACAGACGGTATCACAGCGGGAGCATACGGAAAGGGATTCTTCGGGGGCCTTGTCCGCTTCGTATTTTGAGTAGTTGACACCGTCGTCAAAGAGATTCGGTCGGTTGGTAAGGCGAAACCTTCCGTCGGTCGCCTGAGTGTCTTCTCCTTCCATTGGCAAAAATATAGACAAACCCAGATAAACCAATAGCCCGATTCCGGAAAAAAAAGAAGTTACCATAAAAATTAACCGAAAAACGGTGGGTTCTATACCGAAATATTCTCCTAGTCCTGCACAGACTCCCGTCAGGCTGCCCCGTTTTTTGTGGAGTTTTCCATGAGTTTCTACCGGAATCCGGAAGGGGAGTTTAAGATTAGCCAGGAAGTCATTTTTTTTTCGCGAACCGGAATCAATTCGTCTCATAATAGGAATATTACCGGATTTTGGTGGGAAGTGCAAAAAATATCACCCACTTCTTTATTTTTACCACCTTACCGGGTTTTGTACAAAAAAATCTTTTTATAAAGATATTGCTAAAATCAAAAAGACGGAAAATATCCGCCCGAATTTTAGGTATTTATGAAAATAGATCTTCGAAGTGATACCGTAACACGTCCGACACCTGCCATGAAAGAAGCCATGTTTCAGGCGGTAGTAGGCGATGATGTGTTTGGGGAAGACCCTACGGTCAATGCCCTACAGGAAAAGGCTGCGGCCATGTTTGGGATGGAGGCTGCCTTGTTTTGCCCTTCGGGCACGATGTGCAACCAGATTGCCATCCGGATTTCGACCCAGCCGCAGGATGAGATAATCTGCGACCAGGATTCGCATATTTATCTTTACGAGGGTGGGGGTGTGGCTGCCCACTCCTCTGCCTCCCTGAGACTTTTATCCGGCGACCGGATGCGGCTGAATCCACAGCAGATCGAAGAAAACATCAACGCTGAAAATATCCATTTCCCTACGACCTCTCTGGTTTCACTCGAAAATACCTGCAACAAGGGCGGAGGGAGTTATTATACGCTGGGGGAAGTTGCGGCCATCAGCGAAGTGTGCCGCCGGCACGGACTGAGGCTTCATTTGGACGGGGCGCGTATCTTCAACGCATTGGTCGCCACGGGTGACAAAGCCGAGGATTACGGGCGTTATGTCAACACCCTCTCTGTATGCCTGTCGAAGGGATTGGGCGCGCCGGTAGGCTCCTTGTTGTTGGGCAGCAAAGCCGACATTAAAAAGGCCTTGCGGGTGCGGAAAATGTTTGGCGGCGGAATGCGCCAGGCGGGTTATCTCGCGGCGGCGGGTATTTACGCGCTGGACCACAATATCACCCGTCTGAGCGACGATCACCGCAGGGCGAAGACATTAGGCGCAGCACTCAGCAAACAACCCTGGGTGGCGGAGTTATTGCCGGTGGAAACTAATATTGTCGTTTTCCGACCCGATGCAACCCAAATCCCTCGCGATACCGTGGTGTCAAATCTGAAAGCAGCAGGCATCCTCGTTTCCTCCTTTGGCCGCGATTGGGTGCGGATGGTCACCCATCTCGACGTGGATGATGAAGATATAAAACAGGCGATCGCGGTGCTGGCAAGGCTTTTACCTTGAAAAGTTAAAACCTATTTTTTAATTTTCAAGGTAAAGGTATCTTTGAATATGATTGAACGAAGTATTTACCCGCTACTTCTCGAATAGCTGACTTATTTTCCGGCAGTGGGGATTATCGGGTCGCGCCAGGTAGGCAAAGCTACGAATGTAAGGCATTTTTGCTATGAAAACTCTGCCAGCGCATTTTCTACCCACTCAAAGTTTTTTCTGAATTCCTGATAAGTGGGAAATGACTCAACCAATTCCCGCGACAAAGCCTGTGAGTTATAATAACATTCTTTCGCCTTCTCTTTGTTTTGAAGTTTTTTTTCGTAAAACCATCCCAGCCATTGATAAGAGATTGCAAGTAAATTTTTATAGAAAATATTGTTTGGGGAAATTTTATATATTTCCTGTGCGTGGCGATTGTATTCAGTAAAAAATTTCAATGCTGAATCCCATTCTCCTATATCTGTGTAGGCTGCCCCTAAATACTGATTAGAAACCGCTAGGTTGTACTTGGACCGCAGCGAAGATTCAATTTTGTGGAGTTCTTCCATCAAGTGATTAAACCGCTCAAAAAAAGGAATGGATGCAGGAGCCCCTTCTAATATACCAATTACTTGACCTACTTTACTGTTAGAAACTGCCAATCCAAAGGCAAATTCAGGGTTTTCTGGGTACATTTTGGATAATTCTTCAAATAGTTTTAACGAATCTTCAAAAAAAACAAGTGCACGTTCCGGTTGGCCTGTTTCTAGGGATCTATCCCCGGCTTTTTCTTTTACAATCGCTAGCCACCATTTATTATCTGCCTGTTGGGGAAATTTTTCATAAAGTTTTTCTGCACGTTCATGGCTTAATTCATAATATTCAAACGATTTATTTGCCTCTCCCATCCAACCAAACACATTTGCCAAACTCAACGAACTTTGGATAATACCATATTCATTCTCTTTCTGCTCATACTCTGCCAATGCTTGAGTGAAATTTACTCGTGCATTTTCCAACTGTCCCAGTAGTTCATAAATTTCGCCACGAGCATATCGTATGTCTGCAATATCGGGCTCTGCATCAATTTTTTCCCATGCATCGAGGGTATGAAGGGCCGATTCATATTGCCCCAACTCTTTTTGCAGCTTTACAATCTGTGGATACAGGCTGCTTCTATAAGTGATTTCTTCTTTGGGCGTATGCTCCAATTGCTCCAGCAAATGGACAAGTTCTGTTTGTCGGGATGTTTTTTGGGCATCGGCAAGAAAGGGTGATTCGTCTGTAAGGGTAAACCCGGATAGTTGAAAGGAGCGATTTTGCCGTTCTTTTTCCGCTTCCAAATCCACCATCAGCGAACGAAAGGACCATAGATCGGGCATTTTCTCCATAATCATTCGGGCATACAACTCTCCGGCTGAGGCGGGGATAAGTACCATCAGGACGACAGGGTACTGAGCAAGTTTGTCGCGCCGCAAATTCAGACCTGCGGTTATGTCTCGTCTTCGTTCGTTGTTTTGGCTCATTTGAGGAGTTTCCCGACCTCGGCTGTCACGTTCTTCTTTGAGTACATCCTCAAAATGCTCTAGGATAAAAAAACCACTTCCTAGATCGAAATATTGTTGGGTAATTTGTTGGTAGTCTGTGCGTTGTGTGTCCAATGTTATAATCTTTCGGTCAGAAAAACGCTTCCGTAGATCATCCATAAGCTGCCGGATCAGGTTATAATGATTGTACCTTACGATAATAAATCGAAACGCTGGGTTACTCAACAGCTTGAAAAGCGGTTTAGTTTCTTCTGCATAATTATTCGACATATTGTTTATATAATGGCGAAACCTCTACAATCGGGTTTACCCTTTTGTAGTTACCGTCGTTGTACTCAAAAAGGATAAGTTTTTCCAGCAAATCCTGCCAGCTTTCATCAAAAGCCATGAGTTTATCCTGTTCATTGGCCTCTTTGAGCAACTTGAGTTTCTGAAGATCTTGTGCGGAAAGATATTGGGTAGTTTCCGCAGCCAGCTTTTTCTTTGCCTGATGAAGATCCTTTTCAGTGATTTTACCGGCATCTTCGTCGGCATACATGTTGGCATATTCAAGGATTCTCAGCAACTCGCGGGGTGAACCTCCTCCCAAAAGAATGGCTTGACGGATGGTTTCCGGGCTATCAAACAGGTTGGGGAGTATTCGTTTGGAGACAAATTCCTCAAATCGGCTGACGGCTTCCTCCACGACCGCACCGTTTTTTTCGCGGATTTTGACAAATGGAAACGATACCACGGTACTGAATGATACCAGTCGCTGCCGTTGGGGCATAAGTTCAATGGGCAGGGTAAAAATTGTATTTACCTTAATCTGTCGGATACGGTTGGTTTCTTCAAGTACAATTTTCCTCCGGATGTCGAGTGTAGCGGTTTTTTCGAGGCCGTCTACGACAAAAAGCAATTCCTGTCCCTTTTGGTGGTTGCGCAGGACGATATTGACGTGTTCTATAAATTGGTTGAACTTTTGGGCAAAATCGGTAAAATTATTCCGGAAAACGGTTCGTATTTTATCGGCGTTTTCTTTCGAGCCCGCGAGATTGCTTTTGATTTTTGCCGCGATTCCGAGAAAACTCAGTAGAGAGGGCGTTTCCGCTTTGATTTCCAGCTCGAATCCTCCTTCGCGTTTGATGACTTTATTGACTTCACTGACTCGTTCAGTAAACCAATTTTGTAGCGAGTTCAACACACCTTCATCAAATACAATCTGGTGTTTTTGGGCTTCTTCAAACAACCGTTCCAATTGGAATACTAGGATATCCATATATTCCATATCGTTCATATCTAATCCCTGATCAAGGTTGCAAGTGACACAAAAAAAACACTTGGGATTATGAAGGTTGGCCGTGATTTTTGCGAGTTCGGAGGTTTTGCCAGAACCGCGCATGCCTGCGAGGAAAAGCATGACTTTATTAAACTGATTGGCTTCGCGGTTAAATATAAAGGTTTTGGGATGGACGTTCAGTGTTTTGTAGATCATACGATCTTCAAAATCACCCCTGACATCTGAAAAATCGGTAAAAAATTCATGATCAAAGCTTACCGGTACATCAAACCGTACGGCATTGTCCACTTCAGCCAGTGAGGTCGCTTTTTTATACAATTCAGTTGAGGGTGCCATTTCGGAAACTTTTACGTAAGTGCAAAGATAAAAAAATCCAGGTATCTCATGTACATTTTGATCCGGAGACTTTCTCCCCTTATTTCATTTTCTCTCCCCGAATCTCTATTTTCACCCGATATTTACCTAAACCCTCATACCGATGAAACGCCTTGCCTCTTTTGCTATTTTCTGTCTATTGGTTTTTGCTGCTTTTTCTCAGAATATCCCTCTCCCCGAACATCCCCGCCCGGACTATGAACGGCCCCTGTGGATGAACCTCAACGGTGCCTGGGGCTTTGCCTTTGACTCCACCGGAACGGGAGAGGAAAAGGGCTGGCAAAAAGGACAAACGGTTTTCCCACTTGCCATTTCAGTGCCTTTCCCTTGGGGTTCTGAACTCTCAGGAGTAGCCGACAAAGCCGATATCGGCTGGTATCAGCGCGAAGTAAAAATACCGGATGCCTGGAGGGGAAAAAAGATTTTTCTCACCATCGGAGCCTCCGACTGGCTGACCAAAGTTTGGCTCGACGGGCAATTACTCGGCGAACATACCGGCGGTTACACACCCTTTTCCTTTGAGCTTACGCCCTACATTCGCTGGGGGCAGACGCAAAAACTGGTGGTCATGGCCGATGACGCCCGCCGGGGATTTACTCTATACGGCAAACAGGGGTACGGAAACGCCCGCGGCATCTGGCAGACTACCTACCTCGAAGCTCGTGGCAATGATTGGCTGGACGCGCTGCATTTTACCCCCGATATTGACAATCAAAAAGTGAAAGTTACCGCCTGGCTGCCTTACGATGCGCCGAGAGACCTCTCTCTTACGGTGAATATTCCCCATGCCAGCCCACCCGTATCACAAAAAGTGACGATCCCCAAAGGAAGTTTTAAATACAGTTTTGATGTAAACCTGCCCAACCCTCATCTCTGGTCGCTGGACGATCCTTTTCTCTACGAGGTGGAGGCGCAAATGGAAGACGATTTGCTTCACACCTATTTTGGGATGCGAAAAATATCGGTGGTGAACCTCCCCGGCAGTGAATATCCTTATGTGGCGCTCAACAATCAGCCCCTTTACCTGCAACTTACCCTTGACCAATCCTACCATCCGGAGGGGTTTTATACTTTTCCGAGTGATGATTTCATGCGGGAGGAAATCGAAAGAAGTAAAGCCATCGGGCTAAACGGCATCCGCACTCATATCAAGGCAGACATTCCCCGAAAACTCTACTGGGCGGATAAACTGGGACTGCTGGTCATGGCTGACCTCCCCAATAGCTGGGGCGAGCCAGACGAAAAAATGCAAGGCGAAGCCGAATACACCCTCCGGGAGATGATCCGCCGCGACTACAATCACCCGGCGATTTTTTCGTGGATTGTTTTTAATGAAACCTGGGGACTGCGAACGAGTGTGGAGGAAAATGGCAAAAAAAGGAATGCCTATTTGCCCACAACCCAACAGTGGGTGGCCTCCATGTACTACCTCACCAAGTCCCTCGATCCTACCCGCCTCGTGGAGGACAATTCCATCTGCTGCGGAGCGGGCCACACCGAAACGGATATAAACTCCTGGCATAGTTATCTCCCCGGCTGGGAATGGGAACCCTTTATGAAAAATCTCGCTGAAAAAACATTCGAAGGAAGTACCTACGATTTTGAACCGGGCTTCCGTCAGGGAAAACAACCCAATATCAATTCCGAATGCGGAAACGTCTGGGGTTACGAAGGCAGTACCGGTGATGTGGACTGGAGTTGGGATTATCACCGCATGATGAATACCTTCCGCCGGTATCCCTTTATGGCGGGCTGGCTTTATACCGAACACCACGATGTCATCAATGAGTGGAACGGTTACTGGCGTTTTGACCGCACAGAAAAAGAGACCGGGTTAGGGGAAATTGTAAATGGAATGACAGTAAATGATTTCCATTCGCTGATTTACCTCTCTACCGGCAATGAAATTTCCCGCACCGTCAAGGGTGGAGAAACGGTTTCCGTTCCGCTTTTTATATCCGATATGACGGGAAAAGATTACGGCTATTCGCTTGATATTGAGTGGAATCTGACACTGACGGATGCTACCGGAACCGAAGAAAATAAAAATTCCGGCAGGCTCAGTTTTGACTATCACCCGTGGATACAGGAAGAACTTTCGCCCCTGAATATAACTCTTCCCGACAAAGCCGGACTGGCAAAATTAAGCCTCGTGCTTAAGGATAGAACCGGGAAAACGCTTCACCATAATTTCATGTTTTTTGAAATCCTTTCGGAGAAAAAGCCGGAGTTAATGGCTATTGTTGAGAAAAAACCTGCCGACTTTGCCTCCGCCCAATGGAGTAAACGCCAATGGAATGTACTCGAAGGCAAAAAAGTAAATGGAGCAGGGAAAGGATTTTTCGAATATGTATTTGATATGCCCGCCGATAGCCGACCGCCCAAAGCGGTGTATTTTGTGGCCGAACTTTCCGCCAAAGAGTTGTTTGTCAAAGATCAGTCCGAGTTTAACCGAGACCAGGACTATATGTTGGGAGCACGTGTTGCGCCCAGCAGCAATCCTAATTCTTACCCGATGACCGACGAAACCTTTTTCCCCTCCGAAATCCAGGTACTGATCAACGGGGAAAAAGTAAAAACCACCTTATTGGCCGATGACCCCGCCGACCATCGGGGAGTATTGTCCTGGCATCATCAGCTTCAGGACAAAAAGCTGCGTGAAGCCGGTTCGTATGGTTATCTGGTCAAAGTTCCAGTTCCTAAAAAAATGTGGAAAAACCGCACCTTTCGTATCCGGCTGGAAACAACCGGAGAAGGCGGGATTGCGGTTTATGGAAAAGAATTTGGCCGATACCCGCTCGATCCTTCGCTGATCGTCAGCTATTAGCTGCTGCGGCGGAAAAATCCATATTTACCTTTGCGTGATTTTTTCCATTGATATTTTTTTTCGCCGTTATAGCTTTCGGGAAAATAATATTAACAACCATGAAACACATTATTTTACCTATGATCCTGCTATTGGCAGGCGTTTCTCTTCGGGCACAATGTGTCTATATCTCCGAATACCTGGAAGGTTCGGGAAACAACAAGTGCATTGAAATTTACAACGGCAGCGGAGCAGCACTGGATCTTGCCGCCGGAGGGTATGCCCTTGAAATTTACGCGAATGGCAACGCTGCTCCCACCGCGACGATCTCGCTGAGTGGTACGGTCGCCCCTGGCGACGTATATGTTCTCTGCCATACCGGGGCAGTCGTCGCCTTGCTGAGTCAGGCCGATCAGACTTCCGGATCGCTGAGCATGAACGGCGACGACGCCATTGCCCTAAAAAATTCCGGCGGGACATTGGATGTGGTGGGACAAAAAGGATTTGACCCCGGACTGGAATGGACGGGTACAGGCTGTGTGCAGGGAACCGCAGACGGAACCCTTATCCGGAAATCTGCGCTGATTTGTCCGTCATTTGACGGCTTAAGTGCGTTTAATCCTTCCACCGAATGGGACTGTTATGCAATGGACAGTTTCTCCGACATCGGCTCTCACTTTCTGGCCTCGTGTGTATTGTACGATCTTTCGGTGACGGGCGAATCCTGCAACAATGGCGTAGCCACAGGCTTGCTGGATTTTATTGCCTTTAACCCCGGTTCAACGGGTTTTTCACTGGTCGTTTCTCCGGATCCGGGTGGGCTTTCGGGTAGTTATTTGTACAGCGACCTTCCGCTATCGCTTACGGGTTTTACGGGTGACAACCTCACCCCATACAGTTTTGCCATAGCCGATTTATCCACTCCGGGTTGTATCACCGATACGCTTTCCGGCGTGGTGTTTGACTGCCCCGTAGCGGATGAACTCCTTATTACTCAAATGCCGCCGGGATGTGCAGAGGTAAATTCTCCACTAGTTTTTGAGGTTTGCGCCGTGGAAAGCAGTACCGGAAAAACCCAGCCCGACTATGCGGGAACGATTTCCCTCATTCCCGATGCCGGTTATTCGGGCATGGTTTCGGGCAGTCTGAGTCAAATGGCGGTAAATGGTTGTGCAACTTTTTCGGTTTCGTACGATACACCGGAAGATATTTCTTTTACTGTGGACAACGGTTTTTTTCCTTCCCTCAATACGGGTATTATCCCTGTCCGTATGATCTGTCCATTGATTGTGCTTACCACAGCGGTGATAAATCCTTGTGGCAATGACTCTCAAAACGAATACTTTGGGGCGCGAACGGGGCCGCTGGCCTTTTCGGTGGACGAACTGGTCATTTCCTCCATTGACCCGGCTATCGGAAACCAACCCAATACCAACTTTGTATGGTCGGCTTCCGGTACGGAAAAAGGCGGAAATCCTTCCGAATCCTGTGGGGCCATCGGCCTTCAGTGCAACCGGATTCTCGACATCAATCATCCGCTGGACAGCCCGATTATCCATAATCTGCTTGCACAGTTAAATGCTCAGGCGGGCTGTACGCCGGCCTTGTTTGTGGCGCCTACCGGTCCCAATCTGGGCACACTTCCGCCGCATTCGGATGTGGTATTTTTTCTGGGAGCCGGGGGAAATGCGAGCCTTCCACTGGCCCCCGGATTTGATGGATTGGGGACAAACCTTGATTTTAGCGGTTTTTGTGGTCAGGGACCGGTATATGTTTTGTTTGGTTATCATAAGAACCCGACGGCTGCCTTTGGTTTTTTTTCCAACACTGCCGGGCGAATTTATCAGATCGGGGCGGGCGGAAATATCACCTCGGAAATTGTTTATACAAATCCGATCGGGACTTCGGAGGCGGAAATTATTGATTCGGCAGGTGTATATACTGCGGCAGCGGACTGTACGCCTTTGGACTTGTTTCAGGATATTTTACTCGCAGCAGAATGGCTGTGGCTGGAAGGATATTCGCACGATCCTCACACCGTGGTGTTAAACTGGGAGGTCAATTTATCGGGTAGCAGCGGAAAGTTTTTCATCGAAAAACACGACGGTATTTCGGCTTTTGTTCCGGTAGGGGAAATGGAAATTACCGGAGGGAAACAGGAACCTGCTATTTATACTTATACTGACCATGGAGTTTCGGGAGCGGAAAAGTATTACCGGATTCAGTTTGCCGACGTCAATGGGGAAATTTCTTATTCCCGTATTGTGGAGGTTTCTCCCTACACCGCTGCAACCCTCTCTATACTCCGGGCTTGGCCTAATCCGGCGGAAAAAGATTTTCAAATGGAAGTGTTGAACCCCGAGGAGGAACAGGAAATTGAAATACATTTTTCCACGATCGCAGGAAATTCCATATTTTTTTGTAAGTTTGAGTTAGTTAAAGGGGTAAATACGATCACATTTGATATTTCTGAAATGACTCGGGGTCTATACCTGTACCGTGTCCACGCGGGTGGAAATGTGGTCACAGGAAGGCTTTCCATACAATGAGAATGCATTCCAGGTTACCGTCCTGTATGCAGAAAAGGCTCCCTTATTTACAAGGGGGCCGATTTTTTTTAGAAGAGACAGGTCTTAGCGGATAATCAGTTTCTGCACATAGGGTTTGCCTCCAGAGGCAGGTATTGCCCGCAGGAAATAAATACCCGCAGGGGTATCGGTTAACCGAACCAGGAATAAACCCTGTGCTTCAACACGCACTTCACTTTTCTTCCAGATAACTTTTCCTGCGATGTCCACCACTTCGAGATGGAGGTTTTCCGGTTTTCCACCGGTATTTTCCACCTCAAACCAACCTGTATTGGGATTGGGGAAAACTTTTAGTTGCCGGTCAGATAAGAGATCTTCCGTTCCCGTCGCTACGAGGTAAAGGGTTTGGCTGAAAGTATCGGACTGGCAGTGGGTACTGACGATTTGCCGGACTTCATATACGCCCGAACTTCCAAAATTATGAAGCGGATTGGGCGTTAGCGCGGTTTGCCCGTCACCAAATTCCCATTGGATAAATTGTCCACCGGAGGATTTGTCTATAAATTGGATCGAAGTCCCGTTTCCTGTAAGAAAAGTCTGAAAAGCAGATACGGGCTGTGGCGAAAGCGAATCACAAACGGTAAAGTCCCAGATTCCCCGGCCATAGGTGCCGAAACGGGCTACGTTCAGCGCGGGAATGTACTCTACGGTCCAATAAGTCTGATCGGGTGCGTGAAGTCCTTCCATGGGATACCATTGGTTGTCAGCCGGAATATAGAGGTATGGGCCGATAGAGGTTGCGGCAAAAACCATTCTTTCATCCGGAGTCATATCCATGTCGAATATCAGCAATTGGGGCAGGCCGTTATTGATGGGAGTAAAACTGTTTCCGTGGTTGTTGGAGACATAAACCGGGGAATTGGAATAGCCACTGCCGCCGATGTACAGCCGCCCAAATTGTTTGGGGGATGGGAGGATGACATTTCCATAAAAGTAATGACTGCCGGGGATTGCCCCTTGGGGCGATTTAAACCAGTTTTGACCGCCGTCAAAGCTGAAAAAAAACTTTTCATTGTCAGTCATCACGTACCGGTAGTTGGCATCTTGCGGCGAAATGCCCATCGCCGATATGCTGGCTGCCGTTCCTTCGCTGAAATCGTAGGGCTGCTCGACCACCGAAATGACTCCGCCGACGACGGTCTGCTGAATGATATTTGCTCCGCTTCCGTCGAGACTCCCGCCTCCGAGATAAGAGCGGTTGGCCATGACCGGGTCTGCAATCAGCGGAGGCAGCCAGAGATGTCCGCTACCATCAAAATCGCGAAACAGTTGCTGGGTTGTATTTGCCGCATTGGGATAATACATGGTAAAACCGGGGTAATTGGTCCAGATGCTCTGTCCGCTGTCTCCCGATACCAGGTGTCCATAGTCGCCGCTGATCAATTGGTCAAATACCAGCGCCTCTCCATTGTCCACTTTTGCCCGTTGGTAGCCCTGATCCTGAGTACCCCCATAGACAATATTTGTATTTATACGATGAGTATAGGTCGAATAAAACTGCCCGACGTGGAGGCCGTTGAGGGAAATATTTTGCACGGTCTGTAGCTGATCGTAGGAAATATAAGCACCTCCATCGGTATTGATGATGACAAATTCATTGCCGGCGCTGTCTTTAAAGGGATTAATTGCCGGAATGTCGGCGTGTAGTTTGGTGTCCGGATCGCCGTAATATTCATACCATTCATTGACCAGTTGCCAAGAAGCCCCTCCATTTGTGCTGCGATAAGCATTTACCCCTCCGGCATAAAGCACATTCGGATTTACCGACGAGCAGGCAAAACTTCCTCGGGAAAATAATCGTGTTGGTACCGAACCCTGATAAGTCCAGGGTGCTCCTAAAACCGAGCGATACACATTAGAACTGTCTCCATTTTCATAGAGGGCATACAAAATCGTTCCGCCGGGAGTTTGGATGCCCCTGATATGTGCATTACCTTCAGGAGCAATCAGTGGGATATTTCCCATAGCGGTGAGCGTAGTTCCCCCTCCGTCAATGCGAAAAACATGGTTATTTTCCAGCACAAAAAGCGAACCCGGAGAATGACTATCTGCCCATATATCCAAGCGGGCGATGTCTCCGTAGGTAAAACTGTGAAAATTGGCAAATTTGGAAAAACTGACACCCTGATCCGTAGAGCGGTACAAAGTCGTAACTGAGCTCCAGTTTGCGGGATCGTAGTCCCATTCGTAAGCCAGAACATAAAGGGTGTGAAGGCTGTCGGGAAGAGCTACAAGTCTTGCGGCAAATCCCCAGTTCAGCACATTGCCGAGGCCGGTGGAGATTGTCCATGTAAGTCCGCCGTCGTCGGAGTATCTCACCCCTTCGACGCCCCAGTCGGAGGCCAGAGCCAGAAGGCGGGAGTTGTTGGATTGGGGAATCGAAATCAGGGTATTGAGACCAGGTATTTGCTGGAGATCGTTTAATACTTCCCAGCTACTTCCCTGAAGATTACCTTTCCATAAATTTCCACCTGCGGAAGAGGCGTAAAGGACATTGTTTTCAAAGTCATATTCGGCCCAGGTAGTTCTTCCGGCCTGATTGACGCTGCCCACTTCCCGCCAGTGTCCGATTATTTTGCCATTGGCGAGACTGTCTTTTCCAAAGTCGGCAGCGGTTTTCGAAAGGTTTCGTGCCTGGAGGGCCTGAAACCGCTTTTCGGCTTTTTCCTTTCGGGTATTCCGTTCAATTATTCGCCAGTTGACATCGGGTGCAGCACGATGCATTTTTTCAAAAAAATCGGCGCGTGCTTTTTTGTGTTCCGCTTTTTCCTCATGAGAGAGTGCTCGGTCGGTAGGAGAAGGACGGCGGTTGGTATCGGAAAAAAACCAAAAACTACTTCCTGCTATCAATAGGGAGGTAAACAAAAGTAGAAGGCCAGCTAATTTTTTCATGAAGAAAATGGGTGGGATAATGGTTTAAAAAAACATTGGGAAAGTCGGGGGATCGGATTCGTGCATGAGTGTATAGACCGTTTGAAAAATATCTTCCGCCTGTGGTTTGGAGAAATAATCACCATCATCTCCATAAGCAGGGCGATGGGCTTTGGCGGTGAGAGTACGCGGCTCTGAGTCAAGGTGATAATAACCTCCTTGTTTTTCAAGCACTTCCTGCATCATATAAGCGGTTGCGCCACCGGGAACATCCTCATCGAGGAAAACAATCCGGTTGGTTTTTTTGAGAGAATCGAGGATCGAATGGTGAATATCAAAAGGAAGCAAAGTTTGTACGTCAATAATTTCGGTGCTTATCCCCATCTCTTCGAGTTGGGTTGCGGCCTGCAGGGCCACGCGGCAACAGGCTCCGTAAGTAACAATGGTTACATCTTTTCCTTCCCTCAACACTTCGGGAATGCCCGGTGCAATGCGTATTTCGGAGAGGTTATCCGGCATTTTTTCTTTTAGCCGGTATCCATTGAGTACCTCAATAATAACGGCAGGGTCATCGCCCTGAAGGAAAGTATGATAAAACCCTACGGCACGGGTCATGTCGCGAGGTACCGCGATATGAATCCCCCGGAGAGAGTGGATCATCATGGCCAGCGGAGATCCTGCATGCCAGATGCCTTCGAGGCGATGGCCGCGTGTGCGTATGATCGCCGGGGCACGCTGACCTCCTTTGGTGCGGTAGAGCAGGGTTGCGAGGTCATCGGACAAAGTCTGTAAAGCATAGATAAAATAATCCAGGTATTGAATTTCGGCGATAGGCCGCAGGCCGCGCATGGCCAGCCCGATTGCCTGTCCGGCAATAGTCGCTTCGCGGATACCGGTATCCATGACCCGGTAGGGACCAAATTTTTCCTGAAGACCTGCAAATCCCTGGTTGACATCGCCCAACTGTCCGACATCCTCTCCAAAAGCAACCAGCAGGGGATTCCGGGAAAACATTTCCTCAAAAGCCATATTGAGGATTTCAAAACCACTTTTGGAAACACTGCTCGGCGAATAAACCGGTGCTACCGGCGCAACATTGCGGGGAGATAAAGGCGATTCGCTGTAAAGAAAAGAGCCGTAAATTTCCGTGCCTTGCTGCTGTTTGGTTCTCCGCCAGGCGGCAAGTTTTTCGACGGTGGGGTGCTTAAAATCTTTAGCAACAAACAAAACTTTGAGCGAAGAGATCATAACGTCTCGGCGGGCGGGTTCGAGTTGTCTTTTTAAACCGGCGGCTATTTGCCGCAGGTTTTCTTTGACATTTAACGGAGCATGGGTAGTTATTTCTCCGATCAACCCCAGCAACTCGGATACCTCTTTTTTAATGGGATCCTGATATGCCTGCCAGGCATCGTTTTTGATTTTGCGCACAATCCTGCGATCCTCTTTTTCCAGTTCGTCAATTTCAGCATCGGTTGCATATCCTTTTTCGATGATATATTCTCGCAGTTTCGTAATGCAATCATGGTCTTTTTCCCATTTCAGGCGCTCGGGAGATTTATATCTTTCATGGCTTCCCGAGGTCGAATGCCCCTGCGGCTGGGTTACTTCGGTGACGTGTACAATTGCCGGAATGTGATGTATCCGGGCGTTTTCGGTAGCGACACGGTAAACCTCAATAAGTGTTTCATAATCCCATGCTTTGACCGTATAGATATCATACCCCCGGTCGTCCGGAGTACGCTGGAAACCGGAAAGCATTTCGGAGAGGCTTTTTTTGGTGATTTGAAATTCATTCGGCACCGAAATCCCGTACTCATCATCCCAGATAGACATGACAAAAGGCCCCTGAATGACACCGATAGCATTGATGGTTTCCCAAAACAGACCTTCGGCACAACTGGCATTGCCGATGGTACCAAAAACAACCTCGTTCCCATTGTCGGAGAAAACCGAAAAATCTTTTAATTCCGGTACCTGTCGAAAGAGTCGGGAAGCTTGTACCAAACCGGTAATGCGGGGCATCTGTGAGGCAGTGGGCGAGGCGTCTGCTGCCGTTATTTTTAATTGAGTCATATCCTCCCAAGAGCCGTCGGGGCGGATAAGGCGGGTGGCAAAATGGCTATTCATCTGCCTTCCTCCGGAATGCGGATCGTTTTTCAGGTCGGGATCGGCATACAACTGGGAGAAAAACTGATCAATTGAAGCCATGCCCGTGATAAAGGCAAAAGTCTGGTCACGATAGTAACCCGAGCGGATGTCTCCGTTTTGGAAAAACTTTGCCAGGGCAATCTGCGGAAGCTCTTTACCATCACCAAAAATCCCAAACTTTGCTTTCCCAGTCAGTACTTCCCTGCGACCCAGAAGGCTTGCCTGACGACTCTGATAGGCGAGACTATAGTCCCGCAAAATTTCTTCTTTCGTCATCCGGACAGCTGAATTTTCTATGACTTCTTTCGATTCAATTCTCATGGGGACAAAATATCTCGAAAATTAGGCAAATTTTTATGCAGTCCAAAAACATGAGTCGGGTAAAGAACTAACATGTGTAGATAGTGAAGATAATTCAGGAATTTACTAATTTTCACGCTTATTTACACCAAATCTATGTCACTGTCTCGTGTTTTTTCCCTTATCTTCCTGATAATCATACCATTTAATTTTCTTTTTTCGCAATCTGCTTTTTTTTGTGCCACTGATGTTCTGGAACAGAACCTGGCCGAAAAAACCCCTGATTATCAGGAAGTTTTGCTGGAAAATGACTTATTTCTGAAGCGTAAGGTGCTGGAACACCGCGCCCAACCGCAAAGACAAACGGATACAATTATTTATACCATTCCGGTTGTTTTTCATATCCTTTACCTCGATCCTTCTGAAAATATTTCCGACTCACGCATTTACACCGAAATCGAAAACATCAACGAAGCCTTTCGGAATGTCGGTTATTACGATCCTTCGGTCGGGGCCGATGCGCGAATCCAGTTTTGCCTCGCAAAAGTAGCTCCCGACGGCAGTGGTACTTCGGGTATCGAGCGCTTCGAAACGCCGCTTACCGACATTGGTCCCAACGACGATTTTACCATGAAACAACAGTTTTACTGGGATCCCAACCGCTACCTGAATGTCTATATCGCCCGCAATCTTCTGGGCGGCGGCGTGCTGGGGTATGCCTATTACCCGACCAGCCACGGTCAGTTCTGGGATGGCATCGTATTGCTGACGAGTATGATCGGCAGGAGTAAAGCCAACTCTGCGGTATTCGCCCATGAAATCGGGCATTACCTCGGGTTGCCTCATCCGTTTGACCAGGGCTGCCGCAACAATGACTGCCTCCTCGACGGCGACCGGGTATGTGATACCCCGCCGGATAATTCTACCTTTGAAGGTTGTGGTACGTTCAACAGTTGTTCTACCGACGCCGATGACCCCAGCCTCAACAATCCTTTTACAACGGATGTGCCCGATGCAAACAGTCAGTACATGGATTACAATGAAGGTGTCTGCCGGAAAGATTTTACTCCCGGCCAGGTCGAGCGAATGCGGATCGTACTGACAAATATCCGTGCCAGTCTTCTCAATTCTCACGTCTGTCAGCTTCCTTCCGGCATTGATGCCGGCGTGGCGGGTATCATTCGGCCTTCGCTTACGGATTGTGCAGAAAATCTTTCTCTGGGTATCGAACTTCGCAATTTCGGGCTTTCTTCCCTGACTTCGGCGCAAATCAGTTACCGCATAGATCAAAACCCGGTCGTGTTGGGTACTTGGAATGGCTTACTTTCTTATACCGAAACGGATACACTTTTTTTACCCGTAGCAGCCGGACTGACACCGGGATTACATACCGTTACGGTTTACAGTAGTCTGCCCAATGGCCAGGCCGACGGATTTAACCTCAACGATACCACTACTCTTATCTTTAACTACAAACCTTTTCTCCAGGCTCCGTTTTCCGAAGATTTTGAGCTGGGTTTACCGGCGTTCTGGACGATAGACAACCCCGGAGGGACGGGCTGGGAGATTGCTTACACAGGTTGTCCCGAAACTTCTGGCGGGAATAGCTGTATGTTTGTGGATAATACCATCATGGCTTCGGCGGGGATAGAGGACGCCCTGATTTCACCGATGGTTGACCTCCGGTATATACAGGACGGATACCTGACCTTTGACCGGGCTTTTGCCAGTGATCCCAATAATGGCGGTTTTGGAAATGAGTCTTTTGAAATAAGGTATTCGCTGGATTGTGGAGAAACATTCGAAGATTCACTGCTTTATACAGCTTCACAGGAAAACCTTACCACCGTGCTGATTTCTTCCGATTCGTTTGATACCTGGGCACCGACTTCGTGTGACCAATGGAAAAAAGACTCCGTGGACGTAAGCTGGCTGAGGGGGGAACAGGTAGTATTCCGGTTTGATTATTACAAATACGACAATGGTTTCCCTTTGTATCTGGACAATATTCGGGTGGAAGGCAGTTTTAATACCGGCGTGGAAACGATAAAGCCTGTGGATGATATGATCGTTTATCCCAATCCTAATAGCGGCAGTTTTATGCTTCGAATAACATCTTCGACTCCGGGCCAATATTCACTAAAAATATGGGACGTAAATGGCCGGAAGGTTTACGAAGAATCTTCGGAGTTAACCTCTCCGGAGGTCGAAAAACCGCTGGAAGTTTACCATTTACCTTCCGGAATATATCTGGTGGAATTACGGAAAAAGGATACCCATCTGGTCGAAAAAATCCGCATTGAGTAGGCATTTTTCTCCTTTCTGCTGGCATGTTATTTGATACGTCACAGGAGAAATAATCCTATGGCTGTTTCCTATATTTCCCCTTCCTTGCCTACATCTGTTTCTTCTTCAAATATTCTCGCTATTCAACTAAAAGAGCGACATGGACTGAGTCCGGAAAGTGATCGAGATGCAACCAATACGCTTTTGATGATTCAGGCAGTAGCCAATATTTCCGGCTGGAAAATGGAGGCCGAATTTGAACGTCTGCATGAAATTATTCGCAACTATCAGTCGCTTTCCCGCGAGATTCGGGAGCTTGCGACGGAAGAAGGCGATTGATTTTGAAGCATTTGACCAGAGATTCGGTTCTTTGGCAGAGTTTTATAAAAAAAATCAGGCAATAAACGTCCGGATTATCCGGAGAGTAAATATATTTTTTAAATTGCTCATATAATCAATTGTTTGATTTTATGAACCAATCATCCCGAGGTTTCTGTTTATTTTGCCGGATTATCTTTTTTCCCCTGATAATTTTTTCAGGATGTAGCAAAAATCCCTGTCCTTCGACGGAATGTTCCTGCGGAGAAGCGATCTGCGATATGTGTGAAACGCAGATTGCCGAAGTGGACGAAAATTTCTGTAGTGAATACCTTTCTGAAGGAAAAGGCTACCAGCAACTGATCGAAGGTTTTCATCAAATCAGTCAACAAAGCGGTAGCGCCAAAGAGGTTCTCGACCGTGTGGATATTTACCTGGATATGTCCGATGGTATGAACTACAAAGTCGCCCAAGCCGAAGACGATGCCGGGCTGCTCACCGATCTGGTCAATCTCGTGTCCGGTGAAAAGGCCGAATATTTTCGGCTCTCTTCCGCTGCGGGTAACGAAATTGAGCAACTGCCTAAATCCATCGGCGGCAGAATCCAGACCTATGTCCGCAGCCCGGAAAATTACAATTCCACCAATAATTACGCGCCGCTCGATGTCGCAGCCGAAACCATTGTGCGCAATCACGATCGGGAGAGCGTCTTAATTACCGATGGTGAACTGGCAAATAAAAATGTTAAGGGCGTGGTTGATCCGAAATTCCCGTGGGCACAGACGGCCTTTAAACAATGGCTGAGCGAGGGAAACCGACTGGATTTTGTGGTGAAAACGGTAAAAGAAGAGCGATTGTTTTTTATATTTTTTACCCCACGTCTCACTGCCGAAAAAGAAAACAGCCTCATCGAAGCCTATCTTGAGTCCACTGCCGACATCAAAAAAGCGGATGCGTATCACCACCTGAAATTTACGCTTTCCGACTACGGTCTTACCGAAGTGGACCGAGGCCGCCCTTCCATCGAAGCCGGACTTAGCACAACTTTTAAGGATTGGGTAGTGGATTATTCACTCAATCGCAGCCTGGCTCAGGGTTTTGAACATATTCATATTGAAGACGAAGAAAACTTCAAAAACTTTTTGAACGGCTTTGAGCAGGGGGAATACAATGAAGAACTGAATAGTGCTTTCGAAGAGCGCAACAAATTGTTTTACGACCTTTTATTTACCAATGAGTTTGTCAACTATCAGGTAGCGGATCTGGAGATTAAGGTGAAAGACTTCTCCGGGCCGTTTAATGATTACATCAACTACCTGAAATGTGGGCAGGCAAAATCGGTAACTTTTGAAGATGAAGAGGGCAAAAAACAAACTTACTGGTGCAATCCCTGGTCTAACTGCCAGGATTCGGGCGCTTGTGTTTTTACAACCGATGAAAGCGGGGGAAGAGAACTGAAAGAGGTTTTCGGATTGCATGAAGAATCGAAAATTTCGGTGGATGACAAACAGTTCAGCACGGCAAAAATTGCCATTAAACCCGCCGAAAACTTCAACGTGGACGAAATGTACGGCATGAGCCATTGCCGGATAGATCTTTACATCAAAAATGTTGAATATAGTGAGGGACGTCAGAATTTTGATGTACTGACCTGGACCTATAAGAACGAAGATTATACCGGAGTGAGTGAAAGCATCCGTTTGGCTATGCGCGAACTCAAACCTCAGAATAAGTTGATTTACACTTATTATATCACCTTTGGTTTACCTTATTAATTCACCACACATCCTGATTTCCGCCATGATAAAATCATTTTTCCTTTTACAGACTTCCCGCGTGATTCACTTGTGGGATCTCATATTTGACAACCCGGCCAATGTCACCCCTAAGATGGTGGACAACCTGAAATTGGAGGTTTATTTCAGCGGGGTGTTATTTGCCATTCTATTTCTCGGAATAGCGATGCTTATCGCCTTTCTTATTCCCCATGAACCGGGCAAAAACCCCACGGATCCTGGTAAAAGAAGAATCGGATTGCTCTTCATGGGCATACTGGTGGTGGTGCTGATGTTTGTCATCAGTTTGCTGATTACCAGTGACCTTACCGGTAAAAAAGCCGCAGAGTTGCAGCAGGCAGCCCTGATTTCCGTAGCGATCAGTGGTATTTTATACTTTGTACTGGCTTTCGTAATGTCGAAGGTTTTTCGCAAAACCAAACTGGGAACCTGGTTCCCCTCCAAAAAATAAAATAACCTACCTATTCACAAATTCCGGCTATGGATGAAAGAATATTTATTATCGGTATTGGCGGGACAGGAATGCGTTGCCTGGAATCCTTCGTTCACCTTTGCGCAATGGGCATGTTTGATGGCACAACGGTCGAAATGCTGGCATTGGATACCGACCGGGAAAATGGAAATTTTCGCCGCCTATACGACCTGGTGGATACCTATTCCAAATGCAAAGGGGTAAACAAAGAACAGCACGCGCTGAAGGATACTTTTTTTTCTGCCAAAATCAATTATTACCAGTTTAGCCCCGACTACTCGCGTCAGGACACGGGTAATTTTTCCCGCATCACCAAATACGGGGACCTTCAATACAAAAGCAAAGATCAGGCGGCTTTGGCCGAACTGCTTCTTACGAAAAACACCCGTGAGTTTGACCTTAAACATGGTTATCGTGCTCAGACCAATCTCGGTTCCTTTTTGATGCACCACAATATTCTGGAGGAAGTTCGGATTAACCATGACGGGCAACTGGCCAAGTTTATCACTGCTCTGGTTACGGCGGGTCAGGCAAAAGTATTTGTGATGGGATCGGTTTTCGGAGGAACGGGCGCGTCGTCTATCCCCGTTATTCCCAAAGCATTTGCCGAAGCCGCCCGAATCCTTATGCCCGGATCGTCGCTGAAAGAAACGTTTTTTGGAGCCATTTTGCTGACGAGTTACTTTTCGTTTAAGGTTCCCAGCTCGGATTATGTTTCTCGGCAACTGGTGGTGGCTACTGCCGATAAATTTGCCCTCAACTCCCAGGCGGCAATGATGTTTTACAATGAGGACAAAACCGTCAAACAAACATACCAGAAATTTTATATGCTGGGCACACCCGGACTGGATTTTCAGACCAGCCACGGCGAATCAGAAACACTGACCGGGGGCGCACATCAGGAAAATGACTCCCATTTCATCGAATTATTTGCCGCATTTGCTGCTTATGACTTCTTCCGCTCATCGGTGGACGAACTCAAACGAACTAAAGGCGATCCTCAGGGGGTAAAATATTATTACCGCACCGTGCGGGAGGATGGGGTGCTGGAATTTGCCGACTTTGTCGCGCCGGAAGAGGTCGAAAAACTGGCCAAACGCTTTGGGATGCTTGTGGCAATGTCTTTTATGGTTAATGTCGCCTGGTTTTATGCTTCGGCACAAAACGGCGATTTGAAGAAAAACAATATCATTGGTTATGAGGACATTGACCCCCGTGAGGTGGAAGCGATGCACAAATATTTTAACTATTTCCACTTCCGACTGAATGAAGAAGCCGTAGTGGACGGATGGCTCCGGCAGTTGTACAATTCCAGCGGCGGTGGGGACAAATTCGTTTTTCGCTCCGATGTCTTCAGCAGCACAAGTGCCCGCGAATTGCGGAAATTTACCTACAACAGCAAACTCTTTAAGTCCGACTTTGAAAAACATGCCTACAATACCGGCTTTTTTTCAGATTCAGCGACAAAAGCCTTTGACTCTTTCAAAGATGCTTTTATCAAATACCAGGACGATCCCAACATCAGCAACAAATGCGAAAAGCTGACCCGAAGGATGTACGCTACCTTTTGTGATTTGTATAGTTTTTCATAAGATTTTTGACGAATTACTCACATGGCAGACAAAACCAAAGCGTTACTGATCAAAAACAGTTCGACCTCCAAAAGCGGTAAGCGAGGCGAATGGCACCTGTTTGATGAAGCGCAACCCTATATTCAGGGAATCGAAACTAATATAGATAAAGAAGTGGATGCCGAGGTGATGAACACCCTGGTCTCCGGTATTCCAACCCCTTGGGCACGTGCCCGGTTATTCGGTTTTGCCTTCCCCTATACCCAGTTGGAAGCCAATATCAAAAAATCGGGGCTGGTAGAGTTTTACGACCGTCTGGTTGCCGAATGGAAAGGGATCATGGCCTGTATTGCCCTTTTTCCTGACCGAATTAGGGTAAGCGAACCCATCCCGATGAATTATGCCGCCGCCGACTCGTTGTTTGACATCCCTTCTGCCCTCGGGAGAATGCTTTTTGAGGATGAAGACTTATGGACCAATCCCCTGAAACGCAAGGAAAATCCCGATGAAAAACCGGCTACCCAGCTAATCTATTATGCCGGAAAATTGATTGGCGCGACCTCCCCGTATTCGCTCGTTTTTACTTCGGTGGACTATACCGGCTTATCTCAGACTGCCGACATGCCCTGGTATCGCAACGGCTCATTTGTGGATCCGCTGCCTTTTATCGAAAGAAATAAAGACCAACTCCAAAAACTCTACCTGTTAATCAAAAACATAAACGACCATTTTGAAGATTTTGAGCGAGAGGTAAATCTCAATCGGGGCAATAAGCCGAGACTGGAATTTGACGGATTTAAGGATTTTCTGCGGAAATGGCAGCAAACCATTAAAACTACCGGAACCGGAATCGTGGACGAAGGAACCCTGGATGCGGCCCTTAATTTTGCCGATCCGTATCACAGCCTATTTAACGTCAAACAAAGTCTCTATATCTTCCGCGACGGGCGGGTTTCGTTTAAACCTCGCAAAGAAGACGGCATTGTGGAGGTAGATCCGAAAGATATTCTGCTGAATGAAGATTATATCATTGAGTTTGTCGAAGAGGATGAAAAACAACCCCTCCGGCAGTCGGCTCTTCATTTTGTGGAGGTACTTAATCCCGGATACAACCCGAGGGAACCGGAAAAAGAGCCCCAGTTTTTGTACTTCCCGATTCCACTCAGCGAAAAAGGACTTATCCTTTTCCGCAATCAGATCGGAGACCTGATTGGTACGCCAAAAGATAATCATCACGAGCTTCGCTGTTATGTAAAACCTTCGGATTATAAGCTCGTGGTAGAGTTGCATCTTGTCATTGACGACAAAAAGATGAACCTCACGGCTCGTGAATACGAAATGCAGCCGCTGGAAAATGACCGGAGAGTCATTATATGGCCCAATTTTATCTCCGAAAGCTGGAACAGTTATTACCTGTATTCGGAGTTTCCTCAGGCAGACCGGGGAACGAAAATGGTGCCTTTTTTCAAAAAAGCATCGGATCAGAGCATTCTGGTCAATGAAAAAGGCAAAATTATCTATGCCCATCAGGTAATGCCCGGCTCGATCCTAAAAGTGGAAAAACTGATTTCCTATCCCGGAGGAACATTGGACAGCTCGTTTCACAAATACGACATTATTAAAACCAATCTGCCGGTTGCCGGTCTCGAAATCCGCAAAAATATTGACGGAGAAGAACGGGTCGTGGGGTATCTTATTGTCAAAAAACCCGAAGATGACTCGATGGGGGATACCAAAATCAAAGACCTAAGCCGGGTAAGCTCATTTATGGATGTAGTGGTGGGAATAGATTTTGGTTCGAATAACTCCTGCGTACAGTATGCCCGAATAAATGGCAGCGACGTAAAACCGATTCCTTTTTCCAACCGGCGTATGGTACTTGTAGGCTCCGAAAACCTCGATCCGGGCAATCTCAAAATTGCCATGCCTCATGAATTGTATTTCTTCCAGAACGAAACCACACCCAACGGGCAAATTAAGTCGTGGGTACATGAACATAACGCTCAATACCTGGTATCGGGAATGGAAGAAGAAGAAATCGCCGGAGGGGTACCCATTTTCGAACCCAATATCCATATCAAAAGTATGGATAGCCGCAGCATTACAACCAATGCCGGTATCCTGCACCATAGTATGAAATGGCTGACCGAAGAAAAAGATAATAAGAAAAAAAGTGCCTACCTGAAAGCGATTTATCTGAAGTCTATTGCGGATTTGTATGCCAATAATTGCCGACCCCAAAAACTCCGCTGGTCTTTCCCGGGATCCTTTACCAATGGTGAACAATTACAGTATCGGGGTCTTTTTCATAATATCGTCAGCTCCATACAGCCGATAGATAATTTTTCGGTAACGCTGGACGAATCCCCTCTCACGGAGTCAGAAGCCGTTTCCAACTACGCACTGGCTACGGGCGTGTCTTTACAGGAGGATAATGTCTTCTTAGGAATAGATGTCGGCGGCAGCACCAGCGATATTTTGCTGATTGCAATGGACCTCAGCGATGGGGGCGGTTATAAGCTGGTAAAACAAAGTTCCCTGCGCCTTGCCGCCGGTTTGATTGCCGATGCTTCCCGCCAGTCGGAAAGTTTCCGCAGAGCTTTGGTCAGCTACCATGACAACCCCAAATCAGCGCTCACCATTCCGAATATTAAAACGATCAATGCAGAGAATGCGCCCTTTTTCCTGAATGCCGTTTTTGATCGGTTACGGGGAAATGAATTTGAGCATTTTTACGCATTTTTAGGCAGAACCAACCCGACACTTTTTGCCCTTCCGGCTTATATGACGGGTTTGTTGTTGTATTACAGCGGTCAATTACTGCGCAAAACCATCGAAGATTATCCTTTCCTCAGCGATGTAAACAAGGTAAATCTTTTCCCCTTTGGAAAAGGAGGGCGTATCTTTGACTGGCTGGACACCTATCCGGGCAAACAAATGGCTTCCGCTTATTTTACTCGCTGTCTTCAGGCGGGTTTTGGTTCGGGTGGAGAAAAAATTACGGTTTACAAACAAAACGATATTCGCGAAGACAACAAGTCTGAAGTCGCAAAAGGTTTGGTTTCCGCTACCGCAGAGGAAAGAGTAAAACTGGGAAATAACCTCCGAAACAATTCGGACATATTTGGTGAGTCCGGTTTTGCCATTCGCAAGGAGGGTAATGAATTGGAAGAAGTACCGCATATTGCTACGATTTCCAGTGAACATTTTGAAAGCCTTAACCTAAAACTCAAATTTCCTTCGGCCTATCAGGAGTTTAATAAGTTTCTGGATATTTATCTGGATTTCGTTGGCCCGTCGCAGACCGGTATTATTTCCAATACACGGGGATTAAAAGAAAAGACTGCGGAACTTTCCAATTATCTGAAGGGTTACATTACCAACGATCCGGAATATAAAAAGGCAAAAAACAGCAGTAATTTTGAGTTTAAACATTCGATGCTTGTACTGGAGGGGATATGTTTCCTCGAAAAATTCCTCGTACCCGAGATTTACAAAAATTAACCTTCAATAGCCGAAAACCGATTGAATACTGATCTTTCACCTCATCTGCCCCGTGTTTCGGGATATTCGATACAGGGAAGAAAACCGTCCCAACAGGATGCCTGGTATGCCTCCCCTCACACGCTCAACGGGCGTCTGGTTTTTGTCGCCGATGGGGTAGGGGGGCATGCGCATGGAGAGTTTGCCAGTGAGTTGTGTGTGGAGGTATATAAAAAATCCTTCGAGAAGGAACCCTTTATTGTTGATGAAAAACAATACCTCTACGATACAGCAATGATTGTAGCTGAGAGGGTATATCAGAAAGGCCAGGATGATCCGGCCTATAACGGCTGCGGAACGACCCTTTCGGGATTTATGATAGCCGGAGGGCGATTTCATTTGATCAATATTGGCGATAGCCGGGTTTATTTGTCTGACCGGGAAGGCAACCTGACCCAAATGACCAAAGACCACAGCGTGGTACAGCAACTGCTGGACATGGGGCAGATTACCGAAGAAGAAGCCCGAACGCATCCCCGGCGGAATGTGATGTTTTCCGCCATTGGGGTGAACCCGGAGGAAATCACCATCACGGTCGGTGGGCCGTATGAATTAGAACATGGGGACATACTTTTTGCCTTTTCAGACGGAGTTCCGGACGCAATCACGGATGAACAGATACGGGAAGTAATTTTAAAAAATCGCCAAAATCCGGAACTTTGCCGGATGATCGTTGATGCCGCCTACGAAGCGGGTGGCAAAGACAATATCACGGCCTGTTGTTACAGACATTGACATGAACAAAACCCTGGTTTTATACTTTGACGATACTTGCGTGATCGGTGCGGTGGAACCCTTTGACGGAAAATTTACCCGCCTGGAGAAAAATGGCAAAGACCGGTTTTCCCTCTTTTTTTACCTCGATGGCGGAAGGGTAAATTACGGACAGGCTTATCAGGCTGATGCGGACAGAGGAGATGTGAAAGCTATTGGAAATTTTTATACAAAGGTAGCCGAAGGCGGTAATTTCGATTTTTCGGGTTATAGCCGTGCTTATGTCGAATTGCTGGATTCCATCGTAGAGGACATTCGGGAATCCTACTTTAAAGTTTTTTCCGGGATATCAAATGCCGAACAGGAGCTAAACATTTCCGATGCCATTCCGCTAAAAACTGCATTTTCCCCCAATATTCCCGCTGCGGCACAGACTGCTATTTTGGCTTATCTGGAGCAGAAAGAATTTGAACGGGACTCCATAGCACTGACGCCTTCTTTTTCTAATCTGATTCTTTTGCATAAACTCAATCGTCGGGAATTGAAAATACCCGGGGTTTATGCTGTCGTCGAGGGTTTAAATGAAGATTTGAATGTATGCCTGATTCAGGTTCAGCAAAATCACGCCACCCAGACATTGGTTCATCAGACCTACCCGGGTTTTGGAACCGATCCCCGTGTCGGGGTAATTTCCCGGTTTGTGGTGGATAAAGCCGATGAGAGCCTGCATGTCCTGTACAACCAAGCAGACCGGGAGGCCGAATATAAGTTCAAATTTCGGCAGGCAATCGAATGGAACGATCAATTGCTCAAAAGCCGGAGACCGTTTATTTACGTCAAACTTACCCTTTCACCTGCACCCAATTCCGAACTGACCGTATCCGTTATTCAGAAAGAAATTGAAGGACTGACGATGATTCGAAGCCAGCAGGTAGCTCGTTATGCCGAGCATACGATCACACCTCACCTTCCGATGGCAGATTTGACGGGCATCGTCATCTTTGGCGATAGTTTGAAAAACTCTCAGGTGCTGGAAGGATTTTACCGGTTTGGGAAGGAAAAACTGATTGTTCACGGCGATGACCAGCTTTTTGATGTGTTAAAGGGGTTGCTCGTGAACTCCGCCGAGGATTTGCCCGACTCTTCGGCATCCATTACCGAAACGCCGAAAACGCCTTCCGCCCCGAAAACGATTAGCCTTCAAAATATAAGAGCCGTTGACCTGAAAACGGGTGACCGCGTGGAATTTACCTGGGAACCCGGACGTATGGTCGTTGCAGAACATCAGGGAAGTGGCCGTTTCCGAATTGTTTACCACGAAAACTCAAGCGTTGTGACCGGAGATACTTTTGTCGCCGATATGTTTTCCGTAGGGCAGAAAGGTTTTCTGAAAAACGTGGTAAGACCTTCTTCCGGGCAGGTTTTGGGAAATTATAACAGCGGACTGATCAAAACCTTAAACCGGATTACTTCCGGATAAAATCCTCAAAAACCCAACCTTCCTGATTGGCTCCAAAACGGATTTTGTACCAAATTTTTCCATCGGTCAGACTTACATCCAGAATGCTGACATAACCCTGTGTCAATGTGTTTCCGCTGAGATTGGCAGCGACAAAAAACTTCCCAGAGTAAACCTCGTGGCTTTGAATAAAAAGCAATTGCCCTTTTTCGAGAGTTTCCTGTGAACCATTCGTGAGTTCGAAAGGAGTTTTTTTATTGGTAATGAGGGTACTTCCTCCCGATTCAGTTTCACTGCCGATGACTAATATGCGATCCCCGTTGTCAAGTCGGGTAATTACTGTGCTGTTTTGTGCCGAAGGATTGTCCCGAATATTGACATTATTGCCTTTGATTCGAGCGGCAAAAGCATCCGCAGGAGTAAATACCGGCTGAATATCCGCCGGATGGTTAAATTTTTGTCCGCAAATCCGGAGGTCAAGGATTCTCCCATCGTTGTTGTTCATACTTCCAATGTAACAACCTGCGGTTTCGCTATAAGTCAGCATACAGGTAGCGGATTGGACATTTCCGGTGTATTCAAATACTTCAAGCTGATTATTGGGCAAAACCGTACCCAATAAGTTGTAAACCTGCCCATCGTTGCGGGAAGGGTAAAAATAGGCCCCATTGAGCCGATTTTCCGCATCGGTATTAAGCAAAAAGCGAGCTTCCAATTTACCGACGTTTCCACTGAAGTTCGTTTGCGGAAGGGGCGGCGTGCTGCTGACAGGATTGATATTTTCGGAAGTGTTTCCCGTCGCACAGGGGCCTCCTCCGTTTAAAAACTCCTGAGACTGCGAAAGGGTAATATTTTCCAGCAGTTGAATTTTGGTCGAATACAGATATCCTGAATTGCCATCACACAAAGTAATCATCCACCAGGCTCCGGTTACCCCCTTTTCTACCCGGAAAATTTCTTCGGATTTTACCACTCGTACAACTCCATAATTTGTTCCCGGCCCCGACCGCAGGTTCATCGCGGTAACACCTGTGATTTTACCAAACCATACATTGGCTATGGGCAATTCCACTTCTGCGGCGGGAGTACTACCCGAAAAAAAGTCGGTAAAAGAAAACGGGCGATTAGACATACCCGAAACCCCTATAAATAAGATTCCGGCGAGAAACAACAAACCGGTTTTTAGACCCAGATGAATCCGGCTGTGAGCTTTAAACATCTGATACCATACCGGCGGGATAAAAAATATTACCAGCGAAAACAAATAAAAACCCAGGTCAATCAGACCGCGGTACGGAATGGGCATGCCCATAGGCTCACTGTATTTTTCCCAGGACCAGATTTCCATCGCTAATCGGGCAAGACCCGCCATCAATAACAAAGCCGCAATGGTTTTGCCTTTGGAACGACCTTTACCCGAAGTACGAGTATATAAAACAAAGGTAAGCGTAAACCACGCTGAAAGCCCGATCAATTCATACATCCAGTTGACGATCATCAAAAACACGGGAAAAACCATCATAAAGGCCAGGAAGACAAACCCCGATCCGCCATTAATCGCAAAAACTTTAGGTGTGGCAGGGGTGGATGCCGTGGTTTTTCCGATAAGTTCCAGATTTTTCCCTGCCCAGATTCGGGGAATCAGTGCGAGGAGATAAATAGCCGCAAAAACCAGCCAGATCAGGTAAAAACTGCCGGTATAATCGGGATATACCTCCGAATTTTCCAGATACTCGGCCAGCCGTGTTTCCCGGAAATACTGCCCGATCAGGGGTATTCCGTAGGCATCTTTTAGCATAAAAAGCCCCAAAATCCCCCAAACGGGTATTAGGAGGCAAAAGGCTGCCAGCAATTCTTTGAAGTGATGTCCCAAAAGTTGCCAGGCGGCTGTACCTACAAACTTGCGTTTGATCGCCTCTCGGTTTTGGGGAATAATCACCTTATCCGGAATTTTATGTTTTTCCTGAACGGTTTTCAAAAACCCGGAAAAAACGCCCGGAGGGAATTGCAAAAGCCTTGTGCTCTGCACAAGGGTAAGTGCTTGTTTATTTCCGCCTTCGTCGAGTGCGCGGTTGATATTTTGTTTTTTAAAAAACTGACTTAGGGATTTTTGATAGGTGTATTGAGAGTGATATTCACGGTTTTGATTGACCCGAAGGTTTGCCAGATTGATCTGTGTCTGGGTCTGTTCCGGAAATACCCCGAACAGAAAGTCTGCATAAGCAATCCCTACCAGCTCTTTGCGCTGTTTCATGTGCAGGAAAAAGTCCCGCTCGATAATGATCGGGAGGTCTTTGTACATATCCGGGTTTCGGGCAAAAAAGTAACCCAGTTCCTCCAGTGTCTCTATGGGGCGGTTTTCCCGATCTTTAAAAGGCCTTTTCAGGTTGATGAGGTAAATCAGAAGCACTACTTTGCGGAGGGCAGACTCGGTTTCTTTTTCGGCCAGAGGAATAAAATCCTGGAAAACGGTATGGTAATCGGTAAATGTTTTTTTCTTTTCACTTCCCAAAGACCCCTCAACAGAATCGAGGTACCTGCGAATTTCGACGGCTTGTTCACTAGCGGAGGTTTCATATTGCCGCATACAAAACTCCAGCGAAAAAATGGAAAACCGGAGATCGGCTACGGTTGATTTTTTCCAGCGGTTGTCCAGGTCGGACATATACCGGACGACTTCCTGCCAGGCATTGGGATTGTCATAAAGCGTATAAGTCTGATTGCCGCTCAGGAGTGGGCGTTCCGGTTCGAAGTACCGGCAGATAGCTTCTTTTACATAAACTTTGCCCTGTTTTTTGTAGAACTCAATCATCTGTTCAAATACACGGGCAACCTGGAGGTCATAGCGGCTGGCAAACCAATCTATCAGAGCATTAAATCCGGAGGTTCGGGTGATAAGGTCATCGTACCATTGATTGGGGTAAGTTTCGATGGCCTGAATCAATTCTTTCGGCGTGCGGATGGCCGGGATGGTCGGATAGCCAATGTTAATCGGTTTAATGAGCGATTGGCCTTTATAATTGACATCTACCTGTTCGCCGCGAATCCACTTTTCCACTTCTTTTTCACCCCAGCGGGACTGGTGGTTGTAGAGTGTCAGTCCACCAATGAGTTGATTGATTCGGCGGTATTGAGGGTTAAAGGGAAGAATTTCCTCCTGGTTGTACTGGTTTTCGCGAATACGGCCCGATTTTTCTTTGTCCACAACACGGGGGTTGTCGTTGCGGGTAAAATATTCGGGGTAAAATAAATGGACCAAGACCATGCCGAAGGCATAATAATCCACCTTCGGTGAGATAATGCGGTTGGCCTGTTCCGGTGCCATATAGGCATTGGTAGCAATCACACTGTCAAACTGTTGAGCGGATCGGTTGGATTCTTCTTCGAATGTTTTGGAAGAACCGTAATCACCGATGACCAAATCCGTTTTTTCCTCATTGAGGAAAAAAATATTTTGTGGTTTGAGGTCGCAATGATAAATACGCCGGCTGTGCAGCGCCTGAATTCCTTTAAATATCTCCGGAATGGCAATTTTTTCCAGAAAGTCCACCGAATATTTTTGTTTGAAATTTTGCACATCGAGGAGGTTCCCGCCTCGTGCGAGCGCACTAATTTCAAAACAATATTGCTGCTGATATTTTTTGTCTCCGGTACCAAAGTCGTAAAGCTTCAGAATGTCGGGGTTGTTGATCCCCTGAATTCGGGTGAGTGCTTCGGTATTGGGTTCTTCGCCTGCGTGTTTATGCGCTTTGTAGAGTTTCAGGACAAAGGGGTTATTTTGGGCGTCGCGAACCTCGTAAATCACCGCTTCGCGGGAAGATTCGGAGATAATCCGAAGGATATTATAGGGTTGATTGTTGAGTACAATCCGGGAACCGGGGGTGAGGTTGTGAACCGTTGCGGTCTTTTCGACCCCTTCGCCCAGTTTGTCTGGCAGAATAAACTGAGAGGGAGAACCTTCTCCGCCGGACACAAAACTTGAAGTATCATCTCCCGGTTTAATAAACTCAGAAGGGCCGACACTTTCCGGTTTTAGAAAGGTTGAGTGAACGGTCTCCTCCGGCTGCACAAAATCATAGTCTTCCTCCATTGGGGGAGATACTTCCGAACGGACAAAGGCGGAGGATTGATCTTCTTCGGGGAGAACTTGAACAAAAGACGAGGAGTCATTATTAATAAAGGACGAACTTTCCTCGGTTACCGGTTGTGCCTGTGGTTTTTTTATTTCCGGTTTAGGCAGGAAAGGCTTAATATCAAAATCTTCCGGGGCAGACTCCAGAATCGCCTCAATCAGATGGTTGCGGGGACCGCCGGCGAACTCAGAAAGGTTTAGCTTTTGGGCTAGTTTATTCAGAGTTTCTGTCGGTAGTTTTTCCAGTGTAGGCCGATCCAGCATAAGGGGAAGCTAAGATTAACAGATGAAACAAAGTACAGATGAATAAAGGTACAACTTTTCTCATCAATCGCCATTTTCGATTTTGAGGATTTTTGCGGCGTTTTCGTAATAAAATTTGTGTAATACACTATCCGGAAGATTTAGGCCTTCGGTCGCTACCGGGAATGAAATCATCGGACTGTCGTAAATCATGGAATCTTTCCCGGAAAAATAGGCCCAGTCAACGCTGAGTATTTTTTTCAGGTAATTTAGTTCATTTTGGCGGTTTTCCGGACTAAGGTTTTGCTGCGGTTCATCGGTTCCAAGGTCCGTTCCATAAAGAATACGATGTTCCAACTCGCGCCATGCCTGAAGAGGTTCACCGATATGAGCAATAACCGGAATATCGTTTTCCGTCAAATAATCCCAGATGGGTTGCAGTCGGGGATCGTCAATTTGTATATATTTTCCGGAAACATCCTGAGTGACCATTCCAAAATTTTTCCAGACTTTTACCATTCGTGCACCATCGGTTATGTGTTTTTGAATCATTTCTATTTTCTTTGCAGCGTAGTTGGTTTCGTCAATGCCCGTACCCTCGAAACCCGAACAAAGAAAAAATTGATCCGGAAAGTCCTGATAGTGTTTTACCATTTCTTCCCAGTTTTTTTGATCTCTGAGCGAATCACCGAGTGCTACCTGAATCAGTACCGCACGCATGTTCCAACTTTGAAAAAGTGCCGGTAGGGAATCTCTTTCAAAGTTGTAGTGGGCATGGAAGTCTATCCGGGAAAATAACGGCTTAGGCGCATTTGTGGAAGGTTTTTGCGCCCCGCAGGACAAGAAAAAAGGCAGAAAAATCAGTAATAGTTTTTTCATAAACTTGGGTGTGTTTCGGAAATATCGGGATTATTATTTGTAACTTATAATCAACTTTTCATAGATTTTTATGACCCGGATTGAAATCAAAAAAACAATTGCAGCGGCAGGTATATCTCCCACAGCAATTGACAATACACAAATATTCAGCCACCGGCCGATCCTCGGTGACGTTGCAGTATTTGAAGTACTGGAACTGGGAAAACATACTCGTATTCAGGCGGAGGACAAGACGCTTCGGTATATTTTTCCCGGTGATTATATCATGGCTGCTTTTGGTCCCCGGTATGCCAGTGCCCAATTTGAAGGGTATATTCCGGCTACACCTCCAGAGGTTTATCATATTCTTGGGCAGGGGGGAGCAATCGGAGTATTGGCTTCCTCGCATCAGCTTTTTGAAGCGGTAGGCCCCACTTCCCTGCGTATGGTGGGTTATTGTACCGATGCGGAGGGCAATGTGATCAATTCCCGCTACCACCGCAATGCGGCTCAACCGCAGGTAACCTTCCCCTCGGCACACCCTATGCGCACGATTTTATCCATTGGTTCAAGTATGGACAGTGGTAAGACGACATCCGCCGCCTATTTGGCCTCCGGCCTGAAAAAAGCGGGTCATACCGTCGCTTTTATCAAAATTACGGGTACGATTTATACCAAAGACGCCGATTTTGTCCTTGACAAAGGGGCACATCTGAGTTTGGATTTTTCTTACTTCGGTTATCCCTCGACTTATATGGTAGGGTTGGAAGAATTACTTTCTCTCTACCAAAACCTCCGGGCAAAAGCGGCGACTATCCATCCGGATTATATCATTGTCGAAATCGCCGACGGGCTGATTCAGCAGGAGACCGCAGCACTTTTACAGTCGGATTTTTTCCGGCAAAGTATTGATTATGTGCTTTTTTCCTGTGCCGACAGCCTCGGTGTCATCGGCGGACTGGCGATTTTAGAGTCCTATGGCATTCGTCCTTTTGCCATCAGCGGCCTGTTGACGGCAAGCCCGCTGATGATCGAAGAGGTACGAAAATCGGTTTCTCTGCCCGTGTGCAAATTGTCCGATCTGGACGATCGCGCAATTGCCCGGTTTTTTGAGCCGGTGGCAGAAAACCATTTTATATTGTCAGAGCCTCAGGCGATCTGATTTTAAAGGCGATTTATAGGCTTGTTTGCGTACCCGATAACAACTGGCCCGCTTTGTCGAGAAGCCAGTCTTTTTCGATCAGGGCTTTGCAGGAATCAATTTGATTCGGCAGGGTTTTTTTGCGCGGTTTTTTTCCGATTTTTATCATAAATAAAGCCTTGAGAAACCGTGCAAAATTGTTGTAAACCTGTTTCTGGTTTTCCGGCAGGGCATTATTCCTCCGAATATTTGCCCGGAAAGACTGAACAAGCGAAAGAAGGGGTTCGATCTCGATGCATTCATAATAAATTTTCATCATCAACATCTGGTAACTGATGCGGTAGTAAGGATCAATAAAAGTGACTTCCCGGAGCTGTTTTAATGCTTCGCGGTAAGTGCCTTCATAAGAGTAAAGATGGGCAAGATTATAGTGATATACCCCTTCCCGGTATTCGGAGGGCAACCGGTCTTTATAATGCAGGATAAAGTTGCGGGTCCATTCAATTTCTCCTACTCGTAATCCCAGCGTAGTTAAATTTTTGTACTGGTGGGTAGAAAGTTTCCCCTTTTCAAAAAGCAGATTTAACATCAGCATTTTTTGGTAAAGTTGAAACATGGTAGTGAGGAATTGAGTGTCACCTTTGCGGTATCGGCGATTACAATAATTAATTGCATACCCAAAAATATTTTGAAGATGGATATCGCCAATGCTTAAATGATGTTTATAAAGTATATTTTGTAAAGTGGAAAGCGTTTCTTCTGTTTCGGTTTCATCCAATAACTGATGACACAGAAAATAAGCCTTTGCCAGAATGGGTATTGAATCAAAATTTTCCTGGCAATGTTTGAGAACCGTGCCGAGGAAAAGACTGGGAGTGGTTACGATTCCCCGGGCTTTTTCCTGATTGACCTTTGAGCATGCGTAATTAAGTTTCTGGATGATAAAAGAATGGTTGAGCGGAAGCATTATCTGGTCGTATGGTTTGTTTTCCAGCCGATTGCGAGTCTGTATGTCAAAATGAAGCTGTAATCTTTCTAAAAAAAACCAGTTGTAATAATATTGCTCATCGCGGATAGGTGTTTCATCCAATGTGTCTATACTTTGCTGATGGACGCGAGGAAAGTCGTCTTCCAGTTTCCTTTCCAGCAACTCAAAAAGCAAAGCCCGGTAAAAAACATTTTCGTCGGAATTTTGCCGCTCCTGCGCCAGAAAACGATATAAAAGCTCCAGTAAATATTTTCGCAGGGTTCGGATTTTATTATCATCAAAATTTTCACCCGGATAAATGGCGGAAAACAAATTTTGAGGGGAAATCTTTGGAGAAGAAAAATCAGGGTATTCATCCCGGATCAGATCAAAAAAAGAAATCGTCTCTGCATGTGTATGAAAATAAGGCGAGTGGACAAAACGCCCAAACTTATCCAACTCTTTAGGGTTTAAGGTGGAAAGGGTCCGATATAATTTTATACTGTTTGTGGACATAATTAAAATTTTCTCACAAAATGATGTTTTGAATCTACGAGATTGCCTTTCTGGCTATTATTTAGCACCAAGCATGAAATTTATACCACTCATTCACTTCACAATCTAAAAATATTGTCTTCTAAATTACAACAAATAACTTCTTATTTTTCATGTGTTATGACTATCCTATTGTGTAATCCGGGTGTTTTTATGAAAAAATTCGGGTATAAGCTTTTCCAACTTGTTTTTTTATTTTTGTTAAATACCCATCTGGCTGCTCAAACTTCGCTACCTGACCGCCTTCTTCTTAAAAAAGAGGGACGGGAAGAGACTACGGTTATGCGGCAGTTGAGGGAATCGTATGTCCTTTTGAGTACCGATCCGGTGAGTGGACTGGAGGTATGGAAAAAAAGCTCAGAGGCTGACAGACAGGCGGTTGCTGATCTTCGGGCAAAGATAGACGCTGAAAATGTGTCTTACCTTGAGTCAGACGCACTATTTTTTACTTCTTTTATTCCCAACGATCCGGATTTTTCTTATCAGTGGGGATTTCAAAATGTCGGTCAGGATGGAGGAAAACCCGGCGCGGATATTCATGCCGTCGGCGCTTGGGAAAATCAAACCGGTTCCGATACGATCACTGCTGCAATCATTGATACGGGTACGGACTGGCAACACCCAGATTTGGTTGAAAACATCTGGCAAAACCTCGGTGAAGACACCGACGGCGACGGTCATGTGTTGGAGCAGATCGGAGGTGTATGGGTATTTGATCCCGGCGATGTGGATGGCATTGATTCGGACGGAAATGGATACATAGACGATTTTATCGGTTGGGACTTTGCCAATAACGACAACGATCCCTCCGATGACCATGTCTTTGGGCATGGAACACATGTGGCGGGTACAGTTGGTGCGAAAGGAAATAACGGTCTGGGAGTAAGCGGGGTTTCCTGGCATTCCAAACTGATGATCCTGAAATTCCTCAACCAAGAAGGAACCGGCTATGCTTCTGACGCCATTTTTGCCTTAAACTATGCGGTCGCAATGGGCGCACAGGTGAGCAATAATAGTTGGGGCGGGCCGATTTATAATTCCTTTTTAGAAAACGCTATTTCTCAGGCAAATACAGCAGGGCATCTGTTTGTCACGGCAGCAGGCAACAATTTTGGCAATAACAATGACCAATATCCGGTTTTCCCAGCGGCTTTTAATCTGAACAATATCCTTACCGTTACAGCTACCGATTTGCAGGATCAACTAGCGATTTTTGCCAATATCGGCCCCACTACCGTGGACATCGCCGCTCCGGGGTTCGCTATTTACAGTACGCTACCTGGTGGATCGTATGGGTACCTGAGCGGAACTTCCATGGCGGCTCCTTTTGGCACGGGTGCGGCCTGTCTGCTTTTATCCTCCCAGCCCGAATCTTCCCCTCTGGAAATTATCCAACGAATCATTCGTTCTGCCGATCCTCTCGAATCGCTGAGGGGCAAAATGGTATCCGGCGCAAGAATAAACGTTGGCAGTGCCGTAGCAAAACCGGTTCTTTTTCAACAGGTCTTCGGGAACGGAATCTCCGGGCACAGCGCATCTGTACAAATCCAAAAAAATCGTTTGTATCTCAGCGGCAAAGAAGGTTCCGAAGTTTTTATCAGTTGTTTGGATAAACAGGGAAATTGGTCATGGGGTAAAAAACAACATTTACCGGGCAGCGAACCCATTCTTCTGCTGGCAGAAGTTTCCGGGGGTATTTTTTCCGGAGTTACGGTATCGGTAAGCGGTAATAAACAGATTCTGTTGACCCAAATAGACACTCTGGGAAATATCGTTTGGGAACAGATCCTGGGCGGCAGCGGAGATGATCGCATTAAAGCCATGAGTAAAGATGCCGCCGGTAATCTCTGGGTAGGAGCCGCTTCCACTAGTTTTGGAATGAGTAGCGGAGGCATTTTGTTGCTAAAATTAAATCCTGTGGGAGGACAACTGGTTTCTCTAAAACTGGAAATTCCCTTTGAAATAAAAACGCTTAAACCTGGCCCGGGAGGAGGTATAATGATTGCCGGAGACTTTTTGTCCTCCGGAATGCCTCTTCCGGGTATTATTTCCCTAGACTCAACCGGGCAATTGTTGTGGAATCGCGGTTGGAATATGGCAAATTTTTCCGATGTCAAGGTGCAAGGGCTTGCTTTAAGTGAAGAAACAGACGGAGACCCGATGGCCCTTTTTTACGGGCTGGTGGATTCCACGCAGGCGTGGTTTGTCCGTTTGGATGATGAAGGCGACGTGGTTTATGCATCAACCATTATGTTGCCAGAACCTACCGAGGTTCTTCGTGTAGCCGGGCATCGGGAGGGTTGGCGGGTAGTTTCGGGGAGTAATGGCGGGCAAAATTTTTACGGGAGCATGATGTCTGATCAGGGTAAAATTATTCGTTCGGAGTGGTATAAAACCGATTCTTCGGGGTTGTATATCCGCGATTTTGATCAGCCGCTGGATGCGCATGGTTATTTTTGGGGGACAAAAGATAGCTTATTTTTTGTTGCGGCGATTGATCCTTCCGGTAAAGCTGCCTGTAATCAGGATACGGTTCCCGTTTCTCCGGAAAATCTTTTCTGGCCAGGAGAAACTTCTATGAGTTTGTCTATTGCTTCCGTAATACTTACTGGAAATTCTTCCTCTTCTGTGTGGAGTACCTTCAACGCGCCGGTAACCCAGCTTTGTGAAAACAGTTCCTGTGAGGTCTCTGCCTTTTTTTCGCCGGACAAATCCGTGGTCTGTGAAGGCGGAGATATTTATCTGACCAATCAATCTGCACAGGCATTAACCTACGAATGGAGGGCAAACGGCCAGCTATTTTCTACCCTCGAAAACCCCGTTTATTCGGCGCAAAGTGATGGACTCGTCGAAATATCGCTCAAAGCTTTTAACGGTTCATGCACCGATGAAATCAGCCTTTTTGTAACGGTTCAGGATGATATAATACCGTTGCTGCATGACACGGTTCACTGTGGTAATTCGTTATTGTTACATGCCGGTGTAGAAGCTGCAATATACTCATGGACAGATAGCAGTGGTCAGGAAATTGGAACGGCGGAAAGTCATTTATTTTCTTTCTCCGGAGTTTTTGAATTAGAAATAACCGATGCCTGTGGAGAGCAAGAATCCATTTCTTTTAAAGTTACGCTGGAACAAGGCTGCCTGTGGCCCGGAGACGTAAACGTGGACGGTGAGGTGAATATGCTTGACTTTTTAATGTTGGGTTTGACCGATGGTCTTTCCGGCCCGCCTCGACCTAATCCGTCCACGCAGTTCATTTCTCAGCAGTCTGCTGACTGGCCGGGAAGTTTTCCCATTCAAAACCCCTGGGCTTCCGGTGTGAATCACAAACATGCCGATTGCGACGGAGACGGGCAGATTGATATTCAGGCCGATGGGCAGATAGTGAAACAAAATGTTACAGAACCATCCCGCCCACCGGCAGAGTCGGTAGCGAGCACACTTTCTTTGACATTGACGGCAAACCAGCAGAGTGTAAGTGTCGGCGACAGCATTTCTTTTGCGCTTTTTCTCGACAATCCCTCGGGGGGCCTGGTGCCCAATGCCTATGGTTTATCCCTTTCTCTCTATTACAATCTCCCGATAAAATTTGCCCCTTCGGTGGACATCAGCAATTCCTGGATCAGTGGGAGTAGCCCAAGTGCAGAAGTGCTGACAATAAATTATGCTTCCCAAAATCGGTTTGACCTCGGGATTACCCGTACCGGTAATCAAAACATCAGCGGCACCGGGCTGGTCGCCAATATGTGCTGTATAACCATTGTGATAGATGATATCGGCAACTACGGAGCGCTTAACGCCCCGCAGGCTTTTTTATCGGTAAACGTGGACAATGTTTTTCTCATCAGTGAAGATGGTACGCGGATTCCGGTCAATAAAATTAATGCACAAGGGACGCAGAACATTGTCATCAAAATTCCACGAACCCAACTTGGCCTTCGTTTGGGGCTTCAAGGGCCTTTTGATGAAAATACGGGCAAAATGAGAACCAACCTCGTTCAGACAGGATTCCTCCCAGATTCGGTTCCTTATACAGATGTTTCTGTTTCTCCTTTGACGAGTCATTCTCCCAGGGAAGTGGACTGGGTAAAGGTTGAACTTCGCGACAAATCTGACCCTTCGATTACCGTAGCCGCCGCCGCAGGTTTGCTGATGGAAGATGGAAAAGTGGTAAATCCGGCTAATCGAAGTCTGCTGGATTTTTCGGTGGAACCCGACAGCTATTATGTCGCCGTATTTCATCGAAATCATTTGCCGGTCATGAGCAGGGAGCCTTTGGGCTTTAATTCAGAAAGCGAAACATTGTATAATTTTACCCTTTCCGACCAAAAGGCGATGGGAAGTGGTGCACAGGTACTAGTGGGAGGAAAATGGTTATTATGGGCCGGTGATATCAATCAGGATCGGAAAATCATTTACAGTGGCCCCCAAAATGACCGCCGGGAAATACTGGATCGGTTGGGCGGTGCGGATGTTCAGGCGACCGTTTCCGGATACCATGCTCAGGATGTGAACATGGATGGTATGGTTTCTTATACCGGAGCGAATAACGATACAGACATCATTCTCCAAAATCTGGATTCTTCAGATAAAACTTCGATCAAAAAAAGTTATGTACCCTGAAAAAAATAACAAACCCCGCTTGCACTCATCGGTTAAGTTTTTTTTCCTGCTTGTTTCGCCCTTTTTATTTTTTTCCAAATTGATTGCTCAGCCACAGGTATCGGTTTTAATGCGGTATGTTCCAGGTTTTGTTGAGGTGGTGCTGATTCCGGATGGATCATTTGATGGCGTCGTATCCAATTTTCAACTAACCCTTACAGCCGAAGGAGTGGGAGGGGGGCCATTCACGCTTACCCAGCCGCCGGAGGCGGCGGCTTACATCCCGATGCAGGCAGCGGGCAGCCCAGTGATTTTGGGCAATCGCTTTTATCAAAAGTATGCAGGATTTGGCCTACAAACACTCAACTCACAATCTGTCGGGTGGATCGCGGGGGGAGAATATGTGATCATGCGGCTACCCATCGCTACGGTTTCCTGGGAACCGGGACTGGACAATTGGACAATGGAAAACAACGGGCAGTTTTATGTAGAATTAAATGGCAAAGACCGCACCGGCAGTATCTTGGGTGCTAGTAAGTTGGAAGGTTTACACAACAATCGTTTTTCGCCGATACAGTCGGTAAAGGTTTTTCCCAACCCCAGCCGCCAGGACATTACCCTAAACCTCGAAATGACACAAAAGACCGATATTTCCGCTTCGCTTTGGAATTATGAAGGCCGGCAACTCTGGCTGACACATTTTACCACAGAGGCAGGAGGGCAACAATTTTCATTTTCTTTACCCCCATTACCGCCTTCCGTATATCTGCTGAAGTTGGAGACTCAAGATTTTTCTTTTACGTTTTTAACGCTGGTTATTACACCCTGACAAGGGTGCTTATTGGGGTCTGAACAGGATACCGAGCAGGTATCCTGTTTTTTTTTTCTTACAAAATTGAATTTTTGATTCGGAATAAATGCTTCTATGGGGCATATAATGGTTTTTTGATTTTTTTGGTGACTCATCAAACCTCACAAATGTATTTTTTTGGTCTTTTTTTATCGTTACAATCCTGATTTCTTTGTTTATAGATAAAAACAACCACGAATATGAAATTCGATAAAAATAAAAATTACCTTCCTGTATATTACTTGTTTCTGATGATCATGAGTCTCTGCCTCCACGGGGAGGTAGAGGCTCAAAATCGAAGCTCACAATTTCAGTTTTCCTTCGAAAAAAAATACGAGTTCCAAAAAAACTGGGAATTAAAACTTACACAGACTTTCCAGGTTTCTCCAGATTTTTCCGATACAACGGCTAGGCGGAGAGAGGATCTTGAGGAAATAGACTTTGTGGACCTCTACCTTATTTCCCGAAATACGGAAAATGACGATGATGATAACAACAATGGCAGCGGAAATGATGATGATGACGACGATGATGATGATGAAAATAATTCTTCAAACGGTTCGGGAAGAGACACGGTAGTTGTGGGGATTCCCGCGAGTAACAATCCATCTTCGACCGATTGGGCGGAAATCCTCAACCCCCGGAGTATGACTATTGTAACGCTTAAACGGGAGTTGGTTTATGATATAGACGGTTCGGTAGGTTATCAGGCAAATATTCGCCCCGAAAATGACTACCACACTTTGTTTGCGGATCTCACAACTACCCGAAAACTGGGAAAAATCCTGCGCTTTTCGCCGCGTATCCGGTTTCAGTCAACGGGTTCTCCCGAGGACGGCGGGGCCTGGCAGTTTACTCACTTTCTTCGTTTTCGCGCCCGGTTTAGTTTGAAGGGAGATTTTAGCCCTTATGCAGAAGGCGAAATGTTTTATAGGTTTAAAAAAGCGGATAACGAATGGCGCACCTTCCGCCTGAGCGGCGGGGCAAATGCGAAGCTAAATAAACACTACGAACTCCGGGTATTTTATCAATTCCAGCAGCGGTTAAATAGTCGAGACCCGGAGACCGGGCATCTTCTTTCAGCCCGAATGACTTATGAATTTTAATGCTAAAAGACGTAACAGCGCCTCTACAAATACTCATCTAACACCTATTAAACGAAAGTTATGTACAACAGAGAAATGAAAAAAACAATATCCGCAGCGGGGATTTTTCCGGTTGCGATGGATGAAAAAGTGGTAAACACTTATCGCCCGGTGACGGGTGACCTGGCCGTATTCGAAGTATTGGAATTGGGAAAACATACCCGGATTCAGGCCGACGACCGCACGCATCGTTATATCTATCCGGGAAACCAAATTATGGCCACCTTCGGTGCCCGGTATGCCAGCGCACAATTTGAAGGGTATATTCCCGAAACCCCCTGTGATACCTACCATATTCTCGGCCAGGGCGGGGTCATCGGCAGGGTTGCTTCTGCCCACAGCATTTTTGAACCGATTGGCCCGACTTCGCTGAAATTGATCGGGTATTGTCTGGACGAAAAGGGCACAATTATCAATACTCGGTATTACCGCCGTGAGCCTTATAAGTTTACCCTCGCCAATGAATCGCGTACCTTCCGAACGATTTTATCGGTCGGAGCAAGTATGGATAGCGGGAAAACGACTTCGGCTGCTTTCCTTGCGGGGGGATTAGTCAAAGCGGGTTTTTCAGTTGCATTTATCAAACTTACGGGTACGATTTATTCAAAAGATGTTGATTTCGTAAAGGATAAGGGGGCCTGCCTGAGTTTGGATTTTTCTTACTTTGGTTATCCCACTACCTACCTGGTTAGTTTGGAGGAACTCCTCAAACTGTATCAAAGCCTGCTGGCAAAAGCCTCGGAAATCCAACCCGATTTTGTGATTATTGAAATTGCCGATGGGCTGCTTCAGCAGGAAACGGCCGCTTTACTCAATTCGGAGATTTTCAAACAAAGCATTGACCATGTGATGTACTCCTGCCCGGACAGCCTGGGAGTTCTGGGCGGGCTTTCCATTCTCGATTCTTATGGAATACGCCCGTTTGCTTTAAGCGGATTATTTACCGCAAGTCCACTGATGATTGAAGAAACTCGCAAGATGGTTTCGCTGCCGGTATTGAGGCTTAGTGACTTGGATGACCCGGCGGTCGTGCGGTTTTTTGCCGATGCTGCCCCTGCGGTTAAAACCCTCAATCTTCAAAGAGTTTCTCAAAATTTTCCTTTATCCGCTTAAACTGAATCTTCAGACATGAAAAACTATCGCAAACGAGATATTTTCCTGCCTTTCCTCCGCAATCACTTTGCTTTGGTGAGTATAACGGTGATGGCCGGTATTTTATCGAGTCTATTGGTAGTGATGTTATCGGTTAGTATTGGAAAGTTTTTCGAATTGGCTTTTGACTATCAATCTTTCCGGGGACAGATATTTCAGTATCTGCCTTCCGGTTGGATTGAAACCCCGCAACATTTTATCATGTTTTTCTTTGGGTTATTGTTGTTAAACATGGCAGTGGAGTACCTCGAACGGTATAGTCTGGGGGTAACCGGCGAGTACTTCACCTATTTTCTTCGGGAAAAATTGTTTCAGTCTCAGATGACGATTCCGCTCCGGGTGTATCAGCAAAAAGGAGGGGGAAAATATCTGCTGCGCTGGAGTGCCGATATGAAAAGTATCCGAAACTTCCTGACCATCGGTATTATTGGTTTTGTGCGTGATTTTTTGTTGTTGATAGTTTTATTAGGGGTCATTCATTTGCTGAATAGGTCCGTTGGAGGGCTGGTTCTTTTAGGACTGGTCCTCCTAACTTTAGTTTATTTTATCCTTCGCCCCCTTTTGAAGAAAGCCAGTATTGAAGTTAGAAATCGTAAGTCGGGGCTTCTCGCATTTGTGAGTCAGCGAATTCACGCCATTGGTACGATCCAGGCATTTAACCGCATCGCTCCCGAATACGGGAAGTTTCAAAAAAAATCTTTCCAGCTCCGTTTAGCCGGAATTTCTTACGAACGCGTGCAGGTTTTTTTTCAGGTACTCGCCTCCACCGGCGCGTACGGGATTCTGGGTCTGATTATGATTTGGGTATATTATTCGGCGAAAACCGACTCTCTCCGATTTGATCCTTCGTCCCTCCTGGTTGTTTTTCTTTTACTGATTACCGCTGTTCCGGTACTCCGGCGGCTGCTGCGGGTAAATGTTTTTTGGGAAACGGGCAATATCAGTCTTTCACAGTTGTTGCGGGTATTAAATCAGGAGGAAAATGAAAGCGAGGAAAAAAGCCTGCAAACAGATACAAATCCCGTTTTTTTAGTTTCGGGTAGAACGTACTGGTTCAGCACCCCGCTGGGCGATTCGGGTACTTCGTTTACCGATCATCTGTTGATGTTTTCTCGGCATCGGAAAATATCACTTTTTCTGGACGAACAGCCATTAGATTACGCAGATCCCCGAAAAATCCGAAACCGGATTGCCGTTGCTTCTGATCGGTTTCCTTTATTGGGAAAAACGGTATTTGAAGCTATCTCTTACAGCCGTAACCCCCATAAAAAAGTCGAAGCGAAATGTTTATTAGAACGTTTGCAGGAAAACTTCCTCCCGGAAGAACAAATCCGCCCCGACGACCCTATTGGAGAAATGGGTAAAATGTTTTCCACTTCGCGGCAAAAACTTCTGGTCATCGCCCGGGCACTGCTTTCAGGAAGGCCGGTATTGATATTGGAAAATCCCTTTGAGGGACTGGAACCTGCCGCCGGGGAGGCACTGGTGAAAGAATTAAACGCACGAAAAGGCAAGTCCACGCTATTGATCCTTGCGGAAAACTTACCCGAAAACTTATACTGGGACGAAAAACGCTCCGCGGAAATCGCACCAAAAGATTTCCCGGTTCCGAAAATCCGATCGCTCAGGGCCTGATTATTTCCCGAATCACACACTTCCATCATACCCCCAAAATGCTGTTTAACTCACTCGATTTTGTCGTATTTTTACCCTTAACATTTGTATTGTATTGGTTTGTAACAGCCCAAAACCTCCGTCTTCAAAATTTTCTGATTCTGGTTGCTAGCTACTTATTTTATGGCTGGTGGGACTGGCGGTTTTTGTTTCTTCTGATTTTTAGCACACTGGTTGACTATTTTGTTGGTTGGGGATTGTCGAAAGAAGAAAACACTGCTCGGCGAAAACTCCTTTTAGGAATCAGTCTTTTCGTGAACCTGGGGCTGCTGGGATTCTTCAAATACTACAATTTTTTCCTCGATAGTTTTGTAGAAGCCTTTTCCTTCTTCGGTTATGAAATCAGTGTGCGATCCCTGAATGTAATTCTTCCGGTGGGTATTAGTTTTTACACTTTTCAGACCATGAGTTACTCGATAGATGTCTATCGAAAAAAACTGAAGCCCACAACTGATTTTATCGCCTTTTCCGCTTATGTTACCTTTTTCCCTCAATTAGTCGCCGGACCTATTGAAAGAGCAACGAATTTGTTGCCTCAATTTTATTCCAAACGTTCATTCGATTATACGAAAGCCGTTGACGGCCTAAGGCAAATCCTCTGGGGTTTGTTCAAAAAAATGGTCATTGCTGACAATTGTGCGGAACACGCCAATATGATTTTTAATCATTCGGCGGATTATTCCGGTAGCACACTTGTGTTGGGTGCTTTGTTTTTCACCTTTCAAATCTATGGGGATTTCTCCGGGTATTCCGATATAGCTATTGGAACCTCTCGCCTGTTTGGGTTTGATCTGATGCGAAATTTCGCCTTCCCTTATTTTTCTCGCGATATTGCCGAATTTTGGCGTAGGTGGCATATTTCGCTCTCTACTTGGTTTCGCGACTATCTCTACATTCCGCTAGGGGGCAGCATGGGCGGGACTGTCCTTAAAGTCCGGAATACCTTTATCATTTTTGTTGTAAGCGGATTTTGGCACGGCGCAAACTGGACTTTTATCGCCTGGGGAATTTTGAACGCGCTTTATTTTTTGCCCTTGCTGCTTTCCCACAAAAACCGCAGCAACCTGGACATCGTGGCCGCAAATCGCATATTCCCTTCGGCGAGCGAACTATTTCATCTCCTCCTCACTTTCGGACTGACTGTGTTAGCTTGGATATTTTTTCGGGCAGAAGACCTCTCTCATGCCTTCGAATATATCGGAGAAATATTTTCCACTTCTCTATTTTCTATTCCTCGGTTTCCTTTTAGGCAAGAGGCTTTGACAACCGTGTTGCTGGTAATGTTTTTTTTAACGGTCGAATGGCTCGGAAGAGAAAAACAATATGCTATTGAACATTTCGGGTTTCAATGGAAAAGGCCGATGCGCTGGGTTTTCTATTATACTCTGATCATAGGTATATTCTGGTTTGGGGGCAACGAACAACAATTCATCTATTTCCAATTTTAGTATATGAAAAGGTTTTACCTCCGTCTATGGATTTTTTCCCTTCCGGTTTTCGTTTTTCTGGCGATACCCTGTTATGTCCTTTTTACCACGGGTGAAAATTTTACGGATATTGACCCTGTTCTCGCTCAGGAAGAAAGATATTTGATTGGTTATGCCTACAATGAAGGGAACTATGGTTATCTGAAATGGAAGAAAATAAATATTTCGGAAAGATACGAAGTGCTCGCAGTCGGATCTTCCCGTGTGCTTCCTTTTCGGAGTAATATGTTCAAAAAATCGTTTTATAATGCAGGTTATACCGTTGTAAGCATTCAGGATTTTCTTCCTTTTCTTCGCAGCCTGCCCAAAGAGAAATACCCCCGGTACCTGATCCTGGCTTTAGACCAGTGGATGTTTAATGAAAATTGGGATAATCTGAAAAACCCTCCGCCGGATATTGATAAATGGGCAAAGTCTTTTCGTAAAATCCCTGATATCCCCGTTCTTGTTAATGTCTGGGGTGATTTATTACCGGGGAAATACGGTTTTTTTATTTCCGATAAAACGCCGAATGGTTTGTATATTGGTTTAAACGCATGGGTGAATAACCTCGGATTTAGAAACGATGGCAGTATGTTTTACGGAAACCAAATTAAAAAACTTTTGGTGGACGATTCGACAGCAAATGATTATGGCTATCACGACACCTATAGCCGAATAAATGCTGGCGAACAGCGGTTTCAGTATGGAGAGAATATCAATCCCCTAGCATTGAAAGTTTTAGATACCCTGCTTCAATACTGCCATCAGAATAGCCTTGAGGTCGTTGCTTTTATTCCGCCGTTTGCCGATAAAGTAAATGAAAAACTCAATGAGACCGGAAAATACCAATACATGGATTCCATTTACATTGCTTCTTGTAGGGTGTTTGATAAATATGAGTTTGAGTTATATAATTTTCAATCTTTAAAGTCTTTCTCTTCGGCTGATTTTGAAACGTTGGACGGCTTTCACGGCGGTGAATTGTCTTACACCAAAATGCTCATAAAAATGCTGGAATCGAACTCTGTTCTGAATGAAGTTGCCGATTTATTTTGGCTGCGCCAAGATTTAAAAAATCGCAAAAATCGGTATGAAGTGTACTAAAAATAGTGAAAACAGATCAGTCCAAAGGTTAAATTTTAAGCCACTGATCATACCAGTCAAAAGCATCTTTTTGCATGGTCGCATCGAATTTATGGGGGCCGGGGTAGTACAAACACCTGTATTTATCTCCGGCTCCTGCTTTTTGAAACACTTCGCCAATCATGGCGTCGGCGCGTTTCATCTCGGGCAGGGTATAAAGAAAATCGTCTTCATCATTAAGTACCATTGTAGGCAAGGGGGCACGAAGGGCAAAAATTTCGGGAAAATCGAGTTCGGGCGGCAAAAGGGGCACGTAGGTCATCCAGGTATGGGTGAAGGATTTGTACAGCAGAAAGTCCCTCCAAGTGGACATAAACCCGACGCAGACGGCGCATTTGATCCGGGGATCAAGGCCTCCGGCAAATGCGGTGCGCATTCCGCCGCCCGACAGTCCGCCGCAGCCGATCCGCTCACTGTCCACGTCTTCCCGCGCACAGAGCACGTCCAATGCCCGCTGATCTTCGGCCAAAAATACTCCCGGCCAGGTAGTACCTGCACAAAACAGCGACTTGGCCATGATGTGTTCATGTTCGCCCGCCCAACGATTGTAGGCTTCGATATTGGCGGAGTTTTCGGGGTCGTTGTCGCTCAAACCGTTCCGGTTGTACTCCGGCACATCGCTCAGCATGACCCTGCGGCTGGCAAAAGGAAAAGCATCGGAAACCATTACTACGTATCCCCTTTTGGCGATTTCATTGGCCCAGGCTTTCCCGCTGTAATACTCCTGCTGATGGCTTACCATGTCAGGATGTTGTGAGTCGGAAGTGCGGGTGATCTTCCGGGTACCGAAATATTTATTTCCGCCGTGATCATGGAAAGCGAGGATTCCGGGGAGTTTTCCGGCTACGCCGGCGGGTTTTAGCACGATTGCCTCCGTCGCTTTGCCGTAAGGCAATTGCCAGGAAATCTCCTCAATCTGAAGACCGTCGTAAATATAATTTTTATGAACCGTTACCTTCGGTATTCCGCCGGTGTCGGGTATAGCTAAACGCTCCAAAACCTTTGCACGGGCGATTTTTTGCCACTTGGGTAGGTTTTTGTATTTTTCATTCCGGAAGGAATAGGTGGGAATTTTGTCCCCGACGATAGACGCCGCCCAGGGGCCGTAGGCGCCGATAAGGTTCAGATCAGCAATCATAGGTTCTCGGGTAATAAGGGTTTCCTGAAAGTCCGCCGGAATCCATCCGGCGTTTAACATACTTAATCCTGCCGTGGCAGCAGCACTTAATTTTACAAATTTGCGGCGGTTGAGGGGATTCGTCGGCATAGGGATTTATTTTGATTTTGTAAAATGCAGGCGTATTCACGCGGATTCTCTAAATTTACACCCGCCTTAACATTCTCCAATGAAAATGCGAAAAAAATTCCTTTATCTGGCCCTGGCACTCCTGGGGCTGCTGATCGTCGCCGCCGGTGTAGTTGCCAATTCTCAATTACCCATCGCCACCGGCTTTGCTGCTAAAACAATGTGCTCCTGTGTATTCGTGGCAGGACGTGAAGAGGCGTCGGTCAAAGCCGCCGAGTTGGATCGGTTTATTGTCCGCAATACAACCGTAAAAGTGGATCGGGAAAGAAAAAAAGCCGTTGCGAGTTTTGGGGGGTTAAAAAAACAAACAGCTATTTTTCGGGAAGGATTGGGTTGTACCCTTGTTAATGGTTTATCGGAAGATTCGCTACGAAATCAACGTTATGCTTCTCCGCGAAAGTTAATGGCGAATTCCGACACGCTTTATTGGCCGATGGGAAACCGCGACACCCTTCCTTATCCGGAAAAAATAAACCGCGAAAAACTCACCGAGGTGCTCGACCAGGCTTTCGAAGAGAACAATCCGGAAGGTTTAAAACGCACGAATGCGGTAGTCGTCGTTTACAAAGGAAAAATTATTGCCGAACAATATGCGCCCGGATTTGACCTCAACACTCCCCAGAGAGGCTGGTCAATGGCTAAAAGCATCACGAATGCGCTGTTAGGTACGCTGGCGGCGGATAACCGTATTTCGGTCTTACAGCCTGTTTATGCACCGGAATGGGAAACCGGCGATCCTCGCCTTCAGATTACCCTCGATCAGTTGCTTCGGATGAGCAGCGGGCTTGAGTTTAATGAAATGTACGGAACCTCTACTGACGTAACCCGAATGTTGTTCCAGGAGGAAAATGCCGGTGCTTTTGCCGCCTCTCGTCCGCTGATTCACAAGCCAGAGGAAGTGTGGAATTATTCCAGTGGAACCACTAATATCATCAGCCGCTATATTCGCTTTTTGTATCAGGACTACAATGCTTATCTGCGGTTTCCTTATGAAGCATTATTTTCCCGAATCGGTATGAACTCTGCGGTCATGGAAGTGGATGCTTCCGGGACGTTTGTGGGGTCTTCCTTTTGTTATGCCACTCCGAGAGACTGGGCGAAGTTTGGAATGTTGTACCTAAACAACGGCGTCTGGAACGGCGAACAAATCCTTCCCGAAGGATGGGTGGACTACAGCCGGAAGCGTACAGCGGCGGATCCTTATGGACGATATGCGGCACATTTCTGGACGAATGCTCTCAAGACCCCGCCAGAAGGCGGTGGGTATCATTATTGGCCGGATTTGCCGGAAGACATGTTTTATGCTTCCGGCTTTGATGCGCAGTATGTGGTGATTATCCCCTCCCGAGATCTGGTTGTAGTAAGGTTGGGGGTGACAACCAATCGGAAGGTTTTTAATATCGGCGAACTGGTCGGCGGTGTGTTGTCGGCTATTCAATCTGAATATTAATGGTGCTTTTCCGACCTTTTTTGTCCAATAAAAAACGCTCCCGGTAAAGCATAAAGGCTGCTTCTCCTACATCTTTCATATAGACATAATTAAAACCGCCGGAAAAAATAGCACCCAGACCCGGAACCAGCCCAATGGCCTTTTTGGTGATGGTGCGTTCAATAATTTCTTTGATAATAATCCGGGAGATAAAACTTGTGGCATTGCGCCCCAGTTGTTTCGTAGTATAATCGCCGGCAACTTCTCCATAAACTTCCGAATTTCTTCCGGCTTCGAAGTCTTTCAGTTCAGCCAGAGACCGTTGTTTCTGGATTTTGTCGGAGGCAGTTGAAATTTTAAAGACCCGCATCATGTATTCCATTTCATAAGCTTTGTCTTCGGGGGAATGGTTTTCACCGTTGAGGTCAAAACCGTAACAAAGCGCAATCTGATAGATCGTGCGGATAGAAAACGTAAAAAGTGCCGGCAAATCGGCGATTAGTCCGGGCCATCCTACGAGGCCGGTGCCGACTCCGCTGAGTGTGGCCATGCGGGTATTGTGTTCAATAAATTTTTCTGCGACATGATCTAAGTCGTGGATAGACTGTTTTTTCAGATCGGGGATGCTGGTGGAGGTGATTTCAAATTCACGGGTAGCTTTGAGAATATCCTCGGAATTCACGGTCCACTGGGTGACATCCTGAAGTTTTTCAACCACTTTTTCGGTAAGTCCGGAAATGCTTCCTTTGACATCTTCGGGCGTGAGTTTTTCCGTAACCCAACTAATCGGACGGCTGACAAAGTCGGTAGCGCGGTTGAGGAAACTGGGGCCTTCTCCTTTCCAGGCGGCAACTTCGTCGAGAATTTTACTTTCGGATGCGTTCAATTTAGCCATGAGAGAATTAAGTTTTGTAAATCTTCCTTACTTTTACAGGTCTTTCAGGAGAATGGTTTAATATAAGAAGAAAAATTCAGATGAAATTCGGTACAAAAACGGTTCATGCGGGGGTTTCTCCCGATCCTTCTACCGGCGCGATCATGACGCCCATTTTTCAGACCAGTACTTATGTCCAGGCGGCTCCCGGAGATCATAAAGGCTACGAATATTCCCGTACCCACAATCCCACTCGCACGGCCCTTGAAAACTCGCTGGCGGCCCTTGAAAACGGGAAGTTTGGAATTTGTTTTGCCTCCGGCATGGCGGCGACGGATACCCTGATCAAACTCCTGAATCCCGGCGATGAGGTGATTAGTTGCAACGACCTCTACGGCGGTACTTATCGGATATTCACCAAAGTATTTGCGCGTTTTGGCATTCAGTCCACTTTTATTGATATGTCTTCGCCCGATCATTTTGCTGCTGCTATTTCACCGAAAACAAGGATGGTATGGGTCGAAACGCCTACCAATCCGCTGATGAATATTATTGACATAAAAGCCATTGTTTCCATTGCCAAAGCTAATGAAATTATGGTTGTCGTGGACAATACGTTTGCTTCTCCGTATCTGCAAAATCCCCTCGATCTGGGTGCAGATGTGGTAGTTCATTCGCTGACCAAATACCTCAACGGCCACTCTGATGTGGTGATGGGAGCCATTATTACCCGCAGTGAATCACTCAATGAACAGTTGCGTTTCCTGCAAAACGCCTGTGGCGCCGTTCCTGGCCCTCAGGATTGTTTCCTTACGCTCAGAGGAATCAAAACGTTACACCTGCGAATGCAAAGACACTCAGAAAACGGTGCAAAGATCGCCGCATTTCTCTCCTCTCATGCCAAGGTGGAGCGCGTTTACTGGCCGGGTCTCCCTTCTCACCCCAATCATGAAGTTGCCCGAAAACAAATGCGCGATTTCGGGGGCATGTTGTCTTTTACCCTGAAAGACGACCGGATGGAAAGCGCGCTCAAAGTACTCAGTGGCACGCATTTGTTTTCCCTGGCCGAAAGCCTGGGCGGAGTAGAATCCCTTATTGGGCATCCTGCCTCAATGACTCACGCCTCCATTCCCCGTGAAGAAAGACTCAAAAGCGGACTAAAAGATACACTCATCCGCCTTTCCGTAGGCATCGAAGATGCCGATGACCTTATCGAAGATCTTGACCGGGCGATTTAACACCCGATTTTGACCATTCACCCGGAGACATTCATTTTCTGCACTATTATTGCATAGATTGTTTCATTGCTTGAAATAATCTTGTGCTCCTGCTATCTGTGGATTTCCTTTTCAAATGTTTTTCGTTCTCACTGCCTTTTCAGCTCCAAAGGTGCTGTGCAGGCATTTAATTTTTTGATGAAACATGCAATTGGCTATGATTTCAGGTCTTAGAACAAATAACCAACCCAAATAATCCAACACAGATATGCTCTGTATAATTTGTACAAAGAAAAAACTACTTGCCGGTGTAATTACAGACCAACCTCAACTGCTTACCTTCGACGGGAAAACGCATATCAATTACGACTCCCGGTCGCCACATACAGTTTTGAAGGAACATCTTCCTCAGATTCTGAATGCCTATGAAGTATTTACCGGTATAAGCCTGATTTCGCAACCTCACCCAACCGTCTGTGCGCTTGCCTTTCCGGTGGATATGAATGAATACAGTAAGGAAAAGGTTTATGAGGTAATTGACGAAGGAGCCACGGGTAAACTCGAACTCATCCACAGCGACAACCTTGTAATTTCCTATCTGCATGGTTTAAGGAATAATAATGACTTAAACGGAGATAATTTCCTTGTACTTGAAGCCGTGGATGACTATTTGAATCTTTGTTACAGCCTGAAAAAAGAAGGCGTAGTCCTCGGTGATGTGAAGGAGTTAGGTCGGGAGGCGTTATTTACCGATGAGGCTTTTGAATTTTATCCTTTTAAAGATTTTGGCAGATCCGTAGGGACCGAAAATGTCCTGAAAGAACTGCTTTCGGAGTTTTCGGCTGCCGGTCTTTCCGTGGACGTCAAAGGTCAAACCGATCTCGCACTTCAACTCCTGAATCCGGGAGAAGATTTTACATTTAATGTATCCAAAAATACAGACACCGTAAGCCTGGAAGCAGAAATCAAACTTACGGAAGAAAAATATTACGAACTGCTGACGGTCAATAAAGAAAAATTCGGCGATAAACTTCGCAATGAGGCGCTGAATGAAAAGCAGGTGAAAAAAGTGGTTCTATTAGGGGATTTTCTCCGCAACAAGGCTCTCCAAGCTTACCTGGAGCAAGATCTTAATATGAATGGAAAACTCTTCCGCCCAGGCGATTTTTCCTCGGAAGCGGATTATTTTGCCATTATTCGCGGTTTGTCCGTTCGTACGGCACAAGTACAAGAAGCCGAAAAAATCCGTTTGCAAGAAGAAAACCGCAAACGTCAGGAAGAGGAACTCCGCCGCCAGGAAGAAGAACGCCGCCGTCAGGAAGAGGAAAAACGCCGCAAAATTTCTGCCGAACTCAAAATCAAAGAGGAAAGAGAATTGCTCCTGGCCGACATTCGCGCCAATTGTACCGATCCGGATGAAAAAGAAACATACGAAAGTATCTATATCAGCCGCGGTGCAAGCCTCGGTATTCCGGATGTTGTCATCAAATGGAACATCAGCGAAGTGCTCAGTAGTATCGAACTCACAAAAGAGATCAATGAGTCGTCAGACGAATTGGAGATCATCACCGAAGAAGTGATCGCAGATACCACTCCGGAAACGCCGTCGGCAGTATTACCCGAACCGATACCGGTGAAAGAAGAAATCCTGCCAATAGTACCCATTGAACCGATAACCGAGCCGGAAATAATTACCCCGGCGGTGGTTGAAACCCAGCCGGAGCCCGTAGCCGAAACACAACCCGAACCGGTTGTATTGCCCGTGGTGGAAGAACCCGTAACCCCGATAATCGTTCTCGCTCCGACGCCAAAACCCGAGGTTAAACCCGAGCCAAAGCAGGAACCTAAACCGCAACCGCTGCCAGAACTCGTATCCGTAGCCGCGCCGGTCGAAACCAAAGGAACCGGAAACAAAGGCGAAAAAGAGATCACTAAAGAAGTCGTAATGCCGGCAGCAATTTCTAACGGCGCGGCCAAAATAGAAAAACCCGAAAATCGGGATTTCCTTAAAGAGTTAAAGGCCGCAAAAATGAGTCTAAACGACCTTTTCCTCATTAAAGGTGCGTTGAAAGACAGCGAGTTTTCTACGAAAAAAGTAACTCTTTATGCTGACCATGAACCGAAAGTAGTCAAGGTTCTTTCTGCCAAAGAAGTTAGCAGTCCCCAGAAAGTAGAGCGATTCCTAAAGCTCTATGATAAGGAACTCACCTACTACATGGAAATGAGTGAGATTGGGGTGGCCAAAGAAGGGCTTTATTATTTCCGGGACTATATCGAAAGAACTACCCTGAAAGAGCATATTGGTAAAATAGGGCTGGATAAAAAAGTAAACGTTGAAGACCTCAACAGCAGCGACCTCAAATTTATCCTGCAAATTTTCCGCGAAGTCCGGGAGTTAAACGTTTCTCATGCCGACTTGACCGATGAAAATATTCTGGTTGTGTCTCGCCGCAAATGGAATCTCCAGAAAAATATGGAAATCAAATTTGTTGGCTTCACTTCCGAGGATGTTGCTCCAGAACAAATGATTGAGCAGACACATAAAGTATTTGCCAAACTGATGGGAGAAGCTTTTTACAATGATTTCCGCGAGAAGTTTCAGCTTTAAACCGAAGCATAAAACATGAGTGCAGATAAGTCTAATATTCTGGAATTTATCCGGGAGAAAGAAAAAAGAGAAAGAGCAGTTCGCCGAAAAAAACTGCTCTTTGCTTTTGGGGGTGTGTTTCTGATAGTTCTGATTCTGACGGGTATAAAAGCAGCCAGTTCTTTAGTGGCTCCCCGTGAACTGAAAACCTTCGATCTATCGGTTCTCACCCCCGAGGCAATACCAATGATATTGGCTGAAAATACGGCGGGAATTGTGGCGCGAGATAGCCTTACCGGACATCTGGACACGCTGCGTAATATGGAGGATTATCAGTTACTGATTGCCGCCATTCAGGATCAGGGTACACTGGTGGACGTTAATGAAAATGCAGAGTTTACCGATTCGACCAATGGCGGTTTTGAGCCGGAAATTCATATTCAGCCCACCCGCGATGCCCGTGACGAAGAAATAGATGATCGCGAACCCCTTACGGTTGCAGACATTATGCCGGCTTTTCCCGGAGGCGAAACAGCATTGTACCGATTCCTTTCCGACAAGTTACGATATCCCACCCTCGCCACACAAAATCAGGTGGAAGGCAAAGTATTTGTCCGTTTTGTGATCGAACGCGACGGGCTTATTTCCAATGCATCTGTTGTAAAAGGCATTGGTTACGGCTGTGATGAGGAAGCCTTGCGCGTGGTAAATCTCATGCCTACCTGGGTTCCGGGAGAAATCAACGGCAAAAAAGTGCGTGTATATTCCAGCCTGGCAGTAAATTTTAAATTTTTATAACTGCTTACCCTACCTTTGGTGTAAGTCCTGTAACTTAGGGTTAAAATGTCGGATGACATACAAACTATTTACAAGAACTGTGTGTAGTTTGCGGCAAAATTTACAACACCAAAGATATTTTTATGAAAATCGGTTTTATTGGCCTTGGAAAAATGGGCGGCAATATGGTACGCCGCCTTTTGCTGGATCGCCATGAGGTCGTCGCTTTCAGCCCCGTAAAAGCAGAAGTGGACGCCCTCACGGAAGTAGGTGCCGCAGGTGCCTATTCCCTTGAAGAATTGATTAAGCAACTGCCTGAACGGAAAATTGTCTGGCTGATGGTTCCTGCCGGTAAGCCGGTGGATGCCAATATTGATGCGCTGTTGGCGTATTTAAACCCTGGAGATATTATTGTGGATGGCGGCAATTCTTTCTGGCGCGATTCCGTGGCCCGTGCCGAGCGTGTGGCCGCTTCGGGAAAACAGTATATTGACTGTGGTGTCAGCGGCGGGGTCTGGGGTTTGCAGAATGGTTATGCCCTCATGTATGGCGGGGACGCCGCCGCCGCCGCTTATCTGGCTCCCATTATCAAATCACTGGCCCCCGAAAACGGCCACCATTACTGCGGAAAAAGCGGCTCCGGCCACCTCGTCAAAATGGTACACAACGGCATCGAATACGGCATGATGCAGGCGTATGCCGAAGGTTTTGAAATCATGAAAAAATCGCCCTACAATCTCGACCTTCAGGCGATTTCCCACATGTGGATGCACGGAAGCGTAGTGCGCTCCTGGCTGCTCGAACTCGCCGGTAACGCTCTTACCGAAGACCCCCAACTTGCGGGAATTAAAGGCTATGTTTCCGACAGCGGCGAAGGCCGTTGGACCGTGCAGACCGCCATTGATTTTGATGTGCCCGCCCATGTAATTACGGCTTCTTTGTTTACCCGCTTTGAGTCCCGGCAGGAAGATTCTTTTGCGATGAAAATGCTTGCGGCTCTGCGCAATCAGTTTGGCGGTCACGCCGTAAAAAAATCGTAATCTATGAAAGCCAACAATGAACAGATACTCGTAATTTTTGGTGCATCCGGCGATTTGACTTATCGCAAACTGATTCCGGCGATTTATGATCTTTTTAGTCAAAATCTCCTTCCTCCCTGCTTTGCTGTACTGGGAGTAGGGCGCACGCCGCTGTCGGATGAAGCCTTTCGCGAAAAAATGCAGGAGGGAATCGTAAAATTTGCGAATAAGCGCACCGACAAACCCGAGGCTATCCGTAAATTCCTCTCCCTGCTTTATTATTGCGACATAGATACTCAGGCACAGGATTCTTACGCCAAATTAAAAATTCGTCTGGATGAACTGGATGAAGCCTGTGATACTCGGGGCAATTATATCTACTACCTGGCTACTCCGCCCAGTCTGTATGAACCCATTGCCCACAACCTCGCAGCGCATGGACTTACCCGTCATACCGACGGCTGGCGGCGTATGATCATCGAAAAACCGTTTGGATATTCCCTCGATACCGCGCAGGCACTTAATGTTAGTCTGCTAAAGGTACTTAGAGAGGAACAGATTTACCGTATAGACCATTATCTCGGGAAAGAAACGGTACAAAACCTCCTGGTAACCCGTTTTTCCAATGGAATATTCGAGCCACTCTGGAACCGCAATTATATTCACCATGTCGAGATCACTTCGGCAGAAGATATTGGGGTAGGAGATCGCGGCGGATATTACGATGGTTCGGGAGCCATGCGAGACATGGTGCAAAATCACCTGCTTCAGTTGGTGGGAATGGTCGCAATGGAACCTCCCACCGTAATCAACTCAACGGCCATTCGCAACGAAATCCTCAAGGTGTTTCAGTCCATTCGTCCGATTCGCTCGGAAGAAGTAAAAGATTATGTGATCCGGGGGCAATACGTGGCCTCTACGGTCAAAGGCGAAGCGGTGAAAGGTTATCGTGAAGAAAAAGGGGTGCCAGAAACTTCCCGCACGCCGACTTACGTGGCAATGAAATTTTATATTGACAACTGGCGCTGGGGAGGAGTACCGTTTTACATCCGCACGGGCAAACGCCTTCCGACACGAGTTACGGAAATTGTCATCTATTTTCGGGACACCCCCCACCGCCTGTTTTCCGGTGCAAATGGTTCTTCCCTCCACAACAACCAGTTGGTGATCCGGATTCAGCCTAACGAAGGCATATTGATAAAGTTTGGTATGAAAGTACCGGGCATGGGGTTTGAGGTAGAAAATGTCAACATGGATTTTCATTACAGCGATCTGGCCGATACGTATTTGCCCAGTGCCTATGAGCGATTGCTGCTGGATGCGATGTTGGGCGATTCAACTTTATATGCGCGGGGAGATGCGGTTGAAGCCGCCTGGGAGTTTGTGGATCCCATCTTGAAAGCATGGGAGTACGACGAGTCCATACCCGTATTTGGGTATCCTGCCGGAACTTGGGGGCCTGAAAATGCCGATGCTATGATTGAAGGCGACCGAACCTGGCGTTACCCCTGTCGCAACCTGACCGATGATGGAAAGTATTGCGAATTGTGAAAATACCCGATAGCGTCCACTGTTGAACAACCCCCTTCCAACTTTCTTCTAATGTCTGATTCTCAAATACTGATATTCAAAAATCCTGCCTCCATAGCCGAAGCTTTTGCCAAAAACTTAAAGGAATGGACGGCAGCAGATAAACCTTTTCATCTGGCACTTTCCGGAGGAAGTACGCCGCAAATTCTTTTCCAGTATCTTTCTACCCTCCCGGCGGATTACCTTCCCTGGTCGCGTATTCATCTCTGGTGGGGCGATGAAAGAGCCGTACCAGCGGACCATGCGGAGAGCAATTTTGGTATGACAAAAACCTACCTGCTGGATCATATCTCTATCCCGGCGGAAAACATCCACCGGGTAAAAGGAGAAGTTGACCCGGAAAGAGCCGCTCAAGAATACATGGAGGAGATTACTCGTCTGATTACCTTTAAAAATGACTGGCCGGTATTTGATCTGATCATGCTGGGAATGGGGGACGATGGTCATACGGCATCCATTTTCCCCCATGAAATCTACCTGCTTCGTTCTCCTCAAATCTGTGCCGTTGCTACCCATCCTGTTTCGGGACAGAAACGCATTACCCTTACCGGCAGAGTCATCAATGCAGCGGAAAAAGTGGCTTTTCTCGTGACGGGTAAAAATAAAACCGAAAAGGTTTCCGAAATCATGAAAAAACTGCCTGAAGCTCATATATACCCGGCAGCGTATATTCAGCCCACAGAAGGACAACTGTACTGGTTTTTGGATTATGATTCTTACGGCATGGCATAGCACAGCACAGAATAGGTTTATTCAAGTGATGAAGTAATTTTGCATTTGAATAAATTCATTTTTCATTATGCCATCTCCTAAACACTTCAACCACGTAAATTACCTCTGGGACGACTCACGGGCGGCTGCACTTGCCGGTGATGAAATCGGCCTTTTATTGTACCGTTCCAATATTCTGGGAGCAGATCTCCGAATTACCAATTTTGGCGGCGGAAATACCAGTTGCAAAACCATGGAAAAAGACCCCCTTACCGGTGAAACGGTTGAGGTAATGTGGATTAAAGGTTCCGGTGGAGACATTGGTTCACTCAAACGCAAAGGCCTGGCCGGCCTTTATGTAGATCGCCTTCGCAGCCTTCAGGGTGTCTATCGCGGGCTGGAACACGAAGACGAAATGGTGGGACTTTTTTACCATTGCCTTTATGACCTTGAGTCGGCGGCTCCTTCCATTGACACGCCTCTTCACGCATTTCTTCCCTTCAAACATATAGACCACCTGCATCCCGATGCGGCCATTGCCATCGCTGCTGCAAAAGATAGCCGCCAGATCACTCAAGACCTTTTTGAAGGCCAGATCGGCTGGGTAAAATGGCAACGTCCCGGCTTTGATCTGGGACTTCAACTCGCCGAATGCCTCAACGAAAACCCCGGCATTCGCGGCATTATGCTCGGCAGCCACGGTTTATTTACCTGGGGAGATACGGCTTACGAAAGTTATATCAATAGCCTGGAAGTGATTGAAAAGGCTTCCCTTTACATCGAAAGCAAAGCCGGAAAATCGCGCCCGGTATTTGGCGGAACCAAAATTTCCGCTCCGGATGAAACCACCCGAAAAAAACAAGCAGCGAAAATCGCTCTCGTTTTCCGGGGCCTCTGTTCCAGCTACAATCGCATGGTCGGCCATTTTACCGATGATGCCCGTGTACTGGAATTTATCAACAGCTACGACCTCAGCAAACTCGCCCCGATGGGAACGAGTTGCCCCGATCATTTTCTGCGCACCAAGATCGCCCCGCTGGTCATTGATCTTCCTTCCAATGCCGATCTGAGCAATCCGAAAGCAACCAAAAAGCAATTGGAACCCGCCTTCGAAACCTATCGCAAAGGATACGCCGATTATTACGATACTTGTAAACACTCCAACAGTCCGGCTATGCGCGACCCCAACCCGGTAGTGCTGCTCTGGCCCGGGATCGGTATGTTTACTTTCGCCAAAAACAAACAAACCGCACGTGTAGCGAGTGAGTTTTATGTCAATGCCATCAATGTGATGCGCGGTGCAGAGGCCATCTCCGAATACACTTCTCTACCACATCAGGAGGCTTTTGACATTGAATACTGGCTGCTGGAAGAAGCAAAACTCAAACGTATGCCCGCCGAACAGCCCCTCTCTCGCAAAGTTGCGCTGATTACCGGCAGCGCAGGCGGAATCGGCAAAGCCATCGCCGAAAAATTTGTCAAAGAAGGTGCTTGTGTGGTTTTGAATGACCTGGATCCTTCCCGGCTGGCGGTTGCCAAAGAAGAATTTCTAAAAAAATATGGACGGGATGCCTCCGTTGCCGTGGAACTGGATGTTACCCGCGCCGACCAGGTCGAAGCCGCCTACGAGGAAGCCTGTCTGGCTTTTGGGGGAGTTGACATCATTGTCAATTGTGCGGGTCTTTCGATTTCCCGTTCTTTGGAAGAATATACCGAAGAACAATGGGATCTGCTTTACGATGTCATTGTCAAAGGGCAGTTTCTCGTAAGTAGGGAAGGTGTGAAAATCATGAAAACTCAGGGAATTGGGGGCGACATCGTAAATATCGCCAGCAAAAATGGGGTAGTGGCTGGCCCGAAAAATGCGGCTTACGGTTCTGCGAAAGCCGCCCAACTACACATGAGCCGCCTGCTCGCTACGGAACTCGGCGACGACAAAATCCGGGTTAATGCCATCAACCCCGACGCCGTGATTGAAGGCAGCCACATCTGGCAGGGCGGATGGGCGCAGGAACGCGCCAAAGCCTACGGCGTACCGCTGGAAGATCTTCCAGCCTTTTACGCCAAACGTACCCTGCTGAATGAAGTCATTCTGCCCGAAGACATCGCCAACGGCGTATTTGCTTTCGTCGGCGGACTGCTCAACAAAAGTACGGGCAACGTGCTGAACGTGGACGGAGGATTTGCTCAGGGATTTTTACGGTAAACCGTTTACTAATCACTCATTTGTTTATGCGGATAACTATTTCCCGGATACAGGAAAATAACCTCCTGTACCAACGCGACCATCAGCGCAAATTTGAGTTTCTCGCTGAAAACCTGACTCTTTCCGGCAAAAATGTAGAGGAAATGCTGGAAAAAATCGGTGAATTCCAGATTGCCATCCCTTCCTGGGCTTTGGGCACGGGAGGTACGCGTTTTGGGCGATTTCCCGGTGGCGGTGAACCCGGCAACCTGGAGCAAAAAATGGAAGATGTAGGCCTAATCCACGCACTGAGCCGCGCGGCAAATGCTATTTCCCTGCATATTCCCTGGGATATTCCCGAAAATTCCGCCCATATCCGCAGTCTCGCCCGTGAACTCGGGCTTCGTTTCGATGCCGTTAATTCCAATACTTTTCAGGATCAACCCGGGCAACCCCATTCGTATAAATTTGGTTCTCTTTGTCATACCGATTTTGCGGTAAGGCAACAAGCCATTGATCACAATATCGAAGTCATCCGCTATGGGGAATTGTTAGGCTCCCAATCAATAACCGTTTGGCTGTCAGACGGTTCTACCTTTCCGGGTCAATTAAACTTTCGCGCAGCCTTTGAGCGCACCCTGCATTCCCTTCAGGAAATTTATAAGCATTTGCCCGACGACTGGAAAATGTTTGTCGAATACAAACCCTACGAACCTAATTTTTACAGTACGGTGATTCAGGACTGGGGGACCTCTTTTTTACTCGCCAGCAAACTGGGGGAAAAAGCCTATTCACTCGTAGATTTGGGCCATCATTTACCCAACACCAATATCGAGCAGATTGTGGCGACGTTGATGATGGAAGGAAAACTCGGCGGTTTTCATTTCAATGATTCTAAATATGGTGATGACGACCTTACCGTGGGTAGCATCAAACCCTACCAACTTTTTTTGATTTTCAACGAATTGGTAGAAGGTTTGGACGACCCTGCGAATAAAAATCCGCCGCTGGCATGGATGATTGATGCCAGTCACAATGTCAAGGATCCGTTGGAAGACCTGCTTCAATCCGTGGAGGCGATCCGCCTGGCGTATGCACAGGCATTGTTGACCGACCGCGAGGCTCTTTCATTTGCCCAAGACACCCATGACCCGGCAATGGCTCAGGAAGTATTGCAACATGCTTTTCGCACCGATTTGCGCCCTCTGCTGGCCGAAGCCCGCTTACGTGCCGGAGGGGCCATTTCTCCGATGGGCTGTTTCCGCGACCTCAAAATTCGGGAAACCCTTGTCGCAGAACGTGGGAAAAATACCATCGCTACCGGCCTCTAATTTCCCCTGCCCATGTTTGCCGTTTTTGATATTGGAAAAACCAATAAAAAATTCCTCGTTTTCGATGAAAACGGGGAGGTGGTTTATGAACAATCTGCCCGCTTTGAGGAAGTCCCGGATGAAGATGGCTTTCTCTCCGATGACCTCCTACAACTTCGACAATGGGTAAAAGAAACGCTGGAAAAGGCCTTAAACCACAAAGACTTGAGTATTGACGAGGTAAATGTATCGGCTTACGGAGCGAGTTTTGTTCATATAGACAGACAAAACCAGGTGCTTACGCCTTTGTACAATTACCTCAAACCTTTTCCCGAAACCCTAAAGTCCCGTTTTTTTGAAAAATATGGGCCACAGCCTACTTTTTCTACGCAGACGGCTTCGCCTTATCTCGGTATGCTTAATTCGGGGTTACAGTTGTTCTGGCTAAAATACCAACAGCCGGGAATATTCTCTCGTATTCACCATTCCCTTCACCTGCCTCAATACATTAGCTTTTTTCTCGGTGGAAAACCGGTCAATGAAATTACTAGTACGGGCTGTCATACCGGGCTTTGGGATTTTTCCGGTAAAAAAATTCATCATTGGGTGGGTGAGGAAAAGATAGCCTCCCTGTTTCCTCCTTTTTGTCCTTCCCATCAGTCTTCGGAAATTATTTTTTCCGGGCGAAAAATTGCCTTAGGACCCGGTATTCACGATAGTTCGGCTGCACTTGTTCCTTATCTGCTCAAAATCCCTCGTCACTTTATCCTGCTTTCCACAGGTACATGGAGCATTGCGATGAACCCTTTCAATAAAGAGCCACTGACGGAGGAGGAACTGCGAAGAGACGTTTTGTCCTATCTTACCTATAGCGGAAATCCGGTAAAATCTGCACGGCTTTTTCTGGGCAATGAACACGACCATCAATTGGCGCGGATTGCCGATCATTTTGATACAACTGCTGATTTTTCGCGGGTACTCGCGTGGAAGGAAGAAATTTTTCAGGCGGTCAGAGCCGGTAAAGCAGATCATCATCTGAAACCGGCGACGATGGAAGGAACCGGCCCTGACCCACAACTCAAAAACGGCGATTGGGATTTATCCTCCTTTTTTTCCTTTGAAATGGCCTATTACCAGTTATTATGGGATTTGGTGACCCTTCAGGCAGAAGCAATACAATTGACAGACGGCAGTAATCCTCCGGGAGAAATTTACATAGATGGAGGTTTTGCCAAAAATTCTTTGTTCACCCGCATGATGGCCCGTGTATTTCCCGAAAGAAAGATTTACGTAGCCGAAATGGGGCAGGCTACGGCTCTCGGCGCATCGCTGGTGATCCGGGCAGATGATCCGGAAGTTCGATTTCCGCTCACCTTCCGAAAGGTGGAGGCATAATAAGCAGCGTCGCCCGGCGGGAAAAAAATAAACGCCTGTATGTATAATTGTTGCAAATATTTCGGCATTTTGTAATTTTAGCCGAAACCCGACAGGCATGTTCAGAGTGGTTCTGAAGTATTTGGCGTTTATCGCAGTGGCGATCTTATTAACCGGAGCAACCTGGGTTGTCTTCCAGGTTCGGTCCGTCATGTCTCATGCACGGGGAATGTCGGAATCAGGGGCAACCCCCCGGCGATCGGTATTGCAATATCTTGCCGATAGTTCTTCAACTGACAGCCTCTCTCCGGACGGGAATGCGCAATGGTTTGCCGATGTTTTTGACCCCGATTCTTTCGCCCATCCACCCGTAAAATATCGCCCGTGGACTCGTTGGTGGTGGCCGGGAAACGATGTGGAGCGCCTCGAACTAATTCGCGAAGTACAGATGTTTTACGATCAGGAGTTTGGCGGTATGGAAATACAACCTTTTACTTCTGCTATCACGGCAAAACACATTGCTCCGGGTCGTGTATTTTCCTACGACACCGATATCTTTTATGAAAATCTGAATGTTGTCCTTACGATGGCTCATAAAAGAGGGCTGCAAATAGATTTGAACACGGGTTCGGGCTGGCCGGCAGGTGGTGCTCAGATTGCTTTAGAAGATAATTTGAAAACTCTGGCTTTTGGTGAATCGCATATCCTCGGTGGAAAACGCATTGACATAACTCTCCCCTCGCCGCGGTTGCCGGGGCCTTATTATCTATTGGGAGTAGTCGAAAAATACCTGGGGGGTACGTGGAACAATGTCGTGGATTTTTTTCCGCAAAATGCCCGCCTTATCACCCTCATTGGTGCCCGAACCCTGTCCGAGGCGCGCACATACACGGCAATGGATTTTACAGACTTTGTACAACTCAACCCTGATTCCCTTTTCCTGCTGGATGAGTTTGTTACGGACAGTAACCGTCTGGTCTGGAATGCTCCTAAAGGTTACTGGAAAATTATTGCCGTATATGGAATGCCGGTAGGAGAAAGGCCGCTCTTTCATGCTAAACCTGATCCGGGTTTTGTCGTGAATCATTTCGACTCGGCCCGGGTAACGGCCAATTACCAGTACCTTTTGGGAAACCGAACTCGCTTGCCCCGGCATTACGGACGAGGATTGCGCGGGTTGTTTAATGATAGTTTTGAGTTTAAGGCCGACCGACATTTCACGGATGATTTCCTTCAGGAATTTCAAAAGCGGAGAGGATATGACCTGGTTCCCTACCTTCCCGTGATTCTTCAACCCGGAAGAGATAATTTTCTCGTTTCCTATGCCGCGCTGAAAACCCATCCGGAATACGTCATCACCCCGGAAGATAGCCGTATCCGCCATGACTATTCGCGTACCGTTTCGGAATTGTTTTACGAGCGGTTTTTACTTCCTTCCAGCAATTGGGCACGTCAGCGCAATTTGTTTCATCGGGTACAGGCTTATGGAATGGAAACCGACCTTATTCAGGCTGCGGGGGTAGCCGATATTCCGGAAACGGAACAACTATATGGAGGCGGAACCGAAATGTTTCTCAAAATTGCTACTTCCGGCGCATTTCTCTACAACCGCAATCTGATAAGTGCAGAGGCATTGGTACATCAGGACATGGGTTTTGTGATGTCTCCACAGCGAATGAAAATCGGCATTGATAAATTGTTTATTTCAGGCGTAAATCACGTGGTTTTTCACGGATCTGCTTACCGCAATACGGAGGCCTATTACGGAGAAACCGGCTGGATGCCTTTTGTAAGCCCTCGGTATCCCTTTAGTTTTTCTGCCGAGGTTTCGGAAGTAAGCCCCTTCTGGCGGCATCAGAAGGCGATGAATCGTTATATTAGCCGATGCCAGTATGTATTGAGGCAGGGAAAACCCGAAACCGACATTCTGATCTATTACCCATTTATGGGGTTTCCCTCTGCTTTTTCGGCCACAACTTCCCATGAGGAGCAGTATTTTCTGGGTAAAATAGAAGGACATGATCCGAAGTCGCACCCTGCGGCAAAAACTCCGTGGATCATACGCAGCCCGGAAGCCGAATGGCTTGAAAAAGTATGGCCGGTGATTCGGGAAATTGAAAACAGAGGGCTTACCTGGCATTGGATAAATGATGCCTCCATTCAGGAGATTGCCCTGAAGGAAACCGGTATGGAAGTCAGGGGAAATAAATTTCAGGCTTTATTGCTGCTGGAAGCGCCTTCGATCGAAGCATCATCCGCCCGGCATATTACACTTCTGGCCAATCAGGGCGCACGGGTGATTATTTGCGGAGACCCCCCTCAGAAACAACCCGGTTTTTTTAATTATGAAGAAAATGACCTGATGATTTCCCGCTACCTGAGAGAAATTATCACCCCTGCAACCATCCGCACACCGGAAGACATGGCAAATTACCTTACCGGTTTTCCCCTTTATCAGAATATCGCTTTTGCCGGTTCCTATAATTTTCTTCGACAGACCCGCCGAAAATTGGACGATGGAAGTGCTTTCGTGTTTTACAGCAATACAATGGACAAGGATCGCTTTTTTGAGATTCGGGTCAACGAAGATTTCGACCACGTTTATTGGTTGGATCCGGTTCAGGGAAAAATTCACGCCGCCTCGCCTTTTCAGGAACAGCGATACCAGGGCTATTTAAAAGCGTATGGCTCCGCCATTCTCTACTGTAAAAAAGGGCCTCCCTTGCCGGATTCTCTGATTGTGCCCATCGGCCTTGCGGATCGAAGCCTGATTACCGACCGCAATGTGAATACACGTAGCCTTTCCCGCTGGGATCTTATTGTAGCGGGTGAAGATGTGCCGGGAGGCGAAATAATTTTTGAAGATACGGCTCTCTTTGAATGGCGGGAAATCGAAGAACTTCGTTATGTGTCTTCGGAAGGTCTTTATACCACCTATTTTGAACTGGGCGACACCCTTCCGGGTCTGAAATATCTGCTCGATCTGGGCACTGTCTATGGCACCGCCGATGTAAAGGTAAATACCGAACCGGTAGGCAGCCTTATATTCGCCCCTTATCGAATTGATATCACTCCCTGGCTGATTCCCGGCCCTAATACCATCGAGGTATGGATCACCCCTCCGCTGCGCAATCGCCTCGTCGGTAAAGCCCGCTCCGGCGACCCCCAATACACCGAATTTAAAGGAAAAAGTGTGATGACCCTTCCCGTGGGGCTTACCGGCCCGGTAAATGTCTGGGAATTAAATGAGTGAGGCATATTCGGTTATGTTCGCGGTGGTTCTCCTCCTCCTCGGTGGTTGTTTATTCTTGCAATTAAAAAACCACTTATCGCATACTTTCCCAGCGGCGGTAAACCTCCAGTAATTTGCGCTCACTTACCTCGTAAGAATCATCAAAAACCTTTTTCAGAAGTGTTGCCGCTGCAATGCCTACTGGCATTTCCGGATAGTAGTTTTCACTCGCGAAATGAACATATTTCAGAACCTTTAGCCCGTCAAACCATTGGTAAAACCGCTTTACAAAGGCTTTTTCACCCGTGACATTTGCCCGGATTTCGGGAAGTTTATCTTCAAACCCTTCTTTTAAAAGAAACTGAACGACGGAATCGGGTAGATGAGCAGGCGTTTCCCTAAAAAATACAGGAACCGCCGCAGTAAATATCCGCAGATCATCAAAAATACGAGGTGAATAAGTATTCCATTCATTTGCACCTTCCTCCAGCCATTTGCGGATGGCTCTTCCGGTCCCAAAAGGAACCTTGTCCGAAGGGCGGGGCGAAGGATAAACCGTTGTCGTATTTAGTTCACGGACCGTATTTTCAGGTAAAAACTTGTGGAGGAAATAAAAATCTTCTCCCGCTTTTCGCCGGTTCATCCCCCCACGCTGCTGATAAGGGACTGCCCGAACAGCCATTGAAGAGCCGACGGCGTGTTGGGCGTAAGGATAACCGGCATAACGAAGTGCCCGGATATAATACCGGAGGAATAATTCGTAGCGGATGATTCCGGCATAAATATCTTCGGGAAACTCCTTGCCTTCAAGAGGGTGTTCAAAATAGATGCTGATGGCTTCGGTTTGGGGATAATCGGAAAACAATTTTTCGATTTCGACAAAATAATTGGGAGCCACGGTTGAATCGGCATCCAGGCAAATAATGATACCGTTGGGGTTTCCGGCGGATTCCAGTCTTTCCACTGCCTCATCCATCCCGATTTTACGGGCAAGCCCGACACCGGCATGTTTGGGGGGAAGATCGGGAAAATTCAAAAAGTGGCAGGGAAATTTTCGTCCCGGCGAGCCATTTCGGATACGACCTTCTTCCAGCGTTTGTTGATTTTGGCGAATAATTTCCGGCGCACATAATGCAGGGCTATTGATCACGACAATTACCTCAACCTCTGCCCGCGGAATCGCACAGGCTTCCAGCGAATCAAGCGTGCGGAACAATTCCGGCTCATTATGACAGGGGATAACAACCACCAGTCCAAGCCGGGGGGAAGGCGGAAAAAGTATCTGTTTTTCCACAAAACGATACCTTTTGAGATAAGAAAAACCTGAATAAATCGTCATGTTCAAAATAAGCCAAAAATAACGTTTGTACGGGTAGTTTTGCCCTTATTTTTGCTTGTTATTTCGGTGTTGCGGGTGTAACTTGCGACGATTTTTTTGGAAACCATTCATTCAACTTAAGAATATTTTACATAATGGCAGACTCCACAGTCAATATTGGAAAAGTTTCCCAGGTTATCGGTCCCGTCATAGACGTTGATTTCAGCGGAGAAGGGTCCTCGCTCCCCAAAATTCTAAATGCGCTGGAGATCAATCGCGGTTCTCAGGGCAAACTTGTGCTCGAAGTGCAACAACATCTCGGTGAAAACCGTGTCAGGGCAATCGCTATGGACTCCACCGACGGAGTAGAGCGCGGTATGCCCGTGATTGACAAAGGTCAGACGATCGCCGTCCCGGTAGGGGACGCCATCCGTGGCCGCCTGTTTAATGTTACCGGCGACGCCATTGACGGCCTGCACACCCCGGAAAGAGAAGATTCTTATTCTATTCATGCTTCTGCACCTCGTTTTGAAGACCTTTCCGTTGAGCCGGAAGTGCTTTATACAGGTATTAAGGTAATTGACCTGTTGGCACCTTACCTTAAAGGTGGTAAAATTGGTCTCTTTGGCGGTGCAGGTGTAGGAAAAACGGTACTGATTCAGGAACTGATCAATAATATCGCGCTGGCGCACGACGGTCTTTCCGTATTCGCCGGTGTGGGTGAGCGTACCCGCGAAGGAAATGACATCCTCCGGGAGATGATCGAAGCAAATGTAGTTCGTTACGGAGAAGAATTTGGCAAAAGTCTCCATGCGGGAGGCTGGGCCTTGGATAAAGTGGATTACGATCAACTTCTTCAGTCCAAGCTTACGATGGTGTTTGGGCAGATGAATGAACCTCCCGGCGCACGTGCGCGGGTGGCACTGACCGGGCTTACCATTGCCGAGTATTTCCGCGATGGCAAAAAAACCGATGCCAAAGGCCGTGACGTATTGTTTTTTATTGATAATATTTTCCGCTTTACGCAGGCGGGTTCGGAAGTGTCGGCCCTTCTGGGGCGTATGCCTTCGGCAGTAGGATACCAGCCTACACTGGCTTCGGAAATGGGTGCCATGCAGGAACGTATCACCTCGACCAAACGCGGTTCGATCACTTCTATTCAGGCCATCTATGTACCTGCCGATGACTACACCGATCCGGCACCTGCTACAACGTTTGCCCACCTCGATGCTACCACCGAGCTTAGCCGCGCACTTTCGGCTTTGGGTATCTATCCAGCTGTGGATCCGCTGACCTCAACCTCGCGTATCCTTCAGCCCGATATCGTCGGAGATGAACACTACAACTGCGCACAAAGGGTGATTCAGATTCTCCAGAAATACAAAGAACTTCAGGATATTATCGCCATTCTGGGTATGGATGAGTTGTCGGATGAAGACAAATTATCCGTCGAAAGAGCACGGAAAATCCAGAAATTCCTCTCGCAGCCGTTTTTTGTCGCCGCTCAGTTTACTGGTCTCGAAGGTCAGTTTGTAAAAATCGAAGACACCATTCGCGGCTTCACCATGATCCTCGACGGTGATCTTGACCATTTACCCGAACAGGCTTTCTACCTCAAAGGAAATATTGACATGGTAATTGCCGCCGGTGAAAAAATGTTGGCTTAAGGCAGGTTTATTTAACAAGTTTGGAATTTAGCTTCGGGATTTTAATCTTTTTTTTCTATATTGTACCTCAGTAGTTCTTTGGTACAATTCTCCGAAGTTAAATTCCGGACAATCAATCGGAAAGAAGATATGAAAACATTCGATCTGGAAATTGTAACCCCGGAAAGCCGCGTTTTCGCAGGTCCTGTAAAAAGTGTAAAAGTACCCGGTTCTCAGGGTAGCTTTCAGGTTTTGGTAAACCATGCACCGATTATTTCGACGTTGGGAGACGGAAAGGTCAAAGTCGTAAAAGAAAACGGAGAAACGCTCGAATACCATACCAAAGATGGTGTGATTGAAGTGTTGAAAAACAAAACAATCATCCTGGTTGAGCAACTTCTGGAAGATTAATTCCGGCCTGAAATCAGGCATATAAAGAAACTGTGTTTGTTTGTTGTAAAAGGGCTGGCCCGTCAGGGCTGGCTTTTTTTATTTAATAATTAGCCAACCATGATATATATTGACTTTTGTCGAAAAAATCTCTTATTTCAGGCAAGGTAAATGCGCTTTTCCCTGGCACATTGGCTCGCAAACCCTAAAGCAACCCAATGATAAAGCATTACCTAAAACCTCCTGCTGTAATTCTGCCCTTTCTCTTTTTGTTTTTTTTGCTCTCTTCTACCGCTCTTTTTGCTACTCATAGTATGGGTGCGGATGTCACCTACTCCTGCATCGGCCCCAATCAGTATTTGGTGAAACTTACTTTTTTCCGCGATTGTGATGGCATTTTCCCTATTCCGGTAGAACATTTGACTTACTCCTCTGCCTCCTGCGGGGTCAGTGCCGCAATCAACCTGACCCAACCCAGTGTGGCAGTGGATGTTACGCCCTTATGTCCCTCTGCAACCAGTAGCTGTGCGGGAGGGAATAGCCCTTTTGGGATCGAACAATATACCTATACCGGTATCCTCAACCTCCCTTCCGGCTGTGGAACCGACTGGATACTCGGGTGGTCCAACTGTTGCCGCAATTTTGCGATTACCACGCTCAATATCCCCGGTAACCAGTCTATGTTTGCCTCTGCCCGGTTGAATAATACGATTTCTCCGTGCAACAATTCGCCGGTATTCAACAATATCCCCACACCGATTGTCTGCCTTAATACACCGGTGATTTACAACCACGCAGTTACCGATATTGACGGCGACAGCCTGGTTTTTTCTCTTACCAATTGTATGCAGGATGTCGGCCTTCCGGTTATTTACAACCCCGGTTATTCGGCTGTGAATCCGCTGACTACTTTAGCCGGCGTTTCGATAGACCCTCAGACGGGCGAAATTACGTTTACCCCCAATCAGATTCAGATTGGGGTGATTTGCGTGAAAGTGGATGAATATCGTAACGGAGTCAAAATCGGTGAGACGGTGCGGGATATGCAGTTTAGTGTGGTGAGTTGTACCAATCAGCCTCCGGTTGCTTCAGGGATAAACGGAAACAGCAATACCTTCGATATTGATATTTGTACCGGAAGTACGGTATGCTTTGATATCAATATAACGGATCCGGATGGCGATAACGTAATGGCAACGTGGAATGCAGGCATTCCCGGAGCGAATTTTTCAATCGCCAATAATGGCAGTCTTAATCCTACGGGTTCATTCTGCTGGACACCCGGAGCTTCCGACCTGGGGTCGCATTTTTTTACCGTTTCAGTAGAAGATGACAATTGCCCGCTGACGGCTTCTGCTACTTATGCTTTTACGGTAAATGTTTCCACTTCCTCCTATTCGCTGAATGCGGGAGCCGATGGTTCGGTTTGCAATGGTGGTTCTCTGGGGTTGTCTGCTGTGGGTGCAGGTGCCTCCAATTTTACTTGGTCTCCAACCACCGGACTTTCCAACCCCAATATATCCAATCCCGTAGCTACTCCGGGCGTTTCTACGGTTTATACGGTTTCCGCTACTTTTCCAGACGGATGTATATTGTCCGATTTTGTAACCGTGGATATAAGCCAGGGACCTTCTTTAAGCATTTTGCCGGCGAGTCCCTATATTTGTCCCGGATCATCCCTTAATCTGACGGCTGTCTCACCCGATGCCAGTGGGTTTCTTTGGAATACGGCTGCGGTTACATCCTCCATTCTTGTTAGCCCTTTGACCACTACTACTTATTCGGTTATCGCTACGGGTGCTGACGGCTGTGAGGCCTACGATACGGTTATGGTGAATGTAAATACTCCGGCTCAGGATCAATGTAATGTGCTTTATGCAAGTCCGGGCGCAAACGGAGCTGGTACGGCACTCGACCCTGCGAGTCTTACCGGAGCGATTGCATTGGCTTCCTGCAACGATGTGGTGATTAAACTCGACACCGGAACCTATACAATCAATGCCCCCATAACCAATATCCTCGGAAACCTGACACTCGAAGGAGGTTTTGTTAGAACCAATAACTGGAAAAAAACCAGTAAGACCGGTAGTACGAAAATCCTTCGGACAGCTCTAAACCCGGAAGGCCCGGCCAACGGGCAACGAATCGTCGCTTTTCATATCAGCAACGCTTCTAATTTTCGATTTCAGGATATTACCATTCTGACGAGTGATGCTACCGGAAACGGGATGTCCACGTATGGAGTTTATTTGAGCAATTGTAGCGACTATTCGTTTGTGCGCTGCCAGATCATAGCAGGAGATGCCTCTGCGGGTGCTAATGGTACCAATGGTGCTGACGGGATAGATGGTGCCGATGGTTCGGACGGAACGGACGGGGAAGACGATTTTCAAGATTTTCCCGGTGAAGGGGGTAAGGGCGGGGAAGGTGGAGGCGCCGGTTATGGAGCCGGTGGTCCGGGAGGAACCGATCAGAACGGTACGGGTAACGCATGTTGTGATTTTGGAAATAATAGTTGTTGCTTGGACGGCGGCGACGGAGATGACGGGTTAAATTCAGCTAATACCCGCGCAGGCGGCGGCGGCGGTGGTGGTGGTGGTGGCGGAGAAGCCTCGCATCCCGGTGGTCAGGGCGGAAGAGGGGGGGGAGTAGGCGTGGCCGGAGCTTTGCAATGCTGCGGGGGTACAGGTGGCCCCGGTGGCAACCCCGGTCAAGACGGTATCGGAGGTGTAAATGGTGCAAATGGAACGAATGGAACCAATGGCGTAGGCTCTCCGGCGGGCAGCCATACCGGTGGATTTTGGGTTCCCGGCGCACAGGCGGCCAGCGGTACGAATGCTACCGGCGGTAAAGGAGGGACCGGTGGTGGTGGTGGCGGCGGAGAACAATGTTTCGTTTGTTTTGCCGGCGCAGGAAGCGGTGGCGGTGGCGGCGGCGGCGGTGGCGAAGGCGGAGCCGGAGGCACCGGTGGTTTTGGCGGCGGTTCTTCCTATGCGGTATATCTCTACAACAACGGAGTTAATACTATTTTTCGCAGTTGTAACCTCACCGCAGGTACGGCTGGTGCAGGAGGCCCGGGGGGGCAGGGAGGGCAGCCGGGACAGGGGGGAATAAAAGGCGAAGGTAGCACTTACAACGGAAATGGTGCTTCACAAAGTGTCGGTGAAGGCGGCGACGGAGGCAAAGGAGGAAACGGCGGCGAAGGTGGCGACGGCGCAAGCGGTTCTGCCGGGCAGTCTTTGACTTTGTACCAAAACGGCGGTCAGGCCCCGGCTACCGCAGAGTACGCTTTTAACCTCAGTTCTCAGCCGGTGATTGATATGGAAAATGTTTCCTGTGTGAATACAGATGTTGATTTTTCCGCACCGGCTTCCAATTTGTGGGACTTGGGTGCGGGTGCTTCTCCTCAGATCACTACGGGTGTTACCGTTACCACCCAATACAGTAATACCGGACGGAAAGACATTACCTATGCCGGAAATGTTTATGCCGAATTTGCCAATATTATCCTTGATGATGCCGTAAAACCCGAGGCAACCACCAACGCACCGCTGGTTTCCGGTGAATACCGTATCTGTGCCGGATCATCCGTTGATTTTTCCGCGCTTAATGGGGGTTCCGGTTACATGTACCAATGGGATATGGGAGGCGGATCTTCCCCTAATTCGTATAATGGCAGTACCTATAATAGCATTACGGGTATTAGTTTTCTTACTCCGGGAACCTACCATATCCGACTCCAATACCAAACAGACTGCTGCGGTCTCTCTACCGCGGATACCGTTACCCTGATTGTGGATGAAACACCCGTTCTGGCGATTTCAGGCCCGGCGGATTTCTGTGCAGGTACGGGGGGTACAACACTAAACGCCTCGGGCGCAGCCAGTTATGTATGGGGACCTTCGGTAGGACTGACCACCACTACCGGGCCGGATGTTATAGCGAATCCTTCTTCTACCACAACCTATACCATAACGGGTACAAACGCCGCCGGAACCTGTTATGATCAGACCACGGCAACGGTCACGGTTCACGATCTTTCTCTGGCAGTCAGTGATACGGATGCGAATTGTACTCCGGATGGAACAGCTACGGTAACCCCTTCTCTTGGAAGTGGGAGCTATCAATATACCTGGAACACGTCTCCAAGCCAGACAGGAGCCACGGCAACCGGTCTGGCTGAAGGAAATTATCAGGTCGTAGTATTGGATATGATTACCGGTTGTGAAGATTCTGCTTCGGTGTATGTAGGGAAAATACCGGGTACACTTAGTGCAGTTGTAACGGCTGCTACGGAAGTCTCTTGTAGCGGTGGCGGTGATGCCTCGGCCACTGTCACGGTTTCGGGTGTTTCGGGTTCTCTCTCATATACATGGTTGCCCTCCGGAGGAACCGGCGCGACCGCAAATGGCCTTGCAGCAGGCGATTATTCGGTGACCATAACCGAGGTACCTACCGGTTGTATCACGACAGCAGAAGTTACCATTGTAGAGCCGTCCCCTTTATTGGTTGAGTTGCTGGATTCTACCCAAGCGGATTGTAATACATTCGCAGAGATCACGGTAAATGCTTCCGGAGGTAACGGCCCTTTTTCTTATACCTGGAATACCGTTCCTCCTCAGACGGGCGCGACGGCCATTAATCTCGAAGCCGCTACTTATACCGTCACGGTTGAGGATCAGAATGGTTGTCTCGAAACACTGGATATAACCATTCCGGGTCCGGAATCACCAGTGATTTTGACACTGGTGGACAGTACGTCCGCTTCGGACTGTCTGGCGAGTGATGGTTCGATTGAAGTAATTGGAAGTGGTAGCAACGGAAACATCACTTATGACTGGCAGACAACCCCGCCCCAAACAGGTCCCCTGGCCGTTGGCTTATTGCCGGGACCCTATACGGTCATTGCTACCGGAGCGAATGGGTGTACGGATGTATTAGGAATAACCATTGGCCCGGCATGCCCGTTACCCTCCGAATATTTGCATTTTCTGGCCAAAAGAGGGCAGGATCAGATTCTTTTGGAATGGGAAACTGTTTCAGAGCAACAAAATTTTGGTTTCGAAGTACAAAAAAGCATGGATGGTACGTTATTCACTCATATAGGATGGGTTCCGTCCCAATCCACCGGAGGAAAAGGTGCCGCGTATGTTTTTGCAGATACGAATGTGTTTGTCGGAAAAACACATATTTATCGGCTGAGACAGTTGGATGCGAATGGCAATGGACATTATTCTCCTCGGGCAGAAGTTTTTTTCCCGGGAAATGGATTCTTGGAAATCCTTCGCGTTTTCCCCGTCCCGGCGCGTTCTTTAGTTGTAATCGAAATTTCTGCAACCGAAATATCGCTTTTGGAATTGCATTTGCATAACTTGTTGGGACAAAAGGTCGGTACATGGCAATACCAACTTTCTGCCGGAATAAATCGTTTACAAGTAGATATACACACATTACCTGCGGGTATGTATGTGGGAAGCCTGCTCACAGATGGGCAGGTTCAGACAGAGCTAAAGCTCATAAAGTCTGAATGATTTTGTGTTGAGGTTTTGGTAAGGAGGCTGGTCCCTTAAAGGGATCAGCTTTTTTGTTTGTATTCCCACGATTTTCCTTATTTTAGGGCTTTGTTAATGAATTGCACCAATGAAAAATATACTTGCTTTACACATTTTACTAACTTTTTTTCTACTAACCGGCTGTAAAGAAGACCCCATTACACCTCCTCCGGTTCCAGATACAGGTATTGACTACGAGTTTTTTATGAAAGACCTGATCGCCGGGAAAATGGCTTCGGAGCAGATTCCCGGACTGGCGATTGCTGTGGTACGAAACGGGGAAATAGATTGGGAAACAGGATATGGCAAGGCCAATATCGCCGAAAACATAGCGGTGGACAATAATACAAAGTTTATCCTTAGCCAGACTTCGGATGTAATTGTGGCGGCAGCTCTTCAACAAGCCTCCGATCAGGGAATTTTGGATCTCGATGCCAATATCAACCAGTATCTTTCTTGGAAATTTGTTCACCCGACTTTTCCGCAAGGGGTAGTTTCTGCCCGTATGTTGCTGGCTCATACCGCAGGTATTCAGGACGATCCTGCATTGATTCAAGGTACTTATGGCCCCGGTGATTCGGAGATGAATATGGGGGACTTTCTCGAAAGCTACCTTTCTGTTTCTGGGTCTAATTTTTCTACAACCCACTTCACTACCCAACGCCCCGGAAAAACCTATACTTATTCCCGCATCGGTATTGCTCTGGCGGCTCATCTGGTGGAAATTGTATCGGAAATTGATTTTGATATTTTCTGTAAAACCCATCTTTTCGCCCAGCTTGGACTACAAAACGCCTCATGGTTTCTTCGCGACCTACCGGTGGCAAAAGTAGCGGTTCCGTATCTTAAAACCCCTAACGGCCTTCAGGCACAGTCCAACTACGGTTACGCGATTTATCCCAGTGGGCAATTGCGTATCAGTGTCAGTCATCTTTCCCGGTTTTTGATTGCGATGCTTCAAAACGGCGCTTACGGCAGTCAGAATATCCTCCCGGTGGCTTCGGTTGCAGATATAAATCGGGTTCAGTACCCGATCGCCGACCCGGCACAGGCGATGGGCTGGCGGTATGATACCCTTCAGGGACAGGTTTTGCTGGGTAAAAGCGGCTCCGATACGGGTTCCAGTACCCGTATGTATATGGACCCTGCGAAAGGAATCGGGGTTATTATTCTTTCAAATGGCGGCGGATACGATGCCGCTTTGGATGAAATCCTGGTGAAAGCGTATCAGGTGGCACGGGATAACTAAAAGAAAAACCGTTTTAATAAAACTTGAGATTTATGGCAGAACCGGCAGCGTCTCCTAAGCCGAAACGTTCAAGAATAGAACGTTTCCTGAATATTATTGAAGTCGGGGGAAATGCCCTGCCCCATCCGGGAACTTTGTTTGGCATTCTGGCCGTCCTGACGGTGATATTGTCGGGAGTTACCAGTTGGCTGGGCGTAGAAGCGTCCCTGCCTTCCGGCGAACTGGTTCAACCCCGGAATATGCTTTCGGTGGAGGGTTTGCATTGGATGCTTACCACTTTGGTGGTAAACTTCACCGGTTTTGCTCCTCTGGGTACGGTGCTCGTCGCCCTTTTGGGCATTGGGATCGCAGAGGGAAGCGGGTTGATTGGAACGGGCCTACGGCTATTGGTCATAAAAGCCCCTGCGCGACTGCTGACTTCGGTAGTGGTTTTTACCGGGGTCATATCCAATATGGCCAGTGAAATCGGTTACGTACTGCTGGTTCCACTGGGGGGAATTATTTTCCTGGCAGTAAAAAGGCACCCCATTGCAGGGCTTGCTGCGGCTTTTGCCGGAGTATCGGGTGGATATAGTGCCAATATTTTGCTTGGTACGGTGGATCCGCTGCTGGCGGGGCTTACACAGGAAGCGGCCCGTACTGTTCAGGGTTTTGAAACTTATTACGTCAACCCTGCCTGCAATTACTATTTTATGTTTGTATCCACTTTTGTCATTACGATATTGGGTACACTGGTGACGGAACGCCTGGTCGAACCCCGGCTCGGCAAATATGAGGGGGATGTTGCGGCGGAAGAAATAAAAGGGCTGACAAAAGCCGAAAAACGCGGACTCTGGTTTGCAAGTATTGTGACGCTGTTGCTTACCGGATTATTCCTGGCGGGGTTGATACCGTCAAATGGTTTTCTCCGCAACCTCGCGGTTGACCCTTCGGAAAGCATTATGAAATCGCCTTTTATGGAGGGCATTGTAACAATCATTTTTGTCGCTGCGGGCCTTTCGGGTATTGCTTACGGTATCGGAGCGGGCACAATCAAAAGCGATACCGATGTGATGAAGGGTATGTCAAAAAGCATGGAAACACTGGGTTCGTATATCGTACTGGTATTTTTCGCGGCTCAGTTTGTGGCTTATTTCAAATACTCCAACCTGGGAACCATTATTGCCATTACCGGTGCGGAAGCCTTGGCACCGCTTGCGGGTTATCCGATTCCACTCATGCTGGGGTTGATTGTTATTTCGGCTTTCATCAATCTTTTTATGGGAAGTGCTTCGGCAAAATGGGCACTGATGGCTCCGGTTTTTATTCCGATGTTTATTACGCTGGGCTATTCGCCGGAATTTGTCCAGGCTGCCTACCGGATCGGGGACAGCAGTACGAATATCATCTCACCGATGATGTCTTATTTTGCGCTGATTGTGGCTTTTATGCAGCAATACGATAAAAAAGCGGGAATGGGCACGGTAATTTCCACGATGCTTCCTTATTCAATGGTTTTTCTGATTGGCTGGTCGTTATTGTTTATTGTCTGGATTGTATTTGGACTGCCGGTAGGCCCCGGCGTAACGATGTTGTTGCCTCAATAGAAATTATTCAAATATTTTTTCCGGCGAATATTCTTTCAAATAAGCGCGGGGAGTGGTACCGGTTACTTTTTTGAAAGCCCGGTTGAAAGTCGTTTTTGAATTAAAACCTACGCTCAGTGCGAGCGAAAGAAAGGTCTCGTTTTGGTATTTTTCATCATTCGCCATTTGGGTAAAAGCTTCTACCCGATAATGATTGATAAAATCGTAAAAACTTTTCCCATACCCTTCATTAATCACTCGCGAAAGAGTATGGGTGCTGGTCTCCACGTAATCGGAAAGATCGGCGAGGGTTAACTCGGGATTCAGATAGACTTTTTGTTCGTCCATAACACGGGTGAGCCGTTTTTTATAAACCTCCATCTCTTTATCGCTGAGGGAAGAATCTTTGTATTTTTCGACGATTCGGGGTAGTTTGAATATTTCGGGTTGGTTCATGGCAAAATACCCGAGAAAATAAGTAGTAAAAGAAAAAACCACCCAAAGGGTATCCGTACTTCTTTCGCGAAGAAGGGTGATGTCCAGATTAAAGGCATAACCTAATCCGGAAATCAAATAGATAAATAGCCATATAATCATGCAGATGGCATTTAGCCCCATGACTGCATGGAGATACTGGAGGTTTTGCTCAAAAGATTGAGTTTTAGAGGTATCTTCTTCGTGAGAGTTGAGAATATGTCGAACCTTAAACCAATAGTAGATATTAAAAACCAATGCCAATCCGCCTACTAAGGCAAAAATGATGTAGAGTTTCTGATCTACAACGTTTTGGATAAAAAGTTTTTTTTCCCGAAAAAACAGCGGCAGGTAAGCGACAAAATGTATGATTGCCGGAAGAAAATGTATCAATGTAGTTTTTCTCTTTTCCGGCTCGAATTTGAGCAATCTGCGGATATAGATATAAAACACCGGCGCATATACAAATAAGATCATCTCCGGCAGGAGGATTAGTTTGGGTTGCCAGTTAAAAATTTCCCGGTCGTAGGTCGAAACCCTTCCCAACAGGGCAAATGAAATTAACACAATCAGTAGCGAGAGCACCCGGTTGGCCGAAGCATTTCTTTCCTGTATCCCATTAATGGCGATAATGAGTAAAATGCCCTGAAAACTGGAAAATAAAAGCAAAAAAGAATACAAACTCAGGCTATTGCCTTCAATGTCTTCCCAGGATTTTATTTGAATTTTTACCTCTTCCGGGCCTGTACCTGATTTTACGAACACCCGGTTTGTGATTGCCCGGCCATTGGCACGACCTTCAACCGAGGACCAATTTCCCCGCGTGATTTTGTAGTCAAAAGAATCGGGTGCCTGGATAAAAGTAAAGGAAAAAGTACTGTCAGGGCCGGGTTTTAAAACATAGTTGGGGTCGCCAGGGTTCCAGTTATTAAAATCTCCTACCAGATAAAGGGTCGCATCATGGGGGGTATTGGGGGGAATACGGGTGATGATGACCTTTACCTGTGCCGGGGCGGATAGGTAAATTATCAGCAAAACACAAAAATTGAATATGCGGCGGATTCCCATCCCAAAAGGTTTTTCAGTCAAAACAGAGTGAATTATTTCCCAAACCAATTTAATGATCTTAAATCAATTCTGGTAAATAAATCATGGTTAGTTTTATAACTCAAAAACCCGGAGAAACGTTTGCCACGTCATAGCTTATTCGGCAAGAAATTTATACCCCACACCTTTGATCGTAACGATATATTGCGCTCCGATTTTTTCCCGAAGTTTGCGCACGTGTACATCCACCGTACGGTCGGTAACATGAAGATTATCCCAGATTCTTACCAGTAAATCCTCCCTGCTGAAAACTTTTCCGGGCCGGGAGGCCAGATAAAAAAACAACTCAAACTCTTTTCGCGGAAGCGGAATGCGTTTATGGCCTTTTTTAACCACATATTCATCCCTGATAATCTCAAGATCATGGACCCAAAGGGTATTGCTGTCTTTTTTCGGCAGAATCTGATGCCGACGGAGCAAAGCTTTTATCCGGCTTTTTAAGACCCGTGGTTTGATCGGTTTGTAGATATAATCATCTGCTCCAGCCTCAAATCCGGCGACTTCTGAATATTCTTCGGATCTCGCCGTTAAAAATACAATGATCGTATTTTCCAAACCGGGTGTTTTTCGGATCGCAAGACAAGTCGAAACGCCATCCATTTTGGGCATCATGATGTCGAGTAGAATCAGGTCGGGTTTTGCTATTTCCGCAGCCTTAATCGCCTCCTCTCCATCCAATGCCCGGACAATTTCATATCCCTCCTGCTCGAAGTTGTACTGGAGCATATCAAGGATATCTTCTTCGTCGTCAACGATCAATATTTTTGCTGTTGTTGCCAAAGTTTCCAGTTCTATAAACATGTTTATTTCTTGGAGAAATTTATTTTTTCGGACGATACTGCTAATTTTACTCTTTTCGTTTTGCTTTGGAATAGGCGTTGCAGATATTAATGATAAAATAATTATACAATAACAAATGGCTCACTTAACCATAATATTCTGATAATAAGCCAAGTAATTCCTATGGGTTACCGAAAATTTCGCTTCTGGATAACCTTGCTTTTTTGTATCGGGTGTTTTTTCCCTTCCGTAATTTCTTATTCCGACGGCCCCCCGGAAGGCCGTACCGGTGCACCGGGCGAGCTTACCTGTTACAACGGATATTGCCACAACAGCTACCTCGTAAACTCGGGAACAGGTCAGGTGTCTTTTAGTTCCGGTCTTTCCGAATCCGGCTACTTACCCGGAGAAACCTACGACATAACGGTGAGCGTAAGCCACCTCGGAAAAAAAGCCTTCGGCTTTCAATTGTTGCCTTACAGTCCCGAAAGGGATGCTGCCCTCGGTACGCTTATTGAAACCGATACGGCACTTACGCAGCTAAAAACCGATGAAGATCGCACCTATATTATGCATGATTCTGCTCAGGTAGCAGATGACTCGGCCACATGGTCTTTTCGCTGGAAAGCCCCCCAACCTTCTGCCGGCCCGGTGGTTTTTTACGCTACTTTTCTCGGCGCAGATAACAATGGAAACCGCAGTGGTGATTATGTGTATAAGAAAAACTGGCCGGTAAATCCTGACCCGGCTGCTTCGCTGGAATTTCCCGCTTCTCCGGTGGATTATTTTGGGTTTCATCCCCATGACGACGGCTGGCAATTGTCTTGGGTGATGCCCCGCCCGGCTTTTCTGGAAATAATTTGCCTAGATTTGTCGGGAAAAACGGTTTTTTCACTCAAACAAAACCTAAATGTTGCTTCCGGCTCGCTTCCACTGCCAACACTGAGCATTCTCCCTCCCGGAGTATATGTGTTGAATTGCCGTGCGGATGACTACATTCAGTCGAAGAAACTTTTGCTTCGCTGAGTAAAAGGATGTTGTTTTCGTTTAACGGTTATCTCGCAGCCGTAACAGGGCAACATTTTCGACATGTGCGGTTTGAGGAAACATATCCACCGGCTGAATTTTGATGACTTCATACAGGTCATCGAGCATTTCCAGATCACGAGCCTGGGTCGCGGGTTTACAACTGACGTAAATAATGTATTCTGGAGCCATTTCCCGAATTTTCTTGACTACTTGGGGTGCCATTCCCTGCCGGGGTGGATCGGCAATAATCACCTCGGGGCGACCTTCCTTCGCAATAAGCTCATCGGTAAGAAGGTCTTTCATGTCTCCGGCGTAAAAGCTGAACTGATTTTCCAGGTTATTGATTCGCACATTTTCCCAGGCGTCTTCCACCGCGGCGCGGACGTATTCGATTCCGACAATTTTTTCAGCCAGATCGGAAACAAAAATACCAATACTTCCCGTGCCGGAATAAAGGTCATAAAGGGTGTGAAACCGGTTTTTCCCGGCAGGTAAAATAGAAGCCAGAAAGGATTTTACAACGCCGTACAATACGGCAGCCTGTTTGGAATTGGTCTGAAAAAAAGAAGTGGCTCGTATCCGGAAGTCAAATTCCCCCAGTCTTTCGGTAATATAAGGTTTGCCTTTCCAGACATGAAAAGGAAGATCCGCGTACACGCTGTTTACCTTATGATTGTCCACCCAGATAAAATCCGTAATCATTGGAAAAGTGTTTTCCAAATGAGACAGAACGGGTTCAATTTCCGCCCGGTCGTCTCCGTTAACCACAAGTATGATCATCAGTTCTCCGGAACTGACCGATGTGCGGAAAACGATATTTCGGAGGAACCCGGTATTATCCCGGATATTGTAAAAAGAGAGGTTCTGATTTCGGGCATACGACCGGAGTTCATTCCGGATTTCATTAATTACGGGAATCTGCAAGAGGCATTCTTCCACATCCAGCACCTTATCAAACATACCCGGCATGTGATAACCGAGAGAGCGCAGGTCCATTTCGTTGAAAAAATCCAGTTTGTCTTTGGGAACCCATGCCCGGTCGCTAAAGGAGAACTCCAGTTTATTGCGGTAAAAAAACGGACTTTCGCAGCCAATAATCGGTAAAGTTTCACCGATGGTTATTTTCCCAATCCGTTGAAGCGTATTGATTACCTGGTTTTCTTTAAAGCCCAGTTGGGCTTCGTAGGACATATTTTGCCATTTACAGCCGCCGCATAACCCAAAGTGCTGGCATCGGGCTTCCACACGGTCTTTCGAAGCTTTGATCAGGCGATCAATTTTTCCTACCCAGAGTTTGTCCTGTTTTCGGAAAACAAATACCTCTGCAATGTCTCCGGGCACACCTCCTTCGATAAAAATGACCTGTTCGCCATACCTTGCCACCGCACGGCCGTCAGAGGCTGCATCAATAATTTCCATTTCCGCCGTAAAAGGCGTCAGTTTCCTTCCCATCTGTCAAAAATATAAAATGAATATCAAACATAAATTTTCCGGAGTGAAAAAAATGTTTTTATATTCGCATCAAAGCACAAAACCATGAAAACTTTCCCTCTAATTCTATTGTGGGGGTTCTTACTATCAACTCCCTCCCTTTTTGCCCAGCTTACGGATGATTTTTCCGACGGTGATTTTTTACAAAATCCCTCCTGGCAGGGCAAAGTTACACATTTTCAGGTCAATCTAAACGGCGAACTTCAGTCTGCCGGTGAGGCGGCTTCGGACACGATTTACCTTTCGGTTCCCAGTTCCCGGCTCTCGGAAACCGAATGGCGATTTTACCTCCGGTATGAATTCGCCCCGAGCACAACCAATTTTATCCGGATATACCTCACCGCAGATCAGGAAGCGGGTACAGCCCACACCGGTTATTTTGTTGGGGTAGGGGAGTCGGGCAATGAAGACAGTTTTGACCTCTTTCGCCAGGATAGCAATTCGGTGGTAAAAATAATAGACGGGCTACCCGGAAAAGCGGCATCTTCCATTGACACAGGGATACGAGTGAGGCGAGATTCTGCGGGGGTTTGGTCGCTTTTTACCGACAGTGGCGGCGATGGTGATTATAGTCTCGAAGGAACCGTTGAGGACACCACCTACACTACTACGAGTTGGTTTGGTATTTGGGTGAAACACACGTCAACCCGAAACAATGCCTTCTTTTTTGATAATTTTTACATTGGGGAAATGGCAACGGATACACTGGTGGTTCCACCTGCCCCAGTACAGCCCAAAGATTTGATTATCAACGAAATATACGCCGACCCGAATCCTTCGGAGGGTTTACCCGAGGCCGAATACCTGGAATTGTTTAACCGCAGCAACCGGCCGATAAATCTTTCCGGTTTTACGATCAGCAATGGCACGACCGTAGGGGTATTGCCTGCGAAACTCGTCAATCCCGGCGAATATATTATTCTGACCAGTGCCGCCGTATTAGGGATGTTTGAGTCTTATGGGCTGGCGGTCAGTCCTTCCGGCTGGCCTTCGCTGGTAAATTCCGGGGACAATCTGGGTTTGCGTTCGCCGGAGGGAGTGCTCACGGACAGTGTGGATTATCAACTTTCGTGGTACAGGGAAACGCTAAAACAGAAGGGGGGATATTCGCTGGAACTCATCAATCCCTGGCCGGCAGACTGCCCGGAGTCGGCCAACTGGATCGCCTCGGTGAATGAGAACGGCGGCACACCGGGCACAATAAACAGCGTATTTAACCTTTATCCCGATACAATTGCCCCTTTTATAAGAGATTGGGAGATCGTGGATTCTTTTGGAGTACGGCTTTACCTCAACGAGTTACCGGATACTGAGATTGCCGAATCCCCGAAACGTTACCGACTTTTGGAGGGAGGGGAGAATCCCCTTTCGGTGTGGATTTTACCGACGGCAGATACGGGAGTGGAAATGTTATTTGGAAAACCCTTTTTACCGGGAGAAAACTATCATTTAATCATAGACAGCCTGGCGGATTGTAGCGGAAACCTGCTCCATGCCGAAATAAAAATTATTTTACCGGCGGTGGTTTTGCCCGGAGACGTGAAAATCAATGAGCTATTGTTTAACCCCTATTCCGGAGGAAGCGACTTTGTGGAGATTGTGAACGTATCCGACAAGACGTTGAATTTAGGTGAATTGTGGGTCGGGGAGATTTTTCCCGATACTGATTCCATTTTCAACGGAGAAAGAGTTTCAGACTCCGTCCGACTTTTTTTGCCGGGCGAAATACTTTGCCTTACGGCAGACGCGAGTTTTCAGAAAAACACCTATTTTCCCCCTACAAGCGCCGGATTTTGGGAAATGAAAGACTTTCCGGGTTATGATGATTCGGAGGGAGAATGTGTGATTTTTTCCTCGGGAGGAGAAGTTTTGGACCGGTTTTTTTACCGGGACAATTACCATTTTTCTACTTTGAGCGAGGTGGAAGGCGTTTCTTTGGAGCGAATTTCGCTAAAAAGACCTTCCCGAGACAGTAGCAACTGGCATTCTGCGGCGGGAACCTACCATTTTGCCACACCCGGTTACGCCAATTCGCAAGCTGTTTTATTGTCCGAAGAAAAATCAAACGTTTTTCTGGAATACCCAGCGTTTTCACCCAATGGAGACGGAGAAAAAGATGTGTTGCCCATCAATTACCAGTTTGATTTTCCCGGTGCAAATGCGCGGGTAACGGTTTATGATACCGGCGGAAGAAAAGTCAGGGAAATCCAGCCCAATACGTTGTTGAGCACACAGCCGGGCACTTTTTTCTGGGACGGTACAAATGACCGAAATCAGAAGATGGAGATGGGGATGTATATCATCCTGTTTGAAGTGCTGAATCAGTCAGCCGGAGAAAAATACGAATACCGGAAAGTAGCGGTATTGACCGGGAAGTTTCAGCGGTAAGATTGGGAAAAGGGTTAATCTTTTTCGGTGAGGATGACAATTTTGCCGTCATTTTCCGCTACGATGGCCATAATAAAAGCCGCTTCTTCGAAGAGGGCTTTTTTATCCACGCGGAGGGTAATGACATCGTTGTCTTTGTTGGCATCCTGCAAAACTTCTTCAATCAGCGGGATGAGGTCTTCTTTTTTTTCTACTTTATCCTGATTCCATGCAAAAATGCCGTCGTCTGTAACACTTACGAAATTTTTACCTTCGGTAGGTTTATCGGCAGAGCTGGTCGGTAGATCTACTTTTAGGCCTACCTGTTCTACGAAAGCAGAAGTGAGCATAAAGTAAATCAGAAGAAGAAAAACAATATCGGAAATAGATGCTGCGCTAAATTCTGCGCTTATTTTATTTCTGCTGCGAATACTCATGGTTAAAGAATTAGGAGGCAGGTTCCTGTAAGAGGTCAATAAAATCGGTCGAAGTAAGTTCCAGTTTAAATACCACTTTACTCACCATAGATACCAGCGTATTATAAGCGAGAAAAGCAATAATACCAACTACGAGACCGGCAGCGGTTGTTACCATGGCTTCGGCAATACCCCCGGCGAGGTCCACCGGAGTTGCATTACCTTCGTGGATAACAATGGCATTAAAAGCTTCAATCATACCGGTTACGGTTCCAAAAAATCCGAGCATAGGAGCCGCACCTGCTACGGTAGCCAAGAGGGAAAGTCTTCTCTCCAAGCGATAAACTTCCAACTTGCCGACATTTTCGATAGATCCCTCAATGTCTTTGAGCGAAGCCGTACCGAGGCGGCTGATGCCTTTATAAATCATTCGCGAAAAAGCATCATTGGTGGATTGTGCCAATCCTTTGGCAGCTTCGATATTTCCAGCAAGAACATACTTCCTGACTTGTTTCATTAATTCACCGGAATCAGTATCCGCCTTTTTAATGGTGAGATACCTTTCAATATAAATGAAGATGGCAAGGATGAACAGTATCCCAATCGGTATCATGGTCCATCCCCCTGAAACTAAAACATCAAAAAGGGATTGGTTGCCAATTGCTTCTGCTTTAGACAGAGAATCAGCCGGAGTCTGTAGGAGAAAAAACATAGAATCTTTATTAGGAAACGGGTTATGTCTAAAAATGAAGTTGTTTCTTCAAAGCTAAAGAATTTTTCGACAATGCAAAAATAACAAACAGGCAGTCAATTGACCGCCTGTTTGTTTAAAAGTTGCAAATAATTAAACTTCGGTTTTTGCAGGTTTTTCCGCTTTTGCGGGGTTTTCTGCTTTTACCGGTTTTTCCTCTTTTTTCAAAAAGTCGAGTGCGATGGCACTTGCGATGAAAACGGAAGAATAAGTCCCTACGGAAATACCGATGATAATCGCCAGTGTAAATCCTTTAATCACATCTCCCCCGAAGAAAAAGAGCACAAATGCGGTCATAAGTGTCGTAAGGGAGGTCATGATGGTACGGCTCAGCGTCTGGTCAATGGAGATATTGTAAATGTCGCTGAGACTTGTGGATTTCATCTCGCCGATATTTTCCCGGATACGGTCAAATACAATTACCGTGTCATTGATGGAATAACCGATAATGGTAAGCAATGCCGCGATCAGTGCCTGGTTGATTTCCACACTGAAAGAGAGATCAAACAAACTAAGAACGGAGAAGGCACCCAATGTGATAATCACGTCGTGGAAAAGTGCTGCGACGGCTCCGAGGCTATATTGCCATTTGCGGAAACGCAGCAGGATATAGAAGAAAATAATCATCAGTGAAAAAATCACCGATAAAAAGGCTGCCTGACGAATGTCATTTGCCACGGTAGGACCTACGTCGGAGGTGCTCAGGATTTTGGTCTGATATTGGCCAAAATTTTGTTTTAATCCATCAAGGACAATCGTGGAGACCGAATCCGTAGCCTGGCGGTTTTCAATCAGATAGGAGGTAGTAATCATCAGCTGGTTGTTGGAGCTGAGTGTTTTGATGACCGGATCGGTATTTTTCAGGGCCGTATTGAGGTCTCCGCGAATTTGTTCAATGTCTTCTCCGGAAAGATTCACCGGAGCACCATTTTGCATAAACTCTACCACAAACTGACGACCTCCTTTAAAGTCCACCCCGGTTTTAAAACCTACGGCAACAAAGGAGATGAGGCTGATGGCGATTAATGTTCCGGAAATCATGTAAAACATCCTCCGGCGTTCCACCATCTGGAGTTTGAGGTTGTTAAAAAGATTAAGACTCCAGTTAAAGCCAAAATTCATCGAATCTTTGCCTTTGTTGGAGTAATAATCGAGGATAAGGCGAGAAATAACCAAGGCCGAAATCAGGGTTGTAATAATACCAATCATAAGGGATACAGCAAAACCACGGATGGGGCCGACACCAAAGGCGTACAACACAACCCCGGTGAGGAAAGTGGTGATGTTGCCGTCCATGATGGATGAGAATGCGTTGCTGAAACCTGCCTTGATACTGGCCTTCAGGGTTTTATCCCTGGCCAGCTCTTCCCTAATCCTTTCAAAAATTAGAATATTGGCGTCCACGGCCATACCGATGGTAAGTACGATTGCACCGATACCGGGAAGGGTCAGTACAATGGTAAAAGCGGCGGAACAGCCAAGTATGAATATGAGATTGGCCAGCAAGGCTATGTTGGCTACCAGTCCTGACTTGTTGTAATAAGCAGCCATGAATATCAGGATGATCGCAAAAGCGATCAGGAAGGAATACAAACCTCCTCTGATATTTTCGGCTCCTAAAGTGGGTCCTACGGTTTCTTCACCTTCAATCTGGGCGGGTACGGGAAGCTGTCCGGCTTTCAGTACGTTGGCAAGGTCTTTCGCTTCATCAATGGTAAAATCCCCCGCGATTTGGGAACTTCCGCCGGTAATCGCTTCATTTACAATGGGGTACGAGTAAATATAGTTATCGAGAAGAATGGCCACGTGTTTGCCTACGTTCGCCTCGGTAATTCTTCCCCATTCTTTGGTACCTTCAGCGGTCATCCGCATGCTTACTACCGGCTTTCCTGAAGAGGGATCAAAGTCCTGGCGTGCAAGGCTTACCTGATCGCCGGAAAGATCCGCTGTGCCGTCATCATTTACCCGGATGGCAATCATTTCGTAGAGTTCTTCTTCTACATCTTCCATCGGTTTGAAGCTCCACACAAACCGCATATCGTCGGGAATAAGTATCCGAATCTCCTCCATTTTAAGGATTTTATTTACGGCAGCAGTATCCTGAGCTCTTGCCGCTCCCACACGTGGAGAGGTTGACTGTGCCTGAGCCATGGCGTCAAAGTTTGCCGGGCTTAGTACGGCGAAAAACGGATTGGTTTTGCGGAATTCCGCACGTCTTTTTTCCTGCTCTTCTTTGGACAACTGGTCAAAAGGCAGATCGCCGGCGGAATCACCTTCTGCTAAGTTTTCGGTGCTGAAGGTGGTATCGGCGTTGGCTGAATCGGTGGTCGCGGCCACTGTTCCCGCGGAATCGGTTTGAGCCGAAGCTACCGTAGCCGAGTCGGTGGCAGCCGAATCTACAGATGCAACGGAGTCCGGTTCGATGCCTTCGATTTGCTTCATTTTTTCATTGATCTCCAGGAGTACCGGGTAGGCGTCATTCCAGGGATGGGTAGCGTAAAACTCTAGTTTTGCGGTGCTGCGGAGCAGTTTTCGCACACGTTCCGGTTCTTTTACTCCGGGAAGTTCCAGTAGGATTCTTCCGGTACCTTCCTGTTTCTGGAGGTTGGGAGATACTACCCCAAACTGGTCAATACGAGTACGAATGATATTGAAGGTACGGTCAATGGCAGAAGTGGCCTCATTCTCAAGGATGGCCTCAACTTCATTGTCAGGAGTACCGACGCTGATTTCCAGTTCGGGATTGGCAAAAGTCGCCCCGAGGCTTCCGGAAGGATTAATTTCTTTAAAACATTCGACAAACAAGGATACATAAGACCGCGCTTCGGATTGTTGTTTTAGGTTGGTGCAATCCAGAATACTTTGGAAAGTAGTGTCCGTCGGGTTACCTGCCATTTGTTTGATCAAGGCTTCCACTCCGATTTCGAGAGTTACAAACATCCCTCCCTGAAGGTCAAGGCCGAGGGTAAAGGAGCGGTCAACCGCAGTTTTGTAACGTTCCTGATAATCCGCGTCGGATAGGAGGGCGTCGTATTGTTTTTTGGCAGTAGTATCTGCCGGATTGGTGATAGCCTGGCGCAGGTTTTCCATTTTTCTTTCCATGGAAAACTGTACAAACGTCCAGTAGAGATTATAACCGCATATTGCCACAAATACCAGCAGCAAAAACACGATTGTATTTTTATTTTTCATTTTAGTGGTTTAGAAATGGTATAAGAAAACACTGAAGCGGAAAACCTGCTTCAGAAAAAAATATTAAATAAAGTATAGATAGGATTTGCTAAGGTGCACGGACCGGAGGAAGAGACAGCAGGAATTGCGAAGCGGGAACAGCCTCGTTCGCAAAAAAGCTTATCCTCACGGTTTTGAGCAGGAATAGAACAAATATCCCTGCGGTAAAAAGCAGCGAAAAAAATCCGTAGGAAATCGCAGGCAAAGCCGGCGTGAGGTTATGCAGTTGTGCTAACTGCGTATAGACCCCCATTTCCTGAGAGTTGCGCAGTTCAACCTCTTCAATTACCCGGAAATAGTGAAAATAGAAACTCCGCTTATTGATTTTAAGCAGGAATACCATTGCTACGAGGGCAGCAAAGATCAGGAATAATTGATATGGCCGTAGGTACAATCGCATAATTGCCGGGCAAATATAGGAAAAAACGATCCGGCGGCAAAAAAACTCACGGTTTTTCTATAAGGGTTTCGTCATTTGGGGAAAGAATTTCTTCGAATGAAAAACCGCGGTCGGCTGGGAGGGAAAAGAAAAACGAGGTTCCTTTACCGGAACTGGAGGTAAACCACATTCTCCCGCCGTGGTTTGCGACGATACGTTTGCAGATATGTAATCCCATGACGATACTATTGAGGTCATGTTCCGTTTCTTTTTTGAAAAGATGAAACACCCTTTCATATTCTTCCCGATTAAGCCCGAGTCCATTATCAATGACCGAAAACAGGAACTCTTCGCGGTCTTCGGGGGCGGAATATCCGATCTGAATCACGGGTGGTTGGCTTCCTCTGTGGCGCAGAGCATTTTCAATAAGATTGCTGAACAAGCGGCTGATCTGTAGTTTGTCGGCATGAATGATGGGCAATTCTTTGGCAACAATTGTGGCATGATTTTCCCGGAGTGTGTGGGCAAGTTGTTCGCGAATATCTGCAATCAATGCCATCATATCGAGTTCCTGAAGCACCGGCTTTTGCAATTCGGTTGCTACAAATTCCCACATCCCCTCTACTTTTTGGCGGATTTGTTGTGTGTGATTGGAAATGTCCTCCAAATAAGCCGATACCAGCGGATTATCCTGCCCGACAACCACTTTGAGCGTATCGGAGACCCGGCGAATGGACTCCAGCGGCAGGCGCATTTCTTGTGAAGAGGTGCGAGTAAGAACTTCCAGATGACTTTTTTGCCTTTCGAGAGCTTTATTCGCCATCTCGATGTCCCGGACATGGCTTATCATCTGATCCTGTTGGCTTTTTTCGATGGATATATCCGCCAGAACCATCGAAATTCCGGATATTTCATTATCTGAGCTGACCGTTGGGCTTGCACTGATTTTAACCCAGAAGGGTTCCCCGGATTTACGCCGGAGGCGTAAATCAAATTTTTCACCTTGGCCGGAAAGCAGGTTCGCGAGTTTAGTTTCAAATACCAAATGATCGTCAGGCAGTACGAGGTCTTTAAAATGCATGGCTTTCAGAAGCAAATCTTTTTCCAGCCCGGTGAGGCGGCATATCTGGTGATTAGCCATCGTGATTTTCCCTTCGTGATCGGTTTGAATCACTCCGCAAAACAGGCTTTCGATCAGGTTTTGGTATTTCAAATCCTGCTCAATGAGCCGGCGGATAGACCGGATACGGGAACTCAGGATAAAAAACGCCAGAATCTGCACACCGGTAAATCGTATCAGAAAAGACTGGGCTTCCGTACCCGGGTCAGGCAAAAGATAAAACAGCATGGTAAGCATACTTACCATAAATAGCTGAAAAACGGCCAGATGGGCAGTTGTGCGAATATAAAAAGCAGCAATCAGCGCATAAATCAAAAAACCCGAGACAACTCCTTTTGAGAATTCCCGGATATATATCTGGTGTAGAAAACCAATAGCAAAGATAAAAAAGGAAACAAGAACAAAGGTATAAAGATTATCGCGAAGCCAGGGGTAAATAAAACTTAGAAACAATACCGAAAGGCAATAAAAGACCGTAAATCCGGTGATGATTTGTCCGGCAAGGTTTTCGTTATTTTCGGCGGGTTGTGTTAATCGAATTATGACTAACAGAAGAGCAAGTATTAGTAAAATAATCCTTCCTGTACTTAGCGTAAACAACGAAGAATTGCTTAGGCCTGCCGGTGTCTTTGACAGCATAATCTCTATTCAGCAACTAAAAAACAAAACAACCTCTCTGAACTCAGAATAATCCGACTAAAAAGTAATTCAAATTTTGCAATAAAACAAATAATCTTTCAGAGAGGTTGATTTTTTAGAAGACTTTATAGCCACTCCAGGAACGTGTATCCACGTCGTAGAGCCAGAGCATGCTATTGGCAAAGGAAAATCGGAATGCATCGTTTATAATAGCATCTTCAGGTATATCGGTACTTCCGGTTTGGTTGCCTTTTTTGTTGAAATACAGGACTTTGTAATCATTATAATCCAGCAGTGCGTATTCATACCCTTTTTTCCCGGTGAATCCCACGCTTGTGGCATTGATATTATCGGGGAAGGAAGCATCGCTACCATTTAGCATGACGATTCGCGACAGTGATCTTTTTTTCCGGGAATAGAAATTCAAATTTCCATTTGCATAAAAAATCACCTCTTTCTTTTTCGGGTCAAAGGTTCCCACCGACTGAAAGTCGGGTTGGAGTTCGTCTTCCACGATGGAAGAAGTCTGGCCGGAGGGTTTTCCCGAATTTGTCAATTCAATGCTTACCCAGCCCACTTCCCCGGGACAATTGCCTTCAAGAGTACTGCCATTCATCCAAATTCCGCGCAGGTCTGCACCCGCTTCGGAAGCACCCAGCGGTTTTCCCTTTCGGTCAAATGCCTCCAGCGGAAAGGCGGCATTTCCGGCAATGACAGCATAATAAATTCCTTTCAGCGGGTCGTAGGTTACGCTACTTCCGTTGGTACCACCGGATTGTTGCATCTCCAGCTTAAATGCGGGAACGGCTTGCGCTAAAGGACTTTGCGCATTCGCCGTTAAAAATACCGAAGTTAGCCAAAACAAGCAGATAAGGGTTTGAAAAATTCGTTTTTTCATCGTTTTATGACTTAGTTTCCTTTCTCCCGGACTTTCTTTTTCCGGGTTTTGTAGGATCAAGTTTACACGTTTTTTATTGCCGAGCAAATGATTGTTGCTCTTTGAATTTACTTTTTCAATGGAGGTTTGCCGATTGATCCTAAAAATCCTAATTTTGACCCATGGATCATAAAGTTCTGATTATAGACTTCGGGTCACAATATACCCAACTGATTGCCAGAAGAGTACGTGAACTCCGGGTGTATTGTGAAATTGTCCCGTTTCACCGCACCATTGTTGTGGATGAAGATTTGAAAGGGGTAATTCTTTCCGGCAGCCCTTGTTCGGTCAACGATATCGGGGCACCTGACCTGGAGCTAGACAGTATTATCGGTAAAGTTCCCGTATTGGGTATCTGCTACGGTGCCCAACTTATTGCCCGAAAAAATCAGGGTAAAGTGGAAACTTCGGCAAAGAGAGAATATGGCCGGGCCATTTTTCAGACGGTAAACGGGTCCCCGCTTTTTCAAAAACTGCCGTCTTCTTCGCAGGTTTGGATGAGCCATGCCGATACCATCACCCGTGTCCCCTCCGAATACCACCTTATCGGCAGCACCGATTCGGTCGAAGTGGCCGCCTTTCAGCATAATATTCTCCCGGTTTACGCCATTCAGTTTCACCCGGAAGTTACTCATTCGGAATCCGGTACGGACATCCTCCGAAATTTCCTCTACCATATCTGTCAACTCCCCGGCGACTGGACACCTTCGGCTTTTATTGAAACGACCGTAAAAGAACTCCGCACTCAACTGGGCGACGACCGTGTGATCTGCGGGCTTTCCGGCGGAGTGGATTCTACCGTTGCCGCGACACTGATTCACCGGGCGATTGGAAAAAACCTGTACTGCATTTTTGTGGATAATGGAATTCTCCGCAAAAACGAATTTGAGGATGTCCTCGAAAAATACAAAACCCTCGGCCTGAATGTCATCGGGGTAAATGCAAAAGATCGTTTCTTAAACGAATTGGCCGGGGTTACGGATCCGGAACAAAAACGAAAAATTATCGGGCGGGTTTTTATCGAAGTTTTTCAGGATGAAGCCCATAAACTCGACGGCATTCATTGGCTCGCACAGGGAACCATTTACCCCGATGTGATCGAAAGTGTTTCCGTAAACGGCCCCTCAGTGACCATTAAGTCTCACCATAATGTAGGCGGCCTTCCCGAAAAAATGAATATGAAGGTCGTAGAACCGCTTCGGTATTTGTTTAAAGACGAAGTACGCAGTGTAGGCCGCGATCTGGGGCTGGACGAAATGTTTATCGCCCGCCATCCTTTTCCCGGTCCGGGTCTGGCCATCCGCATTTTGGGAGAAGTTACCCCTGAAAATGTACGCCTTCTTCAGGAAGTGGACGCCGTTTTTATTGATACATTAAAAGAAAAAAATCTGTATAATGAGGTCTGGCAGGCATTTGCGGTTTTGTTGCCCATCGCCTCCGTAGGTGTAATGGGCGATGAGCGCACCTACGAACGTGTGGTCGCCCTCCGTGCAGTCGGCAGCCGCGACGGAATGACCGCAGACTGGTCTCGTTTACCTTACGATTTCCTGGGAGAGGTATCCAATCGGATCATCAATCAGGTCAAAGGGGTGAACCGGGTTGTATATGATATTAGCTCCAAACCACCGGCAACCATTGAATGGGAATAAGCAACTATATCCATGTCCCGTTATTTATCTTTGTTGTTCTTCCTCGCATTTACTATCCCATCCGGTTTCGCTCAGTTTGTGGAACCGGAGGAAGATGTGACCGCTTCTTCGCTGATCGCTCAGGGAAAAAGCCATCTGGAATCCCGCCAGTATTATCAGGCGCTGGAGGTCTTTGAGGCAGCCGCTCTCCGGCCCTTTAATCAAAGCACTACAGCGGCTATTTACCTGAGCGGCCTTACCTGTTTTCGACTCGCCGATTTTCGCCGTGCCGGCGAATATTTTGCCGCCATCGTCGAAACTTATCCCGAATCCCGATATCTCGACGAGTCGAGTTATCATATCGCACTGATTCTCTTACGCGAAAAAAATGACCGGAAAAACCGGGCCGCAGTGGAAGGACTGCTGGACATAGCCGACCGCACGTACGACAAAAACCTCTCCGGCGATGCCATTGACCGGGTGCGGAACTTTCTGTTTTATGAAGCTTCCCAGAGTTTTGTGGAAAATCTTTTTGAAACAGGCCCCGGTTCTCACCGAATGATTTTTCTCGAAGCACTTTGTTATCACCTCATCGAAGCCGGTCAGCGGGAAGAAGCCCGTATTAAATATGAAAATTACCAAATGCGTTTCGGTGAATCGGAGTCACTTTTCTTAAAACGCCTTTTCGGGGAAGAAGAAGTAGTGAAATTTATAGACCCGGACGTGATACGCCTGGCGATGTTTATGCCGCTGTTTTTGGGCGATTATGATCTTTATTCACTGGACAAACTCCCCGCCAAAAGCCAGCTTGCCACCGAGTTTTATGAAGGATTTCAGACGGCACTCCGGGAGGCAGAATTGCAGGGAAATAAAAAAATCTATCTGAAAGTATTTGACACCCGGCGTGATACGGTTGTAACTCGTTCACAAATGGAGGAACTTTCTCTTTTACAGCCGGATATTATTATCGGAGATGTATTTAATAACCCTTCGAAAATCATCGGGGAATGGGCAGAAATTCACCGCACACCTCAACTAATACCCCTTAGCCCTTCGGACGAATTGGTTGAAGAAAAAACCCAGGTTTTTCTCGCACACCCTTCGGCAGAAACCCATGGCCGCAGCCTGGCGCATTTTGCCTGGGACTCATTGCGCCTCAACCGAGTGGCGGTATGGAGTGATTTGCAGAAAAGCACCGAAATTTTGGCCCAATCATTTTCTCAGACTTTTGACACATTAGGCGGCGAAATCATCCGACTGGAAGTGGATAGTTTTTTGTCCAACAACGCTGAAAAGAATATATATTCACTCGTCAGGTCCTTGAAATTTCAACAAGTTGACGGGGTATATATTCCGATTATGGGCAATCAGGAAGTAGCCGGGCTGATATTGAGCCAGATCAGCGCTTTGGGGCTTTCGGTAAAAATTATGGGTTCTCCACATTGGTGGCAGAAGTACGAAAATATTGACCGAGAGTTGAAGGAGTCCAGTGAGTTGATCTTTACTACTTCTTATATGGAAGACAAGCAGGAAAGGGAATATCAGCGATTTTACGAATCCTACCTGAAAGAATACCAAATGCCCCCTTCGGCTTTCAGCGTCCAGGGATATGATCTGGGAATGTATCTGGTTGCTCTATTTGACCAGTATGACTATCGCTCCGGCGAATCGCTGGCAGGTTTTATCCGCCGTTTTCCCGTTTATCACGGGCTTCATATAGACATAGATTTTCAGGAAAAACAAAGCAACCAGTTTGTAAACATCGCGGCCTTCCGTGAGGGTACGGTACAAAAAGTCAATGAAACGGATGAATTTCACTTTCAAGCCAAAGATTAATCAGATGAACCGGTTATACCTAATTGCTGTTCTGCTCTTACTTACCTCCTGCGGCCTTATGAAACCAACGGTGACCCCGCTGGATACCGAGGCCGATGCTTTGATGATACAGGGGAAACGCCTCTTGCAAAACGATAAATATACAGAAGCACTCGATAAGTTTGAACTTGTGCGCAACCGGAACTTTAACCGTTCCACAACGGCAGCCATTTACCTTTCCGGCCTTTCCGCTTATTACCTGAAGTATGACGACATCGCTTCGCAGCGATTTGCTACCATTGAGGAAGAATTTCCCCGTTCCCGCTACCTCGAAGAAGCCCAATACCATCAGGCACTGATAAAACTTCGCAGCAAAAACCCCGTCGCCCGGTTTCAGGGATATGAAAGCCTGCTTTCCATCGCCAACAATGCCCGCACCAGCAAAATGACCGCCGATGCACAGGCAAAAATTCAGCAGGTATTATTTGAAGTATTCACACCGGATGAACTGGAAAAAGCCTTTACAAAAGCCGACAGCAAACACAAAGAAATGGTTGCCGAAGCCTTTTTTTTCCGAAATTCGGAAACCGGGGATTACACCCTTTCCCGTAAAAAGTATGCCGATTACCTTCGTACCGGGGGAAAAGACTCGCCTTATTTGCAATCCCTTTTTCCGAAAATAGATTCTACGAAAAAAATTACGGTTTTTGAACCGGAGATCATTCGATTAGGCATGTTTTTGCCATTTTTTTTCCGGGAAGGCGAATGGAAAACCAGTAAAACCATTAGTCCGGAGACGCTGCGTTCACTCGAATTTTACGAAGGATTTAAAATTGCGGTGGACGAATTTTCGGCGGTTTCCACACACAAAAAAGTATATCTGAAGCTCTTTGATACCCGTAGTGATTCCCTGCTGACCCGATCCTTTTACCGTGACTTGGAAACACTTCGTCCTCATCTGATCATTGGTGATATTTACAACGGCCAGTCGCGGGTACTGTCAGACTGGGCCGAACAAAACAAAACCCTTCATCTAATTCCCATTAGTGCTTCTTCCGAATTGGTGGAGAGAAAATCCTATACATTTCTTGCCCATCCTTCGGCCTATACCCATGGACAGCGGCTCGCCGAGTTTGCCTATAATGTCCGGGGCGTCACCCGTACTGCCGTTTTTACCGATGGATCCGAAGCCACCGAAGACCTTGCAAAAGGGTACATTACCACCTTTTTGCAGCTTGGCGGTCGAATAGACACCCTGAAGTTTTCCCTCGAATACAAAGGCGGATCCATAAACCAGATACCCAAACTCGTATCCAAAATCCCTAACAACGAACCCAATATGGGCGTGTATATACCTTTGATGGGAAATGAAGAAGCGGCGAGCCTGATCGTGAATATGTTAAAGAGAGAGGGAAAAAATATCACCCTTATGGGTTCTCCGCACTTTCGTTCTCGGTACAATACTTTGGAGCGGGAAGCCAAAGAAGGATTTGGTTTAGTGTTTACCACCTCTCATTTCGATGATGTAAAAGACACTGCATACCGGGAGTTGTATAAAGTCTATGTCGAAAAATACAATTATCCCCCATCGGACAATATCATTCAGGGATACGATCTCGGCAAATACGTGCTTCAGATGCTGAGTATGTACGATCCTTCCCTGGGTATCACGCCGGATACATATCTGCGTGTATATCCCTTGTACCGGGGCATTCACCTCGATTACCGATTTAATTCCCAGCAGAGTAATCAGCGGGTGAATATCGGGATGTACACCCCGGAAGGAGTTGTGCGGCTGAATGTTGAATAAAAGAAAAAGGCTGTCGCCCAAAGGAGACAGCCTTTTTTATTTGGAGAAACCCGTACTATTTAACTGCGTCCACCACAGCTTTAAAAGCGTCGGGGTTATTCATTGCCAGGTCGGCAAGTACTTTGCGGTTAAGTTCGACACCGGCGGCATGGATTTTTCCCATTAGCACGGAGTAGCTGAGACCGTATTGTCTGGCACCGGCATTAATACGGATGATCCAGAGTTTACGGAATTCACGTTTACGAGCTTTGCGATCGCGGTAAGCGTAAACCCAGCTTTTTTCAATCTGGTTTTTCGCTACGGTCCACACATTTTTTTTCCTGCCAAAATAACCTTTGGCAAACTTCATCATTCTTTTTCTGCGAGAACGGGAAGCTACGGCGTTTACTGAACGAGGCATATCTTTTTACAATTTAATAAGTTCGACAAAAAGTGAATAAAAGAGAGATTAGCGACCGATCATCATTTCGATGCGATCATGGTCAGTTTTGTCAACAACTGCAAAGTGAGACAGCTTCAGCTTACGCTTTTTGGACTTTTTGGTCAGGATGTGGTTTTTAAAGGCGTGTTTCCTTTTGATTTTTCCAGAGGCGGTTTTCTTAAAACGCTTAGAGGCCCCTGAATTCGTTTTCATTTTAGGCATGACACTATTGGTAAAAAATTGAGGTGCAAAGATAGGGAGATAATTGGGAAAACAAAATTTCTCTTCGGAATAAGAAATTGGGGACTGAGCGGGCGACGACGCGCCGTGACGGGCAGACACAGCGTGATGGGCAGACACAGAGGCCTGCCCTTACGTCGTGTGGGAGGTGACGGTATGGGGCGTGCAACGACGCGTCGTGACGGGCAGACACAGAGGTCTGCCCTTACGTCGCGTGGGAGGTGCCGGTATGGGGCGTGCAACGACGCGCTGGGACGGGCAGACACAGGGTGACGGGCAGACACAGGGTGACGGGCAGACACAGAGGTCTGCCCTTACGTCGCGTGGGAGGTGACGGTATGGGGCGTGCTACGACGCGCCACGTGAAAGGAAAAAAAGGAGTGGGCGGGTCGTTTGGCTACAAACATATGACTCCTCCGGAGTCGGGCTTCGCCTTATCAAATGCCCCATGAATAGCGCGGCGGTTTTAACCCCGCGCTTTGGGGGGCGTGCAACGAAGCGCCGTTTGTCGGAAAAAGGAGATAATTGCCTTTGGCTACCGATGTTTCGCTCCTCCGGAGTTGTGCCTACGGCAAAACCTGCGAATATGAATAGCGCGGTGGTTTTAACCCCGCGCTCATTAACCCCGCGCTTGGGGGGGATAAAAATGTAAAATTTTTGATTTCCCTGACGAAATTTTTGTACATTGAGGATTATATCCTTAGCAGAAATCTGACTACCGACAAAACTTTCCAACTTCTCCGATGAAACGGCAATCTTTATTTTTGGATACCGAGTTTACAAACCTTAACCAAAAGAGCGAATTGATCAGTTTGGGGATTGTAGCAGAACGGGGCGAGCGTTTTTACGCCGAATTTTCCGACTTTGAGGCGGAATCCGCTAATCTTTGGGTGAAAGAAAATGTCATTGCTCGTCTTTCGATGGCAGAAAAACGGGCGGGTTATGTGGAGTTTATAAATGAAAATGCCCGCAAAATAAAAGGTGACAAACTTTTTGTACGGGATGAACTGGAAAAATTTCTGGCATTGTTTGACGCTGTGGAGTTTTGGGCGGATTGCGGGGCATACGATTGGGTGTTGTTTTGTGAGTTGTGGGGGGGAAGCATGAATTTGCCCAAGCAGGTATCTTATATGCCGATGGACTTGGTGACGTTGCTGAGAATCAAGGGATTGGATCCCGACATCAGTCGAGAAGAGTTTGTCAAAGAAAAAATCGCGGACATGGGAGTCGAAAATAAACACCATGCGCTCTGGGACGCCCAAATTTTGCAACTCTGCCACCATAAATTAATGACCGAATACTAAACCGATATGTCTGAAAACATCATTTCCAATGACCTGATCTCCAGGCATATTTTCCTGTTTCCTTTTAAGTGGGAAAATTCACATAAAGCGGGTGATAGTTTTGATGATCGTACCAGCTTGAGCAAATTCCATGATATTCTGCTCAACGGTGCGCATAGCAAAGCTGCCGAAAAAGGTTTAAAATGGGAAAGACAACTTTTTCAGATCGGACACCTGAACCAGTTTAACGAGTTTAACTACTTCTACGACTACGTCCGCGAGATTTTGTATGATCTGGGCGAAGAAGGCGAAAATGAAATATCCCATCTTTTTGCCAAAAGTGCCGGAAAAAGCCTGCTCAGGCATTATGAGCTCACGCTCCCTGAAGAGAAATTGCATTATTGTATAGAAATTGCGGAGAAAAAGAAGGATGAAAACGGGGATGAAAAAACATCAATCAGAAGTTTTCGCCTCGACATTGACTCCATCATGCTCAATCTCTATGAAACCGGAGTAGGTGTGCTGGTGTTTTTTCTGGGAAATCGCGATCAAAGCCAGAAAAGTCCTGAAGATATTCTCCTGATCAACCAGTTTGGCCGCCGGATTATGCCGCCGTTTTTGGGAATAGACTCTGAAAAGGTGGGGAAGGTGTTTGATTTTGGCAATTCTTCCGACGAGTTAAAAGCTGCACTGTTGCGAACCCAGTCCGCCGAACTGGCAAAATCGATTTCGATTCAGCCAAAGGATAGTATAGGTGAAGGTTTGGCGGAATTCAGGGAAGATTTTTCCGACTTTGGAGAAATGGCTGCCGTTCAAAAAGGTGCATTCAAATTGCCCAAATTTATTTCTGCTCTATTTCCCGAAAACAGCATTGAAACCTCCGAACCAGATTGGAACAGGGATCAGCCGACTCAAAAAATCCTGCTCAAACCCGTGCTCGACGACCGGATGTTTGTGCTCTGTTGGTATGGGGGGATGAAAGAAATAGAAGATGAATTTCGGAAAAATCAATTGGCGGAAGCTGAAATGGTTGGATTTGAGCCCAATCCCGATTTTTTACCCTCGCCCGATTTCCTTCAAACAATCAGCATCCCCGGCAGATTCTGGTACAGGTTTGTTTTTGTGGATGGAAAAGGTATGTCCATAGACAACCACTCAATGGCCGATGACCTCATCCGCAAACACACCTACCAACGCTGGATTCCCTATACTTATTACGGGGTTTCTCGGTATTCGATGGTATGCCTGACCAGTTCACTGGCAACCCTTCGATCAAACAATGCCGCCTTTCTCCCCCAGCATATAGAGAGTATCTACTACAAACTCTTCGAACTCGCCATTGTGCAGCGGGCTTCGGTGTTGCGCTTTGCCGATGAGGTAACGCATTTGTCGCATTTTCACGTTGACAAAAAAGAAAATGCAGAAGAAACCTATACAAACCTCGCTGCAAGGGTCAAAGACCTGTATCAGCATTATATCCAGTTTGTCAACAAAATCTACTTCCGCGAGGTAACCGCACAGGAGCAGGGAATCGAAATGTACGATATGCTCCAAAAACACCTCCGCATCGAAACCCAGGTCGAAGACCTCGATAAGGAAATTGAAGAACTGCACGGTTATGTGAAAATGCTGGAGGAGGAGATACACGGAGAAAGGGAGCAGAAAACAGCTAATAAACTCAATGCCATAACCATTATCGGAGCAATCTTCCTGATTCCGTCGTTTATACTGACCATTTATGGGATGGAGCCATACAAACTATTTATGGAAAGTATGGTTCCTCAAACCCTCCTGATCGTATTGATCGGGCTAATTTGCCTGGGTGTTTTTACGCTTGGTGCGGTAGGGTTTGTTCCCAGGTTTTTGCGGCCAAAATTTACACCCGCTATTAGTGCCAGCATTGCCTTACTTATTGCCGTATTCATGCTTTGCTGGCCTTTGCGGTCGAAAAAATCTGCAACTGATCCACCTGCAGTTACTATTCAGGCAGATAGTATAGAGGAAGTTCTCCAACCTGTTGACTCAGTTTCTGAACAAACCATAAATCCAATCCCATGACCCACAACCCCTTCCAAAAAACTTTCACCCTCGTCCAGCACACCCCTATGATCCACTTCCAAGCGGATCAGGCGGGGGCGACACTGCGGGCGACAGATGTCAAACCCAAAATAGACCGCTATGTATGGGAAGAACTGCAAAATCACCACCCTGACCTTTGGGCAAAATATGCGGCGGTGATCAGCAAAAAGTATTTTCCCCGCCCCGCCGACGGCGAACAGGCATCCCCTTCCGGCTATCGAATCCATATTTATGGTGAGCCGGAAGCTTATTATGTGCCTACGGCTTATATGAAAGATGACCAGAAAGGCGAGGTACAACGAGCCGTGGAGCGCACAAATCAAGGATTTTTAGGCAAATCTTCTGTGGCGGTCATCTCCGGCACTCCTTACTTCGCCAATGCCGACAAAATCAAGGATAATAAGTGGAACGAAGTTCGCCTAGCGGTGATGTACCGTAACCTCCGGCTGGAAGTGTTTTCCCCCGTGCCGGATGTGGTGAGTCTGATCAGTGCGATTCTTCCATCGGTATTTGCCCGGTACAATTTTGGTACACGAAGCAGCAAAGGATTTGGTTATTTTTCGGTAGAGGGAAGCGGAAAAGATATTCTCCGAAAAAGAACTCCCTATCACTTTACCGTTCGGGTCAACGAATCCAAAGACGAACTGGCCTTTGAAACCCTGTATCAGCATATATCCCTGATTTACAGTGCGCTTCGTAGTGGCATTAATGTGCCGCAGGGGGGAGGAAGGAATCAGACCGGCAGCAACTTCTATTTCAAATCGCTTTTGTTTTTATACTTCCGCGATAAGGGGATTCAGTGGGATAAAAAGTCCATCAAACTACATTATTACCGCGACGAGTTGAATGCTCAAAAAGGTAACGCCTGGGTGGGAAGTAGTAAAAATGACCCTATCCATTTTACCGGAACCCCCGGACTCCTCGTGCGCGACCTGCTCGGGCTGGCATCCTCCCAGACTTGGGGCAAAACCTACCGCGACGACGAAATCTCCAAAACGAGTGTCCATCCCACCCGCAACGGGAAAACAGAAGAACTGATCGAACGGTTTGCCTCGCCGATCTGGTTTAAGCCGGTGAGAAGTGCGGATAAAAAATCCTTTGACGTGTATATCGGAGCCAATGATGTTCCCGGCGAATATCTTGGAGAACCGTTTGCCATAAAGAGCAAAAATGACCGTTCTTCAGGTGCACTTACCCTCACCACACCTTCAACTTTTGACATAAAAGGCTATCTCCGGTTTGCTCTGACAAAAGTTGACCTATCAAAACACGTAGAGGGCAAATACCACAGCAAAAGGGAATACCAAACCCTGAAAAACATATTTGATTCCATCCAAAATAACCTGAAAAAATAATATGGATTACTATTACGGGCTGACTATCGGCCCCATAACCAAAACCATCCAAAAGGTGAAAGCTACCCGCGAACTTTGGGGCGCGAGTTATCTTTTTTCCCACCTGATGGGGCAAATTCTGGCGGGAATAAAAGGAACTGAGGGAATTACCATTCTTTCCCCCGCCGCCACACTGCCGCCGGAAGCTAAAAACCTCGGAACCGGACTATTTCCCGACCGGATGTATGTAAAGGGAAATGCGGAGAGCGGAAAAGCTATCCAGGAAATCATCCGAAAGGTGATTGCAGAAATCGGAGAAGAAATCGCCCGGGATCTGGGAGAAAAGGAACGCACGGAAGATGTACAAAAGTTGCTCTCTGCTTATTTTCAGACCTATCTGGTGCGGGTACAGAGCGAAACAATTCCCATGGAAAAACTCAACGAACTGCTCGATGTCGCCGAACTTCGCCCGCCATTTCTGATGAAGGAGCCGGAGGAGGACCGGTTTCTGGAAAAATACTTTCATGCAATCAACGGTTCAAAACGCAAAAGAACCGCTTTTGGGGAGGAGAATGGTGAAATTGTTTCTCTTCCGGAAATTGGTGTCTGGGAATTGGCTTCCGATTATTTTTCTGCTGAGGCAAAAATTGCTTTTGAAAAAATACACGGGGTCTGGTTGGTTCAGCAGAAGCAAACCCGTGCGTGGGAAACCGAGCTGAGCAAAACTGCCAGTCCTGACAAGCGAAAAATCCTTGAGAAAAAAATCCGCGAAAATGAGCCTGAAAAATTGCTGGACGAATTGTACGCAGACAAAACGCTGAAAGCATATCTCAAAAACTACCACAAATACGTAGCCATCATCTATGCCGACGGCGACAATATCGGGGCGACGATCAACGCGCTGAATTCGCCTGATGACTTTCTGGAATTTTCGAAAAAGCTGTTGGATTTTGGCGTAGATGCGGCAATAAAAATCCGCGATTTTGGCGGTTTTCCGGTCTATATCGGCGGCGATGACCTGTTGTTTTTTGCCCCGGTAAAATACAAAGGTAAATCAGTATTCACCCTTGCCGAAGAACTGAGCGACGATTTTACCAAAAGCATACAAACGCTGGGACTCAAAGCCAATTCCGAACCCTCGCTCTCCTTTGGGGTGTCGCTGAGTTATTACAAATTTCCCATGCATGAGGCATTGGGAATCGCTCACGAGTTGCTGGATGGGAAAGCCAAAAAGTTTCCCTTTACCTCCGTTGCTGAAACAGACGATGACAAAAAACTCGTTCCCAAGAAAACCCTCGCCATTCGCCTGCTCAAACACTCGGGCAACTATTTTGAAGCGATACTTCCGATGGGAAAGGGGAAAGTATGGGGTGTGTTTAACAAACTGGTAGAAAAACATCTGGACAAGTCTGAGCGGCTGTTGAGTTCGGTTGCCTACAAACTCAGCCAACACGAGGCACTGCTCCATCTGATAGGTAAAGATGCCGAAAGAATACATTACTTCTTTAAGGAAAATTTTAACGAAAGTATCCACAAAGGGGCGGGAAAAGCCTATCTGGATTTGGTGGAGAATCTGGTTGTCGCCGCTTATGAGGATGCGGACCAATTTCAATTTCCCGAAATAAATCCGAAAGATGACCCTAAGCACCTCTTTTCCCGCGACGAATACGCCCTTCAAACCCTTTACAGCCTGCTTCGCATGCTTCACTTCTTAAACCAAGATTACCATGAGTAAAACCTATCTTGTCAAACTCCGTCCGCTGTCATCGTATTATTTTGGCGGAGAACTCGGTTTCGGAGGCGGAGACAGCCGCAACTACCTTGTACGCTCCCGCAAATGGCCGCAACAGACCGGACTTCTGGGCATGGTTCGTTACCTTCTGCTTCAGGAAAAAGGCTGGCTGGCGGAAAAAGGAAAACCCGTTGACCCCGAAGGAAAAAAGATTATTGGAGATAGCAGTTTTGCGCTGGGAGATGAGAAGGCCGGTTGGGGAGGGAAAATGGATTTTGGAGAAATTGAGTCACTCAGTCCGGTCTTTCTGATGAAGGGTGATGAAAAATATTATCGCGCACCCAGGAATCATGGGTATGATACAAAACCCTTTACTGATGCAACGGTATGGTACGGAGGTACTCCCGGTGAATTTCAACCCGCAATTGAACTGAAGGGTTTCGAAGCCAAAAAAGGGCTGGAGAAAGCTGATTTCGTGACAACTCTGGCCTTTGATAAATTATTCACGGATAAAGCTGTCTTTCAGGCAGTGGAACAAACCGGCATCGAAAAAGGCGAAGGCGGCGAAACCAAAGACCAGGCCCTGTATAAACAGACCTTTTACCGCCTGGCGAAGGATTGGTCGTTTGGCTTTTACCTCACAGTGAAAGATGATGCGGAAATCCCCGCTTCGGCAAGGGTTCCCTTTGGCGGGGAAAAACGCCTGTTTGCGTGGGAGGCTGGGCTTCGAGAGCCTCAGCCACCGTGGCTTCGAGAGCCTCAGCCACCGATCGGCCTTTTCCTCCTCAGCGATGCGCTGGTTTCTCCGGAAATACTTGATCATTGTGATTTTGCTGTAACGGAGACGGAAGACTTCCGGTTTTTGGAAACCGTGGCAGCGGAAACCGTTGAATATTCACAGATCACCCGGGGCGATAAAAAAGCCCCCCGCAAAAGCGAAAAATACAACTTGCTTAAAGCCGGTTCGGTGCTTTATCCCAAAGATAAAACGAAAGTAGAGACCATGCTTCATTCCGAAAGGCTCCGCCAGATCGGTTACAACCATTTTACCTATATATCCTAAACCCATTTAACCCCAAAATCAACATCGTATGAATACGCAAGTATATATCCTCCGCTGCCTGTCCAACCTCCATGCCGGAGCAGGCGACTCTAATATGGGCGTGATTGACAAAGAAGTACAACGCGACCCCGTGGACAAATACCCTACTATCCACAGTTCGAGCCTCAAAGGCGCACTGCGGGAGTATTTTGAAAACCATGTGAAAGCATCTAAAACGAATATCACACAGATATTTGGCTCCGAGGCAGGAGACGAGACTAACAAGTCCTCCGGCAAACTGTTCTTCGGCAGGGGAATGCTGCTGAGCCTGCCCGTGCGGTCAGATAAATTTCCTTACTTCAACGTCACTACTCCTGATATTTTAAAGGCCTTTGTGGAGCAGATGAAGTTAAATGGTGTCAAAGGGCAGGAAAACCTAATAGCCAATATCGGGAAGCTGACGGCGATTTCTGATGAGGAATTGAAAGATGGCCCATTAGTATTTCGCGGCGAACACGATCAATCCGTTTTAGAAGAGGAAAACTATACAGCTAAAACCTACGTCTTCCCGGAGCCTATTGCTGATCAAAAAGCCTGGCGCGAAAGCCTCGAAACCATTCTCGGCGGCCCTTTTGCCCTGATGGCACATTCGCAATTTTGTAACCTGGCCAAAGACCTTCCGGTGATTGCCCGCAATCATCTCGAAGACGGACAGTCAAAAAACCTCTGGTATGAAGAAATTGTGCCCCGCGAAGCGCGTTTTGCCACTTTTATTCAGGGCGAGGAGCTTCACCTCAAAATGTTTTCCGATCATACAAACGGCAAAATTATTCAAGTCGGTGCCAATGCCACCGTCGGTTATGGACAGACCCTTTTCACCCTCTTAAACGCCTAATTCCGAAGCCATGTCTAAAAAAAGAATCGAAGATTTTATAAAACCTGCGCTGGCACTGATACCTGACCACCTGGAGGAAGGGGGAAAAGTAGATAAAGTCTATAAAGGTTATATATCCTCCATGGGCGCAGCGATGATCCAGTCGGGGGTGCTGCCTACTCTTGCTATATTTTCGGCGAAGGAGAGCGGTGCTGAAGGGCAGCGATGGAAACTTCTGCGAATCCTCACCGAGATGCTCCGGCAAAATGGCTATGACATGCTGCCCGCACTGACCGCGCAGGACAAAGACTCGGAAAACCGCCTGCTGCGTTTTGCCACCGATCATCAGAACCACGCCGCGACCCTGCTCAAACTTCGCAGGGACCTCATGGACGCCTCCGTTGCCCTGAAACTCACGCTTCGCACCTTTAACCTCAAGTAGCCATGCAAAAACATGCCAACGCCGGATGGCTCTTTTACCGGGCCTATTACCGCGACATAGATTTTACCAAAACAATGAAGGACGAAAGGAATCGCCATGCCTTTGAAGCTGCCAGCCTGGCATTGACCAAAGTCCGGCTTTCCACGCCTTATGAAGATCCGCTCGAATCCCTTATGCCCGGCCTGGCCGCATTCGAAGCCACGACCCTCTATCCCGGCCTCCTGATCGGTAGCGGGTATCAGCACGAAACCGGCCGTGAGGGCGAAGTCAAACTCGGCTTTTTCTTCGACCATACCCTCGGACTTCCCATTATACCCGGTTCGTCGGTAAAGGGGGGGATCCGCTCTGCTTTTGGCTTTCCCGACCTGATCCGCCATTTGCTCGGAAAACCCGACCTGACCGACAAACAAGTAGAAGAACTGGCAATGGACATATTCGAAGGAAAAGACTCCAACGCCAAATATGTCAGCAAAGAACAAACCCCTGACGAACCTGAATACAAATCCCGCCCCATGAGCACTCACGATGCGTTTATGGACGGAATTATTCTCGACCAGGAAGGGGAAGAAGGCATTCTGGCACTCGATTTTCTCACCCCCCACAAACCCACGGACGGAAAATACGGGCAGTTTAAAAACCCCATTCCCCTCAATTTCCTGAAAGTGCGCGCCGGGGTAAAATTCCGGTTCCGGTTTCGGGTGAATGACTGCCAGAGACTGGGCGTAACCGCAAAAGACAAACTACAGTTGTTTGAAAAAATCATTCTCAGCTTCGGTCTCGGCGCCAAAACCGCCGTGGGCTATGGGCAACTGATGAATGCCAACCGGGAAGTCCATGTCGAAAAAACCATTCGCCCCGCAGAAGGAAATCCTAACGGCGGAACGACTTCTCCAACCCCCGGTGACAAGGGTAACGGAAAACCCGAAACACCCGGAGGACTCCCCAACTACACCTCGGCCGAACTCCGCCATATCCACAAACAAGGCAAACACCTTATCGGAGAAGTGCGCGACAATACCGGCGGACAGTTGAAAGCTGTGTTTATGCTGGAAGGGAAAGAAGCCGAAGCAGTGATCAAATACCCGGCGAGTAGTAGTTTCCCCCCCGGTACAAGGATAAAAATTAAAATCGCCGATCCCGGCAACCCCGACAGAAATGTCGCGCCGGTATTTGGATTTGGAGGGAAGGTGTGATGGAAAATTGGTGCATTCGTGGCTTTCTTAAACTTTGTCAAATTATCATCCTCAATTTTTACAGATGAACAATCCGCAAAATATGAATACCTCCCCTCTCCAAACCCTCTCTCTCCGCTATTCCATACCGCTGCGGCCGCACCAGCTTCCGCAGTGGCGCGGGGCTGTGGCGGAAGCCGCCGGCTGGGAAAATGACCTCTTCCACAACCACGCCGAAACGGAAACAACGGCTGTACCTGTGTTGGCAGGTATAGAAAAACAGTCGCCTGTGATCTCCACCCAGCACGACGTATTTGTCTATCGTTACCCGCTGATTCACTACCGCGTGGCAGATCGTCAGGCTGCTATCTGGTCGGTCAATGAAGGCGCTGCCGCCGCCCGACGCTGGGCCTTGCAAAGTCCGAGGGAAATCAGCGTCGGTGGGCAGGTATTCCCCCTGCTTATCGCCGGGTTTGAGGAGAAAATCCACAACCTGGGCATGTCGCCCCGGATGTTGGGCTATCGCATCATGGACTATATCCCTTTTTCGCAGGAAAACTACCGCCGCTGGATGGAAAGCGAAGATCTCACGACCCGTGTCGCCCTGCTGGAAGAAGTCCTTACCGGGCATATTCTCGGTTTTGCCACGGCGATGAGCTACCGCCTGCCCGAGCGGCTGGAAGTGCGGCTCCTCAATATCCGCGAAACCCGCACCGTCAGGCTTCACGGCAACAGCCTCCTGGGGTTTAACTTGTTGTTTAATGCCAATATCCACCTTCCCGACGATATGGCTCTGGGACGCGGTGTGAGCCACGGGTTTGGGGTGATGCGGGGGATATAATTCCGTTCCCGTACGGAACGCGGTCTTTGACGTATGGAAAAAATGCCGGTGGCGTGGTTAAATTTTACGCCACCGGCGTCGCGGTTCATTGAATTAAAATCTTGCGCACTATGGCGCGCAAAAATGGGGGAAATAAAAAAGGGGCATCGCTTGGCTACAAACATGGGACTCCTCCGGAGTCGGGCTGCGCCTGAACGAATGGCCTATCAATAGCGCGGCGGTTTTAACCCTGCGCTTCAGAGGGCGTGCAACGACGCGCCACGTGGATGGAAAATTTTGGGGATGATCGCCTTTGGCTACCGATGTTTCGCTCCTCCGGAGCTATGCCTGCGGCAAAACCTGCAAATATGAATTGCGCGGTGGTTTTAACCCCGCGCTTCGGAGGCAAAACCTGCAAATATGAATTGCGCGGTGGTTTTAACCCCGCGCCCATTAACCCCGCGCTTCAGAGGGCGTGCAACGACGCGCCACGTGGATGGAAAATTTTGGGGATGATCGCCTTTGGCTACCGATGTTTCGCTCCTCCGGAGCTGTGCCTGCGGCCTGCAAATATGAATAGCGCGGCGGTTTTAACCCCGTGCTTCGGAGGGCGTGCAACGACGCGCCACGTGGATGAAAAATTTTGGGGATGATCGCCTTTGGCTACCGATGTTTCGCTCCTCCGGAGCTATGCCTACGGCAAAACCTGCAAATATGAATTGCGCGGCGGTTTTAACCCCGCGCACCAGGGTCTTTGGAGACAAAAAAATGTTGTATCTTACAGATAATTCATTCTCCCCAACAACCAACCCGTCCATGAAACAGCGATCCACACGGTTTATCCGCCGCAATGCCGAACTGTTTTGCCGCCTGCGTACGGCAGAACAACTGGCCAAACTCCTTGAAACTGATCCCGTTCAGCTTCCGCTGCTGAGCATTAGTCCTGACTATAATGTATTTAAGGTGCCGAAAAAAGACGGCTCCAAACGCCTGATTGAAGACCCCGTGCCCGTGCTGAAAATCGTTCAGCGCAAACTCAACCACTTTTTGCAGAGTGTGTATTTCTTCGAAATATCGGAAGCCGCCTACGGTTTTGTTATTGGTGCGAGCGACTGGTCCAATCCCCGCAATATCCTCACCAATGCCCAAAAACACCTCGGCTGCCGCTGGCTGTACAATGCCGATGTCGAAGATTTTTTCCACAAAGTAACCTTCGAAATGGTCTATCAGGTGTTTACTGGTCCGCCGTTTAAGTTTGATGACGACCTGGCTCGTCTGCTCACGATGCTCACCACCTTTCACGAACGGCTGCCGATGGGGGCGCCGACTTCGCCGGTATTGTCCAATTTTGCCTGCCGCGAACTCGACCGCGACCTGGGCGACTACTCCGAATGGATGGGCTGGACCTATACCCGTTTTGCCGATGATATGAGTTTTTCGTCGCAGGAAGAAATGATGCCCGGCGACCTGGACAAAATCCGGCTGATTGTCGAAGAACAAGGGTTGGTCTTTAACCCCCAAAAAATTCATTTGTATGGCCCCGGCGATGAAAAAACCGTTACCGGACTGGTACTGGACGATGTGGTCAGACTTCCGGCAGAATATTTTACCCAGATGGAAAACGAAATCCAAAAACTCGCCAACATCCTTTCGGTGAAAGACAAAGCCGTAAAATCAGGCAACTGGCTCGAAAATTACAAACAGCAGGTAGAAGGTATGATCACCTTTGCAGCTTTTGTATCGGGCGACAATCACCCCGGGGTGCAAAAAGCCGAGGCGCAGATGATGGAGGCATTATATCCCAAAGACGATTACGAATCCGTAAGCTGGCTGAATTTTGGGTATTTTTAATATATCAATAGCGAGGGGTTTAAACCCCTCGCTATTGATAAAATTGTCAAAACAATATGCAACTCTTACTCGACACCAACGGACTGACGGTCAGGAAAAAAAATGACTGTTTCTGGATTACGAGCAAGGCCGGGCGGCGGCTGATCAGCCCCAACCGGATCACGAGTATCGCTGTCACGGGCGACTGCCTGTTTAGTTCGGCGGCGATACGGCTGGCGGCGTGGTATAAGATACCCATTTTCTTTTTTAATGCGGCGGCAAAGGTGGATGCGCAGTTGTGGAGCGATAGTTTTGGCAGCATCGCCACGATCCGGCGGGAGCAGGTATTGCTGGCCCTGACGCCGGAGGCGACGGTATGGATGGCCGGGCTGTTTCAACTCAAATCCGCCCATCAAATCCAAAACCTGCAATGGCTGAAACGAAAGTATCCGAGTCGCGCAAAGATTTGGGAAGAAGGAATGAAAACCATTGGGGGGAAAGCCGAAGAATTTTCGCAGTGGAACGACCAGTTGCTTCGGGACTGTCAGCAGAATATGATGGGACTGGAAGGAACCCTGGCGCGGGTGTATTGGGCATTGGTGGCGGAGGCCATGCCGGAGGAATGGAAATTTGCCGGAAGGAGCCGACGGCCCGCGAAGGATCGGTTTAATGCCGCGCTGAATTACCTGTACGGGATGTTGTACAGTGTAGTGGGGGGTGCGACATTGGCGGCGGGGCTGGACACCCATTTGGGATTTTTACATGCCGACGAATACAACAAACCCGCCTTTACCTTTGATTTGATCGAGCCGTTTCGCCCGTGGGTGGACGGGTTGCTGGTAGAGGCCATTTTGGACGGAAAACTGAAGCCCGAATACTTTGAAGAAAAAGAAGGCGGAATATTTGTATCGAAAGAAGGGCGGCGAGTGATCATACCGATGTTTAACGACTTTATGGAGGAGAAAAAAACATTTAATCACCGGCATTTATCCCACAAAAACCAGATTTATCGGTTTGCGGGCGAGTTTGGGCAGTTTTTGCTAAAGCGAGCCGGGGAGGGAAATAAATAGATGGTCAAAACCATTCGTCTTTCATTCGTGGCTAACCACACTAGCCAATAAAAACCATTTATTATGCAATATCTAATATGTTACGACATCGAAAACGACCGGTTGCGGCAGAAGATCAGCGACCGGCTGGTAGCCGACGGGCTGGAGCGGGTGCAGTATTCCGTCTTTATGGGCCGGATCAAGGAACCCCTATTAAAAGCCCTGCAAGCTTGGGTAAAAGAAACCCTCAAAAATGGAAAAGGCGAAAACGACAGCGTAATTTTTTTGAGGATACAAGTTGCTGATATACGAAAAATGGTTATATTCGGGAAAGATTCCATTGATCGTATAGAATTACTCGGCGAGCGAAATACTCTAATTATATGAAATACAGGCAAAAATGAGAAGCGTGCATAATTTCCCGGAAAAGTATGTTTTGAAAAAATGCCTTAAGTCATTGAAGATTAATTATTTACCCTAAGGTTAGGGTAGGAGAGCTATTCACATTTAGATAGGACTGCGACTTACAAGAAACAAACCCCCCCCCTGATAATCCTGGTAGGAGAGCTATTCACATTTAGATAGGACTGCGACGGAGTTCACCGATTTCTGGAATTCTTGCGCAGCCAGTAGGAGAGCTATTCACATTTAGATAGGACTGCGACGTGATTCAACCAATACCAATGGAACGCCTTCAGTAGGAGAGCTATTCACATTTAGATAGGACTGCGACTTATACTGCTGGCTTGAATTACCAGAAAGTCCCACAGTAGGAGAGCTATTCACATTTAGATAGGACTGCGACGCGATTGTCAGGATCAGGAGCGTTAGCCCCATGTAGGAGAGCTATTCACATTTAGATAGGACTGCGACTATGACCCGCCACCCTTTTGGTGGCAATAAAAATTGTAGGAGAGCTATTCACATTTAGATAGGACTGCGACGACCCAAAATCAGAGATATTTTTTTGGTTTGGCGTGTAGGAGAGCTATTCACATTTAGATAGGACTGCGACGATTTTGCCCTGACCAAAAGTGGTGGAACCATCCGTAGGAGAGCTATTCACATTTAGATAGGACTGCGACCAGAGGTTCCATAGTGGTTTTCTGCTAACCTTGTAGGAGAGCTATTCACATTTAGATAGGACTGCGACACAATGCGCGATCGCTCTCCCAGGCGTTCGAGAGTAGGAGAGCTATTCACATTTAGATAGGACTGCGACACCAGCACCGTAGGTTGGGGCGACTTTGGGCGCAGTAGGAGAGCTATTCACATTTAGATAGGACTGCGACACTTTCGTCCAAAGCACTCAACTGTCCGTTCTCAGTAGGAGAGCTATTCACATTTAGATAGGACTGCGACTCGAATCCAGCGTTTCCACTGGAGCGGGAGCATTGTAGGAGAGCTATTCACATTTAGATAGGACTGCGACGAGCAGATAAACCTCGGCAGCTCCTCCGATAGTAGGAGAGCTATTCACATTTAGATAGGACTGCGACCGGAGGGAGGGAGCACGGTCCTTGATGGGATGGAAGTAGGAGAGCTATTCACATTTAGATAGGACTGCGACGGTGCCAATCCCCAGTCCTTTTAGGTTTTCAGGACTGTAGGAGAGCTATTCACATTTAGATAGGACTGCGACAAATCAGGGCGGCGGGCGATCCCGCACGCTTGGTAGGAGAGCTATTCACATTTAGATAGGACTGCGACCCCCATGCCAACCGGGCAATCCCGGTGGCCGTCTGGTAGGAGAGCTATTCACATTTAGATAGGACTGCGACGAGCCGTCGGCATGTCCCTGAGGGGTTGGTTGTCAGGTAGGAGAGCTATTCACATTTAGATAGGACTGCGACCCCCTTTCACGCGAATGTTGATGCCGCCAGAGATGGTAGGAGAGCTATTCACATTTAGATAGGACTGCGACATTTTTTGATCCCCTATAAGGGAGCCCTCGATAGTAGGAGAGCTATTCACATTTAGATAGGACTGCGACTTAGCATATATCACGAGTTCCGGGATTGTTTCCAGTAGGAGAGCTATTCACATTTAGATAGGACTGCGACTCACCAACCCAATAATCACCCATGTAGGTGTAGTGTAGGAGAGCTATTCACATTTAGATAGGACTGCGACTTGTCTGTCAATCAAGCAAGAAAGCTTTTATTTTGGTAGGAGAGCTATTCACATTTAGATAGGACTGCGACAGTTGAAATTGTTCAGGGTTGGAAGTTG
>JANRJC010000001.1:0-222296 GCA_033764335.1 Bacteroidia bacterium | reverse complement strand
CTCATAGACGCGGTTGTGAATTTTGACGGTTCCGTTTTCCTTAAATACGCCGTACAGTCGTCCGAGGCTAATGGTGGGTTCGTGAGGATCAAAGGGAACCCGTACCCCATTGACAAGGATCGAATAGGTGAGGTCGTAGAGATTGGAGTGGTTTTCGAGGTTTTTGATCAGGCTGTCGAAGAGGGTATTGTTTTCGCGGAGGAGGAGTTGCACCGATTGTTCGAGGTCGTCGAGGGTCCAGCTACGATCCGTTTTTTTCGGTAGAATATCCTCGGCGAGGGTTTTGCAGAGTTTGGCGACGAGGAAGGGATACCCGGCGGTGTAGTAGTAGAATTTGTCGGCGAATTCATGGAGTAAAGATACAGCCTCAATTTCATAAATCAATTGGGGAAGATAGTGTTTCGTTTTAGGAACTTTGTAGGGGATTTTGTACCTTAGAATAGAGAAATCAGAATGTATCAGGCATATCTGAAAAAAATTCATTTATTTGCGTGAGCCAGTCCCTGAAAATATCCGAAAACCGGTATCTTTGGGGCCGAACCAAACTTTTGAGTTGAATACCATGTTTCCAGAAAATGAGAACCCGGAATTGTCGGATCTTGAACAGAATGAAGAACAGGAAGTACAGGAAAACCCGACTCCACAGGAATTAACACCCTCCGAATCAGAGCCATTGGTTTCCCCCGAACCGGTAGCGGAAGAAAGTCCGTTGCCGGAGATGGAAGCGGAAACAGACGCTCAGGAAGAAAACCCAGTGTCAGAAGTACCTGAGCATCTGGAAGTTGCGCATATCGAAGCGGAAACCGAAGAAGAATCTGCACAAGTAGTTCAGCAGGAACTGCCTCCCTTTAATGAGGAGTTGCTTCCTATTATTGACGAGTTGGTTGAGGATAAATCAAACAACCTCAGCATTCTTGAGGGAGCTACCGTTGCAGACCTGATTCATCTGCTCGACCGCTACAAAGCCGCAGACCATGTACTGCCGCTGATTCCTAAGGTGGGATTGGTAAAAAGAACCTTCGACGCGCTGGTCGCTTCGGAAGAATCTTTTCCCGATACCGTCAAAACGCTTTTTCACAATGCGCTCCACAGCTTCAACCGCCGTCGCAGTGAAGCTCAGCAAGAGGCAGAAGCTGAAAAAATTGCCAATTCTAAAAAGAAGCAGGAGTTGTTGGTTGAACTCGAAAAGCTCATCAGCGCCGACGACCCCAATCTTATTAAAGAAGTAAGAGCCATTCAGGACGCCTGGCGTGATGTCGGTCACGTCCTGAAAGAAGATATAGAACCGCTTTATCAGCAATTCCGCGTGCTGTTGGATAAGTTTTATCAACTCCGCGAAATGCATTTCGAACTTCGCGATTACGACCGGAAAATTAATCTCCAGGAGAAAGAAAGGCTGATTAAAGAAGCGGAGGAACTGATTCCCAAAGAAGAAGACCGCGATAATGTGGAGTTGTGGCGTGAACGTATGGACATGCTCCATGAACTTCAGCAAAAGTGGAAAGCCGTCGGTCATGTGCCCCGTGAAGAAATGGAGCGCATCAACAATGAATACCGCGATGTCGTTGACAAATTTTTCGAAACCCGCCAGGGGTTTATGGAAATCCAGGATCAGTTCCGTCTGGAAAATGCGGAAAAGAAACTGGCGATTCTCGAAAAAATGGCCGCCTATTCAACGTTTACCGCCGATAAACCGCGCTCATGGAACGATGCTACCCGCACCCTTCGCGAGCTTCAGGAGGAATGGAAAAAAATCGGCCAGGCTCCGGGTAACCAAAATAGCGAACTCTGGGCCAAATACCGTGAAGCATGTAATGCTTTCTTTACCAAAAAAGCCGAATTTTTCCGCACCTACGATGACTTCCGCTCCGAAAACCTCGTCAAAAAACGCGAACTGGTAGAACAGGCCGAAGCGCTACAAAAAGGCGAAGACTGGGAAAAAGCCGCTCGTGAGCTAAAACGTCTCCAGAAAGAATGGCGCGAAATCGGCCCTGTGCCGGAAAGACATTCGAATAAACTCTGGGCACGTTTCCGCGAAGCTTGTGATGGATTCTTTGAAAACAGACGTGGACATTATCACGAAGTCCACGAAGATGAAAATACCAATCTGGAGGCTAAAAAAGCCCTGATTGAAGAAGTAAAACAACTTACTGCCAATCCTCAGGGAGCCGTGGACAAAGCCATTGGCCGCGTCAAAGAACTTCAGGCTAAGTGGAAAGAAATTGGTAAAGTGCCTTTCAAAGAGAAAGACAAAATCTGGGATGAGTTCCGCGCGGAAATTGATAAGTTTTTCGGTAGCCTCGATACCAAACGGGAGCATATCCAGGATGTCAAAATGCAAGCGGCAATTGAGTCGGTGGACGATCCGGATGAACGGACACGTACCATCAAACAACGGGTGACGAACCTGCGCCGAAAAATTACCGCTTCAGAAGAAAAGGTTAATCATTATAGCACCAATATTCTTTTTGTTGCTAAAGGTAAATCCGGTGATGCTCTCCGTTCCCAGATTCAAAGTGAAATTGACCGGGAAGTCAAATTGATTGACGATTGGAAACGGAAAATCAAAAAACTCAATGAAATCCTTAAAAACCCGCCCGCACCTAATGAAGAGGTTGAACTCGGGGATGAGGAGGAAAATAGTTGAAACAAAAAAACGGCTGCGCATAAAAATGAGCAGCCGTTTTCTTTTGTACATATCTTTACTTTTGGCGGATTCCCGGCCTTCCTTCCTGAATCTTTTTTTCCATCTGGCGGCGGCGGATTTCTTCCAAAATTTCTTTTTTAAACTCCGTTTCGGTTTTGTAAAGCAACAAAACTTTTCGGATCGGCAATACCGTTTTAAACTGAGTATGATACTTTTCCGCGATTTCTGCCTCTTTGCCTTTTAGGTGGATAAAATCATCGGATAATTTTTCAAGCTGGCTGTTATCATCCCCCATCACGGCACTTTGTGCCTGAAGCTGAAGCGCTCTGCGGGTTTTTCGGAGGCTTTCCTGTTCATCCAGAAAAGCATTGTAAACCGGCCAGAATTTTTCTGCTTCTTTCGTCGTGAGGTTGAGTTTCTGAGTAAAAAAAGCTACCCGGAAAGATTCTATTTTTTCGGCTCGTGAAAACGAAATATCCTCATCCTGAGCCTGTAAGCTGCCCATGATGACAAAAGCCATCATGATGGTTGTTATCCATTTATTCATCGTCAGTCTAATTTAAAAAGTGATGTAGTTACTAATTCAATTCTTCAAGAATGCCTTCTAAATCGGAGACATCCATGTCTTCCAGCAGGTTGTCTAATTCTTCGGTGGACATATCCTCTGAAAGTGTTTCTCCTAAACCCGAAATAACCTCATCTCCGGCAATATCCAGAATAGTATTCAAATCTACTTCGGCGAGATCTACTCCATTTATAAGTTCTTCGGTAGAAATATCCGCCAGCATACGCTGGTTATTGTTCAAAGGGGTATTCCCCCTATCCGAAATCCAGATTCCCAGCGAAATCAGAAGGGCAACCGCCGCTGCTATTCCAACGGAATAACGGTTGAGCGAAAATAGGTTTCTCACGATTCCCCCACGGGAAGATTCTCCGGACGGCGTTTTTTGCGCTGTAGGGATGATCTTCGCCGCGAAGGTCTCAAAATACCCTTCCGGTATCTGGAAAATGTTTTTCTTTTCAATTTGATCAAGAAAGCTCTTCTCAGGCTCGCCGTTTTCGCCGGAATCCTCCCACACCTGCGGCAGCGTATCAAAATAGTCTTCCGGTGTTTGGAAGATATTTTCCTTTTTCAGCGACCGCAAAAAAGGCGTTTCGTTCAGTTCATCTCTATGTTCATCAAAGTCTTTCATTGTATCGTTTTGACGGAGGAAAAGGCCTCCGGTTTAATTACTGGTCAAAAAATTTTCAATTTTTTTTACGGCGTGATGATAATTGGCTTTTAAGGCGCCGACCGAAACTTCGAGAACTTCGGCGATTTCCTCGTATTTCATCTCGTCATAATAACGCATATTAAATACCAACCTCTGCTGTTTGGGTAAAGTAAGAATGGCATGTTGGAGTTTTTTCTGAACCTCATCTCCGTCAATATATTTTCCGGAAGACAGGCTGTGGCGGAGGTCGTTTTCGATATCGGCCACGTCGTCAAATCCTCGTTTTTGTTTGCTGCTGAGAAACGAAAGTGCTTCGTTGGTGGCAATGCGGTATAGCCAGGTTTTTAGGGCAGAATCGGCGCGAAAACGGTCAATGTTTTTCCAGGCTTTGAGCAGGGTATTTTGTAAAACATCATCGGCATCGTCATGGTCAATGACAATCCGGCGGATATGAAAATACAACATCCGCTGATATAATTGTACCAGGCGCTCGAAAGCCCTATTTTTGGTTTCGGGCTGCCGGAGTTTTTCGAGGAGGTTTTTTTCTTCCAATGCTACCATCGCCGGGTTAGACATTCGGTAAAAGATAAGGTTTAATTTGTTCGGAAAATTATATTGAAAAAATTCATTATCAGGCTTTTGCGGTATAATTAATATTTTGCAATTTCGCGGCTAATTTCCTGCCAGACTTTACTTAAGCCTAACTATTTTGAAAGAAGAATATTTAAAATGGTATTCCCCGACGTTGAGCAAGGACATCGAAATGCTGATCCACGGCCATGCGGGTTATCCGGTCATTGTTTTTCCAACCACTAAAGGCCGTTATTATGAAAGCAAAGACTTTTTACTGATCGAATCTGCCCGATGGTTTATCGAGCAGGGACTCGTAAAAATCTATTGCCCGGACAGTATTGATGCCCATAGTTGGTACAACAAATCCATTCACCCGGCCGACCGAGTGAAAAACCATCTATGGTATGATCAGTTTATCCTCGACGAAATTGTGGATCCTATCCGCCACAATCACGGTTTCGAGAAAGTATGTGTTGCCGGGGCCAGTTTTGGCGGCTTTCACGCACTGAATTTTGCCTTCCGCCATCCTGATCGCGTGAGTCACCTCTTTTCCATGAGCGGAGCTTTTGATGTAAATACGTTTATGGATGGATATTACGATACAAATGTGTATTTTAATAACCCGGTGGACTATATGCCTGACAATAACCATCCCGACCTCTGGAAAATGAAAATCGCTCTGGGCGTTGGGGAGTGGGATATCTGTCTGGATGCCAACCGGAGAATGTCCGAAATCCTTAGCCGGAAAGGCATTCCCCATTGGTTTGACCTGCGCCGCTGGGCCAAACACGACTGGCCCATCTGGCGGGATATGTTCCCCCATTATTTATCACTCATGTAACTCTGTAAACCTTTCACAAAAACTACCTAAATTCCTGCTTCAGTTATGAAAAAAATTGGAATCCTCTTCGGAAAAGAAAATACCTTCCCGTGGGCTTTGGTCGAGCGGGTAAATGAAAAAAAGGTCAGCGGTATCATCGCCGAACCGGTAAAACTGGATATCGTGCAGCAAAATCTGCCCTCGGATTATGCGGTAATTATTGACCGTATTTCCCAGGATGTGCCTTTTTATCGCGCTTTCCTGAAAAATGCTGCCATAAATGGCACCATCGTCATCAATAACCCCTTCTGGTGGAGTGCCGATGAAAAGTTTTTTAATAACGCACTCGCCGAAAAAGTAGGTGTTCCTGTCCCGAAAACCGTTCTCCTGCCTTCCTATGAGCGCCCCGATGATACCGATGAAAACTCTTTCCGCAACCTGGCTTACCCCTTTGACTGGAAACATATTTTTGACTATATCGGTTTTCCCGCTTATATGAAACCTCACGCGGGCGGAGGCTGGAAAAGCGTATATAAAGTGTATAATCCGGAAGATCTTTTCAAAAAACATGCAGAAACCCAGAAACTGGTGATGATGCTGCAAGAAGAGATTGTCTTTGATACCTATTTCCGCTGTTATTGCCTCGGTGGGGATAATGTACATATCATGCAGTATGAACCCCGTAACCCCCACCATCTCCGTTATGTGAAAAATGCCCCTCCCGTAGAGAAAAAACTCCTCGCCAAAGTCGAAAAACAGACCAAACAACTCAACCAGGCATTGGGGTATGATTTTAATACCGTGGAGTTTGCGGTTCGCGATGGAATTCCGTATGCCATTGACTTCTGTAACCCGGCTCCGGACGCAGATATTCATTCCGTAGGTCAGGAAAACTTTGACTGGATCGTGGAAAACGCCGCAAACCTCGCCATTGAAAAAGCTAAAAAATACAAACCGGGTCAGGTAAACCTTACCTGGGGCACGTTTATCAGCGATATTTTTGCAACACCGAAAACGGCTGCGCCCAAGAAAACAAGCGCTAAAAAAAGCTAACCTTTTAACTCAACACAAGATGCAATTTACGCTTGGTATCGAAGAAGAGTATCAGGTTATAGATCCTGAAACTCGCGAACTGATTTCCCACGAGCAAAAAATCGTGGAGACAGCCAATAAATTTCTCGACGAACAGGTAAAAGCCGAAATGCACCAGGCCGTGGTGGAAGTCGGAACCCGTATTTGTACCGATATCCGAGATGCCCGTGAACAGATCATTTACCTCCGGAAATCCATCTCGGAAGTAGCGACAAGTCTGGGCTTCCGAATCGGTGCCGCTGGGACACATCCCTTTTCAGCCTGGCAAAAACAACTGCTTACGGTTCACCCTCGTTACGACCAGATTGTAAACGAACTACAGGATACCGCCCGCTCCAATCTTATCTTCGGACTCCATGTCCATGTGGGCATTGAAGATCGGAATATGGCGATTCATTTGGCCAATTCCATGCGTTATTTCCTGCCGCATTTGTTTGCCATTTCCACCAATTCGCCTTTTTGGGAAGGCCGTAATACCGGGTTTAAGTCTTTCCGGACCAAGGTGTTTGATAAATTTCCCCGCACCGGTATCCCGGATTACTTTGAATCCGTGGCCGAATACGATAATTATATCAATCTCCTGATCAAAACCGGGTGTATTGACAATGCCAAAAAAATCTGGTGGGATATTCGCGCACATCCGTTTTTCCCTACCATCGAAATCCGGATCTGTGATATTCCGCTTACCGTAGATGAGACGATCTGCATTGCGGCCTTGGTACAAGCTCTCGTCGTCAAACTGCATAAACTCCGGCAGGCAAACCTCAATTTTATGACCTACCGCCGTGCCCTGATCAACGAAAATAAATGGCGTGCCTCTCGTTATGGTATCGAAGGGCAGATGATTGATTTTGGCCTGGAAAAAGAGGTATCTACCCGACATCTACTCCACGAACTGCTTCAATTTGTGGATGATGTACTCGATGAACTCGGTTCGCGGGAAGCGGTCAATTATATGCATACCATTCTGGAAATAGGTACAGGCGCCGACCGCCAACTGAAAGTTTATGAAGAAACCAAAAGCTTGGAAAAAGTAGTTGATTATATTATTGCTCAGACGGTAGAAGGTGTAGTATAATGACAAATCAAAAACTTCGACTGACAATTTTGGACATGAACAACGGCCAACCCAACCAGGGCATGCGTTGTATTCGCGAAATTGTCAGCGAATTTTCCCCTCAGCTCGATTGGGACGAATATAATGTCAGGGTTCGGCACGAAGTACCGAACCTTGACTATGATATTTACATTTGTAGTGGTGGCCCGGGAAACCCGCTGGTGGGAGACGGTATCTGGGAAGTGATGTTTTATGACCTGATAGACCGTCTTTGGGCACATAATCAAAAACCCGAAAGCCGAAAAAAATTTGTATTTTTTATCTGCCACTCTTTCCAGATGGCCTGCAATCATTTTGGGCTGGGAGAAATCGCGCCGCGAAAATCCACTTCTTTTGGCGTAATGCCCGTCCATAAGACCCCGGAGGGAATGGCAGATCCTCTGTTGAAAAATCTGCCCGATCCTTACTACGCGGTGGAAAGTCGCGACTGGCAACTTATTCAGCCCAATCTCGAAGTATTTGCCGAACATGGTGCCACCATTCTTTCGCTCGAAAAAATTCGTACCCACGTCGAATACGAAAGAGCCATCATGGCCGTGCGATTTTCCGATGAGTTTGTGGGCACTCAGTTTCATCCCGAGGCTGACCCCGTGGGCATGACAGCCCATTTTCAGAAAGAGGAAAACCGTCGAAAGGTCATTGACAATTTTAGTGAAAAAAAATACCATGATATGATGGCACACCTCAATGACCCGGATAAAATAGCTCTTACCCATAGTACCATTTTACCTTCCTTTATCACCGGTGCCATTACTTCTCTCCGTGGCAAATCCATCCTTTCCGTATGATACCTAGCCTTCGTGAATCGTTTAACCGGGAATTTACCCCGGAAAAATACCAGCAGTTTCTCCACTCGGTATATAGCGCCTACAATCATCGCCCCCCGTTTCGCATCGCCGAAACGCCCGTGTTTATTCCAAACCTTCTAAATAAGAGGATCGCAGAAGCCTGCAAAGAAATCAATGCGGTGATTTGTCAGCCCGATTTTAAAGCCAAAACCCAAAATGCCATCCGCCCCCCTATGCCGTTTGTGCCGGGCGAAGATGATCATACGCAGTTTTTACAAATGGATTTTGGTATTTGTCGGGACGAACAGGGAGAACTTACGCCCCAATTGATTGAAATTCAGGGCTTTCCATCGCTGTATTTTTTTCAGGATTTGCTGGCAAAATCCTACCGGGAAAATTACGGCATACCGGAAAATTATTCCTCCTATCACAATGGCATTACTCCTGAGGCATACATCCAACTACTAAAAGCCGAAATTGTAGGAGACAATGACCCCCGGACCGTGGTATTACTCGAAATCGAACCGGAAAAACAGGCGACTGCCATTGATTTCTGGGGGACAGCGGCGCACCTGGGCATAAAAGTGCTGTGTATCAGCAAAGTAATAAAAAAAGGAAAGGACTTGTTTTACGAGGATGAATCCGGCAAAACAATCCCCATAAAAAGAATCTATAACCGGGTGATTTTTGACGAACTCGATCAGAGGAACGATATTCACCGCGGGTTTTCTTTTACCGATGAACTAAATGTAGAATGGGTCGGACACCCCAACTGGTTTTTCCGGATCAGTAAATATACATTGCCGCTTCTGCATAGCTCCTACGTCCCCAGAAGTTACTATCTCAGTCAGTTGGAGGATTACCCTTACGATTTGGAAAACTACGTCCTTAAGCCCTTGTATTCATTTGCAGGTGCGGGTGTAAAGCTGAATGTTACCCGTGCAGATCTGGACGGGATTAAAGACCGGGAAAATTTTCTGCTTCAACGAAAAGTTGTGTATGATCCTTGTATCAAAACTCCCGGCGAGCCTGCCAAGTGTGAGATACGGATGCTCATGCTTTGGAAAAAAGGTGATACAAAGGCCCGCACCGTCAATAATCTTATGCGCCTTTCAAAAGGCGAAATGATCGGAGTCAGGTTTAATAAAGACAAAGACTTTGTTGGAGCCAGTATCGGTTTTGCCGAAGGCGGTCTGGCTTCCGCCGATTAATTTGAAGGGCGATCCGGTGCAGGCAGACTTGCGTGAAATTCCGCTGCGATCCGACGGGTATATTTGTCCAGCAACTCATGTACGCGCTCCGGGGTTGAGGCTCTGACAATCAGGCCTATATGCCAGTCCTTTTTCATTCGCCAGCAGATTTCCGCATCGTTAAAAGAAGAATCATCCGGATGTTGGTAGCGCGTGAGCGAAACCACAATTCCCGAATAATCATTGCGAACAGCCGGCAACACGTAATCCGTTTTGCCCGCAACGGAAGTTTCGATTTTGGCCCATTCTGCCCATAAGTTTATACCCGATGAAGCCTCTACCATCTCGGCGAGATTGGCTCCCCCTACACGAGAGGAGGTTTCCAGAAAATAGTATTTCCCGTCTTCCCGCCCTTTGATAAATTCTGAATGAGACGCACTGTATTGCATTCCAAAAGCCTTCATCACCTGTTTGTTGAGTTTGGTTAATTCCTTTTCGTCTTTAGAACCAAACTTAACCGTAACCGAACGAAAGATGCCCCCGCCATGTGCCACTTCAAAAGGGGTATCGAGGTATTGACTGACCCGTGAAAAAATCACTTTCCCATCCAGGTTGAGTGTGTCCACATGGAATACAAAACCCGGAGCAAATTTTTCGAGCAGATACATGTGCCGCTGACCTCCGAGCCGGTGTATTTCCTCCCAGAGTTTTTCTTTATCCGCTACTTTTACGATGCCCGTAGCCGAGGCCGCAAACCGGGGCTTGATCATCCAGGGGCCAGGAACGTTTTGGGCATAGGCCTCAATGTCGGCATCGTGAAAAAGAGCGGTAAAAGCCGGTACGGGTATTCCGTCTTCCTGTGCCTTCATGCGCATAGCCAGTTTGTCGCGAAAATAATGTGCCGTGGTCTCACCCATTCCGGGTATGCGGAAATGTTCGCGGATATGAGCGGCTCTTTCCACATCAAAATCGTCCAAAGCAATTAGTTTGTCAAATTTAATCCTCCGCATCTGCCAGGAGATTCCGTCAATCAGGTGTTGCATGACCCATTTTCCTTCCTCATTTTCTTCCATGAAAAAGGTCTCATCAATGGATTCCCAGGGCCAGGCATGATTTTTAAGTTTGCTTCCGGTGATCAGATAGACATGGTTTCCTTCGGCTTTTGCAGACCGTAGAAAAGCTTCTCCTTTAAAAAAACTGGAGATGCACAGAATGTTCAAGGGGGCTTTGGGCATAGTATTATTATTGGGAAATCAAATGTTTCATAAAATGGGTCAGCAGCCGCACACCGTATCCGGTGCCGGCCCGCATCTTCGTAAATTCGGAATCACCAAAGGAAACACCCGCAATGTCCAGGTGTACCCATTGGGGATGATCTTTGATAAAATACTCCAGAAATTTGGCGGCAGTAATGGCTCCCGCAACGGGTTTCCCGCTAAAATTTCGCACATCGGCCACATCCGAGTGAAGATCTTCTTCAAAGTCGCTGAACAGGGGCAGTCGCCACACGCGCTCATGCACCGCCTGGCCGATAGTAGTGAGCATTTGGGCGAGAGAATCATTTTCGGTAAACATTCCCGCGGCACTGTATCCCAGCGTCTGAACACAACTACCGGTGAGGGTGGCGAGGTCAATGATGATTTCCGGGGAGAATTGTTTTTGCATCCACGCTAGTCCGTCGGCAAGTACCAGTCGTCCTTCGGCATCGGTATCTATGATTTCGATGGTTTTACCCGCATAAGACGAAATCACATCCCCGGGTTTAAAGCTGTCAGCATCCACGCTATTTTCTGCGGAAGGAATCACTCCGACAATATGGATGGGCAAACGAAGCCTTGCCGCAAGCTCCACGGCCCCAATGACAGCAGCGGCTCCGCCCATATCACTTTTCATAAAGTGCATATTGGTGGAGGGTTTAATGGAAATCCCGCCCGTGTCAAAGGTGATGCCTTTTCCAACCAGCCCCAGACGTGGGGTGTCGGAAGCAAATCCTTCCGGTTTGTATTCAATCTGAATAAGTACCGGAGGAAATTTACTCCCCTGGCCGACGGCCAGGAGGGCAAAAAGCCCCAGGCTTTCCAATGCTTCCCGATCATATACCCGGGCGGTATAGCCGTATTTTTGGGCAGATTCTCGCACAAACTGCCCCAGCCATTCCGGGTTTTTGGTATTGGAAGGGGTGTCCACCAGTTGCATAATCCTCACCTGCGTATCAGCGGTGAGGAATCCCTCTTCTGCAAACTCTGCTGCCCGATTGTCGCGGTGGAACAGACTTACAGGAGCGTTATTTTTGTTTTCGTCTGTCCCGGTTTTTAAAAATCCGTTTTTATATTGCGCCAGCCCGGCTCCTACGGCGGCGCTAAAAACCATTTCCACCGGAAGATGTTCCAGATAAACCACCGGTACTGCGCCCCATTTTTCCTGTTGGCGGAACACTACACTGCGGAATACCTGGGGAGCTTTGGGTTCTTCCCTGCGTTCTCCCAACCCGGCGAGAATAATTTTTAACGGTTTGTCAGGATGAAAAAGAACCGTCGTTTCCTTTAATTTTCCTTCAAACTCCGGTAGAAAATTTAAGCCCGAAAGTTGTTTTACCCGATCTGTGTCCATTTCCCCTTTGAAAAAAGGAAATACAATTGCCGAAACGGTTTCAGGAATTTGGGAGATAACGGTGTAATCCATCATGGAGATATTAAATCATTTACTTTGAAAAATACAACCATTCGATGGCTTTCGGAAATTCTTCCCGCCACCAGGCTTCATTGTGGGTTCCCTCGGGATTAATGGTGAGGTGAAACCGTAAAAGAGACTGATCCGCAGTAGAACGGAACAGCGACGACTGGAATCGTTTTACATGGGCTACATGGCCCTTGCTTTCCTGTTCGCCTGCATATACATACATCTCGGTTTTTTCCTTCGCTACAAAATTGGAGGAGTGATAATAGACCTTCGGAGAAATCCACAGGCTGGGCGAAAAAATCATCGTTTTACTATAAACATGGTTGTGAATGATGCCCGCATAAAGACTAATCAGGCCGCCCATGGAACTTCCTCCGATACCGGTATTTAAGCGGTCAGTAAACACCCGAAATTTTCGATCCACATAAGGTTTTAGGGTTTGTTCCAGAAACTGAAGATAAAGGGAACCACTGCCTTCTCCAAACTTGGGATTGTAATAAGGTGAATATTCATTGATTCGTTCTTCGCCTCCGTGGTCTATGGCGATAATGATGACTTCCTTCATTCCTTTGGCAGCAAGCTGGGCAAGCGAATGATCTATAGCCCAATTGCCGAAACGGGCATTTTCATTAAAAAGATTTTGCCCGTCATGTAAATAAAGTACCGGATAATAGGTTTCGGTCTCTTCATAGTCGTAGGGCAGGAGGGCGGAAATGCGTCTTCTTCGACCCAACTGCGGAATTTCGTAATCTTCCTCAATGACACGAATAATGGGGAAATATTTTTTTTCCACAACATATAATTTGAGGGGCAAAGGTAGGGAATCCGGGGATAAAAAATGCGGATTATTCCTTTACAAAATTAGCTTCGCCTTCCCATTTGGCAATTACGCAGGAAGCCAGGCAATTGCCGATAAGGTTGACCGTTGTGCGAGCCATATCCATTAATTCGTCTATTCCCAGGATAATAAAAATCGGTTCGACCGGTAAACCAAACGCAGTAGCGGTGCCCATCAAAATTACGAGCGAGGCGCGGGGCACCCCGGCTATGCCTTTTGTGGTGAGCATCAGGGTAAGCAGGATAAGGATTTGCTGGTCTATAGAAAGGTCAATCCCCGCAGCCTGCGCCACAAAAATCGTCGCCAGCGACAGGTAAAGCGTTGATCCATCAAGATTAAAACTATAACCCGCCGGAAGCACAAAAGCGGCAATTTTTCGGGGGACGCCAAATTTTTCCATCTCTTCGAGGGCTACCGGCAGCGCTGCTTCGGAACTGGTAGTGGCAAAAGCAATTGAGGCGGGTTCGGCAATAGCGGAAAGGAATCTCCGGATCGGCAATTTTATCACTAAAGCTACGGGCAAAAGCACACCGAGGATAAACGCAAACAGAGCGACATATAGCGTTGCCAGCAATTTAAACAAATTCACCAGAACCCCGAAGCCCATGTGCCCTACCGTATAAGCAATGGCAGCCCCCACGGCAAAAGGCGCAAAATACATCACCACCGCCGTAAACTTAAACATCACTTCGGTGAGAGACTCACAAAAAGCGAGCATGTTTTTTTTGTGGGGTTCTTTCACCAGCGCAAGGCCAATGGCAAACAAAATGCTGAATACCACGACCTGCAATACTTGCCCTTCGGCAATGGATTTGGCGATATTCTCGGGGAAAATATGGAGAATCGTTTGTTGCCATCCGGAGGGAGGCGGAACATCCAAGGTTTCACCGCCCGTCACCGGCGGAAGAACAATTCCAACGCCTGCCTTACTGATATTGATGGCTAATAAGCCAATAAATAGGGCGATAGTCGTCACTACTTCAAAATACAGAAGGGATTTCCAACCCATTCGCCCTACCTGTTTGAGGTCTGCATGCCCTGCAATACCCACCACCAGTGTACCAAAAATCAGCGGGGCAATGATGGTTTTTATCAGCTTTAAAAATACCTGACTGACAATTTTTAGCTCCTGTGCGAATACCGGAAAATCAAATCCCACTTCTGCACCAATCACCATGCTGAATAAAATCCAAGTCGTGAGACTTTTTCGGAGGTAACAACTGTAACTCAAAACCACGATAGCCGTCCAGCGGAGTATCATCGGGACTATTCGGGGGATTTCGAGGACATTAAATTCACGAAGGAGGGTGACAGCCGTGGCAGCAAACACCACACCTAAAGATGTAAACAGTAGGGTTGAACGGGATACAGGTAAGCGCATGTTGTATTTTTGAAGTTCTCCGTTCTGAAAGTAATGGTAACAATTTGAGAAAACCAAATTTCTTCCCGTGAGGGGGAACAAAAAACGCCAGCCGACGGCTGACGTTTTTGTACCTACGGCAGGATTCGAACCTGCGACCTTCGGTTCCGGAGACCAACGCTCTAATCCCCTGAGCTACGTAGGCAGGGATTAAGGCACAAAGGTAATAGAAAGTATGGGCTATGGCAATATTTTTTATTTTTTATTGAGAAAATCTACCAATCTTGGCATATTTCGCTTTACCGCTGAGATTCTTACTATGAAAATATTCTTCCGCTTTGCATTTGTCTTTCTGTTGTTCCTTTCGCTCTTTTCCTGTCGCCAGGAAGAAGAGACCATTCCCGCTTTTTCGAGCCTTTGGCCGAATACCCAACGAACCTTCCTCGGCCCTGACTACTGGGCCAACCGCCTGCAGGACTGGCAGATACGCAACGGCCGCCTTGAATGTTTGGTCAGTGGCCCCAATCGGAACGTCTATCTCCTTACCCATGAGCTTCACCCTGATACCGCAACTACCGAAATGAGGATTCGTTTGGGTTTTACTAATCTTTCCGCGAAATCGTATCCCCAAAACTGGGCGGGTTTTCGCCTGGGGGTGAAAGGAAAATTTGATGACTATCGCGACAACGCCGTTTATGGTACCGGGCTGGATGTGGGAGTGACGGCTTTGGGCGAATTGTTTATTGGCAACCCTTCTACCGCAACCGCCTCCTCACCCCTCGATTACATGTCCGAACTGGAAATCGGGGTGAAAATAAAACCCGATTCGGGGGGCTATTCTCTACTATTTACGGTTTACAATCCTCAAACCGGAAAAGTCTGGGAGTCGGTAAAAAAAGACAGCATATCCCAAGCCACCCTGTCCGGAGGACTTGCACTTGTCAGTCATTTTGAAGGCATACCCGAAGGGCAAACCCTGCCGAGCGTATGGTTTGCCGATTGGCAGATTCGGGGAAAAGAACTGATAGATCTGCCGGAGAATGCCTACGGGCCGATCATGTTTTCCCATTATACCCTGAGTAAAAATATTCTCAAAATGACGGCCCAAATGGCTCCCGTTGGCCCCGATGACGATGGTGTCGTACATCTGGAAGTAAAAGTGGGGGAAAAATGGGTAGAACTGGCCGAAGCGGCCATTGATCCGATGGCGCGGACGGCTACTTTCAGAGTAGATGAATGGACGAGCGAAGCCGATATTCCCTACCGCCTTCGTTACCAGATGTTCACTGGCAATGGGACAAAAACACCCTATTTTCACGAAGGTTTAATTCGTAAAGACCCTGTGGATAAGGAAATGTTGGTTGTTGCGGGTTTTACGGGCAATAATGACCTCGGTTTCCCAAATAAAGACCTGACCCTCAATGTATTGCGGCACAACCCTGACCTTCTGTTTTTTTCAGGGGATCAAATATATGAAGGCGTGGGTGGATATGGGGTTCAGCGTTTTCCCGTGGAAAAAGCTACACTGGATTACCTCCGCAAGTGGTATATTTTCGGCTGGACGTACCGGGAAATGTTAAAAGACCGACCGTCTATTAGCATTCCCGACGACCACGATGTATATCATGGCAATATTTGGGGAGAAGGAGGAAAGGCAACCGGCGAAGAAGGCAATGATTTTGACAAACAGGACAGAGGCGGTTACAAAATGCCCGCCGAATGGGTCAGAATGGTTGAGCGAACCCAGACGGCCCATTTGCCTGATCCCTACGATCCTACACCGGTGTTGCAGGGGATAGGAGTATATTATACTTCGATGGTATATGGCGGGGTAAGTTTTGCGATTATTGAAGACCGAAAATTTAAGTCTGCACCCAAAGCCCTGTTGCCGGAGGCCGAAATCAATAATGGCTGGGCACAAAACCGCAATTTTGATGCAAAAACCCGCAGTGACGTGCCGACAGCTACCCTGCTCGGCGAGCGGCAACTCGATTTTCTGGAAGCATGGACTGCTGATTGGTCGGGCAATGCCAAAATGAAATGCTTGCTTTCCCAGACCATATTTGCCAATGTGGCGACTTTACCCGAGGAAGAGTACCACGACAATATAGTGCCACGCCTGCGTATCCTGGAGAAAGGCGCTTACGCTCCCAATGACCGCGCGGTGTCAGACATGGATTCCAACGGATGGCCGCAAACAGGCCGCAATAAGGCACTTCGCATAATCCGTAAGGGATTTGCCTTTCACCTTGCAGGGGACCAGCACCTCGGCAGTACGATTCAGTATGGAGTGGACGAATGGGGAGACGCACCGTACGCTCTTTGTGTACCTTCGGTCTCCAATGTATGGCCTCGCCGCTGGTATCCCAAAGAAGGAGGGGCAAACCGACGGGCAGATACCCCTCAATATACCGGCGACTTTGAAGACGGTTTTGGGAATAAAATGACGGTACAGGCAGTCTCCAACCCTGTATTTACGGGAAGAGAACCCGCAAATTTATATGACCGTGCCACGGGTTACGGCATTGTGAGGTTTGAAAAACCCACCCGAAAAATCACCATCGAATGCTGGCCTCGCGATACAGACCCCACACAAGCGGATGCTCGCGAATACGAAGGCTGGCCGATTACCATTCATCAGCAGGACAACTATGGCCGCAAACCTGCCGGCTGGTTGCCAACGGTAAAGGTCAGCGGGATGTTTGAGCCGGTAGTACAGGTGATAAGAGAAGGCACAGGAGAAGTTATCTATACCCTTCGTATTCAGGGAAATACATTTGAGCCGTATGTATTTGAACCCGGGCGTTATACCCTGCGGGTTGGAGAGCCGGAAACCGGTCAGGTGAAAGTATTTAGCGGAATAAATTCAACGACGGCGCGGGGCAAAGAGTCGCTGAAGGCAGAGTTTTGAAGCACGGGAGTTTTTCTTTTGCGAAAAACAAAATTCCGGTATAAATCTTGTAGAGAATACCTTTAACTTACGGACTCACACACGATTTTTGCCAATTCAGACACGAATATTAATAATTCGAAAAAAAGAAGTAACCTAAATACACGAAATCCGGTAAAAGCTTATTAAGTTACATACCGAAACGGACCAGATCAATGAAAATAAAATCTTTACTTTTCGCTTTAATTGTTTCTCTCTCACTGCCGGTTTTTTCAGCGGATCGTCCCGCCAGTGATGCTCAGACTGAATTTTCAGGCTGGCAAATCGAAACCTCTGTATATCCCAACCCTTCCAATGGAAGGTTTCATCTGAATATCAAATCCGACTCCTACAATACCTACCAGGTAAAAGTGGTCAACCTTATCGGTAAAACGCTGGTTGAAAAACAAGTCGAATCGAATCAGGAAGCTGACTTTGATCTTTCGGCTCATCCCAAAGGAGTATATTTCCTCCAGATTCAGTTGGACGAGCGCCAGATTATCAAGCGGATTGTCATTCAATAAGTTTCGGTTTTCTTTCGGTAAGTAACAATTTCGTACTTGGGGTATCGTGTTGTATCCGTAATCTCCCAATTGTTCTGATCAAATTCCGGAAAATAAGCTACTCCTGAATATTTCCCATCAATATAAGTGAGGTACATCAAATCTGCTTTTTCCAGCGTTTGTTTGTAGATCGTGCCTCCTCCGGCAATATAGACATCAAGTCCATAATTCTCTGCTAGCCGGATCGCTTCGTCCACCGTTGTGCATACTTTATAATTTTCCCCCGGGGGAAAATCGCTGCTTACCACAATGGTATATTTGCTGGTAAGGTCATCACCAAACAACTCAAAGGTACGCCGACCCATGATTACGGTCTGACCGCTAATTCGGGACAGGTATAAATTATATTCCTCCGGAATATCCCAGGGCAGACCTTTTTCCGTTCCGATCAGTCTGTCCCGGGACATTGCCGAGATGATTATTTTTTGCGGCATGAATCCTACTTTTAGGAAAAAAGTTTTTTCACCGCATCTTTAAAATAGTCGTAGGTTTCGGACACTTCTTCGCTAAACTCCTCCCATGTCTCTTCTGCGGTTTCTTTTTTCACCTCTATTTTGGCGCGGAGAGAAGAAAGGGTTTCCTGCAACTCTTTTTTCTTTTCCTGAAGGTCATCTTTGGCGTCAGCGGTTCCCAGCGCAAATTGAAGGCGGAACAAATCCATTTTGGTTCTGAATTTTTCAAATTGAGCGGAAAGGTCTCCGGATAGCTCCTGTTTTTTTTCGCCGAAGGAAGACATAAACTCCTCATATTCCTCTTTTGCCTCGCGGATAGCCTCTTCGAGGTTATTTTTTTGTTCCTCATAAGCTTCCCGGGTTTCGGCTTTGCCGAGGGCGAGTTGTACCTGAAGAGATTCGAGTTTGCCTTTCAACTTTTGCGCCGTTTCTGCCGAGGCAAGTGCGCTGATTTTGTTTTTGGATTCGTTCACAAATTCAGTGAAGGCGGCCTTTTGTTTTTCAAAGGCTTCGGCTACTTCGTCTTTTCCCAGGGAAATCTGAACCTCCAGATCGTCGAGTTCTTTGTTCCAGTCTTCCAGAAATTGATTCATAAATTCGTTAGTTAGGTTGTTATTTGTGGGTATAAGATTATTAAAAATTCCAGGCAAGCAGATTTACATAATTCAGGAAAAGTAGAAAAACAATTCCTGCGAATGCCGTGAAAATATATTGAAGACGAGTACCCGTATTCCAGTAGCGTCTTTTCAAAGCAATGGGAATAAATATCAGCATGACAATTGTCAAAACGCCACCAACTAGTGGCAATATTTGCAAATAGGGCAGGGCAGGGGGAATTTCGAAAGCGAAGCTATCGAAAAAATTTCCGGAAAGCGCAATAAAACCTCCGATGAAGAGAAGATAGGCCAGGCTGCTAAACCTTCCGGCCAGAAGGGCCGTGTGTTGGATTCCCGACCGGGTTTTCCCTCCAGAAACTCTTCTCACCTGGTGAGCATAGAGGGATATCGGCCACAAGATTACCATTAGCAAAAACATGACTCCGCAGATCGTCAAAAGAGTAAGCTGAAGCCGTGGCGACTCATACCAGGGCAGCCTGTCTAAAGCTAAGATGGGAGCATCTGAAATAAAAGCATGGGTAATGTCTTCTTTTTCATTTTCCCTGAAAACAATCCGCTGCTCACCATCCTCTTCCATAAACCCACCTTTACCATCGGGTTTATAGGTTTTTTTGTTCTGCATAAATGAGCCGATTTCGAGTAGTCCGCCTTCTTTGGCTTTGACTTCCCATACACTCATTACGCCAAAAACCTTTTCAAAAGAAGAGTAAACCATCCGGTTTGAACGGTAAAATCCCTCGTATTTTTCAGAGCTTTCACCTGATGTGGCCGATGTTTCTTCATCGGTTTCTTCCCTGGGGAAGTAACGATCCAAAAAAGCCTCAATCACGGGTGTACGTGCTTTAGGCCCATTTTCGCTGTTGAAGGAGAAAAAGATGCCGATTTGTTTTTCCGGAATTAAGACTAACAGGGAGTGAAAATAACGGGTATCCCCTCCATGTCCGATCATTTTTTGCCCGTTTAGTTCCGTTTCATAAAATCCGAGGCAAATTCCCGGCAGAGAAGGCGCATGGGTAAACTGCCGACGGTGCATTTCTTCGACCGTTTGAAGGCTCAAAATTCGCAGGGAATCGGGTAAGTTGTTGGGGAGGTGAGCCAACATAAATTTCGCTATGTCATTTGCGCTAGAAGCGAGAATACCCGCCGGCCCCAGGTGGATGTATTCAGCATCTCCCTGAACAAATTTTTCACCCGAATACGAGTATCCTTCTGAAACCCAATCACGCAGATCCTGCGGCTGTGGCTGGCGGAAGGTGCTGTATTTCATTTCGAGTGGCTGAAATATGTTCTTTTCGATGTAGTCTTCAAAAGGCATTCCGGATACCTGTTCGACAATATATCCCGCCAAAGCCGAGCCGTAGTTGGAATATGAAGTAACTTCTCCCGGTGCCCGTACGCGTTTGGGCATATTTTTCTCCAAAAACTCACCGAGTGGTTTTATATCTTCTGGGCTTCGGGCAAAAATTCGGAACATATCTTCAAACCCCGCGGTATGAGTCATTAGATGGCGGAGCGTAATGGGTTCTTCGTAAGTATCGGGAATTTTAAAGTCGGTGAGATAATCGTTGACATTTTTGTCAAGGTCGAGGGAGTCTTTTTCCACCAGTTGCATTACCGCAGTCCAGGTAAAAAGTTTGGAAATAGATCCAATCAGAAACAGCGATTTTTCCGGATCCACCTTTTCTTTATTGGCTACATGGGTATATCCATAACCTTTGGAAAAAAATAACTTACCGTCTTTTACAATCGAAACGGTTCCTCCTGCGATATGGTTCGCTTCCAGATGCCCCGCCATAAGACCATCAAAAAAGGCCTCTGTATGGGCGGGACTCCATACTCCACCCGTATCAGGCATTAGTACAGACACTACCCTGAGCGAAACGGAATCCAGAAAAACGGCTCCTGTATCCTGCGGACTTCCTTCCGACGGCTGAGCGGTTCCGATTGAAACCGTCCCCCCAAAAATCAGAAAGAAAATAATCAGGTTGGAAAGAACATTGGTAAATAGGGGTCTCATATTTATAAGCTAATTAAGGTCGTTGTGGCAGTTTAATATAGGTTTTTTCGCGAAAATTAGGTAATCATTATACCGATGGCAACAAAAATATTGTTCAGGATATAAAGACGTAATACAACTATCGCTTTAAAGATCGTCTTTTCGGCGGAAAGTTTGGAAAATTCTCCGCAGTTTGGCGAAACCATAAAAATTTTCCAAATTAGGGAGCATGAAGATACTACTAAGCCTTTTATTGGGATTTTTGACCGGGCATCTCCTCTTTGCCCAAATTCAGCTTGATCGCCAAGTGATTGCCAGTTTTGGCAGTTATGACGCCGTAGGTAATCTTTTGGTTACTTCTACCGTAGGCGAATCAACCACTTTCACCGCAGCTACCGGGTCTTTTGCCTATACACAAGGTTTTCAGCAACCCGACGTTTATCCCAATGTTGGTATAGATGATCCTCTCTCAGTCTTTGTGGGGTATTCGTTTTTTCCCAATCCCACGGATCAACTGCTTTATATCGAATTAAATACCGCCGTCCCAATAGAAATCCAGATGGAATTGTATGACATGGCCGGTAAACTTACCGCAGTAAAAATAGACCCCCTCAAAGTTCACGGACAGGTAGAAACACAGGCGGACCTCTCTTCCCTCGCCGATGGAGTGTATCAACTTCTGTTGAAAAATGAATCCGGACAGGCACTTCATTCGGTGAAAATCCGGAAAATTCATTAAACACTTTTATTCAATACCGGATCACGGAACCCGGCTACCGATACACGTCTGAAAATTGGCGCTAAAATATAAAGATTTTAGTGGTTAGTATTTGGCATACACCTAACTGCTAATTCTATGTTTATGCGAAACACAATTTTACTAATTCATTTTTTCCTCCTCTCTTTTAGCCCTCTTTTCGCTCAGCAATCTTCCTCTCCTGCCCCTCGAAAAATTCAGGTGGCCCTGATTCTGGATACAGGTGGGAGTATGGACGAATTGTTGGAATATACCAAAGGCACTTTCTGGATCATGATTGATGAAATCCTTCGGCAGAATGATCAGTATTATGCTCCGGAACTGGAATTTGCCTTGTACGAATATGGAAGTCGTCATTTGGAGCGAAAAAAACAGTTTATCCGGCAGGTAACCCCCTTTACTTCCGATCTGGATGGGGTTTCCTCCGAATTGTTTCACCTTACCGTAAAAAGCTACAAACGGGGCAAGTCTTATTGCGGTGCGGTATTATCCGCAGCAGTAAATGAATTGAACTGGAGTCCGGAAAGCCGGAAGATGATCATAATTGCCGGGAATTCGTATTTTCGAAAAGGCCCTACCGACTATCAGCGTGCCATTGCACTGGCTGCCCGAAAAGGAATAACCGTAAATACCATTTTTGCAGGAGATTATCGGAAAGGCATACAATACCTGTGGCAGGACGCTGCTTTCCTGGGAAATGGAATTTATAGAAATGTTGAACTAAATATTCCTCTAAAACAATATTATTACCCCACCTTTTTTGACACTGAGATATGTTTTCTCAACAACCAGTTGAATGAAACCTATCTGCCTTATGGAAGCCAGGGTTTCTATTATTGGAATCGTTGTGTGGAGCAGGATAAATTTGCCGGACGTTATGGCGAGGCTTACCAGAGCATTCGTGTACTGGCCAAATGCAGACCGGGCTACCGGATTCCAGGCTGGGATTTGATAGATGCCATTGATGCCGGGCAGATCAGATTAGAAGATATAGCCGAGGTGGATATTCCGGAGAGCTTAAAAAATATCAGCCGGGAAGAACAAATCGCTTATCTTGAAAGAATGCGTAAAAGCCGAGAAGAAATCAAATCCCGTATTTTGGCCCTGCAAGTCGAGAAGGAGGCGGAAGTACGCAAGCAAGGACGCGGTATATATGGCATTATCGAACCGCCTTTTCAGGTAGTGGTGAAAGAAAAAATGACGCAAAGAATACCGACAACCCCCAGCGTGAAAATTTCGCCACAACCTCAGGAAATAAGACAAGCGGAAACTCCCGTAATTCGGCAAACCCCACCCGTATTGCAGCAAACACGAGAGATCGCCAATCCCGCGGTCGAGCGCGAAGCCGAAGCCCGGCAACAACAGCAGGAGCAGTTTCGCCGGGAGCAGGAGGCCGCCCGTGAGCGCGCCGCACAGATTCAGCGCGAAGCCGAAGCCCGGCAACAACAGCAGGAGCAGTTTCGCCGGGAGCAGGAGGCCGCCCGTGAGCGCGCCGCACAGATTCAGCGCGAAGCCGAAGTTCGGCAACAACAGCAGGAGCAGTTTCGCCGGGAGCAGGAAGCCGCCCGTGAGCGCGCCGCACAGATTCATCGCGAAGTTGAAGTTCGGCAACAGATGCAGCAAGAGCGCCCGGTACAAACACAAGGTAATAATACCGGTATAAAAAAGGAATAATTTTCGGGAATTGGCGTGATCGTTGCAGAACTTTGTGGCGAAACAGGTGTCTTTTACTCCTGATCAAAATCAATTTACGAAATATGAAGATGCTCAAATTATTGCTATTCCCTTTCTGTATTTTTGGTATAATGAATGTTTCCGCACAAACCGCTTCGAAGTCTGAGCAGGCGTTATATGATCTGATGGATTCCGGGTTTTTGAAAACCTACAAAGATTACCGGTATGAGGTAGAGAAAAATATTGCGGTGATAAAAGCCCGGCAGGGCGATTACCAACCCGAAGAAATCGCAGAAATGCGCATGACTTACCTGCGTACAAGCGAGGCATTTGAGGATTTTATTTATGTTACCCGCAACGACTTTCTCAATCGCAAAACACGTAAACTTATTCGCAAGGATACGGAAGGATATGTGCGGGTAAGGTTAGAAAAACTGAATGATATTTATGTGGAATACTATATCGGCAAGTTCATGCCGGTTTATACGGCCATGAATATTGATGAAAGTGCCATGATCGCCGAAGGCGGAAACCGCACCAGCATTCCACCGGAAATTCCCCTGACCCTTATCGTGCCGGTAGCAAAAGCCACGATGGAACTCATTGAGTTTCTGGACAATCAGAACGATAAAGATATTGCCTATCTGAAAGATTTGCTTGAAAAAGAATGGGTTCGTCCTAACCGGTTTAGAGACTGGGAAGAGATTTAGATTCGAAGGATCACCCTTCCTGAAAATAAAAAAGAGGTTGTGCCTTAGGGACACAACCTCTTTTTTAGATAGGATAAAGGGATTATTTGAGAACCAGGTGTTTAAAGGTAACCCCCTGAGAGGTTGTAACCTTTAGCATATAAAAACCATTGCTCAAATTTTCCATATTCAGTTTCTCGCTGAAAGTGATTACTTTTTTATGAGATTTTTCCATAACCACACGGCCATTAAGGTCAACAACCGACAACCTTACGTCATCTATTTTGCCGAGTTCGACATTTAGGTTAAACACATCTGTGGAAGGATTGGGGAAAACCTCAAAGCGGGTAATGCCTGCGGCCAGATCGTCTTCAATAGAGGTCTGATCCAGTACTTCTACGGAGTCAGTGACCGAACAGCTATTGTCATCGGTAACGGTTACGGCATAAGTTCCGGGTTGGAGGTTGGCGACCGTAGCGGTGGTAGAATTTGAAGGATCATCCCATTGATAGGCGATAGCACCTCTGCTACCCGTTACTACGGCACTCACCGAGCCTTGCGTACTCGTGGCGGTATTGAAGTTGACGGCGGAGAGATCAACGGCAAAATCTTTACAGGAAACAATCACCGGTCGTATAAATCGCGCTGTAGGAATGCCGCTGGCTGTCCAGCCTGCTCCCGTCAGGTTGGTGGTGAAGAAATTCACACCCGGAGTGAAATAATTGAGGGATTGAGAGAGGTCGATGGTAGCAGTAGCACCTTCATATACCCCCAATGCCCAGGTATCGCCCGGATTTACGGGGAGTTCCGTACCCAGTTCCAGATAGTAACGATTCTGACTGGCGCTCATGATTACGGTGTCCGTAAAAAGAAGCGGAGGGCCGGAAGGCTGTCCCTGGTTGGTAAATACCAGAATACCATAAGTGGTATCGCCTGCCGCAGGAGTTGCAATTTCAATTTCAATTCCCTGAAGATAAACCTTCGCATTAAACTGGTGGGTTACCACCGCATAACCGCGAGCGGTTGTAGAGACGGCGTAGCCCGTTCCACCGGCATGAACCCCGTCATCGCGGGCGAGTACAGAGTCAGAGATCGCAAAAGAGAGCGCAATATCGTTGTTGGTAGGAACTTCATCCACCTGAGCACCCGTGCTTACGGTAGCCGTTGTGGTATATGCACCCTGAGCAGAAGGGATGAACGGACCAAAGGTAAAAGTCGAGGCCCCGAGGTTGGCGAGGTTGGTGACCGTTACCGTATCTTTATAAACGGAAGTAGCGCCGCTGGCTACGTTCAGGATTACCTGGGTGGAGGCAAGCGTCTGTGCGCCCAGATTGGTTATCGAGCCGTCCCATGTCATGGGGCTGATCATACGATCGGGAATCTGACCCAAAGCAGGGGTAGGCAGCAGGTAATCCAGTCTTGCATCTACCTGAATCGGTATGAAATTGAGTTCGTAACCAAACAGACGGTCGGGGTTAGGTGCTGATTGCAAGAGACCGCCGAGGGTCTTTTTTCCAGGTACGATTTGGTCGGAGATAAACAACCCTCCGGCCAGGCCGCCTAGTGCGCCAAGATCGGTATCCACGTCAAAACTCACTCCGGTTTGTGTTCCGGCGGGGAGTTTTAATTGAGCAATCTCGGCAGCGGAAGAAGCGCCTCCCTGGTGGAAAACCCATAGATATGGTCCTCCCAAACTGGCATTATCTATCGCAGCACCATACATGCCACCGAGGCCATGTACAGAAGCAGGAATACTGCTGAGTACTTGCCCGGTACGGCTGATGAGCGTGATATCGGTATTAAAGTTCCCTACCCAGAAACCACCGTTTCCGGCATTGGCGGTCGCATCATAAGTGATAAAACGAATATTACCGGCAAGTGGTGCGGTAAAGGTAGCCGTAACAGCTTTCGTTACAGGATCTACTTCGTAAACCGTAGTGGTATTGTTTCCGATGTAGATTTTGGTACCGTCTGTCGTCATGGCACGAGTTCCGGAGACAAACCCTGCGCCATTGGTCACCTTAAAGGTCTCCAGTACAGAACCGGTAGCACTTAGCCGGTAGAGCGTATCCACGGACCACCGGGCGACCCAAAACTCGGTGCCGAGAAATACAGCACCTGCAAGGCCAGTGGTACCGGTACTGTCGGTAGCACTGTAATTAAACTGCAAATCCCACATCGCTTCGATGGCGGGGTTGAAATTGCCGGGCTGTTCAACGGTTGCTCCCTGAGAGGCAGCTTCTTCGGTAATAACACCCGTTGTAATAGTTGAGGAAGGAGAATTGATGCCCGGAGCTTTTTCAGCCGTCTGAGCAAATCCTCTTCCACAAATTAGCAGAATAACCAAAACAACTAGGCTTATTCTGTTAAAAATTTGGGTAAAGGGTACTTTCATTTTGGATTTTGTTGGGTTAAGGTAAGTGATTTGTACGCGGGGTAAATATAGAAGAATCTTTTTGAAAACCATGCGCTAAAACTGCAAATTAGCCTCCGGGATACACAAACACCCGATGAGCAATTTTCTCATTTTGCCCTTCCAACTCCAAGATATATACGCCGGAAGGCAATTCTGATGTCGTCAGTGAAAAATCATTCCATCCCTGATTTAAATACATTTTTTTTGCATTTCCAGCTATTTTCCCGGAAATATCCCTGAAAAAAACCCGGTAATTTCCGCTTTCCGGGAGATAAACTTCCACGTTTAACCGTTGTGAAGAGGGATTCGGATAAACTTTTATTCTCCCGATGGCGGGAAATATTTCATCTTCAACTCCGGTTCCGATATCGGTTTCCTCCACAATTACCGGCGAAAAACCCAACTGGATCGAAAGATTGTTTCCCGTTGTAGTGATTGTTTCACTTTCTGCCGTTGTCTCTCCGGGCAGGGAAATGATCTGTGTAAGAATAAGCGTATCAGAGAAAACGTTAAAACTGACCGTTTCCCCATTGGGTATTTCCGGTGTTTGGGTATTCCATCCGGCTTCACTCCATGCGACATAACAGGCTGTACCTCTTTCCCTTTCAAATTTATAAACCCTTGTGTAAGGATTGTTGCTGACGGCAATACGCGACACGGAGGTGAAATCATGAAGTTTTTCAATCAACATTTTCATCGTCCATGCGGCGGGTTTCATCCGGTAGTTTGTGTTTTTATGGCCGGTCATCCCCGTCCATCGCCAGGGGCCGGTAAACAGGTTATAGGCAGGATTTTGAGGATTGGGGTCATTGGTCATGGAATAACAAACCCTTTCGGCTCCTTCACCGAACGTAGTGGCAAAACATTTGACCGCTTCCCTCGCAGTTTTTGCATTGTACCAGTTGATCACTGCGGAGTCGCCATTATTTGTCCCGGTGATAAGAGCCGGATAATCGGGAATCAGTTGATTGGGAAAATCGCCTTCTATGGAGTCTCCGCCGATAAACTGTGTGAAACCGTCCTGAGGGGTTGTTGTGGTAAACATGGCCGACCACATATCATCCACAAACAGGGGCTTGCCGGGGGCGAATGTTTTGACAAACCGCAGCGATTGTTCGGTCGCTTTCCAGCCCAAATGCGGGTGCCAGCCGATGTAATCACATTTGCCTCCGCCGCCGTCATTTCCCAATTTTGAGATCAGATAGGACAAACTGTCCCAGCTTTCAGTATAGATGCTTCCGCCCAGGTTGTTGCCATTGAGCCGGGCATGGACTATCGAGCCGTGAATATCGGGATAATCCGGAAAATCGGAATACAGATCAAACCACAGCCCTCCACTGCCTACCAGTTTGGCGTGTCCCGACGGATCTGCGGCTTTCATCGCCTGATACGTGACTTCATGCAGCCTTATCAGGTTGTGCATATTATCCTCCCAGAATCCCTGCCCGTTTTGTTCGCTGGGATCGCCGTTGCCTGTCCCATTTACATATACTTCCTGCTCCATGACGTAAAACTGGAGGGGAATCACAAGGCCGGGCATGTCCTCCGTCCCGTCGCCGTCGTAACGCTCTACCACCGCGTAAACGTAGTCGTACCAGTGCTGCCAGTGATTGGAGTCGGGCGCGCATTCTTCAGGAATGAGTGAAATTGCATCAATGCAGTCGGGGTTGTCGGGATAAGACCAGGGGGCATTGGCGACAAAGTAAAAGACAAACTCAAAGCCATATTTCTGGAAACGTTTTACCCATTCGTCAGTTTTGGAGAAAGCGATAGCAGCAGTATCCGAATCCTGCATTAGATCCCAACTGATACCATTGACATTGATTCCGCCGCGAACGGACTGCGCAGCGCTTACCTGAGCGATGCGGGAGAGGAGCGTATCGTGGTGAGTTTCGAAGAGGCCCAGGAGAAAATTGGGTTCAGTTTCGTCGTATTCAAAACCAAAACGCCAGTCCCGTGTTTGGGCAAAGGCGGACGTTCCCCAAGACAAAAGGAAGATAACTGCGAGTTTTTTCATAGTCTTGCAGATTAGGTTGTTGAGAAGCCAATGTAGCAAAGACGATGTAGCGAGGGGAAATGTCGAATTTAATTCAGTTCCTCCAGGTGTACGAGCTTGGTTCCGGCAAAAATCACGAGCCAGGGATGGAGGTCGGTTTCGTCGCGGAGTTCAGGGTTTTGGAGGTACTGGCGGAGTTGTTTTCGACCAGCTTCGATGATTTCGGGCAACTGCCGAGCGTCTTTTTTCTTGAGGTATTTGAGTTCAAAAGCAAACTGATGCGGAACGGGTAGGGGCGGGCGTCGCAAGAGTATCAGATCCACGTATCCGCGCCCGCTTTCGTGTTCGGAGCGAAGATAAAACAACTGCGAAGGGTGAAGATAACTCATCAGCATCATTTTGAGGCTGGTTTCATTAAATTGCAAAAAGTCGCGATTGGAGAGTTGATTCAGGGTGGCGGCAATCAACTCCATCAGCGGGCTGGGTTGGTTGTAACGGGCCATTTCTCGTATCACTTCCTGCACATCGGTGCGGTCGGCATCGCTCTTGAGATTTTCGGATATCCAGTCACGGAAGTAGTCAAAATAGAGTTTTTCAACTACCGTATTTGGAATCCGCAGGTTAGTATCGCCCATATCCACATCCTGAATGGTCAGCAAACCCATATAAAACAGCAGACTGAGAAAATCTTGTCGGGTAAAAGTTTTTTCGAAGCTGAACTGAGTTGTAATCCCGGTGGTGACTTTGCCCTCGGCCAGAAGTTTTTGCAGCAGTTCCATCCGGTGAGTTTCCTGTCCACCGAGGCGAAAAATCTGGCGAATTTTGCCGTAGTCAGAAGCGATATTGGTGTCGAGAAGTTCGGGTGGGAAAGCCTGCCGTTTTTGGTATTCTTTGGCGAAAAATAGTACCATGTCAGGGTTATACAGCCTTTCTGGAGTACCCTCGGTGGTAAAGGCATATCCGTTGTACCAACGGCGAAGGTGAGTCATTACGGTCGGTAACTCAGCATCCGGCACCCCGATTTGCGGCAAAAGGGATAGGACTTCGTCGCCAGTAAACCCCATCATACCGTGCAAAAACGGGTCGCGGGTGAGGTTGGCTGCGATATTAAATCCGGAGGTCAGGCTGTTGAGCGTAATGGGTGAAACGCCGGTCATAAATATTCGGACAATGATGCCCTGTCCGGTAGCACTTTTGATCGTCTCATAAAACTTCCGCACCCAGCCGACTCGGCTGACGACGGTCTGAAACTGATCCAGATCGTAGCTGATCAGTTCATTGGTAAAGTGGTCGTATTCGTCAATCAAGAGATAGATGGGGGCCGAAAGATTTTTGAATTGATATAATTCGAGTAATCTTTTAAGCATTTGTGTGGGATCCTGACTATCGAGAAGGGATAGGCGATCATCATCATGCATATCATGGAGATAACGAACGCAGAAGTCGGCAATTCCACCCCGAACATTATCGCGAAAACTGGAAAAGGTGTTTTCATTAGAATCCGTGGTTACCCGGCTAAAGTCAAAATGCAGCACCCAAAAGCGATTCGCCAGAGGCGTAGGGTTTTGCCCGATGGTCAGGCCGCCAAACAAAAAGTCAAAATTTTCGGCATGTTCATGACCGTAGTAATGCGCCAGCGTGGAAAGCCAGAGGCTTTTGCCAAATCGTCGGGGCCGCAGGAAAATGAGGAAGGTTTCACTCAGCTTTTCCAACTCTGCAATATAGCCTGTCCGGTCCACATAATAGTAACCGTCGCGGCGAAGGGTGGCGTAATGGCTTTGTCCGTAAGGCAGTCTGACCATATAGCTAAGATAGGGAAAATATGGATAGGGTTAGACGGGGAGTAGATGAAAAAAAAGGCAGCCCGAAGGCTGCCTTAAATCTCGTAAGTAGTGTGGTCTGAAAAGCCTTACCAGCGTCTGGGACCTCTGCTTCCGCCTCGGTCACTATTATTTGTCTTTGGGCGCGCTTCATTGACTTTCAAGCGGCGTCCGGACAACTCTCTGTCATTCAAACCATTGATGGCGTCTTGCCCCTTCTCGTCATCCTCCATCTCCACGAAAGCAAAACCCTTGGATCTTCCCGTATCTCTGTCAAGTACGATCTTTACAGAGGTTACAGTTCCGAACTCGGAGAAGGCCTCCTCCAAGTCCTGTTCAGTGAGGGAATAAGCGAGATTCCCAACATAAATGTTCATAATGAAAAAATTAAACAGACAAAAAATTCATATTTCAAATATAAGCCTAATTTTTTGATAAAAGAACCATCTGCCGTAAAATGATTACATTTAGGCTAAATAATTGAAAATTAGCTGAATTCGTGAAAAAAAAGGGACGGAAAAACAGGTAAAAAACAATCCGGTTATTCGGAAAGAATTTCCAATAAACCTTCGGGATACAGGCGGGCACGATTTTTTTTAAACTCGGAAATGGGTTTCCATACGGCACGGATTTCCTGCCCCTCGTCATTTTTTCCAATGATCAGTTCTTTGCGATACGCTGCCTTATTGACAAATTCTCCTTCAAACATGAAGATGATCTCATGGCCGGGGTGACCTTCGTAGAGGAAAAGATTTTCGGTTGGGCCAATGAAAGTAAGGTTGGTGATTTCTTCACCGATTTCCTCTTTTATCTCTCTTCGAATGGTTTCCCAACTATATTCGCCAAAAACCACACCGCCACCGAGTGGGCGAAAAAAGGTTTCCTCCTTTGCTTTATCGTATCCTTCTGCAACCAGAATGGAGTTTTCCTTCCGGAATATGCAGAGAGCAATTGGTCTGATGGTAGGGGTATTCATGAAACGCATAGGTTATTCTTACAGGACCATCGGGTAATTGTGCTCAGTAAGTTAGGATACAGCAGTAGGGGTTTAGATTTATCTGCACAATACTAGAGAAATCTAACGGAATAACACCTGCATTTATGCTTTAGTCGTTACAAGTTGGATGTAACGGAAGGGGGCTTATACCGGACGATTTATCCGGAAATTTTGCGGGTTGGATTTGTTTTTTCTGCCTCTATCTCTCCGAAATCGCCGATTTTTGTGACTTTTTTTAAAAAATCTTACATCTGAACGGCCTATTCAATCACCCATTTTTTGCGAAAAATCGCCGTTTCTTCCTCCCAAAGCTTGATTTGATACAACCCCGAAGGAAGGTTTGTTGAAAAAAATACTTCTCCCGGCAAAATTCCAGTCCGGATAAATACTTTTTGTCCCAGCATATTTTCAATCTCCAACCGACCTCTGCCTCCGGGGGAGGATTGCTGCCACTTCAACGTAAAATCTCCCCGCCCGGGATTGGGGTAAAGACTTATTTGACCAGACTCAACAATTTCTTCCAATCCTACACTCAGACAGGTCGCGCCGCTCAGGATACCTCGCTGGCAAAAGTGGAAAATAATCATCTCCGAATGAATGCCCCCATACAATGCCGTATCTGCCTGCAAAAACAAATAGGCTGCATCCGAAAGGCTCATCTGACTGTAATTGCTGTACATCTCCTGAAGGGTCAACCGGTCAGTAACTGCGCCCCCAATTTCGTTGCGTATTTGGATTAAGGTGGAGGCCCATAATTCTCCATACGTGTAGATACTGTTGCTCGTCGGGGGATATGTCTGCGTAGTGACGACGGTTCTGCCTGCCCAGAATTCGTTGTGTCCGTCCCAGTTGAAGATTTCGGACCAGCCAAACCCGGGATTAAGTCCGAGTGAGTAAACCGCCGCAAAATAATCACCTAATCCTTCATCCAAACCTCTTCGTTCGGTACCGGAATTACTCTCCAGCGAAGCCGAATAGGATAGGGCATGGGTGTATTCGTGAATGATGACATCGGCGTCTTCGGCGTCGTCCACTCCGCCGTCGCCAAAAAGAATGTAGGAATTACCGCCATTGCTGATAAATACCGACTGATCGCTGTCTGATTTGCCGTGTGGATCCACTTCCAACGCGCCATTTTGAAGATTGGTGAATCCCAACGACTGGACAAACCGCTGGAAAGTGTCTATATGATAATAAACCATTACGTCTTCAAATTCGCTTTGATCCCTTCCATAAAAAAAATCTCCATCGGGTGAGGTTGCCGGGGTCATAAAAAAAGGTGCACGGTCGGAAATCCGTACATAAGGCCCTGTAAGTCGGAAAACCGGATCGTCCCAGGTTATTTCGCGCAGCACTACGGTGTCCATTAGTCCTTCCAACAGGGAACTGTGAGTATCGTTATTGTCCACAAAACTATCTCCGTAGTGGACACTGCCTCGGGTACAGGGGTTAGGGCGAAAAACCCGCCCTCTTCCGGTAGTATCTCCCTGGAAATACGTCCCGAGATCCTGCCGTTGAAGTTCCTGTCCGTTTACGGCATCAATCAATATTTCTTCACTCGAAATGGGGCCATTTGAAAAGGTGACTACCTGATAAACGGGCAAAAGGCGGTTGTTTTTAACCCAATACATCGGTTCAATCTTGGCATCAAATGCTCCTTCTTCCGCCACACGTTGAAGGAGGTTTTCTTCCGAATAAGAAAAAACACCGGGCTGTGTATTTTCAAAAGGCTGGAGTGTCGCGAGGAAAGAAGTGATACGGTCACCCGGCACCAGATTGACCTTTACACCTGCCCCATAAATCGGCAAACCTTGCCATGTCTGCCTGAAAGTATAATGACGCCCGCCCGGACTTTCGATAGCGTGAATCAGTTGGAGTTCCGAACCCGTAGTTGCAATCACGGGAAACCGGTCAGTGGTTAGCTGTTGGATTTGTAATTGTGTGGCATCTTTTCCTACGGGAATATTTACTTTCCTCAGGGTCTGAGCAGAGAGAAGGGTACAGGAAAGTACCAGCACAAAAACGAGGGATAGAATATGTAGGGATTTTTTTTTCATCATGGGTTGTCGGGTGTGCATAAGTATATATAAATTTCTGTGGCGGTGATTTCCCCTACCCGGAGATGCGTTCCGGAGAAAATCCCGCCTGTTGAAGAACATTACGAATTTCGGGAAAATCTATTTCTTTCACAGCAAGGGTTTGTCGGCAGGCGAAATTATATTCGGAGGCAACAATTTCCGTATCAAAGCGATGAAGAATACGGTTGATGTCAGAGGTTCTTTCGTAGGGATAAGAAAGTTGAAAGGTGATTTTGGGAATGATCGGGACAAGGGTTCCTGCTTTGATCGCTTCTTCTGCTGAGTAGCGGTAGGCCTCGATCAGCCCTCTGACGCCGAGTTTGGTGCCGCCAAAATAGCGCACAACGATGATTGCGGTGTAGTTGAGGGAAAACGACCTTATCGCAGCAAGAATGGGTGCGCCTGCACTGTGGGAAGGCTCTCCGTCGTCGCTGGCAAAAGTGATTTCTCCGTGTTTCCCCAAGCGATAGGCATAACAATGGTGGCGGGCATCGTAATATTGCTGCCGAAGGGCAGAAAGGTTATTTTCTACCTCCTCCACCGACTGAACGGGTGAAGCAAAAGCGTAAAACTTCGACCCCCGGTCGCGAAAAAAGCCCTCCGATGGCCCACTGAGTGAAAATAGTTCCTCTGCCATGAAGTAAATTTCTTTTATCGCTACACAATTTGCAAGACATATTATTTCTCACATTTGCAGATATGGATTAATTTGGCGTCGCTATGAACAGAATCAGACAATATACTCAAGTATTTATTTTTATCATCCTCGGCCTGGTTGTCCTGGGTCTGATCGGTGTGGTATTGTGGTATTTGCGAGATATTATGACCTATTTGATCGCTGCGGCGGTCATCGCACTGATCGGGAGACCGATCCTCCGGCTTTTGGGTAAAGTCAAAATCCGCAATCGAAGTCTTCCCGCCGGACTTAATGCGGGTATTACTTTGGGAATAATATATGGATTTGGCCTGGGGTTATTTCTCCTTTTTATTCCTCCTCTGGTAAAACAAACCGAAAAACTCGAAAACGTGCAAATGGAGGCCATTTCCCATAGCCTGGAAGCACCCATTGCCGCGATTGATAAATTTACCCAAACCTATCAACTGATAGACAACGGCATGTCGGTGGAGGAATATTTTATTTCCAAAGTCAAAACGGTTCTTACCTCGGCGCGGATTTCCAATATCGCCAATTCGCTGGTAGGGTTTACCGGAGATTTATTGATCGGTTTTTTTGCGGTCAGTTTTATCGCCTTTTTTTTCCTGAAACAGCGCACCCTTATGCATTGGATGGTGATGGTATTTATACCGCCCGACTATAAAGAAAAAGTAAATGACATTCTGGTAAGTATTAAAACACTTTTGACGCGGTATTTCATCGGAGTAGTGGTGGAGGTTTTGCTGGTAGGTGCGCTCATTACGCTGGGGCTGACAATTTTAGGGGTGGAAAATGCCGTATTGATCGGGTTTTTTGGAGGAATTTTTAACGTAATTCCCTATTTAGGCCCTTTAATCGGGGGAGTGATGGGCGTGGGAATGACGATTCTTGGTTCGCTTAATCTGGATTTTTACGACGAAATGGTTCCGCTTATAATTGGGGTAACAATTGTCTTTTCCGTTGTACAAATGGTTGATAACTTTATCATTCAACCCATGATTTATTCCAACAGTGTAAAAGCCCATCCACTGGAAATTTTTCTGGTGATTTTGCTTGCCGGAAACCTTGCCGGGGTGGTAGGAATGATTGTGGCCATTCCCGTTTATACGATTTTGCGGGTAATTGCAAAAGAGTTTTTTAATCAGTTTGAACTGGTGAGAACCATTACAAAAGACATGGGAGAAATATGAATGAGGTCACCGAATCAAATCCCTGGACAATCCTCGCTTCGCACAAAGTCTATGAAAACCCCTGGATTAGTCTGACCGAACACCAGGTACTCAACCCGGCGGGCAATCCCGGTATTTACGGTACGGTTCATTTCAAAAATCAGGCGGTGGGAGTGGTTCCCTATCAGGAGGGTTTTATTTGGATGGTCGGTCAGTATCGGTTTCCGTTGAAAAAATTCTACTGGGAAATCCCCGAAGGGGGTGGGCCGTTTGAGGAAGACCCTGCCCATACGGCGTTGCGTGAGTTGCAGGAAGAAACCGGGTTGACGGCTCAGAAAGTGACCCCCTTGTTTCAGATGCACCTTTCCAATTCGGTATCAGACGAATGGGGCATTGTCTATCTTGCCACCGAACTTTCGCAGGGACAGGCATCTCCGGAAGAAACCGAAGCATTGACCGTAAAAAAAATGTCCCTGGATGAAGTTTATGAAGAAATTGAGGCCGGAAGAATTACCGACTCCCTCACCGTGGCGGCAATCTATAAACTCATGATCCTGAAATTGCAGGGGAAGTTGTAGTCGCGCAAGGGTTTCTCCGCATATCTGGAAATTCCCTACTGCTTGTACCAAATCTGGTTTGATCCATTATCAAACTTCAGCATCAGGGTTGTGCCTTCGATATAATAACCGGAGTAAGGATACCACTGGTTTCCGCCTTCTTCCATCACATAAATGACCCCGCCTTTGGCTTTCCAGAATCCGCGCTCGTAATCGCCGCTGTTGCCGGTGTCGGCACTCGCAGAGCCGAAGGCATTGTCTCCGCCCGCCATAACCCGGCCATTGCCGTACATAAAACGACCGTCGGCTTCCAGGTGCATAAAAAACTGGGACACGGAAGAAAACGTCCCGCTGATATAGGTCTCGGTGTGTTCCCATGAACCTACCAGCCGTGCATCTAGCTCGGAAGCGGCGATCTGGGGTTTGGGCGTGGAGGGGTTCTGTATCTGTGAGTTATTGCCGGGGCGTGTGGTCTGATTCCCCGCGCCTTCTTTTTGCATGATAATTTTCTGCGCCTGGTCGTAAAGGGGCTTTTGAAACAGGCTGAGTGGGATAATGGCAAAAATCAACTCATTTCCCTGCATTCCTGCTTCAAAATATACTGGAATACCGATGGCAGTCTGTAATTTGCCTTTGACCAGCCCGTTTTCTTCAACACCTTCCAGCTGATATATATCTCCATTGTCGTCGAGCATCTGGCCGGTGAGATTGCCTTTCCCATTGAGGGTAAGCACAATTTTTCCGTTGGCTGTGGTAGAGGAATAGGTTCCTGCAAGGGAAGGTATCTGGCTAAATGCGGACATAACAAAAAGGATAAGTGAAAAAATAGAAAGCAGGATTTTCATAGATATAAGGTTGAGGTGTAAAGGAGTTAACGTTGAAACATGGCATTAAAGTGAGGATAAGGCAGGAAAATACCGCCGCTTTTTTCAAAAAATTCTTGTCCGGTTTCATAGACTCCGTTTACCGGACGTGTCCAGGCTGCGCCGGCCAGGGGATGCCATTTCTGCATTTCTTCCCAGTGTTTATAGTTTTGCCAGCCGTTAGTTTCCAGAAGGCCAAAATTCATATCGGGAAAAGGTGCAAGCCTTGCGGCTATGGTTTTGTTCCAGTCCACCAGAATGGGGTTTACCGTCAGATCCGCACAAAAACAGGGGACATTTCGCTCAAAACAGGCCTGGACGATTTTGAGGGTCATACTCAGGGTTTTGGCGATGGCCTTGACGGCAATGGAGTTGTATCCCTGTTCGATTCGTTCCACGGATTCTTTTACGGTATGGGCACTTTCATCAGCGGCGATGCGCGGACCGCGGGCGGCGAGATCGTGAACCGACTCCTGGTTTTGCTCTCCAAAAGGTTCTTCCATCACGGCAATCTGCGGCAACGCACCGATTTTTTCGGCATGATCGAGAAATTTGTGCAAGGTATCTTTGTTTTCATAACGCCCATTGGCGTCAAAATAATAGGGCAGTTTGCCGTCTTGAGTATGAGGGGTTTCGCAATGACCAATGGTTTTATGAATCGCAGAGAGGAACTCTTTGTCCTTTTCCAGCATTTCTTCCTGCGTACCGGGGGCACCGATTTTGATTTTCATAATAAAAAATCCCTGATCGGTCATCTGCCGAATTTCTTCCATGGGGGTTCCGTAAGAAAGGGCGGGAATGGCGGCTACTTTCCCGTGGCGATGGGAAAGTCCCGGGCGGAAGGTTTCGGGGATCATCTCATCAAAATTTTTCATCTGGTTGGCTTCGGCATAATGTAACCACGCGGCATTGTCCACGGCTACCAGCGCATTTAGCGCAAAGGTTGTGCGCAGGTCGGGGTTGCGGGTAATTGTTTTGCCGTAGGCGAGTACTTCGGGTAAAAGTTCGTCAAGCAGAGTCATGGGGTCGGTAAAGGATCGGCCTTTGAGTAGCTGAAGGGCGCGTTCGGTCATGGCAAACATCAGGGCGTTTCCTCCGTTTTCTGAATGGGCAAGAAAAGTATGGGCATCACACCACAATACACTCTGGATGCCCGGCCCTATCTTGTAAATTCCCTCTTCGGTTTCCATATAGGCAGCGGTTTGCCAGTTGTTGGTGAGAAACCCTCCCTTAAACCCGAAGGGGCGCCGTAGTTTCTGCCGCTCAAAATTGGCGTCCACGCGGGTGATAGTGATTTTTTTATGCATAATCGGGGCATTTGTATATCCAGAAAAAATATGTATTTCTATTGTTCGCAGGGTTATCTGCTATACCAGGCTTCGCCACTCCAAAGTTTCTGCCCGGAATGACTGCGAACCGCTTCATTCAGAAGAAAATATACTACATGGCCCTCTTTAAGTCCGGGAATGGTCAGTGTTATTTTTCTTCGGTCACTGCTGAGTTGGGTATGGGTTATTTTCAGGGTTTCCAGTCCGAGTTTGGGGCCACCATAGGCAGACGTAGGTTTATAATACCACTGTTGAATGGTCGTTTGTTGTAACGGTTCTTCCGCGTCTTCGGCGAGGGGTTCTGTAAAGGCTACTTCAAACCCGTTTTCGGTCTGGCGAATGGCCAACATTTCAAATACGCTTTTGCCGTTGTATTTGAGCCGTTGCAGACCGTATTTTTTCCCGTTCCACCCCCAATTTCCATTCATTCCCACTCCTCCTGCATATAACCCGCCGTCGGGTCCCCAGCGCATCCGATTGATCCCGGCTTCGAGTCCTTGCGTAAATCGAAAAACACAACCCCGGTATTCTCCCTTGATTTTTTCGAGAAATACTCTTTTGATGCCGCCATGGGTTACTTCGCCAAAAAGCATTTGCCCTGCGTAGGGGCCGTCCTGCATGAGCACAGGTTCTCCCGGACTATTGGCGATTTCGTCGTGAGGAAGCCATAATGCGGGCGGAGTTATGGTTTTGTCTGTATAGGTATCCCCCCAGCCAAACTGGCAACCGTGAAAATCTCCTTCTCGGAGATGAATAATTTTGCAGGCGGGAACCCATTGGCCCTGGTTTTCAGTAAGGAATATTTCTCCTTCAGGCCCGATACCGATTCCGTTGCACTGTCGAAGCCCCGAAGCGACTTCTTCCCAGGTTCCGTCTTTACGGATTTTGATGGTTTTTCCCCGGTCGGGGTGTTGCAGTTCATTCGCCATAAGCCGCATGGCAAGGCCTAGGTTGGCGTAAAAATACCCGTCTTTCCATACCAGGCCATAGGCAAATTCGTGGAAATCGGCGGTAGCGCCAAAGGTATTGCAAATGGTTTTATATACGTCGGCAATATCGTCTCCGTCCTCGTCAATGAGTTGGGTGAGTTCGTGTTTTTGCAGGACAAATATTTCGCCTTCTACCACGGTAATACCGAGCGGTTCGGAAAGCCCTTCGGCAAACCGTTTGACAGTTATTTTGGACGAATCTCCGGTTTCCACGCCTTCCAGGATATACACGCCTCCCACCGAATCCCAGGTCGTCACAAGCAGTCTGCCGTCGGGCAAAAAAGCAAGTCCGCCTACTCGGGGTTTAAAGTTTTCGGGATGAATAGTTGTGACGTCATACGCCGGATGAACACTTTCAAGCGGCGCACCGAAACCCGGTGAGGGTGCGTATTCTGAAAGTGAAGAGGAAGATTGGGAAGATTTTTTTTCCGGAGAAAGTCTTGGTTCCAGGCTCAGGATATAGTCAACCATCGTGCGCAGGTCTTTATCTCCGAGTTGGGGATGGGGAATCATGACTGTCTGTCCCCATTGGCCGGAGCCTCCCGTCTGTATTTTTTTTACCAGTTTTTCCACGGTTTCTTTGTCTGGCTCATATCGGGCGGCGATTTCCCTATATCCCGGTCCAATGGTTGTTTCCTCTTCCCGGTGGCAGGTATTACAGCCGCTGCGGTCAAGCCAGTATTCTCCTACATGTCCGACGATCGAACGCTCCGGTTTTGTCTGGTGGGGGAGGGGAGGAAAGGAATACCTGATAGAAACCGGCGATTGGGCTGAAAGGGAGATATAATCTTTTCCATCGTAAACACGGATTTGAATTCCATTTGCCGGATTATTCAATTTAAAGGTGCGAATAAAGGCGACAGAATCTGTCTTTTTTTCAAATTCCGGCTGTTCTTCCACTTTCGCCAAAATATCCGTTCCGCTGCGAAATTCATACATCAGGGTGATGCGGTTTTCCTTTACACGGTAGCCGCCAAACCGCATATCAACGGGGATTTCCTTCCCGTTTTTTTCTGCTTTCCACGGAGTGAGGTTTGGCGATGTTTCCCAGTAGGCTGTACCCCAGCTTTCGGGCTGAACGGTTTTGACATCGTTGTAAGCGGCTCCTTCGAGGTGAATACCTCCCTTCCAGATTTTGTAAAGCTGGCCGGTTTGGGCAGAATAGGCGACATACATCGCGGTATCCAGTGCCAGAGTCAGCATTCGGGGCTGTTGGTCAAGTACGGAGCGAATGATCCAGGGATCAATAGGCCTGTGGCGTATGGGTTGACCCGTACAGGCAAATAAAAATAACGGTAAAAGAAGAAAAGGCAGGAAATTTTGCATGAGGCAAGGTTTTCATAAAATAAACTTATTTCTCCAGCATCATTTCTACCCCGTTCCATTCATCGGCAACGCCTTCAATCAGGTTTTGCCGGCTGTTTTCGAGGTATTTTTGCGCGGCTTTATCGGTCGGGTCGGTAGCGAGTACGCGGTCAAAAGCGGTAACTGCCGCCGCGAAGTTGCGGTTGAAATAGGCATTTAACCCTTCTTCAAAATCCGGTAGTGTTTGTTTTCTTCGCAAAACAACTGATTCGGCTTCGCCTTCAAAAGCTTCATATACCCCCAGAGGGTTTTTTCTTCCTTTGACCTGTACCTTGCCCAGGTAACGCAGCGAAAATTCTTGCGTTTTTTGATGGGTGGTTTCGCTCAGGATGATGGAAACATCAAAGTATTTGGTCAGCCCTTCCATGCGTGAGGCGGTATTGACGGTATCGGAAACTACTCCTGCATCCATGCGGAGTGTGTCTCCGATTACACCCATCATCAGCGGGCCGGTATGCAGACCGATACCGGTACGCACAGGCGGACGGCCTTTTTGGCTGCGTTCTTCATTGTATCGCAGGAGTTCCTGCTGAATGGCAATCGCCGCTCTCATCGCGTCGGCAGGGCTGTCGAGAAACAAGGCCATGATTCCGTCGCCAAAGTATTGATTGACAAAACCGCCGTTGTTTTTGATCAGAGGCCCCACTCTGCCAAGGTAGGCATTGAGAAAGTGAAAATTTTCACGGGGGGTCATCTGCTCCGAAAGGGTAGTGTACGAACGAATGTCGGAAAATAAGACGGTAACTTCTTTCTCCACACAGTCGCCGAGTTTGATGTCCAGGACGCTATGGTGTCCGAGAGAACGAAGAAACTCGTGGGGGACAAACCGCCCAAAAGCCGTATTGATTTTAGAAAGTTCGTTGTTGAGTGCTTCCTGCGCGGTGAGTTTTTCTGCCTGTGCGGCGAGTTTTTCGCGTTCGGAAAGGCGCATTTTATGTCCCAGTCCCAGCGAAAAGACCAGAATTTCAAAGATAAAGGCAAAGAAAAAGGCGAAAATATTCACCTGTTTTTCCATAAATAAAGTCACCGAAAAGTAGGCAAAGCCAAAGAGAAACACAGATGCCGAGCCAATGGCAAAAAACCAAACCAGCGGTTTGCGGGTGCTTATCAGTCGGATACAAAGGGCAATTGCGATGACGGCGTCCACAAAAAAGAAGGAAAATTCAATCTGGATAGTCAGTACAATGTTGTACCATAAGGCAAGAATTCCCATCTGTACGAGAAAAAGTAACAACTTTAACCAGATATACCGCTTGAGCCACAAATCCCAGACCGGGACAATCTGGGGCGTATTTACAAATTTCCTCCCAAACAAAAAGTAGAATATACTCACACCGCTGAGAAAGGCGAACAAAAGATAGTCCTTGATATGGGGTATCGAGATAATCTCTTGCGGCCCGTCGGCAAACAGAATAAAACCCGCGAGGCTGATTACATACAGAGAATAATATAAATAAGTAACCTCCCGGGAAGTGAAAAACACCATCAGGCTATAAAGAAACATAATAACCATGATGCTGATAAACCCGCTTACCAGCACAAAACCCTGCTCAAGGTTAATCTTGTCCAACGAATTCCGATCCATAATTGCAAGGCTAACCCGCGTTTTTGTATGATTGGTTTCAATTTGGCGAAACCATATCGTCTGTCGGGATTGAGCAGGGATTTCCACAGGAAGAACAATAAATCCATATTTGACCAGCGGGCGGTCTGCGCCTTTGACCATTACACCGGAGACTTGTTCCATCAACTTTCCGGTCGAATCCGGGAAATAACCATGGATTTTTGCACTGCGACTCTGATCCATAAACACGACTTTTATCGGAGAAGTCAGTTTATTTTCGATAATTACTTTTGACCACAGTGCATGCCGGTAATGGGAAGCCTCGCTCAACTTTTTATGAGGCACAAATTTTTCGGCCAAACTTTCATCGCTTACCTGTTCAATGGTCAGTTCCCCTGTGCTATCTTCCAAGACCTTTAGATAGGACTTTAGATTCCAGGTAAATGCCGTAGTATCAATCACAAAAACGGTGGAGTCTTGAATCGGAAGATTTTGTCCGGACAAATTTTTTCCAAAGGAAAAACCTATTACCAGAATCACAAAATACAGTCGGTAAAACATGGGGAAGGTAAATAGAGTCAAAGAATAGATACCCGCTCATAAATCCTGTTCATGGGTATGGAAATATCGAGCGATTGGAAATAAACTTCATCATCCAGGTGATAATAGGTATGGATTTCCCAGTCTCCGTCGGGTTTGCGAAAAAAAGTCTCGACAACTGGTTGATATTGGTCTATAAGCACGTATTCTTTTAAAGATGGAATCGTTCTGTACAACCGGTATTTTCGGGTTTTATCGTAGTTTTGGGTTGATTTGGACAGGACTTCAATGATCAGGTGGGGATTTGTGATAGCGTCTTCATGCTGAGTATCTTCACGGATTTCGCCGCAGACGACAAAAGCATCGGGATAAAGATAAGTATTTCGGCTTCCAACCGAAATTTTTACATCACTTCCAAAAGTGGTGCAGAGGGATACGCCGACGCGAAGTTTTTCCTGAAGTCGGAAAGTGATATTGCTGATAATCAAGCCGTTATGAATCGAGCCGCCGGCCATTGCATAAATATACCCTTCAATATATTCATACCGAGTATCGGGGTCTGCCTGTTCAAGCAACATATACTCTTGCAGCGAATAAAACCGATCCAGTTTATGTTCTCCCATGATAATTGAAATTAGTTAAAGATAGGATTTTTAAATGAAATCTCGGGAATTTCGTCGGAAAATTCGTTATTGGCCGCCTGGTTTATACCTTTTTAACCCCCTTTTTATGCCCCGATATTATACCTTTCCGGCGGAGAAACTGGAAGACTTTACGGCGGAAGTTTTTCAATATTACAACGTTCCGGAAGCCGATGCCCGCCTTTCGGCGGAGGTACTGCTTTACAGCGACCTGCGGGGGATAGATTCCCACGGGGTGGCACGGTTGAGTACCTACTGCGGACTTTTGGAGATCGGTCGCATCAATCCTCGCCCCAATATCAAAATTGCAAGGGAGCGAAAAGCGACAGCGACTGTTGACGGTGACAACGGGCTGGGACTGGTAGTCGGGCCTAAAGCGATGGAAACCGCGATGGAAAAAGCCGCAGAATGTGGCACAGGGTGGGCCGCCGTCTATAACACCAATCATTTCGGCGCAGCAGGATATTACCCGGTTCAGGCGCTAAGCCGCGACCAAATCGGTTGGGCCAATACCAATACTACCAAAGCGGTAACTCCGCTCTGGGGCGCAGAGCGAATGCTGGGAACGAATCCGATCGCCATTGCCTTCCCCTGTAAAACGGAACCTCCTGTGGTCATAGACCTTGCTACCAGCCTCGTTAGTTATGGCAAAATCGAAATCGCCTGGCGGGAAGGGCACCCCGTGCCGGAGGGCTGGATTTTGGATGTCGAAGGTTATCGAAGCACTGATCCGCTGGCAATGATCGAAGGAGGTTCCCTGCTTCCGCTGGGATCCACTTTTGAACAGGGGGGCCATAAAGGGTATTGCCTGACGGCAATGGTGGATATTCTTACTGGTGTGCTTAGCGGTGCCAATTGGGGGCCTTTTGTGCCGCCTTTTGCGGTCAAAGCTCCTTACACGCCCGGTGGAGTAGGCAAGGGGATCGGGCATTTTTTCGGCTCCTGGGACATCGAAAGTTTTCGGGACGTGGAGGAATTTAAGGAGAATATGGACCATTGGGTGCAGACCATGCGGGCAACCCGGCCCCAACCGGGTTTTGAGCGCGTGCGGATTCCCGGCGACCCGGAACGCGAGGCGCTGGCAGAAAGGCAAATCGGCGGAATACCCGTGATTGAAGCGGTACTGCGTGATCTGGAAGAAGTCAGCCGCAAAACCGGGGTAAAGCTGACCGATTAATTCACAACTCACAAACTACTTTTCCTACCGTCTGCCCCTTTTGAAACAGGCTGAGGGCGTCTTTCAGTTTTTCGAAGGGAAAACGATGCCCGACCAGAGGTTTTCCTAAATCCATTGCCTGAATTTCGGCCAGTATTTTATGCATGATTTCGACTTTCTGATATAAATGAATCAGGTTAAAAGCCAGAACGGATTTGTTTTTGTCGGTCATGTTTTGCACATCTAGTCGGGGACGGGAGAGGTAGAGCCGGAGGATTTTGAGGTAGTTGGGTTTGTCACCGGGAAAACCGTATTGGGCGGATCCATAGACGACCATACGACCCATGGGAGCCAGTTGCTTGAATCCGGCGGTAAGCACTTTCCCTCCAATACACTCAAGGACAAGGTTAAGCTCGCGGTCACCGAGGCTGTCTTTGAGTTGTTGGGCAAAATCTTTCCCCCTGACTATATACTGATCGTAACCTTCAGCCTGGAGTAAATCAATTTTGTGCGGGCTGCCAATCGTACCAATGGTATAAGCACCCAATTGTTTGGCGATACGATTGGCCAGAATGCCTACTCCCCCCGCAGCACTATGGATCAGCACGGTCATGCCTTTTTCCATAGCACCTAAAGGCAGAAGCGAATAGTAGGCAGTGAGAACCTGAACCAGATAAGCGGCTCCTTCGGCAAAATTCCAGCCTTCGGGTAAAGGCACAAGATAACGAGCGTCTTGATTGATATGGCTGGCATAACCGCCAAATTTGGTAACACCCATGACGCGGTCGCCCGGTGAAAAGTGTTTGACATTTTTACCGACAGCCTGAACCACCCCGGAAAATTCCAGTCCGGGGATAAAACTTCCTTTGGGCGTGGCACTATAAAGCCCGGCGATGGCAAAAATATCGGCAAAGTTCAGGCCAACCGCTTTTACTTCTACGGTCACTTCGTGGTCCTGTGGCGGTGAAAGGGTTTCTTCCACAAAAGAAAGATAAGCCAGCGAACCGGCTTTGGGCATGCGGTGAACCGTTCTTTTCATGTAAGGGTTTATTTTAAATTCAGGATTGCATATTTGATTTTCTCCCGTTTCCAGGTATAGGTGATATGGATTTTCCCATCGCTACCCTGGATAACTGCCGGATAGGAATATTCGCCTTCTTCAAATTCCAACACGATCCACTCGGTCCAGCTAATCCCGTCTTCGGAAATACCTACAACCAGTGGCGTCCTCGGGCCACCCCATTCGCCGGGAGGGGGAGTTGTAGGGTTATATACCAGCAGATGTCGCCCGTCCTGAAGGGTTATTCCGTCAATGCCGGCGTTGGGATTGGGAATGTCGGTGAGCACCATCGGTGTCCACGTCTGACCTTTATCGGAAGAATTGCTGACACCGACTTTGCCCTGTTGGGTGCGACAGAGCATAGAAATCGAACCATCGGGAAAGGTGAGGATTGTAGGTTGAATGGCTGCGACTTCGTAAGGGTTATTGACAGGAGCGGTTCGTGTCCACGTATTGCCTCCGTCGGGGCTGATTTCGACGTGAGCCGTCCATTTTTCACCGGCTTCATCGCTGGAAGGAGAGATAATTGTGCCGTCGGAGAGGGCGATGGGTTTGTTTTTGATGGGGCCGAGGATGCCTTCGGGAAGCCGTGTCGGCGCAGACCAGGTTTTGCCGCCGTCGGCAGAAGTGATGAGCATTCCCCACCATTCGCTGGGGCTGGGACCTACTTTGTAGTAAAGTTGTAAAGGCCCGGAGGCGGGCTGAAACAATACCGGATTCCAACAGGGATAACGCAGCGTATCGGATTGAAGGCCATTGGCTACTTCTGTCGGTACCGTCCACTTTTCCCTTTCTTTTCGGGAAAACCAGATGCCTACATCCGGATGTTTTTCGTGAGTACCCCCAAACCATGCAGCCACTATCTGCCCGTCGGGCAATTGTGCCAGTGTGGAAGCATGACAGGAAGGGAATGGGGCAGTCTCATAAATAAACTCGTGTACGACAAGCGGGTATATGTTTTGCTTCTGCGGTTCACAGGCGATGGCCAGCAGGCAAATGGCGGATAAAAGACTAGCAAGGTTTTTCATAGCAGCAAAAAAGGAAATATTTAAAAAAATAACACCATCGGGCTGCATTTTGTCTGAAGTTGTTGCGCAGACGGTTAAGTTTTGTCGTTGATCCGGAAAAATGTTTCGTGGAAAATGGCTAATTTAGAAGCTGATTTCCGAACATTCGGTTATTCTACGATATGAAACAACTGATTCCCCTTTTTATACTCTTCCTGAGTGTATCCCTGCCTGTATATGCTCAGGAAAATCTGATTCGCCAACTCGAACAGTCGCTAGCACATACTCCGACCGGTACACAAAGGGTGGACCTTCTTAATAAAATTTCGGCGGCCAGTCGCACCGTCAAATCGCGTGATGCGCTCAAATCCGCGGAAGAAGCCTTGAAACTAGCACGCGAACTCAATTACCCATTGGGCATCGCCGAGGCGGAGGTCAATACGGGGCTTGCATGGCACGAAAGAGGCAAAACTACACGAGCAATTGAACACCTCGAAGCCTCCCTGCCGTATTTTTCCAGTTCAAATAATACTGAGGCCTTGATGAATACCTGGCCGGTAATTGCCCAATTGTACGGTAGTCTGGGGCAAGCAGAGAAAATGAAAGAGTATCAGCAATTGTACCTTTCGATGAAAAATAACCAGATTCGGGAAGAGGCAAATGCGCAGATTGAAAACCTGGAGTCTCGTTTTCTTCAGGAAAAAAATGCTACCCTTAGTTTTGCGGATCAGATAGGCAGGGAAAGGGATTCGGCGCTACATCAACTTGATACGTTGCGAGAAATTGCGCTGATCAAAGAACTGGAAATCGCCCGCCTTGCGCAGGAAACCGCCGAACTCGAAAAGCAGACTGCCCAAAATGCCTTGTTGATCGAACAGCAGCAAAAAAGGCAGAATTATATTCTTATGGGGGGCGGCATATTTTTCCTTATTCTGCTGGGACTGTGGCAGTGGTATCGGAATATTCAACAGAAAAAAGTAACCCAACTGGAAAAAGAAAGAGCCGAGAAACTTCAGCAGGTAGATCATTTGAAAGACCAGTTTTTGGCCAATACCTCCCATGAACTGCGCACCCCGCTTCATGGAATTATTGGCTTGGCTGAATACCTTCAGGACCATATTGGAGCCGATGAGGTCGAAAAACAAAAAGAAAGTCTGGGGCTTATTATTTCCTCGGGAAAACGCCTCAGCAGCCTTGTCAACGATTTGCTCGATTTTGCCAAAATCAAAAATGATGAGTTAGAACTCTCCCGGAAATCCGTGGATATTCATACCATAACAGAGGTAGTGCTGAAACTCAATTCTACCCTGGCAAAAGGCAAAACCCTTGAATTGGTTGACTGGGTGCCGGAAGATTTGCCGTTGGTGGACGCGGACGAAGACCGGCTGATGCAGATTATGCACAACCTCGTCGGCAATGCCATTAAATTTACGCCTCACGGCACGGTAGCTGTCCACGCCTCTCAAAAGGAAAATATGATCGAAATTTCGGTCAGCGATACCGGAATCGGTATCCCGGAAGCAAAATTTGACTATATTTTTCAGGAGTTTGTACAGGGGGACGGATCGGCAAAAAGAAACTATTCGGGTACGGGACTCGGACTAAGCATCACTAAAAAACTCGTCGAACTTCACGGCGGGAAAATATGGGTTGAATCGCAAATCGGCGAAGGCTCCGCCTTCTATTTCACCCTTCCGATTGTCAGCGGAATAAAGAGTAGCACTCGTAAATCAACCATGATTACCCAGCCGGTAATCTATCAGACTTATAGCCATTCTTCGCCGAAATATCAGCCCGATCCCGCTACGGTCAGTATTGATGTTCCCAAAGGCAAATACAAAGATCAGCCGGTACGGATTCTGATTGTGGACGATGAACCCGTAAATCTTCAGGTAGTAAAAAATCACCTCTCCGGCTCGCGTTATGACCTGACCCTCGCCATCACCGGTGAAGAAGCCTTGCGTGCCATGGAGTCAGGAAAAAAATATGATCTGGTTTTGCTGGATATTATGATGCCGGAAATGTCGGGATTTGTGGTGTGCCAGCGTATTCGGGAAAAATATCTTCCTTCCGAATTACCGGTCATTATGATTACTGCCAAAAATCAGGTAGCGGATCTGGTAGAAGGTTTTTCTTCCGGGGCAAATGACTATTTACCCAAACCTTTTACCCGCGACGAGTTCCTTGCCCGGGTAAAAACACATATCAATCTTCACCAGTTTAATTCCGTGGCGGCAAGGTTTGTTCCGAATCAGTTTCTTCGCTCGCTGGGTTATGAAAGCATTACGGATGTAAAACTGGGCGATCTGGTTCATCGGGAAGTAACCGTATTTTTTTCGGATATAAGGGACTATACCAGCCTGTCGGAAACCATGACTCCGGAGGACAATTTCCGGTTTGTCAATGCCTATGCCGGGCGTATGGGGCCGATCATCCAACGACACAGAGGTTTTGTCAATCAATACCTGGGCGATGGAATTATGGCGATTTTCCAGACACCGGATGAGGCGGTTCAAGCATCGGTCGAAATGCAGAAGGCCTTGTCTTTGTACAATAAGGAGCGGGTGGAACAGGGACGCCTGCCGATTCGTGTGGGTATGGGACTTCATACCGGGCCTTTGGTCATGGGAATCATCGGGGACGAATCCCGGATTGATGCGGCTACCATTTCCGATACCGTCAATACCGCATCCCGAACCGAAGGTCTGACCAAATTTTACAAGGTAAATCTTCTGGTAAGCGAAGCGACGTTTCAAAAGCTTAAAAATCCCGAAAAATATAATTACCGCTTTTTGGGCAAGGTACAGGTGAAAGGAAAAAAACAAACGGTAGGGTTTTATGAGGTTTTTGACGGCGATTCGGAAGGCGAAATTTCCCTCAAATGGGGCAGCCGAAGTGCATTTGACCAGGCGCTGGCTGCGTATTATCGAAAAGATTTTCACGCGGCGATTAGAGGATTTAAAGAAACGCTTTCACTGAATTCCGGAGATTCTGCGGCAGCTTATTACCTGAGTAAATCCGCCGAATATCTCAATAGCGGCGTGATTGAAGATTGGGCGGGAGTAGAATTGATGGAAACAAAATAAAAAAAACGCGGGCGATAAGACCCGCGTTTTTTTTTGAGTAATGTTTGTCCGAATAAACTACCGGGCAATCATGATACGTTTCACGGCGCGTTTTTCGCCATTAGAAATCTCTACCATATAAACTCCGTCGGGTAGTTGAGAGCCGAGAGAAATATTCATTTCGTTTCTTCCTTTTTGTCCAAAACGGGCAACTTCACTACCGTTTACATTCACTACTTTGATCACCAGAGAAGCATTCTGTCCAAATACGTCCAGATTACTAATGGTAAAAGTACCGGATGTCGGGTTAGGATAAACTTCAATCAGGTTTTCATCCAAGAGGTCGGAAATACCCGTTGCGGCTTCCGTAACGGCGATAGAATCAACTACTGAACAGCCATTGGCGTCAGTAACCGTAACAGTATAAGTGCCGGGTGCAAGTCCTACAGCAGTGGAGGAGTCCTGTCCGTTATTCCATGAATAAGTGTAAGGACCTGTGCCGCCAGAACCCGAGGCAGTAGCGGTACCATTGGAAAGCCCAAAGAAGGCCAGTGTAGAATCCAATGCAACCGTCGGGCTTGCCAGCAGTGCCACAGATATAGTATCCTGAGAAGCACAACCAATGGAGTCGCTCACGGTAACGGTATAAGTGGTAGGAGCAGAAGGCGTAACCGAAATAGAAGCAGTGGTTTCTCCCGTGCTCCACTCATACACATTGCCGCCGGAGGCGGTAAGGGTGGCGGCAGAACCTTCGCATACCACCGTATCACCGCTAACAGACGGCGTAGGTAGCGGATTAACGCCTACTTGTACCGAGTCAATGGAGGCACAACCGTTGTTGTCAAGGAGGCTGACAGTATAGGTTGCGTCAGCGGTGGGAGCTGCGATTACGCTCGCGCCGCCTGTGGTGTCTAATGCCACGCCGGTCCAGGTATAGGTTCCTGCCGCACCGGTAGCCGTAAGGGCAATATCATCACCAATACAGATACGGTCAGAAGGAGCATTGATAGCGGCGCGTTTTTGTGTCGGGCCAAAATTCATGCGGATCATAAATGCCGAAGCAAGCGAAGGCACAGCAGCTTCCAGCAAAGTCCAACGGGTAACACCGTCACCGAAGAAAGCCGTTCCCGGTACAAGTCCTTGTATGTCATACCCAAAACCGAGGTTGTTGAGGTTTACCTGCTCGCAGGCGATAAAGTACTTACCGGCGGGAAGTTCATTCTGGCAGGTGAAACCGAGGGTTTGCCAGCCACGGGCGGGAATTTGCCAGTAGATTGTAGAGTCAAGCACGGAAGAAGTATCTGGTTCGCCGGGCAGGTCATTGCCAAATCCATACAACAATACACGAAGAGTATCCCCGATGGTGGAACTGTTGAGGAAAAACGAAGTGGAGGTGAGCACGTCGGGTTGAGTAAGCTCAAACATAAGTCCGAAAACCCCGTTTGCGCCGGTGAAACCCAAACCGCCGCTGGCGGTACTGTCGTCGCGGGCAAGTACAGAGTCAACCACGGCTACACTGATCTGGTCATTGTCCGGGAAGGTGTCTGTCTGAGCGGCTTTCAGGGAAAAAGTACCCACTAATCCTTCCGTAGGGGTAAAAGAAGTAGCCAGTGTAAGTGCAGAATCCTGGAAAGATACCAGCGAATCAAGGGTTACACTGTCGGCATACGTGCCAAAATTTCCTTTAAAAACCAGACTGGTTAAGGTCTGTAATCCACGGTTCTGAATACGACCGGAAAGAGAATAAACGGCGCCCTGAGAGGGAGGCGCAAGCGTATAACCTGCCGGAGCGGTAAGGGTAATGCCTGCGTCCACTACTGCACCGTCCACTACAGGTTGATCATAAACCGAAAAATCATCAATCCCAATATCATGGACAAAGTCTCCGTAGTTGTTGTTGTTGATCCGGAAACGGAATCTCACAATGGGCGGAAGACCGGTAAGACTCAGAATGACTTCTGTCCAGCCCGTACCCAACACGCCGATAGAGTCAATGGTTGTCCAGACTGCGCCGTTGAAGTAGTCCAGTTTAAGGTCGTTAAAGCTACTATCTGCACCATAGAATGCCGCTGCAAGGTTGGCGTCGCTATGTACCCAGAAGGCGAGACGGGGATTGGGGAGAGCCGAAAGATTAAAGAAGGGAGTGAAGAGAATAACTGAGTCATTGTCTCTTCCGGAATCTTCCACATACAGATAAACCCCTGTCGAATTGCCAAGTGTGTGGTCATTGTCAGGACCTGTTCCTGCGGTAGGTGTGGCTCCTCTCACTGCATGCCAGTCCTGAGGACCGTCGCCGGTAATGTCATTGGTCCATGCGTCGGGGAAGGTGTTGGGGTTGGGTTCCACGCCCGATCCCTGATTACTGGTAGGGAATGCATCAAAATTCTGCACGTAAGGATAGGTGCTAACAGGCTGTGCCCAGGCCCATCCAAACAATAGCAGGAAGGTGGTTAAGGTAATGGATCGTTTCATTAATAAAAGATTTGTTGGTTTTGAACAGGTGAAAAGCTAAAAGAGGTATTCCGATTTTCCAAAAAAACCGCAATCATTTTATTTAATCGGTATAATAAGCGCCAAAAATAATCATCATCTCGTCTTCGCTCAGGAGGCCAAACCGCAGCGTTTTGCTTTCGTTGTTGTTGTAAGTGGCTTCTGCACGCAAGCCCTGACCGGCTTCCAGCACCAGTGGTGGATTCATTTCGAGGATCGGAGGGTGTTGCCAGTCATTCGTATAATACAGGAGTTGTCCGTTTTTACTACCTCCCACGGCGAAAATACGAAACTCCGTCATGTGCTGATGTGCGTGAGAAGAAAGCATAAATATATGCCTCCTTTCGCCAAAAGTATAGGTTTTTTTGATCGTCGTAACCTTGCCAGGCGGAAGCTCAAAGTCTTCGTTGCTGAGAAATATATTTTCGGCAACATGGCTAACTTCACTCGCCGGTACGGTATGCACATTCACAAAAACTTCGCCCGTAACCGTGTCATTAGTGCGGTTGACATAGTGGGAATTCATGTCCAAGCCGTGTCCGGCTTTCAGCCGTAGGGCTACGCCGTTGGGAAACTCGTAGTCAGTCAGTCGCCATTGGGTACCGTAAAAGAAAACCTGATCCTGAATGGATAGCACTGTCGGAAGGATATATCCCCCCCACGGATCGCGCAGGTCCCGGTATTGGTTTGGCGTAGGTTTTTCTGCACCCTGCTGAAAGTCGTAGAGAATAAAATGGTGCGTACCCGGTCGCATGGAAATTTCTACTTGTTTGACAAAAACATCCGAACTGTTGTTCAGTGGTTCATAATAAAAAAACTCTCTTTCATAATTAGGGATTACATCAAAAGGCCCCAAATGCATCTGGAATCCCGATGTCGGCGGCGTAAGCGGAGTAAAGCTGAGATCAGAAATGACTTCTCGTGTGGTGTCTTTCAATAAATCCTCGCTCACTACTTTGCCTTCAGCGGGTGCTCCCGCCAGAATCCACTCGCGGATAAAGGCAATCTCTCCATTGGTAAGAAAAGGCCCTCCTAACGGCATCATTTCTCCGTACTCCGTGTGGTCGTTGTAAAAATGTTCCTGGTCTTTGGCATTGATTTTTTCCCATAAAAAACTGGTATAAAGACTCTCCAACCCTTTTTTTCCTACCAGCAGTAATCCGGCTTTTTCCGCTGCTTCATTGTGGGGCACACGGTCCACCAACTGAGTATAGGCTTCATTGGCGGTGAGAACAAGGTCCGATTCAAGGGCATAACTTTCCCCCGCAGTATGGCAGGTTATACAGTTGGGTTCAAATATCTGTTGCTGAATCACCTCCCAGGTGGATTTTTCGGTTAAGGGAGGTTCCGGTTCCTCATGAGTACAATGGGGGAAAAACAAAGAGGCCAGAACAAAAACAGGCAAAAGGATTAATCGGCGATTCATAAGTAGCGGTCTTTTATGCGTAGGTTAAGGTTTGGCAGCATTTTTCAGGCAGTTATTTTCATACTGAAATTTAGCGTTAAAAGCGTGGCGATGGGTCGCCTGGAGAAAATCTTCACATGCTCGTTCGGTTTCCCCCATAGCCAGATAACATTCTCCGCGTCCCAGAAAATATTCTCCAACACGACTGTCTTTTTCAATGGCGGCATGAAAATCCTCCAATGCCGCCGGATGATTTCCCTGCCGGAATTTCGCTGTACCACGAAGATAATAAAATTCGCTCTGCAAGGGGTCCAGTTTTAAGGACTGATTAAAATCTTCGATGGCTTCTTCCCATTTGTCGGTGCGCAGATAGGCTTTGCCCCGGTTGCTGAAATAGTCGGCCCGCCGCCCGTGCAGCCCGATGGCGATAGTGAAAACCTCAATGGCTTCCGGGTATTGGTGCAATTCAAAATGACATACGCCTTTGTAGTAAAAGTAATTGGCATTTTTGTCATTCAGGCTGATCGCAATATCATACAATTTCAGGGCTTCCTCATATTCTCCCATTTGGGCTTTGTCAAAAGCCGCTTTCCCGGGATCGTCCGACTGCTGGGCAAAAACGGGAATAAAAACACACCACAGCCCAACACTCACAACCGCTATTGATTTGTATTTGATTACATGGGTCATCATTCAACCATTAACCATTAACCATTATTAAATGTACAAATAATTTAGAAATCCCTGAAGTTTTGTCCAGGAACTGACAGATGTTACTGTGGCGGAAGTATAATTTACCTTTATTTACAGGCATCTCAAATCACTCGTGAAAATGAAAGTTTTATTTTACCTATTGACAGGTCTGAGTTTGGCAACGGTAATCGGTTGCCAAAATAAGGCTACCTCCGACGGAAACCCTTCAATACTTGCGGTTTCTTCGATGGCTTCCGACCGCGATTTTCAAGGTTACTGGTATCAGGGCAAGGCGGAACTCGCCAGCTATGATCTGGAGCAGGCGCGTTACGGTGAAATTCATCAGGGCAGCGCAGTGTTAATTTTTGTAACGGAAGATTTTTCTGAAAAAAAACAAGTCAAACTCGACGATCCGGAAAAAGCCGGTGACGACCGCGTTCCCGTACTTAAACTAAACCTGACCAAAAAATTTAATACCGGAATTTATCCTTATTCGATGATGCTTTCGGTATTTACTCCGGTAAATGTAAATGAACACCCGCATACACTCAAAACTACCATGTCTTCGCAGGAGTGGTGTGGGCATGCTTTTACCCAGCTTAATCTCGATGGCGGAAATTATCGGGTAACGGGGTTGTCCTATTTTGAGTCTGAGGGCGATGAAAACTTTTCGGTAAAAAAACATATTCTCGAAGATGAACTCTGGACTCGCATCCGTCTTTCTCCGGAAAACCTTCCTGTAGGGGAACATACCCTTATTCCGGGCAGTTTTTACAGCCGCCTGAGGCATACCGATATTCAACCTCGTAAAGCCATCCTTAGCCTGAAAGACAACGGCGAAATCAGGGATTATTCCATCATTTATCCCGAAGAAAACCGCGAACTGATCATCCATTTTGAGAAGAACTTTCCTTATAAAATTACCGGTTGGGAAGAAACTTTTACCAGTGGCTGGGGGGCGGAGGCAAAAACACTCACTACCCGCGCTGTAATCAAAAAAACAATGATTACCGATTACTGGACCAAACACAATAATGAACACCGGGCGTTGCGCACAGAATTGGGGCTGTCGCCGGAATAGCGGTAATAAAAAACAGTCCCCGTTAAGAGGACTGTCCACATACCTATCGGTTGTTACTACTACTACTCACCTACTCATTTCTTATTTTCTCGCCTGTCTGCGGTATCCGTTGTTAGGGGCCGGAGTGGGGGTATAGTTGGCAGGTTGCCGTATAATCACTACCGGTCTGCGATACACCGGATAGGGATTGTAATAGTTGCCGTAGTACCCGTTGTATCGGTTATAGGCATAAGGATTACCGTAAAAGAAGGGGCTATTGGGCATTTTTGCCAGTCGTTCGCGTTCAAGTTCGGTGTTGACAAAATGCTCCAGTGCACGTTTTTTGCGTTTCCAAGCCTTTTTCTCTGCTTTAGTCATCAGGTCTTTATCCATGCTTTTAAGTTCGACCAATTCCTGTTGCGCTTGGATAACGGCATCATTGGAAGAATCTCTTTTTTGAGCATAAGATACGCTTACCATCGTTACTATGCTGAGCGTCAGGAGGTATTTCAGTATCGTTTTCATATCGGTATTATTTTTCGTTGAATCTGTTTCGTTTACACTTATCTGAACGCCGGAGTCTGAAATAAGTTCAGTAGAATGAAATAACCGTGAAGCGGATAATTACAATCGTGTAAAGAGGGTTTTCAGACGTGTAAGGAGATTTCTTGGGCAGAGGTAATTTTTTCGGCAAATTAGACGGAGAGTTTTCTTCTAATGGGTTTCAAAATCCGGAAATTATCCCGAAGTTGAGCCTGAAAACACCTTTCTAATGCGAAGGCGGTATAATTTTCGAATTGTTTTTTTTCTTTTCCTGAACGGATTACAAGTCAGTGCAGGGATCGGGCAGACGCCTCCGGACAGTCTGCCGGCAATTCTTCAACGATTACCTTTCGATGAGTCTGCCGTTGTTTACCTGAATACACTTTCTGATTCATGGGGCCGTAATCACCCGGAGGCTTCTTTTCTCGCGGCAACGCATTCTCAGGTAATGGCAGACAGCCTCGGGTTGGCAGAGGGCGAAGCCCTTGCCTACTCCCTCATGGGGCGCAGCAGTTGGTACCTCGGCAATTATCAACCTGCCCTTTCTTTTCAGCAGGAAGCCCGCAACCTCTACCTTTCACTCGGTGACAGCCTGGGGTTTGCTAACGCATGTTGCCACATTGCCAATGTTTATTGGCAATATGGCAATTATCCGCTGGCTATGGACAATATGGTCATTGCGCTTCGCCTCCGCGAAAAATGGGGCGATAGCACTGCCATTGCCGATTCCTACTATGGAATGGGCATCCTTCAGGCAGAATTGCTCGACTTTACCGATGCGCTAACCAATTATGAAAAAGCACTCGCCATCACCCGTGCACTTGGCGATAAACAACGGATTGCGGACATTCTCAATTATATCGGACGAGTCTGGCGTAAACAGGAAGTTTATGACAAAGCGCTGGAGGCTCACGAACAATCACTGGTTCTTTATCGCGAATTGGGAGATGAAGTGGGGATTTCCGACTACTACAATAACGTTGGAAGTATCTATCGAAGGCAGGGAAAATACGACCAGGCCTTAGACCATTTCTTCGAAGCATTGGAAATTCAGCAGAAACTCAACGATCTCGAAGGTTTAGCCGATGGGTACAATGACATTGGGACCACCCTCACACAGAAAGGCAGCTATCGCCGGGCCATCGAATACCTAGAAAAAGGCCTTGAAATCTCCCGTAAAACCGGACTAAAAGACGATGTGCGTTACGCATTGACCAGCCTTTCGGCAGTTTATGATTCCCTCGGAGACTTCTCCCGCGCCTATCAATACCTGCGTATGGCTACCTCCGTCCGAGACAGCCTTACCAATGCTCAAGTCAACGAACAAGTAGCACAACTCCATATTCAGTATCAAAGCGAAAAAAACCAACAACAAATCAGCCTCCTCGAAAAAGAATCCCAACTTCAAAAAGAAAAATACCGCCGCAATTGGGCCATTTTTGTGGGCTTTCTTCTGGTTCTGGCCGTTTTTGGCGGCAGTATGGTCTATCGCTCACGGTTGCAGACCCGGTTGAACCGCAAACTCGCCTCTAAGAACCGGGACATTATTCGGGAAAAAGAAAAAAATGAAGAATTGCTCCTTAATATCCTGCCTAAAGAAATCGCTGAAGAATTAAAAATTCATAAGAAAGCAAAAGCCCGGAGTTATGAAGAGGCGACGGTCATGTTTATTGATTTTGAGGGATTCACCAAACTCTCGGAAAAACTTTCCCCCCGCGAACTGGTGCGGGAACTGCATAACTGTTTTGAGGCGTTTGATCATATCGTGGACAAACACGGACTGGAAAAAATCAAAACCATTGGCGATGCTTATATGTGTGCCGCCGGAATTCCCGTGCCCGACCCGGATCATGCCATAAATACCGTAAGGGCTGCCTTGGAAATACAAGCCTTTATGAAAAACCGCAATAAACAAAAACAGGAGCTGGGCGAATTGTATTTCCAGGCTAGGCTGGGCATTCATACCGGACCAGTGATTGCGGGCGTTGTTGGCATTCGAAAATTCACCTATGACATCTGGGGCGATACCGTAAATACCGCTTCACGCATGGAAACCACCGGCGAAATCGGGAAAGTGAATATTTCCCAAGATACCTACGAACGGATTCAGACCCGATTTATCTGCCGTTACCGAGGAAAAGTAGAGGCCAAACACAAAGGGCTGATTGATATGTACTTTGTCGAATGGGAGATTTAGCGATCAACCCGTAACCGCGACATTTTGTTTCGTGAGCGGCATTTCGTTGTTTTCCAGAATCTCTTTTGCCAGATTGACATAGTTGATGGCTCCTTTGCTGCGGGCGTCAAAAGCCAGAACAGGCTGCCCGTAGGAAGGAGCTTCGCTCAGTCGGGTATTGCGGTGGATGACCGTCTGAAAAGCCAGATGCTGGAAGTGGCGTTGTACATCCTCAATCACCTGATTGGACAGGTTAAGGCGGGGATCGTACATCGTGAGGAGAATTCCTTCGATTTCCAGGTCGGGGTTGAGTCCCTGTTGAATAAGGCGGATGGTATTGAGCAGTTTTGCCAGACCTTCGAGCGCAAAGTATTCACACTGAACCGGGATGATCACCGAGTCTGCGGCGGTAAGAGAGTTAATAGTAATGAGTCCAAGAGAAGGCGAGCAGTCGAGGATAATAAAATCGTATTCATCCCGAATTTCCGCCAAAACCTGTTTCATCAAAAATTCGCGGTTTCCCTCTTCGACGATTTCGATTTCAGCACCGGCGAGATTATCGTGAGAAGGTACGAGATAGAGATTAGGAAATTCCGTTTGGATAATAATGTCGCGGATATGAACCGGTTCACCTTCTTCCGCTTCACTTTCGGCCAGAAAATTTAGCATACAACTGTAAATACTTTCTTCGGCCTGTGAAAGATCAACGCCCACACCGCTGGAAGCATTGGCCTGCGGGTCGGTATCCACCAGCAGCGTTTTATACTCCAGTGCGGCAAGGCTTGCCGCGAGGTTGATGGCCGTGGTGGTTTTTCCGACACCTCCTTTTTGATTGGCGAGACAAATTATTTTTCCCATAATTCCTATCTTTGACGACACAAATATAAGAGATTGTACCATAGAGAAATCCACCGACCAACAATATTCCTGTGCATAACCGGAATTTTTTGCACACTTATGTGGATAAGTTGTGGAAATCCTGTGGATAACCTTGTGGATAAGCAGGTTTTCCGCATGAATCTCGACGAAGGGCTTAACACGCTTGACCCCGCTTATGCCCGAAGCCGCGCTCCGATTTGGATGACGGCTCAGCTATTTAACGGTCTTATCAGTCTGGATAGTACACTGCATGTTCAACCTTCCCTTGCCCGTAACTGGGAAATTGCAGACAGTGGAAGAGAATATCGGTTTTTTCTGCGAAAAAATGTTTTTTTTCATACACATCCGGCTTTTGGAAAGGATAGCACCCGCGCCGTAACCGCCGGTGATTTTGTCTATTCTTTTACCCGGATTTGTGACTCTCGCACGGCTTCTACCGGTAAATGGATATTCAGCGGAAAAATAGAAGGGCTTGAAGCCTTTGACGCCGGGGACTCGCCGACGATTTCGGGGTTTTCGGCTCCCGATGATTCTACGTTTATCATCCGCCTCACCCGGCCTTTTCCGCCATTTCCGGGATTGTTGGCCATGCCCTACGGTTATGTAGTGCCGCGAGAGGTTGTCGAATTTTACGGAGAAAATTTTCGCAACCACCCCGTAGGCACAGGCCCTTTCCGTTTTTTTCGCTGGAAAGAAGGCAATCAACTCATTCTCCATAAAAATCCCTTGTATTTTGAAACCGAAAAGGGGCAACGGCTTCCGCACCTCGATGCGATAAGTGTGAAGTTTATCCCCAGCCGGTTATCGGCGTTTATTGAGTTTGTCCAAGGCAAACTCGATTTTATCGGCGATTTGGACAATTCGTACAAAGACGAAGTGTTAAACCTGGACGGAACCGTAAAACCCGCCTACCGTGAAAAATATCAAGTGCTCCTTAGCCCCCAGCTAAATACCGAATACCTGGGTATGCAGATTGATTCTACCCTGGAATTGATGAAAAATCACCCCCTTCGGGATGTAAGGGTGAGGCAGGCATTAAATTATGCCATTGACCGAGAACGATTGGTGAAATACCTTCTCAACGGCATGGGTTATCCCGGAAACTCGGGATTTATCCCCAACGGGATGCCGGGGTTTGATCCGGATAAAGTCTCGGGTTACCGGTTTAATCCGGAAAAATCCCGAACCTTGCTGGCTGAGGCAGGGTACCCGGGCGGCAGGGATTTACCCGAGATAGTTTTATATTCTACTGCCAAATACGCTCATATTTCGGAGTTTATTCAGAAATCATTCGAAGATATAGGGGTAAAACTCGATATTCAAAATTTGCAGGGAGGGGCATTGCGAAAGGAAATTTACAGCACGCGCATTCATTTCTGGCGGGCAAGCTGGATTGCCGATTATCCCGATGGGGAAAACTATTTGTCGCTTTTTTTCTCCGCCAACTTCGCTCCGGAAGGCCCCAATACCACACACTTTAATTTTTCGGATTTTGACCGGCAGTACCGCACTGCGATGACGGTTACCGAAGACTCGGCCCGATGGGGGATATATCAGCGTATGGAAAACCAGATGATGGCGCAATCACCAGTGATTGTGCTTTATTACGACCGGAGTTTCCGGTTGCTTCAACCGGGTATTACGGGACTCACGGGCAATCCGATGAACCACCTTTTCCTGAAAAGTGTAAGAATATCGAATTAATCGCGACAATTCGTAATATTTACGTGTCAGTCTTTACGGAAAAGTGTATTTTTTAAATGATGTATTTTTGGAAAATTTACTGCGTGAATAAATGCAGTTATGAACCGTACAATACATCCCAATTTCCTCCTGGCATTATTTGTATTTTATTTTTCTTCGGCATCTGCCCAATCGTTTAAGGGATACACTGATCTTCCCGGATTTCATGCTCCGATGAAGTTTTCGGTAAATGAAGTAGTAGGTGTTCCCGGTTCTTCGGAATTTGTAATGGTGGGTGATTTTAAGGCTTCTGCACCTACTTATTCTGCAGGAGCGTTTTTGATTAGGGCCGACCACACCGGGCAGGCAAAACTTTCCCGCCTTCTTTATACTAATTTTCCGAATGGCACCAACGGAGTAGTGGGGCGGTCTGTGGCAATAGACTCGGAAGGCAATTACCTTGTCGGTGGGGCAAGTGTGCAAAATGTGTTTTTGGGAGGAGGCAGTGAGCGAACCATCACCCTGCTAAATGCCAAAGGCCAGGAAATCTGGTCGCGAATGCAATCCAATTACAGCTTTGAGTCGGTGATTTATCAGCCGGAGGATGAATCCATTATTACGCTTTCCGGGCCCGTGGGAAATGCAAATCCCTTCACCAATATTATGGTCAACCGTCTGAATACCAAAGGCCTTTCGACCGGAGCTTTTTCTCTCAATACTCCTACTACTGACCGCCCGGTAAAAATTATTGCTGTCCCTGACGGCGGGTTTCTTGCTCTGGGGGTATATGACGAAACTTCTCCCCAGCCCTTGTTGTTGCGTTTGGATAAAAACCTCAACCGGGTATGGTCTTATTCTTTTTATGATAATGCAATGGTAAGCGAACCGAAGGATGTCGTATGGCATTCCGAAGGATTTTTTGCCGTTACCGGTCAGGCAACCGCCGCTACCGGTGAATCACTCATGTACGTCATGGGTATAGATGACACCGGTCAATTGTTGTTTTACAATAAATATGAATCGTACGGGAAGGAAACCTTATTAGCCAACGCAATTACCACCTATACTTCGCCGGTTTCCGGGAATGACAATGGTTTTTTGGTGGCAGGTACTTTTCTCTTACCGGGAAGCGGAAGAAAACGCGGATTTGTGCTTAAAACCGATTCTTCGGGGAAAGTAGTTTGGGCGCGTAATTACAGTAACCTCACCGAAATTACAGATTATGACCGGGACGAAACCCTGGAGGACATCGTTTTTTTTCGCCATTCCGATGATTTTGTTGCGGTGGGGAATTTCACCCAATCTTTACAGGGCGTAGTCAATCAGCGCAAACTCATCACCGTTCGTGCCGACGCCGGCTACGGTATTCTGAGCGAAGCCTACAATACCTGTGCTGCGGGGCTGGAGATTTTTCTGAGTAAATCGGAGAATATGAACCGCATTTCCGTGGGTGCACCTCAATATGGCGGGACAATGTTTGGTTTTTCGTATGATATTAACAACCTGGAGACGTTTACCGATTATTGCGCATGGCCGACTGAAGGGGTAATACCTCCCAAGGGTTCTTCTTCCGGCGAATCGTATGTGGATCCCTTTACCGGTACGGTTACGCTTACCTATGACCTCATTGTTTACCGGAAGGATGGCCTGTTGGAAATGTTTGATATGCAGGGACGAATGATTCATCAAACAAGTCTAAACTGGCAACAGACAGAGGTTACTCTTCAAATGCGGGAAAATGCAAAAGGAGCCTATCTGGTAAGGATACGCACCGGTGATCATATCCTCAATGTTCGGAAGGTTCTGATCTGGTAAAGGCAAATTATTCTTTTACCACCTGACCGTTGCGGAAGGTCGCCTGAGCCGACGTTCCATCCGGTTGGGTAAGGGTTCCTTTACCGTTTTCCTGATCCATGTACCATTCGCCTTCATAGACCCGCTTGTCGTTATAGACATACTTGCCGTAACCCTGTTTTCGGCCCCGCACCCAGTCTCCTTCGTAAACTTCCCCATTGAGGTAACGCATGGTTCCGGTTCCGTTAAAAAACCCTCTGCGAAACTGCCCTTCATACGTGCCTTCTTCGGTAATGCATATTCCTGTGCCGGAGGTTTCATTTTCTTCCCACACCCCCTCAAATTTGCGCCCGTTGATGGTGTAAATGCCCTGTCCGATGCGATTTCCGTCTTGCCAGAGGCCGACATATTCGGTAATAATGCTGTCACGCTGATGAACCCAGGAGCCGGTTCCATGGTATTTTCCATTGAAAAAATCGCCCTCATAAGTTTCCGTATGGTCAGTAGAGGTGATTTTTTCATGCCCTTTTCCATGCATCAGGCCGTTTTGCCATCCGCCGGTATAAGATTTGTTTTCTGTGGTAAAACTGCCGGTTCCTTGCCGGAGACCTTCTGCAAATTCACCCTCATAGACATCTCCATTTGCATAGATATAAATACCCTTGCCATGACGGCGATCTTTTTTCCAGTCTCCCTCGTAACTATCCCCATTGGCAAACTTCATTTTTCCCCGACCTTCCATCATTTCATCTACCCAATCGCCAGAATAGGTATTGCCGTTTGAAAAAAAGTATTTGCCCATACCGTGTTTTTTCGCTTCGAAATACTGCCCCTGATAAATAGTATCGAGTTTAGGAGACAGATATACCCCCGTTCCGTGGGGCTTGAGGTTGTTTACCTCTCCTATGTATAAAGTTCCATTGCGAAACTTCAGCGTATCCTGTGTTCTGCCTGTATAAGTGGCCGAAAAAAGGATTATTAAAAGTAAAAACCTTAAAAATTTCATGAGGTATAGGATTAACATTTAATGAATAAACGCTTTTTGTCAAAAAAAGAATACAATTATCCGTCGGTGGATAATTTTTTCAAAAAATCTTTTGTAACCTAAACGGCAAAGTATATATTTGTTTCATGAGTAGTCCTGCACAATTTTTTCAGAAAATCCTTGCGAGAATGACCAAAGTGGTCACCTCCAAATACTTCCTGGTATTTGTATTTGCCGCTGTGTGGATGGTCTTTTTTGATCGGTATAACCTGATTTCTCAATATCGTATGTCGGAACAAATCCGAGAATTGCAAAAGGATGAACAACACTACCTCGAAGCCATTGAAAAAGTGGACTACCAGACCGACCAGATTTTTAGTAATATGGACGAACTGGAGCGTTATGCCCGGGAAAAGTATTATATGAAAAGACCCGGCGAAGACGTGTTTATTATCGTCGAAAAAGAATAGGGATTCTTCCCGCTTTATACAGTTAATCATTATTATAACTTGACTGATAACGATATAGGACGCAACTTTGCGTCCTGTTTTTTTTATTAACAAATAACTTAGATTCATCATGAAGGCGACAGAGATCAAACACCTGTTGACAACCCCCCCTGAAAACCAAATAGTATTGATAAAAGGTTGGGTACGCACATTCCGCAGCAATCGTTTTATCGCATTAAATGATGGATCCACAATCAATAATATTCAGATTGTTGTTGAATTCGAGGATTTTGACGAAAAAACCCTCAAAAGTATCAATACCGGCACAGCTCTTGAAATCTCCGGTAAACTTGTCGCTTCTCAGGGCAAAGGACAAACCGTAGAGGTATTGGCCGAAAAAATCACCATTCTCGGCAATGCCGACCCGGCCATTTACCCGATGCAACCCAAAAAACATAGCCTGGAATTCCTTCGCGAAAAAGCCCATTTGCGTATGCGCACCAGTACGTTTAGTGCGGTTTTTCGCATTCGCCATGCAATGGCTTTTGCGGTGCATAAATATTTTAATGACCGCGGTTTTTTTTACATGCATACGCCCATTATTACGGGCAGTGATGCCGAAGGTGCCGGGGAAATGTTTCGCGTTACTACTCTGCCTTTTGATAATCCACCCCGTACTGAAACGGGCGAAATCAACTGGAAAGAAGATTTTTTTGCTAAAGAAACTAACCTGACCGTTTCCGGGCAGTTGGAGGCCGAAGTGGGAGCCATGGCCCTGGGCAAAGTTTATACTTTTGGCCCGACTTTTCGCGCCGAAAACTCCAACACTACCCGCCACCTGGCGGAGTTTTGGATGATCGAACCGGAAGTCGCTTTTATCGAAATCAACGAAAATATGGACCTGGCGGAGGATTTTGTCAAATATATCATCCGTTACGCCATGGAACACTGCGCCGACGACCTCGATTTCCTGGACAAAAGGATTGAGGAAGAAGAAAAAAATATGAAGGCGCAGGATCGCCGCCCGATGGGGCTGCTCGAAACTCTCCGGTTTGTCACCGAAAACGACTTTCAACGCATTACCTATACCGAGGCGATTGACATTCTTCTTCAGTCCAAACCCTATAAAAAAGGACAGTTTGAATACCCGGTCGAATGGGGCAAAGCACTTCAGGCAGAACACGAACGTTACCTCGTCGAAAAAGAATTTAACCGCCCCGTTATCGTCCGCGACTACCCCAAAGACATCAAAGCCTTTTACATGAAGGTGAACCCAGACGGAAAAACGGTTGCCGCTATGGATGTGCTTTTCCCCGGAATCGGGGAGGTCATCGGAGGCTCCCAGCGCGAAGAAAGACTCGATGTGCTCAAAAACCGCATGGAAGAAATGCACGTCCCCACTCACGACCTCTGGTGGTACCTCGAACTCCGGCAATTTGGGACGGCTCCCCACGCCGGATTTGGGCTGGGTTTTGAGCGAATTATTCTGTTTGTAACCGGTATGGGCAATATTCGCGATGTGATCGCTTTCCCCCGTGCCCCCAAAAGTGCCGAGTTTTAGGACTTCATCTTACCCTTATGCCGGATCCCTTCGAACAATTGGTGGATGGACTTCTGGCCCACAACTACGGGCAGGTCGGAGATTTTCTGGACCCACCGCTGATTGTGGCACTTCGGCATCACCTTTTGGATCGTTTTGAGCGAGGCAAAATGCACGAAGCCGGAATCGGCAATCAGGCACTTTTTCAGAAAAACAAAGCCGTTCGCGGCGATTTTATCTCCTGGATAGACGAAACGACCGCCAATGAAGACGAGCAGAAATTTCTTCGTCGGGTAAACGATTTTGTGGAATACCTCAACCGCACCTGTTATGCAGGGATTCGCAGCATAGAGTTTCACTACGCCCTCTATCCGGAAGGCAGTTTTTACCGGCGGCACAAGGATCAATTTCGCACCGATTCGGGACGAAAATTTTCCCTGATTACCTATCTCAACGAAGACTGGCGGGAGGCAGACGGCGGGCAGTTGGTGCTTTACGGCGAAACCGAAGAAAAAATCAATCCGCAGGCAGGCCGTGCTGTTTTTTTTCGGGCAGACGAGATCGAACACGAAGTGCTCGAAGCCCGACGACCCCGCATGAGCCTCACCGGTTGGCTAAAAAATCGGTAGGGGAGGGGATATAAAAAATCGCTATTTTTACAGGTGGAAACCTAATCTGAATATGGCGCGATGAAATTAAAGTCAATCCACCTGCAAGGCTACAAGTCCATTGATAGCATTTCCGGCACAACGCTGGAATTTGGGGATATTACTATTTTACTGGGCGCAAATGGTGCTGGAAAAAGTAATCTGGTCTCATTTTTCAGCATGCTGAATTATATGATGACAGGAGCTTTGCAGAATTTTATTGCAGAGCGGGGGTATGCAGATTCCTTTTTGTATTTTGGTAGTAAGAAAACACGGGAAATATTGGCACAAATTGAATTTGAAGGAGAAGGTGTGACAGATCAATACAAGTTCCGGCTTTCTCACGCAGCAGGTGATATTCTGATCTTTACGGAAGAACTTATTTCTTATCAGCCGACTTCCCGAAAACCCCATATATTACAACTTAATCCGGCGGTCAGGGAGTCTGATTTGCTTGAATATGTTAAAAGACCAACAGAGAGTCAAAACAATAGACAAACTGCTTCGGTTATTTTAAAATTGCTCCGCAACTGCCGGGTATTTCACTTCCACGATACTTCCATGAGTGCCCGGGTGAGAGGACAAGGTTATATTGAGGACAATCATTATCTGAACAGCGACGGGGGGAATTTAGCTGCTTTTCTTTTCAGACTTAAAGATAACCCTGAAACGATTCCTTATTACGAAAAAATAGTTCGTTATATCCAGAAGGTAATGCCTCAGTTTGGGGATTTTGATTTAACACCGAGTGAGCGTAACAAAAATTATATTATGCTTAACTGGCGGGATAAAAGCAACCCACAGTACCTGATGGGGCCTCATCAAATATCAGATGGATCGCTTCGGTGTATGTGCCTTGCGGCGCTGCTATTGCAGCCTCAAAGATTACTACCTAGTGTAATCATTTTGGATGAGCCGGAATTAGGACTTCATCCTTCAGCGATTGCTTATTTTGCAGGCATGGTAAAATCAGCGGGAAAACATGCCCAGATCGTTATTGCAACCCAATCGCCAGGGCTGGTAGATGAATTTGATTTGGACAATCTGGTAATTGTAGAAAGAGATCACACAACCGATTCTACTACTTTTGAAAGAAAAAATTCTGATGAACTTCAGTCTTGGCTGGAGGAATACAGCCTGAGCGAATTATGGGAGAAAAATGTGATAGGGGGAGGAAGTTGAGATATTAAATTGCTACAACTCCAACAGATCCTTCTAAAAGTATAATTTTCCTCAGCCCCGACCCCGCATGAGCCTCGCCGGCTGGCTGAAAAATCGGGTTCTTTTATTTTCGAACTTCATTATTGATTACCCAACTGCTTTTTTGCATTTCATAACCAAAGATTATGTTATTCTTATTCCAAAATCAGATATAGAACCATTTGTGGTTTATGACGTCGAAATAATCTTGTCAGTAAAATTGGGGATTATGTAAAGAATATTAATCTATGATTGGAATCAGTTCACTCGATCTTAAACATTGGGCAGACAAAAGGGAAGCACAAGAAATTATTCCTATGCTGTTAAGGAGGTTGATCTGGGCAACGGCACACTCCCACATCAGAAGGATTGATTTTCCTGCCAGAGAGAATGTCCAAACAGGAGGCTGGGATGGCGTATTAGAATTAGACCAAGAAATTTTATTATTACCAAAGGATGTTTCATTTTGGGAATTTGGTTGTGGCAAGGATGTTAAGAAAAAGGCCAATGAAGATTACGAGAAAAGAACGAAAAATTCTTTGGAGGCTGATCCTTCAATGTCAACCTTTGTTTTTGTAACCCCTCGCATTTGGCAGGATAAAGAACGTTGGGCAAAAAATAGGAAAGCCGAAGGTATATGGAAGGATGTGAAGGTAATCGATGCACAAGACCTCGAAGTATGGTTGGAAATATCGCCGGCAGTAGCTGCCTGGTTTGGAACATATCATTTGGAAAAACAACCATCTGGTACACAAACTCCGGAAAATTTTTGGGATGAATGGTCACATTCTCCAAGCCTAAGTTTAACACCCAAACTACATCTTGGTGGACGAAATAACGAATCAGATAAACTGCTTTCTCTCAGTTTAAAATCTAACCTAATACCCGTGCAGGATTCCTCTCAAAGGGAAGCACTGGCATTTATTATTTCCTGCTTTAAAAATAACGAAGATAGAGCGGAGGATTTTTTTGGACGGAGTATTATTGTAGATGATCCTGCAACCTTCAGAGAATTAGTTGCTAAAAAAAGTCCACTTTGCCTTATTCCCCGATTTGAGGATGAAGGTCTGCTCAATTTAGCATTGAAAAACGGTCATGTAGTAATAGTTCCATTGGGCGCTGATGCATCCAAAAATTGGGGAGATATAATTATGTTACCGGCAATCAATCGAGCCATTTTTGTTGATGCGTTGGTTGAATCAGGTGCCACAAAAGAACAGGCAGAAAAATATTCTCGGGAATCAATACGGAATATTACTGTTTTACGGAGACAGCTAGGATTTGCTCGGGGAAAACCTCTTTGGGCGCAGAATGAATTAGTGAGAGACCTAATTCCTTCACTGATTATAGGAAGATGGGACGAGAGTGTTGATGGGGATAAAATAATCGTATCTCAGATTAGCGGCGCAGAATATGATCAGTATATAAAAAAACTGAATCGCTGGACAAATATCAGTGATTATCCAATAAGGAAAATTGGTTCCCTTTGGCGTCTTACTTCTCCATTAGATGCTTGGACCAATGCTTCACTGTATTTATCCAAGGCTGATTTTGAGTCCCTCCAATCCGCATTTTTGGAGACGTTGGGAGAAATTAACCCAACACTTGAGTTGCCTTCTGATAGAAGAATGTTTGCTTCATTATATGGAGCGAGATTAAAGTATTCCAACGATATTAAAGAAGGGCTTACTCAGTCATTAATACTCATTTCAATTTTCGGGGAACGATTCAAATTTGATACTCCTATTCCACCATCGGAGTGGGTTGATAATTTGATTTACAAGTTATTAGATAATTCTGATCCTACTTTCTGGAAGTCAATAAATCTTTTTCTCCCACTTATTGCTGAAGCATCTCCTTCGAGCTTTTTAGGTGCTGTCGAAAAACAACTACTGCAAAAAGACTCCCCTATTCAGGAAATGTTGGTAGAAGATGAGGGTTTGTTGATACCTATAGGTTATCATACTGGCTTACTTTGGGGACTAGAGGGTATTGCTTGGATGCGTGATTATTTGTTAAGAGTGACTCATTTATTAATCCAATTGGATAGAATAGATCCGGGAGGTCGTTTAGGAAACCGGCCTATGGGTAGCCTAATCAATATTTTTACACTATGGGATCCTCAAACCTTCGCTTCTTCAAAAGATAGGATGCAAGTTCTCGAGTATCTTGGAGATAAGGATTTAGATGGAACTTGGAACTTGCTTATGGACCTTTTGTCTAATCTGGAGGGAGGCGTCTCTTCACCGACTCACAAAATGAGATGGAGACACTTCGAGAAAAGCTATGAACCAGAACTTTCCTTGCAGGAGTTGTCAAATTCATATTCTGCATTAGTTGATCTAGCATTAAATTTATTCGATAATTCAGAGGCTCATTTGGCTAATTTACTTAGAAAATTAACTGGCTTGCAGAAAGAAAATAGAGATAAAATCCTTCAGAAGATCAATATAGAACTAAAAAACGTTAGACAGGTGAATTTCACTGCTTGGCATGAAGTTCGGCATCTACTGTCCACGCACAGGTCTGCGTCAGGGGCAGACTGGGTATTCTCCAACGAAGAATTGAGTCAATATGAAACTATCTATAATTTACTTGCACCTGCTGACGATGTGCAGAGATTACGATGGTTATTTGATGAGTATTGGCCTCAATTCCCGGAAGGTCAGGATAGAGCCAATGTTGGACATATAGAGATGGCAGAATTAATCAACCAGAAAAGAGAGGGTGCTTGTGCTGAAATTTACTCTAACTATGGGCTCACAAAGATCATAGAGATGGCACTATCAGTGAAAGAACCTCAAACACTTGGCTTGGCTGCCGCAAAAATAGTTACAGAAGAAGATAAGATTATTAAACTCTGTAGTTTCTTGGAATATGATTATCCTGCGCTTAGTTTCATTCAATCTTTTGTCTGGAGGAAGTCATTTTTACATGATTTAGATTGGGTCTTTCGTTTATATAACAATTTAAAGGAAATTAACTTCTCTGAGAAAGCACTTGGGAATTTGTTTGTCCGGCTAAATCAATCACAAAAGCTTTGGGATTTTGTTTCAGCCCAGAATTTAGGTGTTGATATGTCCTACTGGCAAAGTATGCCCCCTTTTTTTTATGATTTAGAACAGACTGAAATAGTTTACGGTTTGAAAAAATTGATTGAATTTAAAAGATTTAATCAAGCAGTTTATGAGTTATATATGCACGTGAAAAAGCTCCCAACGGAAATCATTACTTATGTTCTTGATAAAGCTGTTACGGAACCCAGCCAAGAAAAAAGACTACTAGATTCTGATCAGCTAGATTCTTTGTTTAAAGAACTTGATACAAGAAAAGATATAGAAAGATCTACTTTGGTTAGGCTAGAATTTCTATACCTTCCAATACTTGCACCTTTTGGCTTATTAAGATATCGGAATAGCCGGAGTACCAAGTTGTTGCATGAAGAACTAGCTCAATCTCCTGAATTTTTCATCAATATTTTAAAGTGGCTATATAAGCCTGAAAATGATCGGATTGAAGAGGAAACGAAAAATTTATCGGATGTTCAAATCCGTAATACCGCTCAGCGCTCTCAGGGACTACTCTCTTCTTGGAGAAGAGTACCAGGGGTTTCAGAATCTGGCGAAATCAATAAAGATAATTTATTTATGTGGATAGATAAAGCACGAGAGATAGCCAAGGAGGTATCTCGTGGGCAAATGGCTGATCACGAGATTGGGAAAATTCTTGCCCAATATCCTGAAGAAAAAGGAAAGAATTGGCCACCAATAGAAATTTGCATGGTAATTGAAAATGCAAATTCCCAAAGTATGCTCAGCGGTTTTTCAACTGCTACCTATAATAAAAGAGGAACCTTTTCTAAAGATGCATTTGAAGGAGGGGAACAAGAAAGGCAATTAGCGAGAAAGTTTAGAGCCTACTCAAAAGAAATATGCCTTAGATTTCCAAATGTTTCCCAGACTTTAGAGAAATTGGCTCAATCCTATGATCGACAGGCTAAGGATGAAGATAATATAGCTGAAAAGGATTCACTGGAATATTGAGAAAAGGAGCAAATTATCTACTGATTGAGAATAGTTGAATTCGTCCAATATCCAACATAACCTGTGATTTTCTAAACCAATTCATAGAAAAGCGGTGTGAAGTGAGTTACTTTATTAACTTTAAAAGCGCCTTGATCTGGTTGTCCGAGATGTTTTCCTGATCAGACTTGTCATAAATAGAAAGAAGAAAAACGGTATCTTCTGCTATGTAGAAATGAGTTATCACTCTTGCTCCCCCAGATTTACCTTTTCCTTTGGAAGCAATGGCTAAGCGTATTTTGTAGCAGTTGTTACTGAGAGATGTGCCGATAGTGGGATCAATAGAAAGCTCATTGCCAAGTTGAGCCAGTTCACTTTTAAGAGAAGGGTATTTTTTAATGAGCTTTTTGACTTCTTTGCGGAAAGGGGCAATGGTATCTACTTTATAGCTCATCGAGAAACTCGCTTAAAGATTGTGCCTTTTTTTTCCCGGCTTTGATTTGATTTAATTCCTCTACTGCCTCCCGCAATCCTTCCAGCACTTCGCTTTTGTAGGGCGTGAGTGGTTTTGCCTTCACAAATTTGAAGTTTTTGAGCAATTCCATGATAAAAGGCACTTTATCGTCCCGAATTTCCAACAAAATTTTCATCGTCTTTTTTTTAACTGTGCCGACGTTTATTTTACGGTAAATGTAGGAGAAAGATCAGCCATTAGCAAGTAAGTGTGGTTTCCGCAGTGGTTGGAATAGTTGGCAGTTTTTTCCGTTCTTCGTTTATGAAAAAAATCACTGCCTTAGGGTTTGCACTTCTCCTCTTTGCCTGCGCAGACGAAAACCCCATCCCCGACAATCTGGACTTCCGGCAGAAAATGCGCCAGTTTGTGGTCGCTATCAGCGAATACGCAAAAGCCCAAAATCCCAACTTTGTGGTTATTCCGCAAAACGGACAGGAAATTGTCTCCCTCGATGGCAAAGCTATTGGCGCGCCTGCCATGGACTTTCTTGCAGCTATTGACGGGACTGGCAGGGAGGATTTGTTTTATGGATATGATTCCGATAATCAGGAAACCAAAACCTCCGACCGCGAATACCTCACTGCATTTCTGGATGTATTTCTTCAGCATGGAGTTGCCGTGCTGACCACAGACTATTGCAGCACCCCATCTAAAATGGACGACTCCTATGCGTTAAATCAGGCAAAGGGTTACATCTCTTTTGCTGCGCCGGAGCGGGATTTGAATGTAATTCCCGATTACCCCACTGCGCCTTACAATCAGCATTCGGGCGATGTAAACACCTTGGGTGAGGCGCGCAATTTCCTCTATATCATCAATCCGGGAGACTTTGTTTCGCGGGCAGATTTTATTGCCGCCCTGAGTCAGACCGATTACGATGTGATCATCATGGATTATTTTTTTGAAGGAGACGAAACCTATACAACCGCCGAAATCCAGCAACTTAAGACAAAGGCAGGCGGAGGAAAACGATGGGTGATTTCCTATATGAGCATCGGAGAGGCAGAAGATTACCGCTATTACTGGAAAACCGAGTGGAAAAATTCACCCCCTACATGGCTGGATAAAGAAAACTCCCGGTGGAAAGGAAACTATAAGGTAAGATATTGGGAATCAGGCTGGCAGGCCATCATATTGGGCAATTCAAATGCCTATCTGGACAAAATCGTAGAGACTGGATTTGACGGCGTTTATCTGGATATTGTAGATGCGTTTGAGTATTTTGAGTAATATTATTCCCAAATATGGAACATTGTTCTATATTTGTCGTAAATTGAATCCAAATGCGAGTTGTTACCCCCAGAAGATTGATGGAATTTTCAATTAAACATCCAAATGCGAAAATTCCCTTATTGAGTTGGTATGAGTTAACCCGAAATACAAGTTGGCATAACCTTGCAGATATAAAAACTTTTTTTAATTCGGTAGATTACATTGGGAACAATCGTTATGTATTCAATATTAAAGGAAATGATTACCGATTAATTACGATTATCATTTTTGCTTCTCAAAAAGTTTATATTCGTTTTATCGGGACACATGCGGAATATGATAAATTGACCAATGCCAGTGAAGTATAAACAAGAACTATCATGGAAAGAATAATTAATCAAAAAGAATATCAGGATGGCCTTGCTCGAATGGAATATCTTCTGAAAATAGTTGGAAATGATTCTGATCCGTCTTCCCAAGAATTCCTTGAATTGAACAAACTCTCCGATTTAATCGCGGAATATGAAGAAAGTCATTATTCTTTTAATCCACGGAATCTCCGTGAAATGATCGAATTGAGAATGTATCAACGGAAACTCAAACAAAAAGATGTTGCTGAAATGTTAGGAACAACACCTTCCCGAATTAGCGAAATAATCAACGGTAAACGAAAACTGACATTTGAATTGGCCAAGGCACTTTACAGTAAGCTGAATATAGACCCTGAAATCATTCTGAATTCCTGAATGTGAGGCATCGGTATTTCCCACAAAAGGCTTTAGGGTTATAAAAAAGCTGTCCCCGCGCAAACGATTGGGCACAGAACCCGCAATTGTATGGGTTTCCTACTGTGGTTTTTTTCAGGAAAATCTTATCTTTTACCGAAAATCTAATCCCAACCCCATGAAGTTGCGCTATATACTACTATTACCCACTCTTGTCTTGTGCTCGTGCACAGCTACGCAGGAGTCTCAAAAAGAACCGGTTTACCTCGCGTCAGACTTCACCGCCGAAGGTGAATTTACCTCCGGTATCGAAGGTCCCGCTACCGATGCCGACGGCAATCTCTATGTCGTCAACTTTGCCGAACAGGGAACCATCGGCAAAGTTACCCCCGACGGAAAAGCCTCTCTGTTTGTCCGCCTGCCCGAAAAAAGTGTGGGCAATGGCATCCGGATAGACCAGGCGGGACAGTTGTATGTTGCAGACTACATGCAGCATAATGTATTGAAAATCAATCCTCTTACAAAGGAAATTACGGTACATGCTCATAATACTTCCATGAACCAACCCAACGATATTGCTATTACTTCCGGTGGTGTTCTATTCGCCAGCGACCCCAACTGGCGGGAAAGTACTGGCAACCTCTGGCGAATTGATACCGACGGGCGCGTAACGCTGCTGGAAGACAGCATGAATACTACCAATGGTGTCGAAGTTAGCCCCGATGAAAAACGACTCTATGTCAATGAAAGCATTTCCCGCAAAGTTTGGGTTTATGACCTTTCACCGGAAGGAAATATCAGCAATAAACGCCTGCTTACTGAGTTTCCCGACTTTGGTTTGGACGGAATGCGCTGTGATGCAGAAGGCAACCTCTACATCACCCGGCACGGAAAAGGCACAGTGGCCATTTTGTCTCCTTCCGGAAAATTGCTGCATGAAGTGATATTAAAAGGGAAAAAACCTTCCAACATCACTTTTGGCGGCCCCGATGGAAAAACCTGTTATATTACACTTCAAGATAGGGGCTGCCTGGAAACTTTCCGCAGTGAATATCCCGGGCGATCTTGGGCGATGCGGCAAAAAAATTAATTTTTCTATCCTTATAACCCCGTTTCTGTAAAATTTAAGCTATATGAAAAAAATACTGCTATTTACCGTTTTGTTTCTGACTTTTCTGGCACTAAACGCTCAGGAAATAGACCTCTTGATCAAAGGCGGCCATGTCATTGATCCCAAAAATAATATTGACCAGATCATGGATGTGGCCATTACGGATGGGAAAATCCTTCAGGTAGCCAAAGACATTCCCGCCGCCAATGCCAAAAAAGTGGTGGATGCCAAAGGCTTGTATGTGACACCCGGACTCATTGATATTCACACTCACAATTTCTGGGGAACGGAAGAAGACCGCTATCTGCGTAATAGTTTTACCGCACTGCCTCCCGACGGATTTACCCTGCGGGCAGGTGTTACTACCGTGGCCGATGCCGGGAGTCCCGGCTGGCGCAATTTCCTCACCTACAAAAATCAGACAATAGACAAATCCAAAACCCGCGTATTGGTTTTTCTCAATATCGTCGGCGACGGAATGTCGGGTGGTCCCCGCGAACAGGACCTCGCCGATATGGATCCCAAACTCACAGCTATGGTCGCCAAACAATATCCCGAACATATTGTCGGAATTAAACTGGCGCATTATGTGGGACACGAATGGACACCGGCAGAACGTGCAGTCGAAGCGGGCAAACTCGCCAATATCCCTGTTATGGTGGACTTTGGCAGCGCACAACCCCCGCTTTCGATCGAAAAACTGTATATGGAGGTGTTTCGTCCGGGGGATATTTTTACCCATTGTTATGGCCATGTGGGCGGTCGTGAAGCCGTCGTGGATGACAATGGCAAACTCCGGCCTTTTGTACTGGAAGCGCAGAAAAAAGGGATAATTTTTGATGTCGGACACGGTGGTGGAAGTTTTACTTGGGAGCAGGCCGTACCGGGGGTAAAACAAGGTTTTAAACCCAACTCCATCAGTACCGACCTCCACACGGGAAGTATGAATGGGGGCATGAAGGACATGATCAATGTCATGTCTAAGTTTTTGGCTCTGGGACTTTCGGTGCAGGAAGTGATTAAACTTTCCACCTGGAACCCGGCGCAGATAATTCATCGCCCCGAACTAGGCAATCTCAGCCCCGGTGCACCCGCCGATGTAGCGGTAATCAATCTCCAAAAAGGCGCATTTGGTTATATTGATGTCAGAGGCCTTCGATATAATGGCGACTCCAAACTTGTATGCGAACTGACCGTGCGCGAAGGCGAGATTGTTTATGACCTCAATGGACTTGCCAGCCCGATGTATAAACCCTAAGCTTAAACCCAATAATTCCTTTGTTTTAATAACCCAATAACAATCTTTCTATGGAAACAAAAACTTCCCGCCGTTCGGCGTTTAAAAAACTCGGCGCTACGCTTGCCGGTGTATTTGGCTTTGGTGCAGTCAGCGCGGCTGTCAGCAATTCTCCGAAAGAAAAAATCGCTTCGGATATTACCTATCATCAGGATAAACCGCTGTTTTCCGGTGCAGTAGCTTTTGGCGACCTGCTTTTTATCGCCGGTAAAGGTGCCCATTTTGAAGGTGACATCAAGTCTCATACCGACCATGTGCTCAATGAAATCGAAAAAGAGCTGAAAAAAAATGGCTCCTCGATGGATAAAGTATTAAAAGTCAATGTCTATCTACACGACCTGAATGACTACCACGGAATGAACGAAGTGTATCGCGGGCGATTTGGAGACAAACCTCCGGTACGCACCACGGTGGCTACATACGGCGGCGTTCCCGGTGATTCGCTGGTGGAGATTGACTGTATTGCATCCCTGAAATAAAGTTGAATCATGGCAAACAGAAGGGAAATACTCAAAAAAATGGCAGCCCTGCCCTTTGTCGGGGGCCTCTTCGGAGGTGCTGCCCTCTACGCAGGGCCACTAGAGCCGGCAAAAACTTTTGCCCGCGACTACTTTAAAGAACTCGGTATCCGCACTTTTATCAATGCTGCGGGAACCTATACCGCCATGACCGGTTCGCTTTACCGCGAAGGAGTATTGGACGCGATATCCTACGCCTCGCTTCAATATGTCAACCTCGACGAATTACAAGACAGGGTAGGGGAGCGTCTCGCCAGTCTGCTCAAATGTGAAGCGGCGATGGTTACGGCGGGTGCGGCTTCGGCCATTACGCTCGGTACGGCAGGTGTACTCACGGGTATGGATTCCGAAAAAGCCTCCCGTATCCCCAATGACCTCACGGGCATGAAAAGCGAGGTCATTATTCAAAAAACTCATCGGGTGGGCTACGACCATGCCATCCGCAACTGTGGCGTGAAACTCATTGAAGTCGAAACCCGCAAAGAAATGGAGAAGGCTATCAATGAAAAAACCGCCATGATGTGGTTTCTCAACTACGCCAATCCGGATGGACAGGTAAAACACGAAGAGTTTATCGAAATTGGTAAAAAATACGGTATCCCCACTTTTATTGACTGTGCGGCTGACGTACCCCCGGTTGAAAACCTCTGGAAATATACCGGAATGGGTTTTGACCTTGTGGCTTTTTCCGGAGGCAAAGGCCTTCGCGGCCCGCAAAGTTCGGGGTTGCTCCTCGGGCGCAAAGACCTGATTCAGGCGGCACGCCTTAGTGCTCCGCCTCGGGGAGATACCGTCGCTCGTACCAATAAGGTCAACAAGGAAGAGATTCTTGGACTTCTCATCGCCGTGGAAAATTTTCTCACCCGCGACCACCAGAAAGACTGGGAAATGTGGGATGCTCAGGTAAAACTGATCAGCGATTCGGTACTGACGGTAGCCGGGGTAAAAACGGAAATTCACGTTCCTGAAATCGCTAATCATGTGCCTTCACTGCGCATTAGCTGGGATCAGGCTAAGGTGAAAATTACGCCCAAAGCTGCACGGGAAGCCTTGCAAAGTGGCCACCCTTCCATTGAAACGGTCGGTGACAACGACTCTATCGGTATTACTACCTGGATGCTGAATCCGGGCGAAGAACGAACCGTCGCCCGGCGACTCTCGGAAATTTTGGCGAAGGCTTCGAAATAAAAAACCTTCTGCGTGTTTTTTGCCTCCCGGTGGTTCACGCAAAGTGCGCAAAGGTCTCGCAAAGTGCGCAAAGGGTCTCTTGGCGATCTTTGCGGGTTCTTCGAGTGCTTTGCGTGAAACCATCTGCGTTCGGTGTTTTTTGTCTCCCGGTGGTTCTCTCAACCTCCCTATTGTTGGAGTATCGTTCTCAGCTTGGGTTGAGATGTACTACGCGCTGAGGATAGGGGATACGGATTTTGTGTTCTTTGAGCAGTTCGTAGATTTTGATTCGGATTTGGCTCTGTATGGTCTCTACACGGAAAACTTCTTCCGTCCAGAACAAAAGCGTAAAGCTCAGCGCAGACTCTTCATAATCGGAAAATCGAACAAAAGAAGCCGGCGATTCCATGACTTTTTCATGGGTATCTGCGGCTTCTTTTAAAATTTTCATCACTAGCTGTACATCCGACGAATAATCTACTCTCACTTTCACTTCAAACCGTGAGGGGATATGATTATGGGTCCAGTTGATGAGTTGGTTTCGGGTAAGATTGGTATTGGGGAGGATAATGTACTTATCATCGCGAGTCAAAACCGTGGTGGTTCGCAAATTGATTTCCTGTACTTTGCATACCAGACCGTTTACCTCAATCACATCGTTTACTTTGATAGATGCGTCGGCAAGAATAATAATTCCGGATATAAAATCGCTAAACAGATTTTGCAACCCCAGCCCAATACCCACCAATAAGGCAGCGGAACCGGCAATCAGTACCGAGAGGTTAATCCCTAAAATCTGTAGGGCAATCACACTGGCGAAGACGAGTGTGAAATATTTGATCAGTGTATAAATGGCGTATTTTTTTGCCAGGTCAATTTTACTCATCCGGTAAATGGTTTTCCGGATAAGGAAGAGAAATAAAAAAATGGCGAAACAAAACGCAATCAGCATCAGCACAGAGGATACTTTGAGGGAAAATTCGCCCACCTCAATGAGTTTGTATTCGAGAAATTCCTTCATTTTTTCAATTAAATAGGATTACTTTTTGCCATCTGTTCGGCTCCATCGAAGTTATTAAAAGTTGGAAATCTATTCTATTAACCCTAATTTTTTTTCATCTTTGATCTATGAAAAAACTACTCTTTCTACTGCCCATCATTATCCTCTTTGCCTGCAATCCTCAGCAAAATCAACCTCAAACTGCTGAGAAAGCGCAGGTCGAACCTGGATATGACCCTGACGCCAAAGTGGCTGCGCTGGGAATTGAATTGCCTACTCCCTCCGCGCCTGTTGCCAATTATGTCAACGCCGTGCGCACCGGAAACCTGATCTTCCTCGCGGGAAAAGGCCCGCTCCAAGCCGACGGAACCAATATCACCGGCAAACTCGGTGGCGACCTCACCATAGAGCAGGGTTACGAAGCTGCCCGCATTACCGCTATCAATCAACTCGCCGTGCTCAAAGCCGAACTCGGCAACCTCAACAAGGTCGTGCGCATTGTCAAGGTGCTGGGAATGGTCAACTGTACTCCTGATTTTACGGATCAGCCCAAAGTCATCAATGGCTATTCGGATCTGATGGTGGAGGTCTTTGGTGAAAGGGGAAAACACGCACGCTCCGCGGTCGGTATGGGGGCTTTGCCTTCGAATATTGCCGTTGAAGTCGAAATGATCGTGGAAGTAACCGACTGATTTACAGCCCGCCTGTTTCTTTCCCTTCCAGAATCAGGCGGGAACCTTTTTCGATCAGGTGAAGATGGGTTACTCCCTTCGCCTCGTATTTTTTTACTTCGATTTCCGCCGGGCCATACTCGGGTTTTTTGCGGTAGGCGGCTATCCCTGTCTGACAATTTTCCAAAATCAGCAGCCTCACTTCTGCTTTCGAAAGGTCTTTGGCTGCGATACCGGTTTTGGCGTCGGCGACTTTCACCGACTGTATGAGTACTGTTGATTCTTCGCCTACGCTTACGCCTTTGTCTCCGGCCCCCAATACCTGACAATCAATTACTTCTACATTGCTGCCCGAAAAATCCATTCCGTCATTTTTCATTTCGGTGAAATCACAACTGACGATTTTCCCTTTACAAAAATCTACATCCAACCCGTCGTAAGTGGTTTGGTGGATTTGGCTGGTTTGCAGGTCAAATTCTGTTCGGACAAGATTGAGCGCGTCTTCACATTGGCTGTTGAGAAATTTGCAATGCCGGAACTGTACCGGCGACTCATAAAATGTTACGGCTCCGGTCAGTTGCCAGCCGTCTTTACTCAACGTATTCAGGCGATTAAAAACGACAAATTCCAAAATGGATTTTTCCTGGGCTTGTAATACTGAAAACCCTTGGCCGGTGCCGTCAGAGGAAAAAATTTCGACGGGAATATCGGCGGTTCCCCGTGCAAATACGGGTGACCGGGAAATAAAAGCCGCACCTTTCACCATATCCATCCGAAATCCGGGTGAAAAATGGACACGATACCCTTCCGGAATCACTATATTTTTGCGGAGTGTGTAGGTTCCGGCGGGAAAGATCAGGTCTTTTCCTTTTACCTCGTAAAAAAGTGTTGTATCCAGCGCAAAAGACTGGGAAAGCCTTTGCGGTTGAATAAACGTGCCCGGAACAGCCCAGGGAGAAATCGGTGCCGAAAACAGCGAATCTAAACCCGGAAGCTCGAAAAATATAAATTTTGCGTTTGCCTTTACTTCGAAAGACCGGTAGGAGAGGGGTGACTCATAAATGAAGGCGGGTAAAAAAAGTTTTTGAGGAAAAGTATCGGTCATGATTTTTTCCTTTTCTCCTGCACCTACCAGTTGAAGGGGAAGGCCGTGTTTGTTGGCGGCCATCAGATACTGTGTTTCTTTGTGTTTGGTTTGAGTGCGAATGCTTACCGAAGTGCCTTCAAAGGGAAAAAACACCATCCTTATGGTTTTTGCATTTTCGATGAGAAATTGCCGGTTGTATTGGTATTGGGGAAAATCCTGGCGGATAAATTCTTCTCTGCGGCTGATTTCGGGTTCGGTTTTTTGAAGAAACTCTGCGAGGATTGTGGTATCGGACAGGCGGTAAAGTTCGCGCAGATAATGAGTGGTAAAAGCCTCATCGTCAAACAGGTTGAGTAGCATATCACCCAAAAAATAATCCTGTTTGTCATTGGCCTGATAACCCAGAAACGGGCGTTGAATCCAGTGCATGGCGCCGTCCATTGTATAACCGTCAAAACCGATGGGTTCAAGTCTTTCGATGAGGGGATTAAAATAAAACCGCTGGTTGTGCCAGATGAGGCTGTGCCAGGCGTGAGCGACATCCAGCAAGGCAAAGTATCGGGCAGTTTTTTCGAGGTCAAATATTTCGCTCGCGGGTTTTAGTCCGTATTTGTAGGCAAAAAGCAAAGACTGCGCGGCTTCAAATTGTTTTTTTAAAACGGTATCATTGGCGGTTTTCCCTTCCTGAAACGGGGTGATTTCGGCGGCTTCAAAAGCATGGTATCCGCCTTCGGTTGTTCCTACGGGGCGTTTTTTTTCCAGATCCTGTTGGCGGGCCTGCCATACAGCCGTTTCGTCAAACTTTACAATCGGGCCTTCTCTGCGATGGTTGTATTCGGGCAGGTATTTCTCAAAATGTTCTTCGTAGGCATACACGCCCAATGGCTCTCCGTTGAGGGTAAATTTGATAAAATCGTACCGGGTGCTGAGCAGCCCTTCCTGTTGCAACAACTGATGATAAACCCATTCACTGAGAAAGTCGCGGGAGAGCGGTGTCTGTACCGAAAAAGTTCGCATTCGGTTCCAGGTGTGTAGTTGTTTTACCTGGATACGATAGGATTGTTTTTTTCCCCTCACATGGTCCAGCCAGTCGCCTTTAAGCCGCATTTTGAGGGGTATCAGTGCCTCTCCTTCACTAAAAACGCCATCCACCCAGTCGTCTTCCTGCGTAGTGAGCACGCCTTGCCGGATGGCTTCCTGCTTTTTACGGGCGAGTTTTTGCATTCCCTTAAAATCCACCTGTACGGCTAATGTCTGAAAAGCTGCGGGATCGGGAGCCACGACCAGGGGCATGGATCCCGTTTTTGTTGTAGTATCAGGCGGAGCCGGAATTGTTTTTTGAGAAGCAGCGCGATTGCCCGTGCCGAAAGCCAGCAACAAAACAAATACCGCCAGCAAACCTCCCGATACCAGCCAGGTAGCCAGGTGTGATTGTCTTTTTATTTGTAAAGGATCTCCGGGGACTCGCCGAACAATCATAAATCATTACTTTTCCCAACAAAAATACGATTATTACTTGAAACCCGGTAAAAGACCTTTCTGCGTGCGAGGACGCAGCCCAAGAATAGAATTTGAGGGCACTGCCTTTGGGCTACCGATCTTTCGGCTCCGAAAGGAGTTCCTAAGGAATGCCTTCGGTATCCTTGGGACCCTCCGGGCCTTATGCCTTCGGCACAAAAATTTGTGTCTTGGACACAAGGCCTGAAAGGCCGTAATATCGGTAGCACCGATGCGCCCCCCTTTTTTCGATTCCAGCGGCGCGTCTTCGCACGCCGTTTTGGCTTGCCCTACCTCTCCTCAAAAAGCCCAGCCTACGCCCCCGCTTGCGAGGACTCCCACGATAGAAATGCCCATTCCTCCCTGCAGCATGATACCTCCCTGCGGCGGCTCAAACCGGTATGATAATTCCAGCATGGGAATCGGTAAAAAGGGAGGTATGTAGTCATCCCCAAAAATTAGAACAACACGCGCCCCTGCGGCCAGATGTGCATGGTGAGACCGATGTCCGGTTTGCAGGGTAAAATAGAGCGGTACTTGAAAGAATCCGCTTCGGATAAAACGATCGGAGTATGAAAAATTGGTGAGTGTCAAACCCGAACTTACTCCGAGAGAGGAAACCCACCCTGTAGGATATATTTTGAACTTATGTTCATATTGAACAGAAACAGAAATATTATCCTCCGTGGCTCCGGCAAACCATAGGTCGGTCTGGGTAAAAAACAGATTAGGGGTTTGGGCACACAGGGAAGGGATACCTAGTAACACTACGACCACAACCCCGATATTTTTCAGGATTTTTTTACACATGTTGTTGGGTTTTATCTAAAACGCACGTTGAGGTAACACTCTCGGTATTTTTCCCCTTACCTACCTCTCCTCAAAAAGCCCAGCCTACGCCCCCGCTTGTAATGATTCCTATGATGGAAATGCCCATTCCTCCCTGCAGCATAATACCCCCCTGCGGCGGCTCAAACCGGTACGATAATTCCAGCAGGGGAACGGGTAAAAAGGCGGGTATGTATCCTCCATCATCCACCGGCAGAACAACACGCGCCCCTGCCGCCAGATGCGCATGGTGGGACCGATGCCCGGTTTGCAGAGTGAAATAAAGGGGTACTTGAAAGTAGCCGTCTCGGATAAAACGATCCGAGTAGGAATAATTGGTGAGTGCCAACCCCGAACTTACCCCTAGAGAGGAAATCCACCCCGAAGGATATATTTTGAACTTATGCTCATATTGAAACAATACGGAAATATTACGCTTCGCGCCTCCGGCAACCCATGCATCAGCCTGCGCAAAAAACACATGGGAGGGTTGGGCACACAGAGAAGGGGTGCCTAGTAGCACTACGACCACAAACCCGATATTTTTTAGGATTTTTTTACACATGTTGTTGGGTTTTATCTAAAATGCACGTTGAGGTAACACTCTCGGTATTTTTCCCCCTCCCTACCTCTCCTCAAAAAGCCCAGCCTACGCCCCCGCTTGTAATGATTCCTATGATGGAAATGCCCATTCCTCCCTGCAGCATAATACCTCCCTGCGGCGGCTCAAAGCGGTACGATAATTCCAGTAGGGGTATGGGTAAAAAAGGCGGTATGTAGTCATCCCCAAAAATTAGAACAGCACGCGCCCCTGCGGCCAGATGTGCATGGTGAGACCGATGCCCGGTTTGCAGGGTGAAATAAAGAGGTATCTGAAAGTAACCGCCCCTGATAAAACGACTGATGTCCTCAGAACTGGTGAGTGCTAACCCCGAACTTACCCCCAAAGAGGAAACCCACCCCGAAGAATATATTTTGAATTTATGCTCATATTGAAACAATACGGAAATAGTACCCTCCTTCAGGGAGCCAGCAACCCATGCATCAGTCTGGGTAAAAAACAGATTTGGGGTTTGGGCACACAGGGAAGGGGTGATTAAGAATGTTATGACCATGAACCCTATACTTTTCATGGGTTTTGTGTTTAAGGGTGTCGGAATCTTTGATAAGATAGCAAAAATAAAGAGAACGATAAAGGGAAATCGGCAACTTTTAGAAGGGAATTATTTTTACCCTTTTTGGAAGCTATTTTTCGGTGGTTATACCTAACTTCCCCTTAATGATAATTGCTCGAAATGCTCTATAAAAAATATAGGACGGTTTTCCGCTTTACTTTTTTGCTTATCGTTTCAGGTTGTGTTTACGAAACGCCGCTGCCAGGAGAAACCCAAACCATCATTTTCCTCGGCCACACGTACCAAAAACGCGACCGCATGGATCGCCGCCTCGAAAAAGTCAATTACAAAAAATATGACCAAATCTGGTTGGGTGGGGATATGTGTTCGGAGACTACGGAGGAATATTCTACTTTAAAATACCTCGATAACCACTTCCGCCTCGGCGACCCCCGCACGCACTGGGCCGTAGGCAATCACGATGTGCGCAATGGCAATACAAACTGGATCACCGAATATACGGGCAGAGACCTTTTTTACGCTTCTTCCGATCAGGGACTGACCGTGCTTGTGCTCAACACCAATTTTGAAGACCCGGATTGCGGATTGTTAGAGGCTCAATACAATTTAATGACAACGGTACTGGACACCCTACAAACTTCTTCGCACCTCGTTGTCCTGACACATCATTGTATCTGGGGTGATGCCGTTGCCGGGCAGGATATGTGGATGACTGCGAATGGAAACAAACCCTTCTGGCGAAGCCTTTGTACGGAGGGAAGTGAGTTTATGCCCGATATTCTCCCGCGACTAAAGGCGGTTCAGGCGCGGGGGGTACAGGTAATCTGCCTGGCGGGCGATTTTGGGCAGCGGGTAAAAGCCTTTGAATATCGCTCGGCAGAAGGAATATGGTTTTTGGGTTCGGGGTTAAATAAAGGGCTTAGTAATGAAATTGATCCTGACGATCAGGCGATGATACTTACTTTTGACCCGGTGCAAAAAAGTCTGGAGTGGGAATTTGTCGCTGTGACGGAATTGGCTTCGCGGTAAAAACTAATTTTTCAATTAGGGATTTTTTATAAGAAAGTGTCTAATATTGTAGCAACCCTATTAGACAATATGAGGTTTTTGATTCTTTTTCAAAAGAACTTTTTTCCAATCATTCTTCTGTTATTGTTATTTCCGTTGTTTTTCATCAACCTTTCTGGCTATCACGGCTGGGGGGATGATTTTGCCCAATATATTCACCAGGCAATCAATGTAACAAAGGGTGTACCTCCGGCTCAGACCGGCCATATTCTCAACGAGAAGGGCATTATCGGACCTTCGGCCTATCCCATGGGCTTTCCGTTGCTGCTCGCTCCGGTATATGCGCTTTGGGGGAATAATATGCTTTTTTTTCAGTATTATATGACGGGGTTGCTGATCGCTCTGGGGCTGGTTTGTTATCGTTTTTTCAGCCGGTTTACATCGGTATGGCTGGCATTGGGAGGTTGTTTGTGGTTGGTGTATCACCCGTGGGTATTGGCTTTTAAAGCGGATATACTTTCGGAGATTCCTTATACTTTGTTTTTGATGGCGGCGGTCTCAGGTTGGTTGTACGGTAATGGACGACATAAAGCAACAAAGACGGGTCTTTTGGTGGGTTTTGCGATATTGATACGCCCGATGGGGGTGGTTTTTTTGGGGGCTATTGTGGCGGAGGCGGTTTTAAAAAGCCTCGGAGATATAGGGAAAAAACCGGAGGAAAGACAGTGGAAAACGATGATGGCAAATGCCGGGCTTACGGTTTTAGTGGCATTGGGTGTTTATTTTTTGGTCGAAAAAATCTTATTCCCCATGCCCTCGGAAGGCTCCTATATTTCGCTGATTATGGAGCATTCTCCGGCTGAATATTTCTTTAAAAACCTGACTCAGTACGGAAAATCGCTGGAAGAATTTGTTTTTCCGGCGGGTAAAAACAGGATTGCTTGGGCAGGAGCGATAATAGCGGGAGTTCTTTTGTTGGTAGGAATCGCCAATAAGTGGCGGTCTTATCCGCTGCCTTTGTTGATGGTGGTCATTCACATCATCATGCTGGGTGTTTATCCATATTTCCAGGGCAGCAGGTTTTTATTTCCGGTGATTCCTTTGGTTCTCTTCTACTTTTTTTCCGGGGTAAATATTTTAGTGGAAAGAACGAAAACAAAAAAGTTTGCAACACCTGTATTTTTGGGTGTTTTGCTGATGTTTTATGTGCCTTCGGTTTATACCTTTTACAAAAAAACACAACTGCCCATAACCTCCGGTCCGCAGCAGAAAGTAGCCGATGAAACATTTTCTTATATTCGGCAGGAATTGCCACCGAATGCGAGGATATTATTTCACAAACCCCGCGCACTTGCGCTTTATTCGGGAAAATCATCCATGTTTCCAGGCTATATGACTCCGGAGGTGATGTGGGATTTTTTTCTGACGAAAAACATGACACACTTCCTGATCAATGAGTGGATGGAAACCCAGGCGGAGCGCGATTTTATGGAGGAAAACGGTTGTCACCTCACCTTGATTTTCCAGAATGGCCGTTACCGGCTATATTCGATTGACTACGGCGACTATTGAGGTTTTTGCCCTATTAGGCGAACCAATGAGGCTTTGCCCCGATGATAAGGTCCTTCGTCCAGCGTAGTTTCCTCATACCAGATTTGCAGATTTTCTAGCCCGGCAAAATCGTCCCGCAATTCTTCTTCGGAAAAAAGCATGGAAATATCCTGTGGCCCGCCGGAAGGATTGCCTAGTTGGGTTTTGGAAAATCCTTCGAGGATAATGGTTCCACCCGGACGCAAAAAAGAAACGGCCTTGCGGTGGTGTACGGGGCGCCAGTTTGCCGGGGCATGGGCATAAATCAATCCCACACAGTCAAAAGACCCTTCGGGAAACACCGTTTCACCAAAACTCTGGAGCAGGTATTCGAGCGAAGTGCCTCTTTTTTCGGCCAATCGGAGGGCTTTTTTCCGACCTTCTTCGCTGATGTCAAAAGCAGTCACCTGCCATCCACGGGTTGCGGCATAAACAGCGTTGCGCCCTTCGCCTTCGGCGGGCATCAGGAGTTTGCCCGCAGGCAAAGTGTCGAGTTGTTGTTTGAAAAACACATTGGGTGTTTCGCCGTAGGCGTATTCCTCTGCACCAAACCGGCTGTTCCAGAATTCTTTCATGTCGCGAAGATCGTAAAATTTATAAAAAATTCTGTGCCATTGTGAAAAAGGAAAAGCCGTATCTTTACGCCAAACTACGGCTTCATGCGGGCATTATTTGCACTTAATCCTTATATCTGGAAATACAAACAGCATTTGTTGCTGGGTATTTTGTTTGTGACTCTATCTAATTTGTTTGCGGTATATCCGGCTCAGATTGTGCGTGGAGCCATTGATATGGTCGGGGATGTGTTGCGGTTTTATTCGTTGCTGGAAGGTTTTGCTCCGGGGGAAGCCATTCGCCGGATGTTGTTTGGTAGTTTGTTGCTTTTTGGCGGGCTGGTGATCCTGATGGCGATTCTCCGCGGGGTGTTTTTGTTTTTTACCCGCCAGACGCTTATCGTCATGTCCCGCCTGGTCGAATACGATTTCCGCAACGATTTATACGACCATTTACAACAACTTTCCCTTAGTTTTTACCGCCGCAACCGCACCGGCGATCTTATGTCCAAAATTACGGAAGACGTCAACCGCGTGAGAATGTACCTCGGCCCGGGCATTATGTACACGCTCAATACCATCACGGTCTTTGTGGTGGTGGTAGTTACCATGCTTATGGTCAATCCGGAACTTACGCTTTACACGCTTATTCCTCTGCCGATACTGAGTTACCTGATTTATTATGTGGAATCGTTGATTCAGAGCCGCAGCGAAAAAATTCAGGCGCAACTTTCTCAACTGACCACTTTTACACAAGAAATTTTTTCGGGTATCCGGGTGGTGAAAGCCTATGTAAAGGAAAAAGAATCTGCGGAAAAATTTGTGCAGGAATCGCAGATATATAAAGTAAAATCCATGTCCCTGGCTCGCGTGGACGCTATATTTTTTCCGCTGGTGGCTTTGCTTATCGGGTTTAGTATGCTGATTGCGATATGGGTCGGAGGGGAGAAGGTGATCGCAGGTTCTCTTTCGCTGGGAAATATTGCAGAATTTATCATTTACGTCAATCTCCTCACCTGGCCGATTATCGCCGTAGGCTGGGTGACGACGATGGTTCAGCGGGCGGCTGCGAGTCAGGTTCGCCTCAATGATCTGCTGAAAGAGCGTTCGGAAATTCGTTTTCCCGATTCTGGAAAACCGATAGAAACCGCGGCTATGTCTTTTGAGGACGTGAGTTTTACCTACCCCGATACGGGTATTCAGGCATTAAAAGGGGTTTCTTTTCACTTAAAACCGGGGCAAAAACTGGGCATTGTGGGGCCTACGGGTTCGGGAAAATCCACCTTGTGTGCGATGATTCCCCGCCTATTTGACATAGAAAGTGGAGAAATCGTCATAGATGGTCTTCCGCTCCAGCGTTACGGGAAAGATGAATTGCGTCAGGCCATCGGTTATGCCCCGCAGGATGTGTTTTTGTTTTCCGCGACGGTGCATGAAAATATCGCCTTCGGCAAACCTGATGCCATCCTCGAAGAGGTGGAAAAGGCCACCCGTTGGGCGGCAATCCACGAAAGCATCGCCGATTTTCCCAAAGGCTTTGACACCGTCGTCGGTGAAAGGGGGGTAACGCTTTCCGGTGGCCAAAAACAACGGATTTCCATCGCTCGTGCCTGGGTGAAAATTCCTAAAATATTGATTCTGGATGATGTTTTATCGGCAGTGGATACCGGAACGGAAGAAACTATTCTGCGCAACCTCCGCGAGTTTCGCCAAAATAATCCCGAAGTCGCCGTGATTCAGGTGGCTCACCGGATTTCGTGTGTTCAGGACTCGGACCAGATTATGGTTTTGGAGAATGGGCGGATTACCGAATCGGGTACCCATGAGGCTTTACTCGCCCAAAATGGGTATTATGCCCGCATTTTTGAAAAACAACTGGCCGAAGGGTTGGAAACCCCCGAGGAGGCCTGATACGGTTTGGACGAAAAATTCGTTTATTCTTTATGAACATTCGTCTTATTTATCCCGGATTACTTTTCCTGGCACTTTTAAGTATCGGCTGGCGCGGACATGACTACCGCAAAATTGAAAACCACACCTTTCATCGGGGGGAATTTCTAAAATTTCGGATTCACTACGGCCTCATCACCGCCGGATTTGCAACGCTGGAGGTGAAGGAAGAAAAAAAAATCGTCAAAGGCCGAAATTGTTATCACATTGTCGGACAAGGATTTACCAATCAGGCTTTTGATGTCGTCTATAAGGTCCGGGATTATTACGAGACGTTTATGGATGAGGAATCGCTGATTTCGCTTCGGTTTAACCGCCATATTCGCGAAGGCGGTTTTGAAAATTATTCTGAAACCCACTTCGACCATCAAAAAGGCAAAGCTCTGTACATTGACCATAAAAAACGCCATACGGTCTATGATGTACCGCCCAATATTCAGGACGTGATTTCGGCTTTTTATTTTGCCCGCACTCGTTATGATCAGGATTCGCTGAAGCCGGGGGACCGCATTTCTCTGCAAAATTTCCTCGACCGGAAAAATTTCGGACTGGAGGCCAGCCTGATAACCCGCGAAAAAATCAAAATTGACGGAGTATGGTATAAAGCCCTGAAAATGAATCTTCTGATTGAAGAAGCGGGTCTGGTCACCGATGGCAGCACCATCGTTTTCTGGATTTCCGACGATGACAACAAAATTCCTCTGAGGATTCAATCCGAACTGATGATCGGTTCGCTGAAAGCGGATTTGATTGAATACCAAAATCTTCGGAACCCGTTTAAAGCCAAAATTTGAGGTCTTACAAAACCGCAAACCGGTATCCCATGCTTACAAAACCCTGTACATGGCGACGACGCAGGTTTTCTACTCCGTCAAAATAACCACGGGGATTAAACTGCATGTTTTGCACTCCCCCTGAAACCACAATTTCTCCGTTGTTGGAAACTTCATGTTCCAGCCGGAGGCCTCCTCCGTAAACCTGAAACCACCCAAAAGGATAATTAATATCCGTATAAAATCGCTCCGGGATAAAATGATCGTTGATATAATGCATAAATCCCGCTTCAAGGTAGGGCGTAAGGTTGGTTTTCCGGGTGACGGGGAAAACGTATTCGCCAGTCAGGTTAAAAGAGTAACGATTTTTGGGTTTTAAATCCCGGTTAATCTCCTGCATAATCCCGTCGTAATAAGTACAAATCTGTCTCCCCCGCCAGTCTGTTTCGCAGCTTGTATAAGGTTCCTGTATTTGCGTGTATCGCTCCGAACTCCAGTAAAAAAGGTTTTCAATACGGGCATTGACTCCTATTCGTATTTGTTTGACTTTAATGGAAACTTCTGCTCCCAACCCCTTGGTATTAAACTCCATGTTGTAATTAGAAGGGTATTGGGTGGCCGGAATGATATAACTATATTTAATTCCGCCAAAACCAATCAGCCCGTCGAGTTTTAGGGATAACAACTGTTTTTTTCGGGGAATGCCCTTCACGGGTTTATCAAGGTTTTGGTAGTCCACTTCCGGGAGAGCCATTTGCCCCTGTTGAGAAAGCTGTTGCATTTCAAAATCGGGATTCGTACTTACCTGAAACTCCGGGTTGAGGATTTCGAGGGTGTATCGTTTGAAACTCTGCCCGGTTTTGGTAAAAGTAAAAGACTGTACTTCAGTTTCTTTCGGGAAAATAAACCGTCCGTTGGGATCATTGGTAAAATTGCGGTCGAGGTTAAAATCGAAAAAATGAATGGCTTCCTGGTTAAAATAGTTCCCGATGAGGGTAATGAGTAAAATACCCTCCAATTCACCCGGCACCTCAAGATAACTCACACTATAGACCACATCTTTCATCCCGGTGAGATCAGGAGGGCGTACGGTAACCTCTTCAGGGATAACGTTTTTGTATTCGGGATAACGTTCGCGGAAATCGCGGAGGTCAAGCAGTGTCGAGTTAAAAGGGTAATACTGTGCGACCATTTGCTCTCTATCGGTATGGCCGGGCTGGTAATTGCGGCGGATAAAAATTTGATCCTGAGCAAAAATATTTTCAGAAATCAGCAAAAACGTCGCCAATAAGAAGATCGAAAAAAAACGAACAATCAAATTCATGGTCAGATAGTAAGCACGGTTTTGAATAAAATTGCGTGCAAGTTACAAACAATCTTTATAATGGTTAAGCTGTTCCAGGTTCAAATTTCCTGCTGCATTACTCCACTCTCAACTGAAAACCGAGGCTTACTCCCGCCTGCTGGTTGGTTTTGTACAATTCCTGAGGGTCAAACTGGTCAAAGTATCCCTGTGGTTTGAATCCGGTATTAGTGGCATGGATAGCTGCAATAAAGGACATAGACCGGCTCAGATCGCTTATCAGCATGATACCAGCCTCATAGGTAATACCCGGCCCCAGGTCATAACTTTGGTGGGGATCCTGATATCGCGAAGGGATAAATCCTTCTCCGGTGTAAACATGGCCCATTGCGGTGAAATAGGGGTGTATAAAGGTATAGGTACTAATCCGAAAGCCGTATTCGGCGGAAAGGCCGTAGGAAAAACGGTTTCGCGGCAGTATTTCCAGGTTAAAATCGTACCGGACGTTGTTATACCATTTACAGATTCCTTGGTCGTCGCAGGCGTAAAAAGGGTCTCCTTCGCGGGTTTTTTTGGTAGAACTCCAGTAAAAAATATTTTCATAACGCCCAATGGCTCCGAGTTTAAATCCTCCGAAGCGGTAAGTTACCTGGGTTGAAAGGCCTTTGGTATTAAAATCCACCTGATAATTTGTGGGATAACCGGTCTGCCCGTTTTTGTAATTATAACGTATTCCGCCAAAGCTGACATTAGAAAGAATGCGGATTCCGAGATGGCTGGACTCCCGCATATTGTCGGCGGCCTGCAACATATATCGCTGGTAGGCGTCATAGTCCGTTTGGCGTTGTTGTTTGCGCAGGGTTTGTTGTTCGCGACGGTAAGTTTTTACTTCATCGGGTTGTATTTCTCGTTGTTCGCGGGGGTTAAGTAATCGGAGTATGTAGGGATGGGAACGGTCCTGAGTATTTTCAAAAGTGAGAGTCGTAAAATTTTCCTCCCCAAAAATATAAGGCGGGCCGTCATTGGCGTAGTTTCGGTCGAGGTTGTAATCAATAAAATACACCGGGGAAGGAGTCTTGAAATTGCCAATAATCAGAATGACCATTTTGCCGGGGCGGTTTTTTACGGGGGGAAAATAGGTGATTCCATACACGGTATCGGACATTTGGGAGAGGTCGGGCGGCAGGATGACAATTTTTTCCTGAAGCTCTAATTTCGAAGCAGGGAAAACATCCCGGAAATGCGAAAGGTCAAGGATATTTGACCGGTAAGGATAATACAAAAACACCATCTCCGATTCTTCTTCATTTGCCGGGCGGTAGGTGCGGTTGATGGTAATGGTTTGTTGCCCGGCAGCCTGAATAGATAATCCGGCTAAAAGTAGAGCTAGATATATTTTCATAAGTAGTGAAGATTCGTGAATGACCCTTAATTTAGCGGAATTTTTGCTTTTTTTCCAACGAAATAATCCTGCAATTTGCTTATCATTTGAATGACCGACCGATATGTCTTTGTTAAAACAAAATGTTCAACTAAAACCATACAATACCTTTGGACTTGACGCCGTGGCCAGATTCTGGCTGGAAATCAATTCCGAACAGGCGGCCATTGAATTTTTGACCGACAATATACATGGAGCCGAACCCCTGTTTATACTGGGGGGAGGAAGCAATATTCTGCTTACCGGGGACTTTGAGGGGGTGGTATTATACAACCGTATTTTGGGCAGGGAAATCGTAGGCGAAGACGAAAAACACGTCTGGGTAAAGGCAGGCGCGGGAGAAAACTGGCATCAGTTTGTGCTTTTCTGCATCGAAAATGGCTGGGGCGGTGTTGAAAACCTTTCGCTGATACCGGGGTGTGTAGGAGCCGCTCCCATTCAGAATATCGGTGCTTATGGAGCCGAAATCAAAGACGTGCTCGATCACCTGGAGGCCATTCACCTGGCTACCGGAAAAATCCACCGGTTTTCCCTCGCGGAATGTAACATGGGTTATCGGGACAGTATATTTAAGCAGGAATGTAAAGGTGAGTTTTTGATTACCCGTGTGGTTTTTCGTTTGTCCAAACAACCCCAAATCAATACCACTTATGGCGCAATCGGAGAAGAACTTTCCCGTATTCCCGGCCCTCACGGAATCCGGGAGGTGAGCGAGGCAGTGATTCGGATCCGGCAGAGTAAACTACCCGACCCTGCGGAAATCGGTAATGCAGGGAGCTTTTTCAAAAATCCCGTGGTTTCGGCAGAGATTTTTGCACGGATAAAATCACAATATCCCGAAGTGCCCTCATTTGCCGCGGAAGACGGACAAATAAAAATCCCCGCCGCATGGCTGATACAGACTTGTGGCTGGAAAGGATACCGTGAAAACGACCTGGGAGTACATAAAAACCAGGCACTGGTTCTCGTTAATTATGGGACGGCCAAAGGCCGCGATTTGTTAGCCCTTTCAACACGAATTATGGATTCCGTAAGTGAAAAATTTGACCTCCGCCTGGAACGGGAAGTGAATGTTGTTTGATTATTCTTTAAGCATATTTAGACCTGACCATTTTTTTTTCTACCTTTGCGGCGCGTTTTCACTCATTATCAATGATTTCCGGACAGAATACCTCAAAATGGGTTTTCGGGCGGAGCAAAGCAGGAGAAAGATAAAATGGAAAATTTCACAGATATAGGCCTTCGTCCGGAAATCCTTAAAGCCATTACCGAGTTAGGATACGAAAAACCCACCCCGATTCAGGAAAAGGTGATTCCGGTAATTCTCAACTCAGATAAAGACCTTATAGCCCTGGCACAAACCGGGACGGGAAAAACGGCAGCCTTTGGCTTGCCGCTGATTGAAAAAGTGGATCCCACTCAAAAAAAAGTACAAGGTCTGATTCTTTGCCCCACCCGTGAGCTGGGCATTCAGATTTTTAACGACCTGGAAAACTACTCCAAATACATTAAAGGTCTGGGGATTACAGCGGTATATGGCGGTGCAAGCATGAGAGATCAGATTCGCTCTCTCCGCAACAACTGCCAGATCGTTGTGGGCACACCCGGTCGGGTTCTTGACCTGATAGAAAGAGGTGCGCTCGATATCAGTGCCATCAGCTATCTGGTGCTCGACGAAGCAGATGAGATGTTGAATATGGGCTTCCAAAAAGACCTGGACGCCATTCTTTCGACCTCTCCCGCCGAGCGGCAAACCTTGCTTTTTTCGGCTACCATGCCTCAGGCAATTGCCCGCATGGCCCGGAATTATATGAATAAACCGGAAGAAATTTCCGTAGGAACCAAAAACACCGGCGCAGCGAATGTCAAACATGAATACTTTATGGTTCATGCCAAAGACCGCTACGAAGCCTTAAAACGCATCGCCGATATTCACCCCGATATTTACGGCATCATCTTCTGCCGTACCCGCACCGATACTACCGAGGTATCCCGCAAACTCATCAATGATGGGTACAACGCCGCCGTCCTCAACGGCGACCTTTCTCAATCCATGAGGGATCAGGTCATGGATCAGTTCCGCTCCGGACAACTCCAACTCCTCGTCGCTACCGACGTGGCCGCAAGAGGGCTGGACGTAAATGACCTCACACACGTAATCAATTACCAGCTTCCCGATGAAATGGAAGTTTATATCCACCGCAGCGGTCGTACCGGAAGGGCCGGCAAAAGTGGAACCTCTATCTCGATTGTTCATACTCGCGAAACCCGCCATATTCGCCTCCTCGAAAACCTCGTCGGTAAAAGATTTGAACGCAAACAGGTTCCCACCGGTGAGGAAATATGCGAAAAAAGACTCTACCAACTGGTCAAAAAAGTGGAAGATGTGGAAGTAAACGAAAAACAAATCGCTTCCTTTCTCCCTGCCATCAACCAGCAGTTGGAGGCGATGAGCAAAGAAGAATTGATCAAACGTTTTTTCTCTGTGGAGTTTAACCAATTTCTCGATTACTATAAAAATGCTCCTGATCTCAATATCCACGAAACGGAACGAGGTGAGAGGGGCGAGAGGGGTGAACGCAGCGGAAAAGAAAAAATCACTTATACCCGGCTTTTCATGAATCTGGGAATTAAACAGGAAATGCATGCCGGCCGTCTTATGGGTATTGTCAACGATGTGATGCCCAACCGCAGGTTCCGTATTGGCAAAATTGATATCTTCCGCAAATTCTCCTTCTTCGAAGTCGAAAGTAATCTGGCTCCGGAGATTATCCGAGCGTTTAAAAATATCGAAATAGATGGGGTTGCCGTAGAAGTGGATGTCGCTAAACCCGATACCTACAACCAGGCTAGCCAGAATGAAACCAAATCTGGAAAACCTTTTACCCCCGGAAAACCTTCCAAACCCTCAAAGCCGGGTTTTTTTGAAGGAAATGACGCCAAAAAGCGCAAAAGGAAACACAAGAAGACAAACTAGCCTCTGTTTCACCCTAAAATTTTCTTCCCATACATTAGGCTGTATCCTAAAGACAAGCTAAATTAAGTTTTGATTCAAAACGCCGGGCAATATCCGGTATTTGGAGGAAAACTTATGTCAATACTTGTTAAAAACGGACGAATCATCACCGGCGAAGCCGACTTCACCGGCGATGTTTATATCGAAGGCGAACGGGTAGTTGCAGTGGGTAAAAATCTGGCTTTCCCTGCCGCCGAGGTAATAGACGCTTCCGGCAAACTCGTTTTTCCCGGAGGCATTGACCCCCACGTCCATCTCGACATGCCTTTTATGGGTACGTATTCCAGCGACAATTACGAGACTGGTACTCGCGCTGCACTGTTTGGAGGCACTACGATGGTCATTGATTTTATTCTCCAGACACAAGGAAAAAGGCTTTATGACGCCCTTCATGAGTGGCAGGGGCGTTCCTCGGGCAATGCGCTGGGAGACTATTCTTTTCATATGGCCGTTACGGATTTCAACGAAAATACCCGCGCCGAAATCCGTGATATGATCGAAAAGGAGGGAATCACTTCCTTTAAAACGTTTATGGCCTACAAAGGAGCACTGATGATAGACGATGGCCAAATGGTGGATCTGATGCGTGAGGTAAAAAAACAGGGAGGAATGGTCACCGTACATGCCACAAACGGCGACATGATTGACCGACTGATCGCTCTCCACCGGTCATCGGGTAAACTTTCTCCCCTCTACCATTACCTTTCTCAGCCCGAAATCACAGAATCTGAGGCCTCCGGCAGGTTTGTGGACATGGCTTTTTATACCGATGTACCGGCGTATATCGTTCATCTTACCTGTGAGGGTGCATTAAACCAGGTGCGAGAGGCCACTACCCGTAATCAAAAGGTTTTTGTCGAAACTTGTATCCAGTATCTCCTTTTGGATGCTTCTTTATATGAAAAAGACTTTGAAGGTGCAAAATGGGTGATGAGTCCGCCGCTGCGACAGAAAAAAGACCAGGAGACACTTTGGGCGGGTATTAATCAGGGACTGGTACAGGTTGTCGCTACCGACCACTGTCCGTTTATGTGGGAACAGAAAAAGAGGGGAGAAAAGGACTTTTCTAAAATCCCTAATGGCCATCCGGCCATTGAAAACCGCATGGAACTGTTATTCTCCGAAGGAGTGGCCAAAGGCCGTATCAGCCTCAACAAATTTGTGGAGGTCTCGTCCACAAATTCCGCCAAAATATTCGGCATGTACCCGCGCAAGGGTTGTATTGCTCCCGGTTCCGATGCGGATATCGTGATTTTTGATCCTACGGAAAAACATAGGATTTCTGCGGCTTCGCATCACATGAATGTGGATTATTCCGCGTATGAAGGTTGGGAAGTGACCGGAAAAGTAAAAACGGTAATCCTCCGTGGGAAAGTCGCCATAGACAAGGGTGAGGTGAAAATATCGAAAGGATACGGCCAGTTTATTCCCCGTAATAAAGTGTCCAAAATCATTTGAAATCGCGAAAAACTTATCTTATGCCACGAATTATAAAATCAGGTCTTATTCAGACCAGTCTTGCCAAAACGGAAGGAGAGGGTTCTATCGCTGAAATCAAGGAGGCAAATCTTCAAAAACATCTTCCTTTTATCGAATCAGCGGGAAAACAAGGGGTGCAGATTCTCTGCCTTCAGGAGATATTTAATACCCCCTATTTCTGCCCCGGACAGGATCACAGCTGGTATGCCGCTGCTGAGTCTGTGCCCGGTCCCACCACGGAACGCCTGGCCGAATACGCCAAAAAATACCGGATGGTCATTATTATCCCACTCTTTGAAAAAGAGTCTGCGGGTTTTTTATATAATACGGCCGCAGTCATTGACGCTGACGGAACCTATCTCGGCAAGTACCGCAAAAATCATATTCCCCACACTTCGGGTTTCTGGGAAAAATTTTTTTTCCGCCCCGGAAATCTGGGATATCCGGTATTTGAGACGGCTTACGCCAAAGTGGGGGTGTATATCTGTTATGACCGGCATTTCCCCGACGGGGCGCGTATCCTGGGCCTCAACGGGGCTGAAATTGTCTATAATCCTTCGGCAACCGTCGCTGGTCTTTCGCAATACCTATGGAAACTCGAACAACCCGCTCATGCAGCAGCCAACGGCTATTTTATGGGTTGCATCAATCGGGTAGGGGAGGAGAAACCCTGGGGTGTCGGAAGATTTTACGGAAGCTCCTATTTTGTGGATCCCCGTGGGCAGATTTTTGCACAGGCTTCTGAGACGGAAGACGAATTGCTCGTCGCCGAATTTGACCTCGACAAGATCGAAGAGGTTCGCGCTGTCTGGCAATTTTACCGCGACCGCCGCCCGGAAACCTACGGCAAATTGGTAGAGTTATAAAATCGAAAATGAATGGCTGAATTTAAACGCCCTGCAAACCGGCAGGAATTCGAAGAAAACTTTGCTCCCGTTCATCCTCTGATGAATGAAACGCAGGCTTATTACGAAAGTTCGCGCTGCCTATACTGCTATGATGCGCCTTGCGTGAACGCCTGTCCGACGGGAATAGATATTCCGCTGTTTATCCGGCAGATTCATACGGGCGATGTGACCGGTGCTGCTCAAACTATTTATGAGGATAATTTTTTCGGCTACGCCTGTGGCAAAGTATGTCCCACCGATGTACTCTGCGAAGGGGCCTGTGTCTATAACCATCAGGACGTAAAACCCCTCGAAATCGGCAGACTTCAGTCATTTGCTACCGGTAAAGTGCTGGCCACAGACAAACAGATTTTTCTCACGGGGCGGCCCAATGGTTATCGCGTAGCGATAATCGGTGCCGGGCCGGCAGGGATTTCCTGTGCCTGTGAACTCCGGATGTTGGGGTATGAAGTGGATGTATTCGAAGCCAAAAACCAGCCATCCGGACTCACCATTCACGGGGTGGCTCCTTATAAAATTTCGAATGAAGAAGTGCTGGCTGAAGTAAAATGGCTGGAACAACAATTAGGCTTCCATATTCACTACCGTCACCCCATCGAATCGGAAGACCAGCTTAAGCAACTGGAGGAAACTTACGATGCGATTTTTCTGGGGATTGGGTTGGGATTGACAAAATCATTGGATTTGCCCGGAGAAAATCTGAAAAACTGCGTAGGTGCAGTAGAATTTATCGAACAACTTCGGCTCCATCAGCATCAGGTGACGACAGGCAAAAAAGTCATTATCCTTGGTGGCGGAAATACTGCAATGGATGCCGCCTCGGAAGCTGCAAGGTTAGGCGCCGAGCAGGTAATCATCGCTTATCGCCGGGGAAAAATCGAAATGAGTGCTTATCCCTTTGAATACGAACTGGCAAAAGTCGTGGGAGCCAAAGGGATGTTTTATGTGCAACCTCTCGAAATCGTGGGAAATGTGCAGGTAGAAGGCGTAAAATTTGTGCGGATGATTTCGGAAAATGGCAAACTTACTCCCATCCCCGGAAGTGAATTTGTCGAACCTTGTGATACGGTCATTTATGCTACGGGACAGGAAAAACAAACTCGTTTTCTGGACAAAATCAAAGATGTAAGATGGGACGGAAAGGGGCGAATCGAAGTTGACAGTCTGACATTTCAGACAGGCAATCCTCGTTATTTTGCCGCTGGAGATGCTGTTAATGGCGGAGCAGAAGTCGTCAACGCCGTAGCCGAAGGCAAAAAAGCCGCCAAAGGAATTCACGATTATCTATTTCTCGGAAAATAAAACCATGCCTAATTTATCTATAAATCTTGCAGGAATCACTTCCCCCAATCCGTTCTGGCTGGCTTCTGCTCCGCCTACCAATTCGGGATACCAGGTGATGAAAGCCTTTGAGGCGGGTTGGGGCGGCGCAGTTTGGAAAACGATGGGTATCCCTATCGTCAATGTCTCCAGCCGGTACGGCAGTGTCAACTACCGCAATACGCGGATGATGGGTTTCAATAATATTGAGTTGATCTCTGACCGCCCGCTCTCCGACAACCTTCGGGAAATTGAAGCGGTGAAAAAACATTTTCCACAACATGCCGTGGTTTCCTCTCTTATGGTTGAAACCCGTGAACAATGGCACCAGATCATACGTGATGCCGAAAATGCAGGGGTTGATGGTCACGAACTCAACTTTGGCTGCCCGCACGGCATGTGTGAGCGTGGCATGGGTTCTGCGGTAGGACAGGAGCCTAAAGTGCTAAAAACCATTGTCTCCTGGGTAATGGAAGTGGCGAAAAAACCTGTGATCGTCAAACTGACGCCCAATATTACCGATATTACCGTTCCGGCTGTGGCCGCTTCTGAAGGAGGTGCCAACGCAATTTCTCTGATCAATACCATTCAAAGCCTGACCGGTGTGGACATAGATAATTTTGTCCCTTATCCGGTGGTTGACGGAAAAAGCACGCACGGCGGCTATTGTGGCCCGGCGGTCAAGCCCATTGCGCTCAATATGATCCGTGAATGTGCTTCTCATCCAGAGGTGAATATACCGATATCCGGTATCGGCGGGATCGAAAACTGGCGTGATGCGGTAGAACATATTCTACTGGGGGCAACCTCCGTTCAGATTTGTACTGCCGTGATGCATTATGGATTTGGCATTATCCGGGAGATGGTAGCAGGGTTGGAAAACTATATGCGGGAGAAAGGTTTTGAACGAATGGAAGATTTTCGCGGCAAGGCTCTGCCCAATGTACATCACTGGGAAGATTTGAATATGAATTACAAAGTGGTGGCCGAAATCAATCGGGATAAATGTATCCAATGCCAGCTTTGTTATACTGCCTGTGATGACGGGGCACATCAGGCCATCGGGCTAAGTGAAGGTTCCCGCATTCCTTTTGTAATCGAAGAAAACTGTGTGGGTTGTAATCTCTGTGCGCTTGTGTGCCCGGTAGAGGATTGTATTACAATGGAAAGGAAAGACACGGCTCCTTCTTTGACCTGGAAAGACCGGGTCGCAGCAGGTGATATTCCGGTAAGTTTTGACGATCCGAAAGGTGGCGGGGCCACACATCATATCCCTGCCCCGGAGGACGGGCTTGGAAAATACAAAAAGAGGAAATAAATTATAGGACAATTACACCTTGCCTCTATGAACATCCTTCAAATTTTCGAGCCGCTTACTTCCGCCCAATTGCTGGTTGCAGCATTTATTGCGATTCTTTTCCTTCAGTCGGGAATAGATAAAATCATTGACCGCAAAGGAAACCTCGCATGGTTGGAGGGGCATTTTGGGAAAAGCCCCTTGAAGAATATGGTTCCGCTTCTGCTTTCCGTAATTACGGTTTTTGAGGTAGCTGCGGGCATAGTTTCTGCCGTAGGCGCCGGACAAATATTATTTTCAGGACAGACAGCCATTGCATTAGCGGGCGCCCAACTTGCAGCATTGAGCCTTGTGATGTTGTTTTTCGGCCAGCGTATTTCAAAGGATTATGCAGGTGCCGCGATTCTGGTTCCCTATTTTATCCTTGCCATAGGCGCAGTCCTGTTGTTTTCACTTCCCGGAAACTAGGCCATTGATGATCGAGATTGTTCCCGCAGATTCGGATAAGAGGATTGAGCAAATAAAATTGCTTTTTACCGAATACGCAGCCATCCGCAATTACGATGCTGCATTGGGAAATTTTCAGGCAGAATTAGAGAGTTTGCCGGGAAAATATGCGCCTCCGGCGGGAAGTCTGTTGCTTGCACTTTATGAGCAGCAGGTAGCAGGTTGTATTGCCTATCAACCCTTGGAAACCGGAGTCTGCGAGATGAAGCGAATGTTTGTCAGCCCTGTCTTTCGGGGAAAAGGAATAGGCACTTCATTGATAAAACGGCTGGTGGAAATTGCGGTAATCGCAGGGTATCATACAATGAGACTGGATACCCATCCGTGGATGTTTTCAGCGCATAAGCTATATCAGGCGGAAGGTTTTTACGAGATTGCCCGTTATAATCAAAATCCTACACCCGGTATAAGGTTTTATGAAAAAATCATGGGCGGATCATCCACCGCTCCGGATCCATGAAAGTATCAGGTTCCTTGTAAATAAGGAAATTAAGAATGGTCTCGCCCGAACGTTTGTCTGTTTTTACAATACCGATTTCATCACTCGCGCTGACCTTCTGGCCTTCGGTAACAAAACTTTCTTCCAGGTTGGCATAGACGGTGCGGTACTGACCGTGTTCGATGATGACCATCACTCCGCCGTTCATGGGCAATTGTTTTACTCCCGTAACAATGCCGGTATATACGGTTATTACCTTTTGCCCTTTAGGGGTCCGGATATAAATGCCTTCGTTCTGGATTTTGTTGCCAAAGGGGTCTTCGGTTTTGCCAAATTTGCCGATAACAATTCCTTTTTCAGCAGGAACCGGCCAGGCGAGAGCGCCTTTGTTTTTCACAAAAGACTTGGCATAATCGAGTTCTGCTGCCCCGGTTGCATCCTCTGCTACGTAGGAAGTCTGCTGAATATTTCCTTTGGTTTCTGTTTTTCGGATTTGGGTTTTGACGGTAGCCTGTTGTTGTGAAACGGATTTTCGGTAATTTTTTTCGCGGGGCCTTACTGCCGCGTAATAGTTTGTATGTTTCCCTTTTGCCATGTGCAGACGGGCGATTTCGAGGTATTTTTCATCCAATAATCGCTCATTTTCGACGATGCTTTCCTGCAAATCCGTGCTTTTATTTGCCAGAAACTTTTGCGTCTGTTTGATCATCCTAATCTGTTGCTGGCGGTAACGGCTAAATTGCTGGAAGTACTGTGCCCGGTAATAGGCTTCAGAAATACTTCCTGAAGTGAGGATGGAAAGAAAAAAATTATCCCGATCAAAAGATTTGTAGGTAAGCCTTGCCGTTTTGGCGTAGGTATCCATAATCTGCTTTGCGTCTTCTTCCATCTGGCAGATGATCTCATTTAATTCCTCAATTTCTTCGGTTTGAAGGATGATTTCTGCGTTGAGGATGTCTATGAGTTGTTCTCTGAGTGAAATTTGCTGATTAAGAAGTTGGAGTTCATTAACCGTTTTTTCGCGATTTTTTTCGGTTTCGGCGAGTAACTGGTCGGTGAGGCGAAGCTGATCCATGATCTCCTGCCGTTCGGAAATCTCTTGGGCAAACAGAATTCCGGGTAAGAGTATTACCCCGATAAAAAGGAAATATTTCCCCATTCTATTTACACGTCCTTTGCTCATAATTTTCAACCGAACCCAGGACAAAAGAGGCGTCGCCGGGATTTATCTGAACTTTTTTGTGTTGGAACTCAAAGGAAAGTGGCTCAGGCGAAGAGACCGAAACCGTTGCGGTCATCGGAATCTCGGTTCCGCCGTTTACCTCAAAGTCCTGGTAATTTATCTGCGATTCCTGATTTTTTAAAGCGTTTTTTGCTTCAATTATAACGACCTTATGAATCTTTGTATCAATTGAATAAGCAAAATCCGTTCCTGATTCCGTACCCCTGAAAGTCCGGGGATTGGAAACTTTTTTATCGGCGATAAGTTTCTCTGGAATAGGGTGATAGTTGCCCAGTAGTAAATCCTGTAACAATGAAAAATCTGCGTCCAAGCCGGTATATTCTTTGGCTATTTGGTAGTCGCAGGCGATATACGTTTTGTTGATTTTATCCAGTACAAATACCGAATCGCGAGTAATGAGTATGCGGGCGGCTTCGATAATTTTGGAAACCCGGATCATGATGAGACTGTCTTTAGCCATGAATATCCGGTATTGGACGCTCATCCCGTCAATATTTGCCTTCGGAATCGTGAGAATTGCCCTGCCCGAAATGCTCAGTTCCTCAAACTGAACCTTTTCGGATTCTGTTTTACTGAGAACGGCTCTCCATCCTTTGCCTTCACTATCTGCGTCTGTGGTATTTTTGATTCCTTTACATGCGCCAAAAGTCAGTAGCATGAAAATCAGACTCCACCAGAAAAAATAAACTCGGATAACCATTTAGTTAGGGATCTGTGGGTTGCATCCTGAAACTGCAAATTGTATGCTAAATTTGCTCAAAGGCGCAAATATAATCAATGTCCCAATAACTTGGTTTCAATATTAAGCTCTGTCGCACCTTTTTGTTGGGCCCTTTTCCATTGTTCTACGGCCTCATCCTTACGTCCTAGTTTCAACAGGGCATCACCGTAATGCTCAAATATTACGGGTGAATTTGCTGTGGCGGTTGCTTTCCCCAGCCATTTGGCGGCTTCCGTATAGTCGCCCTGCTGATACAAAATCCAGGCATAAGTATCCTGGTAGGAAACCTGGTCGGGATTGATTTTCAGGGCTTTCTCTGCATAGGTTTTTGCCTGAGTCAATTTTTCTCCCCGCAGTGAAAGGTAATAAGCGTAGTTGTTGAGTATATAGGGATCCTCCGGGGTGAGGGAAATGGCTTTTTCATAATTCAGATCTGAGTCGGCGTAATTTTCCTGCTGATGATAGATTTTTCCCAATTCGGAATACACCTGTGCCATCATTTCGTTGTCGGAAGAACTGGTTTTTTTGATTTTTTCAAAGGCTCTGATGGCCTGGGCGTATTTGCCGGTATAAGAAGCCGAAATGCCATTAAAAAAAAGAAATCGTTCCTGGTTGGGGAAATAATCAAGGGCTTCTTCCGAGTCCTCATACAGGCGCTCATAATTTTCTTCTTCGAGAGAAGTTTCAATCAAATCCATCCATGCTGCGGTATTGGCCGGTTCTATATCAAGGGATTTTCGATAATAAACTCTTGCCGAATCAATTTTATGCTCTAAAAACAAGAGTTTACCCTGAATGGAATAGGCTTTAGCCGAGCCGGGATGTGTCTGATTAAAAATCGAAGAAAGGGTTTTTATACGGGGCAAAATTTCCGGTTCTCCTTCCACATACTCAAGCAGTCCGCTGATAAGGGTCATTTTAAATTCCGGGTCAATTTCCGGATTTTGAAAAGCGCGAAAGAGATAGCTGTCCGATTTTTCCAGTTGATTAACAGACTTATAATATTCGGCAAGTGATAGAAGCGCAAAGCCATTGTCAGGGTCTTTTTCGAGTAGTTGTTCCATTGTTTTAATGGCAGCCTCAGTCTGTCCCAGTTTTTGATAGGCTTCGATTTTCAACTGATAATACCGCGGTTCATCTTCATTTATATCTATGAGTGTCTGTGCAGCCATAACGGCATTCTCATACTGTTTGCTGCGGTCGTAGATCTGATATTTGCGGAGGGTGGTTTCCTCATTGGGACCGGTTTGGGCTTCAATAGATAAAAGTTGGTTGATGGCCTTTTCGGTTTCATTGTTTTGGAGGTAAAGTTCGGCCAGTCGCAGGCGGTCTTCAAACCGTTGAGGGAATTTTTTTACAATAGATTCCTGTACACCGACCGAATTTGCATAATCACCTTTAAACTCATAGGCTTTTTGAAGGAGGTTGTAATACCAGTAATTTTCGGATTCCTTTTCAATGGCGAGTTTTGCATAGCTGATGGCGCGGCTATAATCTCTTTTTTCCATAGCCAGGCGGCCAATATTGTACATCGCAGCATGGTTATCAGGGTCTTTGCTCAGGACTTCTTCAAATAGCCCTTCGGCGGCGGTGTAATCGCCGCGCATCAGTTGGGTACATGCCTCTACATACAACTGCTCCACCTGGAGTCCGGAAGCACTCCCTTTATTGTCCGGTGGAACCGGAGGTGTATTATTGGCCGTCGGTTGTGTGCCTTTGCAGGCAAAAAAACTCATCAGAAGTGTGATGATTCCCAGCTTAAAAATCAAATTCCTCATGGCTATAAATTAGCATTATTTCCCTGTATGTCCAAAACCTCCGCTGCCTCTTTTTGTCTCGGATAATACCTGCACTTCTTCCCATGTTACGGTTTCGTGCCGGGCAATGACCATTTGTGCGATCCTTTCGCCTTTTTGAATGGTGAAAGGGGTATTACTCAGATTGACAAGGATAACCCGGAGTTCTCCCCGGTAGTCGGCGTCAATCGTACCGGGAGAATTGACCATGCTGATTCCGTGTTTGATGGCGAGGCCGCTTCGGGGGCGCACTTGGGCTTCATATCCCGGCGGTAATTCGATAAATATCCCGGTAGGAACCATGGCTCTTTCCAAAGAATGAAGCACAATCGGGTCATCATTATTGGCATATAAATCCATCCCTGCCGACAAATCTGTCGCATAATGAGGTAGCGGGTTATCGGAGCGGTTGATGATTTTTAGGCTAATCATATCTCTACAATCCGGATTAATAGGTCAATTGGTTGATAGCGTTTGCCAGCGAAAAATCTTTGTCAGTCAGCCCGCCGGCATCATGGGTACTCAGGCGGATTTCTACACGGTTATAGACATTGCTCCATTCGGGATGATGATTGGCTTTTTCGGCGAGGATCGCTACTTGTGCCATAAACCCAAATGCCGCTGTAAAATCTTTGAATTTATACTGTTTTTCAATTCCGTTATTGCGAAATTTCCAGCCGGATAAGGTCTTAAGTTGGTCGGCGGCTTCCTGTTCATTGTAGGTTTTCATCTGTCAAATGTGTATTTTTAGCCTTTAAACCCGTTGACAAGATATACACTTATCCGTAACTAAACTAACAGACCTGATACTTTGATTCATCTATAACCCTAAATTTATCTGGCGTATGAAAAATTATGTTTTAGGCCTTTTATGGGTTCTTTTTTCCATTAGTGCAGCTTTTGCGCAGGGGACGGTGACCGTTTCCGGGAAAATAGAAAATCCCGCAGGTAAGACCGTATCCGTTTATTATTATCCCAATCTCCTCGTGGACAGACCCGTTTCTACCAAAGCAACTCTGGATGAGGAAGGTAAATTTCAAATGAGTTTTCAACTCGCAAGCCCGGTAGCTGCCAATTTTAGTCACGGACGGGAGCAGACCGCGATGTTTATTCACCCGGGCGACAATATTTCGCTGAGCCTCAATCCGGAAAAATTTGATGAAACAATAACCTACAAAGGAGATGGACCGGGTGTGGATGCCTCCAATTGCCTCGCAAAATATTTCCTCAAATTTGAAGATGAGGGTTTGGAAGATGAAGCCCAAAACCTCATCAAAGAAGGCCTAGAACTGGAGTATGCTGCATGGATAAACCGTACCTACAACAGCCAGGTGAGTTTCCTTTCCGATTTTGCCAAAAGCCATAAACTATCCGAGGCTTTTATGAACTATGCCGCCGACCGGAGCCTTTATGTCCGTGCCAATCGCCTGATGCAATTTCCTTCCTATCATGCCTATCTGGCCAAAAAGGATCTGTCGGAAGTAACTCTGTCCAAAAACTATTACGATTTCCTCGGCGAAATCCGCGTGATGAATGATCGGGCGGCTTCTATTCCGGAATATATCAGTTTTGTACAGAACTATATCTCCTGGAAAATGGCGGCGCAATATGCAAATGTAGAAAAGGAACCTAAGCCAGAGGAAAAATTTTCACAGGAATATCAGTTTGTCACTTCTATCCTTCAGGGGGAATCGCGTCTCCTGGTTCAAGCTTCTATGCTGAAAGACATCCTTGAATATGGCAATCCGCTGATTGTTGAAGGCATGTATGCCGCGTTTGTCGCTTCTGACCAGAAAGGGGATTATTCCAAAATCCTAAAACCGATCTACGACCAGGCAATGTTGCTCGCACCCGGACAACCGGCGCCGGAGTTCTCGTTGTTGGACATCAATGGTGCTCGTGTTTCGCTTAATGATTTTCGCGGCAAAGTTGTTTACCTCGATTTTTGGGCAAGCTGGTGTGGCCCCTGCCGCCGTGAAATGCCCGCATCCAAAAGACTGAGCAGCCTTTACCGGGGAAAAGATGTTGTGTTTGTTTATATTTCTATTGATGACGACGAGGCCGCCTGGCGGAATGCTGTAAAAGAGGATGATATTCAGGGGGTATTACTTTTCTCTCAGGGCGGCAACTCCGAAGTTCCGACTCAGTATGGGGTAAAAGCTATTCCGAAATATTTTATGATTAACCGAGACGGCACCATTGCCCATTCCAACCCCAGCCGCCCCAGTGGAAAAGACATCGAAGCGCAACTGGAGGAGGCTCTGAAAATGCCTTATGATCAGGATCGTTGATCTGCCTAAAAATGTTTGCGACGATTTCAACAAAATTGAGGTCGTCGCAGTTTTCTTTTTATAAGACATAATTCAAAATGAAGGTTTTTCTACCGTTCTTTTGTAGTCGTTTGTCAACTCAAACAGGGATAGGTCTTTTACTTTTAATTTTTTTACAGGTTTTATCCCCGGCAATGGCTACAACCTATTATATCAGCCCATCGGGTTTGGATTCCAATCCCGGTACCTCTGCTCTAACTCCGTGGAAAACAATCGCTTTTGTCAATAGCCAGCCGTTTTTGCCTGGAGACAGTATTCTTTTTGAAGGAGGGCAAAATTTTCCCGGAACACTTTCCTTCTCCGGAACTAACTGTGGTACGGCCGCAGCTCCTTTGACCCTGAGTAGTTACGGCACCGGGCGTGCGACGATTCAGGCAGGTACAGGCAACGGAATTGAAGTAATGAACTGTGCCGGATTCAATATTCATGCGCTGAACGTTCTCGGAGCCGGACGCGCCCTGAATGATAATCATGGTATCCTTTTTTATTCTATTCTGAATTCTACCCAGGCCTACGATTACATCTCTATTCATGAGGTCGAAGTAAGTGGTTTTAATCGGGGAGGAATTACCATTCTTTCGGATCCTGTTTTTTCAGATTCCGGATATCGCAATATCGAAATCACGCATGCCGTTCTGCACGACAATGGGGATTACGGCATCGGTGTCCTCGGAAAAGTCCTGCCCACCGGACACCCTCATCACAATATCTATATCGCTCATTGCATGGCTTACGATAACCCCGGCCAGATTGGGAAAAATACGGCTCATACCGGCAATGGGATTGTGGTAGGAAATACAGATGGGGTAATTATCGAATATTGTCAGGCATACAACAACGGAGCCGAAAATTATTACAACGGTGGCGGCCCGGTTGGTATATGGATATGGGATTCGCACAAAGGGGTTATTCAGTTTTGTGAATCCCACCACAACAAAACAGGCTCTACCAAAGACGGGGGTGGATTTGACCTCGACGGAGGCTGTACCGAATCGGTAATCCAATACTGCTATTCTCATGACAATGACGGAGCGGGTTTTCTCCTCGCTGAATACAACGGCGCGAGACCCCTTCGCAACAATACCCTTCGCTACAACATCAGTCAAAACGATGCTCGCAACAATGACTATGGTGGTATTCATTTCTGGAAAGGGTCAGGGATTCTTTCCGATGTAAAAATTTACAACAATGTAATCTTTATGAGCAGCGGGCCGGGAATCACCCCGGCGGCTTTCCGGTCGGTATCGGCGGGAATAGACTCGGTGTTGGTAGCCAATAATCTTTTTATCACTTCCGGCAATATTGACCTGGTGGACAAGTCGAGCAATTCGGCGGATATTGATTTTCGGGGAAATGCATATTACTCCATGACGGGTCAGTATCGTTATGCCGAAGGAGCCAATCAGTACAACAATCTTGCGGCCTGGCGCACGGGTAAAGGGCAGGAAATGCTCAGCGGGAATCCCGTGGGGTTTGAAGGAAACCCAGAAGTAAGTAATCCCGGAGGGGGCGGGACGGTAGGCGATCCGACGCTTTTGTTTACGCTCAATGCCTATAACCTTCTCAGTGCTTCTCCGCTAAAAGATACGGGGCTGGAACTGAATACCGTTTTTGGCTTGAACGTGGGGAGTCAGGATTTTTTTAATAATTCGATTCCTTCTAACGGGCAGTTTGATGTAGGAGCGGAAGAATCGGCAGGCAGCCTGTTACCCTTACTGTATGATCGTTTTTATGCAACCCGACTGACCGACGAAACGGTTGTGATTGAGTGGCAACTGGCGGATGAATCAGGGGTGGATTCCGTAACCGTTGAAAGGCGTCTGGAAGGGGAGTTTTTAACTGAAAAAATTGTGGTACTGCCTGAAATACCGGGTCCGCAATCTTGGTATGACGCTAATAATTTTTCCGCTCGAAGTTATTACCGGTTGGTTTTCCGGAATCCGGATGGCAAATTTTCTTTTTCCCCTTACCTTGAGGTTGAGGGCAGGCCGGATGTGAGCACTGCCGTGGAAATTTTCCCGCAACCCTTCAAAGATCAGTTTTTGTTGAAGATAACGGGCGACCCCGGCGAAGAATATCAGATCGAATTGCTGGATATGCAGGGTAGGAAAATCCGGAGTTGGCAGGATAAAACCGGAGATAGCCCATATATTGAGATAGATGCCCTGACAAACCTTCCTACAGGAGGATATATTTTGCGGGTTTTGTTTCAGGACAAAACGTATTGCCGGAAACTACTAAAGGAATAGCAATAAGTTTACATTTAATTTATACCAGTGGCGTACCTTGCCCGGAAATTTTAACCTGATGCACTGGACCAATTACCATTGCCATTCCCAGTATTCTGACGGGCGGTTTCCTCCTGAAGATCATGTAAAGACAGCCATTGAACTCGAAATGGTGGCCTTAGGTTTTTCCTGTCATTCTCCGCTGCCTTTTTTTCGACCCTGGAGCATGAAGCTGGAGCGGTTTGCACAATACTGTTCCGAAATAAATGCTTTTAAACAAAAATACCAGGGACGAATTGAAGTTTATCTGGGTATGGAAATGGACTTCCTTCCTGGGATATTTGACGAAAACTCACAATTATTCTCCCGAAAAAATCTGGATTATATCGTCGGTTCGATCCATTTTGTGGATGCTTTTGACAATGGAGAACCGTGGGAGATTGACGGAACACACGAGCTATTTCTTCGCGGGCTGAAAGAGATTTTCGACAACGATATACAAAAAGCCGTTTGCCGTTATTTTGAACTTACCCGTATGATGATCACTCGGCTAAAGCCGAACATTGTCGGCCATATTGACAAGATTAAAATTCAGAGCGAAAACGGGAAACTTTTTGATACCAACGCCCGGTGGTATCAGCAGGAATTAATGGCGACTCTTGAGACGCTGGCTTCCGAAGGATTGATTTTGGAGTTGAATACACGAGGCATTTATAAGAAAAAACTCCCGGAGGCTTATCCAAGTCTGGAAGCACTTTCGGCTGCTTGGCAAATGAATATTCCGGTTACCTTGAGTTCGGATTCCCATCACCCGGGAGAGCTGATTGCTCAGTTTCCCGAAGCTGCCCGCAGATTACAGCGGATAGGGTACAAAGAACTGTTTGTGCTTAAAAATAAAAAATGGCAACCCCTTCCCTTTGATGCGGAAGGAATTGCCTGGAATTCTTCGGTAGAAGTCTAAAAATTATTTTCCGTCCGGTGCAGGAGTAGCTTCTTTGGGAAGTACTTCACCGGTAATACGTAGCACTTTATTGTTGCCGGGGAAATTACCGGTTACGGTAATGGTTTTGGTCTGTACGCCCACTTTACCGGCGGTGTTGAAAGACACATCAATAAACCCTTCGGCTCCGGGTTGTACGGCTTCTTGTGACCATTTAGGCGTGGTACAGCCACAACTGGCTTTTACGCGGGTAAGTTTCAGTGGCTCTGTTCCGGTATTTTTAAATTTGAAAGTGTGAGTGACAACTGCGCCGGTTTCGACTTTGTTGTAGTTAAATCCCTCATTTTCAAATTGAATCTGGGTTTCTGCCATTTGCTGAGCCTCCTGAATATAATTAGGAACAGCAGGTACCGGTGGTTTAGGAGCAGCAGGAGTTTCCGCAGCGGCGGGAGAAAGTGCGGGCGTAGGAGCCGCTACTTCCACAGCCGCAGGCTGTGCGGGTTTCGGCTGCGGAGCCGCGATTTCCTGCTGAGGTTGAACCTCGGGGGTCGTGGCCATTTTAGCTTCGGTTTCCGCCTGTTTGACCTGAGCCGCTTTCAAGGCATCGCGTTTGCGCTGGGCATAACGAAGAATCTGAATCTGAACGTCCTCAGGCAAATCCTTCATCACCTGATTTAATTCTTTTTTCACATTCGTTTTTTCAGCGTCCTGCGCAAAAACATTCGCCCCTCCGAGGAAAACGATGGAAAATAAAAATACGGTAAGCGTTTTAATATGCAACTGTTTCATGATATAAATCGTTAAAAATATCCCTCTAAAAAACTAAAAAAACGGAATAAATACAATCCGGAATCAACATCGGGTGTTGAAACTCGTACTTAAAACGTATAACATTTAGAAACTGTTGTCATTTGTCCATTCAATTGATTTACATTTGTTGCTTGAATAGAGAATTGTATTATATTTCACCGTCTTTCCGGAAGAAAGAAAGTACGAGACATGAAACAGGTAGAGCTTGCTGTTAAAGGAATGACATGTACCAATTGTGCGCTGGGTATTCAAAAATATCTGGAAAAAGAGGGCATGGAGTCTGTAATGGTGAATTTTGCGGAGGAGTCTGTAATCTTTGAGACAAATGAAGAAGAGAGCGTGCCCGCATTGATTGATGGTATTGAGCGGCTGGGTTATAAAGTCATGGGGGAAGAGTCGGTAGAAAAAAAAGGATTTTCCGACATCGAAAGGTATTTTCTTTTTTGTCTGATTTTTACAACGCCCTTGCTTCTTCACATGTTTGTCTCCTGGCATATCCTTCATAATCCCTGGGTACAACTGGGGCTGACGTTTCCGGTTTTTGTCGTAGGGATGTATCATTTTGGTTTGAGTGGCTTTCGCTCCCTGCGCACGGGTGTCCCTAATATGGATGTATTAATCACCTTAGGCGCTGCCGCTGCCTTTTTTTATAGTTTGTATGGCACGCTGATGAACCTGGGGAATGATTTTCTTTTTTATGAGACATCTGCCAGTATTATTACCATTGTGTTGCTGGGAAATGTAATGGAACATCGGGCGGTAAAAAAGACCACCTCAGCCATCGAAGCACTTGTCCGGCTTCAACCGGAAAAAGCGCGTAAAGTTATTTTTGAAAAAGGGCAGGAAGTAATGGTAATGGTAGATGCGGGCCTGATTCGCCCAGGTGATCAGTTGGCGATTCATGCAGGGGATCGAATCCCGGTGGATGGTGAGATTCTGGCCGGAACCGGCGAAACGGATGAATCCATGCTCACGGGCGAAAGTTTACCGGTATTTAAATCGCCAGGGGATCCTGTAATGTCAGGGTCAGTACTGGTCTCAGGGCCGGTGCGAATGGCCGCTACGGAAGTAGGCCCTAAGACCGTACTCAATCGTATGATAGACCTTGTGCGCAAAGCGCAGGCCGAAAAGCCGGAAATACAACAACTGGCCGATAAAATCAGTGCCGTTTTTGTACCGGTTGTCTTGTGCATTGCGGCCTTGACTTTTCTATTAGCTTATGGAGTATTTGATGTTTCGATTCAGGCAGCGATCATTCAAAGCGTGGCGGTACTGGTGATTTCCTGCCCGTGTGCGATGGGGCTTGCGACACCTACTGCGGTAATTGTAGGCGTAGGAAGGGCTTCCCGTAAAGGAATCCTTGTAAAAGGAGGCAGAACCCTCGCAGCATTTCATGAGGTAAAAAGAATTGTATTTGACAAAACCGGTACGCTTACTACGGGGGCTTTTTCGATAAAATCGCTCAATTGTGAAGAGGAAAACCGGGAAAACGTGGAAAAAATCCTCGCCGGAATCGAAAGAAACTCGACCCATCCGATCGCTCGTTCCCTCGTAAAAGCACTGGCAGGAGTAAAACCGTTGTTTATGCGCGAAGTTACAGAGCAGAAAGGGTTGGGAATGGCGGCAACAGACCGTCAGGGAAACCAATATCAACTAGGCTCATTCCGAATTGCAACCGGGCTTACAAACGATCTCAGCCATGATCTTTACCTAATCGAAAACGGAAAACTCCTTGCCTCGGTGGACTTGGCCGATGAGATTCGGCCGGGGGCAGCAGAACTGATCCAATTTTTGCATGAAAAAGGAGTGGAAACCGTTTTGGTTAGTGGCGATAAAAAGGAAAAATGTCAACAGGTAGCAGACCTTTTAGGAATAAAAAATATATACAGCGAACAACTTCCCGAGGCCAAACTGGCACTAATTGAAAAATTTTCCCGAGAAAAACCCACGGCGATGGTGGGCGATGGTATCAATGATGCTCCTGCATTGGCGAGGGCTACCGTCGGCGTTTCTCTGGGTAAAGCAACTGCGGCGGCAATACAGTCTGCACAGATTGTATTGCTGGGTGATCATCTGACCCTGATTGAAGAACTTTACCGAACCAGTCAACTAACCGTAAAGACGATTCGGCAAAACCTCTTTTGGGCCTTTTTCTACAATGTGCTGGCCATACCACTGGCAGCGACCGGCTTTCTTAGTCCCATTATCGGTGCATTTACCATGGCTATGTCAGATGTGGTTGTCATCGGGAACTCCCTTCGTTTGCGCGTAAGACCGTAGCATTCAACTGGTGAAATTCCCACTTATATGGAAGTTTGATCCGGGTTGGTCAGGCTTCCGTCTTGATAGAAACTCTCCCAAAGAATTACCCTCTTCCGCAAACCTGCGGGGCGGTTTTTTTTTATTCGTAATATCCAAATCAATGAAACCATTTAATTTCCAAAGTATCTCAACATTATGATGCATCCTGGCACAGAACTAAAATTCATCAACGATGAAATTGGCTTTGGGGTATTCGCCAAAGAGTTTATCCCGAAGGGCACGATTACCTGGGCGTTAGATGCGCTCGACCGGGTAATACCACAGACAGAGGTAGAGCGTTTAGGAGAAATCTACTGGGAACAGATTGACAAATACTGTTTCAGAAACCAAAAGGGGGATTTTATCCTCTGCTGGGATTATGCCCGTTTTGTAAATCACAGCTTTCGTCCCAATTGTTTTACCACACCTTACGAATTTGAGATTGCTATCCGCGATATCCAGCCCGGAGAAGAACTTACCGACGATTATGGATATTTAAACGTGACCGAGCCTTTTATTCCCTTTGATGAAGGAACCGAACGCAAAATAGTTTACCCGGATGATCTGCTGCGTTATGGAAAAGAATGGGATAAAACAATTCTGGCAGTGATGCCCGATGTCGTGCGGGTGGAGCAGCCTCTTCGGAATCTGATCAATGAAACCGACTGGCAAAAAGTCATGGATATAGTCGCTGGCAAAAGACACATGGAGTCGCTGACTACCAACCACTTTAATGGTCAAATGGTCAAAAAAGCCTAAGGCCTGAGAATACTTTTAAAACCGGCAGAAGGAGTCTGACTTCTGCCGGTTTTTTTTGCGTTTCCGGATTATGAAATAAAAATCCGGATGAATTTGTCGTTAATCTTTTATCTTCACACCAAACACAACAACAATGAAAAATAAACTAATTATTCTCACAGTGATTCTAGCAATTATTGCTCTGAATGCTTGTAAATCAACCAAAACAACTACTTCCTCTTCCGAAGGCTTTCATGCCAAAGGCATGCGGATCGTTCAGGGAAACAGTGTATTTCATCTCGATGAAGAATATAACGCGGTACCACTGAAAAAAGGGGCGTTTTCGATTCAGTTTCTTAACGCAGAATACAATACAAGTAAAGGGCTTTACGGCATAACCCAAGTTGCCGCTTTTTCTCAACCCAAAGATATGTCCGAACTTCAATCAGGAGTGCGCACCAGTCAGATTTCTTATTTCCAGCCCGGTACAGGTCTTGCTGGCCCTTATGAAGGCGGATACCTTTACGTGGATGAAAAAAATGCTCATCATTACCTCTACTATTCCCTTGACGAAAGTTCGCGCTGTGACCTGCTTTCCGAGGGTACCGGAGGCCTTCTCGAACTTTCCTGGACCGTCAACCAGTTTGATTTTGATGGGAAAAGGATTCCAGTAAAAAAATGGACCTCGGACAATGTTTATCTGGTCATTTTTATAGACAGAAATGCCAACCAACTTGTTGAAAAAGGCGAATTCGCCCGGGTAGCCATTCGTTTTCAATAAATTTATTTCTCCCGGTTAAACTGAAAATGATGCGGTTTGGTTTAATTTTTGGTCAATTTCTAACATAGTCTATCTACTTGATAGATTTTTTATATAGATTCGCGAATGATATCCAAAAAATCTAAATATGCCCTAAATGCATTGCTGTATCTTACCCGAGAATATACGAAGGGACCTATTTTAATCAGCCAGATTGCGGAATCCGAAAACATTCCGCTCAAGTTTTTGGAGACGATTTTACTTGAAATGAAACGGGCGGGGTTTCTCGGCAGCAAAAAAGGAGCCGGCGGCGGATATTATCTCCGGAAAGATCCGTCAGCTATAAATATAGCTGATGTAATGCGAGTACTCGACGGCCCAATCGCCTTGTTGCCCTGTGTTACTTACCGGTTTTATGAGCGGTGTGAGGAGTGTAAAGATGAAGATGTATGTTCGATCCGGAAAGCTTTTCAGGAAGTAAGAGAAACAACGGTCAGGATTTTGAAAGGATATAGCCTGCGCGAATTGGTTGACCAAGAAGATAATGTTCTTAAAAAAATATAATTTTTTAACAAAAACTCTACTCATCCCACAGGAATTATTGATTTAAAAATGGACAGCATTATATTGGGAATTATTATCCTTGCTTCTCTTATCCTTTTTATCTCCGAAAAACTGCGCGTGGATCTCGTTGCACTCATGATTATGGCTGCATTGGTTCTTGTGGGAATTCTTTCCCCAGAAGAAGCGGTGAAAGGTTTTAGTAACCCCGCTACTATTACGGTGCTTTTTATGTTTATCCTCAGTGCTGCATTGACACGTACCGGGGCTTTAAAACCCGTGGGTGTATTTTTTGCCCAAATTTTTAAACGAAGTTTTTCGCTGGGAATGATTCTAATGATGGGTATCATAGCCCTTATCTCGGCGTTTATCAATAATACGCCGGTAGTTGCGGCTTTTATTCCGGTGGTTCTTCAGACCGCCAAAGAGGTTGGCAAACCGGCCAGCAAATTCCTCATTCCCCTGTCTTATGCATCTATTTTCGGAGGTATGGCAACGCTGATAGGCACTTCTACCAATATTCTCGTTGATGGAATTGCCCGGCAGAAAGGGCTTCCGGGTTTTGATATGTTTACCCTTACTCCCATCGGTTTGGTTTTTGTTGTTACAGGAATCTTATACATGACGGTGATTGGTCGAAGACTGCTTCCCTGGCGTACTTTAAAGGACAGCGAGAATACTCCGCTAAGAAGTTATATTACCGAAATTCAATTGCTAAAAGAAGCTCGTTCGGTTAATAAATCCATTCAGAGTTCTCCCATGATTACAGAATATGGAATGGACATCCTCCAGGTTATACGAGGCACAGAGTCGGTCACGCTTCCTACCGGCGATTTTATTCTCCGAGAAAATGATGTTTTGAAAGTGCGTTGTGATATTGAAAAACTAAATACACTGAAAGGCAATAAAAACATCCGTATTAAAAATACACTTACCGTCAGTCCGCACGATTTTTCCACCAAAGATACTTCCCTTGTTGAACTGATCATCACTTCCAACTCGCGTTTTGAGGGGAAAACGCTGGACGAAGTGGATTTCCGCCGCCGGTACCGCGCCATTCCTCTTGCCATTAAACACCGCGAGGAAATCGTGCAGGAACGATTAGCCGAAACCAAACTCAAGGCAGGGGACGTTGTATTGGTAGAAATAAAAAACAACCGCTTGGACAAATTAAAAGAAGAGGAATCCTCTCATTACCAGCCGTTTATGTTTTTAACGGAAATGAAAACTACCTCTGTCAACTGGCGTAACTTTGCCATTGTCATAAGCAGTCTTCTGGCCGTAGTAATGTTGTCCACTTTTGAAGTGATTTCTATACTAGGTGGAAGCCTGATTGCTTCGATATTATTAGTACTCACCGGTTGTCTTCCCGTTAAAGAATTATACGATGAGGTGGATTGGAAGGTAATATTTTTGCTGGCAGGAGCATTGAGTTTAGGCGTGGCTATGGAAAAAACGGGTCTTTCCGCCATCCTTGCAGAATTTGTGGTAAAAACTATTGGAGCGTTTGGACCCGTTGCAATTGTTTCCGGGTTATACATTATTACAGCACTGTTGACAGAATTAATGTCTAATAATGCTACGGCTGCCTTACTGGCTCCTATTGCGATATCCACAGCATCTCACCTTGACCTTTCGCCAATGCCGTTTCTAATTGCTGTAACCATTGCGGCCTCATGCTGTTTTATGACACCGATTGGTTACCAATGTAATACAATGGTATATGGGGTAGGAGGATACCAGTTTAAAGATTTTACGAAAGTAGGCGCAGGGCTAAGCGTGATTTTCTGGATATTGGCAACGTGGCTGATACCGATTTTTTATCCTTTTTAGGGATTAACTCACTTGGCTCACGGGTATTTTCCGGTCAATTTTTTTCACAAGACCCGAAAGTACATTGCCCGGCCCGACTTCAATAAATTCCGCAGCACCGGCAGCAATCATTGCCTGCATGGTCTGAGTCCATCTCACCGGAGAGGTAAGTTGTTTCAACAAATTAGTTTTAATGACTTCCCTTTCCGTATGAGGTTTGGCCGTAACATTCTGAAAGACAGGGATTTTTGCGTCAAAAAAAGTAGTTTTTTCAATGCCCTCTGCCAGTTCCAGCCGGGCAGGTTCCATAAGCGGAGAGTGAAAGGCTCCATTGACGGGAATTTCAATGGCTCTGCGGGCACCTTTTTCTTCGGCGAGTTGAATAGCCTGAGCGATGCCCTTTTTCGTACCGGAGATAACCAATTGACCGATGGTATTGTAGTTTGCCGGCACGACGACATCGTAAATAGAAGCGCAGATTTCTTCTACGGCAGCATCGTCCATTCCGAGGATGGCAGCCATGGTACTTTCCTGAATATCACAAGCTTTTTGCATGGCGTTGGCGCGAATAGCCACAAGGCGGAGGCCGTCTTCAAAGCTCAATGCGCCGGCGGCGGTGAGGGCCGAAAATTCGCCGAGAGAGTGCCCGGCGGTCATGGCCGCATCGGCAATTACCCCATGAACCCGAGCCGCGATCACCGAATGAATATAGATAGAAGGTTGGGTAACGGAAGTGCGTTTGAGGTCTTCTTCCGTTCCCTCAAACATAATCGCCTGAATATCAAATCCCAATACTTCATTGGCTGTATGGAACAGGCTTTTTGCCTCGTCGGATGCCAGATACAGATCTTTGCCCATTCCGGGAAACTGAGACCCCTGGCCGGGGAATAAAAGTACTTTCATAAGTGATAAGTGATGAGTGAGTGAATAGATGAGAGGAGTTGGGGATTAGATCCTTCTCCGGAACGGCGGCCAGAGGTGATCCTGAGGCAAAATTTTCCCATGGATAATTCCCAGCAAATCCTGCCGATGGGTCATAAAAAGCATAATAAAAATGGCCGTAGCAAACACATACATAGGTACGAGCATATAACCATAAGCTCCTCGGGTAGCGATGACAAATACGGGCAGCGCCAGGCCTGCGGCTACATACCCCAGGATTGGATAGCGGGAGGCAAGGAATATGATCAAAGCGATAAGGGCAAAAACGGCAGTAGCCACCGGGTTGACGGCTCCCAACACGCCGAGTGTTACATGAAAGCCCTTACCTCCCCGGTAGCGAGCAAAAGCGGGGAAAATATGCCCCATAACTGCTGCCAGACCGAAGCTTAGTGTCAGTACAGGGTATTCAAGCTCGGCAAAAATTCCGTAACGATTGTAAACAAAAAACGCCAGATTTGCCGCCATAAAACCCTTGACCGTATCAAGGACTCGCACAATCAGGCTGGAATTGGGACCCATAATTCGGGAGATATTGATGTGGCAGGCGGTTCCCGTGCCGTGATCCCGGATATCAATTCCGTAAAAGATTTTACCGATCCAGATACCACAAGGGATTGAACCGATCAGATACGCACAAATCGTACAAAATACGATCTGAATAAAATCCATAGGTAATCTTTTAGGTTAAGGCAAAACGCATAGGGGGACAAAACGACTTTCTGAGGGTTACTTGTCACATTCACCCATCACAGGGTCAATGGAACCAATAAGCACAACGGTATCCGCAATCATGCTACCTTCCATCAGATGGTCAAGGCACTGAAGATTGGTAAAAGAGGGCGATTTGATTTTACATCTCCAGGGAGAGCCGGTTCCGTCAGACTTAAAGTGGAAGCCCAGTTCACCTTTAGGGGCTTCGATGGCGTGATAAACCTCTGCACCTTCGGGGGGCATTACACCGACATCGGTCATCATAAAATCATGGATCATGCCTTCCATGGAATAATATACCTCATCTTTAGAGGCATAAGAATGTTTGGCATTGTCCACACGAATGTCTCCTTTGGGCAACTTGGCGATCAATTGATCGAGCATACGGAGACTTTGCTCCATTTCGTCCATTCGCACGAGGTAACGGGCGAGGCAGTCGCCTTCTTCGCGGATCGGAATATCAAATTCAAGCTGGTCATAAACCAGGTAAGGTTCAAACACACGAATATCGTGCGCTACGCCGGAGGCGCGGAGCACAGGGCCAGTAAGGCCGAAATTTATAGCGTCTTCTTTAGTAAGCACCCCTACACCGCGGTTGCGGTTGAGCCAGATACCGTTATTGCCGAGGAGTTTTTTCCAGCTTTTGAGTTCTTTTTTGAAATTTTCTTTCCATTTGATGATGGCATTGAGTGTTTCGTCATTCATATCATACTGGATACCTCCGATACGGCAATGACTGACGGTAAAGCGCACCCCGGCGAGTTTGTCGAAAATATCATAAAGAACTTCTCTTTCACGAAAAGTCCAGAGGAACATAGAGATGGCGCCAGCGTCCATGACCATGGTACCGAGCCATAAAAGATGCGCCGATACCCGGGCCATTTCACAGGCGATGGTGCGGATAAACTGCGCCCTTTCCGGAGCTTCGATCCCTACGAGTTTTTCCACAGCGAGGCAGAAAGCCACGTTGTTGGAGTAGGGGGACATGTAGTCCATCCGGTCTGTATAAGGCATAAATTCCTGATAGGTTTTGTTTTCCGCGATTTTTTCGATACCCCGATGCAGATATCCGATGTCGGTAACACATTTCAGGATAGTTTCACCATCCACCTCCAGTACTACCCGCAATACCCCGTGAGTAGCCGGGTGCTGGGGGCCGAGGTTGATAATCATGCGGGTTCCCAGGGGATCATCGTCCACCTCGACGGTAGTATTTTTATCCTCCAGTCGTTTATAGATCGCATTCTGGTGTTTGGGAAAAAAGGAAGATTTCACCTTTGAGGTTATACTATCTTTTGAGGGGAAAATTTCATTGCTCATAAACCAATCATTTGATGGTGTAAAAATAGACAGGAAAAGAGGTGAAAAGCAAATGATTCTGAGGAATGATACCGGGCAGGTTTTTCATTATATTTATGTTTTATTTTGAAAAATGGCTAATACCCTGAAATGATTTCTCCGGGGAATCCGATTTTTTGGAAAACAATAGTTATCTTTGTGGTTCTTACATGTAATTTCACTACCCCAATCCAGATGATTACAAGAAGGCAGATTAGGGCAAAAGTAATGCAGGCCGTGTATGCCTGTATTACCTCAGGCCAAAAACCTGAGGCGGTCTTTCAACTCCTGCTTAAGGAGTTAGCAGATGAGGTCGAAGACCTCGAAAAGAAAAAGAAACTCTCCGGCGACACTCAATTGCTGGTATCCCTCTATTACGACTCGATGCTAAATGCAGAAAAGTACGATGATATGATTAAGGGGAAAGCCGAAAATTGGGAACTTGAGCGGATCGCCCGGATAGATCGGATACTCATGCACATGGCCATTTGCGAAATGCTCAATTTTGAAGAAATTCCCGTAAAAGTTACCATCAACGAATACCTGGAATTGGCCAAAACTTATAGCACTCCCAAAAGCAGCAAGTTTATTAATGGTATCCTCGACAGCCTTTACAATGATTTTCAGACGAATGGAAAAATTGTGAAAAAAGGTCGCGGACTTATAAACCATTCCATCGGAAATTCAGTTGAAGATACGGCACTCTAATTGCACTTCTTCTGGAAATTTACATAAGACCCTTTATTTTTTTTAATGACAACCATCACTTTAATTCCCGGCGATGGAATCGGCCCGGAAATCACAGATTCAGTCGTCAGCATCCTCAAAGCTGCCGGCGCAGACCTTGACTATGATGAACAACCGGCAGGCCTCACTGCTTTCCGTGAAGTCGGCGAACTTATTCCCGCGGAACTTTTGGCGTCCATTAAACGGACAAAAATTGCGCTGAAAGGCCCCTTGACCACCCCAGTAGGAGAGGGTTTTAAAAGCATTAATGTCACTCTCCGGCAGATGTTTGATCTCTACCAGAATATCCGACCCTGCAAAAGTATATCGGGCATCCACAGCCGATTTGAAAATGTGGACCTGGTATTGTTTCGCGAAAATACCGAAGGCATGTATTCGGGTTTTGAAATCTTTGATGAACGAAACCAGATTGCCGATGCCATCGCCCGTATTAGCCGCTCTGCTTCCGAACGGATCATCCGCTCTGCCTTTGAATATGCTGTCAAAAACAATCGTAGCAAGGTAACGATCGTTCATAAAGCCAATATCATGAAACAGTCCAGCGGGCTTTTTCTGAAAACGGGAATGGAAGTTGCCAAAGAATTTCCCCAGGTAAAGGTGGAGGAAAAAATCATAGATAATATGTGTATGCAGTTGGTAATGTATCCCGAGCGTTTTGAGGTGATTGTTACCACCAATCTTTTTGGCGACATCCTTTCGGATCTGGCTGCAGGCCTTATCGGCGGCCTCGGACTTGTGCCCGGTGCCAATATCGGCAAAGATGTCGCCATTTTTGAAGCCGTACATGGCAGCGCCCCCGATATCGCCGGCCAAAACAAGGCAAATCCCTCTGCCTTTTTGCAGTCCGCAATTATGTTGCTCCGCTACCTTTCGATGTTTGAAGTAGCCTCTCGAATTGAAAAGGCCCTTTTTAAAACGCTTTCTGATAAAGAAAAAACTACCGGAGACCTCGGCGGAAAAGCCACAACCACCGATTTTACTCGTTATGTAATTGAAAATCTGGAATAGTTGTGAATATTTTTTTGCACTAAAGAATTAGTTGTTATATTTGCACTAAGGTTTTAGTTAAACAAGCAGAAATTTTTACGTGTAATATCAAATTGTCATCATGAAAAAATTCCGTTATTCATTCTTCGCAGCAATCATAGCTTTGGTATTTGCTGCCTGCCAGACCTCCGGCTCCGCCGAGGAAAAAACGGCTGCCGATGGAACTTCCGCAGTACAAGTTTCTCCGGACGGCCAAAACATGGCTGCTCAAGGTGCTGACCCCGCTACCACTCCCAAAGTTCCCGATTTCCAGGCAAAAGCCGAAGAAATGGCTAAAACAACGGTTGAGTTTGTTTCCGAAGAATATAACTATGGTCAGGTTCCCGCAGGTACGAATGTGACGCATCAGTTCAAATTCAAAAATACCGGTACAGAACCGCTCGTACTTACTCGTGTAAAAGCTTCTTGCGGTTGTACAACCCCTAGCTACAGCAAAGACCCGATTCCGCCCGGCCAGGAAGGTTTTGTGGATGTGGTTTTTAACTCCGCAGGCAAATCCGGTGTTCAGAATAAAACCGTTACCGTTACCGGAAACTTTGAGGGCTCAATCAACAAAGTGCTCCGCATCTCCGGTGAAGTTCTGGCTGCCGCCGCTAACTAATAATCGTAATACTTCCCGGGCAGTAACTAACCGGGGTACATAACGTATTTCAAAGGCCAAAGGCGTTTAAACCCTTTGGCCTTTGTTGTCTTTTTTATACTTTTGATGTCTGTTTGTACTGATAAATATTTATATGCAAAACATGCTGATATTACTGCAAACCACTGACTCCGGTGCAAGCGGAGGCCTCGGAGGAATGGAGCAGTTTCTGTTTTTCGGTGGCATCATCGCCATCTTCTACTTTTTTATGATTCGCCCCCAACAAAAAAAGGCTAAAGAAGAACGCCAGTTTCGCGAAAATCTCAATAAAGGAGATAAAGTGATTACTATCGGTGGGATTCATGGCCAGGTGGAAAGTATTGATGATAAATCGGTACTCGTAAAAGTGGATACGAATGTGAAATTGCGGTTTGATAAAACAGCATTAAGGCCACTTCCTGCTGAAAATGAAAAACCGGCCTGACGTCGTTGCCCGGAGTTTGCTCCGGAAATTCCTTTCTTTTATACCCGGAAAAAACAACCAGGGCTCAACTTTTGTGGTTGCAGCCCTGCTTTCTCTTACGCTCTGGTTTCTCGTAACCATCAATCAGGAGTACGATACCTCCATCGCTTACCCGGTCAAAATTACCGCCGTCCCCGAAACTATTGAAATTACCCGCAACCTCAACCCCATGGTGGATGTCGTGGCACGTGGCGGCGGAGTTGATCTTTTGGTAGAACACTTTAAACTCCACCGCGATACACTCGAATTTCCTTTTAGCGAAGACTATCGCAAAAATAATTTTATCCCTACCGGCCCTTATAAAGACGGATTCGCTCGTATTATCCCTCACGATATTATTACCATTAGTCCGGGAAGAATTTATTTTGAGTACGAAAAAAAAATCTACAAAAGGGTTCCGCTGCGCCTTCGTACCCGTATTCAGCTAAAACCCACTTACCAACTCCGGGAACAACCCCAACTCCTTCAGGATTCGGTAATCATTCTCGGACCTCAAACCCGTCTCGACAGCATACACGAGTGGTTTACCGCCGATGAAAAAACAGAGATGATTTCCACAGCCGGCGAAATTGAGGTCAATGTTCTGAATACCGTCCCCGGCCTTTCGGTAAGCCCCCGAAAAGTGCGTGTTTCGGTAAACCCAATTCTTTATACCCAGGCACTTATTCATATTCCGATTGAACTGACCGACCTTCCCGAAGGAATAAACGTCCGGCTTAGTCATACATTTCTGGATGTGGCGGCCCTGATACCGATGGAGAATTTTCACCAGACCAAGATGGAAAGCAAAAAATTGCGTTTGCCCGTTTCTTATCATGACCTCGATCCCGAGATTCCTTATTTTATTCCCCAAATTGAACTGCCGGAGCCGATGAAACGAGTCAGCCATACGCCGCAGCGATTGTCTTACGTGATTATTAAAAAATGAACCTCTGGAAAATAGGAATTACCGGCGGTATCGGAAGCGGAAAAAGCCGGGTATGTATGATTTTTGCTTCATTGGGTTACCGCATTTATTCTGCCGATGACCGGGCAAGGTGGCTGATGACTCACGACGAAGAACTTAAAGAAAGTATCCGGAATTTATTCGGAGAAGATGCTTACCTCCCCGACGGGTCGCTTAATCGTGATAAGATCGGGAAAACGGTGTTTTCCAATGGAGACATGCTCTCGCGGTTAAATGCTGCTGTCCATCCTGTGACTGCACGCGATTTCGAAGATTGGGTGACACAAACCCCGGCAGGCTACTCAAAATCATTTGTTATTAAAGAGGCGGCAATCCTCTTTGAATCGGGGGCATATAAAACTGCGGATGCGGTAGTTTCGGTATATGCGCCTAAAAATATCCGAATTCAACGGGTAGTGGAACGAGATCATACCACACCGAAGGCCGTGCAGGATCGTATGAATAAACAGTGGTCGGAAGTCGAAAAAATTTTGCGGTCGGATTTTGTGATCTATAACGACAGTTTGCACCCGCTCACGGTTCAGGTAACGGAGGCAATTCGTTTTCTTGAAAAAAAAATGCTTACGGGAATACCACTCCCGGATAGTCTGTAATGTTGATCGGCGGGATTATCGCACCGAAACTATCAAAGCTGTTGATTGTACGGATAAAAGTATTGGCAATTACGGCGTTGCCACGAGGAGTAAGATATATACCATCCAGCGAAAATATTCCTCCGGAAAGATATTCGGTAGAAACCTCCAGTCCATCTTCGGTATAACTATGTGCAAGTTGTGCCGTCAAATAATCAATATCCGCCAGTGCAAAGGCAGGTTTTTCCCGCGAGGCATTGAGTGAAGTTATTTTTGATTGGATGCGAAGATTATAAGATTGAATAAGGTTGCGGAGCATTTTTGCCTCCGATTCATCCAATACCCAGTAAGCAGGTATCGGGTTTTCGGGCGTAAGGCCAAAGGATTCTCCCGATCCGTAGTCCGTACCTATTTTATCTTTAGCCGGTAAAAGAATAAGATCTTCGGGCGCAGCAGTGCGAATACCGGAAGCCGTAGTAATGTAAACCGGCAGAAGCGTCCCTTTGCATTTATCGCGATTGATATATAGATAGGAAACTGTGCGGAAGTAGGGAAACCGCGTAATATCCGGAATATTCCCAATTACACCTTTTGCCTCGGGCGCATGGAGCAGCATAGCCTCAAGCAATTGATCAAGCGCGGCAGAGAACTGTTCTGTATCGGCGGGTAAAGATCCCGGGTATTCTGCGCCTTTCATGGCGTAAGCCAGGAAGTCGGTTGTGCCCAACCAGAGAGTGAAAAATCCCGGACGACTGTCCTGAATCATTGATAAGAAGGAACCCTGCTTGAAATTAATGCGGCTAAAAAACGGATTCAGTTGAATCAGTGTATCATTCAAAAGGTGTCCGGCTTTAAGCTGAGGAATACCGATATTGTTGATAATACCCTGAGGAGTATAGGGTGATTTCCAACCGGTTTCGGGATTGACAGAACTAATGACCGGGCTGGGAGATTCGGCAGGGCAGTCGGAAGCGACCATATTGCTTATCTGGAGAAAACCAGAACCATTACCGGTCAGGATCGGTTGTTCAAAATCAATAGATTGAGCGAGTGAAAACTGATCTGCAATCAGTTTGGGGAAGGCATATTGTTGACCTTCGGCATAAAGACCGGAATAACCGTAAGGTTCCAGCGAGCCGTTGGTTACCCCCGCGGTAAATCCATCACCGATAGCGACATACCGGAATACATTTAGTTGGCCTACGGTGGGATTGGGGCCAACAAGTCCCGGATTACAGCCTCCGGAAATGAATAATAGGATAAGTGTGGGGAAAAGGGTGCAGGCAATTGTAAAAATTCTTCTCATATTTTATCCACTCAACTCCTTTTCAGTATCTTCTTTAATTTATATATCGGATTCTCTGGCAATATCGTTTACTCGAAGGGAAACATATTTATTAAAAATCATACCGGATGCCGATACCTGCTATATTCGTTGAGGTTTTGTAGGTTCCGCCAAATACGGCTTCGTCAAAAATGGCTGTTCGTTCTCCCGTAAATTCATACAGCCAGCTAAGATCGAAAAAAAGTCTTTCTGCAAGATTTATGCCTGTTCCGATGCTAAGTCCAATTCGGTCGGCATCGGGCAATTCCGGGCTGACAAAACCTTCGGGTACCGGTGATTGATCGTAATAAACCCCACCCCGGAAGCGAATTCTGGGGTTGATCTGATATTCTCCGCCGATGCGGAAGGTGGTAGAATTAATAAACCCTTTTCGTGAAGGCCATTTGCTGACCGGCGGGATTTCCTGTTCAAAAGTAAAATGCAGGGAATCATAACGGCTCCAGCCGGTAAAATTGAGGTCCGCAGCCAGGAGCCATCGTTCATCCGGGCGGTAACCCAGACCAATGCTGAGTACTCCGGGCAGCGTAAAAGCCGTAGAAAAACTCATGTCTGGGAAAACATCCTCCAGTGATTCCGGAACATCAAACTTCGCTGCTCCCTGAGGAATATGAATTCGTACCGGTGAACGCCAGGAAACGCCCAGACTTACCTGTTCATTAGGTTTTAGGAATAAACCTGCATTGATGCCCGCACCTCTGCCTGTGCCGGACAATATCGCGGCACCTTCACTGCCGTTAGGCCCGTCACCTTTTATGGCTTTTCGGTTAAAAAGACTGGCAAAACCATAAGAAAAGCCGAGGCCGATTCCCACCTTATCATTAAACTTATAACTAAGGGTAGGCTGGATAAAAAAAGTATTGATCGCAAATTCCTGAGAAATAAATTTCCCCTTCCAGTCATCAGGCCATTTGGAACCTCCCAAATAGGGATTGTTGACACTGATTCCATAAGATAACCCTTTCTTTTTCACCGTTTCTGCTTTTCCGCTCCAGGAGAGGTAGAGGTAAATGGGCGTAAAAAGCAGGGTGTCCATATTTACCTGATAGACGCTGGGAGTACGGGCGAGAAAACTGGTGACCGGAAAAACCGCGCTACTACCAATCATGACCGATCCTCGTGGCTGAAAACCCAATGCACCGGGGTTAAAAAACACCGAACTGCCGTCGAGAGCAAGACCGGTTCCGGTGTGAGCCATTCCCAACTGGCGCTGTCCATGAAGATTCAACTGAAACCCTCCGCAATAGCCTTTGGTAAGCAGCCAAACTCCCGTAAACAGTAAAGTAGTCAGTAGTCTCATCGAAACATGAATTGTGGGTTGAAAGTAAGTTTTTTTTGTGGAAATACCAGTGTAAATCGAATTGGGTATATGTTATGGCGAGAGTGGAGAATTATCCTTAATTTGTGCCCGAAACCATCGTTATGGTAAAAGGAAAAAAAGTTGTGGTGGTAATGCCCGCCTATAATGCAGAAAGTACGCTGGAAGCGACTTTTAGGGAAATACCTTTTGATATTGTGGACGAAGTGATCCTGGTGGACGACAAAAGCAGTGATGATACTGCCGGGAAGGCGGAACGACTGGGCGTCCATAAAGTAATCCGCCATCCGGCTAATCGCGGTTATGGGGGCAATCAGAAGACTTGTTATGCTGCGGCTCTTGCCGCGGGTGCTGATATTGTGGTCATGTTACACCCTGATTATCAATATACTCCTCTGCTTTTGGAGGCAATGATTTATCCGATTGCCAACGGGCTTTTCCCCGTGATGTTAGGCTCCCGTATCCTCGGAAAAGGGGCGCGTACCGGTGGCATGCCGCTCTACAAGTATATCGCAAACAGGGGGCTTACTTTTTTCCAGAATCTGCTCATGAATCAGAAACTGGCCGAATATCATACCGGCTACCGCGCTTTTTCGCGAGAAATCCTGATGAAACTGCCATTGGAAGAAAATAGCGACGATTTTGTTTTTGACAACGAGATGCTGGGACAGATTGCTTATGCCGGTTATATCATCGGCGAAGTTACCTGCCCGACCAAATATTTTAAAGAGGCTTCCTCCATCAATTTCTCGCGAAGTGTTGTTTATGGCCTGGGGGTTTTGCGGGTTTCGATTTTATATCTGCTCAATAAAATAAAACTGGTAAAATCACCGATATATAATCTGACTTCAGGTCGTAAACTGATTCTGGACTCCGATACCGTAAAAACCCTCCCGTCTTCTTAATCTTAATATAGTGGTTTCATGAAAACCTTCTTTAAAATTATCCTTTTCGTGTTGCTGCTGGCAGTTGCCGCTGTAGCCGGTTATTTTTTTATTGATCTGGACGCGGAAGAACGCGACCTTTTTTCTTTTGTGCCTCACGATTTTGTTTATGCTATCGAGTCTGACCGGCCTGTCGGTGACTGGCAGGATCTCAGCGATACCGAAGTCTGGCAATACCTGAAGGGAATAGAATATTTTGCCGATATTACGGAGTCTGCGGATTACCTGGATTCGCTACTGAAAGCCAATCAGACGCTGGTGGACTTTATAAAGCTCGGTGATCTGGTGATTTCGGCGCACATGATTTCCCGGCAAGATTATGAATTCCTGATTTTAGTAGATCTAAAAGGCAAAGGACGTAAACTGCCCAAACTCAAACCGCTGACAGTTCCTTTGTTTGAAAGCCTGGGGTATGGGGTCACAACCGAAAAATATTTCAACATCGAAATTTATAACCTCTACGACAAAGTTTATAAGGAAACACTTTCGCTCGCAGTAGTGGATAATGTACTAATCACCTCCTACCGGACCGACCTGATCAAAAAAGCCATTGACCAGTCTGAGAAGGAAAGTATCACTACCAAACCCGACTTTACGAAAGTGCGCGAAAAAACCGACCGCAGCGAGCTTTATTCGATCTATATGAATTTTTCGGTTATTGATAAATTTATCCTCGCCTATACCAGTGAAATGCCTGAGATGTTGGACGGGATAAACGAAATTCTCTCCTTTGGCGGGTTTGATCTGAGTATAGAAGATGACAAAGTGGAGATGGAGGGTTTTATTAAACAAATGGACTCTGTAGGTTCTTTTTTGCAGGTGTTTAAAGAAGTAGGGCAGGGGAGGGTACAGGCGCAGAATGTACTGCCGGCAAATACTGCCATGTTTACTTCCCTGGGGTTTGCTGACTTTGCCGACTTCTATCGGCGGTTTGATGCCTATTATGCAGAATCTGATCCGGAGGCGTACAAAAGCATGGATAAAAACAAAGACCGGATCGAAAAACTTTTGAAGATCGAGTTTGAAAGAGATTTTTTTAGTTGGATGACGGATGAAATCGTGACGGCGGTTGTGCCGGTTTCTTCCGACACGGCGCAATATGCCTATTACGCTATGCTTCATTTTGATGATTATGATCAGGTGAAAGAGAGGCTCGACTATGTAACCAAACGCATTGGAAAAACGCCGGTAAAATTTGAGGAGTTGGATTACCAGGGATATACCATCAAGTATCTGGAGCTTCGGGGATTTTTTAAAATTTTCTTCAAAAAATTATTTTCCCGAATCGAAAAACCTCACTTCACCTATATTGACGATTATGTGGTTTTTTCCAATGATACGACCGCACTTCAGTATGTGATAGATCAGTATCTGGCTGAAAATGTATTGGGGCGGGACAAGAGTTATGAGGATTTTTCGGGGCATTTTTCCCCCTCTTCCAGTATTTTTACCTATATCAACAATGAGCGATTTCTGAACTATTATATGACTACGCTGGATGCTACGGCACGTCAGGATATGCAGAAAAATCAGGAGTATTTTATGAGTTTTCCCAATGTGGGCTTTCAGTTATCGCCTTCCGGTGAAATGTACGAGGCGTATTTATACACCGGATTTTTCCCGCCGGAGAGTGCCGTATTGAGATAAAAAAAGGCTGTCTATTTTTTAGACAGCCCGAATTATACGGAAGAATTAGTATTTTCTGTTCAATTGGAGATGAATTTTCTTTGAAGAAGTTCAATTTCGTAGAAAAAATCCTTCTCCTGAATCATAGGACCAACGGTGCGACTGACAGAAGAAAGGGTTAGGGTTGTGCTCCGCGGGTGATTGATGACAAAAAGTTTGATAATTTTCGCTTCTGTGACAGCGGTGTAACAGATGATATTGTCATTAGAATTGGCGGTAATTTCTTCTATGCAGACGTTACCCATGTAGTCTATACAGTCTTTCTGGATTTCCTTTGCAACTTTTTTGTCCGAATAATTGCGGGTAACCGTGGTAGCATAAAGCGCATCGTTGGTATCAAAAGCGTATTCAACATGTTTGTCTTTGTCCAATACCGCTCGTACACTTTGCATTTCCGGGTCTTCCTGAACCTGGGCGATATAATCTCTTGTGCCTAAAAAAGATTTGACATCTTCTTTGGATTGTCCAAAGGGAATAAACCAATTATTCTGGGCGAACAGTCCCGAGCAAAAGAGAATAGAGAGGGTGAGGGTAGAGGTATATTTCATCTTCGTACTAACTTTTATGACAGATTGTAACAGGAAAAGCTCTGAATGACCCTTTCGGGTAAGTAGCACGGTGTTGTTGGCGTATATTAAAACTCCTTTTATCTAACTTTGCAAATTCTGGGCCGGGTTGTGAACGGTTGTTATTTCTGTATGAAAAAACTTTTTTATTTCATAAATGGTAAAGGCAGGGGAGGAATCAGAAGATATTAGTCTCTCATCACCAATATTTGGGATCCGGATTTTACTTTTACTCCTTCCAATTTTTTGAGCATTTTGACGGTAATACTCTGGAAGTTGTCCATATTTTCGGCACTTACGACCTCAACCGAGGGAAGAGAAAGGGCTGCGGGGTTTACAACTTTCCCATTTTCCCAGACACGGAAACTGATACGAGGGTTGGCTGCATCACCGGAGTTGCCGACATAACCAATAATATCGCCTTGCCGGATTTCATTGCCTTCCCGAATACCGGCGGCGATTTTGGAAAGATGGGAGTATTGAGTGGTATAAATGCCGTGTTTGATGCGAATATGATTCCCGAGGCCTTTGCGGAACTTGGCACGGATGACCTCTCCATTTCCCACTGCATATACCGGAGTACCTGCCGGAGCGGCGTAGTCCACTTCTTTGTCTTTATTCTGGTCGGTTTCGGGCTGATTTTTAGAATAACGGGCACTCAGTCGGGAATACTTAATAGGAGCCTTCAGCAACTCTTTGCGCAGGCTACGGCCCTCTTCGTCAAAATATTCAACCTCGCCATTTTGGGCATAACTGATCGCAAAATAATCGTGCCCCTGATGATGGAAAACCGAAGCCACGATTCTTCCAATACCGATAGACTCGCCATCTACAAATTCTTCTTCATAGATGACTTTAAAATAATCGCCTTTCTCCAGGTGAAAGAAATCCACGGACCAGGCATATACCTCTTCCAGTAGTTTACCGAGACGTGCATCCAATCCATTTTCCTGTATTGTTTCAAACAAAGAAGAATGAATCGCACCGGATATCGTCTTTTCCTGGATGTTTACCCGCTTCCTGCCTTCGTAAATCTGCACGCTGTCGCGAAGGTCAAAAACCACATAGTCGGCAGGAGTTTTTTCGTAAATAAAATAGTTTACCTTGTGGGCACCATTTTTTAGAATCGTAAACGAATTGCCGGCCCGCATGCGACGTACATCAAATACCGATTCCGATTTTTTGGCAACTTCATCAATGACATCCGGGGCCACGTTGTGTTCCAACAGCACATCGGTCAGAAACTGGTTGCGTTCAAAATTGGATTGTACCACCTTCATAGAATTGACATCTATGCCAAACTGCTCCTGAGACATTCTTTTCAGTCCGGGAGCAGGGAGTTTCGGAAAAACCGAAATCGTGGCTGACGGTTGATTTTCACAACCGGATGAAAATAAAATGAGGGAAACAGTGGCCAGGTAAAATACAATTTTTTTCACGGGCAACAACCGATAAGACAATTTAGAAACTATGAAACACACACCCACCTGAGTATGCTCTAAAATTAAAGCAAATTATCCACATCTGAAAACAGATTGTGAATAATTTTGATACATATTTTATTGATTTTTAGCTTTTTATTTAAAAAAACAGATGAATAATGCTACTTTATCATTTTAATGATTTATGACCACAGGAATTTGACCCTTTGCGAAGTTTTTTCCTGCCAAAATTTCAGCGGCAGCAGTCTGTGTGAAGGGGGTTTCCTGGTAGGCAAGAAGTACCGAACACCTATCCGCCGGCAGTTTGAATTTTCGCAAACTATAAGCACTGCCAAAAACCACCAGCCTGACCTTGCCGGAATCAGCCAGTTTTTCCACTAGTTGGATAATATTGGGGGTGATACCAAAGCCATGAACGGCTTTAATCTGCATATCGTGCAGGCTGACAATCAGGTGGTCATATTTTTCCAGTTGAAGATGGATTTCCTTGATTTCTTTTTCGTCCGGTGAATGTCCAATTATAAAACTTTCTACTCCATACTGAGTCAGAATCTGTTGGAAGAGGGTTTGCCCTTCGGCCTGTATTCTTTCATTGGTGCGCTGAAATCCGTGGTGGATAAGGTTCTTTTCGGATTGTTCCTTCTGTGCAAAAATGGCCAGTGAAGCCGTTTTCTCACCCGGTTTTAAGGGTGAAGGGGTAGGGGCGGAAGGGTAAAAAGTAAGGCTTTCTTCGGCCAGCTTTTTATTGAGTTTTTCGGCATGGGCATTATTTAAATCTTCGGCCAGGCCTGTAAGCGAAACCGGCTGGTAATCGTTTAGGCCCAGGGCGTATTTGGCCGCCAGTATTTTTCGGCAGCGGCGTTCTATTTCGACTTCGTTTATTGTACCTGCTATGACGGTTTCCTTTATTTTTTCAATAGAGCCTTTGACATCGGTGCAGAACACAAGAGCGTCGTTTCCGGCAAGGAAGGCTTGCAGGTTTACCTCCGCAGGCGTGCGGAAGGCCGCCACACCCTTCATATCAAGTGCATCGGTGAAAATCAGCCCTTCAAAGCCCATCTGTTGCATAAGTAGGTCTTGTATAATCCGGGGGGAAAGAGAGGCCACTGAGCCGGGATCGGGGTCAAGAGTCGGCACATGCAGATGGGAAGTCATAACACCGTCAATACCTTCAGGGATAAGCTGGCGGTAAGGGTAGAGTTCGATTTCTTCGAGTCTTTGGCGGCTGTGTTTTAATATCGGCAGGGTAAAGTGAGAGTCTGCATGGGTGTCCCCGTGCCCGGGGAAATGTTTGGCTACCGCCATAACGTTTTCTTCCTGCATACCCTTCATATAGGCTTTAGCCTTTTGAAAAACCGCTTCGCGGTCAGATCCAAAGGAACGAAAACCAATAACCGGATTGTCGGGATGGGTGTTGATGTCCACATCCGGAGCGAAATTGACATGTACGCCCAACCTTCGGCACTGCCTTCCGATTTCTCGCCCCATTTCGTAGATCAGCGAATTGTCCTGCACGGCTCCGAGCGCCATTTGGTAGGGAAACCGCACAGTTTCGTTGAGCCGCATGGCGAGGCCCCATTCGGCGTCAAGAGAAATCATCAGCGGCAGGGAAGAAGCGGATTGGTAGCGATTGGTCAGGGTCGCCTGGGTCAGCGGGTCTCCCTGAAAGAAAGTGAGTCCGCCGATGCCATATTCCCGGATCAGGTTTTCAATCTCGCGGTAATGACTTTCCTCGCGATTGGACCAGGTAGCAACGTGAATGAGTTGGGCAATTTTTTCGCTAAGGCTCAGGCGATTTAGTTGTTGGTTTACCCAATCGTGATGAAGATAAGCTAGAAATGTGGGACGTTTATTCATGTTTTTTGCCAAATTCAGGGTCTATTTTTAGAAATTTAATCAGGACAAAACCGGGCAGTGTGGCAACTAATACCCATATAAAAAAATGCTCATAACCGATCTGCTGCTGAATCCAACCGCTGACCATTCCCGGCAGCATCATCCCCAATGCCATAAAACCCGTTCCCAGAGCATAATGGGCCGTTTTGTGTTTTCCTTCTGCCGTATATATCAAAAATAGCATATAAGCAGTAAAGCCAAAACCGTAACCTAACTGTTCGATCGCTACGGATCCTGCAATGATAAACAGGGATTCCGGTTGGAAGTACGCCAGAAAAATATAAAGCGAATTGGGGAGATTGATAGCCAGTGCCATCCACCAAATCCAGTATTTTAGCCCTTTCAGGGAAGCGACGATCCCTCCTATTAGCCCTCCCACTACAAGGGCAATCACTCCCACTGTGCCGTAAATGAAACCCACAACCTCGGTAGAAAGTCCGAGTCCGCCTTCGGCTCTTTCGTCCAGCATAAACGGCGCGGCCATCTTGACCAGTTGCGCCTCTCCGAGGCGATAAACAAGCAAGAAAAGAATTACTACCAGAATCTGCTTTTTCTGAAAAAAATTCAGGAAAACCGCTCCGAAATCATTCACAATTTTATTTAAGTCAGGGTGATTCTCAGGTTCACTTTCTACTTTGGGCAAAATAAAAGAATGGTAAATACCCATCGCCGCCAAAATCGCAACTAATACTCCCAAAGCTACCTGCCACGCAAAAACAATGTTGACCTTTTTCTCCAAAAATCCCGCCAGAATCACAATCAATCCCTGACCCGTAATCATCGCCAGCCGGTAAAAAGTCGAGCGAAACCCTACATAAAATGCCTGCTGATCCTGTCGTAACCCCAACATATAAAAACCGTCAGCGGCAATATCATGTGTGGCAGAGCTAAAAGCCAGCAACCAGAAAAACAGCAGGGAATAACGAAAAAAGCCCTCGAACGGGAGCATAAGGGCCACTCCCGCAAAACCCGCTCCCAAAACCAGTTGCATGCAAACAATCCAAAACCGCTTGGTTCGCAGTACCTCTACCAGAGGACTCCAAAAGGGTTTTATAACCCAGGGAAGATACAACCACGAAGTATATAGGGTTATATCGGTATTGTTGATTCCCATTCGTTTGTACATAATTACAGAAAGCGAGACAATCGCCACGTAGGGAATGCCCTGGGTAAAGTACAGGGAGGGAATCCATGCCAGCGGATGGCGAAAACCGGGACGGGAAGGGGTACTCATTTTGGTGGTTTATTTAATCAAAAAGGGGTACGATTGTATTCCTTCGACACTGATTATTCGGAGATGATAGAATCCCTCGGGGAAATTTTGAATAAGAAGGGGCAGCGAATTTCCGGAAAGGGCCGTTTTCCATTCAACCTGTCTGAGGGTTTGTCCGACGGAGTTTATCAATTGAACTTCCAACGTTTCTGCCGATTTGCCGGCCCATTCCAGCGTGAGCCAGTCATGGGCGGGATTTGGATAAATTTTTAGTGGGAGGGAAACTGTTTCGGCAAAAATACCGGTGTTGAAGGTTGTTCCTCCTTCGACAATGGTCAGGTCTTTTCCTGCGGGGAGGTTGTACAAATGATCGGTATTTCCGGAGGGCCACCGGACGATTACGGAATCGGCCTGAGTGGCGGTTCCCAGTCCAAAGATTTGGGTGGCGGAGTTTTGTCCGAGAAAGCCAGAGGCACTCAGCGTATAATGAACGTATTTTTCTCCTGCGGCAAATACTTCAATCCACGCTCCCAAACCCTCGCGATTGCTGAGTGTTCCCTGAAGCCGGATTTTGATCCAGTGATTGCTCCCTCCGCTATTTTGCCAGAGTTGAGAGTTGAAAGGTTCTTCATTTATCACCATGAGATCGGGGTAACCGTCGCGGTTAAAATCTCCGACGGCGTTGGCATAACTGGCGACGGTATCACCCGCAAAACTGTTGGTAACCCTATTGTATTGGCCTGTTCCATTGTTGAGATAGCAGGCACTGGACAAGGGGCCTGTACTGCCGATTTCGGCACCACTTACGTAGAGGTCAAGGTCGGTATCGTTGTCAAGGTCGGCAAACTGAGCGCCCCAGCTTATACTGAGAAACTGTACACCCGCAGCAACAGCCATTTCCGAGAAAGTCTCGTCGCCGTTGTTGTGTAGCAGTTTATTTCCCTGGTTGGTATTGGTAATATAAATATCGAGGTATCCATTCTGGTCAAAATCGGCGGGAGTTACGGACATGGAATTCATCGCAAGGTTGGCACCGCTTGCGGCACTGATATTGGCAAAAGTACCGTTGCCGAGGTTTTTGAACAGCGAGTTTTTGGAAAGTTTGTCCTGTGCCGTAAATATATCCGGCCAAAGGTCATTGTTGATGTCAATAAAAGCAGTAACCCAGGGGATTTTAACCGAATCGGCGACCTGAGCGGCGAGGGTGGTTTCTGTAAATGTGCCGTCAGCATTGTTGCGGTAGAGATGGGCAGAGGTGGGGCCCGCAAGGGCATTGGGTCTGTCCACATAATACAGATCAAGCCAGCCGTCGCGGTCGTAGTCTCCCCAAGTCGCTCCATAAGTAGGGAGATTGTTCATTTGGAGGCCGGAGAGGGCGGTTACATCGGAGAGATGGAGGTTTCCCTGGTTTTGATACAGGCGATTGGGCGCATCGGAGGCCGTTACGAAGAGGTCAGGGTCTCCGTCATTGTCATAGTCGGCCCATAGGACTTGTTGTGCGCGGTCGTTGTGGTTGACAAGTGCGGCTATTTTTTGGAAGGAGCCGTGATTATTTTTATAAAAATGGAGTTTTTCGCCTGCCGGAGTAGCGAGCGTAAGGTCATCCCATCCGTCGTTGTTAAAATCATAAAAACTCACTCCCCCGCTGGGTGAGTAGATTCCATAGTTGTGATTTATCCCCTGAAGCCCGGCTTTATCTTCAAAATTCACCTGGCCGGCTAGCCGGAGCACCCCGCCAATCAGAAGAAGCGGAAGTAAAATTTTTTTCATGGACAAAGAATTAGAACAAAGAAAATGAAACAGAATTATAAAAATTGCTGATATTTTGGTGGAAAAAAAGTCTGACCCCATAGAAACCTATAAACCTCCTTATGAAATATTGTCCTACCTGTGGCAAACCGCTTACGACGGCTCTTCATGCCGGTAAAGACCGGCTTGCATGTGCCGATGAATCCTGCGGTTTTGTACATTGGAACAACCCTGTACCGGTAGTATGTGCTATTGTGGAGCGCGACGATAAACTTATCCTCGTACAAAGTATCGGCTGGCCGAAGGCGTGGTTTGCGCTTGTTACGGGTTTTTTGGAAGCCGACGAAACACCGGAAGATGCCGTGTTGCGTGAGGTAAAAGAAGAAACGGGACTCCCTGCCAAAATCGAAAGTTTTGTGGGAGCATATCCTTTTTTCCGGCGCAACCAGATTCTGCTGGTGTATCATGTAGTCGCCGAAGCTGGCCCTATCGTTCTTGACACTACCGAGCTTACGGACTTTCGCGAAGTGCCGATCGAAGAAGTCCGGCCCTGGCCCGCAGGTACAGGTGTAGCCTTGCGAGACTGGCTTCGCAGCCGGGGATTTGAACGAGAGTTTATGCCTTTTCCTTGAATTTATGACTCAGGAAGCCCGGAATAAATACAAAATAGTTATTGTCGCCCCAATTGTTTTTCCGTATTTTAGTGATTTAAAAAATTTAAATGGAAATACCCCTACGACCGGCTTTATTTTGGGATGTTAAGGTTGAAGACATAGACCTTGAAAAACACCGGGCATCTGTGATTGAACGAATCACAACCCGCGGAAACTTTGAAGAATTTCGTATCCTGCTCCAATATTATGGGAAAGAAACTGTCAAAAACACACTGCTAAATACTCGTTACCTCGATAAGGTTACTTTATTTTTTTGCAGTACTATCTTTGATTCACCCATAACCGAATTTCGATGTTACAAACTCGCACAATCGAACCCAGAACACTGGATTTATTGAAAAGACTAATGGCATTTCCAGCAATTGACCCTTTTTTCCTAGTGGGAGGAACTGCGCTTGCCTTACAAATGGGGCATCGTTTGTCGGTTGATCTGGATCTTTTTACGATGGATACTTTTGACAAAGATAAACTCATAGATTCTCTTCTATCCGAATTTGAAGTAACAATTGAGTCTGAGGGTAATAGTATAATTATTACAAACATTCAAAATATAAAAGTTGATTTTGTCAAAATGGGCTATCCGGTTTTATATCCGCCACTTTATATAGATGGCATTCGAATGCTGGAAATCAGGGATATTGCACCAATGAAACTGAAAGCCGTTACGCAAAGAGGAAGTAAAAAAGATTTTTATGACATTTATTTTCTTATCAATCAACTTCCGCTGGAAATGATGCTCCAACTTTTCAAAGAAAAGTTTAAACAATATGAAGTTTTCCACATCGTGAAAAGTCTTATTTACTTTGAAGACGCAGAACAGTATGCTGACCCGATCGTATTTGACAAAAGAGTAACCTGGGCAAAAGTAAAATCTGATATTACGGATGCCGTGAAAAATCTCCTATAACAGCCACTTTCGGTCACCGAAATCCTACAACTCCCTCACTCTGAGGTTTCTCCAGTTGACTTTTATGCCGCCGCCATCGTGTATCTGGATGGCAATGGCACCGATAGCTTGGCCTATTTTTTCGTCGTAAATATTTGCCATTTCCTCTCCATTGAGCCAGGTGATGACGTGATCGCCTTGTACACGAATACGCATTTTATTCCATTCGCCCATTTTCAGAATATTTTCTTTTGCGTCAGGAATCTGCACCAGCCAGCCTCGACCATACGACTCATAAATGCCGCCAGTATCGTGATTGGGCGGTGCCACTTCCACTTGCCAGCCACTGATTTTGGTTCCTTCGATGGAAGATCGGAAAAATACCCCACTGTTTCCATTGGCCTCCTGCTTAAATTCGAGTTCGATTTCGTGGTCTTTGTAGGTTTTTGCAGTAGCTAAGTAACCATACCCTTTGTCAGGCCCGCTTTCGCAGATAAGCAGGCCATTTTCCACGTACCATTTTTCTGTGCCGTGTATTTTCCATCCGCCAAGATTTTCACCGTTAAACAAGGACACCCATTTACCCGTTGGATCGGTCTGTTTTTGTTGAACAGAAGAAAAAGAGTCGCAAGCGACAAGCATAACCACGCATGTAATCCCGAGAATAAACTTATTTTTCATATTATGCTGAATTTTACGATTTCGTTATTGAATAACCGGAGTCTGATCCGGGTATAATTTATAAGAAAATCTTTTTCCAATGAAGTATATTCTTTCCTTATTAATTCTGTTTTTTCTTTATGGACAAATAAAAAGTCAGAAAACGATTTTACTCGGCCCGGAAGTTCAGGCACGTTACTACCGTTTTTATGAATCGCCCGGTATTGAATGGTTGAATTCGGGTACTTTCCGACCGGCTGCGGGTGCCCGTATGACCATCCCGGTCAAACCTGACTGGAGATTGTCTGTGGGTTTGCAGGTTTCTTTTGCAGGCCAGCCGGTTTATGGGTCGTTAAATGAGTTTACTTTCGCCCGGATACCGTTATTGATTCAATGGCAAAAATCATTAAAAAAAGAAGGGCGCTGGTATTATTTTCTCCGCACGGGAGCTACCGGAGAGTATCTGGCCAGGGTTGTTCACCGTGAAAATAATGTTTCTGTGAAGATTACGGATTATACCTCGCCTTTTTTCGTTTCGGCCACGCTGGAAACGGGTATTTCCCACCGCCAGCCCTCCGGAAGCGAGTGGGTTTTACTGGCGGGATCTGATTGGGGGTTTTATGGAGATATTCCCGCCTACCCCGACGGAAACCGTGGGCCAATTTTTCGGACATCGGCTTTTTTTATTTCGGCTACATGGCTATTTGAACTTTTGTAATTATGAAAAACTACCTGTTTCTTTTTCTGTGTTTCCTCTCTGCCTGCCGTCCCGAGGCAGTGGCTCCGGAGTCTTTAGAAGAGGCCGTAGTTTCATCCGTTAGCCCCTATATCCATTTTGGGGCACTTTCTTCGGTTTCGGTAGGAATCCTTGCTAATGGCAACCGCCAGACTTTTCATTATGGTTATGCTTTTCCGGAGGAAAAAATTCGGCCTTCCGACACCACGCTTTATGCACTTGGGGACCTGACCCAGGTTTTTACAGCTACACTGATTGCCGATTTGATTCTGGAGGGAAAAGTCCGACTAAATGACAGTATTGACCGGCATCTGCCGGTTGTTGCGCCTGATTTTGGGAGCGAAAAAATTACAGTCGGTCAGATACTTACCCATACCTCCGGCCTGCCTTTTGAAGTAGCGTCCGACTATTTACGCCTTTCTCCCCTGGAGCAGGCGACGGTTTACAAGGATTTCAGCCAGGCAGACTTTCCAATGTTTTTAAATGGAATTTCTCTACCCGGTCTTCCCGGTGAGAGATACCATTATTCCCGGGCCGGTATGGGGATTTTGGGATATACCCTTGAAGAAGTTTCGGGTCAAAACTGGTCTGATTTTTTGGAAGAACGCATTACCGGCCCGCTGGGCATGTCCGATACCCGAAATTTGGATCGGATGAACACGCAGCAGTTTGGCCGTTTGGGGGAAGCTCGTTCAACCACCCAAAACCCCCTTATCCATTACCAATGGGGCGAATATCGGGGGGCGGCCTCCCTGTACGGCACTACCGATGACCTTCTCCGTTTTCTGGCCGCAGAGTTAAATCCCTTTTCGGTTATTTCAGATGCTTTTGCCTTCACAAGGGTTTCGCAGTTTGAATTAGGAGCGGGAAACAGCGTAGGATCGGGATGGCTTATTTCCGAAAAAGACGGGAGCCTTCTTTATTTTTGGTCAGGCGAAGCCGCGCATGCGGGGTTTATGGCATTCGACTATGAAAATCAGTTTGCCGTGGTTGTACTTGCGGGCACTCCGCAGGCTGAAAGTGTGGAAACAATTGGCTGGGCTATCATGGATTTCCTTCATAATCAATAAAATAATCTGCGGGATCAGGAAGAAAAATTGTATCCTTTTTCCGAAAAATCCATTACGAAAACAAACAAATCCAATTCCATTCTTATGAAATATGCTCCAATTAGTTTAATGGTAGTTCTGAGTCTGTTTTCTTTTTCGCTAAACGCCCAACAGCGAATTCCGTTGGAGAAGGCATTGGCTCAGCGGCTGGTAAAAATTATGGTCAAAGGCAATGGGGGGTTTCAAGGCCAATGTATCAAACTGGCACTGAAAAACGAAACCAACGGAGTTATTTCGGTGGAGGTACCCCCTGGGCAGATGTTTATCAGTGAGGATTCTTCGGTGCAGGACCTTATTACCACTGCCCCGGTATATGTTGCGTTGGAGCCGGGAGGCAGCAAAACCACTGATATATTTACGATGTGTACACAGTCTTACAACATGTCCCCTTCTTCCGGCGAACGTTTTGACATCGGTACAATGGCCGAGGGATATTTGCGAGAATTAGCAGAAAAAATAGCCAAAGGCAATTACCAGAACAGCACCGCGCAGTCAGCCATCTGGGCAGTAGCCAACCGCGACCCGATCGCCGATATTTACGGGACAGACACCGCTATGGTACGGGATGTGGTTTCCGTAGTAAGTGAAGCATGGGGAATCCCCGTTTCGCAATTTAACCTCCAACCCCGCGAGCATCGGATTACTTCGATCAATACGAGTATGGAGGGTTTGATTCGCAAGCATATCTATCAAGCCAGGCTGGCAGTTTACGACAAAGAAGGAAACCTCGTGCGGCAGTATTTTGAGGGAAAACATTTTGAGCCAGGTTTTATGCAATATCGGATCGGGGTAAATCATACGATGGGAGACAGCGCCGAACTGTACCTGCGCCTGACCGACGGAACGGAGGTTATTATGGAGCGACAGGTATTTGCGGATGATACGATTGCTCCGCTCAAAAGAATTCATGCCCAGGCCGTAATGACTTTTCTGGTAAAAGAAAGCGGGGAAGCCAGTGTCGGTGTTTATGACAGCGAAGATCAGTTATATTTTTATATCGTCGAAAACCGAACGATTCGGGAAGGATTTAATCGAGGAACGTACATTGCGGGCAAACATTTACCTCCCGGTAAAGACTATTACATCAAAGTGAAGATGAAAGGCGAGACCCTGGCTTCGGAAAAAATAGATCCAAATTCCGCCGAACCGCAGGTTTATCCTTTGAGAGAGGTTTCGGGAATCTTTTCTTTCCGTCAGGAACAGGCTGTGGACAATGTAAAACTTATTATTTATGACCGTGAAGGCAGAGTCAAAAAAATGCTTTTTGACATTCACCATTTGAATCCGGGGGACAAAAGATATAGTTATCGTTTTGAGCACAGAGACGGTCCCGACGCCGTATTTTTTGTGCGGCTGGTGGATGCAGAGGGGAAGGTATTGCAGGAAAAAGAGATAAGATAAAAGCGACAAAACCCCCGGAAAACATAATCTTCCAGGGGGTTGCATTAGTATGTAGATAAAGAGTTGCCAGAAGAATTAGTCTTTGATCACCCGGCGGGTATGGATTTGATTTCCGTGGATGACCTGAAGAATATACAGCCCTGCGGGGAGATTACCAACACTGATTCGGTCTTGGATATGCAGTTCGGCGGGGTGTTTGTCCAGCCGATAAAACTTTACATTTCCATAAAAGTCAAACAGCCGTATTTCATAAGGAGTAAGAGCCGGAAGGGCATATTCCAGATTTAGGACATCGGAGAGAATGCTGGGATGCGTAAAAAAGTCTTTATTTTCGGGCATAAAGACCGATATTTTATCCGAGTAGAAAAAGCTGCCATCTTCGCGGACTACTTTGACACGATAAGTAACCCGGGCATTGCGGACAGGCGCTATATCGGAGAAAGAAAAAACGCGGGTGGGACGGCTTGTATGATAGTTAAGCCCGCCAATGGTTTCAAAAGGCTGAGCGTCAATTTGCCTTTCGACGATAAAATAATCGGGGTTTTCGATTTCCACGAGTCCCCAACCGATTACGACTTCCTCCTCTTCAGAGGAGATACTCAGATAGGTAAAACCTTCCGCGACCGGTATGTAGATTTTTGATTTTTGCGATACCCCCCTCGCAACGCCATTCAATGATGAAAGACATATAAAGAGCGATATAACCAGATACAGATGTTTCATGACTTTCTGATTACCTAAGAATTCCTGAATTATAAGTGCAAGTAGAAATTTAACAAGAGCTTATCCCTCTCAATCGGTTCCCAAACATGGGACTAAGTTACAATTAAAAGCATAGCAACTATTCCTTATGTAATATTTCTGTAAAAAATGCACATTTTTTCATTAGTGCATCTGCTATTTGGATCAAATATGTACAAAATCTTCAAAAATTTCTCCTGAATGCCCTACGTTTTCTATTTGCGAATACACGTAAGAAATACACCCTTCCGTAGGGTTATTTCACTTTTCTGTAATGATTTGCGCGTTTTCCTGCGATTTCCAACGTAGCGAAATCGGTTACCGGCGACTTTTTACCTCATAAACCTGGATTTTTTCCCGTTTCCCTTTCACTTCAATGGGGTCCCAGGCGGAAGCTTCAATCAGGTGATGTACTTTCCGGTAGATCCGGTCGCTAATTAAAATAGTATTGGGCGCATCTTTGGTAAGGGTTTCAATGCGTTTTCCGGTATTTACTGTATCGCCGGTCACGGAGTAAGAAATTTTGTCTTCGGATCCGAGGTTTCCGGCGACGACTTCTCCGCTATTGATACCGATCCCCATTTCGATCTCACGGCCCATTTTTTCGCGGTAACGGGCGTTTAACTCTTCGAGTTTTTTCATCATATCCAAGGCACAAAACACTGCACTCTGCTCAAAATGCGCAGTAACGATCGGTGTCCCAAAAGCAGCAAATATTTCGTCTCCGACAAATTGGTTGACCGTGCCCTCGTAACGTTTGATCACTGAGGACATCATGGCGTAATAATCATTCAGAAAAGCCACCACTTCTTTCGGGGACAATTCCTCACTCATGGTCGTAAATCCTCTTATATCACAGAAAAGCACGGCGATTTCCCGCAGTTCTCCTTCAAAAATAGAATCGGTGGTATTGCTGAGTGCCTTTTCGACAACAGATTCCGGCACATATTTCATAAATAGCTTCAAAGTGCGCTCCTGTTCTTCGACTTTGGTCTGAAGTTCGCGCACAAGCCGTTTGTTGTTTTGTTGAAGTTCGTGGAGTTGCCGGGCATTTTCAATGGTCATTCGCAACTCGTTTTCGTCCCAGGGTTTGGTGATATAGCGGAAAATTTTACCGTTGTTGATCACTCGAATAATGGCTTCCATGTCGGTAAAGCCGGTCAGTACAATGCGAACACATTCGGGGTATTGAGGAATGGTTTTTTCGAGAAACTGAACCCCGGTCATACCCGGCATCCGCTCGTCGGTGATAATCAGGTGAATTTCGTTTTGCCGCAACATCTCCAGCCCATCCTCTCCGCTGGAAGCCGTAAAAATTTTATACTCTCTCCGGAAAGTTGCCCGGAAAGAAATAAGATTCTGCGGCTCATCGTCCACGTAAAGGATAGCGAAGTTTTTGTCCATGCCGCCAAATTAGCAATTTCTCCCTTCATCTGTAAATCTATTGATGTCCCCTTCACGAAGAATGGGTACACGGGCCAGGTAATAGCCATTTTCAATTCCAAATGAGGGTTTCTCCTCCGAAATAAATGCATACCGCGCACGGAGGTTTTCCAACCCTACTCCGGTGGAATCCACTTTCTCCGTTCTTTTCTGATAATTATTTTTTACCACAAAAAAACGATCCTCCTCGGTGTAAAGTTCGATCGTGAGTGGCTGTTCACGCGAAATAATATTGTGTTTGATTGAATTTTCTACCAGCATCTGAAGGGTCATCGGTGGAATCAGGCAGCCCCATAACGCCTCGCTCACCTGGGTGTACATCCGGAGATTATTTCCAAAACGAATCTGTTGGAGGAAAAAATAACTTTTCAGGACGGTTAGCTCTTCCTCCAGTGGTACGAGGGTTTCACCCCGAAAATCGAGTACATAACGATACACCTTTGTGAGTTTTGAAATAAAATCTTCGGCCAGGTCGGGATCGTCATGTACGAGTGAACTCAGGGCATTGAGGCAATTAAAAAGAAAATGAGGGTTTACCTGATTTTTGAGGGTTTCAAAGCGGGAAAGGATATTTTCTTTTTCCTGGCGTTCTGCTTTAAGAAGGAGGGCATTTTTTTCTTCCTGAAGCCCCTTGTTTTCGACTTTCAGCCGGTAAGCCTCCAGGGCATTGTCTATTACCAGTTTCAGTTCGGGCTGTTTCCAGGGTTTCGTAATATAATAATAGACTTTGCCCTTGTTGATTGCCTGGATAATAGCTTCCATATCGCTATAACCGGTCATTACCATGCGGATCGGATCGGGAAACTCAGGCAGGATTTTTTCAAATAGCTCTACCCCGGTCATCTGTGGCATACGCTGGTCGCTGATAATCAGGGAAACGGCCTGTTGGCGCAACGTCTGGAGGGCTTCTTCTCCGCTTTGGGCGGTAAAAACTTCATAAAACCGCCGGAAAGAGGCTTTAAATGATACCAGATTCTGGGGTTCATCGTCCACATACAGAATAGAGGGTTTCCGGTCTTCCATATCGGTTTATGAATTTAGAATTTATATCCTCACTACCTGTTGTTTAAACGGTAAGATAATCACAAATTCTGTACCTTCTCCGGGTGTGCTGTTGACCTGGATGGTTCCTTTGTGATTTTCGATGATGCCAAAAGTAATGGAAAGCCCCAGCCCGGTGCCTTCCCCTACATCTTTGGTGGTAAAAAACGGGTCAAATATTCGCGATTTTACCTCGGGCGTCATACCGGGGCCATCGTCTTTGATTCGAATGCGGAGGCAACCTCCGGCTTCCGGATGGCAACCTTCGGCCATCTCCGTGGAAATAGCGATAGTGCCTACGTGCCCTCGGAGTTCCTGTCCTTTCTTTTTTGCTTTTTCCTCAATTGCCTGGATGGCATTGGTGAGGATGTTCATAAACACCTGGTTCAATTTTCCAGGCATACACTCCACCACCGGAAGTTCGGCGTAGTGGCGATCCACCCGGATATGGTCTTTGAGCTTATTACCCAGCAGCGTGAGTGTCGCGTCTATACCCGAATGAATGTCCACGTGTTTGAAGTTGTTGAGGTCTGAACGTGCGAATATTTTGAGGCCATCCACGATTTCTTTGGTACGTACAGCCCCTTCTTCGATTCCGTCGAGGAGTTGTTCCATTTCTTCAAATAAAAAATTGGCATCTATTTCCTCGCAATAAGCTTTTACGCGGGCAAATTCTTGTTTCATATCACCCTTCTGGTCTATTTTTCGGATCAGTTCGAAGAGTGTTTTGATTTCCTCAAAATCTTTTTTGAGGGGATTGATATTGCCTTTTACAAAATTGATGGGGTTGTTGATTTCATGGGCGATCCCGGCGGTAAGTTGGCCGAGGGAGGCCATTTTTTCCGAATCCACAAGTTGGGACTGGGTTTCTTTCAGTTTGGCAAGGGTATTTTCGAGCGTTTCATTTTTCTCTTCGAGCAGGGCGTGTTGGGCGGCGATTTCTTCTTTTTGGCGTTTGAGTGCTACGGTTTTTTTGACAATCTCTTTATGCTGATCCCAGATTTCGGAGGTGCGTTCATAAACCACTCTTTCGAGGTTTTCATTTTGAAGGTGGAGCCTCCGCGTGTTTAGTTTTACGGTTCCATAAATGAGAAACAAAAACAGGCAGCCGTAACAAAGAATCGCCCAAAATGTGCGGTACCACGGGGGCGATATTTTAAAATGATAAATAGCCGGCGAGCTGATTTCTCCATAGATATTTTTTGCCCGCACCTGAAATTCATATTCTCCCGGCGGAAGTGAATTGTATTCTTTCCGGGTTTCACCGGTCCACGGTCCCCAGTTGCTTTCCCAGTTTTTGAGCCAGTAGCTATATTGAATCGGGGATTCTTCTTGATACCAGGGCGTAGTATAATGAAAAACGATAGAATTGTGTTTGTAATTGAGTAGCGGAATACGAGACAGGCCGGGGGTTCGGGTTTTAATAGAATCCCTGAATTTATTGGCTATGGGGTGAAAGGCTCCGAAATACAAAACGGAGTCTTTGGCAATCGAAACTTCCCGGATAAGTGGCTGGAGGTTAGGGTTTTCCCACTGCCGTTTCCGGGTATCATAGACGTATAATCCTTCCTGCGTTCCAATCCAGGTGAGTCCGGTAGGTTCGGGGTAAATATTTCCCCAGATTTCGGTATTGGCGAGACCTTTGAGCAGGGTAGTATCGCGCAGGTAAGTGCCGTCTGGCTGACGTCTGACGACCTCCAGCCAGCGGCGGGGTTTTGACTGGCGCTCGACCCATACATTTCCGGCGTGATCTTCCTGAAAACGGATGATTGCCCCTTCTTCGGCTTTTAAGTTAAGGAGGGTGTCGGCGTAAAACCGACCGGTTGTTTCGTTGTATAAATACAGCCCCTGGGCCGTGGAAAAAATGAGCTTTTCACCCAGGTGATAAATTTTTAATACCGGGGGTACCCCCCCCGAATCGGTCATGGGAGTAATGCGAGGGAGGGAAAAACCGTTTTTTGCCGGAAAATCCACCCGGTACAACTCGCCCTGTCCGAGCATATCCACGAGCCAGAGGTTACCCTTTTGATCCTCCGCCATACTTTTATAGCGGCCGGTCAGTCCGGCCATCTGCCGCACCGGTTGCCAACGTCCCCGTGAAAACTCCATGATTTGAACCCCGGCCGTGCCGGAGATATTATACAGATGCTCCGGATGCCAGGGCGATTGGTAGGGATTCGTAAGTCTTGCTCCCGGGTCGGCGGGAATACCCCGGTTGCCGGAGATCTCATATACACCTTTGACTGTGGCTACCAGTAGTTTTTCATTTACCTGGCCTTTGGCATTTACCACCGGATAAGTGATAAGTTTCCAGGCTTCGACCTCTATATTTTCGACCGGGAAAAACCTTCCGTTTTTCAGATAATACACGCCCAGGGGCGTAGAAGCGTACAAAGTCCCTTTGTGCCGAACCGTAGAAAAAACCAAACCCTGAAGCCCGTTGTCTTCATTCCAATGGGAAAGCGGACTGGCGATTTCTACTCGGGAAATCCCCCGCGACAGCGCCAGCCACAGTGAATGCCCCCGATCCTGAAATCCGCCCAGTACGAGGTTGTCCTGAAGGCCGGCAGACTCATCTATGTATCTCACTACTTTCCCTTCACGATCTATTACCAATCCTCCACCTTTTACCGTTCCAATAAAAAACTGCTCGCCTCCCAAGGCTATGAGAATGGTAAACATATTCTCCGAAATCAGCCGGTCGGCTTCGGTGTAATAGGGCGTTATTTGCACGGTTGCTCCCTGAAAGGAAAGGAGGAAAAAGCCTTTTTCAAAAGACTTTAGGAGGATTTTGTCCCCGGGAAAAGGAACCATAGACATAATCGAAAGCCCGGCAAGTGGTTCGCCGCCTTTGAGGGGAACAAAACTCTCGCCGTTCCACTCAACCAGTCCGTAGGGGTCCGATAGACCCAAGAGCCGGTTATTTACTCGGTAAATACTTTTTACACCTGCCTCCACGGCATGATGACTGGTGCGGAGGTGACCCTTTTCCCAGAAAAACAATCGCCCGGTTTCGGTGGAACGGAATACCGCTCCGGAGGGCAAACCGATCACCGTGATAATATCCGAGATGCTCATTTCGGGGGTTTCGAGGCGATTTTTGAGCGAATAGTACCTAAGGGTTCCGAGTGAGTCCGGTGCCAGGTAACCAAATTCTCCCAAAGCTCCGACATAAACCTGCCCGGCGTCGTCGGTAGCGAGCGATCGCACCATCGTATGATTTTCGACGGTAATAAGCCGCCAGGAAGTACCGTCGTATTCAAGTACACCGCGATAGTTGCCAAAGTACATGATACCCCGCCCGTCCTGAGCGATGGCATAATTGGCGGAACTCGCCTGGTATTCTCGTGATTTGTAGTTGCGGATATACGGCGCGCCCTGATCTTGCGGATACAGGGGAGAAAATAAACCTCCCAGGATCAGTAAAAGGAATAAAAACCGGAAGGGTATAATTGCGGAGCTAAAATTTTTTTTCATGGATTTTCATTCAGCCCGTTTCTGATTTCTTCGGCAATCCGGTCAAAGTTCGCAATTACTTCGGCCTCATCCAAAGTAAGTAAACGTTGGTTTTCCATTACCCGTTTGCCCTCAATCACTACGGTTTCTACGTCTGCCGCATCGGTGCTATATACGAGTTGAGCAAAAATATCATAACGAGGATGGTTATGCGGGTGTTGCATATTGATAATGAGCAAATCTGCCTGTTTGCCCGGTTTCAGTGATCCGATTTTGTCTTCGAGACCCAGTACGGTCGCTCCGCCGATCGTTGCCATCAGAAAAGTCGTTTCGGCATTTAAAGCGGTGGGGTCTTCGAGAAAAACCTTTTGCAGGAGAGAGGCGGTATTCATTTCCTCCCAGAGATTCAGGTCATTATTACTCGCAACCCCGTCGGTACCGAGGCCTACAGAAAGCCCTGATTTGAGCATGGCCGGCACGGGGGCGACTCCGGAGGCCAGTTTCATATTGCTTTGCGGGTTGTGGGCAATGCCTGTTTTTCGGGTAGAAAGAAGGCTTAAATCTTTTTCCGAAAGATGGACACAGTGCGCGGCAGTCACATCGGGGCCTAAGAAACCGATTTGATCGAGGTATTCAACCGGAGACATATTACGGGCGGCTTTCATGTCGCTGACTTCCTTGCGCGTTTCCGCCAGATGGATCATCAAACGCACATTCAGGCTGTCGGCAAAATGCCTGCATTTGCGGAGCAAATCTTCGGAGCAGGTATAAGGAGAATGTGGGGAAAGTGCGACCGAAATAAGCGGATCATTTGCCCATTTATGGATGAGGGTCGCCGAATAGTTAAGGGCATCTTCGGCGGTTGGCTGACTGGGTGTGGGGAAATCCAGAATGCCCTCGCCAATTACGGCGCGCATTCCCGCTTTTTTTGCGGCCAGAGCCACCTCTTCCTCAAAAAAATACATGTCGCAAAAAGTAGTTGTACCCGAGCGAATCATCTCCGTAATGGCCAGAAGCGTCGCCGCATACACCGTTTCTTCACTAACAAACCGCGCCTCGGCGGGCCATACGTGTTTTTCCAGCCATTCTTGTAAGGGAAGATCGTTTGCCAATCCCCGAAACATCGTCATCGCCGCATGAGTATGGGTATTGACCAGACCGGGCATCACGATTTTTCCGGAGGCATCAATGGTTTTTTCACTCGTATATTTTTGCCCCAAATCTTCCCTCTTGCCAATGGCAATGATTTTTCCCTCGTTTACCGCCAGAAAACCATCGCGAATCACCGGCTGGGATTTTTCAGCCGTAACAAAATCTCCACCGACAATCAGAATGTCCACTTTTTCTCCCGGAGGAATATTTGTTTTCCATTGGCAGGAGGAGAGCAATAAAATAAAAAAAAAGAAAGGTAGTTTTGTGAAGAGATATCGGGTTAGCATAATTCAAAACATCGGATAGTATGAACTCAGGCAAAAAAAGTCCCTGATATTGGTTAAGTTTCTGATTTATGTATATTTGGTATCTGGCAATATAACATACCTCAAGATATAAAAACTATGAACCTGTTAACAAAATCTATGTATTATCTGGCACTGATGGCAGTAATGTTTCTCCTCAAACCTACTTATTTACAAGCACAGACCGATGTAGAAACAGAAAAACTCATCATCTCCCAGTTACGCGCTTTTGCCGAAGCCTACGTCAATCTGCCTAATTCCAAAAATAAGGCAAATGTCCTGAGGTATTTCAGTAAAGACGCAACCTCAAATATTTTTGTTTTTAATATCTCCGGCCTCTCTCGCGTTCAGAATGGCGATTACAACGGTTTTGATGCCTACCTTGACAACCTCATCCGCACCCAGGGCATTACCATCGGTTATGAAATCGGAGATCGTATAGATGTGGAGGTAAGTGGAAATGTCGCTACGCTGGTTTACCGGGTGAACTACGAAACCAAAATCCCCGACGGAATCTGGGTCAAGGGCAGAGAACTTGTAACAATGGCTCTGGAGAAAAAAGCGGAAGAGTGGAAAATCGTTCACTATACTTTTATGCAGGTAGAAGATGAAAAACTTAAAGGAACCTGCCTGTGTGAATTGTTTACCTCCGATGGCGAAGACGCCGAAGTTGTAGCCAAAACCACGGTTCCCAGTGGTCGCAGTTATACTACCAAGTTTGACAACATGGAATTCCGCACCACCGGCTCCGACCAAATGATTAAAGTTCAGGAAAAATACTTCAAAAGAGCCGGTACAGGTAAACTATTGGCGATAAAAGACGGAGAAGAAGTGGAAATCGGTATTTCCAACAGCAAACGCGAAACGGTGCTTCTGGTTATCGAAGCTCTTTACAAAGATAGTTGCGCTCGTATTAAAGCGAAAAATTAATCTTATCCACCTTCTTTTACAAGGATTTCATCTGTTGGTCCAGCAGTTGAAGTCCTTGTCTGAAGGGATGTGGGTTGTAATCCAGTTCGGTTTGGGCTTTCAAAATGATAAACCCCGTGCGAGGGGGTCTTTTTGCCTTTTGGTTGAGTGAATCACTCGTCACCTCCGTTACACGGGATTTATCCAACCCCCAAAAATCGGCGACCTGATACACAAGTTCTGTCATGGACATCATTTCTGCTCCGGAAATGTGGTACAATCCCCGGCTGTTTTTCATCACCGCTGTGACAGTCGCAGACGCCAGGTCTTCGGCCAGTGTGGGGCAGCGAAACTGATCATTCACCACACGTATGGACACCCCTTCCTCCAGTGATTTTTTTGCCCAAAGTACAATATTGGTACGGGACATTCCCGGTGTAATTCCATACAATAACATGGTTCGGAGAATGGTGGAGGGAATTCTGCTTTCGAGTATTCGATTTTCCGCCTGGAGTTTGGATTGTCCGTAATAGTTGACGGGGCCCGTGAGATCGGTTTCTCGGTAAGGCCCTGACTCTCCGGAAAAGACAAAGTCGGTAGAAATGTGAATCATACGCGTTCCGTATTGAGCGCAAAGCCTGACCAGGTTTTCTACGGCAGCGACGTTGACTGCGTCGCACAGACTTCGATCGTCTTCACAATGATCCACGTTGGTGATGGCAGCGGTGTGAATGAGTTCGGTAGGGCGGAAATCTTCGAATATTTCTGTCCATCGCTCAAAATCGGTAAGATCAGCCGTTTCATAAACATAACCTTCGCGAAGCGGATGGCGGTTGATTCCCGTTGAGGTTGCCATCAGATTTACATTCATACGGTCAGCGAGCAGGGGAACAATTTTCTGTCCGAGAAGCCCATTGCTTCCGGTTAGTACAATTCGTTTTTGCATAAAAAATCAGTCGGCTGAAGGCCCTAGTTGATATAATTTTCCTCCCTGAAAACTGGCATAGATCATTTGAGCCTGGGGGAATTGTTTTTCGATTTTTTCCAAAGCAGCCGTTGCCTTATCGCTGTCCTCGTAAAAACGATAGACAATCGCGTAATAGTCCTTGCCGTCCCCTCTGCGGATTTGGAGGTGATGCGGAATATCCTGCCCCTGGCGCAAATGGGTAAATACCCTTCGGCGTGCCATGTCTTCATCCGTAACCCACTCCGTGACAATCACATAAATATTTTCCGGTTTTTCGGTCATCTCACTCATATTCTCCATAATGCGCGCAGCAACTTTGGCGTAAGGAGAGGTTTTTTCCTTTTGGGCAAATTTACCGAGGGTTTCGGTTTCGGTGATATAGGGGTAGGTTTCCGCATTTACCCCTCCTACCAGCGTGGAAAAATTATTTTCCTGGCGGGCGTTGTCAGGAGAAACAACCTTGTGTACATCGGTAAAGTTTTCCAATGCCTGATAAAAACGATCTTCTATTTTCACGAAATAGGGATTCGGTTCCAGTTTCATCAGCTTTTCACCCGCTTCAATCATTTGTTGGTAGGGCTCCATATTCACAAAAGGGTATTCACCGCTCATAGAGTTGGCATCGGCGACCTGAAAGGCAATATAGGCCTTAAGTGCCTCAGAGCCTAGTTCTGCGAGTTTATCTTCCAGAAAAGAAGCCGGAGCGAGTCCCGTAAATGTGCCCTCCGCGCTCGTGATCTGAATACCGAGTCGCGAAAGTTCTTCGTAAAGGCCTCCGTCATCGGTGCTGCCGTCGGCGTATCCATTTACCGCTTCCAAAGCATTATACAAAGTGGAATTCAGGAGTGTATCCCTAAGAGTAAAAACTGCTAGTAAGTCTTTTTCCGTAGTGATTTCTTCCTTTTTTACTACTTTTTCTGCCAAAACACTCATTTGTTTTACCAGTGCCGGGTCTTTTTTGATCAGATTATAAAGAGCCGGGAAATAACGATCCAGGGAAAATTCGGCCATACGGGCATTGGACAAACCTCTGCTCCGCATTGAGTCTCCGACGGATTCTTCCGCAGTCAGAGTTTCTGCGTCCTCTGTGGAAGAGGAGGGTTTCGGCCCACAACCGGTAAACATCAGCAAGATGAATGCAGATGCCCAGATGGCAGATGAGGGTAAAGATTTCTGAAAAATATTCATAAGGATGAATGTTCGGTTTTGACAAGCAGGTTTTTATCAATTTCGGCTAGCGAAGTACAACCTGCCAGACCCATTGTTAACTCAAAATCCGCCCCAAAATTGCGAATTACTTCCTGAACACCGGTTTTCCCGGCGAGAGCCAGCGCATAGACATAGGGCCTTCCGATGCACACAGCATTTGCTCCCAGAGCCAATGCCTTAAACATATCCGCTCCGCCTCTTATGCCACTGTCCAGCAATATAGGAATTTTTCCGCCGACCGCCGCGACAATACCGGGCAAAACCTCCACCGAACCAATAGAACCATCCACCTGCCTTCCTCCGTGATTGGAGACAATCAGGCCGTTGATGCCTTCGTCCACAGCCTTACGCGCATCATCGGGGTGAAGAATTCCTTTTAGAATAATGGGCAGGCGAGTTTTTTCCCGGAGGAAGGAAAGATTTTCCCACGTAAGAGAAGGCCGGGAATAAATACTGATAAATTTCCGCACCGAAGCCAGTGGAAAGCCGGAACGGAGATTCTGCCAAAAATTTCCGGGAAAATTGCGGGTAAGTTCCAGCAGGAGAGAAAGAGAAGATAAAGTAATTTTTCGCGGTGGTGCGGGGCCTTCTTCCGGCTGGAGAGCCAGTTGGCGGAAAACCGGGTCCGAGGTATATTGAGCGATGCCTTTTCCCCGGAGAAAAGGCAGGTAAGCCAAATCTAAATCTTCTGCGCGCCACCCCAGCATTGTGGTATCCAGTGTCACCACAATAGCACTACAACCGCAAGCTTCGGCCCGGCGGACAAAACTTTCGACCAGTGCGTCCGATTTACTCCAGTAAAGCTGAAACCATCGGGGGCTATTGCCCATGACGGCGGCGGTTTTTTCCATCGCAACCGAAGCCTGATTGCTAAATATATAAGGTACTCCCGTTTCCGACGCGGCGGCGGCCACCGCCAAATCCGCCTCCGGATGAGCAAGTTCGAGCACCCCTACCGGCGATAAAAGCAGCGGGAAAGGCATTTTTGTGCCCAAAATTTCCGTTTCGGTGTGGCGAACCGACACATCGCGCAACATCCTCGGCACAATACGCCACGCATCAAAGCCGGAACGATTAGCCTTAATCGTAGAACCGATCCCGGCGCCACCGGCCACATAAGCAAACGCTTCGCGACTCATTTTCTTCGCTGCGGCGGCCTCCAGAAGGTCTATATTTACCGGAATGGTCGGCTTAAAACCGGCGGCACCGTTGAGGTAAATCTCCCGTTGGCGGTTTACGGCGGAGGACGAATCAGAAGAGTAGTCTTTAGGCGTCATAATACCCTGAATAAAAGAAAACGGAACTGCTTTATAATTCGGGAAAGTAAAGAGAAATGCGTAGATTTTTAAAGGGAATTATTCACCCGTTTTGAAAATTAAGGAAAAAGCCTTTCTGCGTGCAAGGACGCGGTCCCGAGAATAAAATGGGGAGGGATTGCCTTTTGGCTACCGATATTACGACCCTCCGGGCCTTTGTGTCTGCGACACAACTTACTGAGTGCCGACAGCACCTTTGATGCGTGCCTTTAGGCACAAAGGCCCGGAGGGTCCCAAGGACTCCTTTCGGAGCCGAAACATCGGTAGCACCCCGATGCGCCCCCCTTTTTTTCGATTCCAGCGGCGCGTCTTCGCACGCCTCTTTGGCTTTTCCCTCGTTATACCCCCCCCCGCGCATCTCCTCAAAAAGCCCAGCCTACGCCCCCGCTTGCGAGGATTCCTACGATGGAAATGCCCATTCCTCCTTGCAGCATGATGCCTCCCTGAGGCGGCTCAAAGCGGTACGATAATTCCAGCATAGGAATGGGGACAAAAGCCGGTAGGTAGTCATCCTCCGAAGGCAGAATAAAACGCCCCCCTGCGGCCAGATGTGCATGGTGGGACCGATGCCCGGTTTGCACAGTAAAATAGAGGGGTAGGAGAAAAGCTCCATCTCGGATAAAACGATCGGAGTCTACAGAACTGGTGAGTGTTAATCCCGAACTTACTCCCAAAGAAGAAATCCATCCTTTAGGATATATTTTGAACTTACGCTCATATTGAAACGAAACGGAAATAGTACCGTCCGCCGTGGCTCCAGCAAACCATAGGTCGGTCTGCGCAAAAAACAGATTAGGGGTTTGGGCACAAAGGGAAGGGATACCTAGTAGCACTACGACCACAAACCCGATATTTTTTAGGATTTTTTTACACATGTTGTTGGGTTTTATCTAAAACGCACGTTGAGGTAGCACTCTCGGTATTTTTCCTCCTCCCGCAATCTCCTCAAAAAGCCCAGCCGATGCCGCCGCCTAAACCGGTTGTCCCCCCTCTTGCCCGTAAAATCAGTCCGCCTTGAGGGGGCATATAGCGATAACCTATTTCGGCAACCGGGAAGAGGGGCGGCAAATATTCATTTTGGTTACCCGGTGCCCAAATAACGCCCAAACTCGTCTCAAAGTGGTGAAAATTCCGCCCGGTAAGCAAAGTAACAACTGTGGGTATCCCGATGTTCGCATTATCATAACCTAATTCTTCCAGACCGAGGTAGATGCCCGTACGAAAGCGAAAGGAAAGCCCCTGCCGATCCGCATATCCCAATTGGCGCTCATATAGAATGCCCGTCAAGGGATTTAACCCTGGATACCATCCTATATCCACACCAACGGCGTTCCTCCCTTTCATCTGAGCATGAAGAATTTCAACCCCCATCAAACACAGATAGGTGAAGAGTACACTCTTTAGTAATAATTGTTTGCACATAACGCTGGAATTAAAGATCCAGACGAAAAATCACTCCGCCTCAACACCCCACACCCTCAAAAAGCCCAGCCTACACCGCCGCTTGCCATGATCCCTAACAGGGCAATCCCCATCCCTCCTTGTAACATAATGCCTCCTTGGAGCGGCTCAAAACGGTACGATAATTCCAGAATAGGAATGGGAAAGGGCGGTGCGAAGTCATCCTTCAAAAGAAAAATACGCCCCCCTGCCGACAGATGTGCATGGTGAGACCGATGCCCGGTTTGCAGGGTGAAGTAGAGGGGTATCTGAAAGAATCCGTCTCGGATAAAACGATCGGCGTCTGAATAGTTGGCGAATATCAACCCCGAACTTACCCCCAGGGAGGAAACCACTCCCGTAGGATATATTTTGAACTTATGCTCATATTGAAACGAAATAGAAATAACACCCTCCGAACTTCCGGCAATCCATGCGTCGGTCTGCGAAAAAAGCAGGTGGGGGGCCTGGGCGTATAGAGAAGGGGTCGATAGCAGCAGTACGATAACTGCAAACCCGATATTTTTCAGGATTTTTTTACACATGTTGTTGGGTTTTATCTAAAACGCACGTTGAGGTAACACTCTCGGTATTTTTCCCCTTACCTACCTCTCCTCAAAAAGCCCAGCCTACGCCGCCGCTTGTAATGATTCCTATGATGGAAATGCCCATTCCTCCCTGCAGCATAATACCTCCCTGTGGCGGCTCAAAGCGGTACGATAATTCCAGCATAGGAATGGGTACAAAGGGCGGTATATAGTCATCCTCAAAAACTAGAACAAAACGCGCTCCTGCCGCCAGATGCGCATGGTGGGACCGATGCCCGGTTTGCAGGGTGAAATAGAGGGGTAGCTGAAAGAATCCGCCTCGGATAAAACGATCGATGTCTTCAGAACTGGTGAGTGTCAAACCCGAACTTACCCCCAGGGAGGAAATCCACCCCGAAGGATATATTTTGAACTTATGCTCATAGAGAAACGAAACGGAAATAGTACCATCCTCCATTGATCCAGCAACCCATGCGTCGGTCTGCGTAAAAAACAGATTAGGGGTTTGGGCACAAAGGGAAGGGGTGGCTAGTAGCACGACAACCACAAACCCGATATTTTTCAGGATTTTTTTACACATATTATTTATTTATAAAGAGTTATATTTAAGGGGAAACTTTTATTCCATCTCCCCGGCGGGATCTCCGATGAGGAGGGGTTGGCTAGCGGTTTGCGTGCGGTTAAGGCCTCCCTGTTCGATGATGGTAAGGGAGAGGGTACTTGTCACCGTTCCGGAAGAGGGAATGATTACGCTGCGGGTATAAGAAGATACATTCGTACCGGTCGCCACCGTGGTACCGTTCCACTTCCAGGTATAGGTAAGATTGGGCGCAGTACTATTGGCAACCGTAGCGGTCCACAGATAGGTTCCGCTGATTTCGATGACCGAAGGTTCCGAAATCTGAACGGTGAGCGGAAGCGGAATATTGGCTAAATCCACCGCTTCTTTCGCGTCAATCACCCCATACCCATAGTCCGTACTTACATTTCCCCAACGGCTACCCGCCTGCTGCAGAATCGCTAATACCTGTGCCCGGCTGCGGTTGAGATTGCAGGACCAAACCAGGGCGGCGATGCCCGCCGTTGTCGCAGTGGCGGCAGAGGCTTTTTTAGACCAGGCCAGACTCGCTCCGTTGTCGAGTTGGGTGCTGAGCGCAAATCGAGTTTTCGTCGGCATGTTTTCTTCTACTAACCCTGCGAAATCCACATAGGTATCAAAGGGACAGTAAAGTGCCTTTGTTAAGTTGACATGATTGGGATCATTATAGTCGTATTTAGCGGCCGTTACCGCTACAACCTCATTCGCTAAACTCGGGGATTTGGCGGGATGGGTTTCTTGGTAACCCCCTCCTGCGGCACAAAAAATCAACTTCCCTTTTCCATAGGCATACTTAATAGCTTGGGTGATGGGCTGGTGTTCAAAAACCTTTCCGACAGACATGCTAATAATCCTCACATCGCTCCGGTCGCCTAAAGCGGTAAGGGCATCCACCACGGCCTCTTTTTCTTCCGTCCCGTCAAGGATGACCCCATTGGCCACCCGGTAACTCACTAAACTCGATTTGTAGGCGATACCGGTGATACCTCCATTGTTAGTGCGGGGATGGGCAAGGATACCCGCCATCCGGGTGCCGTGCCCACACAAATCATGGGGGCTGGTGCCATCGAAGGTACCGAACTTTTCAATCGTCCTGCCACCGGATTGGCCGGAGGTAAATAGGCCCGATTGACTGAGATAGGTATTGTCACTGTCTATCCCGGTATCAATAAGGCCTAGTGTAATACCGGTTCCTTTGGGACATACGTCCCAGGCCAGAGATACCCGATGCGTGCCTATTCCCAAATGCCAGGAAACCTTTGAATTGGGGCTTATGGTAAAGTAATCAGAACTTTCTATCTGATCGGTTTCTTCGTTACAGCCACTGGTTCGGATCGGATCCGCTGCATAGAGGTTTTCATTATAACCTTCCGGCTCTACGTAAACCACTGTACCCAACTGCCGGAGTCCGGCAATCACTTCATAGTCCGAGAGTTTAAAATACAAAATAGGCAGAACCTCATGGCTTCGGAGCAAAAAGGTATCGGTGGGAAAAGCCGTGCCGGGATGGAGTATCTGAAGTTGCTGCCGGACAAACTCGATCGTGTAATCACGGGCATACATCCAGTCGGGATTGTTAAGATCAATCAGATGCAGGATATGATTAATGCTGTCTAGGGTAGCCGGTTTGTAGCCTACGACTACGGTGCTGTCGCCGGCTACCACCGCGCTCCAAAGGGTATAGTCATCGGCCATACTCCAGTCGAAGCTGGTTGCGCTGCGGGTGTGGACGAGCGAAATCCGCTGAGTAAGCGCAAAAATCGTTGCTCCATCCATCGGCGGCCTGCCGTCAAGGTCTTCAATCTGCATTTCCGGAAAAGTCATTTTCTCCTGCGGGGGGGGGGGTAGGGGGTAGGGCTAAGCGGTCTTCGGTACAAGCCATCAGCGAAAGGAGAAATAGGGCAAAAATCGAACGTTTCATGGGTTTTGTGTTTAAGGGTGTCGAAATTTTCGATAAGATAGCAAAAATAAAGAGAACGATGAAGGGAAATCGGCGGATTTTAAAGGGAATTATTTTTACCCTTTTTGAAAACGGGTGCAAACGAAAATGTCGCACTCCTCAGCGGGGTACGACATTTTCGTTTTTTCGCCCATATATATAGGCTGATTTGTTTATCGAAAGGCGGAGGCTCAGCCTGCCGCCCGGTAGCTCATAAAATTGGTATCGGAGAGTTTTGCAGAAGCAATATCAAGGGTAATATGATATTGTGTTTCCTCACTGTCGGGCATCTCAAACATTACATCGAGCATAATAGCCTCAATGATCGAGCGAAGTCCACGCGCACCGAGTTTTAGTTCTACGGCCCTTTTTACCACTGTATCGAGAACATCTTCGTCGAAGGTTAATTTTTTACCTTCGAGTTCAAACATTTTCTGATACTGTCGAATGATGGCATTTTTGGGTTCCGTAAGAATCCGGCGGAGGGTTTTCACGTCCAGCGGATCGAGGTAACTCAGCACCGGAAGGCGGCCGATGATCTCCGGGATCAGCCCAAAAGAGCGAAGATCGGCGGGCTGAATAAAACGGTAGATATTGGTTCCTTCTTCCAGCTTTTTGGTTGAAGAGGCGTCAAAGCCAATGGTTTTAACCGAAATTCGGTTGGAAATAATCCGGTCAATTCCTTCGAATGCCCCGCCGCATACAAAGAGGATATTGGTAGTGTCAATCTGCACGAGGTTTTGTTCGGGGTGTTTTCTTCCGCCTTTGGGGGGAACATTGGCCACCGAACCTTCGAGCAATTTGAGCAAAGCCTGCTGAACACCTTCCCCGCTTACATCACGGGTAATGGAGGGATTGTCGGATTTTCGGGAGATTTTATCAATCTCGTCAATGTAAACAATGCCTTTTTGCGCGGCTTCCACGTCGTAATCCGCTTCCTGAAGCAGCCTTACCAAGACACTCTCCACGTCCTCTCCGACATAACCGGCTTCGGTAAGTACCGTCGCGTCGGCGATACAGAAAGGCACATTGAGCATTTTGGCGATGGTGCGGGCGAGCAGGGTTTTGCCGGTACCGGTCTGGCCTACGAGCAGGACGTTACTTTTTTCAAGTTCGATTTCATCCTCGTCCTTTCCGGGATTCATGATGCGTTTGTAGTGGTTGTAAACCGCTACGGAAAGCACTTTTTTTGCAGACTCCTGCCCGATGATGTACTTATCGAGGTGAGCGGTAATTTCGCTCGGTTTCGGTACACGGGTAATACGAGTAACCGGTTTTTCTTTAAACTCCTCTTCGATGATGGTATTGGCGTGCGCTACACAATTTTCGCAAATGTGCGCACCGCCATATCCTGCGAGCAAGATTTGGACTTCGCGTTTGGATCTTCCACAGAAGGAGCAACTCTCACTTCTCATTATTTATCTTTTTTTCGGGTATTAAGTACCTCGTCCACGAGGCCATATTCTTTTGCTTCGCCAGAGGTCATCCAGTAATCTCTGTCGGAGTCTTTCCATACTTTATCAAACTCCTGACCGGAATGGTGAGCGATGATTTCGTACAGTTCTTTTTTGAGAATCTGAATCTGATTGTGAACAATTTCGATGTCCGATGCTTGTCCTTGTGCCCCGCCCATCGGCTGATGAATCATCACCCGTGAATGTGGAAGGCCCGACCGTTTGCCTGCTGCACCGGCACAAAGCAAAACTGCCGCCATGGAAGCCGCGATACCCGTACAAATCGTGGCCACATCGGGGCTGATGATCTGCATGGTATCGTAAATGCTAAGGCCTGCATAAACCGAACCACCGGGAGAGTTGATATAAATATTTACATCTTTTGAGGCATCGGCGGACTGGAGGAAAAGCAACTGGGCGCTGACGATGTTGGCGACCTGATCATTGATCGGCATTCCGAGGAAAATGATACGGTCCATCATCAGACGCGAAAAAACGTCCATTGCAATTACGTTGAGCTGACGTTCTTCAATGATATTGGGAGTAAGTCCATATACATTGGGAACAATGGAAGCGTTGATCTGTTGGTTGGAGGCGCTGACGTAGTCGTGCATGGTCAGACTGCTGATACCCACGTGTTTTGTGGCGTATTTCAGGAACTCGTTTTGATTCATATAATTGGCCATAGTTAAAAAGAGGTTAAATTTAATTATTATTTGATTAAAACACCCTATCGTAAGATTTTGTGACAGAGTAGAATGAAAAAAAATTGGGTAATTTTTTAGCTTTAGCCCATGAACCCAAAGACCTATACTGTTTTCCTCCTTTTCCTGCTCTTTTTTCTGCCACCGATGTCGGCTCAGTTTTCCCTTTTACCGGAAATCAAATACCGACCCTTTACCCTTGCTCCGGATGCCCGGTATGTGGAAGGGAAAATCATTTTCAAAATAAAAAGTGAATACCGGCACCTCTGCGAAGAAAAAAACATTCTTTTACCCACCCTTCAGCAAAAACTCGGAACTCTCAAGTCCGAAAACCTGACCCGGGTATTTCCTACAATCCAACCTCCCGCCACCGAAACCAATTCTTACGGGCAAAAACTCACCGACCTTTCGACCCTCTACGAATTTAGCTACTCCCCCCAATGGTCGGTCGAGGATGCCGTAAACTTCCTCCTTACCGAAAAGTCCATCGCTTATGCCGAACCCTGGTATGTCTATGAACCTCTTTATATTCCCAACGATCCGTATTCTGATACGACGGGTTTTCTTAACGGTATATGGCATCACGAAAAAATCCAGGCACTCCAGACCTGGGATACCCATTGGGGAAACCCTAATATTGTCATCGCCACCGTGGATGCAGGTTTTAACCTGATTCACCCCGACCTTCAGGACAATATTTTTCTCAATACCGACGACCCAGTGGACGGAATTGACAATGATCAGGATGGATACGTGGACAACTACCGGGGTTGGGACCTCGCCGGGGCCACCATCGGCAGTACCGGTGACAACAACCCCTCCATTGGGAATGTACATGGGCATTGGGTGGTGGGCACTTACGGCGCGACCGCCGACAACCACCTCGGCTCTACTGGCACGGCTTTTAATTGTTCCTTCCTTCCGGTAAAAGCGGCGGCAGACGATTCGATCGGAAGTATTACCCATGGTTATCAGGGAATCGTCTATGCCGTAAACCAGGGCGCACATATTATCAATGCCTCGTGGGGGGGATCGTTTCGGAGCCAGTTTGGCGAAGACGTGATCCGTTACGCCACCCTCAACCATCAGGCCGCTGTCATTGCCGCTGCGGGCAACAGCGGGCAAAACCAGCGTTATTACCCGGCGGGTTATCCCGAAGTGATTTCGGTGGCCAATGTCGCCTTCGGCGATACTTTGTGTTGTCCCGACAACTCGGGCAATAGCACCTTCCACCATTCGGTGGACATATCTGCCCCCGGCTGGCGGATTGTAAGTCCTTATGCCGACGACGACTACCGTTCGTGGAAGGGGACCTCGGCCTCCGCCCCTGTTGTTTCCGGAGTGGTGGGAATGACCCTTTCCGCTTTCCCACAACTTACCCCGTTTCAGGCCGCCCAAAGAGTAAGGATTACGGCTGATGATATTTATGCCCACAACCCACAGTTTCAGGACTACCTCGGCCTCGGAAGGGTGAATATGTTCCGGGCAATAAATGATCCGCTCAAACCGGCTATTCGCCACACAGAAGTGGTTTTTACCGATACCGACGGAGACCATCGCCTGGCTCCCGGTGATACCGTTGTAGTGAGCATTAATTTTTTGAATTACCTCCAAGAAACCGCCAATCTTACCGTAACGCTTAGTTCTCCTACCGTTTTTGCAACCGTTATCAGTGGCAACCTCCAGCCGGGAAAAACCGGGATGATGCAGGGATTTTCCTCCGGGCAACAATTTCGCATTGTACTTTCTCCCGCGGTGCCGAATGATGTGGAGGTCGAGCTTAAATTGTCCTACGAAGATCCTGTCATGGGATATACCGATTTCGAATACATTTCTCACCGGGTGAATGAGTCCTGGTTGAACATTGACCACAACCACCTTCATACGACCCTTACCAGTCAGGGCGGGTTTGGGTTTAATGACTATTTTTCCCAGCAGCAGGGAATAGGCGTTTCCTACAATCTGGAAGAAAATGCCCTGTTTGAAGGCGGATTTTTGACGGGGAATTCGGTTTCCCGGGTTTCGGATCATATCCGGAATACGCAGACGCGGGACAACGACTTTAAAATCGGGGAGGAAGTTCACCGGGATTTTTCGGATCGAAGGGCAGATTTTGTTTATACAACCACTTTCAGCGACGTGACGGCCTCCCTGCCTTTGGGAGTGAGTATTACGCAGAAAACCTTTGTGTATGAAAATTCTCCCTACGAAGATTTTATCATTTTCCAATACCTGATCCAGAATGCGGGCACCCTGCCGATTTCGGGTTTATACGCGGGTTTGTTTGCGGACTGGGACATTTATATTCATCCTCATCCCCTTACCGGACTTCCCGGAACCCGCAATGCTGCGAATTTTGATACCACCGAAAAAATGGTTTTTGCCTGGGATTTGTCGGGAGGCAGCAGCAGTTATTACGCTTTGAGTCTGCTTTCCTCCGGAAACTTTCACGCATTTGCCACCACCAATCCCAGTTCCAATTTTCAGTTTACCAATAGCGGAAAATATCAGGCCTTAAAAAATGTGCCCACCGCCGCGACCGCTTCCGCCGGAATTACTGCCGGAGGCAGCGATGTGATGCAATTTATCTCTACGGGGCCATTTACCCTCATACAGCAGCAGACCGACACCGCGACTTTTGCCGTGATCGGCGGCAAAACCTGGTCAGAAGTTCAACTCTCCAATGCCGCTGCACGGGAGGTTTACTACTGTCGTATTCTGGAGAAAGGCCCCGTAGCGGAATTTTCGGTTTCCGATACATGGGCATTACCCGGAACCGAAATTCAATTTACCGACAATAACCCCCAAGCCACAAGCTGGTTATGGGATTTTGGTGACGGAAACACCTCCACACTCGCAAACCCCCAACACAGTTATAGTCAGACGGGAGAATACACCGTGATGCTCACCGTCAGCGACGGGGTTTGTACCCTTACCACCAAGCAGACCGTGACCATTAGCAATCAGGTTTCCGTTGATCCGGAGTCGGGTGGCAACAACTGGCGTTTATATCCCAACCCCAATGGCGGGACATTTTCGCTGGAAGTTTTCGATTCCTACTCGGGAAAATACGAGATCAGAATCACCGATTTACGGGGACGGATATGTATGGAACACGAAGGCATAAAAGGAGCCGGAGAAATGCGCGTGCAGTTGGATTCCGGGCCAAACCTGAGCCGGGGGATTTATTTTTTGCATTATCATTCGGGGGAAACGATATTCAGTCTGCCGTTTGTGCGGGAGTGAGGGGAGGAGAATTAGGATATTGATAAGAGGGAAATATAGCAGGAAGACATCCAAGCCAGCCTCCTATATGCTGCGATGATCGCCAATGCCAGGACCATTCGTAAGTTCAGTGCGTGAAGTTTATAATTGATACACAATTACCGCCTTGTAATGAGGTAGTCGGGTATTGAAGTCATTAAATCAATAGGGTGCTATTCAAAATCTCGCATCTGCGGTCTCAAAACCGCAAAGACCTATCACCCAAAAGGTACCTTTAGACACCATTCTCCGGTGGAGAAACCGGGGGATGCGCGCTACGGCGCACAACGAGAGGGGAAATAAAAGGGGATACCCTGCTGGCTACAAACATTTGACTCCTCCGGAGTCCCGGCTTCGCCGGAAAAACGGGAAACAAGTAGTAATACCGGGTTTTGCCGATTTGCCGACAGGCAAGACCTCGGAGAGAGTGCGGCTTGGCGAGAACCTCCGGAAGGGTAAACACATCTACGGCGTGAACTATTCGCAAACCACTTTCGTTTGAATATAACCTTATGGTTGGCGGTCTCCCTGGGTGTAATTCAAAATGTCGCGCCTTCGGTCGGACACCGAAAAGGTCCCTCCTTCCCGGGGATCTGCGACCCTGCGGTCGTCGGGATGACGGCGGGGCCGTCCGAAAAATTCGCTTCTCCGTGGGAGAAGCACTTTTACGAGCGAACGCCCCGTCACCCCGACGACCGCAGGGAGGAGGGGCCTTAACGGCGGCAAGACCGGTGATGCGACATTTTGAATTGCACCCGTCTCCCTCAAATCACAGGACAGCAAAAGGTAAAAATATAGTTTGAAAATAAGGCCCTTTTTCGTCAGTTGTTTTCATGCCGGGCGGAGATTTAAAATTTGGTGCAACCGCCGGACAAAATGATGACCCAAGCAGAGTATTTAGCCCTCGCCGAATCTCGCCCATACACAAACAAATACTCCTACTCCAGGATTCCGGTCTAAACAGATCTATCTTTTTGCCTGTTAGTGAAAAAAAGTTTAAAAATTGCAGGTACAAAAATTAGCTGGATAATTGTTGCAAAAAAAAGCCCGAAGATTATCGAAACAGCCATAGGCGACCAAAGCGCACCACCACCCGTCCACAGCGGCACCATGCCACAGGACGTAGTGAGGGTGGTCAGCAAGATGGGGCTAAATCGGTCGTTTGCTGCTTGTTTGATACTTTCCTGCAACCCTTTTTCTTTTTCTAACTCACTACCAATTTTATCAATGAGAACAATCGCATCGTTGACAATAATCCCTGCCAGAGATATTATGCCCAAAAACGCGGTGAAGCTAAAAACGGAACCCGCCCCCAGCAGACCTCCCGTAACGCCTACGATACCGAGCGGAATAGTAATGAAAATAATGGTTGCTTTTCGAAAGGAATTAAATTGAATGACCAGCAAGAGAACGATAATAAAGAATGCAAGGGGTAAATTAATTATAACGGCCCCCATGGCATCATTACTACCTTCGGCATCGCCTCCATATTCATAGGTATAGCCATTATTCCATTTGGGGACTTCTTCGTTCATCATCGGACGAATCACTTCATCCATAATATTACTGGCGAGATAACCGTCTGCCACGCCTGCCTGAATAGTCAAACTTCGTTTTAGATTGCGCCTTAATATTTTAGAATACTGCCAAGGTACCTCAATTTCGGCCACTTGTGATAATGGGATACTTATGCCTCTGGCTTGAGAAAATACATTCAGGTTTTCAATATCTGAAAAAGCCAGTTTTTCGCTTCCTTCGCGTTTCATAGTAATCGGGATGCTTTGATCATCGTCCCGAAACTCCCCAACCTCAAAACCATCCAAAGAAGTGAGCAAAGAAATCGCAACATCCTGATTAGTAAGGCCGGCCCTTGACAATTTATGCTCATCAATTTTTACATATATTTTTTTAATCCGGGAACCCCAATCATCAGTAACATTGATAACTCCCCGCGTTTGGAATAGCTTGATTTTAACTCTATCCGCAATTCTGAATAATTCATCGGGATCATCTCCTGTAATTCTTATTTCAATGGGTGCGGCAGCACCACCGGATCCCACTAATCGGCTGATTTTGATCTCTGCATCAAAAAGATTTCTACTTGCAAAATCCCTTAATTTATTGATTACTATATCATTTGCGAAATCTGAGGTGGTATTCAACAGCATGTGAGCATACGAAGAATTGGGTTCACCGGCAGAATAACCTAAATCATACGACTCGGGGCCTTTGCCTATATAAGATGACCAGTCAAGAATTCCTTCCTCAATAGTTTCACCAGCCATCAAACTGTCCTTGATATAACTTTCAAGAAGCGCAACCTTTGAATCTGTTGTTTCAATTTTAGTACCAAGGGGATAGTTAATATCCACAACTACCAGATTTCTATCACTTGGCGGCATAAAAATGCTGGGAATGAATGTAAATCCATAAAGTGATATGAAAAACAGCACAGTGATAGCTGTAATGGTGATCACCGGTCTTTTCAATGCCCAAACCAGAAGTCTGTTATAAGGCCCCTTAAAGTAATCAAAAATGGTCTTATGAGCTTCGGCTCCTTGAGTAACCTTTAGCAGGGCGTTTCCGAAAAGAGGAATTATGGTAAATGCCATCAGCCAGGAAGAAAGCAAGGCCATTGTAATGATTAAGAAGATATTTCCCATCATATCTCCCATCGTACCATCAGCTAAAAAAAAAGAAAGAAAGGCAGCACAGGTTGTTAGCGTAGAAATGAGGAGCGGAATCATAAACTCTTTGGCAGAATTTACAGATGCCTCAATTTTTGATTGTCCTGCCTGCATTTTTTCCAGCAAGCCCTCTACCATTACGATACCATTATCCACCAACATACCGAGCGCCATAATCAGGGAAGCTAGCGTTACCTGATTTAGCCCAACGTCAAACAATCCCATCAATAAAAAAGTGAGAACCATTGTACCTGGGACCATACTTGCGATGATTATACTGGCCCTCCATCCCAACACAAGTAATATCACCAAAAGTACGATGACAATACTTTGAAATACATTTCTTATAAACACCTCGATTTTTTTCTGGACTTCTTTATCCTGAGAGGCTATGCGCATAGCATTGATTCCGTGTGGTAATTTTGTCTCATTATACACTTTGATCAGGTTATCAACATCTTTACCTAAAGCAATCAAATTAGCGCCATCTTTTACAGAAACATATAGTGCTAAAGCTTGATTGCCATTAATTCTCACAATAGATTCCTTGGGGGAAACATATCCTCGTTCAACATTTGCCAGATCACCCAGTAATACAGTTTCTCCTTGCTTGCCTACGGGCACTACCAAATTTTGAATAGCCTCAACGGATTCAAAGTTTCCAGATGATTCAAGAATAATCCTTTCCTCGCCAAGATTGACCTGTCCGGATGGGATAATGATATTATTTTCAGAAATGATGTTTTGTAATTGGCCAGCGGTAAGTCCGACTTGAGCAAGTTTAGCATCGTTGTATTCTACATAAATTCGTTCTTCGACCGTACCACCAATGATTACTTTGGCTGCATCGTCAAGCGCTATGAGGTCATCTCTAAGGTCATCTGCATAGGTTTTAAGCTCCTTATATTCGAAACCATCGGATTCTAAGCCAACGAAAATACCATACACCACACCAATATTTTCGTCATTCAGATTAGGTCCATAAATTCCATCGGGAAGGTCTTTTCTAATGTTTTCGATTTTTCTTCTGGACAAATCCCAAATAGATTGCAGTTTGCTTTCAGGGACATCTTCCCGAACGGTCACTTTTACAATTGAAACGCCTGTTCTGCTGGTACTTGTCACAGTATTAACTTCTGGGATTTCTTGTAATACCTTTTCTACTTTATCACTGATGAGGGATTCAACCCGTTCGGGGCTGGCACCTGGAAATTGGGTAATTATTGTTGCTATGCGCACGGTAAATGGTGGCATACTATCCCGGGATAAACCCCCGTATTCCACCAGTCCCAATATAACTACCACAGCCAGGGCTAAAAGGGTGATCCGGTTATACTTGAGTGAAAGTCCCGTTAAATTCATAATCATTTATTATCCAAAAGTTTCACTTTTTTTCCATCATATAGTGATCGAAGCCCGGCAACGGCAACAAGATCGCCCTCACTCAATCCTCTCTTTATGATATACCCATCCTCTGTAATGGCCCCTAAGTCTAAAGGAACCCTCTTCGCCAAGAAAACGCCTTCTTCCTTATCTGGAACCAGTTTGAAGGCATAATTCCCATCCGTTCCGCTTGCTATGGCTTTCAAGGGAGCAACAATTTCATTTTTTGTCTTTCCCTTATCAGAACCCACCATGAAATTAACTTCGGCAGCCATCCCAGGTCTTATTTCATCTGCCGAATTCATAATCTTGAGTTTAACCGGATAGGTCGTGGATTTTTCTGAAGCGAATGCTAGTTCCATCACCTCTGCCTCAAATAATTGATTTGGCAAAGACGGGAATTGGATAGTAGTCTGTTGACCTATTTTAAGCTTATTAATAACCACTTCAGGAACGCCTACTTCAACTTCCGGACGCCCCAGCGAACTCACCTTCGCAATCAACGCACCAGCATTAACTACCTCGTTAGCCTCCACCTGAACCGCCGTAATGACACCATCCATTGGAGATACCAGACGAGTATAACTCACCTGCTTATCTGCGGCTTTTAATTGTTGGTCAGTTGTTTTGATTTGCGAATTTGCAGCATCATATTGTGCTTGTGCGGCATCAAGGGCAGCCTTTGCTTGTTGGTATTCACTGAGAGACACACTGTTTTTTTCATAAAGTTGGGCGATTCTGTCGTATGTGGCTTTCGCGTTGATAAGTTGGGCTTCGGCAGCTTTTGCATTGGCTATTGCTCCCTCTTTTTGCGAAACCGCCTGATTGGTTTGGATTGTATAATCCACAGGATCAATTGCGGCGATGAGCTGCCCTTTTCTTACCCTGTCTCCCAATTTAACGTCCACGGAAGCCAAGGTCCCCGCTACTTTAAAACTTAGATTGGTTTCATTTTGAGCTTTTGCCACTCCTGAAAAGATGTGGGTTTCCATCCCGGTAGATAGCTCAACTTTTTCGTATTTTATTGGACGAATCGCTTCCTCCGTTTCAACTGGTTTTTCTCTACAGGATACAAGTAAAACCACCAAGAATAATATTATTGGCAATTTCATATTTAGTTGGATTTGAAATTAATAAAACGTTGGAGAAATGCTTCCCTTTGTGCATCGGTAGCCAAAAAGGTATAATTGCCAATGGAACGTTGTAAGGCAAAGAAATCGAGCATAAATTGATATGCTGCGTTAGTTGCATTGAGTTGTGCTCCCAACAAGGAGTTTTGTGCATCAACCAAAGTAATCACATCTACTTGCCCGGATTGATATAAGTCCCGAACAATCCCGATATTTTTTTCTGCTGCCTCAGCGGCACTTCTAGTGAGCCGAATATTATTATAAGAGGCATTCACCTTTTCCATATTCGCGCGCACCTGTAATTCGAGCAAATTATTCACATCCTTTTGTTGGTCTTGCAATTGATACAAACCCACCTCCGTTTTTTGCTTCTCAAATTTTCTTGAACCACCAGAAAACAGCGGTATAGAGACATTAAAAGCGGCATTCCAGGTTGGATTAATACTAATCTCCACTCCGGGTATGGGGAGCGGGGCGCCCGGGTTTACCGTTGAAATAGGATAGTCATAGTTTGCGCCAAATGCGATGGTTGGCAAATAAAAAGAACGCTTATTTGATTTCAGTAATCGCTCTTGAGCGGCAATGGCTAATTGGATTTGTTGGATTTCCGGAAGGTTTTGTTGGGCTTCATTTACCATAAAATCCGTCAACTGGTTGAAACTTGCCTGATCCTGAATCAGACTCACAAATATTTGGTCCAATTCTTCAATAAATTGGCTGATACTTTCCGATGATTCAATGGCGAATACTTCATCAATGGGGCGGTTCAGGGTTTCATTTAATTGATACCCCGCCGCTTTTAACTGTGCATTGGTTGCATACAATTCCGTTTTTGCCAGGTCTAATTCCGTTTGCCATCTATATACATCGCTTGCTCCGCTGTAGCCCACCGCTTCTTTATTTTTGGCAATGGCCAGATTTTGATTCACTGCCTTGATATTATTGTTTTGCAATTCAGCCACAGCCAATACCTGCATATAGTTGAAATAGCGTTGAGCGACCTCCAGGATGACATCCAGTTCAGATTGTTTTTGTGCTTTTTGTTGGCTTTCAAATAGCAATTTTTGTATAGCAATATTTGCCAGGGCAGGTTCTGATAATATCAGTTGAGAAAAAGAAGCCCCAGCCGTCCAATTGAAACTACCTTTTGTACCAAAGGAACTGTTGACGGTATTTGAATCCAAAAAGAAAGCCGTTGACTCTAACCCAAGTTGTGGTAAATAATTACTTTTTGCCAAACTCACATCTTTTGCACTTAATTGGACTTCTTTGGTTGCTATTTGGTAGCTCAAGGTATTCTGAATACCTTCTGCGATAGCTACTTTCAAGTTTAGCACACGTGTTGTATTCGGCTTGTTGATTTTAACCAGTAACGCATTATCCAAAAGTGTCCACCTGGGATATGTTCCAATCTTATTGACCGTTTCCATATTGACGACTAATTGATTCGTAAAGGATTCGATATTGACTGGAAAATCTTCGGGATTTTTACCTTCTGAAATCTTTTCCACATTTAATGCTATTCTCCTTGGTATCTTATTGAAGTTATCGCTTACAGCAAAAGCTGCATAGGCGCCTTGTTCCAGCATAGGGACATCCAACAAAGAAAAAGAAGGCAATTTTCGACGAATTAATTCATCAAAAAATTCCTTTATCTCTCCGGAAGAATAATTGGTTAGAGGAGAGAGGATATAAACCCCTTCCACATCATCTGGAATCTTGGAAATGGTACTGCCTAAATCAGCTTCAAGGCCTATCCACTCTATCTCCGTATCTCCATCAGAAAAAATGTCTTCGCCACTCAACTCAATGGTCGAAAGATTGGTATGGGTCAATACTGCCAGTTTTGTACAACGACAAATCTCCTTCAATATATTTATCCCTTCCGCTATATTGAATGGAGAATTAATATAGGTAAAATTGGGGATGCCACTTACCGCATTAGGTAGTAAGGAATCTCTGCTATCCTGATTAATCAGTTGGACAGTGGCAATGCTGGGTATTGGGAATGTGTTTTGATTGGCGATAATTTTACTTGAAAGAACCCCTACTCCAACCAGGACATCCGCTTGTTTTTGGGCATAAATACCTGCCATTTCCTGGTTGATGGTAGGTATGTCGGCATTGGTATATACCTCTGTGAAACTCAAATCATAGCGGGAGGAAAGTAAAGCGCTTATCTCTGCTTTTATTGCCCTTTCAAAAAAATGATCCGCTTGTTCGGCAGCATCTGACACAATAGCCACTGTGAAGGTTTGTTGTGCATTAGCTTTTAAGAGAAACAATAGCGATAAAAACAAACTGATGTATCTTAGAGAAATTTGCACGATTGGTTTTTCCATCTGCATAACGTTTGCTTTTTTAATTATCTAAACGGCCATACTGCTTTGCAGGTAAATCACTCTTTTGACCATGTCAAAACCTTGCTCATCCATCCTGATTTGACCGTAACCATCAGCTTACCACCTTTTACTTCTAAAACAGCATCAAACCATTCCTTCTTTTTGGGACTGTACAATTTTCCCTTCCATTTTCCACCAACTGATTTGACTTCCTTTAGGATTAGGTTCCCAATTTTAGCATTGGTGTTATCAGAAGAAACAATTCTACCCTGATAGATGCCATTGTTTTCTGTGATCTCAATTTTGGTATTGTCTTGTCCCATGTCCCAAATGCCGGTTAATGGTACTTGCGCATGCATTACCAGAGTAGAAAACAAGATACAACATGTAATTAAAACTTTCATTTCTTATGTATTAATTCATATGCAAAGATACCGGCAGGGGGGTGGTATGTGGCGTTAACAAAGGATAATAAATGAATCGGTGCTATTTTTTCTTTGAAATGCGGTTTCTAATCCTGCTTAGCGAAACAGGCGTGATGCCCAACACATTGGCAATGTATTTATCTGGCACTCGGTGGATTAATTTGGGATTATCTTTTACGAATTTTTGGTAACGTTCTTCCGGTGAAAGAAATACAAAAGATTCAACTCGCTGAAATGCTTGCTGAATGATTTTTTTACCAAAATACGACCTGTTCAATTCCAACAATTCGGAATTTTGGGAAGTCAATTTGAGAAAGGCATTGTATTCAATTGTATAAACTTTGGTGTGCTCCAATGCCTGATAATAAAATTTTGAAGGCTCACCGAATAAAACAGTGTGGGCATTGGTGAAAACCTGATGTTCGGCATAAATTTGAAACGTTATTTCATTAGCCTCTTTTTCAACCACATAGCTACGAACCAATCCTTTTCTGATAAAAAACACATCATTTTTTGCAGAACCTACCCGTATCAAAATTTCTCCTTTATCAAAGGATTTCATTCTCACGTTTCTAAGTACTGCCAACAAATTGGGAATGTTCATAATTAAACGGAATTATAAATTAATTGGAATAATGAACCCCAAAAGAACCCACAAAGAACCCAAATGTTTGATCTGTTAAGGCAGACGCACTAAGGGCCTGTTCTTTGTGGTTTTCCTTCGTGAACTTAGGGGTTTCGACTGATATCCCAATAAGTTTATAATTCCGTACATGTATAACCCAAAAACCGGGCAGTAAATGAACCTTACTTACTGCCCGGATGTAATGTAACCCGATGGATTATCGGACAATCAGCTTCTGAATGGTGCGTTTCGAATCTTTCTGAATATCAAGCATATAAAGCCCTTTAGGCAATGTGGTCACATCTATCACGGTTTCGGTTCCGGTAGTGCTGACCTTCTGGATGATTCTGCCCTGAATATCCATGAGGGTGATGGCTGCATTCATGGATGCCACACCGGGAAGTTGTACCACAAATTGATCCGTGGTGGGGTTGGGGTAAATAACTGCGCCCAAATCGTTTACTAATTTCGAAATGCTGAGGGCGCCCTGGCTCATTTTATGAATAAAAATATCCGACTTGACGGGGGTTAAGTTGAGAACGCCGTTGGGGTCAAAATTGACCACACCCTGAAAACGGCCTACGGTATAAATGGCATTCCCGTCTATGGCAATATCCGCGATTTGTTCCCCGGCAGTACCGGCAGCACCCCCATAATTTTTCGCCCAGACAAAATCACCGGAAGCCGTTAGTTTCAGCACAAACATATCCAGGGTACCATTGGTAGATAAAATCGTAGAACCCGGCCCGGGGTTAAAATCCGGACTACCTCTAAAAATACCGGTAATATAAACATCGCCGTTCTCATCTAGGCTGATCTGGTCTCCTTCTTCGGTATCGTAAAATGAGCCGATCTGTTTTGCCCAAACGAAGTTGCCGGAGGGGTCGAGTTTTGTAATAAAAATATCTGAACTACCTGCCGAAGTCAGGCTCATGCTGCCAAAGTTGGTAGTTCTCATAAAACTACCGGTGAGGTAGGTATTGCCGGCTGCATCTGCGGTAACGGCATTTGCTTTGTGATAGTCAAACAAGGGGTAGTCATTATTTCCAATGGTTTTTACCCACAAAAAATCACCGTCAGCACTAAGCTTGGCAAGAAACCCCACCTGTGTTTCGGAAGTAATTTTATGAGTGGCCGCAGTATCCGGATCAAAATCAACCTCACCTTTAAAGAGCCCTGCGACATACATATTGTTTGCACCATCAACGGATATAGACTTTGGCCAGATGTAGGATAGGATGGATGTGCCTATGGCAAATTGTTTTGCCCAGACAAATTCGCCATCGGTATTGAGTTTTGAAATATAACCGTCATACGCCCCTCCCGGCAAATTGAAAACGCCCGTTGGGCTGGGGTCAAAGTCTCGGGTTCCATTAAATCGCCCGGTTGTCAGCACATTTCCCAAACCGTCTAAGACCATCGAGGGGCCTATTTCGGACATGTTGTTTGCGTTCGTTTCCATGGCATAACACCAACTCACCGCCCATAGGAATTTGCCCGAAGGATCTAACTTTTGTATAAAAACGTTGTTACCCCCGCCTACATAACTAAGTTTGAAGGTAGCTATAGAGTCAGGATCAAAATCAACATTACTGCCCCCAAAATAACCGCCGGTGAAAATATTTCCCGAAGCGTCAAGGGCAATATTAGATCCCACGACGGTATGGCCGCTTCCCGTGTAGCCATACGTAAGCAATTTTTGTAAATTGCCGGTGGCATCCAGTTTGATTAAAAATGCTTCTCCACTAGATGTGGCACCACGAAGCAACGTGTCAGGCCCGGGATCAAAGTCCACCCAATCATCGTACTGCCCGGTTGCATATATATTCCCGGAAGCATCCGTAGTAACTGCCAATGCGCGGTCAATAGATGCACCGCCAATTTGTTTTACCCAATCCAGGTATTGTGCATTTAGTTGTATGCACATACATACCATAACGCTTATGATTAATATCTTTTTCATCGTTTTTTTCAGTTGAATTATTGAGATACAACAACGGTAACTTTTGCGGTACCCGTAGCCGTGGCTACACGGTGGGAACATGATCCACAGCTACCCCAGGAAAATGTGCCGTAAATACCCGTTAAATAATCATCCCCCACCTCATCGCCCTTCGGAAATACATAACCCATATACCCTCTCACATGATCTTCGTTGCCCGTAACTGTCCAACTGTCGCTATACGTGGGGTAGAGGTTGCTTGCAATGCCGGTAACTTGCACGCTATACGAAATTGCGTTTTCCATTTTGGGTACAAAAACACCACAACCGGTATAATGCCAGTCATTTCTGTCGCTGTGATAAGACTGAGGAGAAGTGTAATAGACAATGGTTTTTGTATCGTTGCTGACTTCTACTTTCCCCTTAACGATTTCCCGCAGCGTCCAGGAAGGTTCTGAGCCAAATCGGAAGTAAATATGGGCGGTGATTGTTTCTATCCCGGATTTAACATCTTCATCTGTTGCCGTGTAATGAACACTATTGCCACTCGTTGTTAGCTGCGTAGTATTGCCGGTAAGATGACCATAAGAGCCTGCGGTGCTCCATTCTACTTTGTAATGGACAAAATCGGACTGAACAATCGGGTCTGTTCCGTCAGCATTCAGCAGATATAGTTTTACAGAGGCGACACCTCTTTTGGGCGACAGAACCGCATCGTCCGGCAACATTTTTACGATAAGTTTTTTGACATTGATGTAGGCCGTATCCTTGCCCAGTTCCCGAGTACCGCTTGCACTTTTGATAAATGCAGTTACATACACCGTTTCCATGTTGTCTGTTTCGGGTGCGACTTTGCCGTAATAATTAATGGTAGTCGCCGAAGTGGTAACGGTTGTCAACTCTTGTGCACCGTTTTTAAAGACACCGTACGCACCCGAAGTTGTCCATGTATATTCGATCGTTTCACCGGCTGCCAGTTCGGCTTTGGTGCTTGCGGTCAGGGTATGGTTGGTAAGAACCCCTACTTTAGAATGTTTGGGTGTAATAGTAACGTCATTGTCTTTACTAATCACCGTCCACTCATCTATATAGTTACAGTTCAGATGGATTTTTTTATAGATCTCATCAATGCCATAACTGATTTCTTCTTTTTCCGTCCCATTCATTACCTTATCGGTAAAGTCCAATACATTCTGATTATATTCTGCAATATCTTCGAGGTCACCTTCAGCCTGCACCGCGTTATTGGAGGTAATGGCACGAAGTGCTTGCAACAGTTTGTTGTAAAGCCCCTCCAGCTTGTAAGAATCCCACAAAACAGTTTCCCGAAAATCTTTTAAGCTTTCAATGTATTCTCCATTTTTTACCAGTTTCATGGTGCTGGGTTTGACCAGTGCTTTCACTTCATCTATATAGGGCTGAATCCGATTAATATCGTTGGGCATAATCAAATCCAGACTGCTAGTCTGGTTCAGGTTGTCAAGTACAATGGGAAGCAACAAATCGGCTGCAAAAAACTCCAACCATAAATCGTCCAGCTTGTCTTGTTCTGCTGTAGTAGTCTCAGTCGAGATGGATTCGTCCCCTCCCGGCCCAACGATTCGGACTTTCCAGATAGATGATCTTTCATGACTTTCTAAAGGCAAAGCCTGAGGTCCGGAAACGGAAGCACCCAGCACCGGCAGTTGGTTGGTGGGAGGCGTATTGGGCAGTATTTCAGGAATGGGGTTCCATGTGGTATTGGTCATGTCTTTGTAAGACATTTTGTAGAAAAACGCGTGCGCCCTTCTTTGGTATTCATTAGCAATCTCAACACTTTCATCACTACCGGATCGGGGTCTTACCGTAAGGCCACTTTTGGTAGGATCAGGGTCTTCCACCACAATCTGCTTACCCCGAATATCAATCACCGGCACATAAGTGATTTCATTTACGGTTTTGATATGTGTCGCTAGATATTTGCCTTGAGCGATCATGGTGGGGTCTTCCAAAAATAGCTTCTCCAGTTCGGCCATAAATCCGGGAAACTGCGTGTAGCTGGGTATTTTCTTTATCGCCTCAATTCTTTCTTCCGTAGAAACGGTATAATGCAGTTGCAGGCCGTAATAAAGCATTGCCTGAGCCGTAGTTTTGATAGATATTTCTTTGTTTTCATCGGAGATGATACTGGCCATGAGGATGTTTTTATTTGCATCCAAAAGATAAACAACCTCCCATGTTCCAGTATTGTAGCGAATAGACGTTTTGCCATTCGCCTTCACACTTGATATTTTTGACAAGGACAGAACACTTGTTTTGGTAAGGTCCAGCGTAGAACCTGTGGGCAAAACAACTTGGGCGTCAGTATAAGAGAAGTCGTCCGGTTCCGGTTTAGGTTCCGGATCATCCTTTTTACAAGCAGAAAAAAGCACGATCAGGAGGAGGAGGATAGATGTTAGCGCTTTCATTTTACGGGTGGTTTGAATGTTAAATAAATCCATGATAGTAGGCTTTGATTTTCCCAGTTCTATGGAGTTATGGAGAAAGAGGGCAGAAGGTTAACAGTGGGGAATTATTTTTTTTACAAACCACTTTTGTTTGAGTACATATAAAAAAAAACACCCGAAAGAAATTCCTTCGGGTGTTTGGTTATGTTTACTTCGATTGTTCGATTTAGTCTTAGCGACGGTTGCGGTCGCGATCTCGGTCGTTGCGGGGGCGGTCGCGGTCATTGCGGGGAGGGCGTCGGTCGCGGTCTCCACCCCGGTCGCCGCCGCGGTCGCGGTCGTATCCGCCGCCGTCTTCGTCGGCGTTTTCAGGGCCTCCGGGAAGGAGAGCCTTATGACTGAGTCGGAATTTGCCGGATTTTTTGTCCACGCCCACGAGTTTAATATCTATTTCGTCTCCAATTTTAAAAAGACCTTCCATCGAGTTGAGTCTTTCGTGAGAGATTTCGGAGATATGAAGCAGGCCTTCTTTACCGGGGAGGAACTCGACAAATGCGCCGTAGTCCATGATGGTTTTTACTTTCGCTTTAAAAACTTCTCCTACGGTCGGAACCAGAATCAATGCGCGGATCTGGCGTACTGCTGCCTCGATGCTTTCGGCGTTATCGGCAGAAATCGTAGCTGTACCGATTGCGTCTTGCCCTTCTTCCAGGTTAATCGTAGTACCGGAGGTACGCTGGATTTCCTGAATGATTTTTCCACCGGGACCGATAACGGTACCAAAAAATTCATGGGGAACCTCCATTGTAAAGAACCGGGGTGCAAAGCGGGAAAGTTCTTTCCGGGTTTCGGGCAGAGCTTTCAGCATTTCATTAAGGATATGCAGGCGGCCACCTTTGGACTGAGCCAGCGCCTTTTCGATGATTTCGTAAGAAAGCCCACGGATTTTAATGTCCATCTGGCAGGCGGTCAGGCCTTCAGCGGTTCCGGTAACTTTGAAGTCCATATCCCCGAGGAAGTCTTCATCGCCGAGGATGTCCGAAAGAACGGCAAAACCATCTTTGGTGGTAATGAGGCCCATGGCGATACCGGAGACGGGGCGTTTGATTTGAATACCGGCGTCCATGAGTGCGAGTGTGCCGCCGCAGACGGAGGCCATCGAACTGGAGCCATTGGATTCGAGGATATTAGAAACTACCCGAATGGTATAAGGTATATCGGTGGGGATCATAGGTTTTAAGGCCCTTTCGGCGAGGTTCCCGTGTCCGATTTCCCGGCGTGCGGGACCGCGATTGGGTTTTACTTCACCGGTAGAGAAGCCCGGGAATACATACTGGAGCATAAACTTCTTGGAACCGCGGAAAGTAGCGGTATCAATGGTCTGCTCGTCGAGTTTGGTACCGAGGGTAACGGTACAGAGAGATTGGGTTTCTCCACGCGTAAACACGGCGGAGCCGTGAGTACGAGGCAGGTAACTGGTTTCAATCCAGATAGGGCGAATCTGTTCTGTTTTTCGGCCATCAAGGCGAAGCCCTTCTTTGACGATGGTATCGCGGACGATATCTTTCTGGATATCTTTAAAATACAGACTCAGATAGGTGTCAAAATACTCAATTTCGCCATATTTTTCTTTCATGGCCGCCTTCATGGAATCTTTTACCGCTTTGAGTTTTTCGCTGCGGATTTCCTTTCCAAAACCTCCGCGAGCTACTTCGAGCACAGTTGCTTCGATATGTGAGCGGATATCGTTGTAGAGTTCCTGATTTACCGGAAGAGTTTCGTATTCACGGGTAGGTTTGCCGGCAGCCGTGCGAAGCTCTTTTTGAATGGCGTTGAGGGTACGGATGATTTGGTGAGCGTATTTAAGAGCTTCGAGCATTACCTCTTCGGAAACCTCTTTCATTTCACCTTCCACCATATTGATGGAGTCATCCGTAGCAGCGACCATAAGATCGAGGTCGCATTCTTCCATTTCTTGGAAAGTGGGATTGATTAAAAACTTCCCGTTTTTACGAGCGACACGAACCTCACTTACCGGGTCAGCAAAGGGAATATCCGAAACACAAAGGGCGGCAGAAGCCGCGACACAGGCGAGCGCATCGGGTTGTTCTTTGGAATCCGAAGACAAAAGCTCGACCATGACCTGAGTATCTCCGTGATAGTCATCGGGAAAAAGAGGGCGAAGCGCGCGGTCAATCAGACGGGAAGTCAGGATTTCATTTTCCCCCATTTTCCCGTCACGTTTAAAAAATCCGCCGGGGAAACGACCGGAGGCGGAAAATTTCTCCATGTAGTCCACCGAAAGAGGGAGGAAATCAGTTTCAGGGTTGATTTCTCTGCGGGCAACAACCGTAGCAAGTAGCATCGTTTCCCCACAACGCAAAATAACCGCACCATCGGCCTGTTTGGCTAATGCTCCGGTTTCAATTGAAATCTCTCTCCCATCCGGGAGGGTAGTGGATTTCCTGATTACATTCATTTTAATTTATGATATCGTTCGTATGTTCTCAGAATAAATAAAAAAATTGGGAATTACTTCCGAATTCCCAATTCTTTAATAATGGCTCTGTATCTTTCGATGTCAGACCTTCTCAGATAATCCAACATTTTCCTTCGCTTACCTACCAGGCGCTGAAGACCCATCCGGGTGGAATTATCGTTCTTATACGTTTTCAGATGTTCGGTAAGATGTTGTATCCGGTATGTAAACAACGAAATCTGTGCCTCGGGAGATCCAGTGTCTTTCTCACTCTTATTGTGGCTGTATTTACTGAAAATCTCCTGTTTCAATTCTTTATACAAGTACATCTAATCTAAAGATTTAATGGATTGATTTTTGAACATGCAAATATAGAGATTAATTTTGGAGAAACAAATGCCCCGACAACCTTCGTTTTCTTTAACACAACATTAACAAACGCGGGGTTCGTTATTCTTCGAATTTATTCTATTTTTGCCCTGCCTAAAACCGTTTGATAAACTATCTGACATGAGTGAAGTACAAACTACGGATATAAAAGCTCTCAACGAAAAGATCAAAGAAAAAAGTGCCTTCATTGACCTGCTGAATATTGAGGTGCGAAAAGCCATTGTCGGTCAAACCTATATGATTGAACGCCTGCTGCTCGGTTTACTTTCCGGCGGACACATCCTGCTCGAAGGTGTTCCCGGTCTGGCCAAAACCCTGGCAATCAAAACCCTGGCCACCGCCATTGATGCCAAGTTCAGCCGCGTGCAGTTTACTCCCGACCTGCTTCCGGCAGACGTGATCGGAACCATGATCTACAACCAGAAAACCCTCGAATTTACCGTAAAAAAAGGCCCTGTTTTCGCCAACTTTGTCCTCGCCGACGAGATCAACCGCTCTCCCGCCAAAGTGCAAAGCGCCCTGCTTGAAGCCATGCAGGAAAAACAGGTTACCATTGGTGAAAATACCTTCAGCATCGAAAGACCTTTCCTCGTTCTCGCTACTCAAAATCCCATCGAACAGGAAGGTACCTATCCCCTGCCCGAAGCACAGGTGGATCGTTTTATGCTGAAATGTATTATCAACTATCCTTCCAAAGAAGAAGAACGCCTGATCATCCGGCAGAATGTGAGCCAGGCTCCTTACACCATCAAACCCGTGGTGAGCCTGACCAATATTCTGGAGGCTCAAAAAGCTGTTCGAGAAGTATATATGGACGAAAAAATCGAACAATATATCCTCGACATTGTATTTGCCACCCGCGACCCTTTGAGTTACAACCTCAAAAAACTCAGCCCGCTGGTCAATTACGGAGGTTCGCCCCGCGCTTCAATCAATCTCGCCCTTGCGGCCAAAGCTTATGCCTTTATCAAACACCGAGGTTATGTCATCCCCGAAGATGTAAGAGCCATTTGTTATGATGTGCTCCGGCATCGCATTGGCCTTACGTATGAAGCCGAAGCCGAAAATGTCACTACTGAACAAATTATTTCCAATATTCTCGATGTGGTTGAAGTGCCCTAAAAGCCCCTTTTACCCCTTTTCTTTTTTGGCAGTAATTTCGTAAGGTTTTTGGGAGAATAGTCTAAAAAGTAAATTACGGTTTTTCGTATTTTACGTATAATAAACCATTATACGTGCAACACTATGGCCAAAGATTTACCTCATGATTCCTCCTCCTTAACTCCTGTAAAAATCAGACATATTCCGCTATGGGAATGGATGTTTGCGGCGTTTTTTCTGCTAAGTTTTGTTCAATCTGTCAATACCACCATCTCCGGTGTTATCAACGACTACGCGGCGGTGACGGGAATTCAGTCCCAATCGGTGGAGGTAACTGACGTTTCGGATTTTTCGGTAGGAGACAAAGTGCTGCTGATTCAGATGAAAGGCGCGTATATTTCCGAAACCGACGATGCCACCTATGGTGACATTCAGTCATACGGAAATGCCGGCAATTATGAATTTCATATTGTGTCCTCCATATCCAATGATACCCTCTTTTTTGACGAACCTGTCTGCGGCGATTTTACGGTGGTGGATCTTGTCCAAATTGTAAGAGTGCCGGTTTATGAGAATGTCACGGTAAGCGGTACCCTTACTGCCACGCAGTGGAATGGCTCTATCGGAGGAATTCTGGCTCTCGAAGCTACCGGAACCCTCACCCTGAATGCAGATATGGATGTGAGAGAATCTGGATTTAATGGCGGCGACCGCAACGGCTCCGCCAGTCCCGGAGGGCTTACCTATATTTGCGCCTTCAATTCCGGACAGGGCGGCATCAAAGGCGAAGGAATCACCGAGGTATCGCAGGATGCCTGCCGCGGAAAACTCGCCAACGGCGGCGGCGGCGGAAACGACCACAACGGTGGCGGTGGCGGCGGCGGAAACTATGGTTCCGGCGGCGTGGGCGGTCATGGCTGGAAATCCAATACCCCGGGAAATCTTAGCGACCTCAACAAAGGAGGGCGCGGAGGAGCCGCACTTTCCGAACTCTACGAACTCGGTATCCCCAAACTTTTCCTCGGCGGCGGGGGCGGCGGCGGGCATCAAAACAATGGAGCGGCACTTGCTGCCAGCAACGGAGCCGGAATCGTGATTGTCATCGCCCACACCCTGAATGCCAGTAGTGCCGTCACCATTCGGGCGAATGCCCTCGACGCCACGGACGTAAACGTCCATGACGGAGCCGGCGGCGGCGGGGCGGGCGGTTCGGTATTATTGGATGTCGAAACGTTTACTAACCCGGGAAACCTCACCATTGACGTAAGCGGCGGCGACGGCGCCAGTATATCCACCCGCGACCAGCATGGTCCCGGCGGAGGCGGAGCCGGAGGATATGTCAACAGCACTTCTACGCTGCCCGGAACCATTACCATTCATCGGGAAGGGGGGGACCCGGGTTTATTTGTCTCTACCACCAATCCTTCCAACCCTTATACCAATACCTCTCACGGTGCTGCCGAAGGTGACTCAGGCAGTGTCATTGAAAACCTGGTATTACAAAACTGCTCCGAACCTCCGTTCCTGGACCTTGACTCCGGAGAGGAAGGTTATGACTATACCGTTACCATGGTCATCCATGACAGTACGGTTGCTCTGGCCGATTCCCTCCTCGATGAAATTCTGGACGACGACAATGTAAATATGTATTTTGCCATCATTACCCTTGAAAACCCGCTCTACGGAGATCAGGAAGGGCTTATCCTCCCGCTATCTTTGCCAGCCGGACTCAAGGCACAAATATCGTCGGACAATTATACCATCACCCTCTCCGGCGAAGCGACGATTCGCGAGTATGAAAAGGCCATTTCTTTGATTCAATATTTTAATTATTCGGGAAATGTAGATCTCACCACACGCGAAATTTCGGTTCAGGTAAATGACGGCGGCGCCGAAAGCAATGTGGCTTATACCTATATCATTATTACGGATGCTACATTGACCCCTCAATGGACATTTTTTATTGTCAGTCAGGAAACTCAGGAATCCATCCTCGAATGGCAGATTTCCCAACGTATTACCGATCCGTGTTTTGAAGTTTTCCGAAGTTATGACGGTAAAAATTTTGAAAAAATTGTGTCCATAAACTCTTCCGAATTCGTGGCGGAGGCAAATAGCTGGTCCTTTCGGGACAAATACAACCTGGAAACGGAGTACCCAGTGATCTATTACCAAATCGTTTATCTTCCGGAAAAAGGTTCCACTTTGTACAGCCCGGTAGTTCGAGTCAGTCGCCCGGTGAATAAAGACATTCGAATCGAAGTTTACCACGAGCGCGAATCCAATGAGGTTTTCCTCTATTATTCCGCCGGAAAAAGCCGGGTCTATAACTTGTCGGTAACGGATCTCCGGGGGAATACAATGTGGACAAAACCCTATTCCGGCATTACCTCTACGGGCAAAATAATCCTAAATGTGGCCGATTGGGCATCGGGAGTGTATTTTGTAAGCTTACAATCCGAAGTAGGCAGAAAAACGCAAAAAATCATTCTCCGGTAGGAATTTCGTCCAGCAGTTCCAGCAATTCACAACCTTCTTTTCCGGAAATAGGCCGAAGCTGAAAATGTTCTTTCAGATAGCGGATTACTTCCGGCTGACAAGCCATGATTATATCCCCTGCTTTTGTATCTGTCGTTGTGTGTAACCGCGAAATGTCAAACCCTTTATCGTTGCGGGTAAGCTGGTAAAATAAGGCATGCGTACTGTGCCCTTCATGCAGGATTGTGTATTTTTTCAGGTCGGGAAATTGTTTTTCCACCTGCTTGATAAGATAGCCATAACGTTCACCCGGATAGTCAATATCGTGGGGTTGATACACTTTTTTCATGACGGCGACTCCGGGGGTGAAGAAGAAGGCAAAAACAAATAATACCGCCCACAAAACCGGAGTTAACCGTGCTGTATCCGGGAGAAAACTTTTCCCGCCTTCATACAAACGGTAGAGCGCATATCCGACAGGCATGGCCATCAGCGGATAAAGCGAGGCATCGTACCATTCGAGTTTGGTTTGGGATAAAGAAATCACCATCAGCCAACTGATAAATCCCAGCAGATTGAGCCACCCGTAGCGGCGAAGTGTGTCTGTATTTTTTTGAAGAATCAGGAAAAAACCTATTGGAAGGAAAAATAGCCAGGGCAGGAATTTATGCGTGTATAACCGCATGGCAAACCAATAAAACGGCCACAAATGCCCGTCGCGGGTCTGTAAATAGTGCCCGCCGAGTTCGCCTTTCCACATTCCCTTCCAGAATCCGGGGTAATCCAGTTCCCGGTACAAATAATACCCTCCGACAATCAGTATATAAGAACCCAGCGCGATCCAGGTACGGCGGTCGCGTAAGAGTGGCAAAAATTGTTTTTCCGCAATCAGCCAAACCCCAATACCCGGAACCATAAAAAGCCCTGCCACGCTTTTGGTAAGGGTAGCCGCAAGAATCGCTCCGGTGAATACTATTAAATGCCGCGAGTATTGCCGGTTATATTTCAAAAAACGATATAGATAGGTAAGTGCCAGCCAACCCAGCACGGCGAGAGGTGCGTCGTGATCGCCCGTTCGGCTGACATGGACATGGATAAATCCCCAGGAAGTCAATAAAACCATTCCGCTAAAAATCCCAAAAGTAAAATTGCCCGTCTCCTGCCGGCTAAACCTCAGCATGAAAAACAACAGTGCCGCCACGCTCAGCGCAACCGGTAAGCGGAGCGCCAGTTCATTGTAACCCCAAAGTTTATAACTCAGCGCCTGAATCCCGCTAAAAAACGGCGGTTTCGTATTCGTGGCCGAAGGCCCGTCGGGAAACTCAATAAAATTGTTGAGGTATTGGCCGTCATGCGCAATCCGATAAGCCCGTAAGGCAAACAGCGATTCGTCAAAATTTTTCAAAGGCTGTGAACCCAAGTGTAAAAAAAGTGGAAAATAAGCCAGTGCGGCAAAAATAATTACCGGCAACCAGAGACGCAGCCAAAACTTATTTTTCAACAGATTCTTCATTGGGGGATTAGATACGGCGGTAAATATAGAAAAAGGAGGGTTTTGAAAACAATCGGAGTCGTAAATCTGCCAAAATCTTACAAAAGTTAGGTCAATAACTTGATTCAAAAATTAAATAGTTTTTGTGTAATAATATTTGCTGTAAATAATTTTCGTTTTATGGCAAAGCAAAAACTTACCCAGAGGATTGGAGTTTCCCTGAATAACCGGTTTGTAAAAGTCCTGGCTACCGGTATTGTACTGGCGGGAATCCTGTTGGTAACCCAGACAGAGTCCACCAATATATCCGGAGTAATCAACACTTATACAAGAGTCACTGCGATAGGAACCCAGTCGGTAACCGTTTCTTCCAGCAGCGGTTTCAGCACCGGCGATAAAATCCTGCTGATACAGATGAAAGGTGCGGTTATTTCCGAAACCGATGACGCTACTTATGGCGACATCAGCAATTTTGGCAATGCAGGCAACTACGAGTTTCACACCATTGCCTCCAAAAGCGGGAAAACCTTTACCCTTTCCCAGCCTATATGCGGGGAATACAATGTCAATAACCGTGTACAGCTTGTCAGAGTCCCGGTTTATTCGGACGTAACCGTTACCGGCACGCTGAGAGCCTCCGATTGGGACGGCACCAAAGGCGGAATCCTCGCCTTTGAAGCGACGGGAACCCTTACCTTGGAAGCGGACATAGATGTTCAGGACAACGGTTTTCGGGGAGGCGACCTCAACGGAAGCGCCCACACGGGAGGGTTAACTTATATTTGTGCTTTTAGTTCCGGAGAAGGAGGCATCAAAGGCGAAGGCATTACGGAAATTTCCCAGGCAGCATGCCGGGGCAAACTCGCCAACGGTGGCGGTGGCGGCAACGACCACAACGGCGGCGGCGGCGGCGGTGGCAATTATGGTGCGGGTGGAATTGGCGGTCACGGATGGAAATCCAACACCGCCGGAAACCTCTCCGACACCGACAAAGGCGGGCGCGGAGGCGCAAGACTTGCCGACTCCTACAACTCTGGGATACCCAAACTTTTCCTCGGCGGAGGCGGGGGTGGCGGGCATCAAAACAACGGCGCATCTGTACCGGCAGCCAACGGCGCCGGAATTGTGATTGTCATCGCCAATACCCTGGAGGTTCCTGTACCCGTAACCATCAAAGCCAATGCCCTCGACGCTACCGACGTATATGTCAATGACGGAGCCGGAGGCGGCGGGGCCGGAGGCAGTGTACTGTTTGACGTTCAAACTTATATATCCTCTTCCAACCTTTCGATTGACGTAAGCGGTGGGGACGGAGCAAGTGTTTTCACCAATGACCAACACGGCCCCGGGGGTGGTGGCGCGGGAGGATATATCAACACCACGGGCACTCTTCCCGGTGATGTTGCCGTAACTTTGACCGGGGGGATACCCGGACTTTTTGTCTCTTCCGGTAACCCTTCCAATCCTCACCACAATACTTCCCACGGAGCCGAAGCCGGACAGGATGGTTCTATTATTGGAAACCTTGTCCTTCAGTCCTGTTCCAATCCCCCCACCATTGACCTCGATATGGGAAATCCCGGAGAAGATTTTGATACTCTCCATGTTTTACAGCGTGCCCCAACCCTCATATTTAACCCGGCCAAAATAGGCATTGCCGACAACGATGACATTGAGATGGAAATCGCCATTGTGGAGCTTAATAACCCGATCAATGACTCTTCTGAAACATTGGGCATTATCGGTGATCTGCCCGACGGCATTACGTCCTCCTTGTCCAGTGATGGGCATACCCTTACCCTTCAGGGTGCCTCGTCAATCAGCAATTATGCAGCGGCCATTGCCAAAGTCAGTTATGTTAATATTTCGACCAACCCCGATAAATCACCGCGTCTGCTTTCCATTTATGTCAATGACGGAGGAGCCGAAAGCAATACCGCCAATCTCACACTCAATTTTCTGGACGGCACTTTTCCGGTTGAGTGGATGGGCTTTACCGTTGAAAACAAAGGTAGCGGCAATTACCTCGAATGGTTTACGGCAAGAGAACAAAACAGCGACTTCTTCGAGATTCAACGCTCTGCCGACGGGAATATGTTTGAGGCATTGGAAAGGGTAAAAGCCGCCGGTTTTTCCGAAAAAGTAAAAGCCTACAACTATACCGACAAAAAACCCTCCGGCGCGGGCAGTTCGACCATTTATTACCGTTTGCGTCAGGTGGACTTTGACGGAGCGCAGGATTACAGCAGCGTGGTAGAAGTGAGCATGTCGGCTTATTTAGGCAATAAATTAAAAGCATTTCCCAACCCCGCCAGTGAGCAGGTCACCCTCGAAATCAACCATACCGGTGGTACACCGGTCAGTGTGACCATTACCGATTTACAGGGACGCACGCTCTGGACGCAAAAGATCGGCGCAAATGAACCGGTTGTAAACCTTCAAGTAGTGGTATCTGACTGGACGAGAGGTACTTATATAATCCGGCTTGAGGGACAGGGCGCACCTGTTACCCAAAAACTAATCGTGCGGTGACGGACAAAATATTTTCAGATAACAATCCTCAGAAGTACTAAATATGAATTTTGGATTTTGGTTTCGCCTATTTGCCCTTGTAATTCTCTTTGGAATCTGTTTTTCACCTAAAAGTTCTTTTGGACAAGGTGGTTACACGCTGGATTTTAATGGAAGTAATTCTTATGTAGAAATCCCTTACGATGCAGCACTTAATCCGGCAACTTTCAGCCTAGAAGCCTGGGTCAAGGTAGAAGGAGGAGCAGGGGCTTATCGTTCGGTAATCACCTCCCGATCTACCTCTGGGCTAACTACCGGTTATATGATTTATGCAGCTGCTGATAACAACTGGCAGTTTTGGACAGGGGACAACGGCGCCGGAACGTGGGACGTGCTCAATTCAGGGGTAAGTGTTTCGGATACGTGGACTCATGTGGCATGCACGTATGACGGGAGCACCCAGCGAATTTATATCAATGGCGTCGAAGTCGCTTCCAGTGCCAATTCCTATTTTGCCAATACCACTATGCCTACCCGGATCGGAACAGGAGCCACCGAAAGTACTCCGGACTTCTATTTTAATGGAAAAATTGACGAGGTAAGGATTTGGAGCGATGTGCGCAGTGAGGCAGAGATTCAGGCCTATATGAATAAGGAACTTACCGGCAGCGAATCCAACCTTGTGGGTTATTACCAAATGTCGGACGGCTCTGGCACGACCCTCACCGACAATTCCGCCGACATCAACGATGGAACCCTTTACAACAGCCCCTCCTGGAAAACTTCCGCTGCACTTGCCGGGCCTCGCATGGCACTGGATTTTGACGGAAGCGACGACTATATTTCTTTTGATTCGGATGTGCCTTCCTACAGCAGTACCATTACCATTGAAGCATGGATCAAAACTTCCGATCTTCAGATTGAAAATGAAATTCTGAGCTGGGGACACTCCGCCGGAGCAAATGTGGTCGAATTTCGCACCAATAGCGGGAAATTTGAGTTTGGAATTGATGACAATACCTGGGGATCGGTGGCCAGTTCTGCGACCGTCTGCACCGGTGAATGGGTTCACCTGGCAGTCGTAAAAAATGGCACAAGTGTGGTGCTGTACGTCAATGGAACCCAAGACGGTTCTACGACCATGAGCAAAAGCCCGACACTAAACAATATGACCATCGGGGGAATGCGCAAAAATGCCACGCCGCAAGCCAATTATTATTTCCCCGGACAAATAGATGAAATTCGCATCTGGTCCACCGCCCGCACCGAGGCCGAAATCCGCGCTTATAAAGACCGCGCCCTCGACGGAGACGAAAGTGGACTCGTCGCTTATTACCGCTTTGACCAGCAGGCCGATGCCGGCAATACCACCCTCTATGACATGACTTCGAGTGCCAAACACGGCACCCTCACCAACATGACTCCCGCCTCCGACTGGGTCGCAGCTACTTCCTTCAACACCTGGATCGGTAGCGAAGACAGCGACTGGAGCAACGCCGCCAACTGGAGTTCGGGTTCCGCGCCTGCCTCCACCGAAGATGTGGGCATTTTTGAATGGTCGGGGAGTAATATGCCCGCCTCCGGCAACATCAGCGCCCGGAACTTTTACGTGGCTTCCGGGGCTATTCTCAGCCACAGCGGAAATCTCACCCTCAGCGGCGACTACTACAATGCCGGAAGCTTCACCACCACGGGCAACGTCACCTTTTCGGGCAGCGCAACACAGACGATCCTCGGTACCGGTACCAGCACTTTCGGCACGCTGACAATCAATAATACCGCGGGCGTAACGATGGAAAAAAGCCTAACGACCAGCACCAGTCTTACCCTGACCAATGGCACCCTCTCTATCGGGGCAAATACCCTGACTATCAACGGAGCAATCAGTCAGACCTCGGGCAGTCTCACCGGCGGTAGCGCCTCAAACCTCACTTTCGGCGGATCCGGCGCCAGCACCTCCCTACCCGCCGTTACCCTCAATAACCTCACCCTCAACCGCGCCAATGGCATTACCCTCGGCGGAGCCGTAACCGTCAATGGGGTGCTGGGGCTTTCTGCGGGAATTCTTGACCTCAATTCTCAAACGCTTTCCCTCGGGACAGCCGCCACGACTTCCGGTTCCCCGGCCAACAGCAACCATGTGGACGCATCCTCGGGAGCACTGCGAAAATACTACGCCTCTACCGGCAGTTTCGCCTTTCCCGTCGGCGACGGAACCACCTATTCGCCCATAACCCTCAACTTTACCGCCGGAACCTTCAGCACCGGTTATGCCAATGTCAACCTCACCGCTATCAAACATCCCAATAATACCAGTGCCTGCGATTACCTCAATCGCTACTGGACGGTCAGCAGCAGTGGTATCAGCAGCTTTACTTGTGCGGTCTCCGCCCAATACGCCAACGGCGATATTAGCGGTTCTGAGGGCACTCTCTACGGCGGCAAATACTCCGCCGGAGATTGGACATCGCTGGGGGTAGTGACGACAGCCGATAACCTTATCACCGGTACTGTCAGTTCGTTTTCCGACTTTACCGCCGGAGAAGAAAGTGTTTTTCCCGTCGAATGGGTCTATTTTACCGCCCAGCCCAAAGACAAAAAAATCCTGCTCGACTGGGCTACAGCACGGGAACACAATAGTGATTTTTTCGATGTGGAGCGCAGTGTAAATCAGAACGAATGGATTACCCTCGGACAAGTAAAAGCAGTAGGTAATAGTATTTCTTTGCAAAATTACACCTTCCCGGATGAAACACCGATAAACGGGGTAGGCTATTATCGTCTCCGGCAGGTGGATATTGATGGCGGATTCCACCTCAGTTCTGTCGTGGCCGTCAGTTTTCAAAGCGACATGGTTTCTCTTTATCCCAACCCGGTACAGGACAAACTGACGATCGAAACGCAGGGCCAAACGCCCGTAACTGCGCGGTTATTTGATATGCAGGGACGCATGGTGATGCAGCAGACCCTCAATTCCGGCAATCCGACCCTTTCTGTTCATAACCTGCCGTCAGGCATTTACCTGATCCGCCTCCACAATGCAAAAGGCTGGACACAGGAGATGAAAGTGGTGAAGGAATAGAATATTAATGCTGTCGAAAAATAGACATTGGGAAAATGAAAAGCTTATTCTATCCATTTTTAATGATCCTATTTATGTTGCCTGTGATCAATATACAGGCAACCGCCTTTATCACCACCTGGAAAACCGATAACGCAGGCACTTCCAGTTCTACCCAAATCACGATCCCCGGCACGGGAACTTATGACGTCGAATGGGTAGAAGTCGGTGTACCTGGCAACAATGGCAGCACCTCCGGAACTGGCTCGGTTACGGTTACTTTCCCTTCTGTCGGAACCTATCAGGTGAGCATTCCGAGCGGGATGACCCGGATCAATTTTAACAATGGCGGCGACAAACTCAAACTTCTTACCATCGAACAATGGGGAACCCTCGCCTGGACTTCCATGGCTGGTGCTTTCTACGGTTGCAGCAATCTCACCTATAATGCCGTAGATGCTCCCGACTTGTCGTCGGTGACGGATATGAGTTCTATGTTTAGAAGCTGTAGCAATTTTAACGGAGCAATCGGAAGTTGGGACGTCTCCAGCGTGACCAATATGAGTTTTATGTTCAACAATGCTTCAATATTCAATCAGGACATCGGCGCATGGACGGTTTCCAGCGTAACCACGATGGATTGGATGTTCCGATCCGCGCCCATGTTTAATGCGGATATCAGCGGCTGGGATGTTGCAAACGTGACGAGTATGAGTGATATGTTTAGAAGTGCTACTGCTTTCAATCAAAACATCGGTGGATGGACACTTTCCAGCATAACCTTTTTAGCGAATATGTTCTATCAGGCCACAAATTTCAATCAGGACATCGGGAGTTGGACCGTTTCCAACGTTACCGATACTAGGTTCATGTTTGGCGGAGCATCTTCTTTCAATCAGGATATCAGCGGTTGGGACGTAGGCAATGTTACCAACATGAACAGTATGTTCAGTTCAGCCACCGCTTTCGATCAGAACCTGGGTAACTGGGATATTTCCCTGGTAACGAGTATGAACAGTATGCTGAGCAACTCCGGACTATCCAGAACCAACTATGACAATACCCTTATCGGCTGGGAAGCGCAGGCTGTATCGGGGCGTCCTCTGGGGGCAACGGGCCTGATTTATTGTAGCGGAGAAACCGCCCGTAATGCCCTTATCGCTGACGGGTGGTCATTTAGCGGGGACAGCAAAGATTGTACGGTTTTTCCGGTCGAATGGCTGAGTGTTGGGGCAAAACAAGCGGGTAATCTCGTGCGCCTCGAATGGGCTACTGCCAGCGAACTCAACAGCGACTACTTTGCCGTGGAGCGCAGCCTGGATCAACAGATGTGGAATGTCCTCGACGAGGTTAGCGCAGCGGGTTATAGCAGCACGATACAAAATTACTCCTATGACGATACCCAGCCCTTTGATGGCAAAGCCTGGTATCGCCTGCGACAAGTGGATTTCGATGGCAAATTTATCACCAGCAAGGCGGTGGAAATCGCTTTTAGCCCGATAGAAGCGACCATTTTCCCCAACCCCGTACAGGAAAAAATATTTATTGATTTTCGGCGAAATACACCTTCCCTTGCCATGTTTATTGATATGCAGGGGCGTATGGTAAAACAGATTACCCTCCATGCGGGAAATAACCACATCTCCGTCAGCGATCTCCCGACAGGCATCTATATCCTACGCCTCGGCGACGGGCAGGACTGGACACAGGAAATACAAGTGGTGAAAGAATAAAAACTGATCTTTATGTTTCTTAAATACCGCCTTTACCTTTATCCGCTGTTTCTGGGAGTTTTTATCTTCCCGATTACATCCATTCAACTCAAAGCCCAAAACTGGCAGGAGATTCTTGCTGCGACGGCTTCGGACGGTGCTGCGGGTGATTTTTTCGGTCAGTCGGTAGCCGTGGACGGCGACTATGCGATCATCGGAGCACCTTCCGAAGATCAGGATGCGGCGGGGAATAATACCCTCAACAATGCCGGAGCGGCTTATATTTTTGAGCGCAGTGGAAATACCTGGGTTCAGGTGCAGAAAATTGTCGCTTCTGATCGGGCGGTTGACGATAATTTTGGTCGTGAATTGGCGATTTCCGGAGACTATGCCATGATTGGAACCGCATACGAAGACGAGGACGAATCGGGGGGGAATACCCTCAGCGATGCAGGGTCTGCCTATATTTTCCACCGCAGTGGAGGTGTTTGGACGCAGATGCAAAAAATTGTCGCCTCCGACCGGGCTGTCAATGATAATTTTGGCCATTCCGTTTCTATTTCCGGCGACGATATACTTGTGGGAGCGTATGCAGAAGACGAGGATGAATGGGGCGGAAATACCTTAAATTTAGCGGGATCAGCCTATCTTTTTACCCGCAGCGGAAATACGTGGACAGAAATGCAGAAAATCGTCGCAGGAGATCGGGAAGCAGGAAATTCGTTTGGATGGTCACTCGCCCTTTCGGGCAACTATGCGTTGGTCGGGGTTTACCAAGAAAGTGAAGACGAAGCCGGAACGAACAGCCTTCCCTCCGCAGGAGCCGCTTACCTTTTTGAAAAAAGCGGAAGTTTTTTTTACCAGATGCAGAAAATTGTACCCGCAGACCGCGCCAAAGACGATTATTTTGGGTACTCGGTTGCCCTATCCGGCGATTACGCCCTTGTGAGTGCTCACGGCGAAGATGAAGACGATACGGGCGGAAGTACATTAGACTTCGCCGGTTCGGCTTATATATTCAGCCTCAGCGGAGGCGTCTGGACAGAAGAACAAAAACTGATTGCCGATGACCGTGCCACTGATGATGTGTTTAGCTGGTCGGTGGCCATTTCGGGCGACTATGCGGTTATAGGAGCTTACGAGGAAGATGAAGACTATGCCGGAGGGAATACCCTTTTGACGGCCGGTTCGGCTTACATTTTCAAACAAAACGGCGGAGTTTGGACTTCTCTTCAAAAAATTACCGCTTCTGACCGCGCCACCTTAAATCGTTTTGGCCATTGTGTAGCCATTTCCGGAAATGATATACTAGTCGGCGCGATGAGTAAAAACAGCAGCCAGGGAGGAGCATACTTTTGGGACGGATTCTGGACCTATCCGCAGCATGGCGGTTATTCGCTTAATTTTGACGGAAACGACGATTATATAGAAGTCGAATATGACTCCACCCTCAACCCCGTTACTTTTACCGTGGAATGTTGGGCAAAAGTAGAACAAGGCAGCGGCAATTGGCGTTCGCCATTGTCGGCGATGGATTACAACGGGGGAAATACCAGCGGATACGCCATTTATGCAGGCGCCGATGATACCTGGTATATTCAAACCGGTGACGGCTCCGGTAGCTGGAATACCACCAGTAGTGGCGTGTCTGTAGTCGAAAACCAGTGGATTCACCTTGCTTTTACTTATGACGGCAGCGATCTCCGGATTTATACCGACGGAGTACTGCGCGCCACACAGACCCTCATCTTTGTGCCCAATGCCACGGCTGCCCTGCGAGTCGGCGTGGATGGAGACACCATTTTACCCCAATATTTTCCCGGAGAAGTGGACGAGGTGCGAATCTGGAATACGGTCCGCACCGTGTCCGAAATAAAACGATACCTGCACAAAGAAATCACCGGAAACGAATCCGGGCTGACGGCCTATTATCCTATGTATGACGGCAGTAGTACAACCCTTACCGACAATAGCGGCCATAGTCGGGGAGGCATTTTTAATGACAGCCCTACCTGGCAAGCCTCCGGCGCACATGCCGGGCCGGATATGGCACTCGATTTTGACGGAACCGACGACTACGTGCAATTGCCCGCCGATATCCTCGATCTTTCCAGCCCCTATACGCTGGAAGCATGGATTTATCCGACCGATTTTACCCAAGTGGCCACGTGGCAGCGAAGGGTGATTTTTTTGACCGGAGTAATCAACTTTGCCCTCGCCGTCTATGAAGATCAGACCCTTGCCTTTCGCTCCACCAATGGCCCGGTGACATTTGCTACCACCGAAACCGTTGCCGCTAATACCTGGACGCACCTGGCACTGGCTTTTGACGGAACCGATTATACGCTGTACCTCAATGGGCAAGAAGCCACTTTAAATGCCGGAGGCATGACCAACGCAGGCAATGGGTCTTTTTCTGCCATTGGCTGCACCTCCAACGGCGAAGGCCCTTTTCAAGGCAAAATTGACGAAGTAAGGCTTTGGGACGATGTACGCACCCCGGAAGAAATACGGGCAAATATGTACCATACCCTCGACGGAGACGAAGCCAATCGGGTAGCTTTTTATCGTTTCGATGAGCAGGCTGCCGCCGCCAATACTACGCTTTACGACCTGACGGGCAATGAATACGACGGAACCCTTACCAATATGGACGCAGCGACCGATTGGATAACCGCCGACAATTTTAATACCTGGATCGGAAGTGAAGACGGCGACTGGAGCCTCGCCGCCAACTGGAGCCGCAATGCGGCTCCCACTGCCGAAGACGCCGGAGTATATCAGTGGTCGGCTACGATTTTGCCCGCTTCCGGCAACGCCAGTGCCCGCCATTTTTACCTCGACGCAGGCGTTACCCTCAACCTCTCCGGAAAACTCACCCTCAGCGGTGATTTTTACAATGCGGGAACCTATACCAGTAGCGGCACAAATGCGTTTTCCGGAAGCAACGTGCAAAATATCCGGGGTACCGGCACGACAACCTTTGGCACTTTTACCATCAATAATCCGGAGGGAGTCATTCTCCATCAAAACCTCTCTACCACTACTTCGCTTACCCTTACCAATGGCATCCTCAGCCTCAACAGTCAGACGCTTACGCTGGGAGAATCTTCCGCTGTCTCCGGCTCTCCCGATTTTAGCCGCCATGTAAATGCTACTTCGGGTAGTCTGCGAAAAAACTACAGCGGTATCGGGAGTTTTCTTTTTCCCGTGGGCGACAGTACCCTTTATTCGCCCATCACCCTCAACTTTACTTCCGGAACATTTAGCAGCGGCTTTGCCTCGGTGGGGCTTACTCCCGCCAAACACCCCAACAACGGCAGCGTAAGCCATTTTATCAACCGATATTGGAGCGTAACCAGCGGGGGCATCAGCAGCTTTCTTTGCGATGTCTCCGCCCAGTACGATGACCTGGACATAAGCGGTACGGAAAACGTTTTGCATGGAGGAAAATGGAACGGCGCCAGTTGGTTAAGTCTGGGTTCGGTAAATGATGGAGCAAATACTGTCATTGGAACGGTAAACTCTTTCTCCGATTTCACTGCCGCCGAGGAAACCACTTTGCCCGTAAACGAAATTCCGGTACAGGAAGAAACAAAAATTCCTTCCCCTGCCCCCGGTATTTATTTTTACCCCAATCCTACCGAGGATCAGCTAACCCTCGAACTGCCGGAAGAAGGCTGGAAGGGAGAAATACGGGATATCCGGGGGCGAATGGCGATTTCCCTCCGATTGAAGGAAAAAAAGGAAACGATTTCCCTGAACACACTTCCCTCCGGAGTTTATATTCTGCAACTGACCAGCCCGAGGGGAGAAAAGTGGCAACAAAAAATAGTGAAACCCTAAAGATTTGTAAGTGTAATAAGAATCATTATACCTTTATCGCCAGAAGTTAAATTAACTGTGGTGAAAAAAATTATCCTGTTTTTTTGTCTGGCGGGTGTATTTCTTCAATCCGCTTTTCCCCAAGATCAAACCGTAGGTCTCTTTACCTACGATACGGCCGCTTATGACGGTTATACTCTTTTTGCTCCGCTGCGCAGCAAGACTGCGTTTTTGATAGACAATTGTGGAAGATTGATAAACCAATGGGTAAACGACAAAGTGCCCGGCAATACGGTCATATTTACCCCCACCGGTCACTTGCTTCGCTCGGAGATGATCCCTAATCCCGTGATGAATGTGGGAGGAATGGGCGGACGTGTGGAGAAAGTGGATTGGGACGGAAACATCGTCTGGGAATTTACTTATTCCGATTCTTCCGTAGCCCATCACCACGAGGCCCTGATGTTGCCTAATGGCAATGTTCTGCTTCTGGCTCTGGAAAGGAGACCCATAGCAGAAGCCTTCGCTCGGGGCCGTAACCCTGCCAATACTAATGTGGATGAATTCTGGCCCGAACAAATTGTCGAAATCCAGCCCATCGGTACCGATAGTGGCGCAGTGGTCTGGGAATGGCATATCTGGGATCATTTGATTCAGGATTTTGATTCTACCAAAGCCGACTACGGAAATATTGCAGATCATCCGGAACTACTGGATATTAACTTTACTTTCAGTGCCTTCGCCGAAGACTGGCTACACGCCAATGCCATTGACTATAATGCCGAAAGAGATGAAATCATCCTGAGCCTTCGCAATACCAATGAATTTTATATCATTGACCACAGCACCACTTCTGCCGAAGCTGCCGGCCACACCGGAGGCAACCGCGGCAAAGGCGGCGATTTTCTCTACCGATGGGGAAACCCCATGGTTTATGACCGGGGAACGGAAGCCGACCAGCAGCTTTTTGGTCAGCATCATGTGCATTGGGTAGAAGAAGGCAGCCCCGATTACGGCAAAATTCTGGCATTCAACAACGGTGCCCTGCGCCCCGATTCGAATTATGCGTCCATTGACCTGATAAACCCACCGCTTGACAGCGCGGGTAATTATGTGCTTTCCGGCACAAATGCCTGGGGCCCTGACTCCGCAGAATGGGCGCTTACCGTGGACATACCGATGAAATACCCCGCCGGATTTCTAGGTAGTAGTCAACAACTTCCCAATAAAAACCTCCTCATCTGCCACGGCCCCGATGGCATTCTTTACGAAGTGGATTCTACCGGACAATTGGTCTGGCATTATGTAATTCCGGTAGGACAAAACGGCCCCTACAATCAGGGCGGCTCGGTTTCCAATGCCTCCGCCAACAGCCTCGATACACGAACCTTCCGCTGTATCCGGTATCCGAAAAATTATCCCGGCCTTGCCGGAATATCCCTTAGCCTCGGCGACCGCATTGAGGGCAATCCTCTGCCATTACCGGTAAACTGTAACACCGACGGGCTTGAGGACTTGCTGTGGGAAACCGCCCGCATTTTTCCCAACCCCGCCGGAGAAAAAATCGCGATTCAACTAGACGACTCGCGCCGCCAGATCTACCGAATCCGAAACCTTCACGGGCAGGCGGTTTTGGAAGGAGAATATCAGGAGGGAAACTTTATTGACATTTCCCGGCTTTCTCCCGGAGTATATCTTCTGGAAGTTTGGGCTTCTGAAGATACTTTTCCCAAAGTTGGGAAGTTTGTCCGGCAATAAATCTTTATCTTCGCACGACACATTGCGAATATGTCGAAAGATCCAGCCCAAACGCCGCTGATGCGGCAGTACAACGCCATCAAAGCCAAGTATCCGGGAACCGTTTTGCTGTTCCGGGTGGGCGATTTTTACGAAACTTTTGGCGAAGACGCCATTGAGGTATCGAAAGTACTTGGAATTGTACTCACCCGAAGATCCAACGGCGCTGCCGCCGATGTCGAACTCGCCGGTTTTCCTTATCACGCCCTGGACACCTACCTTCCCAAGCTGGTACGCGCCGGAAAACGAGTGGCCGTCTGCGATCAGTTGGAAGATCCACAACAAGCCAAAGGCATTGTCCGCAGGGGCGTCACCGAACTGGTGACGCCGGGTGTAACCTTCAATGACAAAGTGCTTGAGACCAATCAGCACAACTACCTCGCGGCGGTTTATTTTCCCGACAATAAAACCGCCGGGGTCGCTTTTGTCGAAGTTTCTACCGGAGATTTTTTCTGTTTTTCCGGAACCTTCAACTACGCCGAAAAAATCCTCCACACCCTTTCGCCTGCCGAAATACTCGTATCGCGCAAAGACCTCCGCCATTTTAAACAAAATTTTGGGGAAAAATTTTACCTCACACGCGTGGATGAATGGGTTTTCCAACCCGATTATGCCCGTGAAAAACTCCTTGAACTTCTCCAGACCCAATCCCTCAAAGGATTTGGGGTAGAAGACGAACCTGCCGGTGTCATTGCCGCCGGTGTCGTTGTGCATTACCTCAACGAAACCCAGCAGTCCGAACTGCGCCACATCACCCGGATTTACCGGTTTGACGACTCCGAATACGTCTGGCTGGATCAGTTTACCGTGCGCAACCTCGAACTGGTACGCCCGCTGCACCCCGATGGAAAAACGCTGGTGGATGTGCTGGATCATACCCTCACGCCAATGGGGGCGAGGATGATACGCCGATCCATTCTTTTACCGCTCAAAGACATTACCCAAATCCAAAAACGGCTCGATGTCGTCACCACGTTTTTGAAAGATCCCAACGGACAAAACCAACTCGCCACCCAACTGCGGCGAATGGGCGACCTGGAAAGGCTCGTTTCCAAAGTGGCCACCCAAAGGCTGATCCCCCGCGAAGCCGACATGCTCCGCAGTTCGCTCCGGCTAATAGATCCCATCAAAAAGACCCTCACCAGTTTTGGCGTAGAAAACCTTGCGCGAAAGGCCGCCGAATTTGAAGACGTAGAACCCGCCCTTCAGATCATGGATACCTGGCTGATGGAAGAAATGAGCAGCAATATTGCCGATGGAAACGTGATCCGCGCCGGAATTTCCGCAGAACTGGACGAACTGAGAGGCATTCAGAAAAACGGTAAAAACCTGCTCCTTATGCTTCAGCAGCGGGAAATCGAACGTACCGGCATCTCTTCATTAAAGGTCGGGTACAATAAAGTTTTTGGTTATTACCTCGAAGTGACCAATGCTCATAAAGACAAGGCCCCCATTTCCTGGACACGTAAGCAGACCCTTTCCAACGCCGAGCGTTATATTACCGAGGAACTGAAAGAATACGAAGATAAAATCCTGCACGCCGAAGAAAAAATCCTCACACTGGAAGCCGATTATTACAGCCGTTTTATTCAGCTGATGCAAAACCATATTTCTTCGATCCAGCGCAATGCCCGGCTGATCGCCGAGTTGGACATGCTGCTGAGTTTTGCAAAAGTGGCCCAAACCCGGCGATATACAAAACCCGTCATTACCCAGGAAGAAACCCTTGACATCCGCCAGGGGCGGCATCCCGTGATCGAAACCACGTTGGGCGCCGATGAGGCATATATTCCCAATGATGTAAAACTCGACAACCAGGATCAGCAGATCATCATTATTACCGGCCCCAATATGGCCGGAAAATCGGCCCTCTTGCGGCAGACGGCCCTGATCGTCCTAATGGCCCAAATGGGCGCATTTGTTCCGGCAGAATCGGCCCATATTGGCCTGGTGGACAAAATATTTACCCGCGTGGGAGCCTCCGACAATATTTCCAGCGGCGAGTCCACGTTTATGGTTGAGATGAACGAAACCGCACAGATTGCCAACAATGCCACCGGCAGGAGCCTGATCCTGCTCGATGAGATTGGCCGGGGAACCAGCACCTACGACGGAGTCTCCATCGCCTGGGCATTGGTCGAATACCTCCACGAAACCCCCGGTTGCCAGGCAAAAACCCTGTTTGCCACCCATTATCACGAACTCAACGAACTGGAAAACCGCCTGGCACGAGTGCGCAATTTTAATGTTTCGGTAAAAGAGGTGGATGGAAAAATATTGTTTTTGCGCACGCTGAAACCCGGCGGAAGCGAACATAGCTTTGGGATAAATGTCGCCGAAATGGCCGGTATGCCCCGAGTGCTGGTAAAAAGAGCCAAAAGCCTGCTGGCCCATTTTGAAAAAAATAAAATCAACGACCAAGACACGGCGCGGGCGATAAAGTTTTCGGACAAACAGACCATCCAACTCAATATGTTTGAACTAAAAGATGCCGATACCTTAAAAATTCGGCAGATATTGAGCGGAGTGGACATAGACCGTATGACCCCGGTGGAGGCCCTGCTGAAACTTCAGGAAATACGGAAATCGTTGTTGGGCAGTTAAAATGTCGGCTAGGCGATATAAAGGCTGAAAAAAGCGTAGTATATTTGCAGTATAAATTATAAGAAGATGGGAAAACCAATTAAAATTACCGAACAGAACTTTGAAGAAGTGGTTTTGAACTCAGACAAACCCGTACTGATAGATTTTTGGGCTGAGTGGTGTGGTCCCTGCCGCGCTATTGCTCCGATCATCGAAGACCTCGCCAATGAAAAAGACGGCGAAGCCGTTATCGGCAAAGTGGACGTTGACCACAATCGAAACATTGCCATTCAATATGGCATTATGAATATCCCTACCCTTTTGATATTTAAGGGAGGAAAGGTAGTGGACAAACAGGTAGGGCTTACCTCCAAATCCGTACTTACCCACAAGCTGGCAGCAGCAGCACTGGTTTAAATTTTTGCGGATATTTTCTACTTACGTCCTGAACGTTGAGCCAAAGATATAGAATTCAGTCTTGGACTCAACGTTCAGGACATTTTGTTTTTCAGCTTATCGTTTCGTTTCAAATTTTGTAATGATTAATTATCCCCGTATTTTCCGCGCAATTGTTGAAACTGACTCGGTCAAGAAATCATGACAAAAACAAAAATTCTCAATGCTGCCGTTATCGTTTCCGCCCTCGGATACTTTGTTGACGTGTTTGACCTTTTTCTTTTTGGGGTAGTACGTGTCAAAAGTCTTACTGCACTGGGCGTTTCCGGGCAGGAATTGGTGGACGCCGGTATTACGATTCAAAACTGGCAAATGGCGGGGTTACTTATCGGTGGTATAGCTTCCGGTATATTGGGCGATAAGGTGGGACGTGTAAGGGCCTTATATGCTTCCATCACTCTTTATTCGCTTGCCAATATACTCAACGGTCTGGTCTGGAACGTAGAGACTTATGCATTATGTCGTTTTATTGCCGGGATCGGTCTGGCCGGTGAACTAGGCTCGGGGATTACCCTGGTCGCGGAAAGCCTGCCGACAGGAAAACGCGGTTTAGGTACAACCATTGTGGCGGGGTTTGGGACAATGGGAGCCGTAGCAGCAGGTTTGATTGATTATGTAATTACTGACTGGCAGGTCACTTATTTTTTTGGCGGAGGACTGGGGCTTTTATTACTGGCCTTGAGGTTGAGTGTTTCGGAAAGCCCGATTTTTAGTAAAACTGCCGAAAATACAGCAGTGAAAAGGGGCAATTTTTTCTCTTTGTTTAATTCTAAGGATAAAAGAAGCCGCCTGTTTAAAAGCACGTTTCTAAGTGCTACGACCTGGTTTAATACGGGCATCCTCACGTTTTTTGCCCCGGAGTTTGGCATTGCAAAAGGCATAAGCGAACCGATCTCTGCTGCGACGGCCATTATATGGTTCCAGATAGGGATGGTACTCGGCGATTTTGGTTCGGGATTGCTGAGCCAGTACCTGAAAAGCCGGATACGAGCCATTCAGATTTTCCTGACCCTTCAACTGATATTAATTCCGGTTTATCTTTTTGCCCCGCTCGAAACCTCGGCTCAGATGTACATGGTCATTTTGGCACTGGGTTTTTCCGGCGGTTTCTGGGCCGTTTTTATTACCAACGCTTCCGAGCAGTTTGGCACAAACCTGCGCGCAACCGCTACCTCCACGATCCCCGGTTTTGTCAGAGGGTTATTTATCCCCATCGGTTTTGCTTTCAAATACTTTAAAGCCCCCGAACAACTGGGCAGTCCGATAATTGCAGCGGCGATTGTGGGCGGCGTCTGTCTGTTATTGGCTTTCTGGTCTTCCTTTGGCCTGGAAGACACCTTTCATAAAGACCTGGATTTCCTCGAAAAAGATTAAAACCGGGGGAATTATAGTACCGCCGGTTTTACCGAAGCCATCATGCTAAACGCCTGATAAAGCGTATTGCGCAAGTCTTTGCGGTTGACGATAAAGTCGAGGAACCCATGTTCGAGCACAAATTCCGAGCGCTGAAAACCCTCCGGCAGGTCGCGCCCGATAGTTTCTTTGATGACCCGTGGGCCGGCAAAACCGATGAGGGCATTGGGTTCGGCGATATTAAGGTCGCCAAGCATCGCAAAACTGGCCGTAACCCCACCTGTGGTAGGATCGGTGAGGAGCGAGATATAAGGAATTTTCTTTTCACCGAGGAGAGCCAGTTTGGCACTGATTTTTGCCATCTGCATGAGGCTGAAAGCCCCTTCCATCATACGGGCGCCCCCGCTTTTGGAAATAATGAGCAGCGGCATTTCATCGCGGAGACATTGGTCTATGGCCCGGCAGATTTTTTCACCGACGACACTTCCCATACTACCGCCGATAAACCGAAAATCCATGGCGCAGATCATGAGATTCATATCATTTATTTTGCCGTAAGCCGTGCGAATGGCATCGGTCAGCCCCGTTTTTTCAATACTGGAACGAATACGCTCGGGATATTTTTGAGTGTCCACAAAATTGAGAGGATTTCCGGAGACGAGCGTTTCGTTTTTTTCGATATAAGCACCATCATCAAAGAGAATGGCGAAATACTCCTCACTCCCGATACGGATATGGTGATCACAATGAATACAGACATAAGCCTGTTGTTTTAAAGCTTTGGTCTGCAAAGCCTTTTTACAGTTGGGACATTTTTTCCACAGCCCTTCCGGGGTGTTGTTTTTGTCTTCGGTTTTGGTGAGAATATTGTCTTTTACCCGCTTAAACCAGCTCATAATCTAACATCTTTGTTGATTCCGAATTCAAATATACACAATCCCTTTACCCGGCGCAAAAGTTTCTACGGTAATATAAGCAACCCGAACCGACATGTTTATCGTTTGTTTGGACAATCCCTTTAAAGTTTCTTACTGTTTCATGTTTGTTTCTTACATGAAGAAAGTGTTAAATTTGAAGGTTCGTTCTTTGCATTAAGTGTTAATTAACGTCAAACTAAAGCTTTATTAAATGAGAAGACTTTTATTATTCCTGGCCACGTGCGGGCTTGGGCTAAGTGTGCTTTTTGCGCAAAGCTCAGTCTCCGGTACTGTTACCGACGCACAAACCGGTGATGCCTTGGAAGGTGTTGCCGTATTGGTAAAAGGAACAACCGTGGGAATGTTTACCGATGCAAATGGTAAATATGCTCTGGAGGTTCCGGCAAATAGTGAAATTCTGGTTTTTACTTTCGTCGGAAAGAAAAAACAGGAAATAGCAATTGCAGGACGCCGTACCATTGATCTTGCCATGGAGCAGGATATCCTGGAGATTGATGAAGTAGTAGTAACTGCTTTTGGTATTGAAAGAGACAAACGTTCGCTCACTTCCGCAGTACAGGAAGTAAAAGGAAGTGCATTGGTTTCTTCCCGTGAGACCAATATCGTAAGCGCCCTTTCCGGCAAAGTCGCCGGTGTACAAGTCACCAGTTCTTCCGGTGCTCCTGGCGCAAGTTCCAACATCGTCATCCGCGGTTATTCTTCCCTTACGGGTAACAACCAGCCGCTTTTTGTCATAGACGGTGTACCCATTAGTAACGACCAGACCACCACCGGTGAAAGTGTATTGGGCGGTGAAAACCTCTCCAACCGCGCTATTGACATTAACCCGGAAGACATCGCCGATATCTCCGTGCTGAAAGGCCCCGGTGCTGCGGCTCTTTACGGATCTCGTGCCTCCAACGGGGTAATTATTATCACCACCAAAAAAGGAGGCAAACAAGGCGGCGGAATGCAGTTTTCCTACAATACCGCTCTGAGCTTTGACGAAATCAATAAAGTGCCTGAACTCAATACTGCTTATGCACAGGGATTTGACGGCGCACTTGCCGGTCGTATCTCCACTTCCTGGGGACCCCTGCTTTCCGATCTTTCTTACGATGGAAACGAAGCTTCTGACTATAGCCCCTACGGAATGATCGTATTGAAAACGGCCGCTAATGCTACCGGACAAGCCGTTGTTGCTGCAGACCCTTACAAATTTTTCCAGACCGGAAGAAAATGGGACAACAACTTCACCATGTCCGGCGGAGACATGAATACCAATTTTATCTTGAGTGCTTCCAATACGGCTCAGACTGGTATCATGCCCAATTCGGAATTTAACCGTACTTCGATCCGTACTGCCGGTCAGGCTCGCCTGAATGACAAACTTACCGTCAGTTCTTCTCTTACCTATACTTATACCGACATGACCTCTTTGCAGCAGGGTTCCAACGTAAACGGAATCATGCTGGGTCTGCTTCGTACACCTCCTTCTTTTGACAACTCAAAAGGTCAGGAAACGGTGGATCTCGACAACCGCGCCGCGTTTATGAATGCCAACGGCAGACAGCGCAACTACCGCGCCGGCGGAGGTTATGACAACCCCTACTGGACTGCATGGATGAACCCTACTACCGGTCAGGTAAACCGTATGAACGGCTACGCCCTCCTCAGCTACAAACCGCTGAGCTGGCTGGAGTTCCGTTATCGCCTCGGTGCTGACAGTTGGACCGATGTCCGGAAAAGTGTTTATGCCCTGTACTCGGCCGGTGGTTATGCTTCCGGAAGAATTACCGAGCAGACATCTCGCTGGTTTGAAGTCAACTCCGACTTTTTCATCGAAGCTACTCACCGCTTTACCGAAGATTTTGGCGGCCGTCTGATGTTGGGTAACAACCTCAACCACAGATTCTCCCAGACAACCCGTGCCGTTGGTGCCGGATTGACTATTCCGGAATTCTATAACCTCTCCAACGCAAGTACTTTTACCGCTGCGGAAGGACAGAGCACAATCCGCCTTGCCGGTCTTTTTGCCGACCTCGCACTTGACTACAAAGGCATGTTGTACCTCAACCTTTCCGGAAGAAATGACTGGGCTTCTACCTTTGGTGAAAACAACAACAATTTCTTCTATCCTTCTGCCAGCTTGGCTTTTATATTTACGGAAGCTTTTGGTCTGTCTAAAGGTACTTTCCTGCCTTTCGGAAAAATCCGCGCTTCTTATGCTACTGCGGGTAAAGAACCCGGTCCTTATCTGCTCAATACCGTATTTGTAGGCGGTGGTGCAGGTTCCGGCTTTATCTCCGGTGTTGCGGCTCCTTTCCTCGGTCAAAACCTTTTCACCCTCGATGGTACACTGGGCAACCCGGACCTTCTTCCGGAACAAACCACTACCCTGGAGTTTGGTATTGACCTCCGTTTCCTCAGCGGTCGCATTGGAATGGACGTAACTTATTACAACTCCGTTTCCGAAGGACAAATCATCGGTGCTCAGATTCCGACCTCTTCCGGATTTTTCTCCACCGTTGTAAACGCAGGTACCGTCGTAAACAATGGTATTGAAGCAGTGGTTACCCTGAATCCGATTCGTTCCAACAACAATGGATTTAACTGGGATATTACCGCCAACTTTACCCGCAATGTGAGCGAAGTTACCGAACTCATTGACGATCTGGAGTTCCTTTCTATTAGCTCCAACTTTGTGGGCGCAGGTAACTACGTTGTGTTAAATCAGCCTTTTGGTGTTCTTTATGGAAGTCAGTGGTCGAAAACTTCGGACGGTCAGTTGATCATCGAAGACAATACCGGTTTCCCAAGACAAGACCCACAAGAAGGTATCCTCGGTAACCCCAACCCTGATTGGTTGTTGGGCGTAACCAATACTTTTAGCTGGAAAGGTCTTTCCCTCTCTGGTCTGCTTGACGTAAGAAAAGGTGGCGACATCTGGAACGGTACCCGCGGTGCGCTGGACTATTTTGGAATGAGCAAAACCAGTGAAATCGAACGTACCGAAAACCGCGTAGCGGTATTTGAAGGTGTGCTTGCTTCTAGCTACGATGGCAACGAAGATACCCCTTCGGAGTGGAAAGCCAACGATATCGCCGTGCCGATGAATATGAACTGGCACTTTGGCGGTCCCGGCTCCGGTTTCACCGGCCCGACCGAATCTTACATCGAAGATGGAAGCTGGATAAGACTTCGTGAAATCACCCTGGCTTACTCCCTGCCGAAGAGCCTGCTCGACAAAACCCCGCTGGGTGCAGTTGACGTGAGCATCACCGGCCGTAACCAATACCTCTATACCAATTATCAGGGTATTGACCCGGAAACCAGCCTGAAAGGTGCCAGCAATGGCCAGGGCTTTGATTATTTCAATTCACCCAATACTAAAAGCTGGGTAGGTGCTATCCGCATTTCTTTCTAATTCCAAAATGTTGAATATCATTATGAAAAGTATAAAGAAATTATTCATTCTCGCGCTCACGGGAGGGATTCTCTTCTTCACAAGTGCCTGTACCCAGTTTGTGGAAGGCCTTTCGGTAGATCCCAACAACCCCGCCGACGTGCCTTCTTCTCTGCTCCTGCCGAATGCCATGGTTGAAATGGGTTCGATGCACGGGGAAGACCTCGCCTGGTACAGTCAGGTATTTCTGCAAACCCATGTGGGTACGGCTCGCCAAATGAACGCGGCTACCCGCTACACCGTTCTGGCCGGCGACATCAACAATGCATGGAATGCGGCTTATGCCAACATGCTCATGGACCTGAAAGTGATTATTGACAAATCGGCTGAAAATGGAAATGCCCACTACAGCGGTGTAGCCAAAATTATGACCGCTCTGGCATTGGGTACCATTACCACCGCGTGGGGAAATGCGCCTTACAGCGATGCGCTGAAAGGGGCTGAAAACACTACTCCGGTGTATGATGACTCCGAAACCCAGATTTACCCCGCAATCCAGACGCTGCTGGATCAGGGTATCGCCGAACTCAGCGGTAGCAGTGTCCTCTCTCCCGGCAACGACGACCTGATTTACAAAGGTTCTGCCGCCAAATGGATCGCCGCTGCTTATGCCCTGAAGGCTCGTTATGCGAACCATTTCAGCGTCAAAAACGCCACTGGATCCGCCAATCAGGCACTTTCCTTCATCGAAGCCGGTGCCATTGCCAGCAATGCCAATGACATGGCCATCCCTTACGGAACTGCCGACCCCCGCGAAGCAAACCCCTGGTATCAGTTTAATACGCAGCGTGGAGACCTTATTTTGGGCGAGTTTTTTGTGAACAAACTGGTTGACACTGACGACCCAAGACTTCCCTTCTATGCCAAAACTGACGCTGCGGGTGGATATTCCGGCTCCCCGGTTTTCCCACCTACCATTGACGCCTCTCCGCTGGGAGCTTTCTACGGAAGTATCAGTTCCAAACTTCCGCTCGTTACTTTTGCAGAAGTAAAATTCATCGAAGCAGAAGCCAATTTCCGTCTCGGTAACTCCGCCGAAGCCCTCGCTGCTTATACCGAAGCCATCACCGCCTCCGTAACCAAAGTTACCGGCGCAGCTCCGGATTCGGCTTTTCTCGCCGAAGTGGTTCCCGCTAATGCCGCTGATCTTACTCTCGAAATGATCATGGATCAGAAATATGTGGCTATGTTTACTCAGTTTGAATCCTGGACCGACTACCGCAGAACCGGTTTCCCTGCACTGACTCCTTATCCCGGTCAGACTTCGATCCCCGGCAGATACCCTTACGCACAGCGTGAGCGCGATCTCAACACTGCCAACGTACCGGATGCGGCAACAAGTGGTCTGATGGATAAACTCTGGTTTGCAAAATAATTTGAGACAAAATACCGATTGAATTATGAAAAAAATTGTAAATATTTTTCTGCTGACGATCCTCCTGGGAAGTTTTACTTCCTGTTTGGAAGAATCCAAAGTAGTACCCAACTACACCCTCGGGGCTACTGCGCTTCTCTCCAACGTGGGCGGATTGTTTAACCTCAATGACCTCAGTACTTCCAGTTATGCCTTTTCGGTGGACATCCTCGCTCCGGATGCGGTGAATGTCAGTTCGGTAACGATCATGAAAAGTTTTAACGGCGGTACGCCCGTTGCCCATGCAGATATTACCAGCTTCCCGGCAAATGTCACGATCACGCCTGCGGACGTGGTAAACGGCCTCGGTGTGGCAGTTGGCGATCTGAAACTCGGCGACCAGTTTGACTTTACCTTTAAAGTTAATACCAACAACGGTACGTTCTCCGCTCAGGATGCATTTACGATCAAACCTTCCTGCGTTTCCGACCTGGCAGGAACTTATACGGTCGTAACCTCAGGCGAAATCGGCGGCGGAAACGGCCCTTACAACAACCTCGCAGGAGAAGTTGTACTGACCGAAACCGCTCCGGGTGTGTATGAGGCCGATGACATCACCGGCGGTATGTACCCGACGGTATGGGGCGGTAATCCCGAACCGGGTTCCTTCGAGGACGTTTGTAATACCCTCACTATTCGCCCGGTTACTGACCAATGGGGAGATACCATTGTCGGCAGCGGTGAAGTAAATGAAGACGGCACGCTTGATCTCAACTGGTCTAACGGCTACGGAGATACGGGTGCGGCTGTTTATACACCCAAATAGTTCTTAGGAATTTAATAAAGTTAAGAGGCTGTCCCCCAAAGACAGCCTCTTTTTTGTTATACCCGACCGAAAGCGCGTTTGCGTTTCGCCTTTATTTCGCGCAACATTATTTTGCATTTCATCCATATTTTGCTATAATTTCGCAAGATAATGCCTTCGTCTGTATCTAATGGGAAACCCGCGTACAATCCTCTTTATCAATTCTGACCCCTCCGCCGATGGAAAAGCGCGGTGGGAGCAGGAATATCGGGATATGGGGGAAGCACTCAAAAGGGCTGAACACAGGGCGGATTTTGAGTTGAAAAATTGCTGGGCCACAACTACCCGCTCCCTTCAGCGGGCGTTTCTGGAAAATGAACCTGCAATTGTGCATATCGCCGGGAAAAACGATGGAAAAGGGATTATTTTCGAATCGCCCACCGGTGAGCCGGTTGCGGTAAATCCTGCCGCAATTGCGGGGCTGATGGATTTGTTTGCCGATAAAATCGAACTGGTGGTGCTCAGTGGCTGCTACGACGAATCGCAGGCTTCGGCGATCAGTAGCGTGATTCCTTTTGTGATCGGATTGGACTACCGCCTGCCCGCAGCCGTTCGGATCGAATCTTCCGTCGCGATGTACGATGCGATGGGGGCGGGGAGGGACATTCCTTTTGCCGCAAAACTGAGCCGCAATGCGGTCAGTATGGCGGGGGGAGATCACGCGCTGTTTCATCTGTTTGAAAAGGGCGGCGAAACGGACATTTCCAAAGGGGCGTCCGCACAGCAGGGAAAAGATGAGGGAAAAGACCATCTTCCCCCTCCCGACTTTTCGGACTATGCCGGGCATAGTCATGCCTATTCCTGCGACCGGGCACCTCAGACGCAGGAGTTTTCGGAAAATTTTTATTCGGAGGGGAAATTTAAATTTTTTGCCGTCCACGGTGCTGATCCTCAGTCGCATGAGGGGCTGTTTAAACGGTTTTACCACTGGTTTCTCCGCGATCCAAATAACCCCGAAAGAAGCCCCCAGCGCACGATTTCCCTTCAGCAGGCACCTGCTCCCGACGCTTATAAAGCCGGAATCCGGTTTAAACTCCTCGAATCGCTCGGCCTCGGTAACATGATGCGCCAGCCGGAAAATGAACAAATGACGGCTATTTCCCGGCATTTTGCCCAAAAACAGGTGCATACCGTTGCGGTTGAGTTTAAGGTAAGAAGTTCGCACTGGAAACCTTTCACCCCGGATCTGATCCGCTGGTTTATTACTGAGTATTGCCAACTGAGTGTGGAAATTCCCAGTTCGCCCGAATTTTTCTTTTTCCTCAGCATCATCTACGAAGACAAGGCCGACCACGAAATTATGCTTTCGGAAATCCGGAAATTGGTAACGCAGTTTCCCCGGTGTAATATTCTTACCGAACTTTTTCCGGTCAGTAAAGAGGATATTCTGAACTGGATGGACGAATACATTACCAGCAATTCCATCCGGAAAACAGCTTTGTTTAAAAAATATTTCCCCGAAAATAAACCCACTTACAATATGGAAGATGTCGAATTGCGGCTCGAAACCATAATCAATAATGAACCCTCCGACAAAAACCTATCATGACCGAATACAAAATCCAGCTTCCGCCCCGCAGCGTACACCTCCGCGACCTGCCGCCTTCGGACTACGTCCTCACCAAAGGCCTGACCGATGCCGTTCAGGTCGCACTCGCGCTCGAACAGCCCCTCCTCATCACGGGCGAACCCGGTACCGGCAAAACCCAACTCGCTTACCGCATCGCTGCGGATCTCCACGCCGCGGACCCGCGGTTTTTGGAAAAGCCGTTGGTTTTTAATACCCAGACCACCGCGCTGGCGCAGGATATGTTTTATTATTACGACGCCCTCAGCCATTTTCACGACGCCAACCTCCGCAAAACTACCGGCGAGGCCGCTCCGCCCGTCTCCAACTATATCGAACTCCGCGCCCTCGGACAGGCCATTGCCCTGAGCAATCCGGGGGAGGCAGGGCCATATTCCAAAGCCGGCGACACGCCCCGCAGCAGCGTGGTGCTGATTGACGAAATAGACAAAGCGCCCCGCGATTTTCCCAACAACCTCCTCGCCAGCCTCGCCGAATATACCTTCAACATCCGCGAAGACCACAACCGCCGCCTCTCCCTCGGCAAAGGCCAGCAGGTGGTCATCATTCTTACCTCCAACTCCGAAAAAACCCTGCCCGAGGCTTTCCTCCGGCGGTGTGTGTTTTTCCATATTCCTTTCCCCGGCGCGGAAGAATTGTTGCGAATTGTAAGCGCGCATTTGGGCAAAGATTCGAAATACAGCGACGAACAACTGATCAAACATTTTGAAGAAGTGCGCCGCCGCGTTACGCGCAAGGCGCCCGCCACCGCCGAACTCGTCGCCTGGCTCCGCATTCTGGAGTTACATCAATTTCTCGATGGAGGACTTGACCTGAAAAACCTCACCCCCCGCCAAAAGGAGGTGCTGCGAATGAGTTATTCGGTGCTGGCCAAAACGCAGGAAGATTTGGAGGGGTTGATTAAAAATCTAAACTAATGCTCCGTGCCTCTCCGTGTTCTCTGCGGTTCAAACCCTTCGCAATGGAAAAAACCACCGAGAGCACAGAGAAACACAGAGGTAAATAAAAAATAAACTTGCCCACAAATCCACATATACTGCCCCTCGAAACCCTGATCGAACTGCTCCGCCAGGAAGGGTTTCTCCTCGCTCCCGACCAACGGGTGCGGGTACAGCAGGTATTGGATTTGTTTGCCGAAAAAGGAAAAACCCACCCCGCCGATCTTCGTTATTTCCTCCGCCCCATATTTGCCAAAGACGTCGAACAGCAAACCCGCTTTGACTCCGCCTTCGACCGCTGGCTCAAAACCATCCACGAATACGACCCGGCACCCGAAGACAAAACGACCACCGGCACCACCCCCGAAGTCATTCGCAGAGAAAAACGCAAATGGCAGATTCCCGCCCTGATCGCCGCCCTGCTGTTTGTTGTCCTGCTGATTCTTCGATTTGGGCCGAATGATTTGCCCGAAAAACCCGCCGCATTTTTTACCCTCACCGACCCCTGCGTGGAGGCCGGACGACCCTTCCAGCCGGTCAACAATAGCCCCGACACCACCGCACGATACCTCTGGAACTTTGGCGACGGACAAACAGACACTGCCCGCATTCCTCAGCCGCATATCTACATAACTCCCGGCACTTATACCGTTTCCCTCACCGCCGTCAGCGGGGAACTCGACAGCACCTATACACAACATATATTTGTCCACGCCGCCAAGCAGCGCCCCCGTGCAGCGATCGCGCAGGAAGAATCCGGAACTATCTATACCTTCCGGGCCGATACGGTCGTGGAAGAATGGGACTATCAGTGGGCGTTTAATATCGGCGATTCGGCCCGTGGTGCGGAGGTGGTTAGGCAGATGGAAGACAATGCGCTACACTACGCCACCCTGACGGTTTCCCTCCCTGCCGATACCGCCGGGTACTGTGAGGCGCAGGCTACCGCCCTGATAGACCTGCGGCAGACATTGGTACAACTCCGCGAAGTGCCGCCTTATTTTGAGAGTGTGGGGAGTCGCGAGACACGCTGGCGCGTATGGGTGTGGATTGCCTGGCCGCTATTATGCCTGTTGCTGGCAGCGGCTTATATCGCCCTGTACCGCTTCCGCAGGCGTCCGCCCGATCATGCCGCTATGCAGCGGGCTTTTCAGGGCAGCGACGGCCCGCCCGTGCTGTTGCCCTTTCCTCCGCAGGACGAAATCATCACCAGCGAAGGCGAGATGCGCACCCTCGCCCAGACCCTGCGCCGCCGCGAGACCGGCGAACGCCGCGAACTCGACCTCGACACCACCCTGCGCCAGACCATTCAGAACGGCGGTTTTCCCGTCCTCGAATACCGTTATCCCTCCCGCCCCGTCGAATACCTCGCCCTTATCCAGACCCAGGGACCCGACGACCAGCAGGCGCGGCTGTTTGCCCGGCTGCTCGAAATCCTGCGCGGCGAACAAGTGCCCATCGAAGTATGGTATTTTCAGGGCGACCTCGGCCACTGCTTCCGCGCCGGACACGAAGAATCCGTCTCCCTGACCCGGCTGGCACAACTCTTTGCCGGGCACAGGCTCATGATATTTGGCCACGGAGAGGCCCTGCTCGACCCCAAGACCGCAGCACTCGCACCCGGACTCGCCCGACTGCTGCCCGTGTGGGAAGAACGCGCCCTGCTCACCCCCCTGCCCGTGGCAGACTGGAGCATTCGGGAAAAAATATTGCGCCAGTACTTCGCCGTGCTTCCCGCCGACCTCGCCGGGCAGATGGACCTCATCGAAACCTGGGACGACCGCAATCCGCCCGACTTCCGCACCCTTCAGCGCAAACTGCTGAAAGAAAGACCCGAAGCCCCGGCCCTGATGGACTACAACTTCCGCAACGCGGCAGAGATCAAAGCCTATCTCGGCGAAAGAAGATTCCCCTGGGTGGCAGGCGCCCTCCTGTACCCCCGGTCCGTATGGGAACTCACACTGGCCCTCGCGGCAGGATTTGAAACCCAGACCGGCGGCAGCGGCGTTACTTACGAAGACCTCCTTCACCTCTCCCGGCTGCCCTGGATGCACGACGGCGACCTCTCCGAAACCCTGAGAGCCGAAATCGTCGCCCTGCTCGACCGGGAAGACGAACTCCGGGCCAGAGAAATCCTCCTGCGGCAAATAGACCAGGCCAACGTGCCCCCCGAATCCTTTGCCGCACAGGAACGCGCTATACAACTCGCCGTGCAGCAGGCGATGCTCAACCCCGGCGACCCGCGGCAGGAAGCCGGACTGCGCCTCCTGCTCGGCGAAGGCATGCTCGATCCCCTCACACGAGCGAAAGTAAAAGCCGAAAACAAAAACAACCGCCAGCGTCAATCGCTCAGACTCGCGGCGGTTGTGCTAGCAGTGATGTCGCTCGGCCTTTCAGCCCTGAGTTTATTGCGCCCCACAGGCCCCATCGGCGGACTCACCCGCACCGAACAGCCCGACAGCCTCTCCACCTACGTCAACCTCGCCGGCGAAGCCCTGACCAACGGAGACACCCTCCAGGCCCGGCGAATGCTCGACCACGCCCACCGCCTCGACAGCACCTACGCCCCCGCCCGGTACCAGCGCGCCGTGCTGACCTATTACCACGCAAAAGCAGCCTACCAGCAGCGAAACTGGCCCGAAGCCGAGCGCGCATTTGGGCGCAGCCGGAGACAAACACAGGCAGCCGATACCGTCTATGAGTCGCCCGACTCCCTGCCCCTATACCAGCAGAGCCTCCATGCACGCGGGCTGGTACATTTTTATATCCAAAACGCAGCGATAGCCGCCGCCCTGCGCGACAGCCTGCCCGGTACCTTTTACGATCGCTTTGGCAGCCCCAACCTGCTGACCCTGCTGGGAGGGGTGGAATTGGACCGGCAGATACAGCTAAGACTCAACCGCGCCGACAGCCTGTTTGAGGTAGCCGTGCAGCAGGAAAATGGCAGCCCCGAGGCACAACAACAAGCCTGGGAAACCACCCGGCAAGCCTACCGCGACGTACTCAGCCTCGCGCCCCAAAACACAAAGGCGACCACCCGCCTCGAAGAAATACGCCAGAAACTCGCCGCCATCGTGCCCGTCTATACCCTGAGCGGAACTGTCGTGGACGACAGCACCGGCCAGCCCATAGCAGGCGCCGAAGTGCGCACGGGACAAACTACTATCCTCACCAATGCGCAGGGGCGTTTCCGTTTTGACCAAAGCCCCGAAAGCAGTACCCGTAATACCTTCGCGCTGATCGTGTTGGCAACAGGTCATCAGCGGCTCGACACGACCGTAAACCTGCCGCCCCTCGCAGCACTCAACCTGCGTATCAAACCTCTCCCGGTTACGCCCGGAACCGTAACCCTCGAAGGAACCCTAACCGAAACTGGCAACAACCAATCCATACCCGGCGCGACCGTAACCGTCAACTACACCACCGGTACACAGGCGCAGACTCAGACGACCACCACCAACGCCAGCGGCGAATACAGCTTCACCCTTCCCGCAAACGCCGAAGGCGTAGTGCTGAGTATCACTAAGGCAGGTATCAATAACGAGGGGTTTAAACCCCTCGTTATTGATACCCGCGACATGGGTAACTGGCGTCTCGGTGTGGATCGCCTAAACCTAAAGATGGAGCGGATGATAACACCGCCTCCGATACCCTTAGTACTCCCCAAAATGATCCGCATCCCCGGAGGCACGTTTGAGCGAGACAAATATAATGTAACCGTAAGCGACTTCTGGCTGGGGGAGACGGAGGTGACGAATGCGCAGTATGCGGCGTTTTTGAATGCGAAGGGAAATCAGACGGAGGGTAGAGTGGAGTGGATAAATCTAAGTGGTTCATTTTCATCGGAAAAGTGTAGAATCCAAAAACGAGGGGAACGATTTGAGGTGGAAGTAGGTTATGAAAATCATCCAGTAATCTATGTGAGTTGGTATGGATCTAAGGCCTACTGTGATTATCTGAGTGAGCAGACCGGCCAGCGGTGGCGGCTGCCGACGGAGGCGGAGTGGGAGTATGCGGCGGGTGGCGGATCGGGGCGACGGACGGAGTATGCGGGAACGGATGATGTAAACCAGTTGGGGCAGTATGCTTGGTATAATGCTAATGCAAACAGTCAGACACATCCGGTGAGGCAGAAGGCGGCGAATGGTTTGGGTTTGTATGACATGAGCGGGAATGTTTGGGAGTGGTGTAGCGACTGGTACGCGGACTATCCAGCCTCGGATATATCCAATCCACAAGGCCCTGATAGCGGCTCCTACCGTGTGAATCGCGGCGGCAGTTGGAACGGCGATGCGACGTACTGTCGCGTAGCCGGTCGCAGCCGCGGTACGCCCGGCTTTCGCTACTATAATGTTGGCTTCCGCCCCACCAGGACTAATTAACTTTTGGATTTTTTACCTTTTTACCTTTTGTGGGCGCAAAAAACCCTCAAAAAAGTGGCTATGGGGGGTGCAGGGGGGCTTTGCCCCCTTGCCTATACCGCGCAGAAGGCGGCTCTCGGGGCAAAAAACACAGGTATCTTGTCTGTGAGGTTAGCATATATGGGTTATGGCTTAGTAGATATATCCTTTTTCTCTTTTGCCTGTAAGGATTTGATCCATCCGCCCGTCATTCTGCCTGCTTCGTCTATGCGTGCAGATATATATCCGTACTGCTTTTCAGATATATATCTGCGATCAAAGCAGATACGAAAAAACACACGGAGTTTTTCCAGGCGTAGATTGATGCGGGAGAGGGGAATGAGTTTTTCCGTCTCATGGGCATATATCGCGGCGAGGATGTCTTCGAGTACCTCACGGGCTTCATCGGCCATACGACCGGCGAGCGAAAAGCGGGCACTTTTGGGGATGGCTTCGGTGCGGTCCAGGATATAGCTGAAAGTCTGATACCAGCTTACAAAGAGGGGATACGCTTCGTTTTTGGATTTTGACGGGTTCATTTTTGCTGGTAAAAATTCTGAATGATGTGGATGATGTCGTTGGCATACCGGGCAATGAGTTTTTTCCCGTATCGGGGAATAAGCTCAAAGTCGGCTTTGGTGGCGACCTTGCGTTGAATCATCTGGACAAACTGTTCATTGGTGGCGACAAGGAAAGGCGGACAACCGCGGCTGGTGGCTTTTTCTATTCGCCAGTTTCGGAGGAGTTCAAAGAGTTCTAATTGCGCCTCATCCAGGTTTTTCAAGGATTCATCCTCTTTCCGCCGGAAGGATTTTGCTGGAATCGGAGGCAAAAGCGATTCGTAGGAAAAGAGAATCGTCCAGTAAGGTTTATTTTCCCGGATAAAAAAATGGGACTCCATGTGCAAAATCCGTTTATTGGCACAAAAGTCCTGGATCAGCCGGTCGTTAAAACCCTCGATTTCCGGCAAAAAGGGAAGGGTAAGAATGTTTACAAACATAAATAAAAGGTTAAGTGAAAAGATGGGGCAATTTAATCGGTGAAGTGGCCGACTTTGGGAATTTGATACGGGCAACCCGTAAGGCTCAGCGCGGCAGCCGTAAATCGCCGGAGGCGGCGGGGTTTGTTTTTAACATGGAAAAAGAATGCCTGCGGTTGCGGGAAGAACTGCTCAGTGGAACGTGGGAACCGGCGGCATATCGTTATTTTTCGATTCAGGAACCCAAATACCGGATCATTTCCGCCGCATCCTTTGCCGACCGGGTTGTTCACCACGCGCTGGTAAATGTGCTCGAACCGATTTATGAGAAAGTATTTATTTACGACAGTTATGCAACTCGTAAAGAAAAAGGCGTACACAAAGCGAGAGAACGAGCGCAGATGTTTCTCCGAAAAGCGGAATGGTTTCTCAAAGCCGACGTACAAAAGTACTTTGACAGCATAGATCACGACATTTTGTTGAGCATCCTTTGTCGGAAAATCAAAGACGAAAAGCTACTGGCAATTCTGGAAAAGATCATTCGTCATGGAGGTACAAACGGAAAAGGGCTTCCAATTGGCAATCTCACCAGCCAGTTTCTGGCGAATGTCTATCTGGATCCGTTTGACCATTTTGTCAAAGAGACCCTGTGCGTTCAAGGATATATCCGCTACATGGACGACTGGGTGATTTTTTCGGAGGAAAAGGCAGAATTAAAAACCTGGAAAAAAGCTACAGAAGGCTATTTGCACACACACCTGCAATTAACACTAAATCCGTCTTCCACCTTTCTCAACCAGAAACTCAACGGCTTATCGTATCTGGGTGCGCGGATATATCCGGGATTGATGCGCATTCACAGGGAAAATTTCCGCAGGGTAAAAGGGCGACTAAGACGGATATATGCGGAATACAATCAAGGATATATCCCGGAGGAAAGATTTATCGCCAGCCTCAACAGTTACGAAGCGTATCTCGAAGGATTTGACACTGCGGGATTGCGAAAGAATTTGTGGGATTTTCTGGAGAAATAGTGTTATTTAGCCTTAGAGGGTATCCGGCAGGAGCGGCTCCAACCGTGTGAATCGCGGCGGCAGTTGGAACAACGATGCGACGAACTGTCGCGTAGCCAATCGCAACAACAATACGCCCGACAATCGCAACAATAATGTTGGCTTCCGCCCCACCAATACGGGAAAATGCGAGAATGTCGCCGGTCAAGGCTGTCGGCACAGAGTGTTTTCCGTCCAGCCGCGTATCCCGCATTCCGTTTTGGGATCGAATAAAAATAACCTCCCCCGTCTGGTAGCGAAAGCGAAGGCTGGGGGTTTTGTTTTGGGGGTGTCTGATTTACCGTTTGCGGCTGAAAATGTGTTTAAGAAAGATTCGTTCTTTATTCGTGCATTCGTGGCCTATTCCTTGTAGCCACGAATACACGAATGGCGGCGAATAGGTGGAGGCACGAAGAATAAGGAAATGCCAAATCGAAGATACCCTTGGTACAAGGAATAGTAAATGACAAACAAGGAATAACAAATCGAAGATCCCTTCAGGATAACAAAGTGTTGCAAAGGTTCGCCGTAGGGCGGAATTCCGCCAGTACCCATTTAAAGGGGTACGACCGGCGGAAGGGGTTCGACATGGGCGCGCTGCGGCGCCAATATCGGGAAGTCAGAAGTCAGATTTCAGAATGCAGATTTTAGAAGTTGATGGCGAGGGAATTCATTCCCTTGTTTGGCGTTTTTGAAAAAGAAAACTTCCGTGATTTCCTCTGTTTTTTGTATATTGCAATATGTCAGTAGCGGAAAAACAAATATTGTCGCTGGTTGCAACCCTTACGCCTGAGGAGCGGTTGCGGATCATTCACGCCATCCTTTATACGCTGGAGGAAAAACCGGGAAATGGAGAAATTTCGATCAACCCTGCTGATCTGGAAATTGCCCAGAAGCGTTCACGTGAGTTTGAGGAAGGAAAAGTCAAGGTTATGACCCGAGAGGAGTTTTGGGGCAGTCTTAAAAAACGGCAAGAGGGCAAATGAGTTATCAGGTACTGATTGATGAACGAGTTTCGGTTGGAAAAAAATCCTAATATCTGGCAAATTATAGATGGCGATATCAGACGAGCCTTATTAAAGCGGTTTCCGTATGCGGTTTATTATCGGGTGCTTGAAGGGCAACGAATATTGGTAATGACCATTCGCCATAATGCGCAAAATCCTGAATCGAGGTTTGAATGATGCATGTGCGCCTGCGGCGCAAATATCGACCGGTGGCTGAGGAGGTACAAAGCCCCGGTCAGTACGATTTATCTTGCAATTCGCACCGTTGTTTCGGTTACAACGATAAATTGATCTTTGATTTGATCGGAGAATTGTGCCAGCAGTTTCTTCAAACAATTAATTTTGTTTTCGACCCTTTCGTTGCCAAGACGCAGAAAGATGATGCCGTGATGTTTTAACAAATCGCGAAATATTAAATCGCTGAAATCTTTATCATTTGGCGGCAAAAAGGAGGCAGGCGTAGATGTCGTCTTTTTTCAGGGTTTTGTATTCGTTCAAAATCTCTTCGAAGGAGGCGCCCCCCGCTAATAATCCTAAAATATATTGAACCGAAAGGCGGGTTCCTTTTATTACGGCTTTGCCTTTTAGTATTTGGGGATTGATATCTATTCTTTCCAATAATTCCATGTTAGTGCGAATTAGAAACGCTGATGATTTTTGGTTTTGTGCCTGTTTCCCCGAATATACGATTTTTTAGATTTTAGGCAGGGTTTTTTTGATCTTTTCTTTCGGCTCGAAGCCCCCCGGTTAAGTTACGGATCGTGAGAGAAAGCGGTGAGAATTTTGCGCTTGAATATTTTTCGTTTCGTTGCGGTAGCTAAAGCGACCGGGGGGCACACCTTCGGTTTATTTTGGGTGGCGACTTAAGTCGCAGCGCGAGATTAGGCAAGGCTTGTTCCCCGGTCGCTTTAGCTACCGCCGGGCAGGAAATAAGGACAGGAGACAAAACCCGCCCTTCGGCGGATCGCGAGGGGGGAATTTAAAGAGAGAAGCCGATGGCTACCGATGTTGCGGCCCTACCGGGCCTATGCCTTTGGCACAAAAACGGTGTGTCGCAGACACAAAGGCCCGGAGGGCCGAAATGTCGGTAGCACGAGACGTGCGCGCTTTTTTTTATTCTTGCGTTGCGCAGGGGGCGCGTGTCCGGTGGCTGAGGAGGCTCGAAGCCTGGTCAATGTTACCCGCCTCCGGCGCATCGTATTCGTCGCGGGGGAATTTATTCCCGCGTTTGGCGGCGTTTCCGTGGGTTGATCAGGGATAATATCCAGCCTGTATCAATAATTCCCTGATTTCAATCCTTTCGGGAAGGTTAAATTCGAGTAGTTTAGCGGTAGCCTGGCCAATGTCGGTTTTCGGAATAATGTGGCCTTTGCGAGTCTCGAAATGATCAAACCATTTTTGCGTTCGAGGATTAAACAAAGGAATGATTGGGGAGTGGCTATCGAGAATCGTTCCAATATTAGGCCCTTTTTTCCAGTTGCAAAAGGCACAGCACCAGGCAAGATTTTCAAGGGAGTTGTCTCCGCCGTGCTGTATGCCAATAATGTGTTCGATGTGAAAATCGTAATTGGTGATCGCCTGTGGAATACGGCAATACTCACAGCGATTCCCTGCGCGCTCAATGACGAGTTTTCGGATTAGCCTGGAAATGCTCATGGCTTGGCAAGGCGCAGGAGGGATTTTGCTTTTGCGAGTTGGACGAGGTGTTCGACGAGCATATATTGTTCCATTTCCCGATTTTCCTCGGAGGAAAGCCCATCTTCTTTGTTTTTGGCTAACAGATAACGTACCCGTTCCTGCGATTTGGGGGAAGTTTGATAGGCCAATACCTTTCGTGGGGAAAGGGTTGCGAGAAATTGCGCCAGTTCTTCAAAAATCAAAACAGGGGTTGTTTCCATTATTTTTCCTTTGTACAAATATAGTTAAAAAAGGGAAAATATAAAAGGGGGTGTTTTCGGCGTAAATTATGGAGCGGCGGCCTTGTTTTGTTGTGTGGCTAATTCATGTAAAAATTCGGGGGCAAAATCGGCTCCGTTTTCCCACTCAATGGTCCAACGGTTTAGTTGAAATTTTTTGAAATAGTTTTTGTTTTTAAGTGGTTCAAAGACAGGGCCATAGATGTGTTCTTGTAGATTGATAATACCGGTTAGGCCGTCGTTAAACAGCAGTTCCAGTTTGTAATCTTTCAGATATTTTGCCTTTGTGACTTTGATAAACATAATCTGTGATTAGCATACAAATGATATTTATTCGAAGATACGATTTTTGGGATGAAGGGGCGAACAACTTGCGCAATTTTCGCTACAATGGGAGCAATTTTTATACAAAATTGGGCTAAGAACCCGCCCTTCGGCGGAACGCGAGGGGGGAATTTAAAGAGAGAAGCCGATGGCTACCGATGTTGCGGCCCTACCGGGCCTATGCCTTTGGCACAAAAACGGTGTGTCGCAGACACAAAGGCCCGGAGGGCCGAAATGCCGGTAGCACGAGACGTGCGCGCTTTTTTTTTATTCTTGCGTTGCGCCGGGGGCGCGGGCGAGGGGTAGAGCAAAAAACGGCTACCGGTGGGCTACAAACATGAG
>JANRJC010000007.1:0-248076 GCA_033764335.1 Bacteroidia bacterium | reverse complement strand
TTTTTACCGCAAACTGCGCCCCGTGATTTTTATTGGAATACTGGACTTCGTGCATACCGAAAATAAAAATTATCTCAGCCGAAGCCAAATCCGGGATGTGGAGACGGGCGAACAAACGATCCGGGACATGGAGTTTAATTTTATTGAACTACCCAAATTCAGATTGGAATTGGATGAGTTGGAAACCCTGACGGAGAAATGGATTTATTTCATCAAAAATGCGGAAAACCTCGAAGTTGTGCCAGAAAACATCAACGATGAAGGACTAAAATCTGCCTACGAAGAAGCAAACGTCCAGACATGGACACAGGAAGAATTGGACGCTTATGAGTATGCATTCATGCGGGAGGAAGACGAGCGGGCAAGGTTGGATAAAGCCAAACAAGAAGGAAAAGAAGAAGGAAAAGAGGAAGAGAAAGAAGAAATTGTAATCGAAATGTACGCCGATGGATTGCCCGTCGAAAGAATCGCAAAAATTTTAAAAATTTCTGTTGAAAAGGTTTTGCAAATCATTGAAAACCACGTGGGTAAATAAACTTCTTTGTTAAACCACAAATTCCTAACGCCTTCCTACAACAAAGAAATTTCCGTTCTAACACTCAATCAATAACCCCACCCCAAACAGCAAAAAACCCACCCTCCACCTCAAATTTTTTGCTTATTTTTGTAAAAGAAATTGAGCGATATGAGATTTGTGGATGTAAAAAACGATATTGCTTTTCGCAAGGTTTTTGGTAATGAAAACCGGAAAGAAACCCTCATTTCTTTCCTGAATGCGGTTTTGGACTTTCACGGCGACCAGCGTATATCGCAGGTAACGATTCTCAACCCGTATCAACTTCCCAAACTTAAAGGAGGAAAAGTTACTATCATTGACGTGAAGGCTACTGACCAAGTGGGGCGAACCTATATTGTTGAGATGCAAGTCGGAGATATTGACGGTTTCGAGAAACGGGTGCTTTTTTACTCCTCGAAAAGTTATTCTGACCAAATCAAACGCGCCGATTTTTACCGCAAACTGCGCCCCGTGATTTTTATTGGAATACTGGACTTCGTGCATACGGAAAATAAAAACTATCTCAGCCGAAGCCAAATCCGGGATGTGGAGACGGGCGAACAAACGATCCGGGACATGGAGTTTAATTTCATTGAGTTGCCAAAATTCAAATTGGAGTTGGATGAGTTGGAAACCCTCACGGAGAAATGGATTTATTTCATCAAAAATGCGGAAAACCTCGAAGTTGTGCCGGAAAACATCAACGATGAAGGACTAAAATCTGCCTACGAAGAAGCAAACGTCCAGACCTGGACACAGGAAGAATTGGACGCTTATGAGTATGCCTTCATGCGGGAGGAAGACGAGCGGGCAAGGTTGGATAAAGCCAAACAAGACGGAAAAGAGGAAAATGAAATAAATACCATTCTAAAACTTAAAGCAAAAGGCAAAACAGTAGAAGAAATATCCGACCTTTTGGATATCGCGATTGAAACGGTTTGGCAAGTCATTAATAATCAATAGAATAAAGTACCCATCAATGCATGATTGCCTAGCGAAAAAAGGGCGCAAAAAAGGCTACATTAGCGATGCGATAAAACAAATGAAGATGACAGTCATAACGGTAGAATTAATAGATCTGAGGGTTAAAGCCCTGCTGGAAGACCTTGCAAAGATGAATCTGATCCAGACCTGGACACAGGAAGAATTGGACGCTTATGAATATGCATTTATGCGGGAGGAAGACGAACGCGCGAGGTTGGATAAGGCCAAACAAGACGGAAAGTTTGAACTTGTAATTGAATTATTTAATGATGGAATGCCCCTTGAAAAAATCGCCAAATTATCGAGAATGACCGTCGAGGAGGTAAAACAAATCGTTGATTAACAACTTAATAACTAAAACCGCTTATCCTATTATGAAAGCGAACCGAGAACTATTAACAAGTATAAAAAATTCCGTAAAGACGGTTGAACCCCGTTCCGAGATTATTTTATTTGGTTCTAGGGCAAGGGGGGATGCGAGGGCGGATTCGGATTGGGATATACTTATATTAATCCCACAATCGGTGGATTTAAAGGAAGAACAAAAATTTAGGCACAAATTATTTGAGTTGGAATTGAAATATGGACAAGCCATTTCCACTTTAGTGAAATCAAAGAATGAATGGGAAGCTAAATATAGGGTAACTCCATTATATAAAAATATTTTGCGGGAAGGAATAAAGCTATGATTTCATCAGATAAAGAAACTTACATCCAATATCGCCTTGAAAAAGCAGTGGAGAATAAGCATGTGTGCCAATCGTTTAAAAAGAATCCCCCCCCAACAACTCCAACAAACTATCTGCTTGGGCTGACCGGTAGTGCGAAGTGCCGCTGATTTTCAGCAGGGTCTGCTGTGCGGCGGCGGTTTCGCCGCTGAGCAACTGGTTGAGTGCCAGCCGCCATTGGGCGGCGTCTTTGTAGGGCGAATCTTTCGCCAGCAGCGTAAACATCTCTGATGCTTCTGTGTACTGAGCGGTCTGGCTCAGGCTTTCGCCGAGCAGAAGGGTAATCTGCGCTTCCTCCGGAGTGGATTCATGCAGTTTGCGCAGCAAGGGCACTGCCTGCACGTAGTCTCCCTGCCGGTAATACTGAAACGCCGAATCTTCCAATACGGAATCCTGTCCGGCGCCACGCTCTACGGGCAGCGGATACGATTCCAGATAAGCCATTGCCAGTTGTTCGGGAGTATGGGTTTTTTTCCAGGGATTAAACCAGATGAGTAAAAGGGCTGCCAGTCCCGCCGCCACTACACTCGCTGTCCATAATCGGCGGGTAAATAGTTGCCGTTGACGGGCACTTTTAAATTGCTGTTGAAGTCGGGCTTTTTCTTCCGCACGGCTGACTGCCCGGAGAATGTGCACATTCGCCTGCTGCTGACGGAATAGTTGGGCAAAATCGGCATCTGCCTGCATACGTTGCTCCACCGCTACTTTTTCTGCGTCCAAAAGATCACCGGCTAGGTAGTCCGATATCACGATAAGATCATTATTTTCCATTGGGGCTGATTGCGGTTTGTTCAATATGTTTCATCCATTGCTGGTAACAGCGGTGGCGGGTGACTTTAACAACTTCGGGACTGGCAAAATTCATGATTTCTGCGATTTCTTTCTGTGATCGTTCTTCCACATAAACATAGGTCAGCAACTGTCGGCATTTTTCACCGAGGCGAGAAAGGGCATCTTTGACCTCTTTCATGCGATGTAGGACAAAATCTTTTTCATCCTCTTCCATTTGGGGGTCGTGAGCCGCGATTAGAAATACCTGGCGTTCGGTTTCGTTTTCCGGGTGTCCCCATTTAGCTTTTGCCCGGTTGAGGTCGCGCCAGAGGTTCCAGCAAATACCAAACATATAGGTCTTTATATTCGTCAGTTGTATCAGTTTTTCTGATAAAATATTCTCTCGAAAAATCAACATAGCATCCATAAAAATATCTTCTGCATCGGCCGTATCGCACCGGGTTTTTTTAATCAGTGTCCTGACACAGTAGCGGTTGGTTTCGTCGAATACATACTGAAGACCTTTGTCGTCCCCATTTTGTATTTGTCTGACCAGTCGCTGAAATATTAGTAAGTTCATAATCTCCGGAGAATGACTTTCTTCTTTGTCCCCAAAATCTTTCTCCGAAGTTAATAAATTCTCTGGCTTGCACGGCTAAAGTAGTTTTTTCATAGGGATTTAGTTTTTAAGAATTTTGGTAAATCCGATCTGGTCGCCTGTTCGAAGGGTAAACATATACATTCCCGCTGTGAGTGGCGGAAGAGTAATTTGGCCAGTTGCCTGATCGGGCGAAAAGGTCAGTAGGAGTTTTCCCTGAAGGTCGCGAAGTTCGATACGGCTTTTCTTTGAAGGACTAAACGTTTTCCACTCGTAGTAAATCCTATCGGAGACGGGGTTGGGGAAAAGGGCGAATCCAAGTTCATTTAGACTTACGGGTTCAAGGCCGAGGCTGTTGTAGGTTTCCTGAATGGCTGCAAAGGCATCGAGTTTTCCATAACCCCAGGCAACATTAGGTGTAGTTCCCGTAAAAGCATCTGTCCGAGCACTCTGGTGCAGAATGCCGCGCACCTGATCTACGGTCAGAGCGGGATTCACTTCCAGCATAAGGGCAATCACCCCCGTGAGGGTAGGTGCGGCTCCGCTGACTGCATTCTGAAGTCCATACATACCCCCACTCCCCTGCATCATATTAAACCGGAACTGCGAATAATAGGTATCGGGACTGTATGCGCCTACACTTACTTCCCCGGGAACGGCAATATCCACGCCGAGCCTCCCGTCAAGCGTCGGGCCGGAGCTACTGCCACTCCACAGATCGCCAATTGCTCCCTGACCTCCCCGGCTACGGGGGATATTATCCAAGTCTATGTAGGTTGAGTCAAATACATAGTCTGTCGGGACAATAATATTAAAGGAGGATGCAAAATCATTAATGCTTGCCCCGGGGAAAACATGATTTAAGAAGCGGTTATTGTTGTAAAAGGCGGATGGATTAAGGCTGGCAAAATAGGTTCCCTTGACAATGGTATTTCCCTTTAAAAAAATCCGGTAAATTCCGGTATCTCCGGAAAAATCAATCATGATCTGCCGCTGCCCATTATCTGAAGCTGCAAAATCGTTATCCCCTCCACGATGATAATAATTTATCCCCGATGCACTCCAAATAGAAGATGCCTGATTGGTAGCCGGGGTAGGCAGCGTGCCGGAACTTGGGCCTGTAGGAGGATCAATAAAAACCCCTAACCGGTCATCCCCGCTATACCAGATTTCCAGCCGAAGGTTGCCCGCATTACCTTTTCTGAAAATCAATTCGGAGGTGCTGTCCTGGGCGAGGGTATCAGCGGCGCGGTTGGCATTACCACCGTCATCACCTACACCACAGACGAAGATTCGGCCGGGCCCACCAAAAGCTTCCATGGCTCGACTGATTTGGCTACTACCGTCGGTCGGGCCGCCGATGGAACCGAGGTTGGCCAAGGCAACAACGGGCAGGCCAAGTTCGATACTTTTATCCTTGACAAATTGAATGGCAATGGGCAGAAACGCCGGGTTGTAAAAACCCGTTTGCCCTGCGATAGTGCCTATGGCCGGAAAAGCATCGTGGGTTACCTTTACGGATATGATAGTCGCTCCGGGAGCTGCGCCTCGGTAAGGCGCACCAGGCATGGCGCTGCCATCGCCTGAGGCAATGCCGGTACAGGCCGTACCATGGCCAAACCGGTCGTTAGAACCCAACGGTGTTCCTGACGCCAGTGCTGCGTCAATCTGCGCACGAGTAAAAATAGTACCCACACCGTAGGGATTATTGGGATCATTTGCTCCGGCGGTATTAAGCATATCGTAGATGTAGGCAATACGTGTTTTGCCATTTTCATCAATGAAATCGGGATGGGTATAATCAATCCCTCTTTCGATCATGGCGACAATCGCTCCATCGCCCGTGAGGTTGTATTGCTGATAGACCTGATCCAGCCGGGTTTCTGCGCGAAGATTGTCACCCTGGGTCTGGGCAAAACCCAGGATGTATATCCCGGTGAAGAGGAGAGCGAGAAGAATTTTTTTCATAAGATTCTAATTTTTACAGAATGGAACGCATCTCTCTAAGGTACAGGACTTTCGTTCCGAAAAAAATCGCGAAAAATCGTAGTTGCATTTTGTCTTTATCCAGCAATGTATCCGCAGGGCAAAAGGTTAACAGATTCGAAAACTTTTACCCAAACCAAGAAGCCGAAAATGATAGAGTAACATATCCTACTATGTTGGAACATGAGGTACTTACAAAAAAAATCATCATAGAAATACGAGTTGTTTACATATAAATCTATTTTATAACGAATAATAAAAATATTATATCATTATAAATGAACATATTTTAAAACACGTCAACCTTTGGGCTATTTTTTCAATTAAAAGGTCTTGTATCAAAACATCTGTAAGCAAATACCCCCTTTAGGTAGGTTATTTTTCTCATATATGTTTCACTTTGAAAAGTTATTTACGCTCTTATTTAGAGTATAAATACTCTCATTTTGAGTGCGTTTGCCTCAATTTTCTAAAAAAAATATAATCTAATATTTGTTAAATAAATTACTATATATCGTAATAATTTTTACTATTAAGCTAAATGTTATATCTATGCAATCCATAAAACTGATTAGTAAATGCATTTTCGTCTCCCTGCTCTGTATGTTTTTTTTCCATTTTACTTCCTCCGGACAGACTTCTACCTTGACCTTTACCTCCACCAACCCTGCGCTCGGGCAGGGTGGCGGTTATACTTATTGTACTTCAAACGGATGGATTCTGAAATCCAATAGCTATTGTGGGCAGAACGTTTCTCCCGCTTTTTCTTCCAATATGAACAGTGCGAACATTGCCTTTTTGGCTGTTAACACAACCTCAAACGGTCGGACAACAGTCTATCCCATGACAGGAGGAAATTTTGTGCTTTACACTGAATCATCCGGAACGACTCCTGAGGCAATGAATGAGATTATTATAACGACGTTTGGTTACCCTACGTACTCTGTGGATATAGCCAGCGTACAGATTTACCACGAGGCCGGGAGTAATGTGGATTTCACTTTTTACGGAGGTACAACTTACCGGGGAAGCGAATTGGGAAGTACCGTAGCAAGTGTGCCCAGCGGAGTGGCGACAACTGTCAGCCTGGTTGGAAGCGGATTTTATGGCTTTAATACGATTCGAATTGTACCCGCTTCAAGCATCGTTTTTGGCGCCAATGCCTTTACTTTTTCCGATTCTGAATTGCCGCTAACATGGTCATATTTTGATGTCGCCGATAATAAGTCTAATGTCACCCTTTCTTGGGCGACTTTCCGGGAAACCAATACCCGCCACTTTGAAATTGAACGAAAACTCTCCGGTGAAGATGCTTTTGTCGGTATCGGCAATGTAGCTGCAGCGGGCAACAGCGATGCTGTCAGCGAATATCAGTACAACGACTATCCCCCTCAGTCTGGAATGGTTCAATACAGAATCAGACAGGTGGACAATGATGGGCATTATTCATTTTCGGAAATAAAAGAAATTCATGTAAATCCTGTTATTTCCATTTATCCCAACCCAACTCGTGATCAGATTTCGATCTATACCACAGATGAAACCTGGTCGGGCCGGCTACGGGATCTCTATGGAAAAGTAGTTATGGAAATCTCGTCCGTTCGGTCTCCGCTGGATGTATCTACCCTTCCAGCCGGTATTTATATTATCGAAATGAAAAACGCTGTCAATGAGAAGGTTACTCAAAAAATCGTAAAGCGGGAATAACCTTTCGGCTAAGATATTCGGCTAAACATCCCGGTATATCCGACAAACAGGAATTTTTTAAAAGGCAATTCAAGTTGTCTTTTATACCTTAAAGTATTACTTTGTGTTAAAAATTTTAACACAAAGTAATACCTTATATTTGTAAGACCTGTATTTCATCTGTCAAAAGACCATCTCAGGCAGCCCTATAGATGAAGTACAACTGATTCCGGAAGTAGTTTCTTTTATCAAATATTATTATGACCATTTTAAGGTTAAATTTTTAATTTCGGGTTCAAGCTCCTATTATCTACGGATAGGGAGCAAATTATACTATCATAGTTTGAGAATGCCATTGCCAATCAACTGTTGCGACTGGGCAAGGTCAATTATTATCAGAAAAAAACCGGACAGGAAATTGATTTTATTCTGAATGAACAACAAGCCATCGAAGTAAAAGAAACGCCGGGTCCTTCGGACCTCAAAGTGCTGCAATCGCGGGCAGCCTCGATCGGCCTCTCCGAAACCCTATTGATCGGGCGGTTCTCCCCCGGAATAGATTTCAGGGATTTTGTATGGGGCGGTTGTGTATTTTGAAATTCCGCTACAAAATCCCTGAGTTGAGTTTAGATGAGAAGGTTTACTGGGAGAAGGAAGACTATTTTTTCGTAGTCGCTTCCGCCACCTTCTCTTTTAAGGCACTAGTTTGCTCATTCAGTTTCAGTAGATATCCATGGTCTTTTTCTTCCTTTGGCTCGGCATGATTTTCCATCATCAGGAGATATTTTTCGGTCGTTAGGTTTTGGAGTTCGACGAGTTCTTTCTGACGGTCAACTTTTTGGGTTGTATCTAAATCCATTGCAGTGGTAACAGCAAACCGAAATCCACTATTATCAAGAACCTCATTCAACCAACCGAGCGCAAGCATAGATAACTGCACATAGTTGGAACGGACGCGCTGAAGTTCGCGGGGAGGGTTTGCAACAAATGTAGCCAGGATCAGCACAAATCCCGATGCGCCAAAAGCAGCCGTAAACCAATCGGTTTTTCCTTCTACTCCGGTAAGATAGGCTCCTGCACCCACAAGGAGAAAACCCATCAGGAAAGTGGCAAGATACATAATGGCCGCCATTGCTTGGATTCTTCTGCTGGAACGAATAGAATGTTTCAGGCCTGTTTTAATTTCAGAAATAGTGTCAAAGGTTTCTGTTAAGGAATTTAATGTCAAATCAGACTGTTTTTTCCTCATTTCTGTCTGGTGATCAGACAAAAGTATCTGTTGTCTTTGAATTTCTGCGTTCTGGCTGTTTTGATAAGCATTTACGGCATTTTCAATAAAGATCAGGTTATCCGCTGTCTGTTCAGATACACCCGCAGCCATAAGCTTCTCTTTCGATAAGGGTATTTGAGGATTAGAAATAACTGTAGCAATGTCATCAATCAGGGGAAGCTGACTTAGGTGATTGTTTTGTTGAACGGGATTTTGGGTGTTCATAATAAATGAATTAAAGATTAATATGGAAATGTTGTAAGAGTTTGCCGGAACCTGTCCGGCGGGGGTAAACTATTTCCATATTTTCACTGCAGATATTTCCTCTCCCGCAATCACCTGCAACATATACATTCCCTCCGCCATCTCGGCGGGGAAAGGAAGGTCAATCGAATGGTTTCCTGCGGGATAGTATTGTTTTTCCCAACGGTAAATCCGCTGACCCTGAAGGTTGTAGAGGCACGCCTGCACCGCCTGCGGCTGGCGTAATGTAAAGGAAAGGGTGGTTTGTTTTTCCACGGGATTAGGGTAAATCTTCACCGATCCGGCCTCAAAGGGGCTGTGGTCTATTCCAACATTTCCGTCGGTGATATACCGCGCCAGAGCAAAATCGTTGTCGTCGGTTCCTACGGCGAGCAACCTACCATCAGGGTACATTGCCAAGGCATTAATCTGGGAAAAGCCTCCATTAAAATTGGTCTGAACAATGCCCGCGGGGGTGCTTACTCCGTCGGTGAAGGTGCTGTCAAGCAAACCGTCGGCAGTAAAACGAGCCAGATGGAAAGGTCCGTTGCCGTAACCACCGAGTAGGGCTTTGCCATCGGGCTGGATTGCCAGTGCGCTCACAAAGGCGTAACCCGGAATACTTTTAGTCACCTTGCCGCCGCTGCCGTAGTCACTGTCCAGCGTCCCATCGGGCATCAACTGCGCCAGCGCAAACGCCTGGAATCCCGCTACCTGAGTATGACCCGTTACCAAAATTTTATCATTTGGCAGAACTGCCAATCCGCTGGCCCATTCGATAAAGCCGGTAAATTTGATCATTACTTTTCCACCTGTGCCGAAGTCATTATCGAGCGTCCCATTGGACAAGTAGCGGGCGATGCCGAAGTTTTCATTGAGGGTGGTGCCATTGTCATATACACGGCCTGCCACTAGCAGTTTATCGTCGGATTGCCGAGCAATGGCATAGGCGATGTCGGTGCCGCCCCCAAAATCGGTCGTGACGATTCCGTTAGTGCCAAAACTGGAGTCAGGTCTGCCATTGGCTTGAAACTGAACCAGCACCATATCGGCTGCTGCTCCGCTGCCGACCGATCCTGCCAGTACAAACTTACCGTCGGGCAGTAACACCATATCATACACGTTGTCATCCTTCGTGCCGAGGTCAAGGTGTGTGACGCCAAAGAAGGTACCGAAGTCATTATCAAGCGAGGCATCGGGCAAATAACGCGCTACGGTAAGATTATAGTTGTTGTTCAGGCCACGCACGCCTGCCACGAGGATTTTGTCATCGGGTTGTAGTACTGTCGCCTTGATTTCATCACTGCCGCCCACGCTGGTTGTATTCAGCCCATCACCTCCAAAACTGGAGTTAGGACTACCATCGGGCAAATAGAGGGCCATAGCAAAGTCAGTATCGTTTCCACTGGCATTGCGAGCACTGCCTGCGGCAAAAATCCTTCCGTCAGGAAAAAGAAAAACATCCGAAATCTGGTCGTATTTTCCGAAAAAATCAGTGGTCAATGTACCCCCATTGCCAAAACTCGGATCGAGACTACCGGGCTGGGCAGATACCACTTGCATCGTGAGGAGTAATATAAACAGAAAACAAGGGAAACTTTTCATAAGTCAGTAATAGGTGATTTTACAGAGTTATGTAATTTATATGGGGAAGGTTAACATGAGGAATTTGCTTTTTTTTTGCTTTTTAGCCTTACAATCTTTATTATCCGGTTTTATATGCAACTCATGGCTTCCGGATTTTTATGCGCTGGATCAAGTTTCTACTCTCACTTACCTTTTCTTTACTCCTGCTAGGGGCCTTAAACCGACCCTGGGGCACGGTTACGTTCCCTATTGGCAAATTTATCAGCCCTTTTACCGGCTTCTGGAAAAATGCCGAACCTGCCAAACCCGACATTTCGGGCCAACTGAATCTCCCGGGTCTCAAAGCTCCAGTGACGGTCGTTTATGACCAACGCCGGGTTCCGCATATTTTTGCGCAGAATACAGCGGATTTGTACTATGCCCAAGGGTATGTAATGGCGAAAGACCGCCTCTGGCAGATGGAGTTTCAGATTCTCGGGGCAAGTGGCCGCCTCACGGAAATTATCGGCGCGGGGCCTGACAGTTCTATCCTAAAATTTGACCGTACCAATCGCCGTAAAGGGCTTGTTTTTGCGGCAGAACGTTCATTCGAAGCCGCAAAAAATCAACCGGAGTTTGTCGCTGCCGCAGAGGCTTATGCACAAGGGGTAAATGCCTGGATTTCTTCAATGAAACCTGAAGACTGGCCCATTGAGTACAAAATTCTTAACTACCAACCTCAAACGTGGGATCTTTTTAATACATGGATTCTGCATAAATATCTTTCCAATATGCTGGCGGCTCGCGCCGACGACATCCGCAATACGAATGCGCTTATGCTTTGGGGCCGCAATATGTACGAGCTTCTTTATCCGGAATATCCCTATGCAGAAGACCCCATTGTCCCTGCCGATACCCGCTGGGACGCCCGTGTTTCTAACCCGACTCCACCTGTACCGGCAAACTACAAACCCGACTCAATCTTGCGGCAAGCGGCGCGTATTTTTACCGAACAACCCGATCCCGGGCTGGGGAGCAACAACTGGGCAGTCTCCGGGGCAAAGTCCGTGACGGGAAAACCGATACTCGCCAATGACCCTCACCTCGGCTTAAATCTCCCCTCGATCTGGTATGAAATGCAATTAAACGCACCGGGAATTAACGTATATGGTGTGGGTTTCCCCGGCTCGCCGGGAGTGATTCTGGGATTTAATGACTCCATTGCCTGGGGTTCTACCAATGCGGGCACAGACGTGATGGACTATTATCGGATTATTCCGGATGAAAGTGGAGAAAAATATTTTTTTGATGGAGACTGGAAGCCATTTACCCTAAAAATAGAAACCTTCAAAATTAAGGGCGGAACATCCTTTGTAGATTCGGTTCATTATACCCATTTTGGACCGGTGATGTTTGATGAAAATTTCGGAAACCAGCCGACCCCTCTTGCGATGAACTGGATGGCGCATGAGCCATCTTCGGATCCGATGTTTTTTCTTAAAATGAACCGCGCCCGAAACTACAAAGACTACGAAGATGCACTTAAACACTGGGTGTGTCCCGCGCAGAATTTTGTTTTTGCCAGCAGTGCGGGAGATATTGCGATCTGGCAGGCAGGTAAATACGTCAATAAATGGCCAGGCCAGGGCAAATTTGTCATGGACGGCACTAAGTCCGACTACCAGTGGACATCCTTTATTCCGACCGACCAGCAGCCCCATGCCCTGAACCCAGAAAGGGGATTTGTCAGTTCCGCCAATCAGCGACCCACTTCCCGCGAATATCCTTATTACTACAATGGCAGTTATGAAGAATACCGTAACCGCCGTATAAATTTTCTTTTGTCGGAAAAAGAAAAATACAGCCCCGAGGACATGAAAAAATTTCAGTTGGATAACTACGCCGTTATGGCCGAAGATATCCTTCCGACTTTACTCAATGACCTTGATACCACGGGTTTTTCTGCAATAGAAAGAGAGGCTTGGCAGGCATTAAAAAGCTGGAATTACCTTTATGAAAAAAATCAGGTCGCCCCTACTTTGTATGAAAACTGGTGGGAGGAACTCAATCGTAGTATCTGGGAAGATGAAATGAATGCAGCAGGTCTGCCGGTTCCCTGGCCTGAAAAAAGCACTACCATTGGTATTTTACAGGATAGCCTGTCATTTTCCTTTTATCGGGATGCAAACGATTCTACCAAAAAAGACCGCAAATCACTGGTGAACAAGGCCTTCGATTGGGCGATAGAAAAGTTGCACAATGATTTTCCGAATACAGAGGATTGGATATGGGCAAAACACAAACAGACCGATATATCACACCTCACCCGTGTACTGGCTCCGTTTGGTCGGTTAAATATACCTACCGATGGGAACGGCAATATCTTAAACGCTACGGGAAACCGAAACGGTCCATCCTGGCGTATGGTCGTGGCTCTCGGCGATAAAGTGGAAGCCTGGGCGATTTATCCGGGAGGTCAAACCGGCAATCCCGGAAGTAAGGCTTACGATGCTTTTGTAGATGATTGGGCAGTGGGGAAATACTACCCGGTATGGTTTATGAAAACCCCTGAAGATAATAACGGAGATATATTGACCCGGCAGTCGCTGATCCCGGGTAAACCATAACAAAATCAACACAAAAAGCAGAAAACATGAAATTTTTTTTACGATTGGTATTGATTATTGTGCTGGGTTATGCGGTTTCGCTTTGGTTTCCCTGGTGGTCGGTAGCCATTGTGGGAGCTTTCATCGGAATTTTGTTTAGTGAAAAAAGGCGAAAAAGAATGTTTGGCAAACAGCCGGTACCTGCGAGAGCGTTTCTGGCGGGATTTCTTGCCCTGTTTATTCTTTGGGGGGGAATGGCCTTGTGGACAGATTGGCAAAATGACTCGCTGCTGAGCGAAAAAATCTCCAAAATCATTGTACCGGAAGGTGAAATTTTTCTTTCACGCGCCTGGCTGATGATTCTTGTTACGGCTTTAATCGGTGGCCTTACGGGTGGATTCAGCACGATGACCGGCAATCTTTTAGGCGAAGCCGTGAGAGGTATGGCAAAGGATTGAATCGTAAGCGTTTTTTCTCTATATTGATTCCTCCAATCCCTCTAAAAATGAAAAATTCTGACAAAAAATCCGGAAAATCGCTTTCAAGGCGAAATTTTATTTCGATTACCTCGGCTGCGACCGTCGGTCTTGGTAGTTTGTCGCTAGGAGCTATCACTATCACTAGCGAGGGGTTTAAACCCCTCGCTAGTGATATTCCCCTCGCTAGTGATACGGTCAAACCCGAATGGCGCAACCGCCAGGAAGGCATGGCCTACCGCCAACTGGGTCGTACAGGCATGATGGTCTCCGAAGTGGTCAACGGTGGTGACCCGGTTCGCCTCGGAAATTATAAAATGGTGGACATGGCCATTGAGCGTGGTCTCAATTACCTTGATATGGCACCGGCTTATGGCAATGGTGAATGCGAAGAGGCTTACAGCAAAGTGATTACAAGTTCGTCAAAACGCGAAAAGGTATTCATGACGACCAAAGTCAGCAGTTTTAAAGGCGTGCGAAACCGATTCTACAAAGAAATTTTTGACGGACTTCCCTCTGAAAAAAAGGAAAAAATCCTCAGCCGCGCTCGTGAAATGCGGGAAGAACGGGGTGTGGACAAACCCGGTTATTATTTTACCTATTGGCCCGGACAGGATACCTCTATGGATGCTTGTTACCTCGCCAATGCCATGATGGCAGATTATGCCCACAAAGTGGACGGAAGCAAAAAATATAAAGAAGCCATTATCCAATCTGTGGAAGAGAGCCTGAAACGAACGGGAACAGATTATTTTGACATTCTGATGTGCCCGCACGGAGCAGACTGCCCGGAAGAGGTGCAGATTCCCGAAATTTACTCGACGTTGGAAGAACTAAAAAAATCGGGCAAAGTGCGTTTTTTAGGTGTTTCTACCCACAACGATCCCGCCGGAGTACTGCGGGCGGTGACCGAAACCGGCAAGTATGACGTAGTAATGTGTGCTTATAATATCGCCAATGGCGGTTATATGGAAGACGCTATTCGTCAGGCATACCTTAAAGGCATCGGCATCATCGGAATGAAAGTCGCAATGGCGGTAGCTACTCATCATAAAGCCCTTCAGCCTGTGCCTCAGTGGCGCATAGATAAAGTGGATCGCATTGTACCCGGAGATATGAAAGCACCGCTCAAAGCGTATATCTGGGCCTTGCAAAATCCCCATATTTCAGCGGTAATTTCTAACCTTTGGGATGAAAAATACGTGGAGGAAAACCTCTCTATTGTAGGAAAAAAGGTACAACTTCAGCCGGGTTGATTACGGCTTTTGTTCCAAAAGCCGGAGCAATTCGGTTACCTCTTGTACAAACTCCGGCTTGCCGGGTTTGAGGCGTAGTTTGTTTTCCCTGATCACGGCCATCACTTCGGGAGTGCTGCCGAGCGTTTTTAAAAGGTCACTTTTACCGGAAAAACGGGTGACTTCTTCACCGTTTTTCAGGTAATACAGATCTGTTTGCACAAATTTATAGCGGTTTCCGTTAGAAGAATTCACCGAATTATTGTTGAGTTTCTTTTTTCTTTTTATCCAGAAACTATAGGCTTTCCCCGCGTAAGCCTCCTGATAAATTCCTGCGGGCATCTGCTTATTTGTATCTTCCGATAAATACACAAACCGCATTCCGTGCAGATTCATATACCCAACTCTTTTTTCGTTGAGAATCACACTTCGGTGATAACCCTCTAAAGTAAAAGACACAAAAATCAGTTCATTATAAATGTCATAGTTGAGGGTTATTTCCGGATACCATACGCCCTCATAAAGCAGTTCACCTGTACGGGGGACCGGATCCACGAGGTATTGGTTTCCCTCTGTCGAGAGGTAAAAATGTTCGTAAGAACGACCGATGCGAAGCATCTGGTGCAGGGGTATCTGCTGCTGATAAATTTGGTATGCCGCCGAAACTCTTGCCTTCTCCGTATCCGATTGGGCAAAACTCAAAAACACCGGGAAAAGCATTCCCACTAAAACCGTAATTTTTTTCATATTACTTCTCATTATTCGCCTTTCACCTCAAAATCAAACGTTCCGTACAGTGGTGTTCCCTCTGCGGAAATTCCATTTACTTCAATGCGGTAATGCCCTATATCATCTCCGGTAAAAAAAGAAAAAAGGGCTTTTCCCTGAGCGTCTGTATAAACTTCCGGATTCCAGTAAAGCAGGGTGCGATAGTCGGGAATACGGCTGTTTTTCCATTCCTCTTTTTCATAATCCGGAGAAAAAAAGGAGCGCGGTTCCTGAATCGGTTTATAGATTTTCTGAACAATGTCGGCGGGAATTTTTTCTCCGGCCAGATCTCCTTTATAAGTATGGAAGTATATAATGCCGTGAAAAAGTTTTTTTCCTGCGTTGTATTTCCGGTTGACCATATCAATAGTTTTGATTTTTCGCGGATCAAAACTCCAGATGGTTTTCAGGTCTCCTACCGGCACACCGTCAATCATGGTAAGTGCAGGTTCTTCAAAAAAGATGGAATTAGAGATCGAAAGGGTATTTGCATAAAGATCCCAGAGGTAAAAACTTTCGCTGTCTTCTTTTTTCTTCCGGGCAATCACATACCGGATATATTCGGTGAAAACTTCGTCCATTGTCGGAAAGCGGGTATAGTCATCCAGATTGTAGCTAATATCCGCCGAACCGTAAAAAGCCGATTGGGGATATATTTTCTCGTTTTCAACCCCGCGTACAAAGGTAAAAGGAAGATAGGCGTTGGTGATTTGGGTATTCAAGCTTAGGGATTCGAGTAAGGGCCGAAGGTTTTCTCCGGCGAGAACGCCTTCGGCTTTGGGTGAAACTTTTGCTGGAAGAAAAGAGGGGCTGATTTCCAGGTCGTAAAGATTCATGTTTACATCGTCTGCCCAAAACAAGAGGTCGGTAGTCTGGATTTCGGGTGAAATTTCGACCGCAAAATTTTTCCCATCGTCGGCAGTGGCGGTGTAAAACATCGAAGATTTTCCGGGAAAAATAAGATGGAAATAATCCGGAACGGGTACGGCTCCTGTCGCTCGTATATTTCCCTGAATCAGGGGTGAGTGAATCTCGGGCAACCAGGTAGTCACCGGTTGAGTTCCTTTAATCACCTGCTCCCAGTTAAAACGCCGGGAGGGCGTCAAATCCGAGGCAAAAAGCAGGTAGTCAACGATATTTTCCGTGGGTAAGTCTGTTCCCGGAGTGTATTTGTAAACCGAAACAGACAGGCTCACGGGCTTAGAGTCCGGCTGCTGGGAAGTTGTCTGTATTTCCGCCTGAATTTTTTCCCGGTTATGAAAAGTTTTTTCCGGCAGGGAAAGTTTTAACTCTGTTTCGGGGGAAGCCGGAGTAAATATAAACTTGTCTCCGAGTGGTCGAAAGGTTTCGTCAAACCAGGTAATATGACTAATTCCGGGAGGAAAACTTCGGGGAAAAGACAATTTATCCGAAACCGATCCCGAATATTGAATCAAACCTCTTGTATCTGCGAGAACATATTTTCCCGTGTCATTTTTGGCTTCTTCGGTTATAGATTTGGAACCCGGAAAACCGGTAAGCAGGTTTTCGGTGTTTGACTTTAGGGGATTAATGATTAAAAGCGGCTGTTGATAAAAAAAATTCTCACTGAAATTTTTCATCCATGCTGTGTATGCGCGGAGGTTATAGTTTCCGGAAATCATTTCTCCCGGCAAAAAAAACTGCCCGGAACCCTGTCCGTTTTTAAGAAGGATTTTTTCCTGAAACAAGGCATTTCCGTTATGATCAAGGATTTCTATGTACAAAACAGAGCTGAGAAAGGAAGCGGTGTGTAAAGCCGCATCCACACAATAAGCTTTAAACCACAGGGTTTCACCCGTGAGGTATAGGTTTTTGTCAGTATCGAGAAATACCTTTTCATGGGGAAAATGGCTTACCGTTTCCCTGAAATTTGCCGTTAGCCCGGAGAGGGTGGTTGCTGTTTTCTGAGCGGTAGCGCTAAATAGCAGCCCTGCCCAAACGACCACCAGTAAAATGATTTTTTTCATACAAAAACTTTATTCTTCCCAAAAGTCAGGTACCTGAGTTGTGCCGCCTTGTACGGTGCAGTCGCTGCATTCGGGTGATGTAATGAGAAAGCCTGCAACAAAAATAAATGGCTGATAAAAATTAAAGAAAACCCCGCCCTCGTCAATCGCCCGAAAAACCTGCTGATCGGCAAAAGGGCCTAATAAAATAGTATCGAGATCGGCGTTACATTCCTGCCGAAATTTTACGTCAGAGGTGATATCATACTGGAAATCACTGCCCTGGAAATAAGCGCGTTTCTCCGAAACGCCCGAAGCGCTAAAGTATCCCAAAACGGATTCGTTTGGATCGTTGGTGTTTTTCACATTTCCCGTGGTGGACTGGGGTTGCCGGTCAAATAAGGTTCCGGTATTTTCGGTAGCTTCCTGGATACTTTTCCAGAAAAGATACTCTTGTTCGCTCAGTACATACTGGCTGACATTCATACTGTATCGCATTTGAAGGCGGTTGGTCTCGGTCGTAATAAAGTCGAGCCGCTCTCCTGCAATTATATCCGAACTATTACCCGTGGAGGTTCCGATTCGTATCAGCCGGGAGTTGTCATTCATAAAACAAACCCTTTTTTCTTCAATATAGCGGGTGGACATGTTGCCGATATATTCAAAGGGGGTAGAATGCGGCACACTGTACTTCCACGTCTCACTCCATGTCCAACGATAAAACCGGCTATTACCCGTGGGATCGTGAGTATCCACATACACCTGTACTCCGTTTTCAAGGCCATTGCCTCTGTTTTGTGCTTCTATGCGGAAATAAACGCTGTCAATAGCGGGGGAAGGCCGAATGGTTTCCCAAGAGGATTGATAAACATTTCCGTTGTTGCGTGTGATAAGGAGCCGGTAGTTTTGGCCGGTCTGACCTCGTAAAGCGGAAGAATCGGTTACATAAACCCCTTCCATAACTTCGTTAAGGGGCGTCTTTTCGCCACTTTCTGCCTCAATCATGAGGGAAGCTCCTGTTTCGGGGATGTATAGGTTTTGATTGAGTGGGCCGCTGACGGAGAGTTTTACCTGATAAGGGCCGGGCGCATCGGTGATTATACCGTCCACTACGAGAAGACGGGTTTCTTCGGTAATCTCAATTTCCACCGGCTCCACACAGCCCGAAAACAGCGACAGGGCAACCGTTAACCCCATTATTAAACGTTGAAATCCTTTCATATAAATCTGAAATTGTAAGTAATGGTAGGAATGGCCTGGCTGAATACAGAGAGTTTGTAGGTAGCGATATTGCCGTTTGTTACGGTTGAAAAAACCGAATAGGCGTTATTCCTTCCGGTAAGATTATAGATTGAAAAAGACCAGGAACTGTGAATGAGTTTGTGAACTTTATGTGTTCCCTCCAAATTTAAGCCGGCGTCAATTCGGATATAATCCGGGACACGGTATTTGTTGCGCTCAGAGAAAAACGGTAAAGGCGCACCGGTAAGCTGGTATTGAGTAATGGGAATGGTCGTTGGACGCCCGGAGGTATAGGTGAAATTCACGGAAAGATTTAACCGCCGGTTGGCTTTGTAATTGGTGACAATGGCCAGGTTGTGTGGGCGGTCAAAATTGGAAGGATACCATTTTCCCCCATTAATTCTTTCGGAATCGTAAGGGCTGTCTGCTTTTACAAAAGCCCGAGACCAGGTATAACTGACCCATCCGGTGAGTTTTCCTGATTTTTTCCGGGCAAATAGTTCGACCCCGTAAGATCGCCCTTTTGCGCTGATGACATCCGTTTCAATGGCTTCATTCACGAGAAGGTCTGCCCCGGATTTGTATTCCGGGAGGTTTTTCAAAAATTTGTAGTAGGTTTCGATGGAAAACTCCAGACCTTTTTGTGGAATATTTTTATACAACCCTACGGCAAACTGGTCGCCGGTCTGCGGTTTCAGATAGGTATTGCTCAGCCGCCAGGTATCGGTCGGCGACACGGCCACCGTATTGGTGAGCATGTGGATATACTGGCGGGTTTTGTCGTAGCTGAATTTCACCGAAGTTTCCTGTGCAAGTTTGTACCTGCCGGAAAGTCTTAATTCTGGCCCGCCATAGGTTTTGATGATTTTTCCGGAAGAATACGAAAGGGTATCGGTGATAAAATCGGTTTCGCGGGGAAGGTTTTCCGCGTAAGTATAAACATTACCCGGTCCCAGCAGCGCAAAACCGGATAAACGAAGCCCTCCGTAAGCCGAAAATCGCGTGGAAATTTCGTATTCATCGCCTACATATAAAGCCGGCTCAACACCGTTTTCCGGCTGAAGAGCGACTGCTTTTATAACCGAAGAGTCTCCCAAAGGTGTGATACTTCCCGGCTGAAGGGAAAAAGTATTGACTGTACCTCCAAATTTGATTTTGTGATCGGGGTGTGGAAAAAAATCAAAGTCGCTTTTTAATGTAAATTGATTAATGCTATAACCGAGTGTAAAGGCATTAAGCGGTTTTTGATCACTTTCTACATTATAGGAGTAATTGGTAAAACTTCCTGAAAACAACCCGGAAAAGCGGTTATTGAACATGTGCCGCAACCTTACGGAAACATTGTTGTTGGCATACTGAAACAATGTATCCGCATTCAGTCGAAAATTGTCCCGGCTGGTGTATCCGGATATCGAAAAAGTATTTTTATCATTGATCTGGTAGTGGATTTTGCCAATCACATCTCCAAAAAAGGCTTGGCTGTTGTTGAGTCCGGTATTTTCGAGAAGGCCCAGCAGCCATTGCGAATAAGTACTTCGCACCCCGAGTATCCAGGAACTCTGGTCTTTTTTGATAGGCCCTTCCAGCGTGATTTTACCCGTGACGGGGCTGATGCCTCCGGCCATAGAAAACTCCTTTTTGTTGCCGTCCCGGATATCAATATCAAAAACCGAAGAAACCCTGCCGCCGTATTGCGCCTGAATACCGCTTTTGTAGAGATTGGCGCTTTTGATCACTTCCGGGTTAAAAGCGGAGAAAAAGCCAAAAAGGTGATTGGGGTTATACACCACCCCATCACCGATGGTGATGAGGTTCTGGTCGGTATTTCCTCCCCTGACATTAAAGCCCGATGCCCCCTCTCCGACGGACAATACGCCGGGCAGGCTCAGGGTGATTTTCATTACATCCGCTTCGCCGAGTACCGTCGGAATAGTTTTGATTTCCTGAAGACTGAGCTTGGCGATACCGGTACTTACCTGCTCGACACTGCTGCGTTCATTGACAATCAACACTTCCTTCAGCGCAATGATTTCTTCTTCCATCTCCACATTCAGCCTCCCGTCGCCCGTCAAATCAATTTTTCGTTTGGTATCTTTTCTACCCACATACCTGAAAAACAGGTCATACTGCCCCTTGGTAAGGGTAAGCACATAATAACCAAACGCATCGGTAAGGGTCCCCTGTACAGGGTTTTCCTTAAAAATCGTGACTCCTTCCAACGGTTCTCCCGATTTTATATCGCGGACATAACCGGCAATTGTCGCTATGGCTCCCGGCGAGTTGTTGCCGATTTTGAAAAGGGTATTTTCAATATTGGAAAGGGCAGGGCCGACATCGTCTTTTTCTTCCGGAGAAAAGAGCGTTTGTGCCGGCTCCTCCAAATTTTTCCGGGGTTTTCCCTCCGAAAAAAAATCTTCAGGCAAAGTGTTTTGGATACGATAATCGCGAGTAAGAATGATTTTCCCCCCCGCATAAATGAAGAAACTCAGCCTTGTACCGGCGAAAATCTGGCCTAGAAACTGATTTAGGGAAATATTTTCTTCCGAAAAATTGACGGCGAGACTATCGGTCCATTCTTCCGCGTAAAAAAAATTTACCGGGTATCGGGCTTCCAAATCACGGACAACTTCCGGGAAAGACGTGCCCGCGTAGCGAACATTTATCCGCAAATCGCCCTCTGTTTGCGAAAACACTAAAGAGCCGGTAAAGAGAAAAAGATAAAAAAGTAGTAGGTTTTTCATAGTGCCGGGAAAATAGCAGAAAATCTGTGTATATTTTGAAGTCCATTCACCGAAAAGGTAACGTTTACCCTGTAAAAATCGCAGCTTATAAAATCAAAGTCTATGTTATTTACTCAGACGCTTAGCCAACTCGTCAGCCAGGAACAGGATTTCGAGGTACTTCAAAAAAAATCTCCGGCAAAACCGTATATTCGATCGCTTCAAATGTTGCTTTACAGCCTCGGGTTTGGAACGGAACTAAATTGGGAAAAATACCGTGCAGACGGCGATTACGGAGGGGGTACAACAACCGCCATGCTGGCGTTTCTCACCCGCAACAAACTTCCGGGCAACGGCGAAACGGCAGATTCCGAGCTACTGACGCTGATGTTGGAAAGATACAAACTCCTGCCGGCCCTTCGTATGCTTAAAACCGCTGTGGATAAAGGTAACGTAGCCACTACTTATGACAGTACTCAATTATCTCCGGAAGCAATAAAAGGCCTAAAGGCACTCTTTCAACTTGCTGGCATAAATTATACCACTCCGGCACTGTCTCCGGATCAGGCAAAAACGCTGCTTGCAAAAATTACCCCTTTGTATGGTGAAGGCTGGTTTATGGCTACGGATGTTCCGGCAGAAGGTCAGCGCAGATCCGAAACCGAAATTCAGCCCGTAGGAGAAAAAACCTTTGAGGTTAGCGACTCCTGGCTGAAAGCAAAGTTTATCAGGGTTAAGAAAAAAGATGAAACTTTTTATCCCGGTATAGCCACCATCGGCAATGACCGTCCTTCAGATTTTATACTGACGCACAAAAAGCTTCTGATTGGCATGGGGCTTTCTGAATCCGCTCTGCGAGTGATTTTGCCCGTATCGGCTAATGAGGGCAACCTCGATGCCATCAACACCTGGGACAATGCCTTTCTTACCTTTGGTATGTTTCAATGGACCATTGGGACGGAAAGTAGCGCAGGCGAACTCCCGGCATTTTTGCAGCGGGTAAAAGATAAGTTTCCAGATACTTTCGACGAATATTATGGCCGGTATGGAATTGGACTGGCGGATACAACCAAAACAACCGGTTTTATGACTTTCAACGGCTCGAAAATGCAAACCCCGGCACAAAAGGAGCAGTTTCGCGATATGGCCTGGGCTTTTCGTTTCTGGAAAGCTGGACTTGATGCCAAAGTTCAGACAACAGAGGTGATGCACGCGATTGATCGGATCAATTCTTTTATCGAACACAAAAGTTATCGCCCGCTTGATAAATTTTTTATCGGCGACCTCATCACTTCCGAATACGGCATGAGCCTCATTCTCGACCATCATGTCAACCGCCCGGGTCATCTGATGAGTTTTTCGATTGGTAAAACAGACATCCTTGGCCATGCTCTGCGCAACGCCGGGCTGGAAAATACAAACCCGAAGGAGTGGAAAACGCCCGAAGAAATGAAACTGCTAGATGCCTACCTATCTCTTCGGTATGCAAGCAATATGACGGACTCCCAACACCGCGCCGAAAGAATCAAAGGCTGCCTGGATCGGGGAGAATTAAGCGGTGAAAGGCATTCTTTTGTGATGGAAACCCAACGTTCCCGAGGTTTTTTTATGGATACAGAAGACGAGTATCCCGTCGTCAATTTTGAAGAATATGAAATGCTTACCGAATCAGCGTAACCGTTCCGGTAAGGGTTTCGCTGTACGTGGTACCATTTTCCAGATAGGCTTCGTAATCCACTTTCCAGACATACACCCCTTCGGCGGCGGCAATTCCCTTTATACGTCCGTCCCAATGGTCTTCCATCTGAAAAGATTCGAATATGACTTGTCCCCATCGGTTGAAAATGGTCAGGTGCTGCTGGATTAAATATTGTCCGTGGATACCGAAGTGATCATTATGTCCGTCGTCATTGGGCGAAAAAGCATTAGGCAGGTAAATGTCCGGCGGGCATATTTCCCGCAAAATCACGGTATCACTTCCTTCACAGTTGTGAAAATCGGCGACTTTTACCTGATATTCTCCTTCTCTTACGACCTCAAAGGTCGCTTGCGAAGATCCATCCTGCCATAAATAAGAGGCATAAAACCCCGGGGTCAAGGGTTATAAAAATTTCTTTTCCACAGAAGATCGTATCCGCTCCCAAATCCGGCTGCGGTGTAGGAATCACTTCCACAAATACATTCTGCGGAAATGTAGCACATCCCGAAATAATTCCTTCAACCGCGTAATTTCCCGTCATACCCGGAACCGCCAGGCTTACACGGGGAAACTGTTCTTCCGAAAAAAAACCCATTGGCCCCCGCCATTCGTAGCGGGCTTCATCGAGGTCGCGTGCATAGAGGAAAAAAGATTCGCCTTCACAAACGGTCGTATCGCCATAAGCTTCCAGCGACTGCCGCAGGCTTACCAGAAGGTCACGGTAAAGCGTATCCGAAGTATTCTGGCAGTGATCGGTAAGAATCAGCGAAACCGGATACGTTCCCAACTGGCGATAAATATGGGTAAAAACCGCCTCCGAAGTGGTCGTACCATCCCCCAAATCCCAGAAAAAACTGTATCGCGACTCCGGAAGATGGGTATCAAAAACAATCGTATCATTTAGGCAACCCCCTTCGGGGATGGGGTTGAGATTGATATTTTTAAAATTTGCCCCACCCCCATAGGCGTAGGACTCCGCGTCTCCGTAGCCATAAGCCGTGGCAATCACCCCACAACCTTGCGAAACAATCGTATGTGCTCCTGTGGAGACCGGAACCTGGATATAAGCAAAATTTTTATTTGCCCCCACGGAATCCAGCCCCTGCATACTTGCTACCGATTGCCCGTCAAGAGTAATCAGCGGCACATCCGCCGCCGACATGATGATATTGATATAATTTTCCGTGATATTTTCCAGCCGCGAATTGTAAAGCGTGACGGTATCGCGGCGTTGTTCCACACTATTAAGCAACAACATCGAAGGGTCTCCTACCCGATGGCCGTTGCATTGCTGCCCGACGAGAAACTGCGCTACCTGAATGGGTTTGTTGGCTTGAACCAGCGAAGCCCCCGACAGTTGATATTCGACAAATTTTCCCGCCTGGAGGGTATAAACCGTAGTTGTACTGCCCGTAACCGTAACACGGGTATTGTCCTCCGAAGCGAGGACGCGAAATACATCATAAGCCACTTTTGCGCTCGGCACAGTCACAAACTGTTTTCCCCAGGTAGGGAGAGGATACATTTGTTCCAGCAGATTATCCCAGGTGCCGCAGCCCACGGGGATACCCGTCCAGCGATTGCCGCCAAAAATTGCAAAATTTTTATCCCCCGTCACAAGCGTACCCGTAAAATCACCGAGACCCGTCATCGCCTGGACTTGGTAAGTCTGCCCGGCGTCGAGACTTATCGAAAAAGACGAGCCAGAGGCTTTGCCTTTTTGCGTTTGCGCACTGAGCGTAATGGTGAGGTTGGTATTGTCCTGAGTAGCGACGATGAGAAATTGGGAGGGATAGACCTCATTTTGAGCAAAACCGGTATAAGTCATCACCCGATATTCATGCCCAAGCGAGACGGTAGGAAGAACGACCGTCGCCTCCGAGCGGCGTGAAAAATACTGGTGGATATAGACCGAAAGCGGCAGTTCGGAGACCACCCGAATGCCATTAAGCGAAACCGATTCCGAGCCACGAGTTTCTGTATTAGCCGGCAGCGAAATAATCGTAACCTCATTAGCCGCTACCGAAAACGGAAAACTCCATCCCGACATCGGAATACTGATCGTGCCCTGCGTATTGTACCGCGAAGTGAGCATAGCCACCCGCGTATTCGCCCCGATGTCGCGATGCTCCATAAACCCAAACCAGAACTCGGTGCCTTCGTTGGATTGGGAAAAAAGAACCCCTTGCCCCAACCCAAAGAAAATGGCCAGGCAAAAAATCAAACGAAAGGGAGAGCGGTGTAACATAGGATATTGCATAAGACATTAAATTAGACTCTCCTGTACCAACTATCATCCAAAATATAAAACAAATGAAGATACTCCTAAAAATCGAAAATTGCTGAACGGAGGAAACGATTGTTGAGGAGTGAAATTTCTCTTTGAGAAATAGTAATTGTTTTTCACGGATTTTGGTAATTATTTGTAAAGGAAAGAAAATGATACACTCATAAGCTTCTAAAATTAATGGCAATTCAGCAGGGACTTTATGAACAACTCATTAACAGGCTAGTAGCTTCCAGGTTAATGAATCTGGATAAAAAATTGTTTTACATAAAAAAAACCCCAATTGACAAAAGTGAAGCTTCCCGTATTCTGTCCCAGTATTTAAGTGAAGTAATTCAGTTTGCGCTGAATTTATTTACAGGGAAAGATAGTATTGAAAGGCAAATCGAACTCTCCAATAAGATCATTTTATTGTTGCGATCGGAGTTGGATAGAGAATCATTTGATGAAGATTTGATAGAGTTGGAGGCGAAAATTCTTTCGGCAATATTCTCTAAAATTGATGTGCGGTTTGCTGATTTTGAAAAACACCTCAAAGAAATTACCCCATATACCCGATTGTCTCAGAGCGAATTGTTTACAGGCAACCATGCAGGTATTTCCATGGAAAGCGAAATCAAAAAAGAAATCCTTTCCTCTGACAAAATTCATTTTCTGGTTTCTTTTATAAAATGGACAGGTATTCGAATCTTTGAGAAAGAGCTTAGTGAATTTACAGAAAGAGGGGGGCTGCTAAAAGTAATTACTACTTCCTATATGGGCGCCACGGATATAAAAGCTGTGGAATATCTTTCAAGTCTTAAGAATACGGAAATAAGAGTATCCTACAACACTAGCAATGAAAGGCTGCATGCAAAAGCCTACTTATTTCTCCGAGATACAGGATTTCATACAGGTTATATCGGTTCTTCCAATATTTCCCGCTCCGCTTTGACCAATGGGCTTGAGTGGAATTTAAAAGTAACAACCAAAGAAGTTGGGCATATTATTGGAAAGTTTCAAAAGACTTTTGATACTTATTGGGAGGATAAAGAATTTGAGCCATTTAATCCTGAGATTCATGTAGAAAAATTGCGAGTGGCCTTAAAGAAAGAAAAAGGTTTCACAAAAAATGACCCTTCTTCATTTTTTGATATAAGACCATTTCCTTTTCAGAAGGAGATTTTAGAGAATTTACATACAGAGCGGGAGGTACATAAGCGATTCCGTAACCTAATTGTAGCAGCAACCGGAACAGGGAAAACAGTCATCTCGGCTTTTGATTTTCTGGATTTCAGAAAAGAAAAACCTGCGGCTCGACTACTTTTCGTAGCTCATAGAAAAGAAATTTTGCAGCAGGCACAAGCTGCGTTTCAGGGGATTCTGAGAGATAACAATTTTGGAGATTTGTGGGTTGATGGACTTGAGCCGGAAAAATACGATCATGTCTTTGCATCTGTCCAAACATTAAATAACCGCCTTACATCTCTTTCCCTCCCGCCCTACTTCTATGATTACATTGTGATTGATGAGGTCCACCATATTGCGGCATCAAGTTATCGGTCTATAATCAGCAAGTTTAACCCGGTAATTCTTTTGGGTTTGACAGCTACGCCTGAGCGAATGGACGGAGAAGATATTCTCAGCGACTTCTGTGATACCATTGCGGCGGAGATCAGGCTTCCAGAAGCATTAAACCGAAAACTATTATGCCCATTTCAATATTTCGGGATTACTGACAGCGTAGATTTGACTAAAGTGGGGTGGCAAAATGGCAAATATGTTCCAGTAGAACTGACCAAAATATATACTGATAGCGACAGACGGGTAAGAGAGATTATACAGAACCTCGAAAAGTACCTGAAAGACATCCACGATGTAAGGGCTTTATGTTTTTGTGTCAGCCAAGAACATGCTCGTTATATGTTTGAAAAATTTACCCTTGCAAATTTAAAAGCTGATTACCTGGTAAGTAATAGAAATGAATTGCGAGCGGATCTGCGAAATAAACTGTTGAAGAAGGAAATCAATTATTTGTTTGTCGTGGATATATTCAATGAGGGGGTTGATATACCGGAAATAGACACTGTATTATTTCTTCGACCTACAGAAAGTCTGACGGTGTTTCTTCAGCAATTGGGTCGAGGATTGCGTTTGGCTGATGAAAAAGACTGCTTGACTGTATTAGACTTTGTGGGGAATGCCCGTCCTGAGTATGATTTTGAAGGGAAATTCAGGGCTTTGGTTGGAAAAACCAATTCTTCCATTCAAAAAGAAGTGGAGGATGATTTTCCTCATTTGCCTTTGGGCTGCTCGATTATTTTGGAGAAAAAAGCAAAAGCCACAATTCTGGAAAACATACGAAATGCAATCGCTTTAAATAAAAACCAGCTTATCAAGAAAATTGTAAACTTCAAGTACCAGTCAACCTTGCCGTTAACGTTGAAAAACTTTTCTGGTTTTTACAACATTCCTCTTCCCATTATCTATAAAAAATATAGCTGGAAACGGCTTTGCGCAATGGCTGGAGAAATAGATAATTATTCCGGCACTAATGAGAAAGAACTTTATGCCGCAATCAGTAAACAATGGCTGCCATGCACTTCTATTTCCTATTTCCGTTTTTTATTATCTCTGGCAAAAAAAAATTTTCAGATAAGCATTGATACGTGTAGCGAGAAAGAAAAAATGATGTGTTTGATGCTTCATTACGATGTCTGGAGGGATACAAATCATTTCAAATCCCTGGAAGATAGCATTTGTGCTATTGGGAAAAACTATGTGCTAAATCAGGAGATTGTGGAATTTTTGGAGGTTCAAATAAGCAGAATTGATTTTATGGAAAAAGAAATTCTCCTGCCCTACCCTCAACCCCTAAAACTGCATAGTAGATACACAAGATCCCAAGTACTGGCAGCTTTTGGGTTTCACACTTTTGAAAAGAAAAGTAAAATCAGAGAAGGGGTGGCCTATTCTCCTGAAAAAAATACGGAATTGTTATTTATTACTCTTGACAAGTCAGAACAAGATTTTTCGCCTTCGACTTTATATGACGACTTTGCGATATCGGATCTTCGTTTCCACTGGCAGTCTCAAAATACAGTAAGCCCTGAAACACCCAAAGGGAAGAAATACATTCACCACCAAAAGGAAGGGATGCATATTTTACTATTTGTCAGAGAAAAAAAGAAAGATGAACACGGGAATACTATGACCTTCGTTTTTCTAGGAGAAGCTCGGTTAATAAATCACTACGGCTCGAAACCAATGAGTATCACCTGGGAACTGAACGACCCCATGCCCCCATATTTCTGGAAAGATGCGGCTAAAATGGCAGTGGGCTAAGAAATCCCCCTACCCCACCCACCCCAATATCCGCTCCCGATCCTCCAACTCCTTTTCGCTTTTGTGGTAAATTTCGATGAAAACGATCCGCTGCTCTGCGGGAAACCACGCATAGATGAGGCGCAGACCGGAGTTTACGCCTTTGCCCTTGATCGCTTTGCACGCAATTTTTTTTACTTTGATCACACAGGTTTCTGTGCCGAGACCACTAATTCGGAAACTAAAGGGAGGATTTTCTCCGGGTTCGTCATTCAGGTCTTTTTTTACAACCACCAAATCTTCCTCCAATGTCCGGTATTTTTTCAGAAGGTGTTTGAGGTCTTTCCGAAATTCCGGAAGGTCTTCAAATAATATTCTGTTCATTTTCTTCGGAATAGGTTCTCATGGGATAGGGAGGTCTTCTGTAAAAAACAAGCTCGTAGTCAATGACTTCATTTTCTCCACTTGCCCTCCAGGGCTTGTCCCCTAACGCATAGCGGGTAAGTTCGCTTTCCTGCCAGTCGCCCATCTGGGCGATCACCTTGTCAATCACTGCCGTTTCGCTGGCTTTCAGGGTGGTGAGGTCGGCACTTTTGAGGGGAATGTACCGGGTCTGCGGATGGCCGCGATATTCGGTTTTAATTTTTTGCAATAACCTCGCCTCAATCATCTGGTCGAGAATCCTGTCGAGGGGTTCGGGGGCGGGACCATAGGGAAGTTTTCGGTAGGTAGCACCGGTCAGTTGCTCTTCGTATATTTCATAGTAGTTAAAATCGCAGAAATAGAGCAGCCGGGCGATAACCGTCTCGCCGACATTGGGCCTGCCGGCACAGTGTGTAAGAAGGTAAAGAATGACGTTTTTAAACTTTAGGGGATTTAGCTGCGGCGTGGAAATCCGTTCTTTTACCTCATAGAGTGTTGCGGGTTCCTGAATAAGGTTTTCCTGCCCGGCTTTAAAATTTTCGGACAAAAATTCATCCAGCGAAAAACGCAGAATAAGAGAAATCTGCTGCAATTCTCCAACACTCAGGTTGCGGTTTCCCCGCTCTACCTGTGCCAGGGAAGGTCGCGACATTGGAATCTGTCGGGCAAGCTCCTCCTGGGATAATCCTCTTTGTTTGCGGAGCTGGGCGATTCGCTGGCCGATTTGTTGGGGAGTGAGGGACTGATTCATTGTTGGATAATCGTTTGCATCCAACAAATGTATAAATTGTTTTAAAAACAAACAATGAATTGTTGTTTTTTGAAACAAATTTTCCTTCGACTAACTATTTAACCCAACCCAATATTTTTGTAAATTTGAACTCAGGCTTCTACTTCTGTTCTTTTACGCCTAACCATTCAACCAAATGAAAAAACTGCTTTACCTTTCCGTTTTTGCAGGGTGTTTTTTTATGACGGCTTTTTTGCCATCATCCTTCGCCCAGCATTCTGTCGCTCGTCAGTGGAACGAAGTCCTTCTGGACGCCATTCGCGGCGATTTTGCGCGGCCTACCGTGCATGCTCGCAATCTTTTCCATACTTCGCTGGCTATGTATGACGCCTGGGCGGTTTATGACCCGACAGCGGAACCTTTTTTTCTGGGGAAAACGGTGGGAAACTACACCTGCCCTTTTACCGGTGTGCCTACACCCGTGAATATCAAAGAAGCGCAGGAAGAGGCGATAAGTTATGCGGTTTACCGTGTGCTGCGCCACCGGTTTGCCAAGTCTCCCAGCGCCGCCAAAATCATAGATGAATGTGACTCGCTATTTCAGTCAATGGGGTATGACCCCTTTTTCACCAGTATCAATTACACTACCGGTGAGCCGGCGGCATTGGGCAATTATATAGGTCAGCGACTGATTGACTTTGGTTTGCAGGATGGTGCGAATGAAAGCAATCTATACGCCAACCGCTATTACGAACCGGTGAACCCGCCGATGGCTCCCGATATTCCCGGCAATCCTTTTATTGAGGATCCCAATCGCTGGCAGCAGATTTCGCTGGAGGTTTTTATTGACCAGTCGGGCAATCCGATTCCCGGACGTGTCCAGCCTTTCCTTAGCCCCGAATGGGGTAATGTTACTCCTTTTTCGCTTACCGACGAAGACCTGAACGTTTATGAAAGAGACGGAGATGAGTATAAGGTCTATCACGATCCCGGTGAGCCGCCTTATGTTGATGAGAAAAATGGCACCGATGGCACAGCAGAGTATCTCTGGGGTTTTAACCTCGTTGCGGTGTGGTCGGGGCATCTGGATCCCGCAGATAGCGTGATATGGGATATTTCTCCGGCTTCTCTCGGCAATAATGCGAGTTATCCCACAGACTATAAAGATTACTCCTCTTTTTATGACTTGGTCAATGGTGGTGATGCCAGCCAGGGGCGTGAAATCAATCCTCACACCGGCCAGCCGTATCAACCGCAGCTTGTGCCACGGGGAGATTATACTCGCGTGCTGGCCGAATTTTGGGCCGATGGCCCAGCCTCAGAAACGCCTCCCGGACACTGGTTTACCATCCTCAATTATGTAAATGACCATCCGGCTTTTGAAAAAAGGTTTAAAGGACAAGGCCCCGTGTTGGACGATCTGGAGTGGGATGTAAAAGCGTATTTTGCATTGGGCGGTGCCATGCACGACGTGGCGATTTCGGCCTGGGGTGTCAAAGGCTGGTATGATTACGTCCGCCCGGTATCGGCGATTCGTTTTATGGCCGATCAGGGGCAAAGTTCGGATCCCTCACTCCCCAATTATCATGTGGCGGGCGTTCCACTGGTGCCCGGGTTTGTCGAAATCGTAGAAGCCGGCGACCCGCTTGCCGGAAGCAATAATCAGCATGTGGGCAAAATCAAACTTTTTGCCTGGAAAGGCCCCGATTTTATAGATGATCCGAAAACCGAGGTTGCGGGCGTGGACTGGATTCTGGCGGAAAACTGGTGGCCTTACCAGCGTCCCACTTTTGTGACGCCTCCTTTTGCCGGATTTGTTTCGGGCCATTCCACCTACTCACGGGCTGCGGCAGAACTAATGACTCTTTTGACCGGTGATGAATATTTTCCCGGGGGAATGAGTGAATTTGTGGCCAAAAAGAATGAATTCCTCGTTTTTGAAGAAGGCCCCAGCGTAGATGTTATTCTTCAATGGGCTACTTACCGCGATGCCTCCGACCAAACCAGTCTTTCGCGGATATGGGGAGGCATTCACCCGCCGCAGGATGATATTCCGGGACGGTTTATGGGAATGGAAATAGGGGTAGAGAGTTTTAATTTTGCCGAAAAATACTTCAATGGAGATGCTCCCCTTTCGCCCGAACCACCCGCTACCCGGATATTCCCCAATCCTGCCGGAGTTGGGGCAGACCTTTTTATTCGGGTAAATATCCTTACGGATAATCTCGAAGTGCAGATGTTTGACCTGGCCGGGCGGCAGGTAGAAATCAATTTGGTACAATCCGGTTTTGACTGGAAAATGGACGTGCCTCCGGGCGTTTCTCCCGGTACGTATGTCATCCGGATCACTGGGGATAGTTTTGCAGATGCACACAAATTGCAAGTTTTTCGGTAGTTGATTTTGGGCTGAAATGAAAAGAAAGGGTCTGAATCGGAGAAGGAGTGGTACTTGGGTTGTCATCACCGCAGCTATGATGACCTCGGCTGCATTTATGCCTTTGCCGCCGAGTCTGTATATGCCTTATCTTTCCCCGCTAAAAAAAGGGGTGGTCGTTTCGGGTTTTGGGGTGCGTATGCACCCGGTGTTGCAGGAATCTCGGATGCATAACGGGGTTGATTTTCGGGCAAAGGAGGGAACCGAAGTATATGCTGCAGGCTCCGGCCTGATTCTCGAAGCCGGTGAAAGCGGAGGGAACTACGGCCTGATGATTGACATTCATCACGACAATTCTTATGTAAGCCGATATGCACACTTGTCAAAACTGGCAGTAAAAGCCGGCGACGTAGTCGCCGCCGGGCAACTGATCGGTTACTCGGGTAATACAGGCCTTTCGACCGGGCCGCATCTTCATTATGAAGTGATTCAGGATAAAGAAAAGGTGGATCCGATGATCTATCTGCCCGAAGATGTTAAGGTCGAAGAAGCGGGTATATCGGTAGATTAAGGATTTTCGCGAACGCCAGTTTTGTCTGGAAAATTTCTATATTGGATGATTGTTTGTTGATTTATTCAGGACTCTACCAATATGTCTAACCTATCCCCTATCTTCAGTGCTGTAAAAAAATACAGCGGGTGGCTTGTCGCCGGAGTTGCTGTAATTGTAGCAGGTGTATTTTTCTTTACCCTCAACGCAAATACATTTATCGCTTCGGACAACGCCCTCCCGGAAAAAGTGGATTTCAACCGTCATATCCGCCCGCTCCTTTCCGATAAATGTTTTACCTGCCATGGCCCCGATGCCAAACAACGGAAAGCCGGTCTTCGCCTCGACACACCCGAAGGCGCATTTGCTGCGTTGGAAGAAAACCCTGGCCAGTTCGCCATCGTACCCGGAGACCCGGAAGCTTCGGCGGTTTTCCACCGGATCGTAAATACCGATACGACCGAACGCATGCCTCCCCCTGAATCCAAACTGAAACTCACCGAAAGGGATATCCAGATGATAAAAAAATGGATATCGCAGGGGGCCGAATACAAACGACACTGGGCATTTATTCCTCCGGAAAAAACCGATCTGCCGAAAGTGGACTTTAAAAAATGGGTAAAAAATGAAATAGATCTGTTTGTGCTCGCGCACCTTGAGGAAATAGGGCTAAAACCAAATCCCGAAGCGGACAAAGAACGCCTCCTGAAACGGGTTTCGATGGATCTCACGGGACTGCCTCCCACTCTCGAAATGCAGGATCGTTTCCTCGCCGATGATTCGCCGGAAGCGTATGAAAAAATCGTGGACGAATTGCTCTCCCGTAAAACCTACGGTGAAAAAATGGCGATTCACTGGTTGGATGTCGCGCGTTATGCCGATTCACACGGGTATCAGGACGACGGCCTGCGCACCATGTGGCCCTGGAGAGACTGGGTAATTCATGCATTCAACGAAAATTATCCCTACGACCAATTTATTACATGGCAACTCGCCGGCGACCTTCTCCCCCAGCCCTCCAAAGAAATGTTGCTCGCTACCGGATTTAACCGAAACCATAAAATCACTCAGGAAGGAGGGGTGATTGACGAAGAATACCGGATTGAATACGTGACCGACCGCACGAATACCTTTGGCAAAGCTTTGTTGGGACTTTCTTTTGAATGTGCCAAATGCCACGATCATAAATACGATCCGATTTCGCAAAAAGACTATTACAGCACATTCGCTTTTTTTAACCAGGTTCCCGAAAAAGGCCTCGTTGGTACAATTGATGCGTCTTTTGCCGACCCGCCAAATATGAAAATTTCGGATAAAGATGTAGCCGAATACCTCCGGTTTATCAATAAAAAAGATACTTCTCCGGTAATGGTCATGGTGATGAAAGACTCCGTAGGCATTCGTTCCACCCATATCCTTAATCGGGGAAATTACGATTCACCGACCGACAAAGTGAGTTTTTCAACCCCGGAAAAAGTGATGCCATTTGATACCACCCGGTTTGAGAAAAACCGCCTGGGACTTGCCAAATGGCTTTTTTCGCCGGAAAATCCGCTTGCTTCCCGCGTATTTGTCAACCGTATCTGGCAGGAGATTTTTGGCAGGGGGATCGTCAAAACTACCGGCGACTTCGGTATGCAGGGCGAACTGCCGACCCACCCGGAACTGCTGGACTGGCTGGCGGTGGATTTTAGGGAAAATGGATGGGATATCAAACGGTTGATGAAAACCATCGTTATGTCAGCGACCTATCGGCAATCGTCCGAAGTGAATCGTGAAAAACTCGAAAAGGACCCTGAAAACCTCTATCTGGCGCGTGCACCCCGAATCCGGTATCCTGCCGAAGTGGTACGTGATCACGTACTGGCCAGCAGCGGGCTGCTCGTCTCGGAAATCGGCGGGCCGAGTGTAAAACCCTACCAACCAAAAGGTTTGTGGGAGGCCGCAACCTCTGGCCGGGGTCTTCTGATGAATTATGTACAAGATCATGAGGAGGATTTGTACCGGAGAGGGATGTATGTTTTTATCAAACGCACGGTTCCTCCTCCGGTCATGCTCATGTTTGATGCATCCAACCGCGACCAATGTGAAGTGCGCCGGATCGGTACCAATACTCCGCTTCAGGCATTAGTCATGCTCAATGACCCTCATGTGCTTGAAGCCTCCCGTGTATTAGCCGAAAAACTAATGGAAAAACAATTACCCGTTCCTCAAATGGTAGAAACGGCTTTCCGGCAGATCGTTTGCCGGGAGCCTAGAAAAGAGGAACTCGAACTGTTGACGGCTTATTTCTCCGAAGAAAAATCAGCATTTACAGAAAATAAAGACGATGCCGAAAAACTGCTGAAAGTGGGTGAATATCCATTTTCAACGACTACTGACAAAATATCGCTTGCGGCACTTATGCAGGTGATTCACACCATTTACAATATGGAAGAATCCATTACCAAATCCTGAACCCCCAATCGAAAAAATATTATGTCCAACGAATTTCTGGAACACAGACTGAATGTCAACCGGCGTCATTTTCTGGGCAAACTTAGCCTGGGACTCGGTAGTGTCGCATTGGGATCGTTGCTGATCCCCGATCTATTCAACGGCGGCGAATTGGGCGCAGATGCAAATCCTCTCGGTTTTACACACTTTGCCCCCAAAGCCAAAAGAGTGATTTATCTTTTTCAAAATGGAGCACCTTCCCAACTGGAGACATTTGACTACAAACCTCTTCTCCGTAAAATGCATGGCGAAGACTTACCTGCATCGGTAAGGATGGGGCAGCGGCTTACCGGGATGACTTCCGAGCAGGAAAAATTTCCGCTGGTAGGCTCCTATTTTGATTTTAAACAGTATGGGAAATCGGGGGCATGGATAAGCGATCTTTTTCCCAATATTGCCAGTATCGTGGATGACATTTGTATTATCCGCACCATGCACACCGAAGCCATCAACCACGACCCGGCGCTGACTTTTATTCAGACCGGGGCTCAGCAGGGCAATCGCCCGAGCATGGGAGCATGGGTAAGTTATGGGTTGGGTAGCGAAAACAAAAACCTCCCGGCATTCTGTGTTCTCCTCTCGCGGGGAAGAGGCAACGGACAGGGAGTGTATGCTAAATTATGGACAAATGGTTTCCTCGACAGTGTGCATCAGGGAGTACAATTTAGCAACAGTGAAGACCCGGTGCTATTTCTGAAAAACCCGGAAGGCACGGATCGGGAAAGCCGCCGAAAAATGCTCGATAAACTGGCCGAATTAAACCAGATGAGTTTTGATGAACTCGGCGACCCGGAGATTAATACCAAAATTCAGCAGTACGAAATGGCTTACCGGATGCAGACGGCTGTGCCGGAGATTACCGACCTGAAAAGAGAGCCGGAGCATATTATCAAGATGTACGGGCCTGATTGCCTTGTACCGGGGACATTTGCCGCCAACTGCCTGCTCGCACGCAAACTTTCGGAATCAGGGGTTCGATTTGTCCAACTTTATCATCAGGGATGGGACCAACACGGGCAATTGCCCTCTGAAATGCCGCTTCAGGCTCAGGATGTGGACAGAGCCTCTGCTGCATTGATAAAAGACCTCAAACAACGCGGCCTGCTTGACGAAACCCTGGTCATCTGGGGAGGAGAATTTGGCCGAACCAATTACTGCCAGGGGGCACTTACCCGCGACAATTATGGGCGCGACCACCATCCTCGTTGTTATTCAATCTGGATGGCGGGAGGAGGCGTAAAACCGGGACTTGTCTATGGAGAATCCGACGAACTAGGGTATAATATTGTAAAAGACCCGGTTCATATTAATGACTTTCATGCCACCTTCCTTCACCTCATGGGACTTGATCATGAAAGACTCACTTATAAACATTTGGGAAGAAGATACCGCCTCACCGACGTTGCCGGAAAACTTGTAAAGGATATTATTGCCTGATGAAATCATTTGAATCCATTATCGCCAATGTGGTTTTTGCCATACAGATTCTGTTGGTATTTCTACTGATATTTGAGACGAAGGTGGCACTTCCGTTATGGCTTCAGCCTTTGGGCAGAATGCACCCGTTGATTCTTCATCTACCCATTGGATGTTTGGTATTACTGGCAGCTTTTCAGCTTTTTCGGAAAAATCTGCAAGGAGAGGGTTTTGAAAAAATCCAGCGATTTTCCCTCTATCTTACCGTTCTATTTACTTCTCTTACGGCGTTGATGGGTTTTTTCCTTTCTCGTGAAGAGGGTTACGATTCCGATCTGATGAACCTCCATAAATGGACCGGCGTAATCGTAAGTTTTCTGGTTTATGGCTTATTAATCCTCTACCAGAATCCCGATCGTTCTTTAAAACTCTTTCAATTGCTGCTGGCTGTATCTGTGGCGGTTCTTGTAGCTGCGGGGCATTTTGGCGCAGGTGTTACTCACGGAGCGAATTTTTTGTGGGAACCGGTCATGGATAAAAAAGCCGAAATCACCCAAGAAACTACCATTTTTGGTGCGGCAGTTATGCCCATTCTCGAAGAAAAATGTACCTCCTGCCATAATCCTTCCAAGAAAAAAGGCGAACTGGATATGACCTCAGCAGAAAATCTTCTCGCGGGTGGCAAAAATGGCCCCGTATGGAAAGCCGGGGATTTGAAGGAAAGTCATATTATCCAAAGAGTGCATCTTCCTCTGGAAGATGAAGATCACATGCCTCCGGAAGGAAAACCGCAACTGACCGTGGACGAAATAAATCTGATTGAACAATGGATTCACAGAGGTGCCGATACGGAACTCAAAATCACGGACTTGGCACCCGACGATTCGCTCAGAGGTTTGATGGCATTGACCGGAAAAAAAGCGGATGAAAATCACGCACCGCTGTACGAATTTGAGCCAGCAGATGAAAAAACGATAAGACGCCTCAACGACCCTTTCCGAAACGTTTTTCAGCCGACCTTTAACTCGCCCGCACTGCACGCGCAGTTTTTTGTCCGTGAATCATTTACATCAAAAAGACTGGAAGAACTCCTCGCCGTAAAAACGCAACTTATTTCGCTCAACCTGACGAATATGCCGGTAAAAGATGATGACTTAAAAACCATCGGACAGTTTACGAATCTCGAAAAACTCATCCTAAACGGCACAGATGTCACGGGTGCGACTTTCTCCGATCTCGCCGGATGCACAAAACTGCGATCGCTGGCATTTTCCAATACCTCTGTAAACAAAGAAATCCTTTTTTCTTCTCTCCATAAACTCACCGGCCTGAAAGATGTATTTTTATGGAGTACGGCTGTTTCGGAAAATGACCTTCCGGAATTGACCGAAAAATTTCCGGATATAGGATTTGAATATGGATATATTCCGGACGATTCGACCCAGCTTGCGCTCACCCCTCCGGTACTGGTAAATGAATCAAATGTGCTAAAAGAGGGCGAATGGGTTGCGCTCAAACATAATTTCCCCGGTGTAACCATTCGATATACCCTTGATGGAACCGACCCCGACAGCCTGAAGTCGAAAGAATACACGGAACCTTTTCAGGTGGCGCAGTTTACGGAAGTGCGGGCTTTGGCCTATAACCCAAGTTGGCTGGCGAGTGATATTGTCTCATTTACCTTTTTCAAAGAAGGGTTTTATCCGAAAGAAGTAAAACTCATGACCCGGCCTAATGATGAATACATCGGAAGTGGAGGGCGCACCCTGATGGACGGGGAAAAGGGAAATGCCAATACGTTTCGTTCTCCGCTTTGGCTGGGATACCGAGAGCGGCCACTGATGGCTTTATTTGATTTTGGCGATACCCCTCCGGAAATTAGCCATACGACACTGAGTTATGCGCGCAATATTGGTTCTTACATTATGCCTCCGGTATATATAGAAGTATGGGGAGGAGACGATGAAAACTCGATGAAAAAACTTCATCGTTTGGAACCCAAACCCGTTACGGGATACGAGGTTGTAACAGAAAAAGGGCTTGACCTGGCTTTTGAGCCTTCAAAATTCCGGTTTTATAAAGTGATTGCACAACCGATACAGCGTATGCCGGCCTGGCATGGAGGTGCGGGATCCAAGGGTTGGGTTTTTGTGGACGAAATTTTCTGGTACTAAACAGAGACCTATTTGCCGTTTATTTCATCCAATGCAGCTTTACAGCGACTTTCCAGCCCGGCCTGGTAAAAGTAGTCATTGTAGGTAAGAGCCTTTTGGTAGTGGGTTCGGGCGAGGGCATAATTATTTGTGCTCCGGGCAATTTCCGCCTGATAATAAAACGAATAGACCTGCATCCATAATTGATCACTCACCGGTTGAGTCGCACATTTATTATATCTCACCAATGCTTCGGGAAGTTTACCCATCGAATGATAAATCCTTCCAAAACGATAATACAGTTCCGTTCTTTCCGGAACGGTGAGTGATAAGGCGCGGGGTTCGAGTTGGGTGAGTATAGCGAGAGATTCTTCGAGGTAACCGCCATCAAAAAGATTGCGTGCACGAAAAAGCGCATTAAGATTGGGGCCGGGGGCTTGGTTGAGAAATTTTCCCGCCATGAAGATGGCGTATTCGTCTTCATCAAAACCGGAGGTTTTTTCATTGGCGACTACTTGGAAAAAATGCCTTCCGACGGGATAACTCCCGTCGAGAGTAAGGGCCATTCCCAGCCGAAAAAGAGCATCAGAACGGAATATATTGCCTTTCAGGGTTTTTATAAATCGGGACAAATACCGCTGTGCTTCACGGTTATTGGATTTGTAATAGTAGGCTCTGCCGAGGAGATAATCCCAGAAAGTGATAAAACAAACTTTTCCATCGGCATATTGATCCCGTTGAGTAAGGATTTGAAGAGCCTTTTCATTTTGCTTAATGCTTTGATAGCCTGAGGCGAGGAAAAAATCGAGTAATATATTTTTGTCAAACCTTTTTCGCTCTTTTTCCAGCCTTTCGGATGCTTGGGTATCCAAGCCGAGAATATTGCGTTCGACATTATAAAGGATAAGGGTGGACTCGAGGCGCAGGAGATTACCGGAGTTGGCGCAATCTTGTAGTTGGGCCATGCCCGTCTGCATATTTCCCTTATAGCCGAGAGAATTGGTAATCCATTGATATTTGGTGGGCACGGCTCCAAAGACCACATTAAACAAGCCGAGCACCTTTTTCTGGTTAATATTTTTAGGAAAACGTTGCTGATTTTCCTTAATCAGAGTTCTGCCGAGGCGTGCATGGCGCACGGCGGTGAGGTAGTTTTGGTCAAAAAATTCGAGGATAGCCCGTTTGCACTGAACTTCCGCGAGCATGATAAGCTTAAGCGTATCTTCTGCGGGAAGAGCTTCGAGGTATTGAAGCGTATTTTTCCAGTCGGCCCTTATTTTTTGGAGATGAGCCGGGTTTTGGTCGGCAAAATAGCGGTAAACGAGCACCGTATTTTCATAAAAAACGCGGTAGCCCGGTTTTTGTAATTGAGGAATAAGAGCAGTGGCTTCGTCCAGATGGAAGATTTCGAGACTTTGTTCTACCTGCATACGAAGCGAAGCATCGTCAGCCGAGAAAACATAAGAGAGAGGGGAAACCAGGAGCGTAATTGCCAGAAATTTCCACATACGAACAGGTATGTTTGAATAAAAAGCACAAAAAACACCAGATTCCCCCTCTGGGAGAATCACTGACTGATAATCTCGATGACCTGATTTCGAACTTCCTCAAAGAAAGTTTCATCCACCAGGATACGTCCGCAGTTTTCGCAGTGAATCAATTTTCTACGCTGCTTAAGCTCGATATGTACCTGAGGAGGAATGATAGAAAAACATCCCCCGCAGGCATCGCGGTCTGTATTGACAACGGCGAGGCCGTTGCGCATATTATTGCGGATTTTGGTATAACCATTGAGGATTCGGTGATCTACCCCTTCGGAAGCTTTTTCGATTGCTTCGCGGAGTTTTCTTTCTTCTACTCGAGTATCTTCGATGATTTTATCCAGCTCTTTTTTCTTGTCCTCGAGTTCTGATCTTTTGTCTTCGACCCTTTTGGAAGTTTGGGTGAACAAGTCTTCTTTTTGTTCGATTTGTTCCTGAAACTGGCGAATTTTTTTCTCAGAAGTGAGGATTTCGAGATTGGCGTATTCAATTTCTTTACGAAGAGCCTCAAATTCACGATTGTTTTTCACATTCGTCATCTGGTCTTCATACTTTTTAATCTGGTGAGTGAATTCGTCAATCTTGTTTTTTTTCTCATTTATATCCTTCTTCAGGCGGTCAATTTCATCCCCGATCCGCGATTTGCGGGTAACAAGACCTTCAAAATCATCTTCGAGGTCGCTTACTTCTTCAGGGAGACTTCCTCTGAGTCGGTGGATCTCATCAAGCTTAGAGTCAAATACTTGGAGACGGGTAAGTGTTCGTAATCTTTCCGCTACAGGGTTGTCCATAGAAATGGGTAATTAATGGTTATTAAAAATACCTTACCGGATTGGTTATAACTTCGGATAAACGGATTGCAAAATTAATAAATTTTTCTGACAAATAATCACGAATCAGAAGAGAAGTATATTGTTCTGACTCGTAATGTCCGATGTCTAAAAGAAGAATTTTTTGTTCATTGTCGAAAAACTTGTGATAAGTAATGTCGGCGGTTATGAGCGCATCCGCGTTTTGGCGGATGGCTTCGTGAGTGAGGAAACTTCCGGCACCGCCACATACTGCTACTTTGGCGATAGAATTTTTATCTGCATCGGCATACCGTATTCCGCCACAGGCAAAAGCAGATTTCACTTTTGCCAGAAAATCTATTTTGGACAGCGGATCGGGTAAAAACCCAATCATGCCTGCGCCATAAAGTAATTCCCCGTTATTGCCCGCTTTGTTGAGGAGAAACTGAGTGTTCCGGAGTCCGAGTCGGTCGCATATTTGTCGGTTTACTCCGGTACGCACATGGTCAAGATTGGTATGACAAGCATAAAGGCCGATATCTTTTCGGATAGCGGAAATGATGGTACGGCTGACATAATCTTCACCGTTGAGGCGTTTTCGGGCTGAAAACCAAATCGGATGATGAGCCACAACGAGGTTTATACCGTTAGCAGCAGCTTCTTCCACTACCGATTCCGTCATATCGAGGCTGACGAGTACACCGGTAACTTCTGTTTCGGGATTTCCCACCAGCAGCCCTACGTTATCGTAAGATTCAGCTACTGGCGGGGGTGCCCATTCTTCCAACACATTCGCAATGTCTCTGATTTTCATAAATACTAAAATCCGGATCAGAGTCTTCGTTTGATTTCATTAATATGGTAAGATTCCAGTACGTCGCCGGGATGGATGTCGTTATAGTTTTCGACCATAAAGCCAAATTCCATACCGCTGATGACTTCTTTCGCGTCATCTTTAAAGCGTTTGAGTGAGGCGAGTTTGGAGTCATAGATGACTACACCCTCACGAATAATCCTCACAGGATCATCGCGTTTGATTTTACCACTGACCGCAAGTGCGCCCGCGACATTTCCAACTTTCGTGACTTTGAACACCTCGCGAACTTCTGCTGTACCCACAATCTCTTCTTTGATCTCCGGTGAAAGGAGGCCTTCAAGAGCATCTCTCACATCATTGATGGCATTGTAGATAATACTGTAAGTGCGGATATCCACTTCTTCTCTTTCGGCGAGTGAGCGCGCCTGTGCATTAGGACGGACGTTGAAGGCGATTACAATGGCATCGGAAGCGATAGCCAGGTTGATGTCCGCTTCAGAAATCGCACCTACAGCTTTAAAGACGATATTTACCTGAACCTCCCCGGTAGAAAGTTTGAGCAATGCACCCGAGAGTGCTTCGACAGATCCATCCACATCACCCCGGATAATGATATTCAGCTCCTTGAAGTTTCCGATTGCACGGCGGCGTCCGATTTCTTCAAGAGTGATTCGTTTCGTCTGACGGAATTGTTGCTCGCGGAAAAGCTCCGAGCGTTTTTGTCCAATTTCTCGGGCTTTTCCTTCATCGGAAAATACCTGGAATTTATCACCTGCCTGAGGTTGCCCCGAAAGACCAAGCATTTGTACCGGGGTGGAAGGTCCCGCTTTTTTGATTCTTTCTCCGTTTTGGTTGATCAGTGCCCTTACCTTACCGTAGTGAATACCGGCGACCATCTGATCTCCGACATTCAAGGTTCCGTTTTGGACAAGAATTGTGGCTACGTTACCACGGCCTTTATCGAGGCGGGATTCAATTACGACCCCGCTGGCCTCTTTATCAGGATTCGCTTTAAGGTCAAGCATATCGGCTTCGAGGATTACTTTTTCGAGGAGTTCATCCACATTTGTTCCTTTGAGCGCAGATATTTCCTGAGACTGATATTTGCCCCCCCAATCTTCCACGAGGAGGTTCATCTCGGCTAGTTGTCCTTTAATTCTTTCAGAATCGGCACCGTGTTTGTCCATTTTATTGATGGCAAATACCATCGGTACAGCGGCAGCCTGCGCGTGATTGATTGCCTCACGAGTCTGTGGCATCACCGCGTCATCAGCGGCTATTACGATAATGGCCACGTCGGTGGACTTAGCTCCACGGGCACGCATGGCGGTAAACGCTTCGTGTCCCGGTGTATCGAGGAAAGTAACCATTCGACCGCTTTGCAGTTTGACCTCATAAGCACCGATGTGCTGGGTAATTCCTCCGGCTTCCTGAGAAGTAACACTGGTTTTGCGGAGGAAGTCAAGCAGGGTTGTTTTTCCGTGGTCAACGTGCCCCATCACAGTGATAATTGGATTTCGGGTTTGGAGTTGTTCCGGAGTATCTTCCTCCTGCTCTTCTTCAAATTCCCGTTCAGTTACATCCACAAAATTGGTTTCAAACCCGTATTCTTCGGCGATGATGGTGAGAAGCTCTGCATCAAGGCGCTGGTTGATGGAGATCATCATACCGAGTTGGAAAGACTTTGTGATAATATCCGTTACAGGGACATTGATGAGGTTGGCGAATTCATTAGCAGTAATGAATTCGGTGAGTTCGAGTACATGTGCATCATCCTGTGCCTGTTGCTCGATTTGCTCTCTGCGAAGGGCGTCCGCGTCGCGTTTAGCACGACGGAGCCTTTGCCGCTGGCGGGAAGCACCTTTACCCATTTGGGAAAGCGTGGTCCGAATGGAGTCATCCACTTCTTTCGTTGTGGGTTTTTCCTTTTTCCCTTTTTTAGCAGCCGTAACAGGAGCTTTTTTGGGATCTTTTGCATCGGTTGAAACCGGTGTTTCCCCCTCTGCTGCTACGGATTTGCGTTTGCGTTTACGCCGGCGCCTACGTTTTTTATCTCCTTCTTCGGCAGATTCACCTTCCGGTTTATCCTTGGCCTCGACGGGTTTTGTGGGTTTGACCGGTTCGGACTGTACCGGCGTATCTTCCCTCGTTTTTTTCTTTTTGGATCTACGGTTGCCAGGAAGTTCGATTTTGTCAATCACCTTCAGCCCGGAAAGCTGCGGAGTACGGTCTCCGGCCCGGATAACTTTGTTTTCGTTCTCTTCCTTCACCTCGGGAGTTTGTATTTCTATTTTAGCAACGGGAACTTCCAGGACAACGGGTTCCTGCGGTTTTTCTTCTTTAATGGGTTCTTCCGGTACTTTTTCTACCGGCGGTTCTATTTTTTCCAATACAGGAAGGGTTTCGACTATTTCCACCACTTCCTCTACTTTTTCTACTTTCTCTACTTTTTCTTCTTTCGGGATTTCCGCTGTTTCGATAACGGGAGGAGTAATTTCTTCTACTACGGGTACGGGAGGTTTCTCAGTTTTAGGTTTCGGCCTATTGAGTGCGTCGAGATCAATTTTTCCAATTACTTTATAGCCCGACTCACGGATTTCCGGTTTGGGTGGTTCAGAGATTTTGGGTTCTTCTTTGATCGTCGGCTCCGGTTTTTCTACGACAGGCGGCGTAATTTTGGGTTCCGTTTTAGCTATAATGGGTGTGGGTTCCACTTTTTTCTCCGGCTCGGTTTTAAGCGGTGTCCGGGTATGGATCGTATTTCGAAGTTGTTCCGGTGAAATTAAATCATTTTCTGGATCTTCCTCTTTTACGCTGGTAGAGGGTAGTTTGGTGGATACCGTACGTACATCTTCCTTGCGTTTTTCACTGAGTTGCTCTGCGCGTTCTCTCATGAGTTTTTCAGAAGCATACTCTTTCAGTAAAAGATCATATTGTTCACCTGAGAGTTTGGTATTGGGTGAATTTTCCACGTCAAAACCTTTACCCTGCAAGTGTTCGACAAGCATACCCGTCGCCACATTTAGTTCTTTGGCTACTTTGAATAACCGGTAGATTTGCTTATTTCCCTCCATGCTAAATAATTATACCGCAAATATTTGGTGAATATACTACTATTCTAAAAAAATAAGAAACCAGGGAGAGCCTAAACCCTCCCCAGGGAAGTATTTCCTTCAATAAGGCAACACTTGTACACGGAAGACCGGTATTCCGAACCTAGATTTAACGCTTCATGAGGTTAATTTTAAGTTTCACTTCGGATTAATCTTCTTCCTCTTCTTCCTCTGCATCAAATTCAGCGCGGAGGACTTTCAACACCTGTACAATGGTCTCCTCATCAAGATCGGATCTTCTTGCGAGTTCTTCTTTCGAAAGATCAAGGACGCTCATGGCCGTATCGCAACCGATACGTTTAAGCTCTTCGATGACCCATTCTTCGATTTCGTCATTGAATTCGTCAAGATCAATATCTTCTTCATCCGGATCAATTTCCCGATAAACGTCTATCTGGTAACCTGTCAGTTTCCCTGCAAGCTTAATATTAAGGCCATTTTTTCCGATGGCCAGAGAAATCTGCTCCGGTTTCAGATATACTTGTGCTGTCCGGGTGGTTTCATCCAGTTTAATGGACGAAATTTTTGCCGGGCTCAAAGAACGCTGGATGTACAGTACATCGTTGGACGTAAAGCTGATTACATCTATATTTTCATTCCGAAGTTCGCGGACGATACCGTGAATCCGGCTTCCTTTCATACCTACGCAGGCACCTACGGGGTCAATCCTGTCGTCATAACTTTCCACGGCTACTTTTGCCCTTTCACCGGGTTCGCGTACGATACCCCGGATATTGATCAGGCCGTCGAAAATTTCAGGTACTTCCTGCTCAAAAAGTTTTTCAAGAAACAGCGGTGATGAGCGTGAAATAATAATCCGGGGGTTGTTATTTTTCATATTAACCTCCAAAATCACCGCCCGGAGTGTATCGCCTTTGCGAAAACGGTCTTTAGGTATTTGTTCAGTACGAGGAAGGGTGAGTTCATTCCCTTCGTGAAGGATAAGGATTTCATTTCGCCATACCTGATACACTTCTCCGACAATGATTGTGCCCTTGAGATCTTCATACTGCTCTACAATGGTAGCTTTTTCCAGATCCCTGATTTTCTGCGTAAGGGTTTGTTTGGCAGTCTGAATGATTTTCCGCCCGAAGGAAAAGAAGTTGATTTCCTCGGCCAGATCGTCTCCCACCTCATAGTCAGCATCAATTCTAAGCGCCTCACTCAGTGGAATTTGCTGGGTTTCATCTTCCAGTTCAAAGTCTTCTACCACTTTTCTTTCGCGGAATCCTTGGATATCCCCTTTATCCACGTTTACAATAATTTCGAAATTTTCGTCCGAACCGTATTCTTTACGGATCATGGTGCGAAAAACCTCTTCGAGTACGCCCATCAGGGTAGCCCGGTCAATGTTTTTAAAGCGCGAAAACTCTGTAAACGCGTCAACCAGGTTTATTTTCTGATCTACAACTTTTCTTGCTGCCATGGTTTTTGAAATTGAATTCCGGGTTTAGCCGGAAGCCTTCGTTTCAGAATATAATTATCACTTTTGCTTCTTTAATATCGTTGAACGCAATCTGTATAATTGCCGGGTTTTCTTCCGGCGGGGTCGTCTTTTTTTTCCTTTTATCAGCCAGAGGCTCCAGTTCCAGAAAAGTTTCTTCTACACGTATCAACTTTCCCTTTATATCCGAATGGTCATTTCGGATGATCTGAAGGTGTCTGCCGATATTGTTGATATATTGCCGGTGGAGCATTAATGGATAACCCACTCCCGGAGAGGAAACTTCCAGATGATAAGGAAAGTTCATTTCGGGTTCATTCTCCAGCAACATACCCAATTCCCGGCTGATTTTTGCACATTCTGCCAGGCTGATTCCCTGATCCGTGTCAACCTTTATGCTTAATACACTCTGTTTTCCCCGTTTCAGCCGGAGATCCACGACAAAAGCGCGGGGATTGGTCGAAGTGATATTCTGTATAATGGTCTCACGAAGGACGTCTGTCAGCATAACAAGCAAAAAAATAAGGGAGTTTTACTCCCTTTAGCCTGAAGTTTTTGATACGGAAACAAAGGTAAAACTATTTCTGAACAATTCCAATATTTCCCTCAACTTTGCAACCCGACAAACAAACTACCCGATGAAAAGGTCTATGCTGCGATTTTTGGTTCGTTACGGGAACCATATACGAGAAACCATCAAACTTTCTCTGCCGGTTATTATCGGTCAGATTGGCATTGTGATGATGGGCGTACTTGACAACGTAATGGTGGGCGTTTTAGGATATAAATTTTTGTCTGCTGCTTCTTTGGGAAACAGCGTATTTTTTATCCTTGTGGTTTTGGGAATGGGAATGACCTTTGCCATTTCTCCGCTGGTAGCAGAGGCGGAGGCTGCCAAAAGCCCGGATGCCTGCGGTCGCTATCTGCGCCAGGGCGTATGGGTGGCAATTGCCACGGCAGCCATAATCGGTATATTGATGCTCGGAGCAACATTTTTATTGCCTTATCTCGGTCAGCCTGAGCAGGACGTAAAACTCGCCACCCCCTATCTTTATATTCTTAATATTTCGGTTTTGCCGATGTTGTTGTTTCTGGTATATAAACAGTTTTCTGATGGGCTTTCTCTTACCCGGCCTGCGATGTACATAACATTGATCGGGCTGGCTTTTAATGGAATCGGCAACTGGGTTTTTATCAACGGATACTGGGGTTTTCCTCGTTGGGAACTCAACGGGGCGGGAGTGGCTACTCTTCTGAGTCGGATACTGATGTTTGTGCTAATGGCAGGTTATATCATGCGAGCGAAAAAATTTGGGATATATCATCCTCGGTTTCGCTGGCGGGAGATAAATTTTCCCGTCATCCGTAAAATAGTATCCATTGGTCTTCCTTCGGGCATGCAGTATTTTTTTGAAGTAGGTGCATTTGGCGGAGCCGTGATCATGGCCGGATGGCTTGGTATGGTTGACCGGTCTGCCCACCAGATTGTGATCAACCTGTCGTCGGTTACCTATATGGTCGTATCGGGGATTGCGGCAGGGGCCGCAATTCGTGTCGGAACTTCTCTCGGGCACAAAGATACCCGGAGTATGCGCCAGGCCGGTATGGCGGGCGTTTATCTCGGGGCATTTATAATGGTATTTTTTTCCCTCATTCTGGTAATCGGGCGAAACTGGTTTCCGAGCCTCTACGTCAAAGATTTACCGGTTCTCGAAGTGGCTTCGCGGCTTATGATTATCGCGGCTTTTTTCCAGATTTTCGACGGTATTCAGGCGGTGGGTATTGGCATTCTTCGGGGAATTCAGGACGTGAGGGTTCCTACTCTTATTACCTTCGTGGCTTACTGGGTATTGGCCCTTCCTATTGGGTATTTCTTGGGATTTTATGCCAATATGGGTATAGATGGATTGTGGTATGGTTTTGTCGCCGGACTGGCAATGGCAGCGGTCGCACTTACTTTCCGATTCTGGTTCCTGACCGGACCTCGGGCGGTTAATTCATAAGACTGAATAATTCCGGAAGCGAATACTTGGATTATTTCCGGTTTTTGTTTATCTTGTAAAATTAAAGAAACGTGCTAGCGACCCCAACGGGATCAATATTGGTAAATATTGTGACTAATTATTAACCCCGACCCGTTACGCAATCTATGAAAAATAAAGTTTTCGGCTACATTACACGAATGAGTGGCGGTATGAGGCAGGTGTTGGTCTATTCCAATCGCCACCAGCCTGAATCCGGGATTCAGATACCCGGAGGTACGGTTGAGCCTGGCGAAAAAGAAGAAGAAACCCTCTATCGCGAGATTGAAGAAGAATCCGGCCTGGTACACCTCCGGTTTGTAGGTAAACTTGGAAAAACCATCCACAAAAAACCGCTGAGGAAAGAGACCTGGCATTTTTTTCAGGTCGAATCACTAGAATCCCCTGCTCATCACTGGGTTCATCGCGTCAGTTCTTTTGGAAAGGATGACGGAAATGTCTATGAATTTTTCTGGATGCCTATTGCCGAGGCTCAGAAAAAACTGGCCAAAGGCCAAACCGATTTTCTGAATCAGCTCTCGGATCCTATTCCGGGAAAATCGGAAACTGCTCCTGCAACTTTTAGCGGAGCAACGTTACCGTCCCTGAACGCTGAATAACCTCTCCGGAAAAACCCACGCCATTTACTTTAAACACATAAACTCCCTCGGGTACAGCAGCTCCGTCGGCAGTACCATCCCAACCCTCTTCCTGTGAGTCGGTTTCGAATATCTTTTGTCCCCACCGACTGAAAATTTCCATACGAAACTGTGCGATAAATGCTCCGGGTATTACGAAACGGTCATTTATCAGGTCGTAGTTCGGGGTGAATGCATTCGGGAAATACAACAACGGATCCACCACTACACAAACTTCGTTTGATAAACTGCTCTGCTCGTTTCCTCCGGCTTCCCAAGCCGTAACTCGATAACAATAACTTCCCTGCGGTAAATCGGTTTTTTCGTCAATATATTCATTTACACTTCCCGGAACTGTTCCCACTTGCACATATTGAAGAGCGGTTTCGTCAAATACTTCAATTTCATAAATATCTATACCCAAAGCCCAGGTTTGATAGGGATTCCAATCGAGATATACGACTCCTCTGATTCTTTCGGCCCGAAGATGAATACTTGTCGCAATACGACCGAGCGGGGTACGGTCACCGCAAGTATCCACTACCAATGCTCTATACTGATAAAACTGTGAATTTACCGCAACATCTTTGTCCTCATATATTCGCACCGGGCTGGAAACCGGCTGACTCAGTAGCTGTTGAAATCCATTTCCTGCGTCGCGTTCAATCTCTACCCTTACCAAATCGTCCCCTGCGGGAATATCTTCCCATTCTACTTTCACAAAACGGTTGTCCTCCACCGTAGCTCTTACTGTATGCAGGGGATTGGGCGGACCAAAATGTAAGGGTACATTTTTGCTGATGTTGCTCCATGAAACAGTCGCAGACCCCAATTGGGTAGCTTCTATCCGATAAGTTTGGGCATCATAACAAAACATATCTGTATCCGTGAAGGTGGTAACATTGCCCGAAACCGTACCAATGAGTGTGATGCCGGTCGTCGCATAACCTCCTACCCGGAAAATCCGGTATTCGGACACGGCACCCCAGCCTACATAAGGTGTCCAACTCAGTAAAATTTGATCTGTCTGCGGATTAGTTGTGAGTTGAATGGTGCAGTGAATTTCGGAATCGGTTGGATCTGAACGCCGGTCGCAATAATTTACCACTTCCAACCGATAACAATACACATTGTTCCGGGTATTCAGCCCTGCATCGGTGATGGTGGTTTCATTAATATTCGTAGTGAAAAATATCATTTGCCAGTTGCCCGAACCATCCTGTCGGAAAACTTCATACCGGGCAAAATCATTTCGGAAATTGTCATAGGGATCAAAGGAAATTTCAACCGCAACATCACTCTTTACAGTTACATACCGAATTCCCGGGACAAGGGGTTCTTCGTCCACGAGTACCTGAATATGTGCTCTTTGTATAAATACATCCGTACATCCAAAAATATCTGTAACCGTAAGGGTAATATCATAAAAACCCGGATTTTGATAAGAATGGGCAGGATTTTGTTGCGTACTGGTTGTATTGTCGCCAAAATCCCACAGCCAGCCAATGAGGAGTGTATCGGACAAACTATTATCAGTAAACGCAACCGGCGTTGCCGGGCAGACAATCCGGTCGCTGACCGTAAATCCGGCGTCCGGGTGATCCAGGACGATATAGTTTGGCTTTTTTAGTGAATCGGTGCATCCATTAACGTCCCAGACCTGAAGTGTAACGGTATAAATACCATCCGCCTGATAGATATGCATCGGGTCTTCTAATTGGCTTTGAGGTGTAAAGTCCCCAAAGTTCCAACGCCAGTCTATGGATGTGGGTGTCAGATCGGTAAACTGCACAATCTTAGGTGCACAACCCAAACTGTCATCGGCCACAAAATTGGGTTCGGGCAAAGCCCATACCTCTACATTCTGGTTGTCTGTGCCAGTACATCCATTGACATCCGTAATCGTAAGTGTTGCTGTATAAAAACCCGGATTGGGATAGGTAAAAGAATAATTCTGCGTACTGGCAGCAACTCCTGAAATTCCGGGAGACCACTGCCACGTCTGTGTAGGGGAACTATTAACAGAGGAAATATCGGTAAAGAAAACACTATGGGGCATACACCCTGCGGAATCTGAAACGCCAATTAACGCCCTAGGAGAAGTATTTACCGTAACGATCGAAGGAAGTTGTACGGTGTCTTTGCAGCCATTAATTGTCGTTACGACCAACTCAACCGAATAGGTTCCGGGTTGGTTGTAAAAATGTGCAGGATTGGCAAAACCTGAAGCGGTACTATTATCACCAAAATTCCAGTTCCATTGGTTGACCAGAGCGGCGGGCGTGCTTAGGTTTGAAAAATTCACAGTACCGGAGTCGCACAACAGCGGGGCAGTTACATTGAAATTTGCGACGGGTTTGGGAAAAACGAGAATACTATCCTGTGATTCAATCAATACCTGACAACCGGCACTGTCCTCCACAATCAACAGCGGGTGATAAATACCGGGATTGGTATAGGAAAAAGTGATATTTTGTCCAACGGCGAGGTTTCCCCCGTCAAGGTCCCAGTTAAACTGAGCCACGTTGGGTGTACCTGTGGCTGAAAAGCTAACCGGGAAACCGGGGCAGATTTGCAGCGGAGTGAAAGAAAAAGAACCATAAGGTCCGCCGATGTCAATTAGTGAAGGAATTGTTACGGTATCCTTACAACCTCCTGCCGTGGTGGCAATGAGGGTCACATCAAAATCCCCGGGCACAGCATAGACATGGGAGGGATTTGGGGCAACCGAAGTACTCAGATCACCAAAATTCCACTGCCAGCCGGTAAAAGTATGAGGGGAAAAAATGGAGGAAGTAAAATTTACCAGAAGCGGTGGGCAGGAGGCGAAAGTAGTGTCTGCCACAAATCCTACCTGAGGGGTGGCTATTGTGATAGGAAGCGTATAAGTACTATCGCAGCCATTGATGTCGCTTACGGTGAGGCTTACATTGTAAACCCCGTTGGCTGTGTATATATGGACAGGGTTTTGCGAGTTGGAAGTGGTATTATCCCCAAAATTCCACTGATAACCGGTAATACCAAAGCCGGAGGAGAGGTTATTAAAAACAATGGGATTGTTGACACAGTGAACTTGATGATTGACGGTAAAAAGAGGAACAGGTTCCGTAACAAAAACGTAGTTGGGAATCGTTTTGGAACTTGTACATCCGATAGAATCCGTAGCGGTAAGGGTCACCGTATAGGCTCCGGGGTTGGTATAAGTATAAATGGGCGATTGAAGACCCGAAGTTGCACCGGGTACACCGAAGTTCCAGTTCCAGGTAGTGACCGGCCCGAGAGAAGTCGTGAGGTTGGTGAACGGTACCGAATACGGCGCACAGCCGGTAGGGTCGGTGACATTAAAATCAACCTTAGGTTCATATACTTTTATATGCTGTAATACCACGGTATCGTCCGGGCAAAAAATCGAGTTAAGCACAAAAAGGGAAACCGTATATACTCCTGAGTAAATATAAGTATGAGAAGGATTCTGAGAAATGGAACTATTGGAGTCGCCAAAATTCCAGAACCATTTTATAGCATTCGTAGAAGAGTCCGTAAAATTAACCGTCAGTGGGCGGCAACCAAAAATAGTATCGCTGACAAAATCCGCCTTTACCGTTTTGATTGTAATAATGCTATAGGTTGTGTCGCCGCATTGAGTAGAGTCATTAAAAACAATCAATGCTACCGTATAATCCCCCTCTTGGGTATAGGTATGGGTGGGATTTTGAATCGTTGTGGTAGGGCTGCCATCGCCAAAATCCCAAAGCCAGTGGTGGGCACCGATTGAAAGATCGGTAAAAGGGATTGTCGCGGGAATGTCGCAGATAAAGGGAAACATCGGCAAAAACAGAGCAATTGGAGGGTCAATATAGATATAATCGGTTTTGACCAGTGTGTCGGGGCATCCCCGGTCAAAGGCAATGAGCATTACATCCATATATCCCGTATCCTGAAACTGGTGTATGGGATCCCATATACCCGATTGACCCCCATCTCCAAAGTACCAATAAACACTGTCGGTATCGGGACTACTTAGGTTGGTAAATTCGATTTCACCCGAGGCACAGGAATAGGTAGTATCTGCAATAAAATCCGCAATCGGTTTTTCCCCCGCTTCAATATAACCCGAAGCCGTGAGGGTATCCCGGCATCCGTGAAGGGTTTCTATGATCAGGGTTACATCATAGGATCCCGTGTCCTGATAGGTGACAAGAGGATTAGCTACGGTGTCAGTAACCCCGTTTCCAAAATCCCAGAAAAAACTCACAACGGGTGAAGGGGAGTAACTTTGGTTGGAAAACTGTATATCCACCGGCGCACAACCATTTCGTGGGATAGCATCAAAAAATGCCCCCGTCTGTCCGGTTGTAATGTGAAAAGGTTTTACAACCGTAGTTGAACAGCCATCAACATTGGTAGCGGTGAGCTTAACGGTATAAAAATACGGCTGTCCCGTCTGACTAAATACCGGTAATGTCGGATAAATATGGGTAGGACTGGTAAGCGATGAGATTGCACCGTCACCAAACTGCCATGCGTAGGATACTGCGCCGGTAGAATTGTTAGTAAAATCCACTTCAAAAAGAGGATCACAAAAAAGGGTATCTGAGGCTGTAAAATCTACCACCGGGGGGGCGCTTACGGTGATAATTGTGGAGCCATTAAACGTACAGCCGCTGCCGTTTGTAATCGTAGCCGAGACGACATAAGTTCCCGGTGCAGAATAACTAAAAGTCGGGTTACAGGCCGTAGAACCCGGGCCGGGCACACCGAAGGTCCAGTTTACCAGCGAGCCTATCGGCGAGTTACAAAAGAAGTTGACTACTTCATTAGGGCAAACCAGATAATCACTCGCCTGGATATTAACTGTATTTTGCCCCACACTGATAAGATTTGTCTTTACTACGGTATCAGCACAGCCTAAAGTGTCGGTAACAATATGAGAAACCGTATAAGAACCCGGAACCGTATAAGTTATAGCAGGATTTGCGGTAGTGGGAGTTGCTCCATTGCCCAGGCTCCAGATGTGGGAAACGCCAAGCCCATTGGGTAAACTGGTAAAATTGACCGAGTGGGGAGCCGTACAGCCCAACGCATTATCAACTGTAAAGTCTGCGTTAGGCGTGGGATTGACGAGAATGTAGGCAGGTTTTACCAGAATATTCTGACAGCCATTGACATCACTCGTAACAAGAGTGATAGGAAATACCCCCGGAACCGTAAAAACATGGTTGGGATTGCTCACCGTACTTGTGTCCCCGTCTCCAAAGTCCCACAGCCAGGAGGCTATAGGGTTGGAGCCGGGGATAGATTGATCGGTAAACTGCACACTTTCGCCCTGGCAAATGTTAATAATATTAGCAGAAAAACCAGAGGTAGGACTGGCGAAAATGGAGATAAAACCAGGTTTGGACACCGATTGTGTTGTTCCGTTGGCGTAGGCGACGGTAAGACTCACATTAAATAGTCCCGAAGAAGTGTAGGTGACACCGGGATTTTGGAGAGAGGACATGGTTCCATTGCCGAGGTTCCAGCTATAGGAGATTGCACCAGGAGCCACAGCGGTAAAATTTACCACCAGCGGATTACAACCAGAGGTTATATTTGCCGTGAAGTTTACCTGGGAATACGCAGGTTTTAGTGCGAAAATAAAAGTAAGAACAGGCAAAAACCATATACGGATGAAGGAGAATTGTTTCATGGGCTTTGAAGCAGAGGTTTGTGACAGATTTTCCGGTGAATTATATTCTTCGGCAAGGCAGACTGGGAAAAATGAGGATTTAGCCCGATTTTCACACACTGACCTTCCCAAAATAGTTTGCAGTTATGGGAATTCAAAAAACAAGAAACAATCTTTGAGCAGATCAAAAATTGTTTCACAAATCAATCATTATTAAGACATAACAAAAGGTAAGGTTTGTAATTATGGATTCAATTACGCAGGTAGTATTGGGGGCTGCTGTCGGAGAGGCAGTATTGGGAAAAAAAGTGGGCAACCGGGCACCACTTTGGGGTGCTGTTTGTGGCACGATTCCCGATCTGGATGTAGCCGCCAATTTTTTTATGGATGAACTCGGCGCGCTGATCGCCCACAGGGGTATCACCCATTCGATCATCTTCAGCGTTGCCCTGGCTCCGGTGATGGGTTTTCTGATTTATCGGGCATACAAAGGAAAATGGGGCACACAAAATGAGTGGTCGCGACTCGCTTTTTGGTCGCTGATTACTCACCCGATTCTCGATTGTTTTACCACCTGGGGTACGCAGTTGTTTTATCCTTTCAGCGACTATCGGGTAGCGTTTGACAATATATTTGTTGCCGATCCGCTATATACGGTTCCGTTTATGATTTTTCTGATTGTGGCGATGGTTTTACGAAGGGAAAACCGCTGGCGGGGGATTTGGAACACTGCCGGCCTGGTGATCAGTAGTTTGTATATGATTGTGACCCTTGTGAACAAGCTAGAGGTGAATGCTGTTTTTACAAACGCCCTGCATGAGCAGGGCAAAAGTGTGGTGCGCCTTTCCACCTACCCTACGCCTCTCAACAATCTGCTTTGGTATTGTGTAGCGGAAGAACCTTCCGGTTACGACATCGGGTATTACTCGCTGTTGGGCGATCCACGCAGCATCAGCTTTATTCATATTCCCAAAAATCACCAACTTATAAAAGGGCAGGAAGATAACTATGTGATAGACCGTTTGGATTGGGTAAGTCAGGGTTATTATTCGCTGGAGACACGAGGCGATACGTTGTTGTGGCACGACCTGCGGTTTGGACTGCTTAATAGCTGGGATTCCGACAGCGAACCTCAATATGTGTTTACCTTTGAAGTATATACAGAAGAGGGAGAATATACAACAATTCACCAGGTCAACCCCGATCTCAGCGCATTCGATCAGAAAGCCCGCTCCGAATTCTGGAAAAAAATGTGGGGGGATTGACAAATTTTATCAACATCTTCATCGGTCCAACCTTTGGAATCCCAGATTTTGTTGGCAGATTGAATGGCTCTTTTTGCAAAATAGCGCGCAATCATATCACGAAATTCCAACAATTCCGTTGGGCTTAATTCATGCGAAAAGGCCTTTAATTCATTCTTTCCCCCGCTACGATCCAGTAATATTCGAGGTTGATTATTTGTAAATGGAAGAAGCTGTTTTCGAGTTTGGTTTTCAGAAAATCTTCCGAAGGAAAATTTTTGAGTACCTGATGTTCTGTGCCGTTTTCCAGTTTCCGGGTTTGAAATGTATTGCCCTGAGTGTCGGTAAAAGCAATGGGTGTACTACTTCCCTGCACATAACGATTGTCCATAAAAACGACTAAACCGCGGGGTAACACAAAGTCATATAATTTGCGGACAAATGTATCGAGATCCTCCCGCAAAATATGACTCCAGATAAATCCTCCAAATACGGCTTCGTATTTTTGCGCGGGGTGCAGTTGATAGAAATCCGCGACCTCCAGCGTTACGTTGTTGTGGGACCAGGTTTTTGCCTTTGCCTGTTCAATGACAGATGGATTGATGTCGGTTGCAAAAACCGAAGTGGCGGTATCCGCAATCTTTTCAGTCCAGTAGCCGGTACCACAGGCAATTTCCAGCACCTGTTTCCCGGCAAAATACTCCTGCAAAGTCCGGGTTGCTTCCTTAAGGTCATTCTGGCGTTCCGGTTTTGTATAGATTTTTTCATATTCTTTTGCCCGGTCGCGGTAATAGGTGATGAGGTCGTGGTTCATAGGGAAATCTCGGTGATTTTTAGGTGTATATATCTCTGAAAATATAGATATATTTGTATAATATGCTACGCTTACTGGGTATCCTTCTGCTTTTTTCCACAATGATAATAGCGGGTTGGGCGCAAACACCCGCTGTGGATAGCTTGAAAAGCCTGCTTGCCCGTGCATCGCACGATACGACCAAAATCCGGATTTCCCTTTCGCTTCACGATCTGCTGGTATCATCAGACACCCTTCAGTCGCGACAATTTCTGGACAAAGCTCTGACAATGAGCGAAAGCCAGCCTTCGGAAATCTGGTTCTGTAAATCCCGCCTGAAGCTGACCAAATTTTTATACAACAAGGGCAAATTACAGGCGGCCCAAGAAACCCTTTGGGAGGTAAAAAAAGACTGCCCGCTGCACGAGTATCCCAAACTTGAGGCAATATTTTACCTCGAAGGCGGTGTTGTCTATCATTATGAAGGAGAATACGACAGTGCCGTAACCCATTTCATGAAGGCACTTATTATAAATGAGCGTTTGGGGGATTTGGAAAATATGGCGGACTGCTATAACAATATCGCTAATATTTATTGGGAACTGGAAAAACCGGACGACGCGCTGGACTATTATCAGAAAGCCTTGGCGATTTATGAAAAAAAATCAGATGAAAAAGAGCAAAGCTCCATTCTTGGAAATATTGGACTCATTTACCGATATAAGAGCGATTATGTTCAGGCACTCAATTATTACAATCGCTCTCTGGCTATTGACCGGAAATATGGAAATACCCTAAGCGCAGCCATTAACCTTCAAAATATCGGTGCGCTTTATACCAAACTGAAAAATTATGATTCAGCCTTGAAACATTTTCAGGAATCCAATCGGCTTTCCCGGCAGATTGACGATCAGATCGGGGTTTTATATACGGACCATGGCATTGCAGCCATTTATATGGAAACCGGCCAATATAACCAGGCAATCGCAGGCTTTTCCGAAGCACTGAAACTGGCCGAAACCATGAATATCAAAGAAGAAATTAAAAATCTTTATCAAAGCCTTTCTTTTGTCTATGAACGGAAAAACCAGTTTAAGGAAGCGCTTGAATACCGCAAAAAATACGAAGTATGGAAAGACAGCATTGCCGGTGAAAATTTTGCCAGCCGGATCAAAGAAATGGAAGTAAAGTATGAAACCGAAAAGAAAGACAAACAAATCACACTTTTAGCCCGCGAAAAAGAAATTCAGGAAAAAGAATCCCAGCGGCAGGCCACCTTAAAAAATGCTTCTGTCTTAGGCCTTTTTCTGATCAGCATCGTCGCAGTTTTAATCTTCTATACATTTCGGCAGCGATTGAAAAATCAAGCGATTCTGGCCGCCAAAAATGACGAACTGAAAGAAGTGAATTTTAAAAGACAGTTGGGAGAATTGGAAATGAAGGCCTTGCGCGCACAGATCAACCCCCATTTTTTGTTCAATTGTATGAACTCCATCAACCACATGATTTTAAAAGGGGAAAACGAAGACGCTTCGCGTTATTTGACCAAGTTCTCAAAATTGGTAAGGCTGATTCTGGAAAATGCAGAAACCAATCAGGTCTCGCTGGAAAATGAACTCTCCCTGCTGGAGTCTTATATTCAAATGGAGGAATTGCGGTTTAAAGGAAAAATTGATTATGAAATTTCTATGGATGATTCCATTGAACCTGACAATACTTATTTGCCACCGATGGTATTACAGCCCTTTGTAGAAAATGCTATCTGGCACGGGCTTATGCACAAGGAAAAAGAAACTCCCGGAATAATAAAAATAGCCTTAAAAGAGGCGGAAGATACGCTGGTTTGTATCATTGAGGATAATGGTGTCGGCAGGGCCCGTTCACAACAACTCCGGGAAAAAAGCCTGTTAAAATCCAAATCTATGGGACTGAAAATCACAGAAGAGCGGTTACGTCTTTTGAGTAAAATTCCCAAAGGTGAGGTTATTCAGATTACCGACTTAAAAGATGCTCAGGACACCGCTTCCGGCACGAGAGTAGAGCTTAAAATCCCACTTTCATAAAAAAATTCGTTGTTTTTTTATGATCGAAACGATTCTCATAGACGATGAAGCCGATGGCCGCGAAGCATTAAAACTCGCCATTGAGCGATACTGCCCGGATATTACACTTCTGGGAGAATATGCTACCCCAGAGGCAGGATTGGAAGCGATAAAAACATTGCGACCAGACCTCGTATTCCTGGATGTGCAAATGCCCGGGATGTCGGGATTTGACCTCTTGCAGAAAGTTTCTCCGGTTACTTTCGAAGTTATTTTTGTCTCCGCTTATGATCGTTATGCCATTAAAGCCATAAAATTCAGCGCGCTGGACTATCTGCTCAAGCCTATTGATATTGACGAACTAATTCAGGCAGTTAACCGTGCAAAAACTCGGATGGACCAAAAACAAAGCCATTTTCCGGTTCAATCCATTCTCAACAATATCCAGACCCAATCAGGGAAAATCGAACGACTGGCTGTGCCCAGCCTTGAAGGCATAGACTTTTTCGATACAGAAGACATTATTTTTTGTAAAGCCGACGGAAATTATACCCTGATTTTCCTGACTAATCAGCAGACCAAAATGGTCTCGCGTAACCTCAAAGACTTCGAAAACCTGTTGTCCGACTCCGGGTTTTGCCGTGTACATCATTCCTTTCTGATTAATCTGCGGCATGTGCAGCGATACATCAAAGGTGAAGGCGGATTTGTTATTCTTACCGATGAACATCATGTGGACATTTCCCGGCGAAAAAAAGAAGAATTTCTCGCCCTGCTTGACCGGCTGTAAATCGCAGGTAAAGCCTGAAATTACCAGATATTTAGCGAAAGCCGCCAGTTGTGAATTGGGGCTATTGTAGCGGCAACCGGGCCGCTATTTTTATTCCAACAAACCTATAAAACCCTTTTACAATGAAGACACCCTTTAGCTCCGCAGTTCTGGCCGTATGCCTCATCCTTATCTTGTGGGTAAGCTGCAAAGAACCCGAAACACCCAAACCCGACGATGATCCCGGAGAAATCACCTCTCAGGAGGCCGATGACTTACTCGGCACGATGAGTTTCCTCAATGGTACGCAGGTAACCGGTAAAGTTCCCACCTCTCCGGATATCGCTCTGCTCCAGATGCAGGTGGAAGATACTTTTTATGCTGCACCCGGCATGGATATTCCGGTAAGACTCAGGCATCCGGAAGGAGTGGTCGTCGGTGGGTTTTTTGTGGCGGTACAAAATTCGACGTTTTACTACGATGTGCCTGTATTTGAAACCCAGGATGGCGATTCGATTTCGGTAGTTATTTTCGAAATTAAGCCAGCAAGTGAAAAAGAGCCTCCATATAACATACCCGTTGAAATCATTGTTTATGATGAAATCAAAACGACGATTGACAAAATTGAGCGAGTGATTACCGTGGAAAAACCCAATGAACCCGGATGTACCATTACTCGCGCACCTACCCAGGATTCTACATGGGATTATGTATGGTGGTCAACCATTTCCTACAATTACAACAATGAGGTTGACTTCTTCAATGCTCCGGGCAAACCCTTTGTAACCGAAACCAATTATCAGGGCTGTTGCGACCCGACAAAACCCGATGGCAAATGCAACCCACTCAGCACGACCCTGAACGCCACCGTAAATTTCAAAAACTTGTATATGATTGAACAAGAGGAATTTACTTTTTATTCCGACGGAGCGTATGTGCGGAGAACAGAAGAAGTGAAAAAACACTTTGATCCCACCACTACGCAGTGGTGTGCAGGGTGGGCAGGTTTTTCCACAGTCAGGGATGTTGTCTATTACACCGGAACACATGACTTTACTCCCGGCGCAACGAAGATCGGTTTTGGCGCAGGCACTAAAAGTTGTGATATATGTGGATACGGCTCCCCCGGCGGCGACCTTATCTATACCTGTCATCTCTTCGCCATTACCCGAAACATACCCGGCTCATCCTTCACAAGAATTTACATCCGGTGGGACGGAAACGTGGACGCCTGGATGTACTAGGGACAGCCACCTGATTGCCGAGCGAATGGAGCGAGTGATGCGTTGAGGATAAGGGATAAATTATTCCGGATCAAACAGTGAAGGAGTCCTCGCAAAATTTTTGTTTACAACAAAACGGGGAGATTTTCCGTCTGCTCGCTCGATAAACCCTTTTTTCTCAAGTTTATTTACAATGGTGCGCACTTTTCGTGAATAGGTATCGTATTCCCGGAGATTGCGCACTACTTTATGTTTGCTGGTATAGAGGAAAATATCCACTGCTTTTGCACTGATTGCGCTCTGGAGGCTATATTCATTGTGCAGATAGATGGTTTGGAGCACGCTTTTATACTCAGTCTTTAATAAATCAAAACTGCTTCCAAATAAGGTGCGGAGAACTGGATAAAAGTCTTTCTGTTTGAGGATTGGATTTACGATAAAAAGCGGGTAGATGGATTGTTCTTCATATTCCAGAACAGATATGAGTCCATAATTCTCCAGTTTGCGGATGACGTCAAAATGATTGTTATCCGGTGTGAGCAGGATCGTATAACGCTCATTATTATTGTGTTGTTCCGATTTATAAAAATAGGTAAGGACCGTTTCTTCTTCTTCGCTTAACCCTCTTCCATTTGTCTGGCGATAAATCCATCCGGAGAAACTGGTCAGCCAGAGCCGGGCATCATCGTCCAGGACTTTTCCTTTTGGAACGTATAAACTGATATCGTTTTTGCTCTGGAAAAGAAAATAGGGAACATCAATCTGATTTTTGAGACATGCATTTGTCAGGGATGCCATACCTAATCCCCGTCCCTCCCATCGGTCATATACCTTTAGTATGTCTGCAAGATTGGGATTCCTCGGTTTAGGATTGGGGATAATCCGGCGAATACGAACCGGTTGTTCGAGAAAAAGTTTTTGATCCTCTCGGAAACTACCCGGATTGCTCACCCGAATCCATGTGTCAGGTTTGATAATGATGTTGGAAAATTTATCAGAAGAATAATCTCTGTGGGCCAGTGCATTGTTAACAATCTCCCGTATCAGCTTATCCGGGTACTCGGGAAGACTGGTACCTCCGCCTTCATACCCTACTCCAACGGCAATATTTTTAAAAACAAATCCTACAGCACTTTCCATCAGCGGAATAATATTGTCTTTGAGCACCTGTTTGTTTTGTGCAATCTGATGCTCCGAATCTACATAACAATCCACCTGACAGCGTCCCCCTACCCAGTCAGATGGGTGATTTCCACAAAGGAGGACGCCCAAAAGTGTAGGGGTTTCTTGCCGGACAAAATTTTTGCGGGTCAGAAAAGGGAGGGCTGACGGAATATCTACCTTCAGACTTTCTACTTTGACTTCGCGATTCAGCTTGTTAATGTAGTCATTGAGCCGGTCTAAGTCCAGTATTTGAAGTGAAGCCCCTTCGACAATCTTCAGTTCTCTTGCATTTTTGAGTTCTTCTTTCTGTTCTTCCTTGCGGGCAATTCTGGAAGAATCAATTTTATGATCTCCCGTCATTTTTCGCTCATACGCTACGCCTTTAAAAAAAGCATATTTTTGATCTTCGGGGAGTTTCTCTACATAAACCAGGCAGATACGCTTATCCATAAATTCCCTGATTTTGGGAGCGGGAAAATTCTGATCCAGAGCAATCCTTGTTCCTTCTTTATCCGTAAATTTTTGGTGCAATTCCTTTAATTTATCTTCATTGCCTGCATTGTACCCTGAAAGCAGATATTGTTTGTTTTTTTCTCTTATACCTACGACAATAATTCCTCCTTCTGTATTCAAAAAGGCACATACGGATTTATACAACTCCGTCCAGTCGTCAGAAGACGACAAATCTTTAATTTCTATTTTATCGGCCTCGAGTTCGCTGTATGTACCTGTGACAATATGGGATTCGAGCTGCTGTAAGATCCGGTCAATATAGGCCATTACAAATAATTACCTTTATCCTGCTAAAATACAGGTTTTTGCGGAGAGTAGGTAATGAGATTTTCTTCTAAAACATTACCCGCCACACCGCTGTATTTTCCCCGTCAAAAATCCTCAACAAATATATCCCGGTGGGTAGAACGGGTAGGGTCAGATCATGATCTGACCCTACTGGGCCTGCCTTTTTCCACGTTTTTAAGGTCTTGCCTTGTATATCGGAGAGCGTGATGTCTAGAGATGTTGGGACAAAGCCCTCACTGAATGACAGATATAATTTATCACTGGCGGGGTTGGGGTAAATCGAAATCTGCTGCGAAAGCAGGTTGTCCCTGATCCCGGCGGCAAAAGTCTCGCAGCTTTCCCACTTCACTGCAAAAGTCGTGTCGTGCCCTGGTATCACATATCCTCTGTCGCTGTCCCACCATTCGGCGCAGGCAGCGGGAACCGTTTCCCGGTAGTCGAGGTAATTGGTCCAGCTACCGGTAGTGAGGTAGTAATAAGCCCCTGTACTTCCTGCCGGTATTTGGGTCGAATACTTGTAAATACTTCCTGAATAATGACTCATAGGCAGGATCAGCCAGTTGGTAGCCCCGGTGAAGGTTCCTGTAATATACACGCCATTGGAGACATCCTCTCCGGCCATGTCCACCATAAAAGTAACCTTAGGGGTTGTGAGGTTTTGGTAAAACAGAGGTTCCGTCCATCTACCACCGCCATTGTTTATAAAGTTGTAGTTGACAGGATCAAAAAAAACCACATGGTCGTGGGAAGACCCCTGCCCCCACGGAGTGCGGCAGGGGGTGGAAACCCAAGCGGGTTCCCAGAAGATTACTCCACTACCTCCCGAAACCATTACCTCTTTGGTATAGTCCACCAGATAGGAAAGCTGTTTTTCGGGAGAAAGCGGTGAATAGGCGGGATCTGCGGCGGTGATGATGTTGGGCATCGCATCAAAATTTTGAGTGGTCCACGGATAGCCCGTTTCCAGTGCGACCATTTCATATCCGGGAAAACTTGCAACGAGGTCCTCGACAAAAGTTCCCAGTTGGGATATACTGCCGCCATGCCAGGCATAATAATAGGAAAACCCCATGATGTCAAAATCGGTAACTCCGAGGGTGATGAGGTTCTGGAAAAACCATTTAGTATTCAACCCGGAAAAGTGTACGGCTATTTTGGGGTTAATGGCGGCAGTATCACCTACGGCTCTTATCGCCTGAATGGCGGCATTGTACAACTGTGCATCGCGGTTCCAGTCATTGCTCACACTTCCTCCGGCGACATAATTGTTGTCCATTGTCGTATGTCGGAGGATCCCGCCATTGTTTTCGTTGCCAACCGTTACAATTTCGGGCATAAGGCCTTCTTTTTCAAGGCCGCTGAGTACTTTTACTGTATAGCTATAAACCGAATCTTTCAGTGCAGGGAGGTTATTGGCGACTGATAACCAGCGGGCAGGGATAAGTTGCCGCCCGGGGTCAGCCCAGAAGTCGGAATAATGAAAATCCAAAATCACCTGCATTCCTGCCGCTTTGGCTCGGGATATTGTTTCTTTCACATCGGCAAAATCGCTGTATTGGGGTTTTACTCCTACGGGCTGTACAAGCGAATTTTGCCACGCCGGATCCACCCATAGACGCACCCGCACAAGGTTGGTTCCGTGATCTGCGAATATCTGATACACATCTTTGGAAACGCCATTTTCCTTAAAATCTGCCCCACAATCTTCCATCTGGTTGACGTATGAAAGGTCATTGCCGAAGTAGAAGTTTTGTCCCAAAACAGCATACGGCAGAAGGGTCGCCAGAAGAAAGATATAGGGTTTCATAGCAGGGGTTATCGGATGTTATTTAATCCTCAACATGCAATTTCAACAATTGTTCTTTTCCTGCAAGCTTTTCCAGCGATTCCCATTTTTTATCGCCGGGAGAATGGATGATTACTTTCTGTTTTTGTGAAGCCATCAATATCGCTGCCGGAATGTCCATGTATTTCATCACATTTAGATAGCAGGGTCCTTCGCTATGACTGACCGGAGGATTGTAAATATGAACAGGGACTTGGCCTTTCGCAAAAAGCGAAGCGTAAATCATTTGTACTCCTGCTTCGCCCTCAGCATGGATTTCCATAAGATTTTGGCGGGCTTCCGTTACTGCATCCAGCGCCTGGACCAAGTCCAGCGTCTGCATACTTTCGAGGGTTTGTCCCAAAAGATAATACCTGCGGCGAATTTGGGTAAACTCCTTTTCATCCGCCGAAAAAGCTGCCGGACCTGCCCCCCGCATGGGAACCAGAATGATCTCTCCTGCTGTACTGAGGCGCTGTTTTAAATCGGCGGCAAGCATTTCGTTTGCTTGCGCTTCGGGCCATAATTCGCCACCGGGAAATGCTGCGCCCAACCTATCTTTCCACCAGGGCCAGTTCTGATCGTTGATGGGAATGATCTGCGCGGGTTTTCCATTCGCAGTCAATGGCTTGATACGAAACAGGGGTAAATGGGTATTTGCGTCTGTTTGCAGATCGCGAAGAGAAATTTCTGCGAATGAATTTTTCTGTTGACTGACGGGGGATATAGCAGGAGAAATTATTTCTTCCGGCCATCCGGCAAAAACTTTTTCTTCCAGTGCTTTTCTCCATTGCCTCACAGCTTCCGGCCACGAGTGGGTTTTTAGTATTTCGGCTATCGGTGGAGCTGCGGGTACAAAGGTTTCGTCAATCCGGGTATTGATCTGCTCTTCGGGCAAAGTTTGGAAAACTTTGAGTTGTTCAGGCTCAAAGTATTTGACAGCGGCATCCTGAATGATTTCGTCTTCCTCTTTCAAATAATGATTCATCCACCGGAAGGCGTGTATTTGCAATTCCTGTATGTCCATATGTGGGCCTGCGACGGTATTTAAAGCGAGTAAATCGCCTTTATCCATTTTTTCATAAACACCTCTTACCGTCTGATACGTTCTGAATACCCCATCAATCGGGAATATAGGATCGCGGTCTGAATTAGAAATGAGAAGTGGTTTAGGCGCAAAAAGTGTCGCTAGTTTGGGATAATCCCACCGGTAAGTATTCACCATAAACATACAATCGCAATGGCCTGTGACGCAGCCATCCACCACGTAGTTGCGAAGGTCGGTAACACCTGCCACCGGAATAGCTACTTTAATCCGTTCATCAATTCCTGCTGCCCACCAACTGTAAATACCTCCCCCGCTTCGGCCTGTGATGCCGATTTTTTCCGCGTCCACTTCCGGTCTGCTGATGAGGTAATCTACTGCCCGGATGCCATTCCATGCTTCTACGCCTGCGGGTGTATATCCGCGCGAAATCCACCACCAGCGATTGAGCCTGTGTGTGCCGTGGTGTACGCCTTCGATTTCACCAAGCTGAACCGTGTCAATAATCAGGCAGACATAACCATGTCGGGCAAACCATGCAGGGTGATGTTGGTAATGTACTTTGCTACCGTAAGCTATGCCGTCTTTGATCACCTGTCCGTGTCCGCAGACGTAGAGAATAGCCGGAGCTTTTCCCGTAAGGTTTTTGGGGCGGTAAAGATTGCCGGTGACGTAGAGACCGGGGCTGGACTGGAAGTGCAGTTTTTCGACGATAAAATCCCCGTGGTCAATGGTTCCGGTGATCACAGGTTTTAACGGGCTACGTTCCGGCATCGGCGACAACCCCAGCATTTCCAGTAATTGTTCCCGGGATTGTTTTTGAAAAGCAGGCCAGTCTGCAATATGGCTAAGTTCGGATTGGGTTTTGATCTCCAGCATTCGGGTTTGATCTTCAAAATAAGCGACTAGCTGTCCATCAAAATCCCAAGGGGAAGAAGGAGGATCTGTTGGTTTGCCATTGGGGTGAAACAATGGCAGCATACAAACAAGAAAGAGTATTCCCGTTGATTTAAGCATAGTTGGGGAGATTAGTTAACGAGTTCTTTCCATTCGTTTTGATCATGAACATCCACAACTTCATATCCGTTTTCCCCCTTGCAGGGAGAGAGAACGGCGATAAAGCGGGCCGCTTTTTCATATATATTAAAAGTTGCGTGAACCATGCCTGCGGGGATAAATGCAGATTCACCCTCAGAGAGTTCGATAGAAGTTTTTTCCAGCCATTGTTGGATTTTCCCTTCCACGACATAGATTATTTCTTCCTGATTGGGGTGAAAGTGAAAACTATGACCTTTGCCGGGTTCGACGACAATTTCGATCATGACCAGTTGGCGCGCACCCGTTTGTTCGGGGCCGCTATGCCAGAAATCGCTACCCAAAGCTCCGGGCTTCCACTGTTGCCCGTCAGTTTTAAAAAATTTGCCATCTGTCATAAGTGGATACCTTTAAAAGCTCTGATCTGTTCGGTAATCGCGATTTCCGTAGGAAGTCGCTCCATGCTGCTGGCACCATAAAATCCATGGATTTTGGGACATCTTTGGAGGACGTATGCTGCGTCTTCGGGCATGGCGATGGGGCCGCCGTGGCAGAGAATAAGAACATCATTACGGATAGAAAGCGCGATCTCCGTCCATTCGTTAATAAGTTCTACACTTTGGTCAAGAGTCTTGGCTGTTTCTGCGCCAATGCTCCCGCTGGTGGTCAGGCCCATGTGGCAGACAATGATATCTGCTCCGGCCCGTGTCATGTCTTCGGTTTCAGAGGCCGAAAAGACATAAGGTGTAGTAAGCAAATCCATTTGCCTTGCGATGTGAACCATTTCCACTTCCAGTTGATAGCTCATGCCTGTTTCTTCGAGATTTTGGCGCATGAGGCCGTCAAATAGCCCGATGGTAGGAAAATTCTGAACACCGGCAAACCCGGTTTCTTTGATTTTTTTGAGGAAACGGGGCATGACTACAAAGGGGTCGGTGCCATTGACTCCGGCGAGGACAGGTGTTTTTTTGACGACGGGCAGAACTTCTTTGGCCATGTCGAGCACGACATCGTTGGCATTGCCGTAGGCCATCAGCCCGGCGAGAGAGCCGCGCCCTGCCATCCGGTAGCGACCGGAGTTGTAGATGATGATCAGGTCAATTCCGCCGGCCTCTTCGCATTTTGCGGATATACCGGTTCCGGCTCCGCCGCCGATAATAGGCTCGCCTTTGGCGACTTTGGCTCTGAATCCTGCCAGGATTTCCTCCCGTTTCCATTCAAGTATCATAGGGTATGATGAAGTTGGTTAAATGATTCAATTAAAGCTTCTGCAAAAGCCGGGTCGTTGATTTCGTAAGGAAGACGAATCAGTCTGCGATTTTCGGTATGAATTAACTCTTTTTCCAGCGTATCAAACAAAGCATGATCTGCTTCGGGATCGTAAAATGGTTTACCCGGACTGTCAATCAGCGAAACCCCTTTTTCCGGAAGAAAAAACCTTACGGGACCTTCCATTCGGTTGAGTTTGGCGGCAATCCATTTCCCCATTAAAACATTTTCTTCCGGGGTGGTGCGCATCAGCGTTACGGCGGCGTTGTGTTTGTAGAGGTTGCGGTGGCGGTAGTGTTCCGGGACGGAGTCTATTGAACCAAAATTGACCATGTCAAGGGCGCCGACCGAACCGATATAGGGAATACGGGTCTGAATAAAAGCGTCGAGACGTGATTCGCCCGCACTGAGTATTCCTCCCATAAGGTGATCGCAAACTTCGGTAAGAGTAACGTCAATGACATGTTTGACCATCCCCGAAGAAACCAGTTTTTCAAAGGACTGCCCACCGATGCCGGTGGCATGGAAAACCACACAATCAAACCGATCCTCAAAATGCGAACGAATGTATTGGACACAGGGCGTTGTAACCCCAAACATCGTCATGCCGAGGGCGGGTTTGACATCCGAAATCACCTGGGGTTTTCCGTTCAGTACGCCGGCAAGTGCCTGGGCGGCATTGGCGAGGATGGTGCGGGAGATAGAATTCAAGCCCGCAAGATCCGTGACAGAATAGACCATCATAATATCCGTAGCTTCCACAAAGGGGCGGGTATTGCCGGAGGCCATTGTGGAGACCATGATTTTGGGGAGTCCTACAGGCAGTGCTTTTAATGCATGTGTGATAAGCGATGTGCCACCCGAACCACCGATGCCGATGACACCCGCCAGACCTTTGGTAGTCAGCAGAAATGTGCGCAAGGCTTCACTCATTGCCGTAATGGCCTCCCCTCGGTCGGGAAGATTGAGGAGAGCCTGTCCCAGCGGGTGATGACCCGCAAGGGTAATATTAGAAATATCCGCCGGGAAAATATGAGGTTGAGTACTGACATCTACAATTTGGGCAAAAACCCCTTCTTTCTCCAACACCGTTTGGATGAAAAGTAGTTCAGCGGATTTGGTATCGCAGGTACCAATGATAAAAATAGCAGACATGGGGCTGTGTTTTGGGGGCAATAAGAACAAAACTCAATTTATTCAAAAACATCAGAATCACAAGATATTCCTTTAGTTGTAAACCGTATATTTATGGATTGATAAAAATCAACTTATGGCAGAGAACAAAACACAAAAAACAACACAGAGCGTAACCGAATTTCTCAACTCAATAGAATCCGAACAGCGGAAACAGGATTGTTTTGTCGTACTGCAAATGATGGAAACCCTCACCGGAGAGTCCCCTCGGATGTGGGGGGCCAGCATCGTCGGTTTTGGCGACTATCACTACAAATACGAAAGCGGGCGTGAAGGCGATTTTTTCCGTATCGGATTTTCCCCGCGCAAACAAAACCTCACGCTTTATATCATAGCCGGGTTTGATCGGTATGAAGAAATTATGTCCCGCCTCGGCAAATACAAAACCGGCAAATCCTGTCTTTATATCAGCAAACTCACCGATATAGACATGGACGTATTGAAAGAATTGGGCCAGGCGTCGCTGGAATATATGGCAGAAAAGTATCCTAAAAAGTAAACCTCTCCTATGAAATACATCAACATCGGACTTAGTGCCCTAGCTACAATTATCTTCCCATGTGCGCTTCTCCATGCACAAACTTTTGAATGGGCCCGGACATACAGAGATATGTCCAGCGATATGGGCAGCGCCCTTGCAACGGATCCATCGGGCAATATCTACACCATCGGTTATTTTGAAAGCATTGCCGACTTTGATCCCGGTGCGGGCACCAGTTATCTCACTTGCAAAGGAGGCAGAGACATTTTTATTCAAAAGATGGATGCCGCAGGCAATTTGCTTTGGGCTAAATCTATTGGCGGCACCTCCGGTGATTTTGGCCTGTCCATTACGGTAGATCCATCGGGCAATCTGTTAATAACCGGAAGTTTTATCTTTACCGTGGATTTTGACCCCGGTGCGGGTATAAGCAACCTGGCCGCCGGTGGCAATGGCGCCAGCGATATTTTTGTGCTCAAGCTCGATGCCAACGGCAATTTCCTTTGGGCGCGGGCTTTTGGCGGTACGGGTTACGACTCCGGAAACTCCCTCACCACCGATGCCTCGGGCAATGTTTACACCACCGGGGCCTTCAGAGGATCGTCTGATTTCGATCCCGGGGCAGGAACCTATTTGCTTACCGCTGTAGGAACCGGTTCCGATATTTTTGTTCAAAAATTGGATGCAAGCGGCAATTTCCTTTGGGCCCGATCTTTTGGAGGCACTTCATTTGACGCTGGCATCTCGCTTACAGCAGATGCATCCGGCAATGTATATACCGCAGGTACTTTTCAGGGTACTGCAGATCTGGACCCCGGTGCCGGTACCAGCAGTCATACGGCCAGTGGGGCCTTTGGTAATCTGTTTGTGCAGAAAATGGACAGCAATGGCAATTTCCTGTGGGCGAAATCCATAGGTGACTCAGGAGATGATGGATGCAACTCTATAGGTCTGGATGTATCCGGAAACATCTTTATCACAGGCAGTTTTCAGGGGACGGTTGACTTTGACCCTGATGCAGGAACAAGCAACCTTACGGCAATCGGCTATTATGATGTCTTTGTTCAGAAGATGGATGCTGGTGGCAATTTCCTTTGGGCAAAAGCTTTTGGGAGTCAGTTGGATGACAGAGGTTTCTCCTTAGCCACCGATACATCCGGCAATGTATATACCACGGGCATCTTTCAGGAAATAGTAGATTTTGATCCCGGTACAGGAACAAACAATCTTACTCCCAATGGCCAGCACGACATCTTTGTTCAGAAGATGGATTCCGGAGGCAATTTCCTTTGGGTAAAATCCTTTGGCGGAGAAAACGTGGAGGGAGTCAATGACCTGGTACTGGATGTCTCGGGCAATGTATATACCACGGGTAGTTTTGGTGCAGTGGTAGATTTTGACCCAGGGGCAGGAACCAGCAATCTAAAAGCCACGGGAGACACTGACGTTTTTGTTCAGAAGGTGAATGCCGGTGGCGATTTCCTTTGGGCAAAATCCTTTGGCGGTGCCATATACGATGCCGGTGGCTTGATAGCCGTAGATTCATCAGGCAATATCTATAGTACCGGCCAATTTCAGTCCACAGTGGACTTTAACCCAAGTGCAACCGTTTTTAACCTTCAGGCCAAAGGCATAGGCTCTGATATCTTTGTTCAGAAGATGGATGCCGGAGGCAATTTCCTGTGGGCCAAATCTTTTGGCGGCCCGGAAGATGACAGGTCTATGGCCATAGCCCTAGATGCCTCGGGCAATGTGTACACGACCGGTACGTTTCAGGGGGCTGCGGATTTTGATCCCGGCACAGGAACCAGCACATTAACAGCCAATGGAAATGCAGACATCTTTATTCATAAATTGGATGCCGACGGTAATTTTGTTTGGGCAAAATCCTTTGGCGGCAGTTCTAATGATACGGTTAGCTCCCTTGCTATAGACGAATCGGACAATATATATACTGGAGGCGCTTTTCAGGGCACTGTTGATTTTGACCCGGGAGCAGGAACAAGCAATTTCACTGCTAATGGCAATCGCGATGCCTTTGTTCAGAAGATGAATACCAATGGCGATTTCCTTTGGGCCAGGTCCTTTGGAGGGAGTGCGGATGAGGGTGTAAGCGCCCTTGCCACAGATGGAGCAGGCCAAGTTTATACCGCGGGAAGTTTTGGTGCAACCGTGGACTTTGACCCGGGAGCGGGAACAAGTAGTCTTACAGCGATGGGCACTACAGACATATATATTCAGAAGATGGATGCCAATGGCAATTTTCTTTGGGTAAAATCTTTTGGAGGTTCAGCAGTTGATGAAATCAGCGCTATTGCCACCGATGCTGCGGGCAAGTTGTTTTCTACCGGCAGCTACCAGGGCACTGCAGATTTTGACCCGGGAGCGGGCATAAGCAACATGAATGCGAATGGCGGTTCGGATGTTTTTGTTCATGCAATGGATGCCAATGGTGATTTCCTTTGGGCCAAATCCTTGGGAGGGAATTCAGATGATTCCGGGCATGCCCTTGAGGTAGATGCTACCGGAAATGTTTACACAGCCGGTAGTTTTGAGGGAACGGCAGATTTTGATCCGGGATCCGAAACCATGAATCTGGAGGCGAATGGAGGAAAGGATGTCTTCGTTCAGACAATGGATGCCAATGGCAATTTCCTTTGGGCAAAGTCCTTTGGCGGATCCGGCGACGATCGTGCAAACTCAATCCAAGTGGATGCACTGGATGTATATACAGCAGGACGGTTTCAAGGCACGGTAGATTTTGACCCTGAAAGCGGAACAAGCAATCTGACTTCACAGGGATTACAAGATATTTTCGTTCAGAAAATGATCCAAAACACTACTTCTATTTTTCGTGAACTAACGGAGGAAATTGACTTTTTCATTTTTCCCAATCCTGCAAATAACTTCATAACGATTACTAATTTACCATTAGGCGCAAGGGTTGATATTGTAGAAATTACAGGAAAGGTTGTCTATAGTTCAATGATTCGGGAAATGCAAACCGTAATAAACACGAATGCCCTTGTCGGGGGTGTTTATGTTATTTCTGTTCACAGCAGGGGCAGTATTTCTACCAGAAAGCTTGTGATTAATAAATGACCGAACGATCTCGTCCTAAAATAGGTTGACACAATAAAATATATCAACAAAAATCGCATCTGATGGTGTGGTATTATGTGGCGACCTATATGTAGGTGTAAACGACATCCGGAATTTTTTGAAGCACTCTATTGATAAACTATGTTTCGGAAAGTTGTACTTTTGTTTGTGTGTTTTTTATGGGGAAAAATGGCTGCACAATCAGGTTATCCCTGTGGCAATGATGATCATTCCCAACACCAGTGGCTGCCTCGTTACCTCGAAAATATCCGAAGTTCGCAAAATACGAATGTGCCGCGTGCAGAGGTTCTATACATACCCGTAGCCTTCCAACTCGTCGCCCGTACGAATACCGCAGGCCGCGCCGCCACGTGGCGGGCTTTGGAAGTCCTCTGCGAGATGAATGAAATGTTTGCGCCTTTAGGCTTTCGGTTTTATCTCCGCAAAGGCGGTATCTTCTTCCTCAATCACGATGGCATATTTAATGACCACGAACTCGCTTCAAACCAACAAACGATGCGGGGAAACCGTGTGGATTCAGCGGTGAATATTTTTGTGGTAAACCAGATCGCCAGCGGTGCTGTGGGCTATTACGACAGCGGCGACGACTGGATTGTGGTCCGGCGGGATGTGTTTAAGTTGGGAAATAAAACGACCACTCACGAAATGGGCCATTTTTTCAGCCTGCTTCATCCGCATTATGGCTGGGATGCTGTCGCCTGGAATGCCCAGATTCACGGCAACCCCGCTCCTGCCATAGCCTCCGACGGTATTACTCCCACCGAACGCGCCGACAGCAGCAATTGTACAATTGCGGGAGACAAACTCTGCGATACACCCCCGGATTACAACTTTGGTCTCAGCTGGCAGCAGTCCTGCCAATATGAAGGAGTGGCTATGGACCCCTCCGGTCTGCCCGTTGACCCGGACGAAAGCCTGATCATGTCGTACTTTCAGGATAGTTGCAGAAACCGATTCTCCGCAGAACAAACGGCTCTTATGCAGGCAGACTTTCAGAATCCGGTGCGTGCATATCTTCATTCAGAATATCTGCCTATAACCGATACTCTTCAGGATACCCCTTTGTTGATAAGCCCGGCGGGTGGTGTTTCTCTTCCGGGAAATGAACTTGTTTTTTCCTGGGGAAAAGTGCCGGGTGCAAAATATTATTATGTGGAGGTTGACCGCTCCACAACATTTGGGCTTGAGCCTAAAGGGATAATTACTACCGACACAACCGCCGTTTTTAGCCAGGCCTGGCTGGAAGACAAAACCTATTACTGGCGGGTTTTTGCTTATAATGATAGTTATACCTGCGCCCCACCTTCGACTGTGGGTACTTTCGAGGTGAATATAGTTTCGGGGATAAACGATTGGTCGGAAACATTTTTTCGCGTAGAGCAGGCAGCAGGTTCGCGGGAAATAACGTTATATTTTTCTACCCTAAAACCTGACAATATTCATTTGAAAATGCTTAACCTCAACGGACAAATCTGCTTTGAAACGACTTTTTTTCTTCCGCCGGGCGACCAAAAACGCATTTTGTCTTTGGATTTTTTGCCCGCAGGGATATATTTACTGACCTCGCCTCATTCGGCAGGAAAAGTTATTTGTCTGTACTAATTACAATTTTATCAAGGCACTACTACTACTTCTCAAACGCTACTCGCTACGAATTTCTTTAACCTTAACCTAAAACCAATCCTATGAGAAGTTTAACATTATTTTTCGCACTTATCGGCCTTGTGATAGCACCCATGAGCGGTCAGATTTCCATTTTATTTGTGGATGATACGGATGATACTTTTGGCAATGCGTCTTATTTTGCTTCTGCACTCGACTCTCTGGGTTACACCTACACGTACTACAATGCTGTGGACAGTACTATAAGCCCGTCGGATACATACATGGCTGGTTTTGATCTGGTGATCTGGCATACATCGAGCGACGGGTCCGGGTTGTTGTTTTGGAATGGACTGTCCGAAGACAACCCTGCGCTTAAAGCTTATCTGGAAGGCGGTGGGAAGTTATGGGTCAGCGGAAACGATTTTCTGTACAATCGTTATGGTGCAGCACCGGATACTTTTGTAGCGGGTTCTTTTCCCTATGATTATCTGGGCATTAAGCAGTACGATTTTCAGAGTTATGGCGATGATGGCAATCTGGGTGTACCTGCGGCTTATCCCGATACAGCACAGCCGATTACGGGGTTGGATACCCTTACCTGGCAATTTTCCACACTTTGGTGGGCAGATGGTGTGAGCATTCGTCCGGAAGCTGTGCCGATATATCGTATGGGAGATGCTTCCTATATATTTGCTGACAGCATTACGGGTGTGTGGTACGATGCGGATTCTTTTCAGACGCTTTCATTTTTCTTTGATATGGCGTTGGTCGCCAATTTTACCCAGTTGAAAAACACCACAAAATCAGTTGTCGAATTGTTTGAATCGTTGACTACGGCTATTGACAAAAACCAATTTGCGGCTACAAATGTCAGTATTTACCCCAATCCCACTTCCGGGGCCTTTAACCTGACCTTTACGCTGGACAAAAACACCACGGTTTCCGGTTCACTCTGGAATATTCAAGGCCAGAAGGTTGCCTCGCTGTTTTCTGCGCGTCAATTTACAGCAGGGACGCATCAGTTAAAATGGAATGATTTCCAGGAACTTCCGGTGGGTACGTATATCCTCCGGATGGAAACAGACGGAGCCACAATCGCTCGTCCATTGGTGTTTATGCGGTAAGGATTGGTATAAAACAATAATCCCAAAACCCATCAAACCGTTACTTACAAATCGTCAGTTTCTGCACAATCGGCGGTTTGTAAGTAACCGTTTACTTTGAAAAGGTGTTGCGCTTATGGTTTCTCCGTTTTTTCGGCAATGATCAGCGTAGAAGGAATCTCCGATAGCCAAAGACTTTTTGTTTCAACCAGTTTCTTCCAACTGTCAATGCTGATAAGCATTAGGTTTAGTTGTTTTAAAAAAGATTTATCAAGTACCTTTTCGTTTAACAAGCTAATATGATTAGGGGCCGTTTGCTCAATAGCGCGAATGGATTCCTTTATTTCTGGATGCCGTTTTATCTGCCCTGAAGCATCCAAAATGGTTATTTGTGATCCTGAATTATGAATTAGCTTTTGTGCGTACTTAACGAGGAATGCGTCTTTCTCCGTAAAAATCGGTACAAATACATTTTCGGTACGGCTCAGTTCTTTATCCAATAGTATTCCGACAGGCACGTTGCTTTTGGAGAGGATTAGTCTCGTTCTTTCATCAAGAGAAGAACTCTCAAACAAGCTTTCTTTTCCGGTCACTTGGTTTAGTAACCGGTCAGGGTTTATGATACGTGTTGTAAACCCCAATATTTTTCCCAGCAAACTACCTTCAAAAATGGACTGGCCGATTCCAATAAGCAGCAAGTCATAATCTCCCTTATTAGCTACCTCCGCTATATCTGAGTCAATATCATTGGATGGTTTGAATAGTGTCGTTATTTTTTGGTTTAAATGTTGCGATTCCTCAATTACGGGAGAAAAACTTTCTTTTTCATATTCTTCTATGTTGTACTGATGCAATTCGTTACTTGGCGAAAGGTGCATCGCGGTTACTGAAGCATTACTGTTTAGTTTTTTGACAAATCCGTGAGCCAAGCGGAGCAGCGATCTGCCCTTTTCGGGATTAGCAAACGAGACTAATACTTTGTATTTACTGATTTGCGTAATCTCTAAAGGAACTGCTTGTGTTTTGGATTTAAAAACCCAATTAATAAAGTTCAGTGCTGGACCGGTCATGAAGGTAGTAACCAAAGCCATTATAACTGCCATTGCAAAGATTTCCGGTGTTAAAACACCTAAGTCATAACCGATATTCAACACGATCAGTTCCATTAATCCTCTTGTATTCATCAATGCTCCAATAGTCAGGCTGTCTTTCCAATTTTGGCCGACAAATTTTGCAGTCAGTGTACCTCCTAAGAACTTTCCTGCAACCGCTACCAGAATAATCAGGCCGGTTACTTTCCACAAGTAAGGGTCATTGAGCAACCCAATTTCGGTTCGCAACCCTGTAAAGACAAAAAACAGTGGGAGCAAGAGTACCAATGCCACATCTTCTACTTTTTCGATGAAGATGTTTCTGAATTTTGTGTTATCCGGCATGATCGCTCCTGCCATAAACGCCCCAAACAAAGCGTGGATTCCTATTACTTCGGTTGCGTAAGCAGAAATGATAAGGGTCAGAAAAAAAATGGCAACAATCGGTTTGCTCAAGTTTTCTTTGGTAGAATGAAGGTCGCCCACACGCTTTAAAAAAGGCCGGACTACTTTGATCATTAATAAAACGTAACCGACGGCCATTGCAATAACATAAATTGAACTGACAAATGAACCTGCTTTTACGATGGCGATTACAGCCGCCAATAAACACCATGCGGTAATGTCATCTGCGGCTGCACAAGTGATAACGATTGTCCCTAAACGGGTCTTTTGCATGCCTCTTTCCTGAACGATTCTCGCTAACACCGGAAAGGCGGTGATGCTCATGGCAATACCCAGAAACAACCCGAATGCCAGAAAGGGTACGCCCTCCGGAGCAAAAGACTCATAGATAAAATACGCTAATCCCATTCCCAAAGCGAAGGGAAAAATGATACTTGCATGACTGATCACAACGGCATCCTGGGCTTTATTTTTCAGCACTTTTAAATCCAGTTCCATACCGATGACAAACATAAAAAGGATCAATCCTATCTGGCTTAGAAACTGTAAGTTTCCGAAAGATTCTGCCGGAAATAAGGTCGTTGAAAATTCCGGGAAATACATCCCGATCAAGGAAGGGCCAAGTATGATTCCTGCCGCAATTTCACCGATCACGGTAGGTTGCCCTATTTTTTTACAAATCCATCCGAAGATTCGGGCGACAAAAATAATGGTCACAATTTGAGCGAGTAAAATAGCCAGCGGGTGTTGCAGATTATGCACCAATGAGTCTATAAAATCTCGCCACTGTCCCTTTTGAGACTCCGGAATTACAATACTTCTTCCCTGCTCCAACTTTGCCCCCAAAAGTACAAGCCAATACATCAAAGCACCAAATCCACCAATGGTAGTTATATAGAAAATACTATTCTTATACTTCTTCATCTTTTGTATGGTAAAATCCCTTACAAAGTTGAGAAGAATAAGAACATGTAAAGCGGGAAGGCAGTAAGGCTGCCAAGAAATGTAATGAACCGGGAAAAAAATGTAATGAAACTATATTTTGAGCTTTTCAATAAACTCTTTTCGATAGGTTTCGCTTAAAACGAGTTTCAAGGCATTGCCCGATCCAGATACAATCGTCGTTGTTATTTCATCAAACGAAAATACCTGTACAGCCTTTAATGCAAGGAGTTCCCTTTTATTGATTCTCACAAATTCATTCTTGGGGAGTAATTCCTGCAATTTTTCAAAAGAGATATTTTTAAGGATGATAAATGTGCCATCGAACAGTTGGGCGACTTTATCACGACTGTCAATTTCGGAGACTTTAATATAACACAACTGATCAAAAAAAATCAGTGCCTTGCCTTTATCCGTATTCAACTGAATAAACGGTTTACTTGTTTTCCCAATGGATAGACGATGGGTTGCTTTTAGTACGGCCTGTTGCAGGCGTTCCATTTTTACCGGTTTCCTTACATAATCAACCGCATCCATATCAAACGCTTCGGCTGCATATTCCTTGTAGGCGGTAGTAAAAATGACCGGTTTTCCCTCAAGTAAGTTAGCTACCTGTAAGCCATTTATGCCGGGCATTTCGATGTCTAAAATGCATAAGTCAAAGTCAAGACTAGAAGATTCTTTTAAAAATAATTCAGAGCTGTTAAAAGTTTTTACAACCTCCAATTCCGGAAGTTGTTCACAGAGCATTTTCAGGTAAGTAAGCCCTGGAAGCTCATCGTCGAGCAGCAAGCATTTTAGCTTTGTGTTCAAATAGATTTATTTTTAAATGTGCAATGTAAACATCACCTTCCGTAAAACGGTCGAGTTTAAAATTGTCTTTGTAAATAATTCGCAACCGATGTTCAAGGGTTTCTGTGCCAATTCCTCCTTTTTCCTTTTTTAAGGGCGTTTGAGCTGACTTTTTGTTTGATACAGTCAAATAAAAATGGTTGTCTTTAAATTCAAAAACAATGGAAATGAAAGCATCCGGGCTTTGCAAATCCGCATGTTTAAAAGCATTTTCAATAAGGTCTATTGAAATCAGCGGAGCCAATAATCTTTGTTCGTAGAGAGGTTCGGGTTCATTGATTTTGGTTTTTACCTTCAACTCAAGCAATGGGCTTACTTTGATTTTGTTAATTTCAATCAGGTTCAACGCAAATTCTATTTCATCTTTTGGCGTTACAAACTTTTTGCGACTTTCATAGAGTACATAATCTAAGACATTAGCCAGTTTGTCGAGCGCGAAATAGGTTTGATAGGCATGTGATTGAATCGAGTTTAAAATGTTTTTAAATAGATGAGGATTGAGTTTCGATTCAAGTGTCTCCAATTCAAGGGTGTTTATTTTACGCTCCAACTGTTGAAACATGTTTTCTGCCTCTTTTTTCTTTCTCTCTGATTGGGTAAGCCGGACGAGCAGATAGGCGATAGTCAAAATGAATGACAGTGCGACTCCTGCTATTAGAAGAATCATTGGATGCGATATGTCTGAAAAGTTTGTCATTCAATTGCAAATTTAATTTTTTTAGGCGGATTCTTTAAGTACGGGAGTCTGTGTACTCACACCAACTCCCCCAACTCTCTCTCCAGAAAGGTATTGAGCGGACATATCCTCAGCCCGTCTGCGCGATCAAAACACTCGCCGCCCGGCGTGATCACATAGCTGTAATCGGGTTTTAGGTCTTCTCGGCTCTGGAAAAATCCTTTGGAAATCACGGGTGCAATCGAAAATTTTATTTCAATGCATACTTTTTTTCCCGCAGGGGTAATCATCAACAGATCGCTTTCCGCTCCGTGTTGTGTGCGGTAAAAATAAAATTCCGAAAACTCGGGGGCCTCCCGGATGATTTGTTCGATTACGTATCCTTCCCATGACATGCCCACCGCAGGATTTCCCCGCAAGGTCTCCATATCAAATACTCGGAGTAAATAATGAAGCAGGCCGCTGTCGCGCAGGTAAATTTTAGGGGATTTGACTAGCCGTTTGCTCATATTCTCAAACCACGGTGGCAGGCGTCGAATCAGAAAACTTCCCTCCAGTAGTTCTAGGTATTTATTTACCATGGCAGTACTGACCCCGAGCGAAGAGGCGAGGTTGCTTATATTGAGCATACTCCCGTGAAGGTGTGCAAGCATGTGTAGCAGGTTGCGCAACAAAGACGCAGGGATCGCAAATCCCAACCGGGCCAGGTCACGATAAATAAAGGTCTCGACAAAATCATCCAACCATTTCCGGCTGATCTGCGTGGAAGGAGCCAATAGTGATTGGGGAAAACCACCTTTTATCCAGTGTTGTTCTTGTCCGGTATATGTCATTACCTCTGAAAGCGAAAACGGAGGCAGTTCATGGTAGGAAATACGCCCGGCCAGCGTCTCTGTATTGAGTTTAACGATATGGGGAGATGCAGAACCTAACAAAATAAACCGCGCGGGTTCTCTTTTCTGGTCTGTGAGGCCGCGCAACAGGGCAAACAATTCCGGCTTTACCTGAATCTCATCAATGATGACGGTTTTATCTTGGTGACCGGAGAGATAACTTTGTGCGTCCTCAAGTTTGAAAAGGTCTTCCTGCAACTCAAGGTCGAGGTAAATACTGGGTTTGGAGAGCCGACTCCGCAAATGTTGAACGAGTGTAGTTTTTCCAACTTGTCGTGAGCCGACAAGTCCTACTATCGGCGACCATTCCAGGTCGCGCAATAAACGTGTGGTAAGTCTGCGTTCAATCATGGTTAAAAATAATACTCATCCGAGTAAATTGCAATTTGAAATTACAATTTACTCGGATGGAGCATTGCTGTGAGAAAAAAATTACCGTTTCAGCAGCCGCTCGCTGCCGAGATAACCGTCTTCTCCGAAGAAGGACAGCAGGTATATCTGCGCTGGCAGATCTCCGGTGAATATATCCTGCTCCATATCGCTGACCTCCACACGCCGCACGAGTTGTCCCTGCATATTGTGAAGTTCGATATGGCTGCAAATCTGGATCGAGGGAAGGCTGATATGGACTTTCTCGCTCATGGGATTGGGATAAAAACGAATGCCCAAAGAGGCGAGGTCTTCGAGGCTGGTATTGGTTGCCGTGGTGGCGCTGTCCTGCGCAGAAAGCGCAAGCTGATAAAGTGCGTGGTTGCCGCTGGTAGTGCTCTGGTTGTAGTCAAAAAGCCGAAAATGGTATTTTTTACCTTCGGTAAGGCCGGTCAAAATGACGCTGTTTCCGTCGCCATTATAGACGATAAAGTTTCCGTTTCCGAGGTTATCTCCCTGCCCGAAAGCTGCATTGGCAGTGTAGTCTTCTCCGTCAAGCGGAAAGGCATTGACCCGTCCTTCTTCTCTCGCTACCAGCACTCTTTTGCTGCCATTGCCATTGGTCCAGCTTACCTGAAGGGAAGTAGTGCTCTGACTAGCGAATACAAAGTCGCTGCTGTTTTGAGAGGGGAAGTCAAATAAATCGTGGGTCGGCCAGGTGGTGGTCTGCCCGATACAATTCCAGGGCAGGTTGTCAAGACCCGACCAAAATGAATTGGAGGTATTGTCTATGATGCGTTTGTTGAGAATGACTGCCCAGGTATAACCGCCACTGCTACGTACCCATATACTGGCCGTTCCGTCAAGCGCACCGGTATGCCACCAGTTATTCGCACTATTAACGGTCCACCCTTTGGCATAGTTGGCGTTGGTAGTGGAGGGGGTCGTCATGGTGTTGATGGAAGCAGTGTTGAGGATGTCAGGTTTGGTATTAAATCCGTCAACAGCGACGAGAAGGCGCACAAGGTCGCGGGCTGTGGCGATCCAGCCGCCATGGGCGTCCATGGCTTCGAGGTTCCAGCCGCCGTATTCCCAGGGTACATTCTGTCCAGTATTATAGATGCTGGGAGCGAGATAGCCATTGCCGTAATATTCGGCTTCGCGTTCTCTTTTATCTGCAAGCAGGTTTTTCCCAATATACATATCGTAGATACCGAGGGGAGCCAGAATGTCTTCTTTTAAGTAATCTTCATACGATTTGCCGCTGACAGATGCGATGATTTCACCCAGCACAAGGTAGCCGATATTGGAGTAAGCGTATTGTGTGCCGGGAGTAAAAGTTAACCCTTTTTCCATCAGGAAGCGGATCAGAACTTCTTCTCTTACCGGATTGGTTTCTCCCAGTGTCTGAGTCACGTATAGCGGAAATCCTATCGGATCACAATGAGTGATAGACCATGTGTAGGGGGGATTCGGAAAAGGCACGCAATCGGTGTCCCGGTTCCAGCCGGCAGTATGTTCCAGCAGGTGTTGAATCGTAATGTCATTGATCCGAACGTCGCTGTAAACAACCGTGCTGAGGTAAGGATGACTCGCGAGTCGCCCGCCGGTACCAAAAACTTTGTCGCTGAGGTTTAGTTTGCCCTCCTGTACCAGCTTCATAATGGCAATGGCGGTAATGGGTTTGGACACGCTCGCAATACGAAACATGTGATACGGCTGGGTGTTTTCTGTTCCGGCCAGGTTTGCTTCGCCAAAACCGCGCATATAGACGAGTTTTCCGTTTTTAGCCATTGCGAAAGTAGCGCCGGGAATGTTGAACTGCGTGAGAAAATTATTGACAAGATTGTCGCAATTAGACATTTGCGGGACAGCAATCCCTGTCTGTGCAAAACTTCTGACGCAGAGAAGTCCAATCAATAAAAGCGAATAGAGGAATTTCATAAGTACTTATTTGAGTTTGAATGTGTCAGTGGGTTAGTTTTTCTTTTTCCACTCCTGATACACAGACGGGTCGGGGTTTTCCTGGACATTGGTTCCTATGTAATTTCCTGTATTGGGATCCACATAATAGTAGTTGTAGCCAGACTCCACCTTACCGGTTTGTGTGCCATTTGTGACCGTATTTTCATCACGAATATAATCAATAAATTGTTCGTGTTGTTTATCCTGACTTGCCTGATTATTCATCCAGGTTTGGTTTTGGCTATCAAAAGTGCTTTGCATACTCTGCATTCGCTGCTGATGAGCGTTGAAGTTTTGCTGCATATTTTGCATGCGCTGGTTGTGGGCGTTTGTCATATTCTGCATGGTCTGCTGACTGTTGATCGCCTGCTGTTGCATAATCTGCTGATGACGAGCATCCTGCTGCTGGCGCCACTGAGGATTGGTTTTGTAGGAACTGATTACAAACTCATGGATTTTCTCTATTTCTGCAAAATCGCCGCTGGTGGTAAATCCGTTTACTTCTGCATTCCATATAGATTCGAGGCTGAAGGTCATGGCCTTGATTTTTCCTTTGATGGGTTTTCCGTTGTCATTAAATTCAAAGATGACATTGGCAGCAGAGAGCGAGGGCATTTGCGAGAGCCCCAGCTTGCGGGCTTCCTCCATTGCTTTTTGTACATAAGCGTGATCAGGGGCAACGCCGAGAATACGAAATCCGGGTGCTCTTCCAAAACATTTCTGGGTATAGTCAGAGGCAAACTGCTCAGCCTGCATAAACGGTTGCACTGCAAGCATCGGAGAACCGGAATTGCTACTGAGAAACATACCCATCTGTGAATTGGGCAGGATAAACTGAGGCACATTGGGATCGCCAAAGAAAATCCGGCTTTTTCCGTCGGGGCTGGTCGAAACACCGCAACTGCGAATTTGTCCCTGCGGGCGTTCCAAACTCACCTGTGAATTCCAGCCTTTGGGCATCATTATCGTAAAGGCATTTTCTTTGGGGTCAGTCAGGGCAACAAAATCCCCGTCTCCAATATTGCCGGTGAATGTGTAATTTCCGTTCATATTTTCAGAATTATTATAGGAAGAAGAAGTTTGTTCTGTGCCACACGCCGATAAAATTATCAGGACGGCAGGGGTAATGAAGAGGAATGTGAGAATTTTCATAGATTGGGGAATTAGTAGCCGAAGCAGATAATAAGAACCGTTTTAAAGAGTTATGGAAATGGCCTTTCAAAGGTTAACACCGATGCAAATTTTTTTTTCAGGAAAAGGATTATTGTTTTTTCTGCTGATTTTATTTCTACTTACCGGGCAGACACCGGATAAAGGTGTGGACACTGCCTCAGATTTGATCAGAGCCTCACAAAAAGCATGGGCGGGTGGGTATTATAACTCGGCACTTTCTTTGAGCCTACAGGCAAAAAAGCAGGCGAAAATCGAAAAGGACACCCTCTCCCTTATTATGGCGCTGCGACAGGAGGGAAAATATTATGCAAGAAATGGCAAACCCGCTGAAGCCGAAATCGTGCTTGACAGTGTGATAAATGCCGGTGCCTGGATCGGGCCTTTGCATCACGAGGTATTCCTTGCACGTGCTGAAAAAGCAGACGTTAAGGCCGAACAAGGGGATATGACTCTGTGCATTAAGCTTTATCAGGAAATCTTGCGGGATTGCCGGGTTTTGCCGCCTGATGATACGCTGCGTCCTATCCTTTTTCAATGGGCAGGACAGACGTATGCTAATGTAGAAAAATATGACTCTGCCATTTATTATTGCCAGCAGGCGAGTGAGTTGTTTACGCGACTTTATCCTTCCAGTATAAAACCTGAATTTGCCTATACCGAAAATGCGTTGGGATATATCTATGCCGATTTGGAAAACCACCGGGAAGCGATACGACATTTTGAAAAAGCGCTACAAATCCTCAGTCAAATCCTGCGCCCCGGGCATAGCCATATTTTGCAGATTCGAAGCAATATTGCTACTCAGTATAAGGCATTGGGTATGCCCCGAAAGGCCCTTGAACGGTACGAAATGAATTTCCCCTACCTGGACAGCATACTGCCTGCGAAGAAACTTTCAACCCTGCTCAACTATGCTGCTGCGCTCAATATGATCGGAGACTATCAAACCGCCTTAAATTATCTGGATCAGGTAGAAAACCTGTTGACAAAGTCCCCCAACCTTCGCCCTTCGGAATGGGGAACGCTCCACTATACACGTAGCGCAGCCTATCAGTCTTTGGGACGATACGAAGAGGCACTTGAATATGCCCAAAAAACAATAGATGCGAACACTGTCTTTTACGGCCCGGGCAACTCAGAACTGGTCATGGATTATATGCGGAAAGGCACGATTTATTTTCAGATGAAAAAATACCCCGAGTCCCTGGCCGCACTAAAAAAAGCCCTTACCATTGCCGAAAAAAAACTTGAACCCTACTCCATGCGCAGAGCCTGGGTTTGGGAAGCATTGGGTGAAACCCAACGGGAAATGGGGCAAAATCACCCGGCGATTCAAAGTTTTCGTACAGCAGCGAAAATCTATATCGCCGGTCAATCCGAGTGGAACCTCACCGATACTTACCGCAACCTTGCCCTCACTTGGCAAAACCTCGGCAACAACGACTCTGCTTATTTTTATTTTCAACAGGCGTGGAAAATCGCCCTGCCGGAATTTGCTTTCCAGCCCGCACCCAATTCCCTCGTTTATGGAGTTTGGACAAATGCGCAAGTACCGGCACTTCTCGAAGCAATGGGAAACTTCAGCGAATTACAATACCGGCAAACGGGCGAAATAGACCATTTGCAGGAAGCTTTTGCCTCTTACCAAGCTTACATTGCCGTCACCGACAGCCAGCGGTATTATTATGAAACCTCCGAATCCCAGCAATACAAAGCCGATCAACAACGACCGGTTGTCGAAAAAAGCCTTGAAATCTGCCAGAAATTATATTCCCTGACTCAATCTGACCCGTATATTCAAGCGGCATTCCGCATTGCTGAGCAGAGCAAATCGCGTCATATCCGGGATCACCTTCGCGATCAAAAATCCTTTCTTTTTGCAGGTGTGCCGGATTCGCTTATCCGCCAGGAACGGGCTTTTCGCCAAGACCTCGCTACTACGGATCTAAGCCAGAATAAAAACAGAGAGGAAGATTCCTTGCAAAGAGTGCATATCAGGGAAGAGTATTTTCGTATCCAAAACAGCTATCGTCTTTTTCTCAAAAAACTAGAAACCGAATACCCTGCCTACTACCGGCTTAAACACCCCACGCCATTGATTCCGGAAGATGTTTTGACCCGACTTAAACCCCGTCAGGCTTTGTACAGTTATTTTTGGGGAGAAAAACAGATTTGTGTTTTCCGGATTTTTCAGGGGAAATGGGAAATGTATCTGATTCCCGCCGACAGTCTGTTTACAGAAAAACTTGAACAATGGCTCGAATTTATCACTCATCCGCCCGGAGCCAGCCCACAACATGAAGGCAGTTCTCTTACAGATCTGCTGATGCCCGGACTTGCCCGCGAGATGGAAGAGATTATCCTTTTGCCCGATGGTAAACTGGGCTATCTACCCTTTGGCAGCCTTCCGGCCTCTCCGGTAGAGGGGCAGGAATACCGAAACTGGCCCTTTATAGCGCGGGAGCATACCCTTACCTACAACTATGCTGCCGAAATCTGGCTTCAGCAGACTTCATTTTCTCCTGCAAAACCCGCGCAATACCTCGGCTTCGCTCCAGAATTTGGTGAAAATAGTGAAACAAATCTGAGGGCCTCACTCGGATCACTCAAATACAACCGTGAAGAAGTGGAACAAGTCACCCAAATGCTGAAAGGCAAAGCACTTATTGGTGCAGCAGCAAACGAATCCGCGGTAAAAAAACGCGACGACACCCCGGTTATTCTTCATTTTGCAACCCATGCCCTCGCCGATGAAACCAATCCCATGTTTTCCCGGCTTTACCTCGGACAAAACCCCGACACTACCGAAGACGACATACTTCACGCTTGGGAAATTTATGGATTAAACTTCAACAGCCCGCTTATCGTATTGAGCGCCTGCCAGACGGGAAATGGCCCATTGCTCCGGGGAGAAGGCATTATGAGTCTTGCCCGAGCCTTTCAATACAGCGGCAGCAAAAATGTGCTCACCACACTCTGGCAAACCGATGACCGCAGCGGAGCGACACTGACCACTTCGTTTTTTAAGTTTATGGCAGAAGGTTTATCCCTGGAGAATGCCTTGAAGGAAGCCGAAAAACAGTGGTTGAGTGAATCCGACAACTACCATTGTCACCCCTACTTTTGGGCGGGATATGTCTTGATTGGAGAGGGAGGAGAGATTGACTTGCAAAAAAACAAGATTGTTCAAAGAATTTTCAGTTTGATAGCTGCAGCCGTAGTTTTAGGCGGAATCCTCTTTTTTTTCGGGAAAATGCGAAGTTTTGATCGGAAAACATAAAACTAACCTCATTTGCGGATGGCTTCAAAAAAATCACCCGTTTTACCTTTAGGATATTGGGTTGTCAGCCTGATGGTACTTGTTTTATTTTCCGGACAAAAACCGGCAGATAACAATCAGGCCAACCGATTGTTGAAATCGGGCATAAAACTGTCCCGTCAAATGCAATTTGAAGCGGCTACCGCCACACTTGACAGTGTGATTGCACTTTCTGGGGTAATAGACCCGCTTTCTCCCGTCATCTTATTTGCCCGGAAAGAGCGTGCTTATGTGGAAATGATGCAAAACAACATCGAAGAAGCACATAGGCGTTATCAGGAACTGGTAAACGACTGCGAAAAACTTCCACCGGAAGGAGATTCTATTCGCGCTGCCAGTTATGAAGGATTTGGGCAGGTTTTATACTACAATGGCGAATACCAGCAAGGACTTGCTTATGTGGAAAAAGCCCTCGTGATCTTTGAGCGCGTATTTAAACCTGACAATATGAAGCTGGCCATTTGCCAGAACACACTCGGTATCATGCAGATGTACATGAGTATGTACGAAGAAGCCCTGGCCAGTTTTTTGCGCTCGGCGGATCTGCTCAGCCGTAATCTGGGCGAAAATCACCCCGATGTGCTTCAGGTGAAAACCAATATCGGTGTGTTATACAGCGAACTGGGCCTGTTCTGGAAATCGTTGGAATATCACAAGGAATTAATTCCTTTTCTCGACAGCCTTCCGCCTTCGGCACACCTCAATGCCCTACTTAATGTGGGTGCCACGCTTATTACGGTGGGTGATTATGAAACCGCCCGTATTTATTTTGATCAGGCGGAACGATGGTTGGAAAAATTTCCGGGCATGACACCGGAAAGTTACGGCTATCTTGCCTTCCAGCGAAGCCTGATTTATAAAGAAACGAATCAGCCGGAACGCGCTACTCGTTCCATCGGAGAGGCATTAAAACGGAATCAGGAGATTTTTGGTAAAGACCATCCTCAGCTAATCGCTTATTATATACAACAGGGAATTTTGCAGTCTTCGATTGGTAAGTATGATTCGGCGATAATTTCTTTTGAAAAAATATATCAGATCGCCCGTCAATACGAAGGCGAAAGGTCGCTCCGTAAAGGCCATGCCTTGTTTTATATGGGAGAGACGCTGGCGCGGAAAAATGATTGGGGCGCGGCCTTAAATCGGTATCGTCAAGCCGTAGAAAGTTACGCAGCCAATGGCAACCGCTTGGATCAGGCAAAAACCTATATTCGCATGGCGGAGATTTGGCGGGAGAAGAATAGCCGGGACTCAACCTTTGCGTTACACCGGCGGGCATGGGAAGTTTTGTTGCCGGATATTGCCTTTGAATATTCCCCCAGTTCTAAAGTTCTTCGATACTGGCAATACCACCCGATGAGAGAGATGTTTGCTTCTCAGGCAAAAAGCCTGCTGCATTTTTCGGTAGAAGATCAGAATCAGGCATGGATGGAAGCTGCGCGAATTTGTGCCGAAACAGCGATCATGGTGGGAGACAGCCAGCGGTATTATTATGAAACACCCGGCTCAAAATTATACGGCGTTCGCGACGAGTTGCCAGTATTTGAAGATGCCATTGATGCAGCCTGGCAGCTATACACGCTTACCCACGACAGCCAGTATGCATCAATGGCCTTCGAACTCACTGAAAAGAGCAAATCCGGAATCCTGAGAGACCATCTTCGCGGGATCGAGGCGTTACATTTTGCCGGAGTGCCTGATACGCTGATTGAAAAAGAGCAGTATTTCCGGCAGCGGCTGGCGGCTTTGGACAAAACCCGATATGATCCAGAAACCGACAGCCTTCAGGCAGAATCACTGGAAAACCGGAGGTTTCAAATCAATCAATCCTATAAAACTTTTTTGAAGCAATTGGAAAAACAGTTTCCCGGTTACTATCAATTAAAATTTCCGGAGAAAACTTCCGCTGCCGATATTGGTGCCCGGCTGTTTCCCACAAAAGCCGCATACAGCTATTTTCTGGGAGAAAAATACCTTTTCATCTTTCGTTTGTTTCAGGAGAAAATTCACTTTTACCGGGTAATTTTGACCGATCAGATCGAAAAAGATAGGGAGACCTGGCTGAATTTCATCACGCAGCCTCCCTCCCCCCAAACAGATGCAGACACCGTTTTCGCCCTTGCCTTTCGGCTTACACAAACCCTTTTGCCCGATCTTATACCCGACATCACCCAACTGCTAATCATCCCCGATGGACGACTGGGGTATCTTTCGTTTGAAAGCCTTCTTACCGATTTACCCGAAAATAACGACTTCCGCACCTGGCCGTTCCTCACCCGGCAACACTCCGTGACCTACGCCTATGCCGCCGAACTTTGGTTGCAACAGCAGAAAAAACAAGGGAAAACCACGGCTGCCACCTATCTCGGCTTTGCACCTACTTTTTCCGCCGCCTCCGCTTCGGAAACGAGGAACACTTTGAGTCCCCTCACTTACAATCAGGAAGAAGTAAATCAGGTGGCCAAATTATTAAGAGGAAAAACGCTTACAGGCACTCAGGCGAAAGAAAGTGCGGTGAAAAATACAGGCACAAAACCGGTTATTCTCCATTTTGCCACCCATGCCATCGCAGACGAAGAGAACCAGATGTCATCGCGGCTATTTTTTGAAAACGATACAACCGCCGGTGAAGATGGCGTCCTATATGCCGGAGAGATTTACGGACTAAACTTGAACAGCCCGCTTGCCGTGTTGAGCGCCTGTCAGACCGGCGGAGGCCCTTTGCAGCGGGGAGAAGGATTGATGAGTCTGGCAAGAGCCTTTCAATACAGCGGTAGCCAAAATATTCTCACCACCCTATGGAAAACCGACGACCGCGCCGGGGCTACCCTTACTCAAGCCTTTTTCAACTTTTTGGCAAAAAACCCCGACACCGGCCAGGCCCTGCAAAATGCCCGAAAGCAGTGGCTGAGCGATTCCGACAACTACCACTGTCACCCGTACTTTTGGGCGGGATATGTGCTGATTGGAGAGGGGGGAGCGGTGGAGGTAAAACAACCTGATCCGTCTTTGAAAATCTGGATTGGGCTGGGGCTAGTATTGGTTTTGGGAGGAATTATTGTTATGCTTAAACGAAAGTGGTTTACGAAAATACCTTAGCTTAAAACCAAAAGGAAAAGTCACTCCCGCCTCAGGGGTGACTTTTCCTTTTGACGTTTGTCTTTTAATCAACTCTTTGGCGCAATCGGCGCTTTGGACGTGCGCACCCATGCGACAAAACCGGCTAGTAAGCTGAAAATAATATTAGGCACGACCATCGAACCTTCGCCTCTGCTCAGGTGGAAAATCGCTGCCAGCACCATTACGGCGATGAGGCCATAAGCGGCATATACGGTCATCTTGGGCTGAATGCGCGTAAGTGAAGGTACAATCAGGCCGATGGCTCCGAGTATTTCCGCGATGCCCGCCAGACGGGGAACCCACGACGGAACGTCGGGAACCCATACCATCTGCTGTGCCAGTTGGTCAATCGGGGTAAACGTTTTCAGAAACCCTGCGGCAACAAATGCCAGTGCCAGCAGACCTTGTACAATCCATGATGCAATGTTCATAAGGGGTAGTTGTTAATGGTTAATGGTTAATGGTTAATGAGTAGTTACTTTCGTTTAGTAGATACAATATAAGAATATCTATGTTTAAACATTAATTTTTTTCTAATAGTTTGTGTTTTTTCATGATTTCTGATTATATAAATACTTCGTAACGAACTGACGATGAATTTTCTTTCCTCTCTTCTCTCAAAAGCGCTGGCGATTGTCCTGTTTCCCGCCGCAGTATGGGCACAGACGCCACTTCTTCAGAATCAGTCCCGTCCGGGTGATTTTGTAGTCGAACCTCCCACACTCATCTGTGCCGGCTTCGAATGGCCGGTTTACGGCGATGAAAACCGCAATGCAACAGTTACGGTTTCCTATCGCCTTAAAGGCGAAACAGCCTGGAAAGAGGCCCTGCCCCTGTTGCGTATCGGCGGCGAAAAAATATTTGGCCACGACCAGCGATGGGTTTATACTACCCCTCCCATGTTTGCCGGAAGTATTTTTAATCTGGAACCCGGAAGTTACTACGAATGTAAATTTATCCTCAGCGACCCCGATGGTACAGAAGGCAAAACCGAAGAAATCATCACCCTTCGCACCAAAACCGAACCACAGCCCTACCCTTATGGGAATACCTACCATGTCTATCCGATCGGTTATGATGGACCAAAGGAAAGCCCCGCTTTCACCGGGCTGAATGAAGCCTACTACGACGGCGGTAATACCGGCGACTGGTGGATGGTGCCCGATGCCCGTGTAAGACCCGGCGACATAATTCTCGTTCACGCCGGCCTTTACAAAGGCGACCGGAAAAACTACGTGGACCCGCTGGCTCTCAATTTTCATGGGGCTTATGTACTGACGCAAAAGGGAACTGCCGAAAAACCCATTACGATCAAAGCTGCGGGGGACGGGGAAGTGATTTTTGACGGCGACGGGGCTTACCGTCTGTTTGATGTGATGGCTGCGGACTATCATTTATTCGAAGGAATCACGATCCGCAATACTGACATTGCTTTTTACGCCGGGCTTAAGCGGGTAATGGGTTGTAGCGGTCTGACAGTCAAAAACTGCAAAATTGAAGATGTAGGTATTGCCGTCATGACCTATAGCGAAAATTCAAAAGACTTCTACATCGCTGACAACTACATGATCGGCCGCCATGACCCCGACACTCTGCTGGGCTGGTACGGATTTGAAGACCCCTCTCCCCTCACCTCCTATTACGCGGTGAAAGTATATGGCCAGAGTCATGTGATCTGTCACAATACCATTCGCTATTTTCACGACGGAATCTGTGTGGATACCCACGGGCTGCCGGAGGAAGGACAGGACAAAAAGTGCGTTTCCATAGACATTTACCGCAATGATATTTTCAACACCTCCGATGATTTTATCGAGTCTGACGGCGGCGTGCACAATATCCGTGTTTTTGAAAACAGAGGTTTTAACGCCTATCATGCCGCGCTGAGTGCGCAACCCATTTTTGGCGGGCCGGTGTATTTTATCCGCAATATCTGCTATCAGGTGCCAGGTACGGCGCTAAAGTACACCATTCGCCCGGCGGGGATTTTCACCTACAACAATACCTTTTGTATGGAAACCAGCATCAGCGGATTTTCCAATGGCCATTTCCGGAATAATCTGTTTATGGGCCCCGATGATGGCCGTCCGGCGATCAGTGCTACTACCTATACAAACTATTCCTCTCTTGATTACAACGGATATCGCATCAAAAAAAACAGCAAAATAGCCTACCGGTGGCGTTATCCGGCAGACGACTCCCTCAATCAGGGTGGAGACCGGGAAATTTCCTGGAGGGAATTTACCAGCCTCGCTCTGCTGACAGCCTCAACGGGTTGGGAGGCGCACGGCGTAGAACTCGACTACGGCATATTTGAGAATGTCGAAAAACCCGACCCGGCGAAAAAAGGATATGTATATCCCATCGGCAAAAGCGACTTCCGCCTGAAAAAAGGCTCCGCTGCCATTGATGCAGGCTGCATTTTACCCAATATCACCGACGGATTTACGGGAAAAGCGCCCGACCTTGGCGCGTTGGAGTATGGGAAGGAAGCTCCGGTGTATGGGGTGAGACAAAGGAACTAAGCTCATCTTCACGTTATTTGGAGAGGCGTTTGTTTGAGAGAAGTTTTTCATGAACCCAGTCTTTGTTTGACCGGCTTATGGGAATAAGTTCTTCCCCGATTCGTATTTCATTGTTATCAAAACTATTGATTCGGGATATAGAGACTATATAGGATTTATGAACACGAATAAACTGATCGGAATCAAGATTTTCCGCTAAAGCCTTGAGTGACATCAGCGTCATGTATTTTCCATTTTCCGTAAAGATTATCACATAATTTTGCAGCGACTGGATAAACAGGATTTCTCCGGTGGTTATCTTTTCATATTTGCCCTCACATTTGATAAAAAAGTAATCAGGCTCGGACTGAACCGACTCGGTAATTTTCTTCTGATTTTTAAGCAGGTACAATTCCCGTGCTTTTTTTACCGCCTTGAAAAACCGATTGAAAGTAACGGGTTTCAGCAGGTAATCTACCACATCAAATTGAAAGGCTTCCAGGGCGTAATGGGGATAGGCTGTGGTAAGAATAACCAGAGGAAGAGAGGACTTGAGATTAAGAAAATCAATGCCCGTCATAAAAGGCATTTCAATATCCAGAAAAATAAGATCAGGCTTCTCCCTCTCCATGAGTTGATCAAGCTCCACGGGGTTCTGAACGATCCCAATTAGTTCCAGGTAATCAACCACTTCTACATGCCGAACCAGTCCCTCACAGGCCAGCGGCTCATCATCTACTATTACACACCTTATTTTCACACTAAGTCGAGTTTCAGTTTGACCGTAAAGATTTCAGGATTGTCAGAAATGACCAGTTCATGTTTACCGGCATAGAGCAGTTCCAGCCTTCGTTTTACATTGGCCAGCCCGATACCCAGAGATATTTCAGACCTGCCCGGCCCTCTGCTGTTTTCAATTTCCAGATGAATAATCGGATCTTCACTTACTGCCAACTGCATCCGTATGAAGTTTGCCTTATTTTTTCCTTTTGAAACATGTTTAAAAGCATTTTCTACGAAAGGAAGAATAATAAAAGGGGCAATCTGTATCGAGGTATCCACCAGTTGATTGATTTCAAAGGTAAGTTCCGTCTGATCTTCTCGCAGCCTCAGCCTTTCCAATTTGATAAAATCCTCAATAAAATCAAGCTCTTTTCTAAGCGGGATAAAAGGATCATTGCATTCATAGAGCTGGTATCGCAGCATATCCGAAAAGGAAGCCAGAGACTCAGAGGCAAGATCCGGATTTTTGTGAATCAACACATAAATAGAATTGATGGTATTAAACAAAAAATGCGGATTGATCTGCGATTTCAGGTATTTTAATTCCGATTCAAGATTTTCCTTTTGAAGGGTGAGTTTTTCCCGCTCGGTATTAATCCAGTTTTTGGCCAGTTTCACGCTCATGGCAAGGGTCATACTTGCCGCAGTAGAAGGTAAGGCTACCCTTGAAAAGAAATACATAAAGTCTGAGGGTTTTCTTCCGAAAAGCTCAGTAAAGGTCTTTTCTGAAAGGTAGGCATTCAAATAATACCCCGAGGCTATCAGGGCCGAGCAGGCCAGAATAGCCAGCAAAAGCAGCAGTATATATACTCCAAACTTTCCCTTTGAAAGAAATTTCGGGATGAGATAGTACAGATTGAAGTAGGCTCCCATAGCCTGGAAAATGATATACCCGATAAACTTTACCGGCAGCTCACCGCCAAAGAGATAGGCCCAAGAATTATTCAGACTGTCCGTATTTATTACCAGCCACGTGAGGTGGTAAAAAATCCAGAACGGAATATGGTAAATTTTGTATTTGTACAGCCAAGAGATCATTCCATAAAATCATCAAATTCAGGTCAAGGTAAGGCATACTTTCCAGTAACCGGCAGAACATTGACGAATGGTTTGAAATAATTGATAAACGGAAAACTACCCATTAAGTACCGCATGTCAAGTTTTTCATACGGATAGTCAATGCTTTCTGAAAAGAGGCTGGAAGCTCTTTTATTTTGTTCAAAAAGCAAAATGAACAAGCCTTTCTTAACAGCCTTTATCTCATTGATAAGCCTTCCCGGTTTTGCCCAAATAAGCGGTACAGTTGCCGATGACGGGCGGCAGGGCATTCCATTTGCCAATGTGCTTTTGTACCAATCTGCAGACAGTAGTTTCATCACCGGCGTAAATACCACTGAAAACGGGCAATTCCTGATCAATCATCAGACACCCGGAAATTATTACTTGTATATCAGCCGAATTGGATATAAAACCATTGATTATTTAACCCTAAATCTCAGGGCTGATAACCCGACAGATATGGGAACAATTATCTTGGAAAGTGAGGTGGCCACCTTGGATGAGGTAGAAATTACTGCCCGAAAAGACATCATTCAGCAGACCGCTTTGGGGAAAGTAGTCAATGTCCAAAGTAGCCTTCTGACAAAAGGGAGCAATGCACTGCAGGTGCTGGAGCGGCTACCCGGCGTTATCACCGACAAAAGAAATAACGAATTCAGCCTGAACGGTCAAACGGGGGTTGCTATACTCATAAATGGTCGTCGGGTAATGATGAGTCCTGCCGAAATCATGGCTCTGCTGGAAAACACGCTGGCAGATAATATTGAAAAAGTAGAGTTAATCACTTCCCCCTCTTCACGTTATGATGCCGATGGCGGTGCAGGTATAATCAATATTGTGATGCAACAAAATACCTCTCAAAAAAGCCGGTTTGGTTTTACCGCTATGGCCGGTTACGGCTTCCGTGAAAAGGCTTCGGTTTCACTGAATTACCAAAAAAATTGGAACAAGCTTAGTTTCACCAGTTCATATGGTTATGTAAGAGACGTGCGGCGATCCGGTTTTGCGGGTTTTGGGACTTCGTCTTTACCCGCAATCTTAGGTGGTAAGGGCACAGCAGATTTTTCCACTTTCAGCCGGGCATTTCAAAATGGACACAACCTCAATTTGGGCACGGAGTATAGGCCGACAGCCGATTTTACTTTAGGCACGGACTGGATTTTGTCGTATGCACAAAACCATAATTTATCAAACAATAACGTAGTCTGGGATACCGAAGAATTTGGTTATTTGGCGATGAAGGGTCTTTCAGATGGCGAAAGCCGCAGAGCTAATCTGATAGGCTCGGTATTTCTTGACAAGACCTGGAAGGGAAATCGAATAAACATTGACCTGAGCACACTGAAATATTTCAACGATAACCCCTCCCATATAGATTCCGATTACTTTGACGAAAACGGAGACCCCCTACTTACGCCCTCAGAAATTTTTACCACCGGTAACCGAGGACAGAGCCTTTCCCACATACACGTGGGTATAGCCAAAATGGATTTCGAGCGGTCTTTTAGCTCATCCGTAAAAGGCGAGTTTGGCGGAAAAATCAGTTTCTCTGGCAATAAAAACGACAGCAACATTGAAAGCCTTATAAACGGAACGTGGCAAACCGACGCTCGATCCCAAAGTCTTATTCGGGGCAAAGAAAAAATTCTGGCCGCTTACAGCCAGTTTAGGTTTAACCTGGGGCAGAAAAACAGTTTGCAGGCAGGTATTAGATATGAGTTTTGGCGAAGGGACATCAGTACCGAAAAAGAGCCTTTTCGCATCTCGGGACTATTTCCCACTTTGCTTTTCAACAGAGACTTGAAAGAAGGCCATTCCTTTAACATGGGTTACAGCCGACGAATTACCCGGCCACTTTACACGGATCTGATTTCAAACCTATTTTATAACGATCCCACCTTTATTTTTTCCGGAAACCCCTCTCTGAAACCGACGCTGACAGATCAAATCAAATTGGACTATAACATTCCCCGGCTGAGTAGTAGCCTTATTTTTCAATATGATAAAAACCCCATTATCAGGTATCAGATCACTACCAATAAGGAGCAGAACATCGGCATTTCCTCCCCTCAAAACATGGATTACAGCAAGAGCCTCACCCTTTTTGTGAATGCTCCCCTCCAGCTTACCGGCTGGTGGAAAATGTCGCTAAGCAGTACCACCTCTCTGAGGAACTATCAGATTTCTTATACACCGAAGGTGGCGGCCAAGACCTATTTGTTTCAGTCTTTTAACTTTAGCCAGAATTTTACCCTGCGGGGCGATATCGAACTGGAACTATCGGGCTGGCGAAACCTAAGTGCTTATGGCGGAAGCAATCGCACCGCCGGTTTTGGGGTGATAAATCTGGGCGTGGCCAAGAAACTAAAAAATGACAAAGGAAGTTTTACACTGAGCCTGCCCGACGTGTTCAGAACCTTCAAAGTACATACCTACATAGGAGGAATGACAAATCTTGTTTTTGACATTAATACTGAGTCAGACTGGTGGGATGAAACCGCCTTATACCCGGTTTTCAGGCTAAGTTATTCCCGAAGTTTTGGTGGCAAAGTGGTACAGAAAAACAGAAACCGTGAAGAAGAGTTAAAGCGGGTAGATAACTGAGTTGTTTGTCCCTGTTTATTTCGGACAAAGCAGTGAATACACCGCAGTATCCAAAAACTGTCCTTCAAAGAAGTAATTTTCCCGAAAATAAGCCTCGCGTACAAACCGATGTTTTTCCAATAATTGTGCGGAAGCGTCATTGCCAGGATTGATATGCGCTTCGATCGAATGGAGATTCATTTTTTTAAAACCAAAATCCATAACGACTTTCATCGCTTCGGAAGTCAGACCTTTACGGTGAAAGTCCGGGTGAAGCATATAACCGATTTCAGCCCGGAAGTTGTACAGTTGAGTACGCCAATAGCCGATATTTCCGATCATTCGCGGGTCATCGTGCAGGCACATGGCCCAGGCAATGCCTTCATTTTTCAACCGGTTTTCTTCCATCGAATGAATAAGCGTGAGTGCATCCTCCAGGGTTTTACTTCGGGGGCGGTCAATATATTTCATGACTCGCTCATCGGAGCGGAGAGCAAACATTTCCGGGGCATCTTCCGGTACGATTTGCCGAAGGGTCATTCGTGGGGTTTTCAGAACCGGGAAGGGAGAAAAGGATACAGACATAATATTTTTTATAAAAAATCGGGAAGGGTTTTTAAGGATGAATTCGAAGAAGATTTTTCATCCAGCAAGATAGCTGCATATATTGCGGAATTCCTCTGAAAAATAAACAACAAAGCTAAATTTCCTATATTTTGCAGGTACTAATCGCTCGAACAACTTATTAATCTATGGCTACTCAAATATCAGGGTTTAAATTATCGGGATTGTTACTGGGTATATTCTTCTTGTGTATATCCGATATACAGGGACAAGCGCTTTCTCTACCAGAGGGTGGAGTCAATCACAAAAGCTGGGCTGGCCGACGGATAGGTGTTACAGACATCGAAATCCAATGGAATGCCCCGGGAGTAAAAGGTCGGGAAGGGCAGATATGGGGAACGCCGGTGGCTTATTACGGCTTTTCGGTGCTGGGATTTGGTTCCGATGCCGAATCACCCTGGCGGGCAGGTGCTAATGAAAATACGACACTTTCTTTTTCCACCGACGTAACCATCGAAGGTAAAAAACTCGCTGCAGGAAAATATGGCTTTTTTATAGCCCTATATCCGGATTCCTGCACGCTGATTTTTTCAAAAAATAATGAAGCATGGGGAAGTTATTTTTACAAACCCGAACATAATGTACTAGCGGTTTCGGTCAGACAGCAAAAAAATCTTCCGCAAAGCCGGGAGTGGTTGGAATATACATTCTCCAATCAGAACGATCACAGCGTAGTCATTGCGCTCGAATGGGAACACTGGCGCATACCCTTTACGGTAGCGGTTGACCTGAAAGAAACCGTTCTGGCCTCTATTCAAGGGCAAATGAGCGGTGGGGCAGGTTTTGATCCGCCAAGTCTGCAAGCGGCTGCGCGTTGGTGCCTCAACAATCAGGTCAATCTCGATGAGGCCCTCAATTGGATCAACCGGGCTACCGATCCCCGACTGGGCGGTGTTTCGTCTTTTGCAGCACTTTCGACGAAAGCGGAACTATTGCGCCTCAAAGGAAATCCTGCCGAAGCAGAAACCGCCATGCAGACAGCATTGACTAATGCCACAGTATTCGAGATGCATGGTTATGGCCGTCAGTTGATTGCTCAGAAAAAATACGAAGAAGCTCTGGCCGTTTTCGAGCAGAACTTTAAAAAACACGGCGATACATGGCCCACACACGTCGGTTTGGCTCGTGGATACTCCGCCACGGGTGATCTGAAAAAAGCCTTAAAACACGCCAAAACCGCATTGACTCAGGCTCCCGACGACTTGAACCGCAACTCCCTTGAGGCGATCATCAAAACCCTGGAGGAAGGCAAGGCCCTGGTGCAGTAGGCGAAATATCGTTTTCTCGCATTTTATAAATCTTCCCTGCGAGGTTCTTTTGATCCTCTCTGGGAAGATTTATTTTGGGAATTATAAAGTAATGGGGATAAGGAATCCCGGAGAATTACGAAGGCGAATTTCCTCTGTGGCTCTTTTCTTCCTCGGTGGTTCAACCTCTCCCCAACGGGAAAACCACCGAGGAAGAAGAGAGCCACAGAGGCTCCTCAGGTGCCGGGATTTCCCTTCAGTGGCTGGCTCCTTCCTGTATGATCCCCGCAGAAAGTGTTTTTCGCAAAGTGATAAAAGTCATCCGTTTAGAAGTTTGAAATAGCTTGTTTCGAAGATGGATTTGAAGAAGGATTAAAAATCTCTGCCTTCTTTTTTTTAACTCTGTTTTCTTATTTAGAATCTTTCTAAATTTGCGCTCAATACTTTAACGGGTCGAACAAATGATTACGCAGCGTTTGGATAAATACGGGGTCAATCAGATGGCCGAGATCAGTACCGTTGTACAGAATAGCCTGACAGCTAAACTTACCGATATGGGTCTATTCTCTGGTAAGAAAATCAAAGTCCTGTTCAGAGCACCCCTCGGAGATCCAATCGCCGTGGATGTGGAGGGATATATTCTTTCCCTCCGGTTGGATGAGGCGGCCCTGATCCAGGTCACACCCGTTGAATGAATGAACCTCCGTGGATACAATTGGAAAAATCGCACTGGTAGGTAACCCCAATTCCGGGAAAAGTTCGGTTTTTAATCAACTGACCGGTATGAACCAGCAGGTAGGCAACTACCCGGGTATTACCGTTGACAAAAAGTCGGGAATCCTCAAGTTGGACAACGGGCAAAAAATATCCGTCCTCGATTTGCCCGGAACCTATAGTTTATATCCCCGCTCCGAAGATGAGCGCGTAGTATTTGACCTCTTGAGCAATCCTTCCAACCCTGATTTCCCCGACAAGGTAATCGTAGTCGTGGATTCCACCAATCTTGAGCGTAATCTTCTCTTATTCACCCAGATATACGATCTCCATATACCCTGTATTCTTGTGCTGAATATGATTGATATGGCGGCTAAAAATGGAATCGCCATAAACAACCAAAAACTCAGCGAAGCATTTGGCAATACACCGGTAGTGTCGGTCAATGCCCGTAAAGGCGAAGGCATCGCCGAACTGAAAAAACATCTTGCGGATTTTAAAGTTCCGGTACCGCATCAGGTGGTATCGCATATTGTTCCTCTTAAAGATGACGCAACACAGGTCCGGGAAACCAAAGAACGATACCTGAAAATCCGGGAGTTACTTTCACAGGCAGTAACTACTCACCCTCAGATAAGCCTCAACCGCAAAATCACTTCCCGGCTTGATCAAATGGTTGTACACCCTATTGCGGGTTATGCGATTTTCCTTGGTATTCTTTTTATCATTTTCCAAGCCATATACACACTGGCTGAAATACCGATGAATCTGATTGATGAGGTGTTTCTGGTGCTCAGCCAATGGTGTAAAGATGTGCTTCCGGCAGGAATTTTGACTGATCTTCTGGCCGAAGGAATTGTGCCGGGATTGGGCGGAGTAGTGATTTTTGTGCCGCAGATTACGCTTTTGTTTTTGTTTATCGTTTTGCTGGAAGAAACGGGTTATATGGCGCGAGTGGTGTTTATTATGGACAAACTCATGCGTCCTTTTGGGCTGAATGGCAAAAGTGTGGTTCCGCTGATTTCGGGTGTTGCCTGTGCCATCCCGGCCATCATGGCGACCCGCAATATTGATCACTGGAAAGACCGGCTGATTACCATTATGGTCACACCGCTAATGAGTTGTGCTGCCCGGTTGCCCGTATATACGCTACTCATTGCCCTGGTGGTTCCCGATCAGAGCATAGCCGGAATTATCAATCTAAAGGGACTTGTATTGCTGGGATTATATCTGGTCGGAGTCGTCGCTGCTCTGGTTGCCGCTATTGTTTTTCGTTATATCCTCAAATCCGGCCAAAAAAGTTTCCTTATATTAGAACTTCCCCACTACAAAATGCCCCGCTGGAAAAATGTATGGATTACGCTGTGGGAAAAAATACGGCTGTTTGTTTGGGAAGCAGGCAAAGTGATCATGGCTATATCCATTATCCTTTGGGTACTGGCAACTTACGGCCCTCCCGGGCGCATAAACAAGGCAGTTGAAGCCCTTCCTCCTGCCGTGACGACCGATTCTTTAGCCGTCGAAACCTACGAACGCCAGGTCAATACCGTAAAACTCGAAAACTCTTGGATCGGTCTTTTGGGCAAAGGTATCGAACCCGCAATTGCTCCACTGGGGTATGACTGGAAAATTGGCATTGCGCTAATTACTTCTTTTGCCGCAAGAGAAGTTTTTGTGGGGTCAATGGCCACCATTTACAGTGTGGGTGAAGATTTTGAGGAAGATGCTTCGCTGATTGAGCGAATGCGTGCAGAACAAAACCCTCGCACCGGCCAGGCGGTTTACACGGTGGCTTCGGGCATTTCACTGATGTTGTTTTACGCATTTGCCATGCAGTGTATGAGTACAATGGCCATTGTCTATCGCGAAACCAAAAGCTGGAAATGGCCGTTGATACAGATGGTATTTATGACCGTTTTGGCATATATTGCCGCTTTAATCGCCTACCAATCTTTATCCTAATGATACAAATACTATTGGTAACGATCCTCTTCCTCGCCGCCTGTTTCTATGTCGGCAGAATCGGCTATCGCAGTTTTTTTGCAAAAAAAACCCCGTGTGAAGGCTGCGCCGTTGCCAAGATGTATGAAATATCGAGGAAGTAGAGAGATTGTCCGGCCTTCGGCCTCTCTGCGGTTCAGACCTTTCGCAGTGGAAAAACCACCGAGGAAGAAGAGAATCACCGAGACTAATTTCCTCCGCGCCTCTCCGAGTTCGAAGCCTGTCTGCCTAAGCAGATGGTTCAAACCCTCTTTCCTTAACTCCCCCAACTATCCCGATCCAAACTGCGGTACTGAATCGCCTCGGCGATATGCTCCGGCCTTATGGCCTCCGCTACTGCCAGGTCGGCGATGGTGCGCGATACCTTTAGTATCCGGTCGAAGGCTCGGGCACTGAGATCCAGTTTTTTCATTGCGGTTTTGAGTAGATTTTCTCCCATTTTGTCTATAGGGCAGATTTTCCGCACCATATTGGCGGGCATCATGGCGTTGCAATACACGCCTTCCAGCGTCTCAAACCGCGCCAGTTGTATTTGTCGCGCTGCGATGACCCGCTCGCGGATAATCTGGCTGCTTTCGCCGTTTTCCCGCGATGTCAACTCCTCAAACGGGACCGGCGTTACCTCGACATGCAGATCTATCCTGTCCATCAGCGGGCCGCTGATTTTGGCCATGTAGCGCTGAATCTGCTGCTGCCCGCAGACACAGGGTTTTTCGGGATGGTTGAAATAGCCACAAGGGCACGGATTCATGCTCGAAATGAGCATAAAATTGGCGGGGTAGTCCACCGTAACTTTGGCGCGGGAAACGGTAATCCGGCGCTCTTCGAGCGGCTGGCGCAGCACCTCCAGCACGGTGCGTTTAAACTCAGGCAATTCGTCGAGAAAGAGGATACCGTTGTGGGCAAGGCTGATTTCTCCGGGCTGCGGCACCCCTCCCCCTCCCACAAGTGCTACATCGCTGATGGTATGGTGTGGAGAGCGAAACGGACGTTGCGCCACCAGTGAGGTGTTTTCTCCCAATAGCCCCGAAACGGAGTGGATTTTGGTGGTTTCGAGTGCTTCCTGCAACGAAAGTGGGGGCAGAATGGCGGGCATTCGTTTGGCGAGCATGGTTTTGCCCGCGCCGGGCGGACCGATGAGAATGGCGTTGTGCCCGCCGGCGGCGGCTACTTCGAGGGCGCGTTTTACATTCTCCTGTCCTTTGACATCGGAGAAGTCAAAGGGAAAGTCGCGCTGCGCGTCAAAAAATATCTCGCGGGTGTCGCGCACTACGGGGGCAATTTCCCGTCGGTCGTCGAGAAAATCAATAGCCTCAATCAAGTGTTCGATGGGAATGACATCAATATTGCTGACGATGGCCGCTTCGGCGGCATTTTTTTTCGGTACCAGCATACCCTTCAGGCCTTGTTTGCGCACCTCCACAGCAATAGGCAGCACGCCCTTGATCGGGCGAAGCGTGCCGTCGAGGGAAAGCTCGCCCATGATGAGGTACTCGCTCACTTTTTCGGGGCGGATATCACCCGCTGCTGCGAGGATGCCCATTGCAATGGTGAGGTCGTAGGCCGAACCCGCCTTGTGAATGTCGGCGGGGGCCATATTGACGGTGGTGCGGGCGCGCGGAAATTTGATTTCGTTGTTGAGAAAGGCTGTGCGGATGCGTTGGTATCCTTCGCGGACAGCATTGTCTGCGAGGCCTACCATGGTATAGCCAAATTCGCCCTGGGCGACATTTACTTCGACGGTGATCATGGTTGCGTGAATCCCTTCCACCGCGCTTCCATAAGTTCTGACAAGCATAGTGATAAGTTAATATTGTGTTTCAAAGCGGGTAGTTATGACTTTTTGTGCGTGTGTCAATGGAAAAAAAATGCAAAAGGTAAATTTGATTTTCTATTTTCACGGAGTAAAACATTTATCCTTTTCTTATGAAAATAAATAACCTATTACTACTAACCCTCTTTTCTGCCTGTTTTTCATTCAATATGTATGGGCAGAATTCTCCCTCCAGCCGCGTAATCGTCAATGCTGATCAGGGCAAATACACCATCAACAAACATATCTACGGTCATTTTGCCGAGCATCTGGGCCGATGTGTTTATGACGGTTTTTATGTAGGGGAAAATAATACGAAAATCCCGAATACAGCCGGTGTCCGCAACGATGTGGTCGCTGCGCTCAAGGATCTGAAGATTCCTAATCTGCGTTGGCCGGGTGGCTGTTTTGCCGATACTTACCACTGGAAAGACGGCATTGGCCCCAAAGACCAGCGCCCTTCGATCGTGAATCAGTGGTGGGGAGGCGTAACCGAAGACAATAGCTTCGGAACCCATGACTTCCTCAACATGTGCGAACTTCTGGGCACAGAACCCTATCTCTCCGCCAATGTGGGAAGCGGTACGGTACAGGAAGTAGCCGAATGGCTTCAGTACGTCAATCACGCTGGAAAAAGCCCGATGGCAGATCTCCGCAGAGAAAATGGCCGGGAAAACCCCTGGAAAGTCAAATACTGGGGCATCGGCAACGAAGCTTGGGGTTGTGGGGGAAATATGACCGCCGAATATTACGCCAATATTTATCGCCAGTACACCACTTTTATGGGTGACTGGGGCAATAGTTCAGGTGTGTTTCGTATCGCTTCGGGCGCAAGCTCGGATGATTATCACTGGACGGAAGTGCTGATGAAAAATATCCCGAGAAACCTGCTAGAAGGCGTGGCGCTTCACCACTATTCGGTGATAGACTGGCGCGCCAAGGGTTCGGCTACCGAATTTTCGCAGGATCAGTATTTTACCACCATGCAGCGGGCACTTCAGATGGAGGAACTCGTCACCCGCCATACGGCGATTATGGATCAGTATGATCCCAACAAGCGCGTTGCGCTTGTCGTGGACGAATGGGGCGGATGGTACGATGTCGAACCCGGAACTAACCCCGGTTTTCTCTACCAGCAAAATACCATGCGCGACGCCATGATCGCCGGCACGACGCTCAATACCTTCAACAACCACGCCGACCGTGTACAGATGGCCAATCTGGCTCAGACGATCAACGTGTTGCAGGCGGTGATTCTGACCAACGAAAATAAAATCATCCTGACTCCCACTTACCACGTGATGAAAATGTACAACGTACATCAGGACGCGCAAATGCTGCCGTTGAATTTGACCAATGTTTCGTTTACCCACGGAAAAGAATCTTTGCCCGCGATTTCGGCTTCGGCTTCAAAAGATTCTACCGGAGTGATCCATATTTCTCTGGTAAATATTGACGCATCAAAGACCAACACCGTTGACCTGGCAGTCAGAGGTGTTGAATTCAAAAAGGTAAGTGGTACGATCCTTTCATCCGGCAAAATCAATGACTACAATTCCTTCGAAAAGCCAGACGCAATTACCCCCAAAAGCTTTGACGGATTCAGCAAAAAAGGTGAGTCGCTGAACGTGACACTTCCTCCGTTTTCCGTGGTGGTGCTGGAAATAAAGTAATATTTCTTATATTTATTGGTCATCTAACCTACTCACAAAATATTCAAAAAAATGAAGTATAATCGCCGCAATTTTATCCAGGCCGCCGGGGTTATGGCCGCCGGGACGCTTATCCTCCCACAATGGGCATGCAAAAGTGGAGGTAGTCAGACCGCAGTGGCGGAAGGAACCGAAGCTGCAACAGGTGGGACGCTGAAAGAATTTGGCTTACAACTTTACACCCTGAGAGACGATCTACCCAAGGATCCCAAAGGCATTCTAAAACAGGTGGCTTCTTTTGGATACAAACAAATTGAAGGTTATGAAGGCCCTCAGGGTTTGTTCTGGAATATGCCGCATATGGAGTTTAAGGCCTATCTCGACGAACTGGGGATGCAAATGATTTCGAGTCATTGTAATTTCAATGAAAACTTCGAAACCAAAGCCGCACAGGCTGCGGAAATTGGAATGAAATACCTCCTCTCACCTTGGGTGGGGCCGCAAAAAACCCTCGACGACTTTAAAAAAATCGCCGATAGGTTTAATGAGTGTGGGGAAATCTGCCGGAAGAATGGAATTCGTTTTGCATACCACAACCACGGTTATTCTTTCCAGGAACTGGAAGGCCAATTTCCGCAGGACTATATGATGGCGAATACCGATCCAGCGACGGTGGACTACGAGATGGATATCTACTGGGTCGTGACAGGCGGCGCAGATCCGATTGCCTATCTGGAAAAATACCCCAACCGTTTCCGCCTTTGCCATGTCAAAGACCGGACAAAAGGAGCACCTGCCGGAGAGCCCGATGCATCCTGCGATCTCGGTACCGGCTCTATTGACTATGCAAAAATACTGAAGGTAGCCGCTGATAATGGTATGGAATACTACATCGTCGAGCAGGAGAAATACGAAAACTCCACCCCGCTGAAAAGTGCCGAAGTGGATGCTCAGTACCTGAAAAACCTGGTATTCGCGTAAACGCAAAAGTTTAAACTATTTTTAATAAAGCCAGCTTTATCGCTATAGATAAGGCTGGCTTTTGTAATTTATCCTCTTTCAAAAATTGTCCAGTTTTTTCTTTATCGCCTGCCTGTCCGCTGGGGTGCGGGCAAAGGTAAGAGCGGTTTCCAGGTGTTGTCGAGCTTTTTTATTGTCAATGTCTTCGTACAACTCACCGAGAAGGGTGTGGTAATAAGGGTTGCCGGTGAGACAGAGTTTTTCGGCTTCGCGAAGTGCCTCGGTTTTGCCATTGGCTTTGGAAAGGGCAAAGGTGCGGTTGAGTGCGGCAATCGGGGAATATTCGATCTGGAGCAGACGGTTGTACATCTGCAAGATATTTTCCCACTTCTCCGGGGTGTCTGTTTTTTGTGTATGCCACCACGCAATACCGGCCTCTAAATGGTATTTTGAAAGGGTTTTTCCTTTCGATGCCTGCTGAAAATAATAAGCTCCCTTGACAATTAATTCCTGATTCCAGAGGGTTTCGTCCTGATCTTGGTATAAGACAATTTCGCCATTCTGGTTTTTTCTGGCGGGAAACCGCGAACTGTGAAAACACATTAAAGCGAGCAGGGCATTGACCGGTGGCTGATTGGTTTTTTCGTTTTCGAGAAGCAAATAGGTCAGCCGCATAGCTTCCAGGCAAAGATCTTCCCGCAGGACAGTGTCCTGGCTTTCGGAGTAATAACCTTCGTTGTAAAGCAAATACAAAGTTGCCAGAACGGCTTCCATCCGTTTGGCGATTTCCGATTCGGAAGGAAATTCGATTTTTACTTTTTCCTGTCGTAGTTTTTCTTTTGCCCGAAACAGGCGCTTATTGATCGTCTCTTTGTTAGTCAGAAAGGCATTTGCAATTTCCTCTATCCCAAAACCGCAAAGAATACGCAAGGCAAGGCCAATCTGTGCTTCCGTAGGAAGGACAGGATGGCAGATGGCAAACAACATCTGCAACTGGCTGTCCATAATGTTTTGTTCGGAAAGATCTATATGGGAGAGCAAATCATCGGCCTCCTGTGCAGGGAGGTTCGGCGTGATTTTTTCGGAAAATGTCTGTCTGCGGGTGAGGTAATTTCGTGTTTTGTTTTTCGCTACGGTATATAACCACGCGGTTGGGTTTTCGGGAAAACCTTTATAGGGCCAGATTTCCAGTGCCGATAAAAAAGTTTCGCCGGTAATGTCTTCCGCCAGCTCCATGTTTTCAATGCCGAAAAGTTTGCAGAGTACTGCCGTGATTTTTCGGGATTCTGTGCGGAACAGATGCGGTATGAGGTCTGCCTGATTCATCGGGTGGGGGCAATTGCCTCTGCTAAAAACACAGAGGCAATTAACTCAGCTATTGTGTTTTGTCCTCTTTGGCAATCTTCCTTACTTCCACACTATTGCCTTCGCCTAATAATACAGGGGAACCCTTCGCAAATTCTACGGCCTCCTCAACGGAGTCTGCTCTTACGACAATATAACCTCCAATGGTTTCTTTAATATCGCCAAAAGGGCCATTGGTGACGATCTTTCCCGCAGCGGTGGCTTTGACGACACGGGCATCATCAAAAGGCAGTCCTGTGCCGGACACATATTTGTTTTGCGCGGCGATACCGCCGATCCAGTCCATGGTCTGTTTCATCCAGGCTTGCATTTGTTCGGGCGAGGCGAGTTTACCGCCGTCTTCGTGTCGGAAAATCAGAATAAATTCGTCCATTTTGTTATTTTTAAGTATTATACCCCTAAGACAAATGTATTGGGGCAAATTGGACAGCGACTCAAAAATATTTAAAAGGAGAAAATAAATTGGCTTAAATGGGGATGTATTGTAAATTTCTGCACTACTACTTACTCATTTTATGAAATATCTCCCGCTTCTCGCTGCAATATTTTTGCTGGTTGCTTGTCGCCAAACGCCTCAACCGACGGAGTCCCCCACCCTCAATCCTTTTGAGTCGTATGTCCGGACCGTTTCTCCCGAATTTTCCTGGGAGGCGGTGGATACGATTCCGGGTGAAGGTTATACCACCTATGTCATACGTATGGTCTCTCAACGTTGGCTTACGGAGGCAGAGGTCAAAGACCCCGTTTGGTGGCACTGGCTCACGATCGTTGTGCCCGACAAGGCAACAAGCACTACGGGCATGCTTTTTATCGGTGGAGGGAGCCGTAAAAGAGATCAACCTTCAAAACCCGACGACCTGATATTGCAAGTTGCGATGTTGTCCCAAACCGTCGTAGCCGATCTCCATAATGTACCCAACCAGCCGGTCGAATTTGTGGGCGATCCCTACGGCCCGCGTGAAGAGGATGAATTAATTGCCTACGGCTGGCGAAAATTTCTTGAAGGCGGAGCCAAAGACGAAGACGCTCGCTGGCTCGCTCGTCTTCCGATGACAACGGCGGCCGTGCGCGCCCTGGATGTGGTGGAGGTTTTTTCCGAAAAAACGCTAAAACACAAAGTGGATAAATTTGTGGTGGCAGGTGCTTCCAAACGCGGTTGGACGACTTGGACGACGGCTGTGGCGGATGACCGAGTGGTTGCTATTGCTCCCATTGTCATTGATATGCTCAACCTTGTACCTTCTTTTGAACACCACTGGCAGGTATATGGTCAATGGGCACCGGCTGTGGGCAATTATACCGAAGAAGGAATCATGGAATGGCAAGGATCCTCCGAATATGCCCGTTTACTTGAACTCACCGAACCTTTTTCTTATCGAGATCGGCTCACACTTCCTAAAATGATCATCAACGCTACGGGAGACCAGTTTTTCCTCCCCGACTCTTGGCAGTTTTACTGGAACGATCTAAAGGGTGAAAAACACCTGCGTTATGTGCCGAATAGCGAACACTCTATGCGTGAAACGGACGCGCTGGAAACACTCGTTTCCTTTTATCAGAACATTGTCGCTGAAACTCCCCGGCCCGACTTTGAATGGGGGGTGGAAAATGGCGAACTGGTCATCCAGACTTCCCCGCAATATATTCCTCAGGCGGTTACTCTCTGGCAGGCACATAATCCCAAAGCCCGCAATTTTCAGGTGGACTCCATCGGCAGGGCCTATCAGCCAACGGATATTCCCCTGGCCGCAGACGGAAAATACCGCCTGAAGGCAGATTCACATGCCGCGGGATATACCGCATTTTTTGTCGAGCTAACCTTTGCCGGTGTGGCAGATATTCCGCTAAAGCTAAGCACAGGTGTAGTCGTAACACCTGATACCTATCCATTTGGTACTTTTGCACCCGTTACACCCAAAGGAACCCGGCCGGGACAAAAATAAAGTTTCTTAAAATGAAAGCACTTACTTTTCAGGGAATTCGGGATATACGTTACGAATCGGCTCCCGATCCGGTGATTTTGTCACCGGGTGATGCCATCGTGAAAGTTCGTTATACCGCAGTTTGCGGTTCTGACTTGCATATTTATCACGGCAGGGAATCGGGGCTTGATACCGGCACGGTAATGGGGCATGAGTTTGTAGGAGAAATCGTCGAAACCGGTCATGGGGTGAAAACCCTGAAAAAAGGCGACGCGGTTGTAAGTCCGTTTACCACCAGTTGTGGGGAGTGTTATTACTGCCGGATTGGCCTTACCTGCCGCTGTGAGCGAGGGCAATTGTATGGCTGGGTCGAAAAAGGACACGGCCTGCACGGCGCACAAGCCGAATATGTGCGTGTACCTCTGGCCGATACTACGCTGGTTCGGTATTCACCGGAAATAGACGCTGCGCAGGCCTTACTGACGGGAGATATTATGGCGACAGGATATTTTTGCGCGGATCAGGCAGAGGTTCGTCCCGGTGGAGTGTATGCGGTAGTCGGTTGCGGGCCGGTAGGTCTGATGGCAATTCTGGGGGCAAAAGAAAAAGGAGCCGAAACCATATTTGCCATAGACTCTATTGCCGAAAGGCTGGAATGGGCGGCAAAGCTGGGCGCCGTTACGGTTGATTTTCAGCAAAATAACCCCGTGGAAGTTATCCGCGCTTTCACACATGGACGCGGCGCAGACGCCGTGCTGGAAGCCGTGGGAAGCCCTTCCGCTGCCAAACTGGCTTACTATCTGGTTCGTCCGGGCGGGATCATTTCGACCGTAGGCGTACATACACGTCCGGAATTTTCTTTTTCACCTGCTCAGGCTTACGACAAAAACCTCACTTTTCGGATCGGGCGATGCCCTGCGCGGTTTTACATGGAAAAACTGTTGGACAAAATTCAGAACGGGCAAATGGATTTGCTTCCATTTATTTCGCGGATTATGCCTCTGAGTGAAGGCCGATTAGCTTACGAAAAATTTGACCAAAAAGAACCCGGTTATCTGAAAGTGATTTTGGCTGTCGGTTAAATAAAACATTTCGCTTATGTGCGCAGCTTTATACCGGAGTCTGTTTTGGGGAGTTTTAAATCTTTGTTTCATTGGGAACCTTTTCCCACAAACGGCTGTGGAATATTGGTTTGCCGCACCCGACGTCAGTGACGTATCGGGGGAATCGCCTGTCCTTTTGGTCATTGGAAGTGCAGGTGAATCTTCGGATGTGATCATTGATTTCCCCTCAAATCCGGCATTTGTTCCGCTTACCTATGACCTTGCGCCTAGCGAGATGGAAATTATTGATCTCACGCCCTATCTCAACTCATTAGAAAATAAACCGCCCGATTTTATTCTGAAAAAAGGGCTTCATATTACGGCAACAAAAACCATTACTGCTTACTATCGCGTCGCTGCGCCCAACCATTCTGCGGATTATAATTTGCGAGGAAATCAGGCATTGGGAAAAGAGTTTTTTATTCCCGGACAGACACAGTTTACGAATGTGCAGGGAAATTCTTTTTTCGACATCGTTGCCACCCAAAACCAGACTACCGTCCAAATCACACCTTCTTCTCATATTCAAAATCATGTACCCGGAGTGCCTTTTTCCGTAGTGCTTAACCGGGGCGAAACCTTTTCCTGCCGGGAAAGTGGTAGCAACCTTGCGGGCAATCTCGTGGGTTCCTATATCCAGGCTGACCAGCCCATTGCCGTTACGGTTTCCGATGATGCCCTATCTGCGGGTGTAGGTTCGGGGAATGACTTATGCGGCGACCAGATTATTCCGGTAAAAAGTCTGGGAACAGAGTATATCGTTTTGAAAGGCGAAGCCGCCGTGGAAAGGATATATATTACCGCAACAGAAGACCAGACCGGTGTGAATATTCAGGGAAAAAATCCGCTAAATCTAAACCGAGGACAGACTGGCGTCGTTGAACTCACCCTGAATGCGACCGCCATCACCAGCAGTTTGCCTGTGTATGTCTGGCATCAAAGCGGAGTTGCCGGCGAACCCGGCGGGGCTATTATACCCCCGATCACCTGTACAGGCACCCGTGTGGTAAAATTTGTCCGGCCTGCCAGTGATAACTTCTTTTTCTACCTCCTCACCCAGACGGGTAATGAAGCTCATTTCCGCCTCAACGGAACCTCCAATATCCTTCCTTCTGCATTTTCACCGGTTCCGGGAACCAACGGACAATGGATGGCCGGGCGAATCGAAGCCCTGGGTTCACTCGTCACTTCCACCAACCAGATTGACAATACCTCCGGGGTTTTCCACATGGGAATGATCAATTTTGACGAAAACAAACAGGCATCTTACGCCTATTTTTCCAATTATAACCCGCTCGCACTGGGCGAAAAAAGAGTTTTATGCAAAGGGGATTCCTTGGTTTTGGACGCCGGAGAGGAAAATAGCTATTTTCTATGGAATACCGGAGCCACTACCCGGCAGATCACGGTAAAACAACCCGGAAAATACTGGGTGGACGCACAATTTGAAGGCTGCCCGCTGAGCGATACGATACAGGTGGAGGAAATTTCCCCCGAAGTAAACCTCGGCTCCGATACCACTATTTGCCCCGGGGAAAGTCTTTCCTTTACCCTGAACTTTCCCGGCGCAACCTATCGCTGGAATGATACCATGACCGCTGCTTTCCGCACGATCACCGCCGCCGGAATCTATTGGGTGACCGTAAATCAGCAAGGTTGCCAGGCTTCGGATACGCTTACGGTACAGGTTCAACCATTGCCGGTATTGAATCTGGGCCCCGACCTGACACTCTGTAGTGGACAAACTGCCACTTTGAATGCAGCGACCGCATTCGCCACTTACTTGTGGCAGGACGGGAGCACCGCTGCTCAGATGTTTATAAGCGAAGCGGGAAACTATTCGGTAGAGAGAAGACTGGCAGGGTGCCGTCAGCGGGATACCGTAACCGTAAAATTTTCTGCCCTCACCGTGCCGGAGGGAGTGGATACAACGCTTTGCGAAGGAGACAGCCTGCGGCTGGATGTATCCGTAGAAGGCGCGGATTACCTTTGGGAGGATGGTTCGGTAGAACCAATCCGAATCGTCACGGAACCGGGGCGGTATTTTGTGTTGATTTCCGACGACTGCGAAACGGCGCAGACAGACTTTTTTATAGGGGTGAGAGACTGCGAATGTTTTGTATTTGTCCCAAATGTATTTACGCCCAACGGCGACGGGATCAACGACGATTTTCGCCCGAGAGTAATATGCCCTTTGGAGCGATATGCGCTTGTGATTGTTGATCGTTGGGGCAAAAAAGTATTTGAAAGCCAAAGCCCGCAGGACTACTGGACGGGCAGCAGCGGCAACCGGCAGGCAGCGGAAGGGGTATATTACTGGGCGATCCAGTTCCTTCGATCGGGAGAGCGGGCGACACAGGTGACACGAGGTTATGTTGTGCTAATGCGGTGAGAATGCTGTTTTCTCTAATCTTTTGGATAAATTACAGCCTCAAAAAGCATAAACATCAGATTATCTCATGGAAGACCTCAGCAGTTCCATATTATCCGCAGCAGCACTGCTTTTCTTTTTGATGGATCCGTTGGGAAATATCCCGGTGATGTTGGCCATTCTGAAGGATATTGAACCTAAACGGCAGCGGGTGATTATTGCCCGAGAGTTGGTCATTGCTTTTTTTATCCTGCTGATTTTCCTATTTGCGGGAAAACCGCTGCTGGATTTTCTTCATTTGCAACAGGAGGCTGTTACCATTTCCGGCGGAATTGTCCTTCTCATTATCGGTCTAAGGATGATATTTCCACGGGCAGAAGGTGTCATGGGCGCAAGCCCGGGGGGAGAACCCTTTCTCGTACCCATCGCAATCCCCATGATAGCCGGGCCTTCGGTTCTCGCCATGCTCATCCTGATGACACAAAGCAACCCGGGCAAGCTTACCAACTGGTTTTTTGCACTTGTTATTGCCTGGGCATTTACAGCGGTTATTCTGATGTTTGCGCCGTTTCTGCTACGTGTGCTTAAAGAGCGAGGGCTTATCGCGCTGGAGCGACTCGTGGGAATGATTCTGGTTATGATGGCTGTACAGATGCTTATAAACGGGATAAAGATACTGATATAGAACGGCTCACATCTGCGTTCTTAAAAAGCGAATGATCCAATTTGCCACTACCTCTTTGTCGGGAGTTTTCGACAGGCTTTGTATTCCCGCTTCTACTTTTTCTTGGCCAATTCGCGTTATGCGATTTTCCATGAGTGCCCGGTCATACGCGAGAGGAAACTCAGGATGTGCCTGAATACCCAGCATATTTTCGCCTACACGAAACATGGCCACCGGGCAGTCTGCCGTGGTCGCCAGGTGAATGCTGTTTTCCGGCAACCGCATTACCTGATCCTGGCACATCATCAAAAGGTTGACTTCGGGCTGAAAAGGAAACATCCACGGTTCTGTCTCTAATAGGGAAAAAGAGTGTACACCCACACACCAGCCAGATGGTGACTTTTCCACTTTTCCGCCCAAAGCCTCCCCGAGCATCTGATGCCCAAAACAAACCCCGACATATTTTTTGCCGGAAACATAAATTTCCCGCACAAATGACTTGAGCCGAAGTACCCATTCGACCTCATCATATACCGAAAACCGCGAACCCGTAACGATATAAGCGTCAAAGGTTTGGACATTTTCCGGAAACTCCCCATCAATCACCCGGTAAGGAACGAGGTTCAGTTCTGGTAAAAGTTGCCGAAACATCGTGGTATAGTCCGGCGAAATATGGTGGAAGTTTTCATTAATATGATCGCAGACAAGTAGGGCAGTTTTCATGGTTGTAAAATAACGAACTTATAGAATAGTGAGAATGCGAAGTATCGGAAATTTTCCGCAAATTCGGGGTTATGCAGAAAATTTTTAAAACCACTTTTTTTGTCCTGCTTTTTTCTGGTATCGCTGCGCTTTATTCGCAGCAACTCACCCAGACCATTCGCGGAAGGGTGATATCTGATACGGAAGAAGCCCTGCCGGGTGCGCAGGTGTTTGTGTCCAATCTGCCAACGGTAATCGGCACATTTTCCGATTCTGGTGGCTTTTTTATTTTGGAAAATATTCCGGTCGGAAGACGCACACTGGAAGCCCGGCTTTTGGGTTACGGCGATTTTAAGCGGGATAATATTCAGCTTAATTCCGCCAAAGAATATTACCTCGACATTGTGTTGCCCACGGGTATCCAAATGGATGCGGTGGAACTCAACGCTTACGTCGGGAGTGATCCGATCAACGAACTTTCGGTGGTGAGTACTCGTCGCCTCGATCCGGAAGAACTTCAATACCACGCCGCCACGGCCAATGATCCGGGGCGCCTGGCGCAGGGGTTGCCGGGAGTACAAAGCGGGCTTGACATCCGCAACGACGTGGTTATTCGGGGAAATTCACCCATTGGTCTCCTCTGGCGACTCGAAGGTGTGGACATTCCCAATCCCAATCACTACGCCGGTCCCGGCTCGGGTGGTGGAGGCATTACTGCCTTCAGTGCTTCGATGCTCAGCAGCTCCGATTTTTCCACGGGGGCTTTCCCCGCCGAATACGGCGACGCCATCTCCGGTGTTTTTGACATGCGTTTCCGAAAAGGAAATATGCAACAACGCGAACACACCTTTCGCGCCGGACTTCTCGGGTTGGATTTTGCTACGGAAGGCCCTATTGTCAAAGGAAAATCTTCGTACCTCACCAATTTCCGCTACTCTACCCTCGGTATCCTCAATCAACTGGGCATTTACCTGATTAGCCCACGTAATGACAATAATTTTTACGACCTCTCTTTCAAAATTCAGCATCAGGGAGACAAAAACCAGTTTAGCGTATGGGGAATGGGGGGAATGAGTACCCAATATCTGCGGCCTTTGGAGGGAGATTGGAAAACGTTTCGCGATTATTTCATCTACGACTACGGCACAAACATGGGCGTCGTGGGTGCCAGTTGGAAAAAAATCATTGACGAAAAATCCTATATTCAGGTAAATGCCGCCCTTATGGGGCAGAATGCCTTTACTTACGACGATACCCTTTCTCCGGCTTTGGATACCGGAAGGGTGAAAACCGAACGATACATTACCGTTCGAAATTCGGTGAGTATGTATTACAAACGCACGCTGAATGTGCGCGTGCAGATCAAAACGGGTTTCCTGGCCAGCCATATTCACTATGACCTGCTCGATGAAAAATGGATTGATACGCTCAACTTTCTTCGAACCGTTATTGACACGCGAGGAAATACCTGGCAGGCTCAGCCCTATTTCCAGGCCAGCATCCGACTCAATACACGAGTGATACTCAATGCAGGAGTCCATGCCTTGTATTTGGGTTTGAATGGAACGGGCATGATTGAACCACGACTGGGGGTGAAAATGATCCTTTCACCTACAACAACGGCTTCCCTCGGTTATGGTCTGCACAGCAAAACCGTGCCCTTCGGCAATTACTTTGTGGATATTGATGGTCAGATGCTCAATAAAAACCTCAGCCTGATGAAGGCACATCATCTGATACTTGCGCTGGATCAGCGATTAGGTACAAATTTTCGCCTCCGGCTCGAAACCTACTATCAGTACCTTTACGATCTGCCGGTTACCCTCGACCCCAACCGGAAGATCTTCGTTTTGAACCGCCTTTGGGGATTTGACTCCGACCCTCTTTACAGTGTGGGTACAGGAGCCAATTATGGGCTGGATCTAAGCCTCGAAAAATCTTTTTCGCAGGGTTCTTTTTTTGTTCTCTCGGGCTCTACCCTTCGTTCGTATTTTCAACGACCCGACGACGAAACGAAATATCCCTCCAACTACGACGCCCGTTTTTCCGGCAATTTTACCGGCGGACAAATTTTCCCTCTGGGCGAAAATACCTTTTTGGAGACAGGCATTCGTTTCCTTTTTAATTCGGGTTATCCGGTTACGCCGATTTTGGTAAGTCGCATAGACAATGACGGATACGATGCCCCGGTAAATTGGGCAAAACCCAATCAGGAGAAAGTTTCGCCCTATTTTAGACCCGATTTGCGGATCGCGATTCGTCGCAACCGTCCCAAGTTTGCCTATTGGCTGGCGCTGGATATTCAGAATTTTCTCAACCGCAAAAATGCCTTCGCCTGGTACCAGTTTGACCGGGAACTGAATCAATGGGTAGTGGCAAAACAAAGCCCGCTTACCCCGGTGCTGACCTTTTGGCTGGATCTTTAGGGCTATTCTTCGATGCCCTTCTGTATCTGTCGGATATAAGCCGCGAGCTTCTGTCTGCTTAGTCCCAAAAATTCGGCGATAGCCGCTTTTTCAATCCCTGCATGAAGCATTTTCGCTATGGTGACTTTTTTTTCAGATTCGATCTTCCTAAGGGCTTCAGCCTTTTCTTTTGCTTCCGTCTCGGCTTTTTGCCGGGCTTCGGCTTCCTTCTTCAAGGCTTTGATTTTTTCTTTTGCTTCCGTCTCGGCTTTTTGCCGGGCTTCGGCTTCCTTCTTCCATGCGAGTGCTTCTTTTTTCATCGCTGAAGCGACTTTGGCCTCAGCCTCAGCCCATACCTCTTCTCGGCCTCTGCGGATTAGTTGCATAGCCGGGGAGTCATCATACATCTCGACCCACTCTTCCGGTATCAGGTTGTACATATTTTTCATGATTTCTTTTACGTCGGTTTTAGATCCCTGAAGTAAATATACAAAAACCGTTTCAAAAAATGTATGCCCCGAAGCCAATTTTCGAATTTCCTCCAATCCCTCCATAATCAAGGTAATTTTTTCGCCTAAATCCTCATCACGGATTGATTTCATCAATCGGAAGGCAATTCGTAGGGCCGGTAACCGGAACTGTCGGCCAATGGCTTCGAGACTCACTGCCTGAAGATTGATGGTCTGAAAATCAAACAGTGGGAGATAGCGTTCCAATCCAGCCCGTTCGCCCGGAAAAAAATAATGAAAGGGCTTGTATTCCCAAACTTCTTTACCGTGATACAGCAAAACAGGGATGATCAGGCTCAGGGGCTGTTTCTCTCGGACCTGCCGATCCCAGATTTCAAGCATATAACGCAGAATCTGGAGATGAGGATAGTCCACAGGGTAACTTTTATGTTCAAAAAGAAAGGCGATATTTACCGGATGCTCATCCTTTGTCAGACAGGTGTAAACTAGGTCGGAGAAATACTCCCTGAGTCGCGGATCAACATAACTGGTATCTGCATGGACAAAGGTTTCGAGACGAAGGCGGGCAAACACCTCCGGAGGCAAAACTCCTTCGAGTGTGCCGATAGCTTTTTCTTGATCTTTGAGCGTACGCTTGAAGAAGCGGTCGTGCGGACTTCCCGTCTGTCCCTCCGAGACTTCGGGGCGATTGTGTTTTTTGTGCATACCCCAATGATACGGAAAACCAAAATAGAATAAAAAATCAGAACTCAAAATTTATATTCCGATCTTTATCTATTCCCCAAGTTCACGAACCACTATATTTTTTCCGTCCCAATATTCATCCTTTTGGAAGCTGTAGGGGGAAGGGTTGAATATGCCGGGTATGTCTGCCGACGCTTTTTCGGGTACTTCCAGTCCTGTAAGCCAGTAAGCGACATTTACAAACATACGACGCACCCCTTCGGAAGTCATATCGGTAGCGGCTCCGACGGTGGTAGCGAATGCCCGACCCGTCTGTCCGCCGGGAAGCTGATAAGACTTGACCCATGCTACGGGCATCATAGGATCGTTGGGATTGCCGGCCTCTTTATTGGCGGGATTTTCCGTGGCTACCTCGCTATCGGAAGGCCGAAGGCCGAAAAAAGGATCACTTTCGTTGTATTCACCGGCGCGGTTGATTACCTGACCGAGTACCAGCGGTTCACTATCGCCGGGTAAAGGCAATCTCACCCCGTAAACATCCGTTGCGGCCCAGATATCGCCGTCGGCGATTCCCCGCATGACCGGATGGTCTTTGGCTGCGACAATGCCTCTTGTGCTTTGATGTTTGTGGTGTCCGTGGTGGGAAATCCATTTTTCGCCTAATACCAGCCTCCCAAAACCACCGTGCCATTCCGCTTTTTCTCCTTCATAATAATTGCCGTAATGAAGCCATTTGCTGGTGCTGTCCTTGATATTAAAGGCGTGCGTCGCTGTGCGAATGCCGATGACGGGTTTGCCGCTTTTGAGGTAGTCGTCAATCATCTGCATCTGCTCGTCGGGCAGTTCCCGAAAACGAGTAAAAATGACCATTAGATCGGCGGTTTTCAGGGCTTCCAGACCCGGGATATTATGGAGATAATTGGGGTCAACAATGCCGGGTTTTGCAGTATCTTGCGCAAAAAGAACGGTACAGTTAAATCCGTGCTGACTGGCAAGAATTTTGCCAAGCAGCGGCAGTGCCTCTTCGGAGCGATACTCTTCATCGCCGCTGATAAGCACAATATTTTTGCCTTTTCCGGGGCCGGAACCTCCTTCATACTTCACCCATTCGGATGAGGCTATGGGGGTATCCGAAGATTGGGTTTGGGGATCAGGGCTACATGCCGTCAGAATAAATGTAGTAGAAAGTAGAAGAATGACAGATTTCATAGGGTAAGGGATTAAATATTTGGCAGGATGAATATAGGCGTATTTGAACAATTCGCCATGGTACATCAAGATGTTATATTTTTTTGATTTTTATGGTATTATAATTTGTATGATTGTGTTTTAAGAATCATCCATATTCCTTATATTTCTTTTTATGGTTATAGAGGAAAGGATATGAAACATCACCGATATTTGTGGTTTATTGCTCTTCTGTGCCTGTTATGTGGATTTTCGCCGCTGTATGCCCAATTTTCGGAAGAATCGGGAAATGAAAAATCCGAAGAAGATCCTATTGCTGCAATTATTGATAATCATAAGGCACTGATTATTGCTGAATCCGAACGGGATACCGCTCTGATTGATCTTCACCGTTCCATCGGTACTTCTTACCAGATGCTGAATGATTTTGAAAATGCCCTGTTTCATTATGAAAAAGGGGTAAACCTAAGCGATAGCTTGAATACGCCCGCAAAAGCCCGCCAATCCCTAATCTGCATCGGAAATCTCCACGCTCAACAGGGGGATTTCGTGAAGGCACTTCCTTATACCCGAAAAGGCGTGTTCCTCTCCGAAAAATATAACGACAGCCGGCTACAGGCTTACGGCTATAAGGAAATGGCCTATTCGTTTTCTCATCTCGGAAAATCGGATTCTGCTTTGTTTTTCGCTCAAAAGGCTCTGGATATTGCCGAAGCACAGCAAAATTACCTCCGCATTGCGGGAGAAACCTATAATGTGTTGAGCGAAATTTACCGAAAAATCGCCCGCTATGATTCCGCAGAATTTGCGGCCTCCCGGGCACTTACTCTTAGTACCCAAATAAAAGCAGACAAAATATCGGTGGCCGCCGAACATGAATTCGTAAAAATTTACCTCGAAACCGGACAACTAAAACAGGCGGCCAACCACGCCCGTGAAATGCTTGAAACTGCAACCACAGCGAATCTGCCCGCTTCCCGAAAGGAAGCCGCCGAACTCCTCGCCGATATCTATCAGAAATTGAGCGACGCCCCGGCAGCCGTTAAATATTTACAGTTAGCAGGTTTGCTGAGCGACGAAATATATCGAAAAGAAAAAAAGAACTACCTAAAACTACATGGATGGCTTGTCCAAATGAATAAAAAGGAAGCCGAAAACGAAATGCTTCTCCGCGAAATCACAAGGGATCGGGTTTTACTCAAAAAAAGCAATTCCTTTGGCATTGTAATGGGCTTGTTTGCATTGTTGATTGTAATTGCTTTTTCTCTAATATACCTGAGTCGAACTCCCATATCCAGTCGCCCTTTATTGAGCATGCCTTTTTCCGAGCATGAAAAGGAACAGCGCCTACAGTTTGTCAGACGGCTTTCGGTGATCGTCTTTTTGCTTACCATTCCCTTGGTGGTTCACTCGGTATTGTGGGGAAGAACCGAGGATATTGTAGCCAAAATTGTATTCATGATCATGATGATTCTTATGCATTGGCTGGCAATCAAAAAAATGCTCAAATTGATATTCTACCTCGGTTTATTTTTAGTGTATCCGATTACCGTTATCCCTTCGGCGAGCATCGGGCTGATTTTTGCGCTTCAGCTTATTCCGGTTACGATTTTTTTGGTGTGGAATTACCTCGCTCAGCGACCATTGGAGCAAATCCTCAATGCAGGTGCTTTAGCCATCAATTTTGGCATTAGTTTCTGCCTCTTCCGCAATCTGGAACCCGAGGGATTGGTAAACGTCGAAATGCTGGACATGATGGTCAGCCTGATGGCATTATTGCTGATAATCGTTACCCTGATTTATACCAATCAGTCAGTATATGATTCGAAGGAAGAACTATCCCGAAACAACCGCTTTCTCCAGCAGATTTCCGACCTCAACCCTCATTTTGTTTTTGCCAAAGATAATTCCCGAAGGTTCATTTTTAATAATAAAGCGATGGCCGAAAATTTTGGTATCCATCCGGAAGAACTTTTGGGGAAACGAAAAGAGGATATCCATCCTCTTTTTAGAGAAGACCTCCATTTTTCGCATGATGATGATGCGGTACTGGAAAAAGGATTGACCGTATTTCGGTCCAACGAAAAAATCATGGATGCAACGGGTAAAGAAAAATGGGTATCAACCATTAAAAAACCGATTTATGATGAGAATGACCGTATAGTCGGCATTCTCGGCGTGGCTTCCGACATTACAGAACGAGTAAAAGCAGAAGAGCAATTGCGTCAAAATGAAGCCATGCTCAATGCGATTATTCAGAGTATTCCCGATCCTATTCTGGCGCTGAAGGATACTCTTACGCCTATTTTTTACAACGAAAAGCAGATTTCCGGGTATAACCTGACCTTCCATGAACTAGTTACCAATAGTGCAAATAACTGGGCCTCGCTTTTTTCTCCCGATGTGATCAGCCGATACCAGAAAATTATAGAAGAGGTTTCAGAGGGAAAAACGATAAGAATAAACGACTCCTTCAACGACGGAGAGAAAACTACCTATTTCTCCATAACATTTGCACCGATTATTGACTGTAAGGGAGGATATTCGGGAATTCTTATCATTATCAAAGATGAAACCGAATTAAAGCAAAAGGAACTGGATCTGAATCGAAAAAACGACCAACTCAAACAGTACATCGAGTCCAATATGAATCTGGAAAACTTCGCCTATCTCGCTTCACATGACCTCCGGGCGCCGATTCGTACCGTGGTAAGTTTTGCTCAACTGCTCGAAAAACGACTCAAAGGCAAAATAGAAGCCGAAGACCTTGAGTATCTCAATTTTGTGGTTTCTGCTTCCAAAAATATGCAACGACTGATTCACGACCTGCTGACTTATTCGCGGGTGAATACAGCCAAAATCAATATTTACCCCCTGAATATGCCGTTGCTTCTTGAAGAAATTCGCAAAGAATTATTTACGGCCATTGAAGAAAAACAAGCAAAACTCACCTTCCGAAATATTCCGGATACCATCCCCGCCGACCGGATAAAACTCCGGCAATTGTTTCACAATTTGATTATCAACGCGCTAAAGTTTCACCGCTCGGGTTTCCCGCCTGAAATCGAAATCAGCTGCGTGGAAGAACCCCATCAGTGGAGGTTTTGGGTGAAAGACAATGGCATCGGTATTTCTTCCGCATATCAGGATCATATTTTCCTCCTCTTCCGGCGACTACATAAAGAAACCGAATACGAAGGAACGGGTATCGGACTGGCTCTGTGCAAAAAAATTGTGGAGCAGCATAAAGGCGAGATCGGCGTTCGCTCCGAAATAAATAAAGGAAGCGAGTTTTTTTTCACTATTCCTATGGAGTCCGCTCAGGCAAAAACACCGGTTTTCTAAAAAACGGTTTTTCTGCCTGAATTCCCAATTAGTCAAACAAAGTATTTTTGATTTTCTTATATTTCGCCGACCAAAAAATAAAACACTCACATGGTAGCAGTTGAAGAAAAAAAACGCGCACAATCCTGGCTTGACAGCAATATTGATGAATCTGCGAAGGCAGAAATCCGCCGCATGATGGCAAATGAAAACCCCGAAGAACTCGTGGATTCTTTTTACCAAAACCTTGAGTTTGGTACAGGCGGCCTCCGCGGAATCATGGGAACCGGCTCTAACCGCGTCAATAAATACACCATCGGCATGGCCACCCAGGGCCTCGCCAACTATTTGAAAAAATCTTTTCCCTATGAAAAAATAAGTGTAGCCATCGCTTACGACAGCCGCAACAACAGCCAGTATTTCGGTGAAATGACGGCGGCGGTTTTTTCGGCGAATGGAATTCATGTGTATCTATTTGAAGAACTCCGCCCTACCCCCGAACTCTCCTTCACCATCCGCACCCTCGGATGCAAAAGCGGCGTCGTACTCACCGCCTCCCACAACCCCAAAGAATACAACGGCTACAAAGCCTATTGGGACGACGGCGGACAGGTAGTGGCTCCCCATGATAAAAACATCATCGCCGAAGTCAATAAAATCGCCGGCCCCGATGAAGTAAACTTCCAGGCCGATGAAAACCTCATCACCCGTATCGGTGAAAACCTCGACAACAAATACCTCACCGCCGTTGCCGGGAATGTCGTAACCCCGGAAGCGATCGCCAACCAGAAAGACCTCAAAATTGTCTATTCTTCCATCCACGGCACGGGCATCACGATGGTTCCCCGAATCCTCGAAAAACTCGGCTTTACCAACGTACACGTGGTAAAAGAACAGGCCACCCCCGACGGCAACTTCCCGACGGTAGTGTATCCCAACCCCGAAGAAACCGAGGCGATGAGCATCGCTCTCAAACAAGCCAAAGACCTCGACGCCGACCTCGTCATGGCTACCGACCCCGACGCCGATCGCGTGGGCATAGGTGTAAAAAACCCCCACGGCGAATGGCAACTACTCAACGGCAACCAGACCGGTTCGCTCATCATTTACTACCTCCTCAAGCAGTGGAAAGCCAAAGGCAAACTCGACGGCAAACAATACGTGTGTAAAACCATCGTGACCACCGACCTGATTGACCGCATGGCCGACCGTTTTGGCGTGGATTGTATCAATACCCTGACCGGATTCAAATGGATCGCTGAAGTATTGAGAGAAAATGAAGGCAAACGCCAGTTTATCGGCGGCGGCGAAGAAAGTTACGGATACCTCATCGGCGACTTCGTGCGCGACAAAGACGCCATTTCCTCCTGCGCGATGATCGCCGAACTCGTCGCCTACGCCAAAGACAACGGACTGACGCTGTTTGACCTCTTGACCGAGATTTACCTCACCTTTGGTATGTACCTCGAAAGACTATTTTCCATCAAAAAAGGAGGTAAAAAAGGCCAGGAAGAAATCGCCGAACTCATGGCCCAGATGCGCACCAACCCGCCGAAAGAAATCGAAGGATCGCCCGTAGTGACCCTGCTTGACTACCAGCGGCAGATACGCACCGACCTCACCAGCGGAGAGGAACTGCCGATAGACATGCCCAAATCCAACGTCTTACAATTCCTCACCGCCGACGGCACGAAGGTCTCCGCCCGCCCCTCCGGAACAGAACCCAAGATCAAGTTTTACATGAGCGTAAACACCCCGATGGCGCGTAAAGAAGACTTCGACAGCACCCTCGCCAAACTCAATCAGAAGATTGACGGCATCCAGGTACTGATTGATGAATATACGCGGTAGAACCGGAATTTAAGTATAGAACCTCAAATACTCCCCTCCCCGAAAGAATTTTTGGGGAGGGGATTGTTTTTTCGTGTGTTGTCCTGGTACTTGCAGATATGCGGAAAAGGGGGGAAATTGTGTACCGTATAAAAAAAACGAATGTTTGAACAGACTTTTAAAAATATTGACGATATCCTTCACAAAGACGCGGGTTGCGGCAGTGAACTGGACTATGTGGAGCAAACCTCCTGGATTTTGTTTCTCAAATATTTGGACGATCTGGAGAAAGACAGAGCCACAGCCGCTGAACTTACCGGTAAATCATACACGGGTATTGTTGAACCCCAATTTCATTGGACGACCTGGGCTGCGCCCAAGTTGGATAATGGAAAAATTGATCACAATGCATTGACCGGTGATGATTTGTTGGATTTTGTCAATAATGAACTCTTTCCCTACCTCAAAAAGTTTAAAACCAGTGCCGAAAGTGCCGACACCATCGAATACAAGATTGGCGAGATTTTCAGCGAACTGAAAAACCGCATACAAAGCGGCTACAATTTGCGTGAAGTGATTAACCGCATTGACGAGTTGCGTTTTAGAACCCACGCAGAGAAACACGAAATGAGCCACCTGTACGAAGCCAAAATACAAAATATGGGCAACGCAGGGCGAAACGGTGGCGAATACTACACCCCCCGACCGCTCATTACGACCATTGTAAAAGTGGTTGCCCCAAAAATTGGCGACAAAATTTATGACGGTGCAGTGGGTAGTGCGGGCTTCCTTTGCGAAGCGTTCGATTACTTGCGAAATAGCAAATCACTTTCTACCAAAGAAACCGAGATACTGCAAAAACGCACCTTTTACGGCAAGGAGAAGAAATCGCTGGCGTATATCATTGGCATTATGAACATGATTTTGCACGGTGTGGAAGCTCCCAACATCATACATACCAATACACTTGCCGAAAACCTTGCCGACATACAGGAAAAAGACCGCTACGATGTGGTGCTTGCCAATCCGCCTTTTGGAGGAAAAGAACGCGCCGAAGTGCAACAAAACTTCCCGATTAAAACAGGCGAAACCGCTTCGCTCTTTTTGCAGCACTTCATTAAAATACTGAAAGCAGGCGGCAAGGCAGGTGTGGTAATTAAAAACACATTTTTGAGCAATACCGACAATGCCACTGTTGCCATACGCAAAACCCTGTTGGAAAACTGCAACCTGCATACCGTGTTGGATTTGCCCGGAGGCACCTTTACCGGTGCAGGGGTAAAAACCGTGGTGTTGTTTTTTGAAAAAGGAAAACCCACCCGCAACATTTGGTACTACCAATTGAACCTTGACCGCAATTTGGGCAAAACCAACCCACTCAACGAAAACGACCTGGCAGAATTTATTCAACTACAACGCGTACGGGCTTCCCTTGTGGAAGCCCCCAATACAGAAAACTCATGGACTGTATCGCTGGCTGAGGTTCTCGAAGCCGGAGACACTTATGATTTAAGCGTAAAAAACCCGAACAAGAAAGAAGAAGTAACGCTACGCCAACCGCAAGCCATTTTAGAAGAAATGAAAGCATTGGACGAAGAAAGTGCTGAAATCCTTAACTCAATTTTGGAATTGATATGAACTTCGATAAACTCAGCTACCATAAAGACGATGCCCTGAGCCTGCCGAAGGGTTGGGAAATAAAGAAGTTGGGGGAAGTTTCGGAAAAAACCGAAATGGTTGACCCTACCAAAAACCCTGATAAGGAGTTTACCTACCTTGATGTTTCAAGTGTAAATAAAGAAACAAAAGAAATTGAAGGCGCAACTGTTTTGCTTGGAAAAGATGCTCCAAGTCGAGCAAGGAAATTAGTAAGAGAGAATGACGTGATTTTTGCTACTGTAAGACCTACCCATAGCAGAGTTGCTTTGATTACAGAAGAATATGATGGGCAAGTTTGCAGCACAGGATATTTTGTTTTGCGTGGAAAAGAAAACATAGACAACAAGTATTTATTCTACTTTTTGCTTACGGATGAATTCAATCAGCAGATGGAGAAACTTCAAAAGGGAGCAAGCTATCCAGCAGTTACTGATGCAGAAGTAAAAAGTATTTTTCTACGATTCCCAAAATCCCTCCCCGAACAACAACGCATCGTTTCCATCTTAGATGAAGCCTTTGCCGCCATAGCCAAGGCAAAAGCCAATGCCGAACAAAACCTCAAAAACGCCAGGGAGCTTTTTGAGAGTTATTTGCAGGGGGTGTTTGAGAAGAAGGGTGATGGGTGGGAAGAGAGAACTTTGGGGGAAGTTGTAAATAAAATAATGACAGGTCCATTTGGTAGTATGCTTCATCAATCAGATTATGTTGAAGATGGTATACCTGTTGTAAATCCTCAGAATATAGTAGATGGGAAAATTATTCCATTGGCAAAAACAATGATTAACCATGATACATTCACAGGACTTGAAAAATACGCATTGAAACTCGGTGATATTGTAATTGCACGAAGGGGTGAAATGGGAAGATGTGCAGTTGTAAGGCAAGAAAATGTGAATTGGCTATGTGGAACAGGAAGTTTTGTAATAAGAGTAAATCCCCAAAAATCAGACAGCGACTTTTTAAATGTTATTCTAAGTTCAAATTCTGTAAAACAACAACTTGAAAAATCTTCTATTGGTGCAACAATGAGCAACTTAAATCAGACAATTCTTTCTGATTTACCAATTAGAATTCCAACGGTTAAAGCCCAACAAACCATCGTCCACCAATTAGACGCCCTGCGAGCCGAAACGCAAAAGCTGGAAGCGGTGTATCGGAAGAAAATAGAGGATTTGGAGGAGTTGAAAAAGAGTATTTTGCAGAAGGCGTTTGGGGGGGAGTTGATGTCTGAACCTTTGATTAACGCTGATTGAATGGATTAACTATGATTAAAACTAAATACAATGCAAATGGAAAATCAAGCAAATCAATCTAATCAAAGGTTCAGACGATAATGGAAGAAAATAAAAATATAGATAAAAAGTCTGTTCAGTTCCTTAATGGCAAACAAACTAATTGGAATGAGTTGGCAAAAGACTGTGTTTGTTTTGCGAATGCGCAGGGCGGCTTTATATATATCGGCATTGAGGATAAAGAAGCATTGCCGCCCGAAAAACAACAGATTGCAGACCGGAATCTGCCTGATATTATTCAAAAAAACATTGCTCACAGAACAGTTAATGTGGGTATAGCAGTAACGATTGAAGTTGCAGATAATAAAGGAGAGTATATACAAGTTCAGGTTTTCCGAAATGCTCAAACTATTGCATCTACCACCGATGGCAAATATTACGTAAGGGTTCACAATGAATGTAAACCTGTGCCCCCCGATGAAATGGCTCGTTTGGCAGCTGATAAAAGCGCATTTGTTTGGGAAGAACAAATTACTAAAAAGGTTCCAGCGACTCAATTTGATGAAGTAAAAAAAAGGACTTTTCTAAATGACATCAGAAACTCGCAAAGAGTAAGTCGTTTTATCAAAGAAATGAATGATGATGAGATTTTTGATTTCTATTTCATTCAAAAGAAAGGTTTTTTAACCAATTTGGGTATTTTATGGATAGGAAAGCGAAATGATAGGGCTTCATTGCTTTATCCACCTGCAATCCAGGTGATTCGATATGATGATAAGGATGAAAAAGTATGGAAGTTGCTTATAGATGATTATTTTGCCAATCCTAAAGAATTATTAGAAAGAGTTTTAGAAGATGTTCCAGATTGGCAGGAAAGCATTGAAGTATCAGAAGGAATGTTCCGTAAAAACATTCCATTCTTCCCAATCGAAGTCGTAAGAGAATTGGTTGTAAATGCCTTGGTTCATAGAACCTATACAACTCGGGGTGATATTTTTATCAATATTTTCCCTGACCGTATGGAAATTCATAGTCCAGGTAGATTACCATTTGGAGTTACTCCCAAAAATATCTTGAGCCAATCAATAAGAAGGAATGAACACATTTCTAAGATATTCTACGATTTGGGCTTAATGGAAAAAGAAGGTAGTGGCTATGATTTGGTTTACGCCAAACTGTTGGGTTCAGGAAAACCTTTGCCTATTGTAAGAGAAACAGATGAACGGGTTACTGTTATTGTAAAGAAGCAATTTGTCAGCAAAGAAGTTGTGCGATTGATGGATAAGGCAAGCAATGAGTTCTTATTGAAGCAAAAGGAACTTATTTCTTTAGGCTTATTAGCACAGCAACAGTCTTACACCGCTCTTGAAATTTCGGGCATCCTTAATCAAAATGAAGAAGTGGGTTTAAGAAATTGGTTAGGCAGACTTATAGATTTTGAACTGGTTGTAAAAACAGGAAAAGGAAAAGGCACTCAATATGCCGTAAATCCTGAGTTTATCCGGAAAATCAACTTTAAAGGCAAAACAAATCTTAAGAACATTGAAGATTACCGCTTAGAAGAATTAATTTTCAAAGATTTGACCGCTTATCCCAATAGCGGTTTTGGCGAAATTCATCAACGGATTGGAAAGGAAATCAATAAGCATACAGTGAAAAGGCTTTTAAAAAGAATGGTACTCAATGATTTATTGAGTATTGATGGTGTTAAACGATGGGCAAAATATTCTATAAAGCAAAAAGTGTAAGAAAACAGGGTTTTACTCTATAGGATGCACTTTATAGAGTTATTGAAATTGATGTATATAATTGATAATCAAGTGTTTGTATTAATCGTTTGATGGCTTGTAAATTTAAAAGAACCTTTTAAATGAAAAATTATGAACGAAGCAGAAACCCGAGCAGAAGATGCCGAACCCAAAAACTTAAAAAGACTAAAGTATGGTTGACGAATCGAATAAAATTTGTATATTTGTCAACCAAATTGGAATGAGAAATGAAGGACATAATTGGCATTAGAATAAAGAACCTGCGCAAGCTGCATGGCCTTTCCTTAGAAGATTTGGCTAAACGCATTGGCGTAAGCAAACAAATGGTTAGCAAATATGAGCAAGGCAAGTCGGTGCCCGGCAGCGATGTATTGCTTGTCCTGGCTAAGCAATTCGACCAAAAACTAGATTATTTTTTTAGAAAACCCGAAGTGTCATTGGGCGAAATCAACTTTCGTAAAAAAAGCTCCTTCGGGGCTAAGCGCGTAAGTGCGCTTAAAGAGGAAATTCGTATTCAGATAGAAAACTATCTGTACATAGAAAATATCTGCGGTATATCTAATACTTTTGAAAATCCGCTTGGCAGCCTGAACATAGCCCATGTTGAGGATGTGCGCAAAGCTGCTTTTGATTTAAAAGAGAGCTGGCACATTGGGCAGGACGCCATTTACAATGTAATAGATGTGCTGGAAAGTAACCACATTAAGGTTATAGAAGTTGAGGATGAAAGCGGCCAATTTGATGGTTTGGCAACGGTTATTGACGGCAAGTATTACATCATTGTAATTGCCAAAAACATGCCGGTAGAGCGTAAGCGTTTTACCCTTATGCATGAGCTTGGCCATTTGCTTTTGCCCATTGCTAGCTTAGAAGTAAGGCAACAAGAAGCGTATTGCAATGCTTTTGCATCAGAAATGCTGCTATCCATGGCAAACATTGCAGCCGAATTTTCGGCCAGGCGCCATAACATTTCAATGGTTGAATTGATTCATGTACAAGAAAAATACGGTATCAGCATTCCGGTCATTGTTTACAAACTCAGTGAAGCTGAAATAATAAAACAAGCCCAACTTAAAACTTTTTACATACGCCAAAATACCAACCGAGAATTAAAAGCCGAAGTAGAGGCAAGCCGATATTCAGGAGAAGAGCGTTCGTATCGTTTCGAGAATTTGGTGTATCGGGCAGTTGCCGAAGAGCAGATTACCATGAGCAAAGCATCGGCATTGCTACAAGTAGATTTGTCCGAATTAAAAAACATGTTGTCGCTAAACGTTTTTTAGATGAAGCTGTACATCAACGATGCCAACATTTTGATGGATATAGTCCAATTGGACATTGTTGATTCTTTTTTGTCTTTAAATGCTGCCCTTTACACTACCGATTTTGTTTTTGCTGAACTAAATCAATTACAGCAAAGTGCAATGCAACGCCAAGAATTAATACGCCTAAAACCAGAGGGTGAAGACTTGGTTTCTATCTTTGAACTTTTTACCAATATCAATGGCTTAAGCATAGAAGATTGCTCTGTACTTCATTTTGCCGAAAAGATGAAAGGCTGCTTAATTAGCGGTGATGGAAAACTGAGAAAAGTAGCCAAAGCAAGACACATAGAAGTGCGTGGAATTATCTATATTATGGAGCAAATTAAAACACAAGGCTTACTTGATTTAGTAACCTGCGTAGATAAATTGCACGAGTTAAAAACCATCAATGAACGCCTTCCAATGGATGAAATTGACGCACGAATAGAAGCGTGGCGTTTGGAAATAAACCACCCAAGATGAACGAAGCAGAAACCAGAGCAGAACTCATAGACCCAAAGCTAAAAGCTTGTGGTTGGGGCGTTGTGGAAGGCTCTAAAGTCCTTCGTGAATACATCATTACAGTAGGTAAAATTCAAACAGGCGGTGGCAGGGGCAAACGGGAAATTGCCGATTATGTATTGGTGTATAAAGGCATCAAATTGGCAGTAGTAGAAGCCAAAAGTGATGAATTGGAAGTTGGAGAAGGCGTAATGCAAGCAAAAAAATATGCTCAAAAACTGCAATTAGAAACCACTTATAGCACCAACGGTAAAGAGCTTTACCAAATCTGTATGAAAACAGGTGAAGAAGGTTTGGTAACAGATTTTCTAAGCCCTGATGAACTTTGGAATAAAACCTATACGGGTTCATCCTCTACCGCAATTGCTGTATATAAGCCCGAGCAAGAGTGGTTTATAAAATTTGCCGATGTTCCTTTTGAAGATAAAAGCGGAAGTTGGCAGTTAAGATATTATCAGGAAATTGCCGTTCAACGCACTATTGAAGCCATTGCACAAAGCAAAGAAAGAATTTTGCTAACCCTTGCCACAGGTACGGGAAAAACGGCCATCGCTTTTCAAATTGCGTGGAAACTGTTTCAAACCCGTTGGACGGTTCGACAAGCTCACCGACCCAACGAGCCGGGAAGGCGGCCAAGGATACTTTTTCTGGCAGACCGAAATATCCTTGCAGACCAGGCTTATAACTCCTTTTCTGCATTTCCCGAAGATGCGTTGGTGCGGATAAAACCAAAGGATGTAACCAAGAATGGTCGTGTTCCTACGAATGGAAGTATCTTCTTTACGATTTTCCAATCGTTTATGTCGGGCAAAGACAAAGACGGAAATCCAATTCCAAACTATGGGCAATATCCAGCAGACTTCTTTGATTTTATCATCATTGACGAATGTCACCGTGGCGGAGCCAATGACGAAAGCAACTGGCGGGGTATTTTGGAGTATTTCAGTTCAGCCGTGCAGTTGGGTTTAACCGCCACCCCCAAACGCAAAGACAATGTGGACACGTACCGCTACTTTGGCGAACCCGTTTATATCTATTCGCTGAAAGAAGGAATCAATGACGGTTTCCTGACACCCTTTAAGGTCAAACGGATAAAGACCACTTTGGACGATTATGTATATACCGACGAAGATAAGGTCATGGAGGGGGAGATCGAATACGGCAAACTTTACGAAGAAAAAGACTTTAACCGCAAGATTGAAATAAAAGAACGGGAGGCTAAGCGGGTAAATATCTTTTTAGATGAAGCCAGTCAAAACGAAAAGGCAATTATCTTTTGTGCCAATCAAACACACGCAGCATTAATAAGAGATTTGGTTAACCAAAATGCAAGGAGCAAAGACCCCTTTTATTGTGTTCGTGTTACCGCCAATGACGGAGAGGATGGCGAAAGACTGTTGAGAGAATTTCAGGACAACGAAAAAACCATTCCCACCATTCTCACCACTTCCCAGAAACTTTCAACCGGCGTAGATGCCAGGAACATCCGGAGTATCGTTTTGCTTCGCCCGGTCAATTCAATGATTGAGTTTAAGCAAATTGTGGGGCGTGGTACACGATTATTTGACGGTAAAGAGTTTTTTACCATTTACGACTTTGTGGATGCTTACAAGCATTTCTCAGACCCCGAATGGGACGGAGAACCGATCGGAGAAGAACCCTGTAAAAAATGCGGGCAAAATCCATGTGATTGCGAATATGTTCCACCGGAACCCTGCCCTGTGTGCGGTCAGCGACCCTGTATCTGCGAAAAGGAGCCACCAGCCCCTTGCGAGAAATGCGGACAGACTCCCTGCATTTGCAAAAAGAAAGTAAAAGTGAAACTAAAAAATGGTAAGGAAAGAGAAATCCAGCACATGGTTTCCACTTCATTTTGGAGCGCAGAAGGCAAACCGATCTCTGCACAAGAGTTTTTGAGCAACCTATTCGGAGAGCTCCCCAAACTCTTTAAAGACGAGGAAGAGTTGAGACATCTTTGGAGTAACCCGATCACCCGGAGAACCCTGATGGAGAAACTGGAGGAAGCGGGATTCCCAAAATCAGACCTGCTGACATTGCAGAAGCTGGTAGATATGGAGAAAAGCGATTTGTATGATGTGTTGGAATATGTTTTCAATGGCGATTATATCGCGATGACCAGAGAAGCCAGAGCCAAAGCAGCCGAAGCGACCCTTTTTGCCTTTCTCAACGACAAACAAAAAGAGTTTATCACTTTTGTGTTGAGCAAATACATTGAAACAGGCGTTGACGAACTCGACCAGGAAAAACTCCCCATCTTGCTGACAAACAAGTATCAGTCTTTGGAAGATGCAAAAGAAATTTTGGGAGACGTGGCAAACATCAGCAGACTGTTTATAGAATTTCAGGAACATCTTTACAAACAGAAAGCAGCCTAATGAAAGGACAACCAACCCATTAACCACCCTTGGCTTTTGGATTTATGGCATTATCCTGGGGGCTCATTATCTGATGAAATGATTTTTGATTGTGTCAGCAGGCGCATTTATAATAGCCTTTGTACAATCCCGAAATAGTATTCACCAAATACTTGAATTATTCCTCCGGATTTCGTAAATTCTCAAAAAAAGGAGGTAACTATGGCTACTGTAAGACAACTTTTAGCTTCAAAAGGACCCGTAGTGTGGTCCGTTTCACCCGAAACAACCGTTTTTGCAGCTCTTCAGCTAATGGCTGAAAAAAATATCGGAGCTGTGGTAGTAACCCATGCAGATGAACTTGTAGGCATTTTTTCCGAACGGGATTATGCCCGAAAGGTTATTCTCCATGGAAAATCCTCACACAATACGACCATCAGCGACCTTATGACCCGGAAAGTGTATTTTGTCAAACCCAACCGCTCGCTTTCCGCCTGCCTTCACCTTATGACGGAGCGCCGTATCCGACATCTTCCGGTAAAAGATGAGGGCAAACTGGTGGGCATTATTACCATCGGTGATGTCGTCAAAGAAATGATTTCCGAACAGGCAAACACCATCCAGGAATTGGAAAGTTATATCGCGGGCAATGGCTACGGTGCTTAGCACCCGACAAAATACCGCATTTGAGCGATGGATTTAACCCGTAACACGAGGGAATTTTACCTCCGTTTACACATTAAATCCATTTGCCATGAACCCAAGATTTTTTCTTTCCGCTATTTTTTTCCTTTCGGTGGTTTCTCTCCACTCTCAACACCAGTGGGCGCGCCAAAGCGTAGGCCAGGGTGTGGATGCACACGACATGGTTATTGACCCGTGGGGCAATAGTTATGTATTGGGGGATTTTACCGGAACGGTGATGTGGGGCAATCATTCGGTTACTCAGGATAATACCGTCAATACCCAGGGACCTGTTTTCCTTGCCAAATACGACGCTGAAGGAAATGCCGTCTGGGCAAGAGGAATTAAGGGCAAAAGCTCCAACAACGGCAACGCAGTAGCTACTGACGCTGTCGGGAATGTGTATGTCTGCGGAGAATACGACCAGACAAATAGTTTCTCTATTCTGGATTTCGGCAATGGCCTTACACTGGAAGGCAATCCTTCCTCCAGTGTTTTTCTGGCAAAGGCAGATTCTTCCGGCACGTTTCGCTGGGCGGAAAGAATTCTCGCTTCCGATGATGTCGGCGAACAACGTATCACCGCAAAGGACATTCTCGTCGTGGGGGCCGATGTGTATATTACCGGAGAAGTGCTTCAACCTGTATCGGTCGGCAGCACAATTTACAATACCACCAACGGCGACAAAACCCAGATGTTTATCGCCAAATACGATACCGCTGGCAATTTTCAGTGGTTTAAGCATACCAACCGGGTAGGCGATTTTGGCACTGCATCCGGAGCTTATCTTTATGCCGGAAAACACAATAATATCTATGTAGTGGGCAGCCATAATAAGTTTTCTGTGACCTGGGACAGCCAGGCCTTTGGTGTTTCTCCGCAACTGACCAATACCCATTTATTCATCGGCAGCTTTAGTTCGGAGGGAGCGCTTTTGTGGCACCAGTGGGCAGCAACTGCCAGCACCGGGCCGCAGAAACCCCATCCGGTGGGCGTGGATGCCGACGGAAATATCACCACAACCATCCGGGCACTCGGCAGTACCCAGCTTTCGGATACCTCTTTTATTGCTTCGGTTGATCGTTATCTGGTAAAGTTTGACTCCACAGGAAACCGGATTTATACCAAACCCATGTACGGGTATGTGAATTTGACAACCCCCGGTATCCAGGTTCATGCCCTGTACTCACGGGGAAATGGTACCACATTCGCGGTAGGGACACATACCCTGAATCCGATTGTTTTTGGGCAGGATACCCTTCCTGCCGATCCGGGAGGCATAAACTTATGGAATTATTTTGCAGCCTTTGATGCCAACGGGAACGCAATTGACGCCAAACTCTGGGCCGATGAATACCTTGAACCCCTCAACGAATTTGAGATGGTCATGTTTACCGGCGATGCACAGGGCAATTTGTTTGTGACGGGTAAAATGGAAGGCGCTGCGAAAGTGGGCAATGATACCCTGGATCAAATGTTTAATATGTTTCTGGTCAAAACCGATCCCAATGGATTTTTTGAACTCAACACACGCATTTACGACAACCTAAAATCCGGGCGGTCATTTCAGGTTTTCCCCAACCCATCCTCAGAGTCCGTATGGCTGGAATATGAGCCGGAAAAACCTGAGAATATCGAGATACAAATCGAAAACATTCAGGGGCAGACTGTGATGAGAGCGGAAAGACAGTTTTCCCCCGGTGTGACCCGGCAGCAGCTTTTGCTGGCGGAAATTCCTGCGGGAGTTTATGCGATTCGGTTTGGGCAGGCCCATTCCCTGATAGGTATCGGGAAAATCGTTATAAGGAGATAAGACAAATTTTATTTCCATATCCTGCTAGCCGGAAGATTTATTCCTTCAATCGGAAGCGTTAGTACATCGCTTCTATCCAGCAAACGGCGCAAGGTATATACATCCTCGCGAGGCTGACTATGAACTTCGATCTGTTCATCGTTGATATTTACAATCCATACCTCAGGTATTCCCGCGAGGGCGTATAAAGGGAGTTTTACTTCACGATCTTTTTCCAATGTGGAGTCCGATACCTCAATTACAAGATAAATGTCGCCAGGTTCCGGAAGCCGTGATATGTAAAAATCGTCTCGTAGAAGTAAGACAGATATATCCGGTTCCGGCTCAGAATAATCACTGATTTTTATCGGATTTTGTGGGAAAATAATCGCTTTGCCATCCAGAATTTTATTGAGCACTGCGGTGATTTTTCCCACATACCCGGCATGTTTACTTCCAATTGGACTCCTAGTAACGATTTCCCCGTTTAACAACTCCACCCGGTCATCCCCTGTAAGGATGCCGGCATCTGACATTAGATGATAGTCATGCACGGACAAAAGTCTTCGTTCCAGTTTGACTGCCATATCAATATATCTTTAGTTTAAAGATACGGAAATTCACCGCTTTATTTACCCCGAACAAGAATTTTCTGCCTGTCTGTGGTTTTTTCGGCAAAACTTCCTAAATTAAAAATCGAAGTACGCCCCCCGTAACCACCTTTAACCTTACCCCGAGATGTCAGACCACTACATTGCGATTTTTGGCGGCGCAGTCTCCGGATCGGAAGCCGCATGGCAGTTTGCCCAGAAAGGTATTCGCGTTGCTGTATTTGATCAAAACCCGCTTCCTTACGGTAAAATTGAGGATGGTCTTCCCAAATGGCACGTGAAACTCCGCGACAAGGAAGAGGAAAAAATCAACGAAAAACTCTCCCACCCGCTGGTACAATTTATCCCCAATGTCCAGCTCGGAAAAAATGTGGACTTTGCCGAAGTGGTCAACGAATGGGGCTTTAGTGCGGTGCTTCTGGCCAACGGAGCCTGGCGCGACCGCCCGTTGCCGATTGACGGCGTGGATGAATTTGAAGGCAAGGGACTTTATTATCAAAATCCCTTTATTTATTGGTACAATCATTACCACGAGCCCCATTTTTCAGGTCAACATTTTGACACGCCCGACGGAGCCATTATTGTCGGTGGCGGACTTGCCTCTCTGGACGTGGCGAAGGTGTTGATGTTTGAAAATGTGCAGCAAGCTCTGAAAGCTAAAGGATATGATGTTGACCTTTTTACATTGGATCGAAGTATCGCCAAAGTACTGGAAGAACGACATCTCACACTGAACGATCTGGGAGTGAAAGGCTGTACCCTGTACTATCGCCGCCGGGCGATGGATATGCCCTTATCTTCCAACCCTACCGATACGCCCGAACAAATTGCCAAAGCACAGATTATCAACGAAAAAATATTTACCAACTACCAGTCCAAATACCTGTTTAACTTCGAACCCCTGCATGCACCGGTGGATAAAATCGTCGAAAATGGCAGGCTAACCGGCCTTATTTTCCGTCGCACCGAAATGCAAAACGGGCGGCTAAAAGAAGTCCCCGGAAGCGAGTATGAAGTACGCAGTCCACTGGTCATTTCTTCTATTGGCAGTCTGCCTTCACCGATTCCCGGTGTGCCGATGGATGGGACAATCTATGAGATCACCGAGCAGACCTGCTGTCGGGTAAAAGGATTTAAGACCGTATTTGCGCTGGGCAATGCTGTTACCGGGCGGGGAAATATAATCGAGTCAGCGCGCCACGGGCGGCAGGTTTCGCAGGCGATCATAGAGCAGATGGAGCAGCACCGGGAGGACGAGGTTGAGGAGGGTTTTCGCAAACGGGAAGGCGTCGTCGTCGGACAGGTAAACCAGATACTAGACTTTCTGCCCGAGCCACTGACGGAGGAAACGATGATAAAAGTAAACGAACGGATTGGGCAGTTGCAGCAGGCTTCCGGTTATGAAACTAATTTTATGACCTGGGTCCAAAAACAATTACCGGTAAGGCTGGAGGATATGATTGGGGTGAAACATTGATTTAGACAGTCTGGATATTTGTACTTAAAGCAAAAACGAACCCATCAAAAATTTCCCTGTGCGGTGAAAATTGTGTATTTTCACCGCAAATTCTGCGGCGGAAAATATGTATATACACGAAAGGCATAATTGGACTAACTTTATTTGGGACAAGGATAGGTTATTGCCTCTTGTGGCTTCTGTAAGACACTTGCAGGGGCGTTTGCTCGGCCATATCGAAAGCCTGGGCTTTGATTTAATAGAACGCACTACCCTTGAGTCGCTTATTTTAGATGTTGTAGATACCTCAAAAATCGAAGGTGAATTTTTAAACCCCGAACTTGTGCGTTCGTCTATTGCCCGAAAATTAGGTATCGAGGGTGCGGAGTTTTTGAGCACACCGCGGAATATCGAAGGTATTGTAGATGTCCTTTTAGATGCTACCCAAAATTACGACAAACCACTTACCCAAGAACGACTTTGGGGTTGGCACCACTCTCTGTTTCAATCGGGTTACAGCGGTTATACCAAAATTGACGTTGCCCGTTATCGTTCGGCAGGTATGAAAGTTGTTTCGGGTGCGTTTGGCAGAGAAAAAATACATTTTGAAGCACCCGCAGCCGAAAGAGTTCCTCTCGAAATGGAAATGTTTTTAGACTGGCTCAACAACGAAAACCGATTGGACTTAGTGTTAAAATCCATCATTGCACACTTTTGGTTTGTAACGATTCATCCTTTTGATGACGGCAACGGACGGATTGCAAGAGCCATTATGGATATGCTTTTAGCCAGAAGTGAGGGTAGTAAAATTCGTTTTTACAGTATTTCCAATCAAATTTTTAAAGAGCACAAACGCTACAACGATATTATTGAAAAAACACAAAAAGGAACGACCGATATAACTTTGTACCTGGAATGGTTTGTCGGTTGTTTTGAAAGAGCCTTATTGTCGAGCGAAAAGAATCTGGAAATCATTTTGGATAAAGCTTATTTCTGGGACAAACACAAATTTACAACCATCAACAGCAGACAAAGACTAGTAATCAATTCTCTCTATGATAATTACGATAAAGAGGGAGGTTTTTTACGAACGTCCACTTACGCCAAACTCGCCCAATGCTCCACGGACACAGCTTTACGAGATTTGCAGGATTTGGTCGCAAAAGAAATGCTAAAAGCAGAAGACCGCGGAAAGAAAACCAATTATATCATCATTAGTCCCAAAGGTTTAAGGATACCTAAAATAACGTGAGTTGGGGATCAGAAATCTTCATTATCGAATGTATTTCATTGATAATTTAGACAATCCGAATATCTCGGGTTTCATCGGGCAGGCTGTTTTCATACAATACCACCGGATCAATATCGTAAGGGTAAAAAATGGTTTCCCCTTCAAAATCTTTCGAATATACTCCGGTATTTCGCCAGCCAATAGTATTTCCCAGAATTTCCAACTGGCTAAATTCCTGTAGGTCTTTCAGCAACTTATATGCGGGATGCTTTTCAGGAAAATTTTTCCGACTTTCAAAAAATACTTTAAGATCAATAATTCTCGATTCACCGTTATTAAACAGACAAGATACTTTGTATCCGTCTCGGTCATTAATTTTCAATATTTTCGGGATGCTGCGCAGGCCTTTCATGGTTTTGTTTAGAACAAAATTAAAAAAAAAGTTACCTATTTAATCAACTGTGGGGAAAACTTTTGTTTTGATGAGATCTTGCGAGTTTTTTTGTACTCACGCGCGCTTCGGCGCGACCCCTGAAAAAAAGGGAGGGGAACGGGCCTCGTAGCTACAAACATCCGACCTCTCCGAGGTCTTGCCGGTCGGCAAAACTCGCGAAACCGGATTCATGCATAAGCGCAAAATAGACCTCTCCGAGCCAAAAGGCCACTTACGTGGGTCTTGCCGGTCGGCAAAACCCGCATACCTCGCGGTTTGGCCACTTTTCCGGCTAGGCCGGGACTCCGGAGGAGTCGAATGTTTGTAGCCTTGATGGCCGCCCTCCCTTTTTTAGATTCCGCTGGCGCGTCTTTGCACGCTTGGTCGCAAGGGTAAACGTTTGACCTAAAACGCTAAAGAGGCGGTTCAATCCACAGGAAATCAGTATATTAGGTTTTCTTTTGTAAAGTATGACTCCTTTTCCTCCTATCCGCCTTCTGCTGGTGCTGTTTTTGAGCATCATGGGTTTCGGTTTGTACGCCGATACAGAGGATGATTTCCGCTGGCGCAGAGATGTGCGCCCGATTATGCGAAAACATTGTTCCTCCTGCCACAATCTTTCGGAAAAAAAGGGCGGTATTAATCTCGACGATACCGATTTTGCCATAGGAGTCACTCAGCGAGGAGAATTATACCAAAACGTCGTGCGCCAGATCCAGGCCGGCACTATGCCGCCTATGGGTAAACCCCGAATGTCCCCTGAAGAGATGGAACAAACCGTAGCCGGTATCAATCGCCTTCTGGACAAAGCGTTGTCCGAACCTGATCCCGGCGACGCCATTATGCGCCGCATGAGCCACCGGGAATACCGGTACGCAATTCTGGATATCACAGGTATTGATTTTGACGCCAAGGAGTTTTTTCCCTCCGAAGGCTCCGGCGGTGAAGGATTTGATAATCAATCCCGTATCCTGTTTTTTACGCCCCTGCTGATCGAACGTTATTACGAAGCCGCAGACTCGATTTTGCGCGCCACGCGCCGCGATGAAAAACTCTGGAGAAAAATCGTTCCCCAAACCTATACCCCCGGACTGGGGGCGCAAATCAGTTTTTGGTGGAATGAACAAGTTCTTCGTCAGGAAAACTCGATGAAAAAACCCGTAGAGGCCGCAGGAAAAGTACTTATCCCATTTGCTACTACGGCTTACCGACGGTTTCTGACTCAGGCGGAAATAGACCAGATGATGGACTTCTTCCGGGATATGTATGTTACTCGCTGGAAAGAAAAAGACGGATTCGACAAAGCCATTTTTGAAACGCTTAAAACGATTCTCATTTCTCCCAACTTCCTCTACCGCTCCGAAACCAATCTTACGCTCAAAAAACCCTATCCAATCAGCAATTTTGAGCTTGCAACCCGCTTGTCGTTTTTATTGTGGTCTTCCATTCCCGACAGCCAGCTTTTGGATGTGGCCTACCGTGAAAATCTTCACGACCCGGCGGTCATCCAACGAGAAACCCTGCGCATGATGGCAGATCCCCGGTTTATGCGTTTTGCCGAAGCCTTTTCCAGCCAATGGCTGGGCGTCGAACAAGCTATGAACGAACCGAAAACGGACACCAAAAAATTTCCGGAGTTTGATGAAGCACTGCGAAAGGCAATGTATCAGGAAGTGGTTCAGTATTTTTACCATGTATTTAACCGGAGCCGCAATCTGCTCGAACTTATAGATAGCGACTATACTTATCTCAATGGACCGCTTGCCCGCCACTACGGAATCGAAGGGGTAGAAGGAGAGGAAATGCGCGCCGTCCTGCTCACCGACCGAAACCGCGGAGGTGTACTCGGTATGGGCGCCGTGCTTACCGCGTCGTCTCTTCCTACTCGTACCAGCCCTGTATTGAGAGGGAAATGGGTACTCGAACAAATGCTGGGCACTCCGCCCCCACCGCCACCGCCCGATGTACCCGAACTGGAAGACGCCAAAAAATCCGTTAAAAATGAACTCGATCTTCGCGAACTGCTGAGTCTTCACCGTGCGCCTTCGACTTGTGCCGGTTGTCATCAGAAGATGGATCCTATCGGCCTGGGCCTTGAAAATTTTGACGCTATCGGACGCTGGCGTCAAAAATATGGGGAAACCCCCATTGACGCTTCCGGGGTGCTTGTAACCGGCCAAAAATTTGAAGGACCCGCAGCACTTAAAGATATACTCTGCGAAGACAAGGAAAAATTTGCCCGAAACCTCTCCCGCAAATTGCTTTCTTACGCGCTGGGACGGGGTGTGAGTTTTACCGATACTCCCACTCTGACCAATATGACAAATAGCTTACTCGAAAACGATTTTGATAGTCAGAACCTAATGTTGACACTCGTGACAGCCTATCCCTTCCACTACAAAAGGAGCGACATGCCCGAGCGATACAACAATGATGAATAGTTATGGAAAAAAGCTGGTATATTTCACGGAGAAGGATGCTCAAAGGAATGGGCGCCTGTATTGCTCTTCCGCTGTTGGAAGCAATGATTCCCCCCGGGTTTTCTACTTTTTCAGGAGCCAATCAGGCACCTCGCCGCATGGCTTGTATGTACATGGCCAATGGCGTTAATCCCTACAAATGGACACCCGAAGGCTGGGGTAAAAACTTTGCACTTTCTCCGATCTTGCAGCCTTTGAAAAATGTCAAAGACCAACTGAATATCCTCGGCGAATTGTATAACCGCAATTCCGATACCCGGCAGGAAGGGCATTTCACCAAAACCGCCAACTTCCTCACTTCCATGCGTATCACCAAAACGGTGGATAGCGGGCTGGATTGCGGAGGCGTTTCGATGGACCAATTGGTAGCTAATCATATCGGTAAAGAAACCATGTTTCCCTCGCTTCAGTATGGCGTGGACAGGATAGATACCGGTATATGCAAATCCACCGGCTTTACGCGTCTCTATGGTAGTTCGATTTCCTGGGCGAGTCGCAACCAGCCCTGTGCTAAGGAGATTGACCCGAGGTTGGCATTTGACCGGATTTTCCGCAACTACGTGCCCGGAAAACCGCCTGTTCCCTACGACCCCAACAAAAAAAGTGTGTTGGATATCGTGCAGAGCGATGCCCAAAAACTCAACCGGCAATTAGGCGTTTCTGACCGAAACAAACTCTCCGAGTACATGGAGTCTATACGTTCGGTAGAAAAACGACTGGACGACCGCCAAAACCTCAAAGACTTTGAAGCAAAAATTACTCCCGATGTAAGAGCCGAACTTGCCCGTATGGATACCCGCATTGACGAATGGGCCGAGTACTCCGAAGGCGTGGACATTACCCCCAAAGTACGTTTGTTGCTCGACATCATGGTGCTGGCTTTCCAGTGCGATGCGACACGAGTTACGACCTTTATGTTTGGCAACTCCGCCAACAACCGCAACTTCTCCTTCCTCGAAGGCGTTTTTGACACCCATCATTCGATTTCCCATCACAAAGACGATCCCCGCAACCTCGACCAGTATGAGCGGATCAACCGCTGGCATATCGAACAGTATGCCTATATGCTCGAAAAAATGCAGGGTATTTGTGAAGGAGAAGGCACATTACTCGACAACTCCATGGTGATGATCGGCTCCGGGCTAAGAGATGGCAATCGCCACTCCTGCCATGATCTTCCGATTGTAGTCGCCGGCAAAGGCGGGGGCAAACTCAAGACCGGCCAAAACCTGAAATTTGCCAAAGACACCCCCTTCGCCAACCTGCACCAGACCATGATGAAAGTTATGGGCTTGGAGGACGTAGAGTTTGCCGACAGCACAGGTGAGTTGTGTGAGATACTGGCGTAGGGGAAATGGAAAATTTCCTTGTGCGGTGAAAATCGTGTATTTTCACCGCAGGTTTTGCGGCGAAAGCTATGTATATACACCCAAACCATTAACAATAATCCTGCCTAATCGCGCTTAAAGCGGATTTTTTATTCGTATTTTTGTAAATAGATTTCAAATTTGGGCTAAAATCTATTGTAACATACATTTTTTACCTTATATTTGCATGTGGTTTGCAAAAATAAAGGTAAAAATGATAATCAACTTCGGCGTACAAAATTTCGGGTCAATTAAGAACAAACAAACATTGACCTTTGAAGCTGACAAATCCGACCACCTTGAAAACAGCTATGTTATTCATACTAATGGACTGCGGTTACTAAAGATTGCGTTAATCTATGGCTCCAATGCATCGGGAAAAACCACTATTCTTAAAGCAATCGAGTTTTTAAGAGATATTGTTCTGGAGCCTGAAACCAAAAAAACGGATGAATTAGATTTTCAGCCATTCTTATTTGACACAGAGACACCCAATCAGAATTCGATAATTAGTATAGAATTTCTGACTAATGACATCAAATATTTTTATGAAGTCGAATTTTTTAAGAAGGCTATAGTAAGTGAAGTTTTAAATTTTTATAATCCGAGTAAAGCAAATGTATTTAGGCGAAAAACGGACTTAAATAACCAATTTGCAGAAATTAAGTTTGGCAGCAAGATTAAAATAGAGAAGACTACAGAAAAAAATTTAGAAGCAAATACACTGTGGAACAATACTGTTTTGGGCGGATTTCTAAAAACCAATGTTGACATCAAAGAACTCAAAGAAGCAGTTGATTGGTTCAGAAACTATTTGCGTCCATTGGTTTATACAAGAACACAACTGGAAGGATTCGTAACGTCGAAGGTTGAAAAAGGTGAATTGTCTAAACAAGATGTGATAAACATTTTGAAGAAAGCTGATTTTCATATTTCAGATATAGTCATTCAGGAAGAAGAAAAAGAAATACCTGATGGGCTAGTTGATTTTTTAAAAAGGCAGCTTAAAGATTCACCCAACGACATTAAAAGGTTAGAAGAAAAAGGGAAAATAACATCAGTTAATATTGAATTTGAACATACAGTTAATCAAGTTAGATATACGTTGCCAATAGAGTTGGAATCACAAGGAACCCGGCGTTACTATGGATTTGCAGGGTTACTCGCACTTTTAATAAAAAATTCTACTGCGTTTCCTATTGATGAACTAGAATCATCACTTCACCCTGACTTATATATTCATTTTATTCTTTCCTTCTTGCTGAATACTGACAAATCTCAGATTATTGCCACCACTCACAATAGAGAAATCCTTGACAATAAAGATGTTTTTAGAAATGATGCCATTTGGTTTACAGACAAGAATGACAATTGCTCGACAGAATTGTATTCATTAGCTGATTTCGACAGTTCAATAGTGAGAAATACAACAAACATTTTAAATGTTTATAAGAGTGGAAAATTAAGGGCAGTGCCAAATTTAAGTGACAACTTCATTGATTTAAAAATATGAGACAATCAAGGAAGATAAGGCATCAGGTAGCACCTACTTTTGCATTTGTTGTAGATGGAGAAACTGAAATTTGGTATTTACAGATGTTGAAGCGTAATGAGCGCCATATAAGGTTAAATATTAAGCCGGAAATACCAAATAAGAAAAGCATTGAAGAGCAGTTCAGCTTAGTGACTAATTTATCGGAACGTGAATATTCAAAAGTCTTTTGGATTATTGATTTAGATGCGGTAATCAAAGAATCGAGAGAAACTCCAAAAGGGAAAAAAACTCCACTACAGGTTTTTATAGAATTTAGAAAGACCATTAAACGAGACTTCAAAAACGTCATTATCATTACGAATAACCCCTGCGTAGAATTTTGGTTCTTATTGCATTTTGAGAAAACTTCCAAACTGTTTGACACTTGTGGCAAAGCCGAAACTCAGCTAAAAAATCATCTCAAAGACTATGAGAAAACCCAAAGATATTTCACTAAGCAAGACAATGATATATACCTAAAATTGAAACCATATCTTAAAACGGCCATTAGTAACTCATCTGATTTGGGACAGTTTGATTTAGATGAGCCAACCAAGGCAATTTGTGAAATGCACGTACTGTTTCAAACTGACGAATTGAAAAAACACTATGAAAAGTGAAAGAAGGCCATACACACACCCGCCCTCAATATCGTGTTTTTACAAGAACACCCATCAAAACTCCCTTGTACAGTGAAAACTATGTATATACATTCCCTGCTCACCACCGCGGCCGTATCCCCGGCGCATAGGGAAACCGCAACTCGCGATAATACTCCAATGAATGCTCGGGTTTGACCAAACCTTCCGGTATCGCACGGCCTGAAAACGTTTGAAAATACAATACACAAGCGTCCCGCCAGAGTTTCGCTTCCTTCTCCTGAATCTTCAGAAACATAGACACATGCTCAAACCGCTCCGCGTCAACTCGTCCTTCCAGCGTTGCCCATTCGGTCTGCATTTGCCTGACTTCTTCCACGCCCTGATAATACCGATGGCAGATTTCCTCCCACAACGTGCGGCCCGACGTAACTTTTTCGTCCCAACCCACATGGTGAAACCACAACAAAAATTCCTCCGGACAATCGGTCCTTGATGCAAATATTTTTGCCACTTCCTGCGCGTATTGCGACGTTGCATTGCTACCTGTCGGTGTGCGGTCAAACCCAATGCCCAGACTGTCGGCCCGGTGATAATATACCGAAGTCCAGTCGGCTCTGCCTCCGGTCACCCACGGGCCGGGGCCGTAATGATGATCTCTGCCCATGATATGGTGAAGCCCCAGTGGTGTCATATAGTTGACGACCGTTTCCCGCGATCCAAGCATGATGTTCTGAATACTGCGGAGGATGGCGGCGTCATTGGAAAAAGTCATTCTCCCCCACTCTTCGGCAATCTGCTCCGGTGTCAGGCTATGATCCCAGGCAAGTCGCCCAAAACCGTACCAGTTGGCCTGCCCAAAATGATGCCCGCACCAGTTTCGGTCATTGCCGATATTGGTTACGCCGGCCATGCCGGATAGCGAATGTCCGTCAAGACTTCCATCCACTACTTTCGCGACGGTCGAACCTTTGCCGTTGGTCCATGTGTCTGCGTCGAGTGTTTCCTTGAAAAGTTCGGGCAGAAAGGCGAGATGTGTAGCAAAACCCAGGTATTCCTGGGTGATCTGAAACTCAACCATCAGGGGTGTTTTGGGCATGGCGCCAAACAGCGGGTGAAAGGGTTCCCTCGGCTGGAAGTCAATGGCTCCATTTTTGACCTGAACGATTACATTTTTCCGAAAAATCCCATCCAATGGCTCAAATTCGTTGTTGGCTTGTTTGGCTCTGTCGTCGGGTTCTTTGTCATCATAGACAAAAGCCCGCCACATGACGATGCCACCGTGCGGTTCGAGGGCCTCGGCAAGCATATTGGCGCCGTCGGCGTGGTTGCGACCGTAGTTTTGCGGGCCGGGCTGGCCTTCCGAATTAGCTTTGACCAGAAACCCGCCGAAGTCGGGCACATAACGATAAACTTCATCTATTTTTTCTGTCCACCACTGCCTTACCGTATCATTGAGCGGGTCGGCGGTTTTGAGTCTGCCGATTTCGATGGGGGCGCTGAATCTTGCCGTAAGGTAAATTTTTATTCCCCACGGCCTGAATATATCGGCGAGTGCCGCGACTTTTTCCAGGTAAGCGGGCGTGAGTATGAGGGCATTGGCGTTGACATTGGTGACGACGGTTCCGTTGATGCCGATAGAAGCATTTGCGCGGGCGTAGTCGGTATATCGCGGGTCGCGGAAGTCGGGAAGTTTGTGCCAGTCCCAGAGCGAAAAACCCGCGTATCCCCGCTCGACCGTGCGGTCGAGGTTGTCCCAGTGGTTGAGCAGGCGGTGGTTGACGCGGGGCGAACTTTTGACCGAAACTTTGCCGATGTCCTGATGCGTCTGAATCAGCCGGAGGAAGTGGAATACGCCGTACAAAACGCCTTTATCCGTATTTCCGGCAATCACAATAACCGATTTTTTACCCGTCGTTATACGTTCAATGGCAAAACCTTCCGCGCCAATATCTTTGAGCAAATCCGCCTGAATCAGCGATTTAATTGCGGGCGAACCGGCGGGTGTGCCGACGATGATTATATTCCCATTTGTATAGTTTTTGACCGCCGGAATAGCCGCGTCGAGCAGGCCGTTTAATCCTTTTTGGAGTTCGCCCCGCGCTGCGTTGAGTACGGGAGAATCCTCTTCGCACATCCAGCCGGTGATTGTTTTGCGGTAATTTGCCAGGATTTTTTCGTCCGAAACCTGATCATACCGCAACCATAAACGATAACCATCTTCGGCCCTCACGATGCCGGTGATCAGGAAAAAAGCCAGTAGAAGTAGCGAGTATTTTTTCATTTTTGAGGAAATGGGTAAAGACTGTTTCTAAATAAAAGGAAATTTCTCCGGGTATCAAAAATGGAGACAACATACCGAAACCAAAGACCAGTTTCGGGAACTAATCCACAGTCTTTCGGAATCTTACGGGAAAGTCGTTATCCTGATAGACGAATACGACAAACCCATTATAGATTATCTTGGTAAAGACATAACCCAAGCGAAAGAGCACCAGGGCATTATGCGGAGCTTTTATTCGGTGATCAAAGACGCCGATCCGCTAATCGAGTTTTTTCTCATTACCGGTATTTCGAAGTTTAGCAAGGTGAGCCTGTTTTCCGATTTGAATAATCTGTACGACCTGAGTATAGATCAAAACTATAGCACCCTGCTGGGTTATACGCAAGAAGAACTGGAAGCTTATTTTTCCAGCTATTTCCCCAAAGTGATGCAGCGGAAAAATATAACCTCCCGTGAAGAATTTCTCCAACAGGTGCGGCTGTGGTATAATGGTTATAGCTGGGACGGGCGACATTTTGTTTATAACCCGTTTTCGATTCTTTCTTTTTTTCAGAATGGAGACTTTTACAATTTCTGGTTTGAGTCAGGCACGCCCAGTTTTCTGCTGGAACTGATGAAATCGCAGAATTTCTACAAAGTCGAAGGCCTGGAAGTGGACGCCCTGACTTTTGCCGGCTACGACATCGAACACCTGCAGTCGCTGCCGGTATTGTTTCAGACGGGCTATCTTACCATCAAAAGCCGCACGGATTTGGGCTTGTATGTCCTAGACTACCCCAACAAAGAAGTGCGCGACGCGATGTATGGGCATATATTGGGAGACCTTCGCAACGACCAGCCGGGATTCAGTGCGGTGTTTATGGTCGAATTGCGCAAAGCCTTCTACGCCAACGACATCGAAACAGTCATAGACGTGATCAAAAGCCTGTTTGCCCGCATTCCCTACCAAATATTCATCGCCAACCAGGAGGCATATTACCATTCGCTTTTGTACATCGCCTTTCAGTTTTTGGGCAGTTATACCGTCGAGACAGAAGTCAGCACCAACCGCGGGCGCATAGACGCGGTGGTTCACACCCCGACCGACATTTACGTCATCGAATTTAAACTCGACAAACCCGCCGAAGCCGCGCTGGAGCAGATTCGCCAGAAAAAATACTACGAAAAATACACCCACAGCGGAAAACCGATTCACCTGCTGGGAATCGGCTTCAGCAGCGAAGCAAAAAGCGTTGCCGACTGGAAGGAGGAGAGGGTGTAGGGGCAGGAGGTAATGAAATGAAACCGTGACGAATTTTCACGGTTTGAAAATGCTGGCTCCAGACCAAAAAATGAGAATAGCCGACACCGAACAACTTTTCCGATATAATAACAGAATGCTTACAGCAGACCATTCTCCCTGGAGAAAAAGCTGATATTCAAAGCCAAAGGAGCGTGCTGGGACGTGCCCTCAGGCAACCGCAAAATCAGTGTATTGACGATGGGCTTTGGGAAAGTAGCCCAGCACAATTTCATCTTTCCTTATGCCTTTTTCAACCAAAAGATTTGCAAGGCCGACCTCGCTATTATCCTGCTGTATCCATATTTTCTCTTTGATAATGTCAACATGAAAAACGACACTAAAAATATGTTGATTTCCTCTCCAACCTGTCCACAAGAATTGATAGTGATAGGCTTTATCATCTACGATAATTTCGCTTTGAATATCCTGGCTGGTTTGCCGAAACTGGCTCTGATATTCCATCAGCGTTTCAAGTATTATTTTATGAAATATTGCTATTTTTTCCATTCTACTATCGTTTCATTTTCCAAGTTAACAACAATCAACTTCATATGGACGCGTTCAATTGATTTTCTTACAATTAAGCTGCCAAAGAGTTTGTTTAATATTGATTCGGGAATGGCGATAAAAAGTTCACGTGGCTCCTGAGCTTCAATTAAAGCTGTTTCATAATTAAAATATTGCCCTAGCGCACGATGAAACTCGTAAATAAGGGAAGGCTAATTAAACGCTTTTACTTCCACGGCAATCTTCTATAATCCCTTCTCGGCAACGATAATTTTCTCAGCCCCCAGATCTATAGCAATATTATCTTCTTTGGGTAATAAAATTAATGGATCATCAGTTACTGTCCAGCCATCTTTTTCCAATGCATTTCTAACAGCTTCATGTATTTTATCCCTTGCCATCTCAATCCCTATTTTAAAGTGAATTTACAAACATTTATCTCCAAACGAAAGCGATTTGCTAAGTTTTCGCGAGAGGCTATTTTGGTTTGCGCCCCTTACGGGAGACCAATAATCCCCCCCCAATTGATATTCAAAATTGGATAAAAGCTAAATCAGCGTGCGAAGACGCGCCTCCGAAATTTAAAAAAGGGGGGAACGGGCCTCTAGGCTACAAACATTCGACCTCTCCGAGGTCTTGCCTACCGGCAAAACGCGAAAAACTTCTTGCGGTTGAAAGGCGGTTGGCTATAAATCGAAGATGCTTTCGGCACATTCTACCTCTCCGAGCCAAAAGGCCACTGAGGTGGGTCAAAACCTTATACAACTACATTTTTGCCGTTTTTCCGGCGAAGCCGGGACTCCGGAGGAGTCGAATGTACCTGAGGCATCTTCGATTTGTAGCCATTCGCCATCCCCTTTTTATTTCCTCTCTCGTGGCGCGCCGAAGCGCGCATCCACCAGGTACACGCCTGGAGCCATCGAGAAGCTGCGAAAAGCCAGTCGGTTCCAAATTGTAGTCAGCTGAAAATGTTATCCTCCAGTAGTAAATTTTACAAGTTTGGAAAATTGTCTTTTTTTGACAACTATTGTTGATTTTTAATCAAAAACGATATATATTAGAGGCATGAATAATCGTTAATGAGAGTATATCTGAAGGAAGTTCAGTCGGGAAAAAGGGTAGAAGCCATTATATCAAAAGCAAGGATAAATGAAATGCCCCTGAAGAAAGATAGCTGGCAATTTAACTGGCGACAATTGTCAAAAACAGAAGGTGCCGAATTTTATAAGTTGACCAAAGTTGATACCCCTTCATATATCGAAGCATTGCTGATGTTGACATTAATTAATGGAGAAATGCTGTTTATGAACAATATAGAAGTAGCTCCTCATAATTATGGCTCTTATGGTAAATACGAAAACGCGGCAGGCAGCCTCTTGGCTTTTGCCTGCTACAAAAGCTTTGAATTAGGAAGCAATGATTATTTAGGTTATTTATCATTTGAGAGCAAAACAAAATTAATCGCACTATACCAGGAAAAATACGGAGCAACCTTTGCGATGGGCCAAAAGATGTATTTTGATCCGGCCGCGGGTAAAAAGCTGATGAAAAAATATTTGAAACGGGAATTTGGGAAAGAAGATAGAGACCCTGACAAAATTTAATAAAAATGAGTGAGGAAATGAAAGAAGTTAATGTTGGCGGGATCAATGGATTAGGGGAATCCCTGATCAATACCAACAGTGCTGAGTTTCGCAGTCTGAGAGACATGATTAAAAGTAGGTTCGCAACTCAGGATAAAGAATCTATTATCGAAAATCATCTGCTTTCGGTCAGGTTTCAGATGGAGTCTTATATCAACACTCCCGGAATCGAAATAAAGGTTCCGGGTCTGTTTATAGAAAATTTTTTAAAGGCGGTAAATGTCAGTAAAAAACAGTTGTCGAAATACCTGGATTATGAATATACCAATCTGATTTCCGTGCTAAAAGGAAGACGCAAGATTAATAGTGATCTAGCGATTAAGCTGGGTCAGATATTCGAAATTGATCCAGCAATCTGGCTTCATATTGAAAGTAAAAATGAATTAATGAAGGAAATGCCCCGGACGCAAAAAAAGCTAAGTCTGACCGGGTTATTAAACAAAGCATCTTGAAAACGGATGTTCTAATATTTTCGGCGAAGCAGTTAATCCATACCCGAAAACCGCAGCCCTCATTCGTTTAAAAGCTTTCGATCATTGAGCATTTTAAAGACAATAGCAAATATGCTCATCATCAGTAAAAGGCAGATCAGAATCGCTGTCGGCAGAATCGTCAATCCAATCTTATGCGAAAGAATCCCCATAAGATAATTAACCATCATATTGCCGCCCAACGCGATTACCAACGTGATGCTAAAGGCTGTTCCGGATAAGGATGACCATATTTCGCCTATTTTCCCCATTGTGATGGGAAATACTCCGGCAAAACCTGCTCCTAATAAGAAAAGTGCCAAAACCGAAACCGCATAACTGCTGGCAACCATAAAAATCAGCCCTCCGGCCAATACGATTCCCATGCTCCACATCAAAACGGTAAACGAGCCGTAAAGCCGCAGCAAAGCTCCTAAAAGCAACCTGCCGGCCGTCAGTGCCGCAACATGAATCGTCAAGGCAAAAAGGGCAGGGTCGGTGTCAAAACCAAGGTTTTCCTGTAAATAGATATTCGCCCAGTTAAGTACCAGCCCTTCCTGTCCGCTTTCAAAAAAAAGGAGAAGACCCATTAAAAGCAGAAGGGGATTTCGCATTAATTTTAAACTTTCGGCGACGGGAAATTTTTCCGATTGTTTGGATGGCGGAAACTGAATGGTCAGCATAAAAATAACGATGCCCAATATTAGAAAACCTACACCGGAGAGAATCATTTCATTGGTGAAATGACCGGAAAGTAATGCAAAAAGTAAAGGCATGCCGAGCGCACCAAATCCATAAAAGGAACCGAGTAAGCCGAGTTTTGCGCCTTTTTCATGGGTGCTGATGTCCGCCACGAGGCCATTTGCAGCGCCATTGAGCGCACCGCCGCCCAGTCCGATGAGAAAAGCAGAGGCAATTATCCAGCCCCAGGAGGGCGCAAAGGCGATGCCTTCAAGGCCTGCCATTACCATAAGCGCACACACGACCAGAAGCTTTTTGTGCCCGTAACGATCTGTCATCGGGCCAAAACTCAAGGATCCGCCCAATACTCCCAGCGGTAATATACTGAGCAGGATGCCGGCATCCGCTTCGTTTACCTGAAATTTGGCGATTATTTCCGGGAGTGTGGAGCCAATGGTGAGCATCACAACCCCGAAAAGTAACATAGAAACACAAGCAACCGCAAAAACAAGCCTATAACTGTACATATCTATTTTTTGACCGGGAAGATAGGATAGATTTAATCGTTAGAATTATCCTCCCCGGTACAAAGGTATGTCCTTTCATTAAATTATTTAAACACATTGGAGAAATGCAGCGAAAACACGAATTTCCCGTCACCTCCTCAAACAAGGCAGAAGTTTATGGCTCATGTTACGCTCAAGGGTTGCCTGCTGATTGGGATAATCCTTTTTATGGGATCGGTTTATTCGCAGTGTGTCCCCGGCTCACGGCCTAATTTTATCATTTATATTGCCGATGACCAAAGTTGGATTCATACTTCTATCAGCGGTGATCCGGTGGTAAAAACTCCTCATTTTGACCGGATCGCGCGCGAGGGTGTTTTGTTTCGGCAGGCGTTTTGTGCGGCTTCTTCCTGTACGCCTTCCCGGTCGGCCATTCTTACCGGGAAAAATATTTACGAACTGGAAAACGCTTCGATTCTCAATTCTTTCCTTCCCAGCCACTTTTTGACGTATCAGGACTTACTCGAAGATGCCGGATACCTCGTCGGCTGTATTGGCAAAGGCACGAAACCGGGGCTTCAGTCGCTGGGAGGGCGCACCCGCGACCCGGCAGGCTGGGAATACAACGGAATTACTATATCGGGCGCTCCCACAGGTATCAATCCGGTGGACTTTGCCGCCAACCTGGAAGAAGGGCTGGAAGCCCGCCAGGAAGGACAACCTTTTTCCTTCTGGATAGGGGCCTACGAACCTCATCGCCCCTATGGAAACGGCCTCGGACGCCAGTCGGGAATAGATACCTCAAAACTGAATATTCCGGCGTTTCTTCCGAATGTCTCCGCCTTTGCCCGCGAGGAAATAGCCGATTATCTTTTTGAGGTTCAATGGTTTGACAAACAACTCGGCGAAATTATCAAAACGCTGGAAAAACATGGGGAACTCGACAATACGGTCATTCTCGTGACCGCCGACAACGGCATGCCTTTCCCTCGTGCCAAGGCTGAATTGTACGAATACGGCGTCCATGTGCCGCTTGCGATTCGTTGGGCTAAATCGGTTTCCGGAGGTAAAAAAGTGGATGATTATGTCAATCTTCGCGACATCGCCCCTACTTTTCTGGAAGCAGCCGGTTTGCCGGTTCCTCGGGAAATGACGGCAAAAAGTTTTTTAAATGTGTTGACCGCTGCAAAAGACGGACGGGTGGACGCGGAGCGGGACCATGTTTTTGTGGCACATGAACGCCACGGGGTGGACGGAAAACGCCCCCGGAGAGGGATTTATACGGATGATTTTGCCTATATCTATAACTATCCCTGTTGCCTGAAAAGGGAGTTCTCCGATGACTCTTTGTGGGCGGTTACGCTTTTCGAAGCCAATAAAGACATTCTCCCTTACAGTTCTCTGCTCTGGAAATTTCGCACCCATCCACTCATCCGGCAATATTGGGAATGGTATCGGGGCGAACGAAAAGAGCATGAGTTATATGACCGGAAAAATGACCCCGATCAGCTTCACAACCTGGCGTATGAACCGGGTTATGCCGCAATCGTTGACTCGCTGTATAAACGGGTAATGGACTATGGCAGAAATACCCACGATCCACGAGCCGCCGACCCCGAGACAACAGTTTTTGATACTTATGAGGAATTTGGATATGAATGGCAGGCCCAAAATCCGGGAGCGGTGGACAACGACCGGCTGGTCATGCTGAATACCGGCGTTGGACGCCGGAAGGGAACACCGGTCAAACCGCCCCAAAACGGTGTCACAGAGGTTAAACTTAATGATTGGGCGTTGCCCGGTCCCTTTATATTAAATGCAAAACTAAACTGGAACTTTGCGCGCCCCGGGCGAGAAATCACAAAATATAAAGTTTATTTTTTTGATGAAGATCAGAACAAAACCTCTCCACTTGTGCAGGAGGTTTGTGCGCATACCTCAACGGTCGAACTGAAATCCGTTGTCATCCCTGAAACTGCGGTTTATATCGGAGTAATAAGTGCCAATGATGCGGGAGAATTTTATACTTCGCAGAGTCTGACATCTCTGCCTGTTTTGTCTCCGGACAAAATATACCCCATCCCCGTAAAGGATATATTTACGCTGAAATTTTACTGGACACCGGGGCAGGATTTTTTCGGGGAAGTGCTCGACATTCAGGGGCGAAATATGAGTAAAATAAAAACCGAATACACCTGCCAGGGAGGGGAGTGTACCCTGGCAGGTGATTTATCGGATTACCCTTCCGGGCTGTATTTTCTGCGGATTTATTCTAATGGGAAATTTCAAACCTACCGACTGATGAAAACTTCCGATTAGGACTTCTGATACTTCATTTTCAGCAATTCGCAGACCTGATCCAGTTTTTTGCGGTTTTCCTCGTGGTTGATGATACGTTCACCATAATCGGCAAGACGTGAAGTATTTTCATCTTCCGGGTTATCCATTTCATCATGACCGGGATCAAGCGTGATGTCCAATCGGATGTATCGGGGCGTTTTTTTCTTATCGGCATAGGGAGGTAGCAGGTGATTCATCTGATAATCCACCGTCTCAGAAACTCCCTGCATCAGAATATCAATCAGCGGTTTTACCCATTCGACCAGGCCCCAGTCTTTGACATCATCATACATGTAGGGCTGCCCGGTTTGCCCGGTGCCAATAGAAAGCATAAGAATAGGAAGTTCTTCGTTAACGCCTTCGACTTCGGCAAACATTCCACGGGAGCGTTCGGTTACAGGTCTTTCGGCATCCGAATGGCTGGCGAGTTTCCAGCCTCTTTCCCTCAGGGTTTCCCTCGCTTCGATATAAGCAAGCAAAGAAGGATTATTGGCGAAAACCCCTCCATCCACTAGGGACAAATGATTAATCTTCCGCTGTACCAGATTAAAATCTTTGTTGAGTATAGGCAAAATGCCGCCGTATTCGATTTTTTTCGGGGGGAAAAAAGTTGGAGCAGCAGAAGTCGCGCGTGCAATCTCCCAGAGTAAAAAGTTTTCGACCTCGGGGTTTTTGCGGTAGTCAGAAGACTTAAAATAAAAAGGTCTTTTGGCGTCGGTATTGTAAGAGGTGATCAGCAGATCGGAAATCGTGTCGGAAAGACGGGATTTACCAAAATAACTTTTCAGCACTTCCTCAATATTCTCTGCGGGAAATTTGCTGCGGAAAATATTCGAAACAGATCCCAGCCAGGAAGTGGAAAATATTTTACCGGCAATTTCGCCCCGGTACAAATCCATTAACTCGGCTGCACGGTATTTGGGGCGACCGTTTTCGTTTTTAATGTTGAGACCACAAGCGAGAAGCCCGCCGGTGGATGTTCCGGCTATCAGGTCAAATAACTCCGCAATACCGGGGCCATCCTGCCGGGTTTCATCATACAGACGGGCTTCAATGTATTCCAGGACTTTGCAAGGGATAATGCCGCGGATACCTCCTCCATCGAGCGATAAAATAGTATAAACAGGTGCGTTTTGACTCATAATCCGGAAAATTTTACGGTTTGAATAGTAACCATCCAAATATAAGTCATCGCCCGCGAAAATCCCGAATTTCTCTATCGGCTTAACAAATTGTTAATCGGAAAACGGTTTCGTTTCTTACCATTTAAAACCCTAAAAATAACAAACCAAAAGGAGGAATTTGAAAAGAGGCGGTTTTATCAATTAGTTCCTTCTTTTCGGCATATTCTTCAAAGGGTTTACCGGTATATGCCTGAAGCGGGTCGTAATTGTCGTTTTCCATACACCAACTCCATACTTTGATCGGAAGGTTTTCTACCTGTACCGTTTGTATTTCCGAAGAATAACTGGCGATCACCAGCAAATGCTTTCCTTGCCCGGAAATGCAAAGGGCTTCTATTTGCAAAGGATGGCTGCTCCGGGTTGGAATTATCCGGCTGTTTTTTAGACCCAGCAGATGTCTCAATAATACATATACCGGGAACATCTCGCCTTCGTTTAAACCAAGGTTTTTCGCCCAATTAGTTATACGAGTTCCTGTCATAATCCCGTATATATCTACGGTTTCGTAATAGGTGATTGCTTTTGCTCCCGCCTCTCCGAGGTATTTAATGCTGCCCAACGTCCAGCCTGCACCAAAAAGCGAAAACTGTCTCGGGTCAAACCGCGTGGGAAGTACACCTTCTTCAAATGTTTTTTCCGAAGCGGTAGCATTGGGGTTAAAGCGGGGTTTGAAGCTGACTGGGCCTACGAAGATGGGTTTCCCCTCAGAAATATGGTGGGCGCTAGCAACGGTGTTTCCCTGGGTAACAAGGGTTTCGACGAGGGAAGCATTGTCAAAAGCATGAACCTGCGGGTTCATAGAATAGGCCAGAAAATCGGGCCGGTGCATAGCCGGTCGCTCCCGGTTTACTTCGGTGAAATACATATTGGTTCCCACTCCCGTTTCAATTCCAGGAAACATTCGTCGCAGTGTCGTAAAAACCTCTCGTATCAGTTTTTTCGTGGTGGTTTTGGCGGTTGTCGAAAATACCACAAGGGCTTTTATCCGTGCCGCAAACCGCGAAATTTCTTTTATCAGCAAGTCAAGCTCTGCTTCTGCATTTTCTCCGAAAAAAACTGCCAGGTATAACCTGCACCCCAGACTATGGGCTTCACCGGCGGCGGCCGCTATTTGCTGCGGCCAGTCGGGGTCGCTAAAACGCACTTCCACGCGATAATGGTGAAATCCCACAGCCCTAAGGCTTAACAATTCTTCCACAGAAAGCGACTTCCGAAGTGTCGAGCGGCAGATTCCCAGTTCGGGAAAAGGCATCGAAGGTTTGCCTCTGTTTATTGTCACCGTAAGGTTTTTTTCAAGGGAAGAGGGTGTTATTTCCCTTTTTTCCACAGAAAGGGATACTTTTTGAAAAACGGTATCTCCCGGTTGCATTTCTACCGGAAAAGGCAAAGCCAACGGCGTACAGTAGGTTTTGTAAGAAGCGTCGGTCCAGTTGCGCTGATCCTCCGTCTCAAAAATGTCGCCTTCAAAAGATAAAACGGCCTTGCCTTTGCCTTCCGGTGCCCAGGTCATCTGGCGGATGTTTTTGAAGGGCTGATGAGGACTGATGTTTTCGGGGAATATACGCTCGGTAAAACTTCCATCGGGATGGTCAACCCGGCAGGAAAAACCTGCACAGGTATCCGGAGGATGTAAAACACAAAACCCCACCCGGTTTTTACGGAACCGACTAAGGGCTTTGCCACTGATTTCAAACTGGATATGGCTGTCGCTGTTTCCCTTAATGAAGCATTTCCAGGTAAATGAGACGGACGGGGTTTCACAGATACAGTCATATTGGACGGAAAAATGATCTTCACCGGTTTCAATCACTTCATTTTCAATCCGGGTAGGCATCGTGTCCCAATTGTGGTCGCGGATGGCATGGTAAATCATTCGCACCACTTCGGTATCCCCTTGCCGGATATAGCGAAGGAATCCATTTTCATAAATCATAGTAAGATCACCGGCGCGAAGGGAAATCTGCCGGGGCAGGGGTTGTGTACTGCCGTAATAACGGATGGGGGTATCTTTCATAGTTTATAATTATCCTCAGGTAATCGCACGGATTTGCTGCATAACATTATCCCTGTCGAAGATTTTTTTCCAATCATCTTTAAACAACATCGGCTTGCCGATTTCAATGGCTTTTTTTGCCGCATCGGAAAACTGGCCGCCCGGCAATTTGCCAAAAAGTAATGCCAATTCAATATTTATATGGCCGAGAAAAAATTCGGTGGCAGCTTCCGCAGGCACGCCCTTGCTGATAGCGGTTTCCAATCCCTCTTTTAATACCGTAACCATGGCTGCGGCAAAGGTTTCGGAAAGTGCCGGTTCGAGAATGCCCATTTGTTCAATGGTAATCCGGAAGGCTTTTGTAACCGGCCCATAAATCACTTTTGCCAGATTTTCCCCCCTTGCATAGTCTTCTTCTTTTCCCTGTATCAGGGCACAAACAATGGTCTGCCGTGCGGCGATTCCTCCAAAATAATCAAAATGGTCGCTTTCGACCGGCTCCCAGTTGAATACGGAGGGATGCGAAGGATGTGTGGCAAAATAGGCCAAGTCTTCCCGCGGCGGCAATGCTCCTGCCAGCGGTGCGGCGGGATCGAGGCATATCATCATCGCGCCGGGTTTCATCTGAGGAGCCAACTCATGAGCAATTTTTTTGATGAAAATATCCGGAACCGCCATAATGACAAGGTCTGCCGAAGGGATAACTTCTTCTGACGGGGAAGGAGCCACTCCACGCTCCGCCATGCGGGCGATTCCTACCTCGCTGACTTCGAGGTAGGAGACCTCGTAGTCAGGATGGTCTTTGAGGTTGTTGGTGAGACGGATGCCCATTTTTCCGCCGGCACCAGCGAGCACAACTTTTTGTTTAGCCATTTCTGTATGATTTAATTAAGTTTTTTTCCAAGTCGAATGGATTCAAAATATTTTTCATTGCCTACCTGGCCGCCTTTAAGGGCGATGAGCAAGCCGTCGAAAGCGGCTTCATGGGCATGCGCAAGGCATAAAGGGCTTCCCGGCGCAACGGGGATCGCTGCTTCCAGCGCATATATTCCCAGTGCCGTGGCCACGGCGCCCGAGGTGTCGCCTCCGGCTACTACTACCCGTCGAAGATGGGTGAGCAATAGCAATTCTTTCAATATTTTCCCCTGCGCCTTCCCAATTCGGGCAGTGGCTTCGCCCGGGGGTATTCCCCGACGGGCGGCCTCCCGGTTGAAGTTTTCGATTTCTTGATCTTCCGGCCCCTCCGCTGAATAAATCACCACACTTTTTCCTCCGGAAAGTTTTTTTTCTGCCTCGGAAATAATGCGGGTTTCTTCTCCCCTACTCTCTTCGGATAATAATTTCCGGGTGTCTATTCGAATATCTTCGTAGCCCTGCTGCCGGGCATACTGAATCTGCCGTGCCGTACCGGGAGAACAACTACCCGCCATGACGATGATCTGCTCTGAAGGTTCCACCGTGGGCAGGGTTGATGGCTGTGGAAGTTTTGCCACAGCCCGAAGCCAGGCCATAAGGGCATACTCCGTGCCCGAAGAACCTACAAGCAACTGGTTTTGGGGCTTTTTTTCCTGAAAAAGAATCCGCCCGGTTGTCGTAAGATGGGTTTCATTTAAGGTATCAAACAAAATAAATTGCCCTTCCTCCCGGAAGCCGGGGTTTCGCACGAAGGTTTCATTTTCCAGTGAGAAAATATCGGCGATTTCTACCCGGCGGGAGGTTTGTTTACTGAGGTGAAGTCTCAGGTCGCTTTCGTTCATGGGTGTCACCGGATGCCGCGACATGGTGGGATGCCGGTCTATGCGGTAGGTAATGCCATCTATACCGGCGAAAAGATTGCCAAATACACAATACCGGCGCAGCACGGGTGCGCCCACAACCATCGGCACAAAGGGCGAGGGGAAATATCGCAGGGCAATGTCGGTGGCGGTGCCAATATTTCCGACGGTCGGCGCCGAGTCAAAAGTAGAGCAGATTTTATAGTGGAAAAATGCTGCGGAGATTTGGCTGATCGCCTCAAAAACGGGGGGAAGCTGTTTTTCCATCTCTTGCGGTGACATGGCGCGACTCATGCCCGCGACGCCAAAAGCCTGTAGGTTTTGCCCTGTAGTTTTGAGGCGAAACTTACGGATTTCCTCCGCCGTGGGCGGATTCAGGAAAAGTGCCGAAGGTACGCCATTGAAATGCAGGGCTTCCATCACATCGGTGGAACCGGTAAAGTCGTCGCCGTAAAAACTCAGCAGTATATTCATGTCGTTACCGGTTTCAGGAGGTTTTCGTCCGAAAAAACTCAATAGCCCGGGTTATTTCCGGATGATCGGGAGACAGGTCGTCAAGGGATTTCCCCTGAATGGCGCCTTCCCAGGCAAGTTTTACGCTGCGTACACCTGCGGCCAACCCGTCGGGATGGCCGGTAATGCCTCCGCCACAAAGATACATCAGATCGGTGCGCTGAATGTGACGATAGGTATCCAATGCCTGATCGGCCCACTGTCCGGAGGAGAGTACGGGCATGATTTCATAACCGCCGAGGAACGGGGCATAACAAGCCTTTACGGATCGTATCACGGAGGCGTCGGTCTCACAAAATTTGTTGCGAATTCCATTGGTGTGCAGGTGATCCACGCCCGCCAGCCGCCAGAGTTTCTGGTAGGCGGGAAAAGCGATGCCAAGCATATCACTCCGGTCAAAAATGCCCCAGCCGTTGCGATGCCCGTGAATAGGTAGTTGAGCGTGTTGCCTCAGCTTTGCCACACCGGAAATGCCCGCCCAGTTTACGCTGACCATCACGCAAGTTCCGCCTTTTTCCTGCACATAGTCATGCCTCAAACGCATATCGTCCACATCTCCGGTAAGATTGAAGGCAAACATGGGTTTTCGCCCGGTCTGATCGGCATAACGATTGATAACGGCCATTACCGCATCTACTCTTTCCCGAAAAGGAGAATGCGGAGAATCGCCCATCAGTTCATCGTCTTTTACAAAATCCAACCCGGCTTCAATCAGGGTTTTTACTTGTGCCGCAGTCTGGGCCGGTGTAAGTCCCACACTGGGTTTGATAATGGTACCAATGACCGGACGGTCGTAAACAGACGTAAGTTGTTGGGTTCCTTTTATGCCGAAGGCGGGGCCGGGGTAAGTCTGGGTAAATTGTGGGGGAACTTCAAAATCCAGTAGCTTTAACCCGGAAAAAGGAGCAAGTTCAAACAAATTGCCCGCGAGGGTAGCCATGAGGTTGGAGAGGTTTGCGCCTACATTCTCAAAGGGCCAGCTAAGTACAATTTTTGCCCGCTGATAACGGGGAGAATCGGTTTTGGGTTTACGCGCACCGGGCAGGGTGGGTGAACCTGTTTCCCCGATTATTTCTACCGATTCTATAAAAGCGGAATGGTTTTTTCGAAGTTCATCGGTTTCACCCGGTGTGCGCACAAAAGTCCCGCTGGATTGTTCGCCGGCCATTACCTCCGCAGCATAAGCGGGGTCAAAAGCCGTTTCAATCAGATATTCAGCCCGGATATTTCTTTTGACTTCTTTCATGGATGAGGATATAAAGAAATAATGGTTCCTTTTGCGGCGGAATCATAACATTTAAAAAATAATTCTACGGTTTTGAGGTTGTCTTCTCCCGTGATTTCCGACGTTTTTTTGCCCAGCAAATGTTCGAGAATATTGCGATGGGTTTCGACAATACTGGCGTGAATCACGCGGTGTTCTGCCGAAGCCCAGAAGTAAAGATGAAAGTCTATTTTGTGTCGAGTGGTTCCGGACTTTGTGGTTACGCGGAGTATGTACCCATCCTCCAGCGCGAGGGATCCTTCGCTGCCTTCGATTTCCACAAGGGTTTGAGGGAATAATTCTTTTTCCAGAATAGAGGCATAAGACATCTCGACAAAACAGTGTACGTCCTTTTCCATTACCAAAAAGACGTTCGCCACATCTTCGCCTTTTATACCCGGATTGATGGAATGAGTCTGGCAGTACAGACTTTTGGCTTCTCCCAAAAGATACCTGATAATATCCAGGATATGCGAACCGATGTCGGTGAGGATAAACTGCTCCAACTGAGCGAGAAAAGGCTGATTCTGAAATACAGGGTAATTAGAGCAAAAAGAAACTCTTGCTTTGAAAGGTTTGCCGATGATGCCTTGATCAAGTACCGCTTTTACCTGGCGGATTGGTTCCTGAAAACGAAAATTTTCATGCACAAAAAAAGGCACATTTGCCTCACGGCAGGTTTTTACCATTTGTGTTGCTGTATGGAGGTCTGGCCCCATCGGTTTCTGGCTGATAGCAGCAATTTTTCGCTTTGCGGCCATTTCTACGAAAAGGGCATGGCTGTCCACATCGGTAATAATGTCCACGACATCGGGCGAAAGTTCATCCATCATTTGGGCCGCGTCGGTGAAGTAGCGGGGAATGCCGTGTTTTTTAGCGGCGGCCTTCGCTTTTAATGGGTCTTTATCGCATATAGCGACAATATTTACCGGTGATAATTCTTTCCAGCCTGCGATCTGGTACTGAGACCAGAAACCTGCGCCGATGATACCGAGGCGAATCGTTTGAGAAGAATGGCTCATGGCAGAAAATTGGCGATATTTTCGGAGGTAATCGTAAAAAGGCCGGTGTTTACGGCAAAAGGCACATTCGTAATGCCTGCGCTTTTGTCATTGCCGGAGATTCGGTTGGTCTGATGTACCATGTCAAATAAAAACTGCGCGCCGTACCATACAAACAGCTCTCGTTTTTGGCCTACCAGCAGGTTTATTCCGCCTTCTTTTACCAACTTCAAATGTTCGGGTTCCCAATCAACGGTAGTGACCACAATTTTTCCGGTTTTCCCGGCTTCTCTAATAGAAAGTGCGATGCCGGGGCCGCTGTTGGAGTCAAATCCGGCGAGGGCCGCGAGATCGGGGTGAGCATTGATAAGGTCTGCGGTGATTTTTGCGGCTTTTTCGACGTTGGCCTCATCATTATATTTGCCTACAACCTCAATATCGGGATAATTGGCGAGCACATCCAGCAGACCCCGGAACCCATTTTCCATATTGGTCATGCCGACGATGCCCATATAGGCAATTTTCCCTTTTCCATTGAGCAAACGAGCCAGGGCCTCGCCTTGGAGTTTGCCGATTTCATACCAGTCGGTACCGAGGAAAGCATGGCGGTTGCTTTGGGGAATATCGGAGTCATAGACCACGGTAGGGATTCCGGCTTCTACGGCTTTGTCAATGGCGCGGGCGATGGAGGGATCGGTTCCATTGATGAGCAACCCGGTAGGATGAGTGCCAATGACCTGTTCGATGATTTGGATTTGTTGTTGAACATCCCATTCGGAAGTACCGAGAATGGAGGTTTTTACGCCCATTTGTTCACCCCAGCGTTTGAAAGTAGCCTGATCGTGGTTGACATACATGGGCATATTTACGGCGGTGGTCACCATGACGTATTCTTCGTTGGGGTCCACCTGCGTGCCGGTTTGTTTTTCCTGAAATTTTGCTCCTTTCGAAGGGTCGCAGGCAACAAGTGCGAGCGTAAACAGGAGGAGCCAGAGGGTTGGGGCGAATGATTTCATTGTCAGGGTTTGGGTTGTTGATAGATATTTCGAAGACTTTCCGTCAAACGGATTTCTGCATTTTTTTTCAGAAAAATATCAAGACTTATAGCCAGGACAAGGATAATTCCGAAGATGATGTCGGTCCATTGTCCCGAAACACGAGCAAATACGAGGATATTGGAGATGAGGTGAATAAATATAACCCCGAGAAAAGCCCCGGTTATTTTTCCCTGTCCACCGAGCAACGAGGCTCCACCGAGGATGGCGGCAGTGATGATTTTTAATTCCAGCCCTTTTCCCAATGTATCGGGCACCGCTCCCATCCGCGAGACAAAGAGGATACCCGCCACTCCGGCCAGAAAGGCCGACAACATAAATCCCCATACCTTCAGCCGGTTGACAGGGATGCCGGAGAGTCGGGCGGCTTTTTCGTTTCCTCCGATATAATAATACCGTCGAAAAAAAACGTGTCTTGAAACCAGGATGCTAAAAATGATTACAAGGGATATCATCACCCAAAATGGGGTCTGAATACCCATAAGCCGCGAGGTTCCCAGCGCGTCAAATCCTTCAGGGAGAGTGGCCACTTTACCCATGAGGTCAAATATACCTCGCACAATGCCCAGGGTAGCCAGCGTCTGAATCAGCGGATTGATGCCCACTTTGGTGATGAGCAGGCCATTGATAAAGCCGATCAAAACGGCCACGCCCAACCCCACCAGAATCGCCACCGGCGTAAACATCCCGTAATTATAAGCCAGATATGCCGCAAGCCCACCGGAAAGCGCATAAACCGATCCCACGGAAAGATCAAAGGTTCCGGAAATCAACAAAATCATCATGCCGATTACCACTACCGAGTCGGTTGAAATATTCAGCAACAGGGTTGATAAGTTGCTGAAAGTGAGGAAAGTATCGGGCCAGATGAGGCTGCATACCCCGACGAGGATGACAAGGGTCAGGCTCAGGGTAAAAACCCTTTCTTGCAGGAGTTTGGCGATTCCCGGGGTATTCATACTATTTTTCGAGGGGTATAGGTTTACAAGGGGGAATATAGGATTTTTCGTTGAAACCTGCTATCACGGACTGTGCCGGGCGAGTCCGGAGGCATAATGCAAAATTTCGGACTCCGTAGCCTCTTCGCGGGAAAGTTCGCCGGTGAGGGTTCCGTTGTACAAAACGAGCACACGGTCGCTGAGAGCGAGTACCTCCGGGAGTTCGGAAGAGATGAGGAGAATCGCCGTGCCTTTTGCGGCGAGGGCGCGGAGCAATTGATAAATTTCCGCTTTGGCGCCGACATCCACCCCTTGAGTAGGTTCATCCACAATCAGTACCGACGGGTCGAGCATAAGCCAGCGTCCCAGCAACGCTTTTTGTTGGTTACCTCCGCTAAGATTGATCATTTTCTGCTGGATCGAAGGAGTTTTTATCTGGAGTTTTTCTACAAGTTTTTGTACAGGAGAAAATACCTGATTATTCTGAATAAATCCCTTTCGGGCCAGCGACGAGAGCGAAGTGACCGCTATATTGTCGGCTAAGGTCATTTCCGGGAAAATGCCTTGTTCTTTACGGTTTTCGGGCACATAACCGATTCCGTAGCGAATCGCATCGGGAGGGTTTCGGATAATAACTTTTTTCCCTTGTACCCAAATCTCTCCCTTTTCCGCCGGATCAATACCCATAATCGCCCGAGCGACTTCGGATCTGCCCGCGCCAACGAGTCCGGCGAGAGCGAGTATTTCTCCGGCGCGGAGTTCAAAGGTGATATTATGGAACTTATGGCCGCAGAGGTTTTTTATCGAGAGCAGAATATTCTTTTGTTGCTGGCTTGTATAGGTTTGTTCTTCGAGATCGCGGCCCACCATAAGTCGAATAATAGACTTTATGGTCATATCCGCTACCGGGAAAGTGCCCTGATATTTTCCGTCGCGAAGGACAGTGAGGCGGTCGGCGATTTCAAATATTTCGGTGAGGCGGTGAGAGATGTAGATGACTGAAGTACCTTTTTGGCGCAATTCGCGGAGGATACGGAAAAGCGTTTCCGTTTCGTCCGCGGTCATGGCTGCAGTAGGTTCGTCGAGGATAAGAATTTTCGGATTTTTTGCCAGAGCTTTAGCGATTTCCACGATTTGCTGGCGTGTGGAGGAGAGCGATTCGACTTTGGTGCGCGGGTCGAGAGAGGTTATGTTGAGCGTTTGGAGCAGTTTTTGAGTTCGTGAATAAAGTTCCGGAAAATCAATAAAACCTCCCGTTTTTACAGGGTAATTTTCGGTAAAAATATTTTCAGCGATACTGAGATTTCCGACAAGACTTTTTTCCTGATGAACGATACTTATGCCCTGATTTTGAGCCGAGAGCGGGTTTGCGAGAACTACCTTTTCCCCGTGCAGGAAAATTTCCCCTTCGTCAGGTTGAAGATTGCCGGAGAGGATATTCATCAGCGTACTTTTTCCGGCCCCATTTTCCCCACATAAAGCGTGAATTTCCGCAGGCAAGAGATCAAAAGACACCGCGTCAAGCGCTTTTACACCCGGGAAGACTTTGGAGATAGCAGAAAGCAAGAGGCGAGCAGCAGCCATGGTTTCAAATTAAAAGCCGATGAAACCGGAAGTTATCAAAAATAGCGATAACAGCCGCCACAACCAATACAAAAAGTGGAAAGAGGTTTAACACCTATCTTTCCACTTTACGACCTCCCTGTCAGGAGTTCATGGGAAAAATCCAAATAAATCCGCGTATTTTTCTGAAAAGAAACCGGGCAATCTCCCAGAAGTGAGGGGGGTGTCTCCGCTCTGTCCATCTTCGTACGATGACACAGTTACTTGATCGCTACCGCAAAAGCTGGCCGGCCATTGCCGTTTTGAACTTTGTTGGAGGCAGCTTTCTATTGCAGATTTGAAATTGCTTGGTCTATCAATAAACATAATTCATCATTTGGAAACATACTACAAGACTTTAATGCTTTCCAATTTTGTAGCTTCGAAATTAGTTGGGCTTCTGTCAAAGAAATTGTGATGTCACCAATTATGTAGTTTCTCAAATCTCCATCAATCATTAAATTGGGACTGTCTTTGGCCGACTTAATGATTAATGTTATTTTTTCACATGTCATCTCTCCGACCATTTTTTTCATGTGTTCAATGTCTGAGATTGGATTGACACCGCAATTGTTTCCATTATTAGGTCGCCATTCATTTAGATATTCATAGCAAGGTAATTCTCCCCAAGTTTTTACGTCGTCAAAATAGTGTTCAATATCTGGGAATCCTTGACCTGTCAAAATATCACCCCATCCACATATGTCTGGAGAATCTTTATCGGGGGAGCCAGCAGCAATACCTGAAGTTATCAAATTTCTACCTGCATCATATGTGCATTGCTGTCCTGGTTCGCCAGATTCATTCGGCACCCATCTGATTTCAAATGTTGCACCGTAATGATATTCTTGGGATGCTGAACCACAATTTATCCATTCTCCACACATCTCCTCTCGACCGTTAATGTCTTCTGAATATTCACATGGACAGTCAGGAAGTTTTGTGTACCATTTGGATTCTCCTCCAAGCTTTTCAGAAAAACCATCTTGATCGTAGATTACTCGACCCTCTCCATTTTCTATCCAAACTCCTTGAGGATTTCCGTTATTGTTGATCATGAAATTTGCTAAGTATAGATTTTCAATTCCTTTATTCACAAGACTTCCTGAAATAACGTGAATAAATTTTGCTGTTGTACCTCCACTGTAAACTGAGTTAATTTCAACAAAAACCGAAAATTCGCACCCCTCCCCAACAATAAAACTCCCTATTCCACTACCACTTTCAGGACCACTTTCATAATCCACCATTATTGTTAAATCATCATTGTTTTGACTGGAAAATATTACTTTATAATCTAAAAACTGAAAACCTGGTGTGTCTCCAGGACGATTACTGCTTTTAAGAATAAAGGGAGTTGCAAAATAGGTTTCTTCTATAATTGGTGGATTTGCTCCTCCATTTATAGGCATACCAAGTTCTTTCATTTCATCCAAAATGTATTGAGGTACTAAATCAGTTATTTCCTTTGTCAGACCATTCTCGTCAACTTTAGGTGATACTTCTCCTTTTTCACATCCTACAAATAAAGTAGTCAGGATAAAAAAGATCGCTAAGAATAGTAGGTTTTTCATTTTTTGATTTGATTGGTTTTTTCTTAATTGCCACCACTGTTAATCTATTTTTTGAAACTCTGTAATGCCAAAGCCACCAAGTGCTTTTGATAGTAGATCGGTTATTGATGCAAACATAAAAAGTAAGTTTTAAGTGGGCGCAATTCAAAATGTCGCACCTCCGGTCTTATCCCCGCTAAGACCCTTCCTTCCTTCGGTCGTCAGGGTGACGGCATGCCGTCCGAAAAATACGCTTCTCCGAGGGAGAAGCGCGTTTTTCATGACATAAGATGTCATCCCGACGACCGTAGGAAGGAGGGACCTCTCCTCGCTCCCCTGCGACATTTTGAATTACACCCGTTTTAAGTTTATTCAGTAAGTTTGTTAAACCCCGTAACTACTGATTTAGCAAATTCTTCATTGCTCATTTTGTCTAACTCCTTTGAAATAAAATTTTTACCACCAAATAACCATTCCCCGAAGTTTGCTAAACCTGCTGTAGCAGCGGATATAGCTAAATGATCGCCCCAAGTGAGAGCGTTTGGCTGCAATGCAGTATAGTCAATCCAATCACCTTCTATCGTTCCAGAGATTTTATTAGGATTGCTAGGGTCTGCCAGACCGGGTGTCCAAACTACATCTAAACTTTTTGCAGGATTTGGAAATGTGTATCCAGGATAAGCATTAAAAACTCCTGTTTTATCAGAAGCTATTAATTTGTATTCAGGATACTTTGTCCCAGAAGCCCATGTTGTTCCAACTGCGAATCCATTTTCCATTATAAATTTATATCCCAAAACTGCAATCCAGATGCCTTCAATATTTGCTGAATAAGCATTCATATGTGGATGTGATAGTCCTTGTTTCCACATTGTGCTAAAGTCTCCATCTTTAGTTCCCGTTAAGACATATCCGGGTAAGGCAATCCAAGTGTTTTTTGTTTCTGCTGCTTGAACATTGAACTTGGGATGTACAAATCCAGTACACCATATTACTTTATTTTCTTCCCAAAAAAAATGTGAAGCTGGATTGTAGGCATTTGAATTGACTTTTTCCCAATTATATCCCATTTCAGGTTTGACTTGAAAAACACCGGAAATTTTTGTGTCTGAAGAAAAGCCAACTTTAATATGCCAAACAATGGCAAAAACTATGATGAGATTTAAGGATGATTTTAAATTTTCCATTTTTTATGGTTTTCTGATCAGGAGATGTTTGTCGAAAAGTGTGTTATACTCAAAATAAAGTGGTTTGCAAAAAACGGTTAGCGGCAATTTTCGCAAACCTCTTTGCTCATAATATAAACCAATTTTGTATGATTAAATTTAGGTTATAAAATATTTTATACAAAAGAATTTTTTAGACCAAAACTCCCATTTCACATGAATTTAAGTGCTACATATACATCTCAAAATAGTAAACACTTTTATCCCACAGCTTCGTTTTTCACAACTATGCGCACATATTCCTTATATTGAGAGTCAATACTCATATGTTTAATTTTTTAAAAATCTCCCAAAATGCCCACCCCCTACCTCTTCGAAAAACTCTACGCCCTCCTCTCTCCCAAAGAGCAGCGTGAGTTTGATGCAAAACATGGACTCAGGATGGTTTATGCGGTGGAGACCCTTTTTTGAGGCCCACTTTGCTGAAAAAACTTGTTCTGCCAGTTAGTCCAAATGAGTGGGCAAACAAATTGGTAGAGCTACTACTATAAATGTCTCGGATTCCTACATGAAACAGGACATCGAACTTTAAGGCAAACTTTTTAGTTTCGATGTCTATTCCATATCCAAGGATCGCGCCCAACTCACCTCTTCGGAACTCTCCAGGATCTTTCCCAAAAGAAACTTCGTTGGAACTGGATGAGCTTCCTGCAAATGTATAGCTCACGTATGGTCCGAAAATTGGGTATCTATCATCATTTCCAAGAAATCGGTGGAAATTCAGTAATAGGGGGACTGTAATCGTTCCCATTTTGATTTTATATCCAACAAGACTTCCGCTACTGCTGATGGAGGTTAAGATATATCCTCCCCGTCCCTGATAATGCAAGCCACTTTCTAAAGAAATCCAATTGAAGGGCTTTAAACGTGCAGAAGTTCCCAATACCAATGCACCCCGCGTATCGGGCCATCCCCCGTCCGAGATAAGTAATCCAGAAAGCGAATAACCAATTGTTGCTCCGATTTGGAGTTTTTTTTCAGTCAGATATTCAATACTACCAAGATTGGAATTCTGAGCTATCACTTGTCTCACGCCAAAACAGGCTCCCAACAGAACTGGAAGAAAGGCGAAACGCAATGCTAAACGAATGAAAAGATTCATATTAATGATAATTATGAGGTGAGAAATGTAGGATAAAAAGAAAGTCAGCCCATCTATTGAGGCCAGATGGAACGCACCCAAAACGAAGTCTCTGGAGATTGAAGAGATAATATCTCCTCATTGATATCTTTATCTGGTTTGAACTCAGCAGTAGGAGGAACAGTATCAAACACCAATTTACCAGTCATCACTCGCTGCTCACCCGAAGATGAAATCGCTATGAGTTCAGCTTTATGACTTTGCTGAAAACCATCAAATTTCTTCAGAGTGCCAACATCCAGTGCGATTTTTTGCTGATCCTGAAAAATGCCTAAAACTGGGAGTTGAATGCTTACAGCCTGATAAACTAGCGTATTAAGTTGAGGGAGAGTAGTTGCAATGACAGATTTGGCCGTAAGTGATTGGTTTTTCTGTAGCATAGCAATAGCCGTATCCTTCTGGGATTCGTCTGCCAGATTCACCAGATCTCCGGGAAGCATACTTGAGCCAATAGCATTGATGATTTGTTCTTCTGTACGTGAAAACTCTATGCTTTGTAAGCATCGATTATTTACGTCAATCAGCATGTATTTTCCTTTCAAGATGAGATCGTATCCTAAATTTGCTCCACTCTTATCGCGCAATGGCATAATAAGCGCTTCATCGACATGAGCTGTAATCCCATACCTGACTCCATTCTTGGTCATCCAGTCGTATAACTGATCCTGAGTAGGACTATTAGAAGGAAGCGCTTGATTGTACCAAGACTCCAGATACTTGGATCTTTCCCAGTCCATCATTCCTAAACAGACCTGGTCACCCATATAGTCGTATAAAAGTCTTGAGAAAGACTCTCTACCACCTAGGCCCACTCCACTGGGGGGTAGCAGGATCGCTTTAGGGTACGGATTCTGGGGTCCCACTTGTACATGGATGGTGCATGGTAGCTCGGGATTTACCGGAAAAACTTCAAAAGGAGCTACAAAAAGGGGCTGATGCGCATCATTGATAGCTGGTGCTCTGAGTGAGCCAATCTTTATCGGGAATAAGAGTAATAGCCTAGCCAGCACCTTATCCTTTTCTACAATTGAAGGGGGGGGATCGAGCGGCTGGAGGTCCGGTACTCCCTTTTCTGCCATCTCTGCGATGGACAGTTGGGGAGCCGCTCTGACTTGACCATCCCATGAGGAATAAGCCTTGAGTCTATCAAACACCATTTCTAAGCGGAACTCAGTGCCGAAATTCCTTAATGCTCCACCCGATAAACCTTCTGCTTTTCGAAAATAGACCATTGCGCCTTCGTAGTCACAGATCATGAGATGGGCGAGGGCTATATTGTAGTTTGCTTCTCTGTAAACTTTCTCCGTAATCCGGGCCTCAGTATTAGGGACGTATTCCCTGATCAGAGGATCCCATGCATCAATAGCCTGGCGAACGAGATATCTTCCTTGATCAGTAAGCCCCGAAATAGAGTCTGTGAGAACGGGTGCAGCTTGTTGAATAAGCGAAAGACCATTGTCAAACTCTGGATATTCGTAGTCTTTACTGTTGTTTACATACGCAAAGTTGTAGTTCCGACTAGACCGCTCGTATTCGAAAAATTGTTCATTTAGATTGTGGATATAACGATAAATATCGCTAATAGCGAGGATTTCAAGATCACGCAACACCACCTCCTGCTTTTCCTCCCAATATTTCTTAAGACCTGCTTTTGTGTCAAAAGAAAAGGTCGTGTATTCCTCCACCTCTCGCTCCTTGATTTCCCGAAAGTATAGAATCCGACCTGTTGGGAGATGGATAATTTCATACGTAGCGGGATAAATGGTTGATACTTTATAAAAATGTAATCTTTCCCCATCATCCATTAAGCTCTTCTCCTCCAAGTCGAGTAACTGAAAACGCCCCAGATATACCCGCATCTCAATGTCTGCCTTTTCCCGAACCCTTACCAAATTGGTGAGATTCCTTATGGCTGGGAACATGTTATCCTCTGAAACAGGGAATCGGTAGTTCGCACCGCGAGCATGTTCTACTACACATTGGTAGGTTCTCAACTCATCCATGGGGCCGTATGCCGGAGGAAGCCACTGGGTGAACTTGACAGCCTCTTTTTTAAAACTCTGGCCGTAAATAGACCAAGTACTAATAACCTGGAAAAGAATCAAGAGTAAAAATTTCCGAGAATGCAGCTTGTTCATAGCTTCAACATATTAGGTAGATAACAAGGGGAAGAAAAGCCCAATCGCTACAGATGGGTATATTGATTGTGTTTAATATGGACACCATTTGCTCTACCGCTGCACCACGAGTTGCCTGCTGAAGGTAGTAATCTCTACCAAATCCATCGAAAGCCGGGTTCAAACGCGTTGTTGCAAGATGATTAGAGGAGTTTTTTCAAAAAAGGTGGGAAGGCCACCAGTCGAACCATCCCTTTTCGATCATCCAGAACAGTAGATTTTTTATAGCCAGAAGGAATGTGACAGAACCTCCTCCCCACAAGATTGAACCAATAATGCCCAGTACGCTAGCAATCTCTATTCCAATGACAACTAAAATCAGGTAGCCGAGTGCATAGCAAAGGACAGTTACAATCCCCCAGATCAAGGCCTTCTTTAAGAGGTTATCCTCTGATTTTGGGTTCATATGATGCATAATCCGCCTCCATGTTGACCTTTTTTGATCAGACTGCTCAAATGTCTCATGGCTTTTTTCGAGACCAAAATATGAAGCCGATAAATTATGCCCTGAGGCAGTGACTCCCATCTTGGGGGAGATCAGAAAAATGCAAAAAAGGAGGAGTGCCAAACTCCTGAAAACCTGAATGCTCATCTTGCTAGTAATTAGTTTTTTGGGGTAAATATGGGGTCTTCGCAAATCCGTAATCATTAGCCCAAGCTTGCCAAGTGGCAGCGATTGAGGGGATACAACTCCGTCGTATTGGTTAGAGGGGGATCCGCTAGGATTTTCTGTAAGGATACAGAAAATAGTCAAAATAGATTATGGAGTCCCCGTATGGTTCATTGTCATCGGAATCTCCGGATCCACCACATCCTGCCTGATGATTTTGTAGATATCATTTGACTGGCCCTCGATCATATTGTTGAGCCGGATTCCAAGTGATGGGAGCGGCGCTTTTGGATCCATAAAGGAATCATACACTTCTTGAGTGCCAGAAATCATTGTTGTATAGTTATCACCCCAGATGTCAGTTTTTGCGAACTGTTGTGTAACAGGTGCCCTCTTCGGATCTGCGTAAATTAAAGAGGTTGATCCGCGCATTTCAACCGTTGAAGCCACATTATAAATTTTGTAGGTAGCGCTCATATCTGCGTAAACATTTTCGGTTCGGGTTTTCCCAGGTTTATCCGGTATAGGTACCGTTCTTTCTCCAACTTTAATAGACATGGTTTTGGTCTTAGTGCCCTGGTCTGTAACAGTTGGGGTAGGTACAATGACTTGGGAAATATCTCCCATCCATATCTCCTCTACATTTAGGCTTGTGGCGAGTTGCTGGGCGGTGGTGGAAGAAAGCGAAGCATCGTAACTGGCGTAGCCACCTTGGCTCAGTGCGTTGCGAATTTCGGCCTCAGTCACAATATCCAGAAATTCCATCACGGAAGGATCTGCCTGAAGTTTCACTACAACCCCTGTAGCTAGAATGGATCCCAAATCTCCGAATTGATCTTGTCCGGATCTGTTATTGAAGGGCATAATCATTATCCTCTTGATTGCATTGGCACGGGACGCTTCGTAGCGCTCCTGGCAATCGCGAAATCCAGGAACTAGTTTTATGGCGCGTGCATATTCTCGTGCGGCAGCCTTAAAGTGATCCTTTGATCCGCTTTGACCACCTTCAGCGTCTAACTTCGTCCCTGCATTATAATGCATTTCAGCAGCCAAATTCAGGATTTCAGTTTTGCGGTTGGTGGCTTCAGTGAGTTTTTCTGAAAAGTCGGTAAACTTAATGGTCACTATTTCATTTTTCGATATTTCAACTTCGTGAAGCTCATAGCCCTCAATTTGCTTTCGGATGGTTTCCAATAATGAATACACCTCAATAAGTCGATTTGCTTCTTCTAAGGTCTCCTCTCCTCGAAAAACAGCTATTTTTTCCTCCAGAGAATCGATCTTCTCCAGTACTCGGGAATACGAATCTCTGTACACTTTGGCGAAGCCCTTCTGCTTCAACTTGGCATCAGGCTTTTTCGCAAGATCATTCGCTTCTTCTTTTAACGCATGGAGGTAATTTCCTGCTTTTATTAACTGATCCTGTTGGGCCATTCCCACAGTAGGACGCAGTAAATGGGCAGTTAATAAAAAAATTAAAATCCAAAACTTTTCCATATAGGTTTTGCTTAAAAAGTGAAAAAATCAGGTTAGGGAAGAACGACTCTTATCCTTTTTGTAAGGTTTGGGGTTAATTATCGATTCGTTTGTTCCAATGAACTCCCTTCTTTGTCCCCAGCATGGTCTAAAAGTTTACTTCGTATTCAATACTAAAAACTCATACATTTCGTGAATAAAGTTAGGTGGGAAATATTTCCCACCCAAAGAAATGAATAACCGAAATCTCCCGTATAAAAAATCAATAAATCCCAAATTTTATAATTTAAAGGGTATTGCATTTTTTCCTTAATTTGCATTTTTAGGCATTTATTTTGTATTTTTAGGTCAAAGTGTAGGAAACTAATTTTCGAAATCTCCCAAATGCCAAACTCAGCCTCCCAATATCTCTTCGAAAAAATATACCACCTCCTCTCTCCCAAAGAGCAGCGTGAGTTTGATGCCTGCCTTCAGGCGCGCATGGAAAATAAACAGCAGGATATGATGGCTCTTTTCCACGCATGGAAAAAGAATCAATCCTGGGAGGATATTGGCAATATTATCGGGAAAAATGGAAACCCGCTTGAAAAAAGAATGGATCATCTCCGGGGAGAACTCCAGGAGGAAATCGAAGATTTTCTTGCCGGTGCTGCTTTTCGCCGCCAGCAACATGTGCGCGATACCGCCCTGCTCGACGAAATCCAGTCCCGCGGCGATAAAGATCTTTTTCAGATTTATAACACCAAACTCAACAATCGCCTCGAAAAAGATCCGGTAAGGGGCGCTGAGTACTATCGGGAAAAATTTAACCGCACAAACACCCTCCAGGCTCACCTCATCCATTTTCCCAACAAACTCCGCAAAAATGAAGACCTCGCCGAAAAAGTCGCAGAACACTGGACCAACAGCATTAAGTCCGAAGTCTTTGAGATTGCGCTCCTCCTATTCTCCCAAAACCTCGACCCTACGGCGTTTATCGCGCCCCTGCTCAAATGGGCTACTCAAAAACCGGAAACGGAAGCTCCCGATTCTCCTTTTATTATCTACCGGCAAGTGTATGAAATCTATGAAAAGGAACTCTGGAAGACCGAAGTTCTTCCCGAAACTTATTATCACCTCCCTGAAAATCTCCGCAAACTTCAGCCGGTTTTTTCCGAAAGTTCCTACACTGCGCTTTCCCGGCTGGTTTTTAACTTTTTTACCCGCCGCACCAAATACTTTGAAAAAAAAGAAGACTTTACCGTTTTGATTGATATTGCACTCAGCAGTTTCACCAAAGGCCCGCAGCGGATCGGCCAGCAAATGTACCGCACGGTGATTTCCCTTTATCTAAACTATTCTTATATCTGTGAGAACGAAAAGGAGAAAAAATTCTATATCCAAAAAGCCGAGGATTTTTTGGAGGATTTTAAGCCCTACCTCGATGAAGCGGTCCGTGAGAATGCCTATCAAATAAACAAAGCTGCCATTTTGTTTTATAAAGGAGAATTTGAGTCGGTTTATGCAGGTCTGCTTATGTCTGATCCGTTTTATGGCATTAGCCTTCAGTTTCTGATTATACAGGCTATGTATGAAAAGGGAACCCATATAACCCGTATTCCCGAAGAGTTACATACCCTCTCCCAGCGGCTGCGCCAGGCCCATAATATGCCCCAACTCGACCTAGATACTTACACCAACCGTGTCAAAATGTTTAAGAAACTTTTGAAAATCGAAACCCCAAAAGATCGCGACGAATTAATCGAAACCGTAAAAAAGACCCGACCCCTTACGGGCCGGGCCTGGTTTATGAGGAAGGCTTTAGAACTTTAGAACTAATGTTCGGCAAATGATTATTGTTCCGCTGATATCACCACGGCCTCTACGACTAGTTCAAAATTGGTCTGGATGCGGAAATAATATACCCCGGGCGCCAGATCTGCCTCAAAGGTTTCTGTGCCGTTCACCGAAGCGGAAAATACCAGCGCACCAGAGGAGTTGACAATGTCGAGGTTGCTGATGTTGGCCAGTGGACCTGCCGTGATTTCCACATAGTCATAGACCGGGTTAGGGGCAATGACAATCGAAGAATCGGGATGGGAAATCCGCGCCTGAATGTCTTCGATCTTAATCACAACCCCCCGGGCCTGTACAAATTGGGGAATAACGATGATGGCTATGACAAACAACACTAGCGGACGAATAGCGGAGCGTAAGGCAAAATCTGATCCTGCCGTCTCCTGACGGAATACAATTGTAGAATTCATAGAAAAATTTTTAATGATTAAAATGAATACCATGCCCCTACGGGCGAATCAAAAAGGATCAGAAAGCGCTTTCAGAAACCACCGGAGGCAATCGTTGCATGCATTTTACCGTCAGTGGCAAAAAGAACGGATGAGCATTATGTTATTCCGGTTTTGTGCTATATTTACCTAGAGTCAGATTTTAAAAAAGGTAAACACCTGTTACAAAAAAAAATCACCTTTCTCACTAACTTATTTTTGATATATATGAAAACGACCTATTTCGGGCAGAAATCTGCCCACGGAACCTTTTTGTGGGGTATGTTCCTAATCGTTTTTTCGGCCACATTTTTTGGTTGCCAGAAAAATAACCCTCCTGCCGAACTTACAGATCATCCGGTAGTTCCTGCTTATAGCCCGGAATTTGCCGATAGTCTGCAACAAAAATTAATTGAGGCGTCGTATCTTTTATCCTACGGCTTGTCGGACTCTGCCCTTTCGATTTATGAAAGCCTTATCGGCACCTGCCGCGAAAAAAAAATCTGGGGAATTTATGCGCAGGCAAATGCGAGCGCAGCAGCTATTTTCATGGAAAAAGAACTATACGAGTATGGACTTTTCACATTTTTGTTTCCAGCACATGACTCTCTTATAAAACATCAACCCGACAATCACGCAGCATTACTACTTCTTCAGGCAGCATTGATAAATGGCCTTGCAGAAACTGCTCGTCCTCTCAAAGCTATGGAAAGCATTCTGTCTATGGATACTGTGGTACGAATGCGTATAAAAAATCTGACTTATATGTCAGATACCACTCAAAACCCAGAATTTAAACAGAGGATCGCCTATCAGATTCTTAACGCCAGATGGACGCATTACCACACGGTCTCACTCGCTTATCTTGCCGTAGGCAAAACTGACAGTGCCGAAAAATATCTGCATTTACTGGATAAACCCCTTAATCTTCTTATTTCTATTGATCCTAACAACTTAATGCCCCAACTCTACCCAGCCTACCTCAGCAATATCGGCCTCCTTCACGAAAACCGGGGAAACCTAGACTCTGCGGAATATTATTACAACCAGTCACTCTCCCTTGCCAGGCAATTAGGAAACATTGAATCGGCAGAAGTTGATCTCTACAATCTGGGCATCATCAGCCGCAAACGAAAAAAACCTGCGGAGGCGATAGGCCGGTTTGAACAATCGATCGACATCACCCGCCAAAAAGCCGATCCCGGCGACCGTTCGGATGTGCTTACTTACCTCCAACTCGCCCGCTGCTGGCATGAGATCGGGGAAAAACAAAAAGCAATAGACCATATCCAGCAGGCAATTTCTCTGCAATCGCTCAACTATCCCTCCGAAAGTGCTTTCGATACAAATCCTTCACCATCCGAAATTCTCCACGATCTGCAGTCGGTAGAGGCGCTATATCTCAAGGCCCTATATCTGGCTGAAGATTGTTTTACAAAACTGAACTACCAGCATTGTCTGTCTGCGGAAGCCACAATTGACATTACGGCAGAAATTATTTCCGAACTCAAACACTCCCTCAATACCAGTGAACTGGCACTTTCGATTGTGGACTCGCTTTGGCGAATTGACTTTTTTGCTAAAGAAGAAACGGAGTTCAGCCTCGCCGATTCCGCCTCCGCTTTGTATGAAAATGCAGTAAAAGTGGCTTTCCTTCTCGCAGAACTGGAACCCGACCGGGCAGATTTTTACCACAACGAAGCATGGAAATACTCGGAGGCAAATAAATACAATCTTTTGTTTTATGGGATTCAAAGGGGTGAGGTCAAACGCTTCGGCAAGGTGCCGGCAGACTCTATTATCCGGGAAAGGATTCTCGCAGAAAATCTCAGCAGACTGGAAACGGAAGTTTTTACCCGAAAACAAGCGGGCGAAAATGAACCGAAAGTCACCGAACTCACCTCCACAAAAGCGGCGTGGAGCAGTTTGGAAAAATACTACCAGCAGACCTTTCCCGATTACTACGAGTTACGGTTTGGGAAAAACAATATTCCCGTATCCATTGTGCAACAACAACTACTGAAAAAAAACGAAGCCCTGCTGGAATACCTCACAACCGATGATGCCATTTATGCTTTCCTCATCACCCCGGATACAATGGTTACTTTTCAGACCTGCGGGGTAACGGATTCGCTGATTGCGAAGTTTCGCCGGGGCGTTGCCATGCACCCCGATTCTTCTGAAAAAAGCTGGAAATACAGCCATATTGCCGTTACCGGGCACAAACTTTACAGCGAACTACTTCAGCCGGCGATACACGTGCTGAAAAACATCTCCGATCAACCCTGTCGGCTTCAGATTGCGAGAGATGGTAATCTGAACTTTCTCAATTTCAACGCTTTTTTACAGTCTCTTCCTAAACCAAATGAAGAAAGCGTTACTCCCTGGGAATATGTAGTGTTGGACGAAAAAATTATTATCAACTACCAATATTCGGCAGGCATTGCATTTCGCGAATCGCTGAGGAAGAAGGATACAAAGTTTATCGCGGATTACGGCGGGTTTGCACCCTGGCCCCAACTAAAAGAACTGGTCTATTCAAAAAAGGCGGTTGAAGCCATCGGCGCAAAATGGGGCATTTCGTCCCAGACTTACACAACACCTGATGATCCCAAATACCTGATGAAAACCTTCCTCGAAAAAGGCCCGCAATTTAAAATCTGCCATATCACCACTCATGGACGCACAGATCCCACGGATCCGGCGCTTTCCCGGTTGATGTTTTCTGAACAGGATTCGCTTCCGGCTCAGACGATCTACGAATATAGCTTCCCCAATGAGCAGATTGTCCTAGATGCCTGCGAAACAGGTGTGGGAAAACACGCAGCGGGGGAGGGAATATTGAGTCTGGATAGGGCCTTTACTTTTGCCGGGGCGCATTCGGTGATGATGAGTCTTTGGAAGGTGGAAGACGCTGCTGCGGGAATACTGATGGAGGGTTACTTCGAAAATCTAAAAGAAGGACTTTCCCGCGATCAGGCTTGGAAGAGGGCACAAATGCAATATGTTCGCAGCGAAGGGGAACATTATCCTTATTATTGGGCTGCTTCGGTGTCTATAGGCGACTATTCTCCGATGACCTTTTCTTCATCCTTTGGGTATGGGTATGTATTGCTGGGACTGGTAATAGGCGTACTTTTTGTCCTATTTTTCTACAGGAAGAGAAACAAATAATCAATCAGCGTTTGGGAGAAATTATCTTCAAATTTTTAAGGGCAATCTGGTAATATTTATTTTCAGGATTGGTGTCATATTTAGTCACTTCTTGGAGTGCCTGAATGGCCCGATCCTGATCTCCTTTTTCATAATACAGCAGAGAAAGTTGCAGCCATGCAGCCCAACGGTCATTAATTTCTTCTCCATACTCGGCGGTTTCGCTGAGATATTTTTCGGCCTTTTCCAGATTCTTCAGTGGGGCAGGTGCATACAGATAATTGATCCCTGCGTAATATCTGCGCAGGGTCTCTTGCCTAGTGAGGTTGTGTGTAATCGGGATAGAATCACTTCCTTTCACAAAAAAATCCAGATTCTGCTGGTAGTCTCCCACTGATTTAGGAAACGCGATTAAACCTTCCGTTCCGCTGCCTTTTACCTCACTCATGGGGCGAAGTTCATAGCTTATCCCATCCGGAAATTGAGAACCAGAAAACAAATATTGCCAAATAAATACCAGTCCGATCAGGGCAATGGAGGCTGCTATGCCATAAATATACAGCCGGGGAAGCCGTTTGGTACGGAGGGATTTCCCGCCTTCTGCCCTTTCGGCCTTTTCATAATTTTCGCGGGAAGTTTTATTGGATAAGGCGAGAATCATTGTCTCCTGAAAACGAAAGGCCTCAGCCAGTTCTGGCTCAGTTTCCATCCGTTTGAAAAAGGATAACCTTTCTTCTCGGGGCATTTCTCCCCGAAATAAGCGGTCAAGTTCTTCCTGATAAGGGTTCATTGCTTCTATTGCTTATTTCTGGTCAAGGTTTTTGATAATTTCTTTCAGATAATCCATGCAGCGATTTTTGGTTGTTCTTGCAACATTTTCGGAACTATAACCCATCGCTTCGGCAATTTCTTTCATACTCTGATCTCCACGGTAAAACCGGTCCAGTAATTCCCAGCATTTAGGGTTTTTATTCTTAAGTATTTCGAGGCCCCGCTCCATTAATTTGAGAAGATGTTCCTGTTCGGTATCATTTTCATAAAATAAATCCTCCTTCAAAAGCAGAAAATCATCAAACGAAACATGTTGTTCTTTTTTCTGTTTCTTCGCCCATTGCCGAATAATACTGGTTGAAAAATAACTCTTAAAATCCTCAATTTTCCATCCATTTTCGCGCGTAAATTTTATCCAAAGTTTTTCAAAAAAAGCCGCACAGATGTCCTGCGCTTCCATTTCCAAACACTTTTCTTTTTTCAGAAGGTTTACACCCATACGAAAATAACAGTCCCTCAATTTATTGAGTGCTTGGGCATTCCATTCTTTTATTTTTTCCAGCAACTGAGGTGCAAGATCATCACATGTGGACATACGGTTCCCAGATATAAAACAAGCTATTTTATCCCAATATAATCAAGTTCCTGAAATTTGTCGGGTGGTTTTGCCTTCCGGAGGTTTAAAATAAGCCAAACATGTTACAGGCCATTTTCACTCTTCGGATAACCCATTATGTAATACCCAAATTTCTTTCCATTGCGCTTTTGGGCATCTCCAATTGCCCATTGATAATCTTCTTTTTTTTCGCTTCCCAGCAAACTTTCAATATCTTCAAAAGTATAGGTTCTCATGAGTGATGTTTGCCCGTCCCAAGCATAAACCAAGGGTATAATTGGGATTAGATAGGTAAATAATATTTGTTTAAATGATAAGGGTTTTACAAATGGGGTCATTATCAAACACATCACTATAAGAATCACTAAAGAAAGGGGCAAAAATAACCACCAGAGAAGTATAGGGATGTTGTTTTTTGCGAGTTCATAAATGAGAATGGGTTGTCTGCTGTGCTGAGCGGATTGAAGGATTTTTTGGGCGGTTGCCGGTTTCATGTGGTGGAAACTGGCTATCATGGTTTTTAATCCATCGGGGGCGGTATTTATTTGGGTAGCATCTAATGATGTATCCTGATACCTGATATTGGGCAGTTTTTGTTTATTTATTTTGTCAACTATGGCGGGATTTGGATAAAAGTCGGTTAAAACCAAATTCATTTTTGAGTGTTTATCCCCGGCATTTATTTTTTGGATGACTTCGAGCATCGGGCCTCCCGAACCCGAACCTAAGTCGGTAATTTGTGTAAAATTGTATTTTTCGCGTACGTTCAAAATTAAGTCCGCTATCACTTCGGCGGTTCCCGCTAATTTATGAAAAACCACAATTAGGTTGGTCACTCCTGTGCGAATCACATTTGGCAACCACGGGAAATCCTCAAATTCGAATAATTCTTTTCTTTTCATTTTTTCAATTTTAAGGTACTACAACGGCCTCGTATCTCTGCCGGAGTTTTTCGTTTCGGCTGAGTCGAGGTTACCCGCAGCGGATTCCAAGTTACAAATTGTGGAGGAAAGTTCTCCTTTTGCTTCCCACCCAATATTTCCCGAATTTCCCTGCATGAATGTTTTTTCAATTATGAAAGGGGGAGTTCGCCGTTTTGTCGCCTTAGCATTTCTGGTGGGGGTGTTGGGGTCTGATGGCTCCGCCCAATACGCGCTCAACGGCGCTGCCGTCAATCTCGGTGGCGACTGTTTCCGCCTCACCACTCCGGCTACTTTCCAGAATGCCTCGGTCTGGTACCTCAATCAGGTGAATATTTCGCAGTCTTTTGATCTCATCTTTCAGGTCAAACTGGGCTGCAACGACGCCTTCGGCGCCGATGGTATGGCCTTCGTCCTCCAACGGGTCAGCACTTCCGTCGGCTCCAGTGGCGGCGGTCTCGGTTTTGCCGGTATCTCGCCCTCCATTGCTGTCGAACTCGATACCTGGCAAAATAGCGACGTGGGCGATCCCTCTTTTGATCATATTGCTGTGCTGCGCAATGGCAGCATCTTCCACAACAACGCCAATAACCTCGCCGGCCCCGTCTCTATCTCCGCCGCTACTCCCAATGTCGAAGATTGTAACTACCACGACTTCCGCGTTACGTGGAACGCTGATTCCATGATCCTCCGCGCTTATTTTGACTGCGTACTGCGAATTACCTATACCGGAAATATTGTCCAGAGTACTTTCAGCAATAATCCCATGGTATTTTGGGGTTTTACTGCCGCGACGGGTTCCTATACCAACGAACAGGCTTTCTGTCTCGACTTTGTCTCTTTTTACGAAGCACTTAGCGATACCGCTATTTGCCCTGGCTCCTCGCTTCAACTTGACGCAGGTGCGGGTGATACTTATATTTGGAACCCCTCCGCCAATCTCAGCGATCCTTTTATTCAAAACCCGATAGCCTCTCCTCCGGGACCGACCACTTATACTGTACAGGTTACCGACGGTTGTGTGATTCGTTATGATACGATCCAGATTGGCATAAGGCCCCCCGTAACGGATATCCTCCCGCCACAGGCATTCCTCTGCAACGGCAGTACCCTCGTGCTTAATGCCTCCACGGAAGAATCTTCCTACTTGTGGTTTGACGGGAGTACGGATTCAACCGCAGTGGTCTCTCAGCCGGGAACCTACGGCGTAACGGTTTTTACCCCCTGCGACACCGTGCAGGACAGTATCGTTGTGCTGCCGCAGGCAGTGCCGACGCTCAACCTCACGCAGATCAATTGTAATGGCAACAACAACGGCTCCGCCCTCGCGGCCATTTCCAGTGTGCCTCCTTATACTTTCACATGGAAGGATTCCGGTGGAAATATTCTTCAGACTGCCTCTACGGGTTCTAGCCAGAATCTGCTCTCTGGTCTTTCGCCCGGGATTTATTCTTTGGACATTACCGATGGAATTGGCTGTGATACAACCCTCAACTTTGCCATTACCGAACCGCCTGTGCTGAACCTCAGCCTTGTTCAACAACAAAATATAAACTGCGGTGGCGCAAATACCGGGTCGTTTCAGGTACTGGCCACCGGAGGTACTGCGCCCTATCAATTTTCCGTAAGTGGTACGCCATTCCAAAACTCGCCCAACTACAACAACCTCGCTGCAGGAACCTACAACTGCATCGTGCGCGACGCCAATAATTGCCTAGATACGGTTGTCATTACCCTTACTCAAAATCCGGTTCTTTCGGTCTCCATTACCCAGACAATCTCCGTAGCTTGTTTTGGCGGAAATACCGGAAAAGTTTTTCTGAGCGGAAATGGCGGCAGTGGCGGATACAGCTATTCACTCAATGGGTCTCTGTTCCAGCCCAATCCTTTTTTTACCGGACTCTCCGCAGGCACTTATACCGCATGGATTCGCGATGGGTTGAATTGTACAAAGACAGTTAGTTTTTCCATTACCGAACCCACACCGCTGGCACTCCAATCGCAGGTGATTTCCAATGTCAATTGTTTTGGAAATGCGACGGGGGTTTTTTCGGTAAATGCCAGTGGCGGCGTGGGTAATTATTTGTTTTCCTTCCAAAACGGCCCATTTACCGGTGATACACTTTACAGCAACCTTGCAGCCGGTATTTATCCGATAAACATCCAGGATGACAGCGGTTGTGTGGCTACTTTCCCGGTACAGATTACCGAACCGCCGCAGCTCATTTTCCAAAACCCGGTGCTTTTGATGGTGGATTGTTTTGGGAATAATAGTGGTTTGGCAACCTTGTCGGCTTCTGGCGGAACGGCCCCGTGGGAGTTCTCGCTCAGCGGCGGAACTTATAGCAGCAGTCCTGTATTTCAGGGACTGGCGGCGGGCAGTTATACCTTTGTAGTCAGGGACGATAGCAGTTGTACCGACAGCCAGATTGTGACCATTACCGAACCGTTGCTTCTCACAGCTTCTGTCAATCAGCGCCAGGATGTGGATTGTTTTGGGAATAATACCGGTGTACTGGGCGTAGCCGGGGCGGGTGGCACCCTTCCTTTTCAATATGCGATCAATGCTTTTCCCTTCCAGAATCAGCCCGTTTTTGACTCTCTTTATGCGGGGTTTTATACGCTCAGCGTATTAGATGCTAATGGATGTCTGGCCACAGTAGATACCGTCGTGACCACACCTACGGGACTTGCCATTGGTATAGATCAGCAAAACAATGTGGGCTGTTTTGGTGACAGTACCGGACAGCTTACATTTCAGGCGATCGGGGGTACAGGCCCTTATCAATACACTGCCGACGGGTTTAATTTTTTCCCACTTACCCAAGCCCTGATAAACCTTCCTGCCTCATCCGATACCCTCCTCGGTTATGACGCCAACGGATGCCTTGTGCCCATTCCCTACTATATCACACAGCCACAACCCTTAACTTTTGCGATAACGGGTGTTACGGAAATTTTATGTTTTAATGACAGTTCCGCCACTCTTACTCTTCACGCTGCCGGTGGAACATTGCCCTACCTTTTTTCTCTTAATGGAAACCCCTCACAAACCGACTCCGTCTTTTCGGGTTTGCCTGCGGGCGCCTACTCCATCGTCATGCAGGATGACAGCGGCTGTGTTGCAACGGTGGACACGGTCATTTCTGAGCCGTCGTTACTCTCCGGCGGGGTGGATTCGCTACGGAATGTGGACTGCTGGGGAAATAAAACCGGGCGGTTTAGTATCGGCGTTACGGGAGGAACCGGGCTATATACCTATCAGCTTGACAACGCAGGGTTTGGTGTTTCACCCGTTTTTGACAGCCTGGCTGCCGGAACCTATCAGGTGGTCGTTCGGGATGACAATGCCTGCACCGATACCGTTATAATAAACCTCACCCAACCCGATACCCTAATTGCCCGCATCTTTGACAACCAGCCGGTTGCCTGTTTTCGCGATAGTAGTGGCAGCCTGCAATTATCAGTTTCCGGGGGAACATCACCTTATATTTTTTCGGTAAATAATGGCAATTTTCAGACTGATTCGCTATTCGCGAATTGGCCTTCCGGCACATACAATTTTATCGTCACAGACTCACAGGGATGTATCGCTACGGTTTCAGACACGCTGACCGAACCGCCGTTGTTGGTGCTGACATTAGACTCTATCAGCAATGTTAGATGTTATGGAGAGGCAAATGGAATCATTTCCGTATCGGCGACGGGCGGAGTAAATCCTTACAATTTTCAGCTAAACGGAGGTTTAGGCAGCCCTGACAGTTTGTTTGACGAATTGTCGCCGGGCAATTACGACATACTCCTCACCGATGCCAATGGCTGTACGCAGCAGCTAAATTCTATTTTGATTTCCGAACCCGACACCCTGGTGGTTTCGCTTCAGGGCGAAAATATAAGTTGTCACAGCGGATCAGACGGAAGCCTGAACGCTACAATTTCCGGAGGAAATTTGCCCTATACGATTTTATGGAATGACCCTTCTCTCCCTACCGTACCTTCCGCATCAGGGCTAAGAGCCGGACTGTATCAGATTCAGATTACCGACAGGCGGGGATGTACCGATACGAGTTCTCTCAGCCTCACCGAACCCGATACACTTTTACTCGGATTGGTTTCCGTCTCCGACGCATTTTGCGACTGGGACAATGGTTTTGCAGCCGTGAGCGCTTTGGGGGGGACGATGCCCTATACTTTTTATTGGGACGGTTTGCCGGGACTGACTACCCCGGAGGTTAACCAGATTTTCGGAGGAAGTTATATCGCATGGGTAACAGATGCCCAGGGTTGTACAGACTCAATTTCTGTTTTTGTAGGCAATACACCACCGGCAGTGCCCGAATTTACGACTCTTCCGCCCACCGATACGACCATTACCCTTTCCCAACAACCCCTGCAAATGGTCAATACCTCACAGGGAGCAGCGGGATATGAATGGAATTTTGGAGTTGCACGGGGAATGTCCGATCTCGAAAATCCGACATTTACCTATACCGATCCCGGCATTTATACCATTACCCTTACTACTTACAATGAATATTGGGTTTGCCCGACAACATATTCGCTTACGATTGAAATACTTCCGGACGGAGCCATTTTTTACCCCAATGCCTTTACCCCCAATGACGACGGGTACAACGACATTTTTTACTTTGGCGGAGAGGGCGTTGTCGAAATGGAAGCCCTGATATTTAGTCGCTGGGGAGAACAAATTGCGAGGATTCCTTCACTGGATCAGGGCTGGAACGGGTATTTGCAAAATGCGAACCCTGCACCCGAAGGAGTTTACACTTATATTGTAAAGGGAACCTTCAACACCGGAGCGAAATTTGAGCGAGCGGGGACGATTACCTTGATTCGCTGAGAGATTACAGGAGTGGATACACAACTTTTTTATATAAACCGTGTAAAAATCAACAACCCTTAATCTGCCTGCGGTTGTATCTTTTTGCCTCTTCGTGTATTTTTACGTCATGCAAATTACTGATGAACTCCTGCAAAAGCTTGCGACGCTGAGCAAACTCGAAATTCCAGACTCCGAAATGGCGCAACTCCGCACCGATTTTCAGGGAATGCTGGACTTTATCGGCAAACTCCGCGAAGTGGATACGGATAATGTCAAACCGTTGATTCACCTTACGGATGAGGTCAACCGCCTCCGCCCGGATACGCCCGATGCGCCTCTTTCACAAGAGGAAGTGCTAAAAAATGCTCCGGATCACAACGAAAATTATTTCCGCGTCCCCAAGGTTGTGAAAAAATAAACCCGTTTTGTCTCAGCCTCCTATGGATATTAAACGACTGCCTTATCTTCCGCTGCACTTTTTCTACCATCAGTTGTCCACCGACAATCGGCGTATGTTTCTGGTACTGATGGGTTTATTGCTTGCAGCCGCAGGTTTTTTTCTATTTTCTTATGTCTATCCTGAGTTCTGGGCGTTGCAGATTACGGAAGTATCGGAAACCTCCACCGAGAAAGTGCTGGTAACGACCCTTCATCAAAACTATCGGAGTTTTGATATAAACCTCAATGCCTTCCGGCAATGGGTCAGCTATTCGGCTTCGCCTCTGTTGCCCCAAGCACTACCGGTAGTGCTTTTCTGGTTTTTTCAGGCGGTCGCCTGGTCTCTTATGCTCACTGTCGCCAGTAGCCTGAAAGGCCGTTGGCCTTTTTTTCTGTTTTTTATCTGCGCGCTGTTTATCCATTTTTCGGGGGTAATCCCCGCTCTTTTACCTCAAGGCGGATGGGCTGCCTTCGGACTTGAATTTGGGGTGGTTATCGTGTTTCTCGGCTTCGGGTATTTGTTTATGTCGCATACGCTGCGCTGGTCATTGCCGGCGCGCTGGGGGTTGTTTCTGGGCCTGATGCTCATTCTTTTTTCCCTGCCTTTGTTGCTTTCGGGCTGGCTGACGCTTCACCAAATGAGTATAGACGCATTTGTCTGGCTGTTGCTGTTGAGTGTATTGTATTTGTTTTTTATTGGAAAAGAACCTACCAATCTGATCATCCTGCTTTCTACTAATCGTCCGGAACCCTCTGCGCGTTTGGGGATCGGCTGGGTAGCGGCGGTGGTTTTTTTGTATCTGCTTACCGGATTTTTATGGATGAATGAATTTCTTCGGTTTGGTCTGCCGGTAATGGATATTGGACTAAGGCCGGGGCATCTGGTGTTTATTTCGGCGATTTTTACGGTTTTTACTTCTCAAAATCAGTACCATCAGGTAAAAAATATCTTCGGTTCGCTCGCCGGATTCACTTATTTTCTGATTGCCGGGTCGCTGGCCATTGTGAGTTTTTTGTTTGTGAATTTTGCCTCCGGCGACCAAATTTTTATCATTGCCATTGAGCAGATTGCCGCCGTTTTTTTCTTTTCTATTGGAATCGGCCATACCCTCTTCATCTTTATCAATCACAGCGAACTCCTGAAAGCCAAGGTCAATTTTTATTACCTCATGACTCAGGGGCGCTCACTGAGTTTATATACCGTATGGCTCATCGGCCTGGTAGCCCTGATTTCGGCGGAAGGGCGGGAAAACTGGGCAAGTATCAATCTCGCCTATCAGACTCATGCAAATAATACCGGAGATCAGGCTTTGCTTAAAGGTGATACCGAGGCGGCGGCCAACGCTTATGAGGTCGCTATCGGCCAGAGCAAGTTTAGTCCCAAAGCAAACTACAACCTGGCGTCGCTCTATCTTTCCGATCGAAACAAACTTGCTATTGCAGTAGGTTATTATCAGGACGCCACACGCAGTTTTGAATTTGCGCCGGCGAGACTGAATGCAGCCAATCTTTTTTACCTCAACTATCAGGTAACCGAAGCAAAAAATATTCTAAAAAAGGGTTTGTCTGCCCGCGACATCAGCCCTTATGTAGCCAATAATCTGGCACTGATGTATGTAAAGGAAAAACAGCCCGATTCGGCGATAATGGTGCTGAAACAAGGGCTGTTGGCCGATTTACATCTATCGGGGCTTTACAGCAATTTGGGGCTTATTTACTTTGACAACCAGCGAACCGAAGATGCCATCCGTTTTATGAAAGCCGCAAGAGATGCCGGTGGCAACGGCGAGGTTGCGAGGGTCAATTCGCTGATGCTGGCGATGAAAATGCCGGAAATACCAGACTTCCAACTCGAAGAAGATATTTTGTCGGAAAATTATTTTTTATCCTACAACCATCTGCTCTGGCAAATGCGGCAGCAGGGAAACAATATCAACCGCAAAAAACTCAAAACCCTGGCCGATCAGGATCAGTCTCCCGACGCAATGTTGCTGGACGGATACCTCATGTTTGAAGAAGATTCTACCGAATATGCACTGAGCCGGATGAAATACCTTCAACGCAGTTATCCCGACTATGCGGCGCAGGCCCATTACCTGATAGGAGTAGGATATTTTCATAAAGGTGCGCCGGAAATGGCCCGGAAATATTTCCTTGCACAGGCTGAGGCAGGTGATCTTTGGGGAGAATTGTATGCTGCCAAGATGAATATTGACCTGGGGAATGCCGATTCGGCGAGCCTGCAACTGAGCATGCTGCGGGCCAAAGACCAGGCTCTCTGGGAGCCTTGCGGAAGAGAACTGGCCATGCTTCTAAAAGCTTACGGACAAGATTTGTACGCCGGCACCGAGTGGGATCTCAGTACGCTTACTTTTGATGAAAAAGTGCGCATCGGAATTTATGCCGACAGCATGAACCAATACATCAATGCGCTGGAAGGTTTCCGGGCAGTACAGGCGATGGACTCTGGCAGTATCGTACCTTATCTTGAACTGGGGCGTATTTACAACAAATACGCCGATAGCCTTGCCATTGAAACACTGAACTTCGGTCTGGCAGTAAACCCCGAAAGTATCGAACTTAACCTCGAACTCGCCCGTGCCTGGCTGCTGGCGGGAAAACCCGAAAAAAGTGCAAAAATTCTAAATAAATACACCGACAACCTGCAATATGCGGATGAAATCCTTTTTCTCCGGGCACAGCAGTCGCTGATACAAAAAGACACTTCAGCGGCCATTACCATTCTGGATTCCCTTCATCAAAAGGAACCTCTCAACGCCAAATACATCCTTCCGCTCGCTTCTGTCTATGCCGCACGGGGAGAGTATGAGCAGGGGAATGTGCTTATATCCACGGCGATCAATCTAAACGATGCCAATGGAGAACTCTGGTATTATTATGCCGTCTTTTCCCGCGCATGGAATCTGCCCGAAGATGCCGGATTTGGCGCGGTCAAGGCTATTGAGCTTAGCCGGTCACCCCAGCGCAAAAAAGAAATCGCAGCAGATTTTGCAGAGGAAATTCGACTGATTAGTCAGAATTGATAAGGATTTTTGGGTATTTTTTCGCAGTTCGGGAAATTCTGATTTACTTATGTGATATTCTCCCGAACATCCACTATGGCTGAAAATATATATTTCGAACGCGATCTGAGTTGGCTCTCCTTCAACTACCGTGTGTTACTGGAAAGTACTGACCGGAAGTTGCCGCTGTATGAGCGAATCAAGTTCCTGGCTATCTATGCGGCCAATCTGGACGAATTTTTTCACGTAAGAGTCGCTTACACCCTCAGCCTTGTCCGACTTCAAAAACAGGGGGAGATTACCCTCGATTTTGATGCGGAAAAACTACTTGAAAAAATTCATGCAGAAGTAAACCGGCAGCAGGAAGTGTTTGGCCGATTATTTAATGATGATATCCTTGAGGAACTTCATAAAAATAAAATCAACCTCTTGCTTCGCCCCCCGAAAGAAGCGATTCACAAGGAATTTGTGGAAACTTTTTTTCATGATGAAGTCCGGGCATATTTACATCCGGAACTTCTTCGCAAGAATAAAATCGTGCACTTCCTCCGGGATGACGCTTTATATCTCGCGGTAAAATTGAGGAACCAGCCCCGAGACCCCTCGAAAGTCAAAGACCCGGCTGCGCTTTATGCCAAAAGGATTCGTTATGCGCTCATTCAGGTACCTACTCATTATTTCTCCCGATTTGTGGAGTTACCGCGTATTGGAGAACAATATTACTACATGCTGCTCGATGATGTAATCAACTGCAATCTGAGCAAAATATTCCCCGGATACGATATTTTGGGTTGTCACAATATCAAACTTACCCGCAATGCGGATCTTATTATCGAAGATGAATTTAGCGGGGATCTTGTGGAAAAAATTCAGAAAAGTCTGCGAAAAAGAAAAACCGGCCTTCCTGCGCGGTTTCTCTACGACAAACAAATGGGCAATAATATGCTCCAATACCTCCGCGATACCTTCTCCATCACCAAACGCGAACTGATGCCTGGCGGCCGGCATCACAGTTTTAAGGATTTTTTTAATTTCCCTAATCCGATAGGAGCGCGCCTTGAGCGAAAACCTACCCCCCCGGTGCCTCATCGCGAACTGGAAAGTTATCCCTTCCTGATTGAGGCGATTAAACAGAAAAACTGGATACTGCATTTTCCCTACCATACCTATGACTATGTGGTCCGATTTCTGAACCAGGCGGCAATTGACCCTCAGGTTGAAAGTATCCGTGTAACTCAGTACCGCGTGGCATCCAACTCTGCCATCGTCAATGCGCTGGTGCGAGCCGCTCAAAACGGTAAACAGGTGACGGTTTTTGTAGAGCTAAAAGCCCGGTTTGACGAAGCGGCCAACCTCGCCTCGGCCAAAGAAATGAAAGAAGCCGGAGCCAATATCATTTACAGTATCCCCGGACTGAAAGTCCATGCAAAGGTAGCCATGGTCACCCGGATCGAAGGCCACAAAAAAGTACGTTATGCCTTTCTCAGTACCGGGAATTTTAATGAAAAAACAGCCCGTATTTACGCAGATCATGGCTTTTTTACGAAAGATGAAGAAATCACCAACGAGTTGAAAGAAGTATTTCTCCATCTCGAAGACCAGTCCTATCAGCCGCCACAGTTCCGCAAACTGATGGTAGGGCAGTTTAACCTAAAAGGCAATTTTATCTCGCTCATTGACCGGGAAATCACGCATGCGCGTGCCGGAAGAAAGGCCGAAATATTGATAAAACTCAACAACCTCGAAGATCGGATCATGGTGGACAAACTCTATGAAGCGGGTCAGGCAGGTGTGAAAATCCGAATTATTGTAAGAGGTATATGCTGTCTCCGCCCGGGTTTGCCGGGAGTGAGCGAGAATATTTCGGTCATTCGCCTCGTGGATCAATTTCTGGAACATGCTCGTGTGCTGGTTTTTTACAACGATGGCGACATGGACATGTACCTCACGAGTGCAGACTGGATGCGGCGCAACCTCAACCGGAGGATTGAACTGGCTTTCCCGATTTGGGATCCGGAACTAAAACGCGAAGTGATGGAAATCCTGCGGTTGCAATGGAGTGACAATACCAAAGCGGTAAAACTGAATGAGAATATCGAAAATATTCCCATCACACGAGCCGAAGGGGAACCCGCGGTAAGAGCACAAATGGATATTTATGCACGAGTGAAAGACGGGAAGTTGTAGTGAACGGTTTTAAACCGCTTTTTCGGTTTTCTTTCTCTTAAACAAAACCCTAAACAGGCTGCTAATCAGCCCGATAAGTAAAACCGCAACTACCACTCCCAATAAAGCATAAATCAATCCTTCGCCTGTAAGTGGAAGGTTGGGTTCAAACTGCATAGCCGAATGAATGGAAGGATCGTAATGCTTCATCAGGCGAAAGGGTTTGCTCCATACCGAGCTGTGCAGCAGAGCATTAAGAGCATCTGTATAATTTTTGTATCGGTTGACGGCACTCTCCGAAGCTTCTGCGTTTTCTTTCACTAATACATCGGGATTGGCTTTGAGCCTTTCGAGGAATTCTTCAATGGTCAGTTCGTATTTCTGTGCACGACCGACCAGGTCGTCGTACATTTTCTGGGATTCCATCTGCGCGCCCGACAATACGTCAATATACTGCGCGATATAGACAGGAACCTGGGCAAAAACCACGGCAAAAACCACACAGATAATCCTGTCTGCAATTGTGCCAAAGTATTTGGCGATAGGAGTTAGAAAAGACATATAATCCGAAGCTAAAGGTATTGGACGGGATAAATGTAAGGAGAAAAATGAATTTCTGTTAACCCAGTAAATGAAGTAATTCTTCGGGCTGGTGAACCATATAAACCGGCGAATGTGCCTGCAAAAGTTCGGCGGAGTTAAAACCCCAGGTTACGGCAATGGAATCAACTCCCGCCTTATGAGCCGCTTCCACATCGCGGATTTCGTCCCCGATCATTACCATATCCTGCGGCTCCATGCGGTTTTTTCTCATTACCCGTCGGATAACCCTTGATTTTCCAAAAAGAGAATCCGGTGAATAGACGAATTCAAATAACTGTAACTCGTGGTTGTTGAGAAAAACATTAACGCTATCCAAAGAGTTGGAGGTAAGAATACCCATTCGATAACCTTGCCCACGCAGATTATGCAGGATGTCGGGCATGCCCGTTATAGGCTTTACTTGGTCAATGTATTTTTTAAAACACAGGCGAGCCTTACGCACAAACTGGGGCACCTGCCGCCAGGAAAGCCCCGATATCTTGAGCAGTTCCGGAATGCTTTTGTGTTTCAGATGAATAATCTCCTGCCGACTTACCGCAGGAAGATTAAACTCCGGGGAAAGTTCCAGCATAATCTGCTCAGCAATCACTAATGTATCAGCGATTGTCCCGTCAAAATCAAATATGAGCAGTTTTTTAGGCATTGGGATTCCTAAAAGGATATTATGTCTGTGGAAAATCGGGTTCCAGTGTAAATTAACCAATCATTTACGAACTTATCTGTATTATTACGCATGAAACAATAAAAACCTAACCTGAACTGTTTCTATGACCCTTGCAAACAAACTTCTGCTATTGGGAATTCTGGTTTTTCTTAACACTTTTTCCAGTTTTTCCCAGACAACCCTTACCGTCGAATCCATCATGCGCGACCCCGCCTGGATCGGCTCTTCCCCCGACAATATTCATTGGTCGCCCGACGGCAAAACCCTCTATTTTGACTGGAATCCGGAACAGGCCCCGGCAGATTCGCTTTACGTTCTTTCACCTGACAACCTAAAACCAGCAAAAGTTGCCTTTCAGGCTCAAAAAAACCTGCCTTCCCCCAATGGCAGTTTTTCCCCGGATAAAAGCCTGATGGCCTATGAAAAAAATGGGGATATTTTTATTCTCTCACTCGCTACCGGGCATATTCGTCCCATCACAAATACAACGGAAGAAGAGTCTGACCCGCAGTTTGACCTCTACGGGAAACGTTTGTTTTTCCAAAAAGAAAATAATCTGTTCTCATGGGAAAACGAAACAGGACTAATTTCTCAGCTTACCGACTTTCGCTCCGGTACAAAGGCCAATGGGGAAGCGGAGAAAAAAGATCCCCAGCAGGAATGGCTAAGTAAACAGGAACTCTCTCTGATGGAGGTACTACGCGAAAGAAAAAATCAAAACCAGGTTACGACAGAACAAAATAAACGGCTTTCCCCCGACCGCCCGGAACCCTATTTCTTCGGCAAAAAAAACCTCCAGGCACTGCACATTTCTCCCGATGGAAACTTTGTTACTTTCCGGCTGGCTAATTCCCCCGCCGGAGTGGAAAATACGCAGGTACCTGCCTATATCCGGGAGTCGGGTTATACTCAAGAACTTCGCGCCTATCCCAAAGTGGGAAGCCCGCTCACTACGTATCAGAGTTTTTTATACGACCTCAAAAAAGATACCGTCATCTTGTTGTCCCCCGACAGCCTTCCGGGTGTTTTGCAGTTACCGGCTTTTCTCGCCGAATACCAAAAGCCTACTCAATCGGAAAAACCGAAGGAAACCCAGATTGTGAATATAACCTGGTCAACGACGGCTTCCTCTGCCGTAGCGGAGGTTCGTTCACTCGATTTTAAAGACCGTTGGATCACACGGATTGATCTGGCTACCGGTAAACTGATCAATCTGGATCATCAGCACGACGAAGCATGGATCGGCGGCCCGGGCATTCCCTGGTTTGTCGGTTCTGCCACCAGTGGCTGGTATCCCGACAATCAACGGTTCTGGTTTATCTCCGAGGTTTCGGGATATGCACATTTGTATTCCGTAAATGTTTTTTCCGGCGAGAAAAAAGCACTTACGCAGGGTAAATTTGAAGTATTTACTCCACAGATTTCGCACGATGGAAAGTTCTGGTATTTCACCAGCAGTGCCGTTCATCCGGGAGAAAGGCATTTTTACCGAATGCCACTGGAAGGAGGAGAGGCCGTGCAATTGACAAAAATGGAGGGCAATAACGAAGTATTCCTTTCGCCCGATGAAAAACACCTCGCTATTCGGCACTCTGTGGGAAATCGCCCGTGGGAATTATTTTTTCAGCCCAATGAACCCGGCGCAGAAACAAAACAAATCACTTATTCGCTCACAAAAGAATTTCAGGATTATCGCTGGCGCAAACCAGAGTATATTACTTTTACGGCCCGGGACGGGGCCGAAGTACATGCGAGGCTTTATCGCCCCTCCCGGCCAAAAAAAGGCGGAGCGGCAGTTATTTTTGTTCACGGTGCGGGGTATCTTCAGAATGCCCACAAATGGTGGAGCAGTTATTTCCGTGAATATATGTTCCACAATCTATTGGTGGACAAGGGTTATACGGTGTTGGATATTGACTACCGGGCAAGTGCCGGATACGGCAGAGACTGGCGTACCGCTATTTACCGCCACATGGGCGGCAAAGACCTGACCGATCAGATTGACGGAGCAAAATGCCTTGTAAATCAGCAAGGTATAAATCCCAAAAGAATCGGTATCTACGGCGGTTCTTATGGCGGGTTTATCACGCTGATGGCCATGTTTACCGAGCCTGACGTTTTTGCCGCAGGCGCAGCCCTGCGCCCGGTGACCGACTGGTCTCACTATCACCACCAATACACGGCGGGAATCCTAAACTCTCCCCAGGACGATAGCATCGCGTATGTGCGCAGTTCGCCCATCTACCACGCCGAAGGCTTGAAAGGATCTCTACTGATTTGCCACGGAATGATAGACACTAACGTGCATTTTCAGGATGCCGTGCGGCTGGTTCAGCGGTTGATCGAGCTGGGAAAAGATAAATGGGAACTCGCCGTCTATCCTATGGAAAGCCACGCCTTCGAAGAGGCTTCCAGTTGGACCGACGAGTACAGTCGGATACTCAAACTCTTTGAGCGGGAGTTGAACGGGCGGTAACCAAAACTACCTCACCCGACTCTTCAGATCTTCCACCGTTTCGAGAACTTCCTGCCGGGTAAGTTTGCGATATTTTTCCGGCAAAAGCTCTTTGGAGGTACATTCCAGCACGGCGGAATAAGTCATCAGTTCGATTTCTTCGGGATAAGTGGGCGGCAGGAAGTCGTTAAAGACTTTGGCGATCATGTCAAGATCCACTTTTTCGAGGCCGAGGCTGGCTGCCTTAAACTTGGCGCGGGTAAGTGCCGCTTCCATGTCGGCACCCGAACGAATAGGTATATCTTCAAAAAATTCATCATCAAACTCGGTGATGTTCAGGTATTTGAGACCTGTTTTTTTGAGCATGACCTCCAGAAGTTCTTTTTTCTCATCAATGGTTTCGGGATAAAACAGCGCAATATGTTCTTCGGCACGCCCCTGGCGTTTGAAGTCCACCGGCATGAGGTCGGGGCGGGCGGTGACGAGAAACCACACAATTCTGCCCCGGTTTTCCGTATCACTCATAAAACTCGCCAACATGGAAAAAATCCGGCTATTTACCCCACTACCGCCCCCGTCGTTGCGCGAACCGAGATAGGCATCCGCCTCGTCAATCATTACGGCAACGGGTGACATGGCCTTTAGGATTTTAAGTACCTTTTGGAGGTTCCCCTCCGATTGGCCTACATACATTCCGCGGAAGTTTTTGAGGATCACCATGGGTACACCTACATCATTGGCGAAGACAGTGATCATAAATGTTTTTCCGGTACCTACCGGGCCGGAGACGAGGTATCCCATGGGCATTACGTCGGGGCGTCCATTTTTCAAAGCCTGGGCCGCGTCCATTAGGTGTTTTTTTGCCTGAGCATGTCCCGCCACGTCTTTCAGGCTAAATTTGGTTTCCACAAATTCCAACAAACCGCCAGCCTCAGCCTCAATCATCTCTTTTTTCTGTTTGGTCAGCATCTCATTGGTGAAGGGCGACTTGTTGCGGGCGGCCTCGGACATGATTATATCGAGGTGAACGAGTCCCAGTCCGGCCGTATTTTTGGCCAGAATCTGCGCACTCATTTCAAAGTAGTCTTTACTGCCTGCGTGTTTGTTGAAAAAATATTCGATAAAAGCCAGCCTGTCTTCCTCTACCGGATAAGATATTTGTACGTCATGGGTAAAGGGGTTGCGCACATACTGGGCATTGATGTCAGCAATATTTTCTGTAAGGACAAGAATGGTAAGATCTGCCGTAAGGAATTTTTCTTCTTTTGCCCATTTCTGCATAAAAACCAGCAGCATGTGGTCGTCAGGACGGTAACTGGAGTTTTCCGTCATAGGAATAAGCGTTTCGGCATAGTCCACCACAAAAGCAATAGACTTAGGTTTTGCGAGTTTCTGTTTGAGTTTGTCGAGGCGTTCTTTCAGCGTTTTGAGGTTAGTTTTGCGTTTTTTCTCATCCTCATCAAAATCGGGAAGAGTCATACGCATAAACTTATCAATAAAGTCATCTTCTTTCGCAGGGGTATCGCTTTTGATCGTTTTGACTGCGGCAGCAGGGTTTTCAAAATTGGCTTCCACCTCTTTAAACCAAGAGTCAATAAAATCTCGGTTGACCATGAGGTTGAAGTAAGTGTCGAGTGTAAAAAAAGATCGCGCCGGGTTGCGGGTCAATTCGCTGAAAGTATTGTCCGTAAGTTCATCGAACAACTGAAGCGTTGATACAAACTCTTTTCGCGTAGCGCTATCGCCACCGAAGGTGCGGTCATCTTTAAACCGTATGCCGGCGGCACGGTCGTAATAGATGACCACATCTTTGTATTTAAACATCTCCTCGTTCAGGAAATCGCGGATACGGTAATACTTGTCCTGAGCCTCGCGGTTTACCCTCACGTAGTCATTGATATTTCCGTGAACGATAAACTGCGAGACGTTTTGAGAAAGGTATTTACGTTTTATTTCCTGAACCCAGTCAGGCACAATTACTTTGGGTTTATCTTGTATTTCGGTGGACATAAATATTAAGGCTGATAAAATGATTGAATGGGAAAACCTCCGGGTTGAAATTAGTAAATGTTTTGGAGTGTTTGAAGTCCCTTTTCAAGATCATTGCCACATTCCGCTCATTCGGGCATAAGTGGAGTATTCCAGTTTAGCCGGAGAGGTAATGACAAACACTACGGTTGACGTTTCAGCCTGAAAATTTATTGTATCGGCTTCGTTGATAATGGCAAAATCATCCGGGTTTATTTTTTGTCCGGAAACTGCCCCCTGGCCTTCGATGACATAAAGAGAATACACTTTATCGGTGAAGGCAGGAAGCGAATATTCGCCGGGTTCAAATACAATTTTGCGGATTTCCACACCGGGAGTTTCGATTTTCATTGGCCCCTCCCCGCCTGCATACCAGGTGGTGGTCATACCGGGTTGAGTTGTCACCGGAAAAACCTCCTCCCGGTAATCGTCATAAGAAGCGGGCTGGCCCAATGTATTTTTGAGATTCGGGTCGAGCCATATCTGGAAAATATGAGAGCCTGCATTCATTTTTTCGGCGTGGGAAATCCCGTTTCCGGCACGGATAATTTGGGTATCGCCGGCCTTCAGTGGCAACCAGCGTCTATATTTGCTATCGTAGTGTTCGATATCACCTTTAAGTACAAAGGACATGATTTCGAAACCCTGATGGGGGTGTTCTCCAATCGTACTTCCCTCGTCTGACCAGGCATGTGCCCAGTAAAAAAGACTGGAATAGGGTTTTCCTACCCCTCCTTCGCGGGGAAAACCGATGGGTTTATTTTCAAGTATGGCTCCGCCGTTAAACTGGCCTTTCGCCTGAAGTGCTTTGGGTATTACTTTGGTTGACATAAGGTAAAAAATTAATGTTCAAACATTGATATTATACGGAAAGCTATCAAAAGTGTTTTCTTCCCCTATCCAGTGGCTTCGGGAATCTCAGCCCACGAATTCCCGGCTGACGACTAAATTTATAGAATAATAGGCCAAACTTACGTTCTTATTTACAACTTAGGCAATGGTTATGAACCATTTGTAAATTTTGTTTACCTTTGCTCGGGTGTTGATTTTCCGCATAAATATCTATGCCAGCTGCTTCAAACAAACCCTTCATTTTCCTTGCCTGTCCAATTAACCAAAAAGAAGGGGAACAGTCGAAGGAGTCGCTGAAAGATTGTGAAGACATTCTTAAGACTCTGCACGCGTACATCCAACAAGATGGGTGTGGGATTTTCCTGGACGTACAGGGATCCCCGACTTATGCTGAGGATATTTTTACACAAAAATCCGCAAAAACTCAGGTAGTCATTGTCCATCTGATTGGGGAAGCTGTTTTGGACGGAACTCTTTATTTCCGTTCGCGTTCGGGTGTTATTTCCTATTCGGAAGAAACTCTCGCAGAAACCCTCGGCACATTCCCTAACCTTCAGGTGGTTTTTTTGCATGGTCCAACTTCTGAGAACTTTGTCCAGGCTATCCTCAGGCAAGGCATTTCCGTAGTTATCGCGCTCAAAAATCAGCCCGATCTGGGCCTGATGGCGCAGACTTTTTATTTCTACCTGCTTCAGGGTAAAAATATTTCCCAAGCCTTTGACTTGGTCGCTGCCGAATCTTTCAGCCCGGTAAATATCCTTGAAGTTTTTCTGGATTCCGGCCAGTTGAAATGGCCCGGAGGCGGAAAACCTGACATTACGAATGGTCTCGTTTCCCTCAAAAATAAAGCCCGCGACCTTAAATGGCGACTTAGGAATCCGCTCCTGATACCCCTCAGTGAGCAAAATAGTCAGAAAAAATCACCTCTTCAGGAAAATAAAAAACAGATTCCGGTTGTGAAAACCGAGCCGGTGGTGGTCGCCGTTCCTGAATCCCGGATAACCCCTCCTCCGGTTATCCCGCATGAAGAACCACCCCTACCGGAGCCAATCATAACCCCGGAGCCAATCATAACCCCGGAACCGATCATAACCTCGGAACCGATCATAACCTCGGAACCGATAATAGCTGAACCAACTCCTTTGGAACCGGTTGTTATCGAAGAACCGGTTGTGGTGCGGGAAGAACCTAAGCTAGAAGAACCGGAAGTATTGGAAGTACCGGAGGTATTGACTGAACCTACGGTAGAAGAGCCCAAGGTGTTGGAAGAACCCCGGGTATTAGAAAAACCGCCGGTAGTAGCCGAAGTAAAGATCGAGAAAATACCGGTTGAGCCAGAACTGCCCAAAGAAGAACCGACGGAACGGCGGCAGAAGGGCAAACCGGCAGTTCGCCAATCCGAAGACGGGAAAAAAACCAATCGGCAGCGGCCCCCGCAAAAAACACCGATCAAACAACGGCAGGCCGAAAAAAACCGTGAACAAACCGAAGGTACTTCGCGATCAAGGCAAAAACTGATTAAAATAGGTGGTGGTTTGGGCGGAGTAGTTGTCCTTCTGATTATTCTTTCTTTGATTTTTCCTTCTATCCCCCGAAAACTCGGGTTACCCTTCGGAAAAACCAACCAGGATCTCGGCTGTCCGTTTCCAGAGGAAGAGGATTATTACCATGTACTTGTATTGCCTTTCCACAGCTATCCCGATTGCAGCGGTGACCAGGTAGCCATAAAAGATGCAGTCATAAATCGTATAAATGAATTAGGGAAAGAGAATATCAAAGTTTCCACTCGTTATTTATACGTTTCCAACTGCCAGGAAACCGCAACTATGAGTAAAACCATTGCAGGCTCATGTAATGCAGACCTGATTATATGGGGAAATTATGGTGTGGACAGTGTTTCCGGCGAAATTTTAGTAGAAACCAAATATTACAGTGCCAATAAGTATGGCGAGAATATCTTCCTGAGCAGCGAAAATTCGCAGCGAAAAATCCGTATGGAAGAGGCCGAGAAAGAAGATAGCGAACTTCTGGTCAATGTAGAAAACATCATTCTCTGGGCACTGAGCGTCAAAAATATGAATTCGGAAAATTTCCCTGCGGCCATCGCCGGGTTTAGCCGGATGAAGACAAAAGATACGGAGGCTCAGTCTGCTGTCTCGCTGATGCTTACACAATGTTACAGCCGAAGCGGCCAACTGGAAAAGGCCATTTCCCATTACGACGCGCTGATTTCCTTAAACACAAACGACGCACGGGCATATTACGAGCGTGCCGGCATTCTGCAGCAACTGGGAGATTATGAAAAAGCGATGGCTGACTACACCAAAGTCATATCGTTGGAACCCAACAATATGAAGGCCCTAATCAGCCGGGGTATTCTTTTTTCGGACATGAAAGATTATCAGAAGGCTCTTGCCGACTTTGATGCCGTTCTTGCCATGAACCCCGATTTTTCACCTGTATATGCCAGCCGGGGAGGCGTTTTTACCCGTATGGAGCGGTACAATGATGCGATGAACGACTACAACAAAGCCATCGAAATCACCCCGGACTATGCGGAGGCCTATTATGGCAGAGGTATTCTTCGGCAGAAAATGGGTAAAGATCAGGAGGCTCTGGCAGATGTGGATCGTGCTCTCCAAATTAATCCCGACTACATCGAAGCTAATCTTTTCCGGGGAGATGTACACGTAAGCAAAAAAGAATACGATCAGGCAATTGTGGCTTTTACCCGTTTACTGGAACAACAGAAATCGGCCAGTGCCTATCATAAAAGAGGCCGCGTATTGCTTACTCTCAATAAATATAATGATGCCGTCGCCGATTTTACGAGAGCGGTACAATTGGACGAAGGTTTTATTCCGGCGCGATTTGACCGGGGGCTTACCTATGTCAGTATGCACAATTATGAAAGTGCTTTGCTGGATATGAATTTTGTGCTTGAGCAAAAGCCTGGCTATCAGGAGGCTTATGTACTCCGTGGGGAAATTAATACCGCGCTCAAAAAGCAGGAAGATGCCTTGGCCGACTTTAAACAAGCGATCATGCTTAGTCCGGGAAGCCCTCAGGCATATTCCCGCAGGGCCTTGCTTCATCTTCAGATGAAAAACTTTGACGCGGCTATGTCTGATGCCAACGAGGCTATTCGGATAGAACCCAACAGCCCCGAAGCGTATATGAACCGGGGGATAATTTTTGCGAATTTGGGTGAAAGCCGAAAAGCTGCCCGCGACTTTGACAAAGCGATTTTTATAGACCCCGATTTTGCCAATGCCTATTATCACCGGGCGATAGACCACCTGAAAGGCGACCGCCTGATCCTGGCTAAAACTGACCTGGATAAAGCCATCCGCTTTGGAACCACCGAAGTACACGCTTACCTGCGACGCGCCGAAATTTATACCGAGGAAAAAGATCTCAGCAATGCTCTTAATCTTTATACACAGGCAATTGAAATTGATCCTTCCCTTGCCGAAGCATATTACCTGCGCGCCGAATATTATTTCCGATTCCGCAACTATGAGAAAGCACTCGCTGATTACAATCAGGCAATTCAACTAAGCCCACCCGAAAATGCTCGCGTATTCCTCAACCGGGGGATCGTTTTTGTAAGACTGAAAAACTACAATGAAGCCCTGATTGACTTTGGCAAAGTAATACGTGCTTATCCGGATTCGGTCAACGGTTATATCCATAGGGGGTTGTTGTATGTACAAATGTCGAAGTTAAAGCAGGCAGAAATGGACTTTGAAATGGCTGCACGAATTGACCCGAAAAACCCGGAAATCGCACTGAGTCGGGGTATCATGTTTCAGACCAGTGGTCAGGAAGGTTATCAGAAAGCGCTGGAAGAATATAACAAAGCCATCAACCTAGCACCTAATTATTCGAGTGCCTACAACAAACGCGGTGAAATCTATTTTGTGCTGGAGGCCTATGACAAGGCGATTCTGGATTTTAATGAAGCCATAAAACTTGACCCCACCAATGCTGATGCCCACGCCAACCGCGGTAACCTTGCCCGTAAAGCCGGTGACTATCCCCGTGCGCTTGACGATTATTCCAAAGCCATTCGCTTTGATCCCTATCAGGCAGATGCCTACTACAACCGGGGATTCCTCTATGCCCTTCAGGAAGAGTATGAAAAAGCCATACCCGATATTCAGCGGGCATTGGAACTAAAACCCAATGACGGACTCCGTTATGGATTTCTGGCTAAAATCTACGCCCGGCAGCATAAAGATGACCTTTTCTACCAAAACATTGAACTGGCATTGAAAAATAATTACCCGGTCATCGAACTTTCCAAAGACCCTGCTTTTAAAACTTATAAAGAACAGGAACGGTTCCAGAAGCTTTTAGAAACCTACCAAAACTGACCCATGCGTTGCCTTGCTTACGTGATCTTATTAAGTTTTTGCGGGTTTGTAGGTTGTAACCCGGCAGAGAAACAACACCGACTGACGGAAAACGAAAATTACGACCGTTATCCTGCATGGTCTCCGGATGGAAAAGAAATTGTTTTTGCCTCCGACCGCGATGGAAATGTGGAACTTTACCGCATGAAAACCGATGGAACGGACATCCGGCGCATCACGAACCATGAGGCCACCGACCAGCTTCCCGTCTGGTCTCCCGACGGGAAGTACATTACTTTTTTTTCCAATCGCACCGGCAACGGAGACCTTTATCGAATCCGCCCTGACGGTTCCGAAATTTTTGCCCTTACTTCCGATTCTGCGATGGAAAATTTCCCTGCATGGTCTCCGGACAGCCGAAAAATTGCTTACACCCGTTCAGAAAAAGGGCCGGAGTGGGAGATATGGGTAATGAATGCCGACGGTTCCGACAAAAAAATCCTGACGAATGACTCGACCCGCGCCTTGTGGCCCTCCTGGTCCCCGGACGGGGAGCGGATCGCTTTTTTTTCGCGGCGCGACACTCGCAACGACAATGATGAAATTTATACCATGAAAGCCGACGGAAGCGATGTCCGGCGGATTACCTTTGTTGCGAAACATGATTTCTGCCCCGAATGGTCTCCCAACGGAGAGCGATTGCTTTTTACCTCCATGAGAGATGGCGACAAACCCGAACTATACCTGATGAATGCCGATGGCTCCGGCCAGACTCGCCTCACCGATTATCCTTTAAATGACAACGACGCCCGCTGGTCACCCGATGGATTAAAAATTGCTTATAGCTCCCTCCGGGAAAAAAGTTATGAGATTATGATTCTTCAACTCCCGGTAGAATAGTTTTCGGTAAATTTGATTTTATAACCAGCGAATTCCATGCAACCCGCGTCTATGGGTGAAACGTCATTGTATGGAAGCAAAAATCATTTGCATGAATGACGAATACATGCTCGAAGGTTGTCGTAAAAATGACCGTAATTGTCAGCGGCAATTGTATGAGAAGTATTTTCGTTCCATGTCCTGGGTATGTTACCGATATGTCCGGGATCGCGAAGTCGCAGATGATCTCGTACATGAAGGTTTTATTAAAGTATTTCGTTTTATAAATTCCTTCAAAAAAGAAGGCTCTTTCGAAGGTTGGGTTAAAAAAATCATGATCAACGGCTGCCTGGACTACCTCCGCAAAGGAAAAAGGCGCCCGGATGAAATTTCCGTAGAAAATATAACGGAACCCGAAAGTTCCGAACATGACGTGCTCGCCGGATTACAGGCGGAGTACATTCTGGAAAAAATTCAGGAACTGCCCCCCATTCACCGCGCAGTATTTAACCTCAATGTCATCGAAGGTTATCCTCATAAAGACATTGCGGAAATGATGAAATTTAAAGAATCCACCTCACGCGCATATCTCACCGAAGCTCGACAATTGCTGAGGGCGGCACTGAAGCCGATTTTAAGTCAAACTGAAAGGAGGTTGTATCATGGATAAGTGGGAAGACATCATCACCGAAAAGACACTCTCTGTCCGTCCGTATGAACCGCAGCCCTCATGGGAAAAAATGGCGGAACTACTGGATGAGGAATTGCCCGTTGCAGCATTCAAAATTCATTATGTCCGTACCCTTGCCTGGCTTGCTGCCGGTGTTGTGGTTATCGGCGTGCTCACAATTTTTGTGATTCGTTCTTTTTACCCGGAAAAAAAGAACCCGACACTTGTTGTTTTATCCACTCCGGGTTTTACCGCCCCGGAAATCACAACCGAACCCTGTGGTGAAATCCCTTCAAAGGTGAATTTACGACCTTTGCAGGAACGAAAAACAACGAAAAACGAAAAATTGCTGACAATAGAGCAGGGCAAATCTGCCGATTTTCAGGCAGTGATTCCATCCCGGCCGGAATCAAAACCTTTTTCCCCAAACCGTAAAATACCACCGGTTGCCGGATTGCGAACAGGCATAAGAGAACCCCTTTCCCTTCCTGAAAAGGATATATCACTTTCCCCAACTCCCCTCCCCGGTGCCTCAAAAGGTAGTGAAATCCGGCGGTATGCCTCGTTGGCAGCACATCGTGTACAGCTTGCACTTGGGCCGGGAGAAAAGATGAAATGGGCACGCAGCAAATGGGCACTGAATTTTCATACCAGCATCAATCGCGTTCCCGTAAAACCGGTAGTTATCCAGCAGGGCAACCAGTCTTATTCTTACTATTCACCGGTCATGCCGGGATTCGGGGCCGAAATTTCTTATCGGCCTAATCCCAAATGGGAATTTGGTTTGCATGCAGGTATTGATGCCATCTGGTATCCGCTCGAACTTACACCCGACAACCCTGATGATTTTACCGATCTTTTTGGCCTCGGAATTGAACTTGGCGCATTCTCCCGCAGGTATCTTGTGCCCAACCGCGAGCGTCGTTTTCGACCCTACGTAGTCGGAGCGGTAGGTTTATATTCGATGGATATGTATCTCACTCAGTTTGATGCGCCCGGGCTGGTAGAATGGGAACCCAATAGCTGGAATGCCCGCAAAAAAGAACCCGATTTGCAAAACCTACATATACTTTATGAACCGGTAAACCTCACCTCTCTCACCGGCGGTGCCGGCCTCGGCCTCAATATCCGAATGTATCGCAGGCTTAGCTTCAATTATCAGTCTTCGATATTTGGAAATCTGCCCGTTAAACGCACCGCACCGGACTTATTGGAAAATTTTCACGGGTATGCCTGGCAATGGAAAAATACGCTGGGTTTTACCCTTTCCATTTGAACCTGATCTTATAAAATACTCTTTTATGAAACAAACGCAGCATTTCTTATGCCTGATTCTGGCATGTACTTTTTTGACTTTTTCCCAACGAATAGCCGCTCAGAATCCCCAGCGGTTTACCATCAGTGGGTATGTCACTGATGCCGAAACCGGAGAAAAACTCATTACGGCTACGGTCTATGACAATCTGACCAAACAAGGTTCCATTACCAATGATTATGGATTTTTCAGTCTTACCCTCAAATCCGGGCCGGTAGAACTGGTATCCTCTTTTTCCGGCTATAAACCTTTTCAGACCCGTTTTGTCCTTAACCAGGATACGACAATCACGCTTTCACTGGGGATTTTCGCGTTGGAGGAAGTTGAAATTGTCGCAGAAGAAGAGGAACGTATCGAGCAAAAAACCGAAATGAGCACCATTGATGTGCCTATTCAGCAGATACGAAAACTTCCGGCACTTCTGGGCGAGGTGGACGTCATAAAAGCCATCCAGCTAATGCCGGGCGTGAAGTCGGGAAGTGAAGGCACTACCGGAATGTATGTGCGCGGCGGCGGGCCGGATCAAAATCTCATTCTTCTCGACGGCGTGCCGCTTTATTATGTCAGCCATCTGGGTGGTTTTTTCTCCGTATTTAATGCCGACGCACTCAGCAGTGTAAAACTCGTCAAAGGCGGATTTCCTGCCCGGTACGGCGGAAGGCTTTCTTCTGTGCTCGATATACGCATGAAAGAAGGCAATATCAATAAATTTGAAGGAGAGGGCAGCATTGGGCTTATTTCTTCCAAATTGTCCTTTCAAGGCCCGATTATTAAAGGAAAAACATCGTTTATTGTGTCGGGTCGAAGAACTTATTTCGACCTGTTTTCACGCCCGATCTCCAAGGCTGTTTCCAAAGGAAATACATCTTTTGGCTATTATTTCCACGACTTCAACGCCAAAGTCAATCATACTTTTTCCGACAAAGACCGCTTATACCTGAGTTTTTACCTGGGCGATGACAACCTCGACCTGAAGGAAAAATACATAGCTGGCAAAAAAGGCGACGCCAATTATAGCAGCAATGAATTTAAAAACCGGATCGGCTGGGGAAATGACCTCGCAGCCCTGCGCTGGAACCATATCTGGAGTCCCCGGCTGTTTAGCAACCTCACAGCAACCTATTCTAAATATGAATTAGGTATCCGCTACGATGAAAAAAGCGAATTTATGCAAAACGATACCCTTCGTTCTTCCAGCAGTTTTTTTGAATACATTTCCGGAATCCGCGACTGGGCAGCCAAACTGGATTTTGATTTTTATCCCGTTCCATCCCATGACATTAAGTTTGGCATAAATTCCACTTTCCACAAATTCACCCCCGGATCGCTGGGCTACCGCGAAAACTCCGGCAGCACACAAATAGATACGACCCTCAAAACCAAAATTCACAATACAATAGAAACATCGTTATACATCGAAGACAATTTCCAGATCGGGCGCCGGTTCAGTGCCAATATAGGCGTGCACGCAGTCAATTACCAGGTCAGTGAACAGTCTCTGTTTTCGATTCAGCCCCGCGCCTCTTTCCGGTTGCAACTGACCGATAAAATGTCCTTCAAAGGTTCATACGTGCAGATGACCCAATTTATCCATTTACTCACCAATTCGACCGTCGGGCTGCCCATTGACCTGTGGGTACCTGCGACGGACAAAGTGCCCTCGCAAAGCTCCTGGCAGGCCGCAGGAGGACTTGCCACTTCTTTGTGGGAGGATCAGTTTGAAGTCAGCGTGGAAGGCTACTACAAAAAAATGGAAGGCCTCATCGCCTTTAAAGAGGGAACCAATTTTTTCCTTGGGGGAATAAATGAAGGTACCTGGGAAAACATCGTCGAAACCGGGGGGCAGGGAGAAGCCTACGGCGCAGAATTGCTGGTGCAGAAAAAGAAAGGAAAAACTACCGGCTGGATTGGCTATACCCTCTCCTGGAATTTCCGGCAATTTGACGAACTCAACGGAGGGCTGAAATTTCCCGACCGTTATGACCGTCGGCACGATCTCAGTGTCGTTGTAAGCCATGCCTTCAACGAAAGAATCAGTGTAGCGGGTACATGGGTATTTGGTACAGGAAATGCCATTACCCTGCCCAGCGGAAACTACGCAACGCTGGAGAATTGGGATTTTTGGGGCAATAACAATACCGGCAGCTTTGAACCTATTAGCATTTCCAGTGCCTTATGGGGCGATTTTTCCGCAAGACTGTATGAAAACGGGCGAAACGGTTTCCGCATGGAACCTTACCATCGCCTTGACCTGGGTGTAAACCTCACCAAAAAAACCAAATGGGGAGAGAGAACGTGGAATTTCGGGATTTACAATGCCTATAACCGGCTGAATCCCTTCGCTTATTACATCCGCAACGACTACGACTCCAATACCCAGACCTATACCCCCAAACTGAAAAAACTTTCCTTATTCCCTGTCATCCCTTCCGTGAGTTATAGCTTCAAATTCTGATTAGCAGTTTTAACAATAAAAAAATGAACAAAATTAAATATATATCCCTGCTGCTGGCAGTTGCCATTGCGGTACTTTCCTGTGAACGAGACCTTGAAATTCCGCTGCCGGAGCACACCCCTAAACTAGTGATTAATGGCTATCTAAAGGCCGGTAAGCCCATCGAAATCTATGTAACCCGCAGTTATAGTATCGTCGAAAAAGTGGAAGTCAATGACATACTCGTCCCCAATGCAACGGTCTTACTTCTGGAAGGAGACATAATCAGGGATACCCTTTCCTATCGCGATACGACAATTGTGGACTCTTTTTTTACCCAGAAAACCGTTAAGCTGGGCAAGTATTACTCCGAAACGATAAAAGCCGAATCCGGAAAATCCTATACCGTAAGGGTTTCTCACGATAAATATGGAACAGCAACAGCATCCACGACGATCCCGCCTACCCCAAAAGTTACCGATGCAAAAATTGATCAGGATGTATATCTCTCCTTATACACCGATTTTGACGGCCAAGTCTATGCTTATGGACAGTCAATGGTAAAGGTAAAAATAGACGACCCTGCGGGACAAAAAAACTTTTACGACTTCGAAGTAGCCATTGACTATGAATCGCCCAATTTTCCCGGGCAGCCTTTTTTTTCGCCTCTTTATACCCGAAACAACACCTATCGCGACCCCGAAGGAGGTTATTACGGAGATGAAAAACCGTTTACCGATGAAGGTTTTGACGGGACGATCAAAACCTTGGATTTGGTGACAGAACTCCCCGACAACTACACCCTGCTTTCGGAGCGCAAGGCCCTGACTATCCAAAAAATATACGTCAAAGCAATTTCCGTAAACGAAGATTACTATCGCTTTAAAAACAAATTTGACCTTCAATTACAGAACCGGGACGTTGATGACTTTGGCATTATTCCTACCGAAGCCATCGTCGTTTACAGCAATGTCGAGGGCGGTTTTGGGGTACTCGCAGGGTTTAATGAGGCGGTATTTGAGTTTTAGTATCTATTCAATGATTAACCACCGCCGGTCAAAGGTTATTCCGGTAAATATTCCCAGTCCGCCGGAAACATTGGATTTGACCGTGGCCGGTTGACCGAATGGATTGTAGTTGGCATCTGTGGCTGCGGAAGTGGTCTCCAGATAACGATAATAGTCCTCCGTAATGTGATAAACAGTGCGAATCAGGGTATCGCCTTTTGCATATTCGAAGGCCGTTCCGAAATTAAACTCCTCACCATTGGTGATGTCATCGTCCACAAAAAAGTCCTGATCCGGATTGTCATTCAGGTTTTGTTTTTGAAGTACCACGCGGTAAAAATTGGCGCGATCGGGGTCGTCCTGAAATTTGGTCAGTACAAAGGCTTTATTATCGTCATTAAATTTGTACTCCATTGTGTCAATTTTTACCGCCGGTAAAATCTGGGTTGTAGCATAAAGTTTATCCCCATTAGCACGGGTAATTTCCAGGTCAAAATCCTGAAAATAATCCTCCGGCACCACATCAAAAGCCACATAGGTATAAATCGTATCGCCGATAATCGGGCGCAACACCCCCAGCTCGTTGAGGCTATCGGGTATCGGCACCCCAAAACGAATCAGTGTAATGGTTTTACCATTGTGGGTGATGGTGACCGTAGCATCAGTTACGTATTTGATCCGGATATTGTCGTAGTACGGCACGCTTTCAATCAGGGAAAGAATATAAGGCTGCCCCGGTTGCAGGTAACATTCCACAGCCATTTGGGATTCGTATTCAGGGAGTTTTAAATCTACTTCTTTTTGCATGTCGCAGGAAACCGCGGCGGCAGAAAGAATAATCAGGGTATATATAATCAGCTTACGCATGGTGGATTAAAATTTAAAGTTGTAGGTGATGGAAGGAATGGCGGGAAATAAAGCTACTTGTTTGGCCTGCTGACCGATAATGGTTCCGTTATCATCCCGAACATTGTCGGGATAGATAAAGTAAGGATTTCGGCGGTTGTAGGCATTATAGACGCTGAAGGTAAGGTCTGACTCGCCCCATTTCGGGAAAAACTTCAGCACAACTCCCACATCCAGCTTGTGATAGGCCGGCATCCGGAAACTGTTTCGGTCCACATAAACCGGGACAATATTGGGATCGTTGAAGTTTCCGTTAAAGAAGTCCGGGCCAAAGGAGAAGTAGCGGCCAACGGCAAGTGTGGTCGCATTACCGGTACGAAATTCCCAGGCGGAGCTGAAGCTCCAGCGTTTGTTTAATTGATAGATTGCTACGACCACCACATCGTGGCGTTTGTCATTGCGCGGGTGAAAGGGTTGTCCCTTATTAATAATGTCTTCGGCAATAACTTCACCGCTTTCATCCACGCCGTCAAACTGTCGCCAGGCCCAGGAAAGGGTATAACCGATCCAGCCGGTGAGTTTGCCGCTTTTCTTTTCGAGGTAAAATTCATTTCCGTAGCCCCAACCTTTTCCGAAAACAAATTCGCGGTCCAAATTGTCATTGACAAACAGATTGGCCGCGTCGCGGAAATCAATCTGATTGTGCAGCCATTTATAGTAAACTTCGTTGCTCAGCAGCCATTGTTCACCCAGTTGAATCGTAATGCCTGCGGCAATTTGATCTGAACTTTGGGGTTTTACCCGGCTGTTGGACGGATACCAGATATCGGTGGGCAAAGAAGCGCCGCTGCTCGAAACCAGGTGCAGGTATTGCATCATGCGGGCATAACTGGCTTTTAACGATACTTTATCAGAAAGGCTGTACTTTATTGCCGCCCGAGGTTCCAGTCCGTAATAAAAACTACTGTCGCTGGCAAATCCGGAAATCCGGAATCCGGTATTGATGGTTAGTTTTTTATTTACCTCAAAATCATCGGAAATATAGGCCGCCATTTCCGTTCCATAATAATTATTCCCGGCGTTAAACTGAAAGCTGCTGTCGGCTGCACCTGCATCCAGTCTGCCTACAATAAACCGATGATAGATGCCTTTGGCTCCAAATTTCACGGCATGTTTGTCGGAGGGAAGCCAGGTGAAATCTGTGCTCAGGCTTCCGTCGGTAATACGAGAGGAGAGTTCGAAGGAAAAAATGTCAAACTCATTGCTGATCATGTATTCGTAGTCGGAATAGCTGGCAGAGGTATTGAGAAATAACCGGGGCGTAAATATATGATTCCACCGCAGGGTCGTATTGCTGTTTCCCCAATCAAAATTAAAGTCGAAGTCGCCGTCGTCAAATTTAAACCGGTCCCGCCCAAAATAGCCACTTAGAAACAACTGATCTTTGTCGCTGATTTCGTAGTTGAGTTTGGCGTTGAAGTCATAGAAAAAATAGTCGGGAATATTGTTAAATTCCGGATTATCCTGTTGAGATTCGTTGATAAGCCGGGTAAAAACATCCACATAGGTGCGCCGCCCCGAAATCATAAAAGACGCTTTGTCTTTTACGATCGGCCCCTCCAGTGTAAGCCGGGATGCAATCAGTCCAAGTCCTCCTGCACCGGAAAACTCTTTTTTATTTCCATCATTCATTTTCACATCAATGACCGAAGAAAGCCTCCCTCCGTACTGGGCCGGGAACCCTCCTTTGTAGAGTTTGACATCCTTTACCGCGTCGGAGTTGAAAGTGCTAAAAAAACCAAAAAGGTGCGAAGGGTTGTACAAAACGGTATTGTCGAGGAGGATCAGGTTCTGATCCGGCCCACCGCCTCGTACATAAATACCCGAGCTGCCTTCACTTCCGGAAGAAACCCCGGGCTTTAGCTGAAGCGTTTTGATAATATCCACTTCCCCAAAAAGTGCAGGTAATACTTTGGCTTCGGCCATGCTGATGCGGCTGATGCTCATTTCGGTAGAGTTCAGTTGCTCCTGAAAACTTTCCGCTTCAATTAATACTTCGTCCAGACTTTTTACCTCCAGCCCAATGTCTATCCGTTGGTCGGCATTGAGTAGGATACGTCTGTTTTGGCTGGCATATCCGGCAAATACATAGCGGATCGAAACTGAGTCATTCGAAGCCGGAAGCGTAAGCGAATAAAAACCGTATTCGTTGGTATAAGTGCCTTTTTGAAGTTCAGGCGCGGCAACCGTAGCACCGATAAGCGTTTCGCCGGACTCGGCGATTTTTACGTAACCACTGATCGTAAAAGAGGTTTGTGCAAAAAGGGTTATCGGGAGAAAAAACAGGAAGATTCCTGGGAAAATGTATTTCATTGTTAGTTATTCTAGGTGAAATTAAGGAAGAATTGTTGGTTGTTGCAGCAATTTTATCCCATCCTAAAAACGACATTGGAGGCACTTTGTTAGCCCTGTGTCATTCTTTTTACCTGCATTTTCTATCAAGTGAAGGAAAAACCCTACAAACGTACACAAATTCTATATCACGGATTTAAGTTTGTCGAGTATTGTGCCGATATATCTAATTCCTGTATGATCATTCGGTTTTATATCCCCCACTGCTGCCTTAGATCGGGTGCGATTTCAAAATGCCGGCCTTTGTAGTTATCGAAATAATCCACCATTTTTTCGAGTAGATGGGTAGCTACACGATCCATAATCCACGCTACCGGCTCCTGGCGGTCTTCCATGCGCTCGGTATAACTAAACAAGGCACTCAGACTGCGAGGTAGGAGCCAGCCTAAGCAACCCTTGCGGGTTTCTATGCCCAGCATATCGGCGAGTTTGTCGCCGATGAGGTACCGCATCAGGATTTGGGGGGCAGGATCCAGTACTTTTCCGGGAGCCACTTTTTCTACAAAAGAAATCAGTGCCTGTGCAAGCAACTTCCCGTCTTCGGAAGGCGCAGCCTGTCGAGTGAGAATTTTGTCGTGCAGATAACGCCCCTCTTCCACTGAGTCGGGCAGCAACGCAGTCTCAATTCCCATGAGATACCCGGCAACTTTCCACGCATGGAAAAACGCCTCCGATTCTTTTTCCGTCAGTGCCAACCCAAACTTTGGCAGTGCATCTATCAGGCTGATTGAAAAAGTCATCAGCGTCATCGCCAGATCTTCTTGGTTGATCGGTTTCCCCAATGTTTTCGTATCCCATTCACCGGAAAGCGTAAAACTTCGGATAGCTGCATGGATAAGTCGGATTTTCAAAATCGTTGTAACGCCTTTTCCCTCATCGGAAAGCCCTCCCGGGGTCATCACATCCAATAGAAACTGCCCGGTTTCGGCAATCCGGCGGGTAAATTTTTCCAGGCCTTCTCTGTCCGGGGCCAGTCTTCCGGTCTGCGTCAGCACGGGAGCAGCATTTTTGCAGGAATAAATGGTAGGCAGAGACTTGTAGTAAAGAATTACCAGAAACTTCGGCCCGTGGTCGAGGAATACTTTTTCTGCCAAGCGGATTTTTTCCGGGTCTGTCCAGCCGGGGAGCAGGTGGTTGCTCGTAAAATAACTTCGGGTAAAAGAAGGCAATTGGCCGTAAGGTATGCCTATGTCGCGGATCAGGAAGTCAAATATTTCTTTTGCTTTTGGAGTCCCATATTCCGCAACAATTTTTTCGATTACTTCATCGGCAACCGGGTCCGAACGGAAACGCGCCTGATCCAGCCAGGCATCCGTCCAGCGTTCTTTGTAGGAAAACGATTCTTTCATGATGTCAGTATTCCGGTCTCAAATTACTCGAAATCGCGGATTTTGACCAATGCTGCGGAAAGAAGATAAAAAATTATGCTGGAAGGCAACTGCGTGAGTGCCTGTTGAGGGTAATTTGCCAGCGCTAATGCAAAAACAGCGGCGAGAAATACCCCTTGATAACGTTTGAGGTGGGGGTCTTTTATGCTAAAGTAATTTTTTGCCCCTACTGCCAGAATCGTAAAAATCAAACCCAAGTACAAAAACAACCCGATCCAACCTGTTTCTACCGCGATACGAACGTATCCGCTGTCGGGGGGAAACTGGGACAACATCGTATCGGGCGAAAATTTTTGTCCCCATATACCCGTGCTGCCCAAGCCGATACCGATCGGTCGGGATCGAATATACGGCTGGATAAACTCGTGATTTTGCATCCGCGTTTGAAACGAAGTGGTTTCCGTCGGGTGAAAAGTACTGCGAAAGCGGGTAAGGTGGTAATTGTCTGAAGGGATAAATACCAGTATAATTACAATAACCAAACCCAGTCCTCCGAGTAAAAATATGCGTTTGTCGAGGGTAAGAAAAGCCAGAAAGGCAAATCCGGCAGGTAAAATCACAAACGCTGTGCGGGTTCCGGAGGCAAACATTCCCACCAGCATAATGAGGGCCGCAACGACGAGAAGGCTAATTTTTCGCTTAGGAACTCCCGAACCGAATATCAAACCCAGGCAAACCAGACTGCTCAATCCCATAATAATCCCGAAACTGCCAGGGTCGGAAAAAAAAGCAAATTTTCGGATGCGACCGAGGGTGAAAAAATCCTCAAAGCGACTATAGTCTTCCATCAACCATCGCCATTCAAACCCCTGTAAACCATATACTTCCTGCCAGATGCCGTACAACCCGCCCAATGTGGCCAGACACATCCATAAAATCACAAACGATCGGACAGATTTCATCTCCCGAAAAGCGTACAGGGCGACAAAAAACAAAAACATTATCCCGGTAAGGCTACGCATCGAATAATACCAGGCAACCGCCGAACGTGCCCAGGGGTTTGTCAATTCAAATACGCTGTAAACCACCCATACTAGAATAATCCCGCTTATCGGGTTCCATGCAAAACGCCAGTCCTGCTGTCGGGTTTGTTTCAAAAACAAACCAAATAACATAATGACCAGCGTGCTGTCGAGAAATAAATCCAGTTGGATTTCCGGTAGAAGGCGTTTTACCTCCATCGTGAAAAAGCCCGTAATCAACAAAACCGATATACCAAACCGCAATTCAAACAATGTTCCCATCAATACCGGAATCATTACTACTACTGCAAATAAGGTAATCGAAAACTCCGGACTGTTTCTTCCAATAAGTAAAGCGACCAGCCAGGCCAGTATCGAAAGAAAAATATAACCAAAAGGTGAGTCGAGTTTATGGAGGGTGATCTCTGTTTTCAGCCATTGTTTTACCGGGGCGAACACAGACGGGCCGCCGGATTTTTGGGTCAACTGAAAGAGAGAGGGTTTCATATATCAGTCCAATCTAAAGAAAGACGATTTTAATAAAAAAACCCACACAAAAAAGCAGGCAAAACAGCAAGACGATTTTTTCGTGGATTTGTTCAGGTTTGGACAGCACATGCTGTCGTTCCTTTTTTTGAATACCTTTCATATACCTTTACCTATAATCACTCTACTTAGATACTAAGAATCAGGGAGTTTTGAAACAAGGTTCTCCCCGTTTGTTAATATTCCGGTGTGATTTGTCTTTTTAAGCGGGTAAATGATTTTCGCAAATGGTCAGATGGATGTGTATAAAGTGAATGTTTATTTATTCCCTCTTTTGGGTTTAATGTCAGGAAGTTCGATCTCAGAAACTAAAAAGATTTTTATACCTCGTAGTTTTTTTTCGGCTTTTACTTTGAAATTCGCAGGAGTTTGTCTTAATCGTGCGGGCTTCGCCGGTATAGCAATGGCTGCAACCTGTGCAGTTTCAGCAGGGAAAATTAGACCTTTTTTCCACCATATTTCTCGAAACTTCAATAGCGTGTTTTCTATCTGCCCTAACCCTTCGTCCAGTTTTTCATGGAAAGTACTCTTACTGTGGGTAGTAATATTCATTTTTAATTCGATCCAACAAATCTTTTCATCAGCCTCCTTAATTACAATTAGTCCATCACACTGGCCATCTTTTTGCTCTCTAATTATCGCTTTATCAATAGGATAAAACTGTGCATTTAATTCATTTGCATTCGATATTCTGATTATTGAACGTTTGTCTTCTCTCTCCGCAAAAACTTGTGAATAGGATGAGCCTTGATAATCTTCGGGCGGATCCCACAACCAGGAAATTCTACGAGAAATATCAAATTTAAACGAATCAATATCCACAGCTAAACCCTTAAATGCTTTCTGAAAGTCTTCGTTAAAACTCATTGAAGAACCTCCTTAATCATTAAGTGCATATAACTCATCAAATGCACCTGAAATATCATCCCAGGCATCTTCGATGATGTTTGAGCCAATTAAACCTGTTTCATCATCAATTATGGATGTGGCGACCCCGTCATTATCAATCATATAGGCACTCACCGATTCTGACTTTAACTGCAATTGGAGTGGAAAACCGGATTCAATCGCTGCTTTCTCGGATACCGTTGAAGCGTAGATAAGATTATTGACGATAGTCAGGATGTAAGGACTGTGTGTGGTTAACAATAAACTATTAGGGGAACCCTTGCTGGCAAGGGTAGCGAGAATTTCAATCAAAGCTCGTTGCCCACTTGGAAATAAATGAGCTTCTGGTTCTTCAATCACTCTGAACACAGGCCGGGTTGCATGATCTCTCAGACTTACCAGTACATCCTGTAGAATGCGTATAGCTTCTTGCTGTCCCGAACTGGCATGTTGTAATCTTACATTGTCTCCCTGAGGAACAAGAAAATACTCCCCGGCTGAATCTGAGTAGCGGTATTTTCCTTTCAGCAGTTTGTTAATTCGTATAGAAAGAATTTCTCTAATATCTTCCTTAAAAAACCTCAAATATCCTTCAATTCCCAACCCCTTAAACTCTTCTTTTACACGCTCAATATGTGTAATAAAATCACGGGTGATAAAAAGGTCTCCTTCTTTTGCATCCTGACGACGACCCTGTATCGCCTGCACTCTTGCCTGAAGTTCTGCCCTAAAAGAATTCAGGAATGTTTCTGAATAGGCAACGGTTATGTTACGCCCAGCGGGAATATATATGCTTTCCTGCGGATCTGAAAAGGCATATCTCAGTTTTTGCAAAAATTCAATCCTTTCTCTTGTTTCTCCAACCAGATCATTTCTGCTTCTGTAAGTATTGATTCTTTCCGAGTAATTAGAAACAACCCCTACAAGTTCATGAAACCAGGATTGTGGTTCTATATACACACTTAATGGCGAGCCTTCCAGCGTGATTTTTTTATGGTCATCAAATGAAAAACTAATTCTATAATCTTCCGGTAATTTTCGGGTAGAACCAAAGTAAGTATAAAACCGGTCTCTAATCGTATTGATCAAATGATCGGGCGTTATTTCGTTGAGAGCACCTATTCCCAACTGCGTCCACTCATCTTTGATGGATTTAAAAAAATAGATAAGTTTAGCGAGCGTACTTTTCCCAGAGGCCTGCTCCCCGATTAGTAAGGTTAGGTTGTTGATGTTGATTTTGGCTTCCTGAATAGGCCCTACATTTCTAACAGAAATTCGCTGCATATCTTGTGGTTAACAGATTCAAGACGGAAACGGAATCTTTATTATTCCTTACAAATATAAAAAATTAAACACATTCTTTACGAAATCCTCAAATGGTCAGCCATTATCTCCCTTAGCGCCTCTACTCTTGCCGACCAGTCATTTTCGGTGGCTATAGTCTGCCTCTTTTTCACATTTTCCGGGGAATGATCTTTCAGCGCTTCTTCGATCGCATCCACAAAGGCGGTGTGGTCTCCGGCGAGGCGGATATACCTGCCAAAGGCCTCGATATCCGGAGAAAACGGCGTTGAAACCACGGCTTTTCCGGCTGCCAGGTATTCGTGGAGTTTCAGCGGGTATATACTGCGCGTAAGTGCATTGCAGCGAAACGGGATAATGGCACAATCGGCGTATTGAAGATAGCCGGGCAGTTCCTCCAGTGGTTTGGAACCGGTAAACCGCACATTTTTCATTTGTCTTAATCCTACTTCTTGATAGGTTTCGGTTATGGGACCTACCAGGAGCAGCAGTTTGTCATGATGAACTTCGGCGATTTTTTTCATTAACTCAAAATCGTTTCTCAACCCAATGGCTCCGGTATAAATAATCACCGGGCGGGTTTCGCCTTCCAATTCAGCGGGACGGGGTAACTTTTTTTCCACTGCTTGGCGAAACAGTTGTACATCGGCGCCATTGGGAAGCAGATACACAGGTTTATCGGTTTTGGCTGTACAGGTTCTGAGCAGTTCGCTAGAGGTAGTCAGGCAGATATCTGCCTCGCGCAGCATCCGGTCTTCTAAGGTTGGGCCGTGTTTTTGGATATACACCGATTCTGCAATAGCGTCCACCGAATAATATACCGACAGTGCGGGCCGCAGGTCTTCGGGAAGATCAAATCCGACAAAGGGATTAAAAACATTGAGAAGGATATATTTTGAGAGATTATTTTCCCGGAGGATTCGACGGATCGTATGAATGGTTCTCCGATTGTTGCGGCGGGCAAATGTATTGTAAATGCGACCCGGTGGAAGCCAGTTGATGGGCCAGACGGGGGGCGGGGTTACAACGGTAAGACATTTTGTTTTATCAGGGAGCGGGGTATAAATTTTTTTCCGGAAAATAAGGGCGTTTTTCCTTCGGTTGATCTGCTCCGTGCGCCATCCGGTGACCAAGTCTTTCCAGGTAAAAGGATTATCCAAATAATAGACCGGCTGTGAGTAAGCAAGCTCTTTGGCAAGCGAAAAAGCCGTGGAGGAATAAGGCCCGTCCCAACGTGCCAGAGCCAGACAGATGATCGGCAGTTTGGTCATAATCAGGAATTGCCCCAGCTAAAAAGTTTTTGGCGCAGCAAAATAAAACCGTTGCGGTAAACTTCCTTTGCATACACAAAAGTCTGGAGAGTACGCACTTTTATCTCGCGATAAAGGATAATCTGATTTACAACAAAAACAATAAAATAGGTGATCAACGTTGCATACGCCGCACCAATAACGCCCCAGCGAATGATAAAAAAATAGTTGAAGAATATATTTAATCCGGCACTAGCCATGACGATGAGGAAGTTAATCTGCGGTTTTCCCATCGAATCGAGCATCGTACCAAATTGCCGGGCAAAGGGCACAAACAATCCGTAGAGCATCGTCACCTGAAGCAGCCGGGCTGCGTCGAGATATTCGTCTCCGGCCACAATTTTTAATACCCATTCGGGAAAAAGCAGGACAAAAAGGATTCCGGGAATGACCAGTGCCAAAATGACCCCTACTGATTTTTCATACAACTGTTTGACGGAATCTTTCCCCTCGGTTTCAATTTTACGGGCACTTTTGGGAAAAACAATGGTCGCAACCGTCTGTGTGGGTACTTCCACCAGATTGGCAACCTTGATTGCTGTCCCATAGACAGCGACGGCTACCGGCGACATCATGATTCCCAGCATAAGTTGATCTATACTTTTAATAAACATCGAGCCGAGGTTTGTGCCTACAACAAATTTGCCATAACCAAACAACCACCTCAACCACCGCAAATCCAGTCGTGCAGAAAATATCAGGTATTTACGGGAGACAAACCAGGCGACTACAGAACCTACCACGGCAGCCACCAACTGAAAAGCAGCCAGATGCAAAAGCCGGAAAGGATAATCGGGGTGGAAATAACAAAACAACACATAGAAAAAAAACAAACCCTGCCTTACTACATTGCTGTAAAGAATGCCCTTAAAATCATAATTTGCCTGAAGGATAAAGGTAAACTGGAAAAAAGGAACCAATGCAAAAGTCGTAAGGATATAAATATAGATGAGTTCGTCCAAAAGTGTAACATTCCAGAAAACATGCTGAAACCGCGCCATGACAAACAAAATCACCATACTTATCAGGGTGAGCAGAATATTCAGCACGAGGGAAGCGGTATTGATCCGACCCTTAATCTTTTCATTGTCGGTAGCCGCCAGAAATTTGATCAGGCCGTTTTGAATCAGCCCCATGCGGGTTACTTCTATCAATGCGCTGAGAATGAGAAAGATCGTCCATATCCCAAAATGTTCTTTGGTCATTCCTCTGACCATAAAATAAAAGCTGCCAAAACGGAATATTTGGAGAGAAAAACGCTCCAGAAAGGTATAAAAACCCGATTGTAGCCAATATGAGCCCTTGATTAATCGCATCTTGTATCCCTGCCAATTGCCCTTTTGTGTCAGGGAAACCGGGAAAACATGAAAATCTAAGAATTTTTACCGGGCTTTTAAAACCGGCATCTCACAAAGATTTGATTATTTGAGAAATTATACTGATTTCCGCTGAAAAATGGCGGGAATTGTCTTGAATAAAATTTTCAGATCATTGAGGAAACTTGCATTATCCACGTAAGCCACGTCGAGCTGTTTGCGTTGTTCTTCCGACATTTCTGACCTGCCTCGTTGTGTCACCTGCCAGAGGCCGGTAATGCCTGCCGGAGCCAGAAATCTTTTTGACCATAGATCTGTCGTTAGCTGCTCGGCCTCATACAAAGGCAGCGGGCGGTTTCCGACAATAGACATATCGCCTATCAGCACATTTATAAGTTGTGGCATCTCGTCGAGGCTGGTGTTGCGCAAAAAGCGACCAAAAGGAGTAATCCTCGGGTCGTTATCAATTTTGATAAAAGAAATGCCGTTGTTACCGCCGTTTTTCGTGAAAGATTGTTTTTCACAAACCGACATGCCATTTACGACTGATTTCGCCGTACAGGCTGTGCCATTGACGATACAATCAATACACAGCTCTTTTGCAACAATTGTGGACTCCTCCACCGTAGCGGTATATTGATTGAGGTGAATCAGTTTTTCGAGTTCCTGATCTGCCCCGGTGCGCATGGAGCGGAATTTATAAAAATCAAATATCCGATATCCGGTACCGGCTCTTTTGGCGACGTAGAAAATTGGGCCACGGGACTCGATTTTGATAATAATAGCAATCAGCAGCAACAGCGGGCTGAGCATAATCAGCCCGGAAAGCGAAAACACGATGTCAAACAATCGTTTTAAAACTGGTACACGAAACTCCGGCATCGGCTCTGATTCTTCTTTCAGGCGAAGCGTTTCACGCTTAAACTCTTTCAGAAAACTGATGCGGTTGTGTACATGTTCCGGATTGACTGTCACCGAATAAAAATCATCCACTCCGGCACTAAGTGCCTTGAGTTTGGTGGCACGATCGGCCTTGTCGGAGATGACAATAAAGGGAATAAACCGAAGATGTTCGTCTTTGCGGATTTGTTCATACAAACCAAAAGCATCCCCGTCAGGCAGTTGCTGGTCGCAGATAACGGCGTCGGGAAGATCGTCGCAGGGCTGTCCCATTTTTAAGGACCAGGAGTAGGAGAGGCTCATTTTTTCGAGCCAGCAAAAAGCCTTAAAAGAAGTACTGAGTGAAAGACCGAGGTAATCCAACTCGATCATATTTTTACAGATTCTCCGGCTGTTTTCGCCTACATACAATAGTTTTTTGATCGGAACCTTTGGCCGGGGTTCGATGATCAGCTCGTAGGCTTTGTCTTTAGGGGATTCCCCTTTTTTCGCCCGGAGATCAGACACGCTTGATTGTATTTTGTCTTTTATTGCTTTCATGAATCCTATACATGGCGTTGATTTTCCGCCAGTTGCAGTGCCTTTTCTATCGTCTGAAAAATGGTGTCGGGGTTAAATGGTTTAATCAAATAGTCGGTCGCGCCCTGTTCGAAACATTTTTCTTTTACTTCTTCATTTTCAAAACCGGACAACATAATCACCGGAATATCTTCAAACAAACCGCTTTCGCGGATATTTTTTAGGAAATGATACCCATTCAACCGCGGCATATCAATGTCGGCAATGATCAAATCGGGCATATTCCCTGAAGCAAGCCACGACATTCCACTCAAACCATCCTCCCGGGTAACCACTTTGTAATATTTACGCAACAGAAACTCCAGCAGCATACGGATGTTTGCATCATCGTCCACTACTAATATCTGTTTTTTTCTAGCACTCATTATGTTGTTTGGTGAATAAAATTGCATGATTTGTACAACATAATTAAATCCTAATACGAAAATTCCCTACATAAACTGTCCGAAATCTACGAACCTCAGTTGTGAAGTGTAACAACGGGTGTATTATTGATGATTATACGCCCCTGAATCGTCGGTTTTTTCCTTTGAATGGCTTCCGGGTACGTCATTGGTCAAAAATTTTTATCTGGTCTTTGGTTCGGGCAATCTTTAATTTCGTTTTAGATAGGACGTTAATACATTGTCTGTTATCACTTTTGATATGAAAAAAAATCTAATACGGTTTATTGTAATTTTTATAACTCTGACAGGTCTGGTTTTATTTTCTCCGGGTTGTGAAGAAGATCCCTGCGAAACGCTCACCTGCGACAACGGCGGCGTGTGCCTCGACGGAAAATGTGATTGCCCGGAAGAATTTATAGGCCCTACTTGTAGCATTAAATTGGATCCCTGCCTCCAAAAACCTTGCAGCGAAGCGGGAACGGAGGCTTGTATCGCCGGAAATAATGGAACCGCTGTTTGCGACTGTAAACTCGGTTATGAAGGAAATCTCTGTGAAACTAAATGGGAAACAAAGTTTACCGGTAATTTTATTAGCTCGGAAGTATGCGACGGCGAAAATGTCAATTATACGCTCATGATCACCCCCGGTCCCAATCCCCGGCAGATTACAATTGCCAATTTTAATGATCAGGCTACGGATTCTACGACGGCTAAAGTGGTGGGTAACCTCCTCAATGGCACTGTGTTTGACATCTACAAGCAGTATATGTCTTTCGGAATCGTAACCGGTGGAGGAAGTATTGACGATCAGCGAAGGATTACTCTTACTTTCCAGATTATCCGCGCCTCCGATACTTTGGTGTGCAGTGGAATAATGTTCCCGAATTAATTGTCTAACCAGCTTTGAACACAATTCCTCTTTTTATAATTTTGGGAGGAATCGTAAAATTAATTCGTTGAATTTTATGAAAAAGAAGATTTTGTTTGTCTTGGTTGCTGTTTTGGTCGGCATCCAGTTTTTCCGCCCCGCCCGAAATACTTCCGGCGAAAGCAAAAATGATATTTCCACCAAATATCCGGTACCGGAAGAAGTTGCATCGCTGCTAAAAGTGGCTTGTAACGATTGCCATAGCAACAAGACCGTTTACCCCTGGTACTCCAATATTCAACCGTTGGGCTGGTGGCTCAATTCTCACATCACTGATGGTAAACGCCATTTGAATTTTTCCGAATTTACTTCTCTTCGCATTGCGATTCAGAATCATAAGTTTGAAGAGACCATCGAAATGGTGAAAGAAGGGGAAATGCCCCTGGAATCCTATACAATGATGGGGCTTCACTCCGAAGCAAAACTCAGTGATGCACAGCGAGAGCTTCTTGTAAAATGGGCAGAAACCCAAATGGATACACTTAAAGCACATTATCCGCCGGATAGCCTGAAAATGCCTCGCCGTCCTCCGCCAGCTCCCGGCAAATAAATAATTACCCGGAAAGATTACCTCTATGAAAAATGTCCACCACACTCAACTCGGCCAGTCTGCCGGGCAAAAATCCCGAAATCTGATATTCTGTTTTGACGGAACATGGAATGATCCTTCGGACAAACTCGAAAAAGGGTCAGACATCACGAATGTACTCAAAACCTACAACGCAGCCGTTCAGGATAAAAACCAAATGGCTTTTTATTATTCGGGGGTGGGTACTCAGGGGGGTAAGCTCGACGAAATTGTCGGCGGGGCTACCGGTGCGGGGGCGGGTAAAATCCGTAATCAGGGATATGTAGATCTGGTGAAAAACTATCGCCCCGGTGATAAAGTATTTGTTTTTGGGTTTAGTCGCGGGGCCGCTATCGCCCGGCTATTTGCCAACCAGGTTCATCAGGAAGGTATCCCCGAGACCCTTCATTTCACTGACCAGAAAAAAAAATATAAAACGCAGGGGAAAAGCACCCCGGTAGAAATAAGCCTCCTGGGGCTTTATGATACAGTGGCTTCCTTTGGAATTCCGGTAAATATTGCCGGAATCCCTTTTCAACAAATAGACCTCGGGCGGGAATTGTCCATCCCCCCCAATGTCAAAAGGGTTTTTCACCTTGTTGCTTTTCACGAAGACCGGAATACTTTTCGCCCTACGCTCGTCAACCATGCCGAAAATGTAGAGGAAATCTGGTTTCCCGGTGTACATTCTAATGTCGGAGGGGGGTATAACGACAACGGTATTTCCGATATCGCCCTTAAGTATATGGTGGAACGCGCAGCGGAAAACGGAATGCTATTCAAAGCCGATCACCTCGCCAAAATTCGCCCCAATTTTACCGGGATAGTTTTTGACCGCTTGAAAGAGGATTACCCGCTGGGACTTAGCCCCCGGGATATTGTGGTAATTGAGAATGGCGAAGCTTCCCCGCTTCCTCCCAAAATCCATTACACGGTTTTTGAGTGGATTAAACGATTTGCCAATCGCACCCCGCCTCAACTGGAAAAACTTAAAGGGAATTATATCGTGTCCGATCAGGCAATCGCTTAGGGATTTACCTTATTTTTACTTTACACTGCGGTAAAGCGGACTGAAATTTTTCGATTTCGCCAGGAGGGAAATTTTTGCCGGTTAGTTCCAGATGATGAAGATTATGAAGGTCGTAAAGCGGTTTGAGCGAGGTCACTTCGGTATAATGAATGCTCAAATTCTGCAACTGAATCATCGTGCGAAGGGGACTGAGATTATTAATCTTTGAATAACCACAGGAAAGAGTGTGAAGATTGGTAAGCTCGCGGAGAGGGCCAAGTACGGAAATTGGGGTATTGTTGAAAATAAGCGTGTGCAGGTTTTTGAGTTTGCGTACCGGATTCAGATCCTTCACCCTTGTATGGTGAAAAACAACCTTTTCCAGTTCAAACATATTATACAGTGGACTTATGTCTTCGACAAAAGTATTGGCAAAACTCAGTGTTTTCATCCGCTGCATACCCTGAAGAGGACTAATGTCGGATACCTTTGTATCATCAAGATTGAGTTTGAGCATCCCGGTCAGTTGTTGAATCGGACGTAAATCCTCCACAGGGGTATTGCGGAGTAATAATTCTTCCAAATCACACATCGCCTGGAGAGCGGCAATATCTTTGACCTGTGTATCATTGAGGTGAAGAGCGCGGAGGTTTTTCAACGGCCTCAGTGCATCCAGTTCGCGGATTTCGACGAACTTAAGATGAGTGATTTTTTTTAATTCCTGAGGTATTACGGAAGCAGGGTCGCGAACGTCACTTTCTCCGATGCGAAACTCTCCTTTATTTTTGCTCCGCTGAAAAAGAGGCAAAGTATTGCGCGAAAGGCAGATTTCGTCAAAAAATACTCGCGCCTGATCCATTCCTTCATAACTCATGGCCGCTGCAAAGGAGGCATCTTCTGTGGCCTCTACTGCCAGAAAATATTCGAGGATGGATTTATGGGCAAACTTATACTGCCCGAGTGCGTTCCGGTTGAGTAATGACCGGCTTTTCATTTCGATTTCTTCCAGTTCTATTTTATGTCTTTCAGCCAGGGGTTTGATCTCATTTTCGCTGATAAAAAGGCCGTTGCGGTGTTTTCGGTTTCGGTAAATATTAAGTGCCACCTCACGGGAAAATCGGTAGAGTTCTTCCCGAAATTTATTTCTCCGCTCTTCCTGTACCCTCCCGGCTTCCCGGTCAATCCATTTACCAATCAATTCCTGATACAAATGAGAAGTATATTCGTATTTTTTTCCCTCCTGAATCAGGTCATCCATATAACTCAGGATCATGGGACGCACCATCAGGTTGGGGGATTGTTTGATGATTTTTTTGGCTTTCTGTTTTTTGGATTGGCTAAACCATGAGTATTTCTTGTTCAGGTATTTCTGGATGTCTCTTTCGCTGAAAGGGGATAGATAAAGTTTGGCAAAAGTCTGATACCCTTGCCGACTGCCAAACTTCACAACGCCCGTTTCTTTGGGTTCTTCTTCTTCGGAAGGGAAAAACTGTGTACGGCAGGTAAAAACTACTACCCGGAAATCCTGAACTTTGGAAAGAATTTTCCCCAGTCGTTGTTTGTAGTCTTTGACCGCACGTGGGTCTTCGTCGAGTCCGTCGAGGAGAAGAATGGTATTTTCAGGATCGGGGATCGTTTCGATGCGTTTTAGCACATTGGGGTAACCTAGCGGCAGAAGGTAAATATGAAACCGAGGGCCACGGACAAACCACCGGGTGATGTATTTCATATAAAGATTGATAAGGAAGGTGGTTTTTCCCATTCCCGATCCGGCGAGAATCATATAAAACCGCTGTTCAGAATAACCGGGGCTAAAAGCAAAATTCAGAAAAAAAGGAATGAGTTTCTGGCGGGCAGTAACTTTATTGGCCTGAATAAGCTCACTATGCTGACTGGGGGTATTGCTCTGAAAATGAGTAGGAACATAATACTGCGTAGCATTGCGTATATCGGACTGAAGATAGTAGGGGTGTAAATCCTTCTTCAATCTTTTTTGCCGACTTTCGCGGATACCCCATACAATCACCCGCCAAAGGGTTGTAAACAGACTTCCCAGAAGACCAATGGATATAATCAGGACAATAGACTCTACCTGCCAGCTTTCGTGCTCGATAAGAGCACCAAAACCAAGCTCCTTAAGTTTTTGTTTGATAAAATCGAGTAAACCCTGAAACATAGATTTGGAGCCACCCACCGGACTCGAACCGGCGACCTGCTGATTACGAATCAGCTGCTCTACCAGCTGAGCTAGAGTGGCTGGTATTTGCGGCAAATATACAAGTTTTCTTCAGAACTTGTCTTTGTATTTGCGTGATTTTTCACGCGAATTGTTCCACGGAAACCTGATTTTGCAAGGGCAGGTTGATAATCACTTCGGTACCCCGACCTTCCTCGCTTTCCACACGGATTGTTCCGTTGTGTTGGCGTATAATTCCATGGCTGATGGACAACCCCAGTCCGGTACCTTCCCCGACATCTTTGGTCGTAAAAAAGGGTTCAAATATCCGCCCCTGTATCGCAGCCGGAATGCCGATACCGGTATCTTTGATTCGGATTTCTACGGACTCGCCTTTTTTTGCGGTGCTGATCGTGATTGTACCGCCTTTGGGCATCGCCTGGATGGCATTGTCCAATACATTCATCAGTACCTGATTGATTTTTCCGGGATAACCTTCCATTTCTGGCAAGGTATCATATTCTTTAATAAGCTGGATATTGCCCATTTTGTGGAGGAGAAGAGAAATCGTGGAATTGATGTTTTCCTGTAAATTAAAAATTTTCCGATCCTGCTCGTCCAGCCGGGCAAAGGTGCGAAGACCGCGTACAATTTCTGCCGTGCGGTTGGCTCCTTCATCAATGCCCGCCATCAAATCCTGAATTTCGGCGGTGATATAATCTATTTCCAGTTCCTGCCGGAGTTTTCTTACCTGAGAAAACCGATCGTCCATATTTGCCTCGTGGAAGGCCGCCTCGTATGCCGAAAGCATTTTCAGCAGATCATTCACGTCGTTTTTCAACGGCTCAATATTCCCGCTGATAAAATTTACCGGATTGTTGATCTCATGGGCTACTCCAGCGGTCAGTTGACCTAAAGAAGCCATTTTTTCGGCTGCGACCAGTTGGGTCTGGGTATCTTGCAGGCGATGGTGGGTATTTTCGAGGTCTTTGTACGTATGGGTAAGTTTGGAATGGGCTTTACGGATATTAAAAAACAAAAACGTTACCAACGCCGCCACGACCAAAAAACCTAGTGCCAAAATACGGTTGCGCTGGGTACGCAATTCGGCCTCCCGGATATTGTACTCCTGAAGTTCCTGTTCCTGCCGCAAAAGTTGAATCTGGCTTAGTTGATCGTTGAGGATAAAATTGAGTTCCTGCGCTTCCAGCTCGCGTTCTTTTTCCATTCGGAGCAATTTTTCCTGAAGGTCTGCATACCGTTTGAAATAGTCGAAGGACTCTTCAAATTTTCCGTCGCGGGCGAGTTGTTCGGCTTTACCGAGTGCGTTTTCTTTCTCCTCAATGGTGCGAAGTTCTTCGGGAGTTACTTCTCCATTAGGGCTGGATTCGGTGAAAATATCGCGAAAATCTTTATAAATCCGCACCATGTCTTCTTTGGTGCTTTCACCCGTGTTGCGCACGGTTGCAGGAAACTTCTGCGCAGCCAGGGAAAAATATTTCCGCGCTTCTTCTTTGTTTCCCACCTTTTCATAAAGCTCTCCAATGTGGCGGTAGGAGGCTCTCAGATGGGCAGTGTCCCCGGCGGATTCATAGTATTTTAAGTTTTTTTTGTAGTGTTCAATGGCTTTTTCGTAGTCTCCGTTCTTTTCCGAAGTTTTTCCGAGTGATTCATTTGTGCCAATGACCACATCTTCGATAGTGTTTTTGACTTTGACATTGGAAGAGTCATCTTTTACCCAATCATCCACTTTAGAGGCCTGATTTTTGATCCAGCGTGAGGCTTTTACTTCAAAGCCTTCGTCTTTGCCGTTGGCTGCCAGGCGGTCTTCCGCAAATTCTGCCGCTTCGGGGTAATCCACCCATTCCGCCAGTCGGCGGGCCTGCCGGTAATACCTTACCGCTTTGCGGGCTTCGCCCAGCTTTTCCAGCGCAAGGCCGCTGTTATTATTGGCTTCGATCTCACAACGATAGATTTGAATCAGGGTATCTTCGCCCGGATTTTTCGATTTCATCTCCTCCGCAATCTGCAATACCCGCGCACTGTGCCCCAACGACGCGCCGGAAGAGGAATTTAGGTACATCACCGCCGCCTGATTGAGCAATTGCATTTTTTCGATTCCAACGGAAGCATTGGCCCGCGCCACGAGTTTTTCAGGATCTTGCGCACAAAGCTGCCCGCTTATAAGCAAGACACCCAACACAGCTATGTAAACCCGTCGAAACATATTGGTTCCCTTTTATGAGTTTTCCGATAAAATACGGAAATTCTGCTCTAATAGTCTATTCTCTATAGACAATGGTTTTTACGAAAGGTTTCGTTGACAGAGAATTGGACGCTAAAAAGAAAAATCGCCGGAGCATCCCCTTTGTGCGAATACAATGGGAACCTAAAGGGGAGTCCGGCGTCGTACCCCAAATGATTAGAGAATCGTTTAGGACAATTTCCTATATTAGACGTGTACTTAGTTCTTAGCTGACCTATTCACCTCTACCGATTGCCCCATGCGATTTCCCCGGCTTCTCCTCCTTTTTTTCCTGATTCCTTTTCTGTGGAATTGTAAAACGCCGCGTAAAGGCCCGCCCAATGTCATCCTCGTTCTTACCGACGATCAGGGCTACGGCGACTTGTCTCTGCACGGCAATGACTCTGTGGATACGCCCATCCTGGACCAGTTTGCCGCCGAAGGTGCGCGACTCGAACGGTTTTATGTGAGTCCGTTATGCGCGCCTTCCCGCGCAAGCCTTCTCACGGGGCGGTATCATCTGCGCACAGGCACTTATTGGGTTACCAAAGGCACCGAAACCATGCGCAGCGAAGAGGTAACGCTGGCCGAGGTTTTTAAAGCTAATGACTATGCTACGGGATGTTTTGGTAAATGGCATAACGGCGAACATTATCCATACAATCCCGCAGGGCAGGGGTTTGATGAGTTTGTGGGTTTTTGCGGAGGACATTGGTCCAACTATTTTGACCCTCTGCTGCAACGGCAGGATTCGATGGTCGCGACCACGGGGTTTATCACCGATATTCTCACCGATTCGGCCATTAGTTTTATTCGGAGAAATAAGGACAAACCGTTTTTCTGTTATGTGCCCTACAATGCCCCTCATGCGCCTTTTCAGGTTCCGGACAAATATTTTGACAAATACAAAACCCGCGGCATCAGCGACAAAAACGCAGCAATATATGGAATGTGTGAAAACATTGACGACAATATGGGCCGTCTCCTCGCTTCCCTCAACGACCTCGGACTGGAAGAAAATACCATCGTCATTTACCTGACCGACAACGGCCCCAACGGCGACCGTTTTAACGGCGGTATGCGCGGGCGAAAAGCACAGGTGCATGAAGGCGGGGTGAGGGTTCCCTGTTTTATCCGTTGGCCGGAGGTCATCCCGGCGGGTACAATTATCGAAGAACTTACGGCTCATATTGATATTTTGCCCACACTCATAGACCTCTGCGGAATAAAAGCCCCGCGTATGCCCCCATCAGACGGGGTGAGCCTGGACAAAATTCTTCGGGGTAAAAAAGAAAAACTCCGCGACAGAGAAATCTTCACCCATGTAAGCCTGAACACCGAAAGAAAACCCCTTCCCGGTGCGCTGCGCAACTCACGGTATCGTTTTGTGATGGAAAAAGAAAATGAGCCACAGTTGTATGACATGCAAGCCGACCCGGCGGAGGCCCACAATCTTGCAGCGGCGGAGCCGGAGTTAACCCAAAAATTTAAGGAAAAATTCAACACCACTTTGGGCGAACTGACGGCATCTATGACCAATATTCCGCCCATTCCACTGGGCTACGAGGCCGCCAAAACCGTCACCCTATCTGCCCACGAGGCAGCGATTTCGGGCGGACTGAACTTTACGTTTGCCCCGCAGGGCTGGGCACATGACTGGCTGACCAACTGGAAAACGCCTAAGGATCAGGCATCGTGGGACATCGAAGTGATTCGCCCCGGCAACTACCGCGTATCGGTGTTATACACCTGCAAAGCCGAAGGTGTGGGCAGTCAGTTGGAAGTTTCCGTCGGCGGCCAAAAACTAACCGGCGAAATTACCGAAGCATTTACCCCCGAAATTTCCCAAAACCGCGACCGCGTACCCCATCGAGTCGAGGCATTGGATCAGACCTGGGCAGAAATTTCGCTGGGAACCCTCGCGTTGGAACCCTGGTCCGGCAAACTCATTCTGCGAAGCCCCACCATCGTCGGCGAAGGCGTCGGAGAAATCAAGGCTGTGGTGGTGAGGTATGAGTGAAAAATCACTCCTTCACCGCCTGCCTATTCCCACATGTACTTTGATAATACACATAAATCCCCACTTTTTCTTAATTTGCTGCAACGCCTTAATTCCTTGTCATGAAACAGCTAAACCTTTGGGTTTTTTGCCTCTTCGCGAGCATAACCGCAGCATTTGCTCAGCCACGCCAGGAGATTATATTTACCGATCAATGGCAGTTTAGCGGGGCGGATGTGACCGGAAATAAAATCGAAGAAACGGTAAATCTTCCTCATACATGGAATGCTACCGATGCCCAACAGGGCATACCCTACTACCGAGGCGAAGGCCGATATGTCAAAACATTTACCCCGGAAACAGCGTGGCAGAACAAACGAGTTTTTATTCGTTTTGAAGGAGTAATGAGCCGTGCAAGTGTATCACTCAACGGCAATCAACTCGGTGAACATCGAGGAGGGTATTCGGCCTTCTGTTATGAACTCACCCCCTTTATCCGTTTCGGTGAAGAAAACCACCTCGAAGTCCTCGCCAGTAATGCTGAAACCACCGACATTCTGCCGCTGGCAGGAGACTTTAACCTCTACGGCGGTATTTACCGCCCGGTAAAACTTCTGATCACCAGCAAAACCTGTATTTCTCCGCTAGACTATGCTTCTTCCGGAATCTATCTGAAGCAAAAACTCGTCTCTGAGCGCCAGGCGGATGTGGAACTTTCTGCGCTTATTTCCCATAAAGAAGAGCAGGCCACACTGGTGCTTTTCCGATCCACGGTCTTTGATGCGGAAGGAAACATCGTACTTACCGCCGATTCGGTCTATCGCTGTGAACCGGGCGAACAGACACTCGTGCAAAATCTGCATTTTGACAACCCCCACCTTTGGAAAGGGCATAAAGATCCGTATCTCTACCGGGTAAGAGTTCAACTGTATCGTCAGAATCAGGTGATCGAAGAGCTTTCCGAGCCGTTGGGTTTGCGTTATTTTCACATTACCCCTACTGAGGGATTTTTCCTCAACGGCCTCCCATATCCACTCCGGGGCGTATGTCGCCATCAGGACTGGCAGGACAAAGGTTCGGCACTTTCGGCGGAAAATCACAAAGAAGATGTGGAGCTTATTTTGGAAATGGGCGCAAATACGGTGCGGCTGGCACATTATCAGCAGGCAGGGGAAATGTACAGCCGGAGTGATTCTGCCGGCTTGGTTGTCTGGGCAGAAATACCTTTTGTCGGAATGCCCGATTTTGGGGGCGGTTCCAATAATGGATACAATACCTCCACAGACTTTCGCCAGAATGCCCGTCAGCAACTCACTGAGTTGATTCGCCAAAATTACAATCACCCTTCGATCTGCTTCTGGGGACTTTTTAATGAAATTCAAAATCCTAAAGAAGCCAGTCCGGTCGAATTAGTAAAAGAACTTCAGGCACTGGCCAAAACCGAAGACCCTACCCGCATTACTACCGCGGCGAGCATGTTGGATGCGGAAGAACCGATTCACGACATTACCGATGTAATCGCCTGGAACAAGTATTTTGGCTGGTACTACAATGACCCGGAGGACATCGGCGAATGGCTGGATAAAATCCACGAAAAGTATCCCTCCTGGTCAATCGCAATCAGCGAATACGGCGCAGGCGCAAGCATTTACCAGCACCAAATCGAGCCGGAACGCCCGAATCCTTTTGGTTCGCCTCACCCGGAAGAGTGGCAGAATGAGTACCATGAATCACACTTTCAGGCTTTTAAGGAAAGACCATATATCTGGGGAACCTTTTTGTGGAATATGTTTGACTTCGGTTCCCACTTCCGGCGGGAAGGCGATCACCCCGGGCGAAACGACAAAGGGCTTGTGACTTATAATCGAAAAGTAAAAAAAGACGCCTTTTATTTTTACAAAGCCAACTGGTCGGAGGAAGCAGTACTTTACATTACTTCCCGGCGGTTTATACTTCGAAATAAAAAAACCACTCCGGTAAAAGTTTATGCCAATACGGATGAGGTGGAACTATGGGTAAATCGTGAATCCAAAGGCAAGGTTAAAGGCGTTAATGGGGTGTTTTTATGGGAAGACATCTCCCTCCAGCCGGGCAATAATGCGATAAAAGTTACCGGAAAAAAGAATGGCAAAAATTATGAGGACACATGCATCTGGGTTCTCGAATCGCGAATGAACCTCGTAATCGCAATATTTGACCTGATTCCCTACCTGAAAACAATCCTGATCGCCGGTTTTTTTATGCTGATTTATCTTTGGCGAACCGCTTACGGACGCCGAAAAAGAAAACGCAAAGAATGGAAAACCCGCATCTGGAAAATTTTTTTCTACCTCTTCCTCCTGGCGATGATTTTGCTGTCTGCCGTTCAGGTTATTTTGTGGTGGACAGGTATGGGCAGATGACAAAAAGCATTTTCCACAACGGTAGAAATCATCCCCTTCTTTAAAAGCGGGTTTTAGCTTTGGTATGGAATGGAGAGAAAACTTATCCTGCCAACTAAAAAAGAAGCTCGTGGAAAAGTTAAAGTATGTTTATACGTTTGGCAACAGACATGCCGAAGGAAATGCCCGGATGAAAGAACTTCTGGGCGGAAAAGGTGCAAACCTTGCGGAAATGAATCTGATCGGGATCCCTGTACCTCCCGGTTTTACTATCACCACCGAAGCCTGTAATGACTATTATACCATTGGGAAAGAAAGATTAATCTCTCTACTTCGAGAGCAGGTTTCTGCGGCAGTGAGGGAAACAGAATTAATCGTAGGCAGCAGTTTTGGTGACAGCGGCAATCCACTGCTTCTTTCTGTGCGTTCGGGGGCAAGAGTTTCCATGCCGGGTATGATGGATACAGTGCTCAACCTGGGGCTAAATACCGAAGTGGTAGAAGGGTTGGCCCGAAAAATGAATAATGAGCGCGCCGCCTGGGATTCCTACCGGCGTTTTATCCAGATGTATGGAGACGTGGTATTGGGATTAAAGCCGCAAAACAAGGAAGATGAAGATCCCTTCGAAGTAATCATAGCCGAGCTAAAGGCCGAACGGGGAGTAAAACTCGACACCGAGCTTACCGTCTCCGATCTGAAAGAATTGTCCTCTCGTTTTCTTAATGCTATACAAAACCACACCGGTCAGCCCTTCCCCACCGATCCCTGGGATCAGCTATGGGGAGCCATTACTGCTGTATTCGACAGTTGGATGAACCAACGTGCGATCACCTATCGCAAGCTCAACGGATTTTCAGAAGCCTGGGGCACAGCCGTCAACGTGCAGGCAATGGTTTTCGGAAATACGGGTAATGACTCCGCAACCGGTGTGGCATTTACCCGCGACCCCGCTACCGGCGAAAATCGTTTTGTGGGCGAATACCTGATCAATGCCCAGGGCGAAGACGTCGTGGCGGGTACACGTACCCCGCAACAAATTACGCTGGAAGGTTCCGTGCGTTGGGCAGCACTTGCTCACATCCCGGAAGAAGAAAGAGCAGCAAAATATCCTTCGCTCGAAGAAGTGATGCCAGATGTATTCCACGAACTCGACGAAATACGCCTCCGGCTCGAAGAGCATTACCTCGAAATGCAGGACATCGAGTTTACGATTCAGCAGGGCAGGTTGTGGTTGTTGCAAACCCGTACCGGCAAACGCACCGGCGCAGCAATGGTCAAAATAGCGATGGACATGCTCAGAGAAGGGTTTATTGACGAAAAAACCGCAATTCTTCGGATTGAACCTACAAAAATAGACGAACTCCTTCACCCGATTTTTGACCCGGAAGCACTCGCCTCGGCTCGTGTAATCGCTCGTGGATTACCCGCATCACCCGGAGCCGCTACCGGACAGATTGTATTCTTCGCCGAAGACGTCGAAGAATGGGCCGAGCAGGGAAAATCCGTTATCCTCGTTCGTATTGAAACTTCGCCCGAAGACATCAAAGGCATGAACCTCGCCAAAGGCATCCTCACGACTCACGGCGGCATGACATCCCACGCGGCGGTTGTGGCGAGAGGAATGGGCAAATGTTGCGTTTCCGGCGCAGGTGAGCTTCATATCAACTATAAAGACCGCACTCTTACCATTGGGGACAAAATACTCCAAGAAGGCGATTGGCTTTCGATCAACGGCACTGCCGGCCATGTGTATGAAGGGCAAATACGCACCAAAAAACCAGAACTCAGCGGAGATTTGGGAGAGTTAATTTCCATTGCTGAAAAATATTCCCGTATGGGAGTCTGGGCAAATGCCGATACTCCCCACGATGCAGAGGTTGCTCGTAGTTTTGGTGCCGAAGGAATCGGCTTGTGCCGCACCGAACACATGTTTTTCCAGGAAGACCGCATCATGCTCATTCGCGAGATGATCCTCGCCGACGACCTTAAAGGCCGACAGGAAGCCCTCCGGCAATTGTTGCCCATTCAGCGGGGAGATTTTGAAGGATTATTCGAAGCCATGAACGGGCTGCCCATTACCATTCGCCTTCTCGACCCGCCACTCCACGAGTTTTTGCCTCAGGAGGAAGAAAACCAGCGGGAAGTCGCCCGCGAAATGGGAATTTCCTATGAAAAAATTAAGGAAAAAGTAGAAGCACTTTCCGAACTCAACCCGATGCTGGGCCTTCGCGGCTGCCGCCTCGGAAATCTTTTCCCCGAAATCACCGAAATGCAAACACGGGCCATTATCGAAGCCGCACTAAATATGCAGGCCCGAGGATATGAGGTTTTTCCGGAAATCATGGTACCACTTGTAACCACAGGCCGTGAAATTGATATGCAGGCAGCAATCATTCACCGGGTGGCTAAAGCCGTATTTCAAGAAAGAGGCGACTCGGTACACTATCTGGTGGGAACCATGATAGAAACCCCGCGTGCCGCTATTGTCGCCGACAAAATCGCCGAACATGCCGACTTCTTCTCCTTTGGCACCAATGACCTTACCCAGATGACCTTCGGTTTTTCTCGCGACGACATCGGAGAGTTCCTGCCCTTTTACCTTAAAACCGGTATCCTCCGTGCAGACCCGTTCCAATCCCTCGACGAATATGGCGTGGGTTATCTCATCGCAGAAGCCGTGAAAAAAGGCAGAGAAACCAAATCCAACCTACGGATCGGGATTTGCGGAGAACATGGCGGCGACCCCAAATCCATCGAACTCTGTGAAAATGTTGGCCTCAGCTACGTCAGTTGCTCGCCTTATCGGGTGCCTATCGCAAGATTGGCCGCTGCACAGGCGACGATTCGCGCCGAAAAAACAAAAACTCCGGCAAAGACGATCTGAAATAACTCATTTGCTTTTTAATTTAGTGGTGGCAGGGATTCCTCGTTGAATCTCTGCCATTTTGGCATAAAAATGCCGGGGGTATTAAATTTGCAAATCAGTTCTGTGAACTGAATACTATAAACTTTTACCTACGTTTAGATTTATGGAAAGAGGCAATATATCCGTCAGTACCGAAAACATTTTTCCCATCATCAAAAAATCGCTGTATTCGGAGCAGGAGATTTTTTTACGAGAACTTATTTCCAATGCGGTTGACGCTACCCAAAAGCTGAAATTTCTATCTTCAAGGGGGGAATTTCAGGGAGAACTGGGGGAATTAAAAATCCGTGTAAAACTGGACAACGAGGCTAAGACCCTGACCGTAAGTGACTCCGGCCTCGGAATGACCGCTGAAGAGGTGAAAAAATACCTCAACCAAGTGGCTTTCTCCGGTGCGGAAGAATTTTTGAAAAAATTTCAAGACGCCAAAGAAAAAGAAGACATCATTGGCCGTTTTGGCCTCGGTTTTTATTCGGCTTTTATGGTCGCCAGTCAGGTGGAAGTTATTTCCAAATCGTGGCAAGAAGGCGCCGAAGCCGTGCGCTGGATTTGTGATGGAACCACCGAGTTTACCCTCGATTCCGGCGAAAGAGAAACACGCGGAACGGATGTCATCCTTCATATTTCAGAAGCAGACGAAGAATACCTTGAATCCGTCCGCATTCGCAGCATCCTCGACAAATACTGCAAATTCCTTCCCATAGAAATTGAGTTTGAAGAGGAAATCATCAACAACCCCAACCCTATTTGGAAAAAAACACCGGCGGATCTCGATGACAAAGCCTATCAGGATTTTTTCCGGGAATTATATCCTTATGCAGACGACCCGCTTTTCTGGATTCATCTGAATGTGGACTATCCTTTTAACCTCACGGGTATTCTGTATTTCCCCAAAATCAGACAGGACATTGACCCTCGTAAAAACAATATTCAACTTTATTCCCGGCAGGTATTTATTACCGATGAAGTAAGCCAGATTGTACCCGATTACCTCATGCTGCTTCAGGGAGTCATTGATTCTCCCGATATTCCACTCAACGTTTCCCGCAGTTACCTTCAGGGCGATTCGAGTGTAAAACAAATCAGCAGCTATATCACCCGAAAAGTCGCCGACAAACTTCACGAAATCTACAAAGAAGACAGAGGAAAATTTGAAGAAAAATGGCGCGACATTTCTGTATTTGTCAAATACGGAATGATCACTGACGAAAAATTTTACGAAAAAGCCGAGAAGTTCTGCCTCCTCGAAAACATGGACGGGAATTTTTATTCGCTTACCGAATATCAGGATAAAATTACCCCCACCCAGACCGATAAAGACGGAAAAAGAGTTTATCTCTACGCGACCGACAAACGCACCCAGGATATGTTTATCCATTCCGCACAAGAAAAAGGTTATGACGTGTTGCACATGAATGGGGTGATTGACAACCATTTTATGCAGCAACTGGAGCGTAAGTTGGAAAAATCCCGGTGGGCAAGGGTTGACTCCGATATATTGGAAAAACTGATTCCGAAAGAAGTTTCCGAAACCGACTCGGAAGAAAAACCGAAAAAAGGCAAAAAGAAAAAAACCGATCGCCTGCTTTCGGAGGACGAGGAGAAAAAAGTCAAAGAAAGTTTTGAGAAAGTAACCGTCGGCAAAAAAGGACTTACTGTACAAACCGAACGACTCGGGGCCGACCAATTGCCCGTGATGATTACCCGCCCGGAGTTTATGCGACGTATGAAAGAAATGGCCGCCGTCGGCGGAGGAGGAATGGGCTATTTCGGCGAAATGCCCGATGCCGTCAATGTGGTCGTCAACACCCAACACCCGCTCGTACAGAGTATTGCCGACGCCGGAGAGGATTCGGACATGGCAAAACAACTTCTGGACTTGGCTCTGCTTTCCCAGAATATGCTCGAAGGCAGGGAACTTACCGACTTCATTCGGCGCAGCGTCGAAATGCTTCAGAAATAAAAAATAACCCCGGCCTTACGGTCGGGGTTTTTGCCTTAATGGTGGCAGGGTGTCAGGGAAATTTTAACGTACCACGATAAACTCTCCGTGAAGGCTGACCGCCGTATTGGAGTTGGTCTCCTCGTAAGTGATGGTATAGGAATAATGTCCCTCGGGCACCGGGGCTCCGTCAAAAGAGCCGTCCCAACCCCGCTCAATTTCATTACTTTCGTGAAGCAATTGATTGGCTTCATCGAAAATTTGCAAGGAATAATTGCGCAGTTCACACTGCGGCTGAACCATAAAAAAATCGTTGATCCCATCACCATTCGGAGAAATGGCCTTCGGGATATAAGTAAGGCAGGAACCCTTGTCTTCTCCGGGCGTAGCCGGCTGAGAAAGGCTGGTATAGGAATTTAGGGAGCAAAGAACGAATAGCAGTGTTACTACTAATTTGTTCATCTTAGTTTTAGTGAAAAGCGATAACACAAAACTAATACTTACTTAATATTTATTTGCAGACACACTGCTGAACGGGGAAAAATCCTGTATGAATCAGCCGTTTATCGCCATTATTGAACGGAGATTTTTTACCTTTACCGGGGTGAAAAAACAGACTACCAATTGGGGAAAATATCCGGTGGCGAAAGGCCCGCTAATTGATTTCCGGGAGGGAATGAAACCCCTTGAAGGACATTGGATAACCCGTGGCATGGGCAGGTGTTATGGAGATTCTTCGCTGGGAGATACGATGCTCTCCAGCCTGAAAATGAACCGTTTTCTGGCTTTTGATGCCGATTCCGGCATACTGACTTGTGAGTCGGGCGTTACGTTTGAAGATATTCTCGAAACTTTCGTTCCGCGGGGCTGGTTTCCGCCCGTAACACCGGGGACAAAATTTGTCTCCCTCGGCGGCGCACTTGCCGCCGACGTTCACGGCAAAAACCATCATCGCGAAGGCTCGGTTTCCCGGTATGTTTCGGCGTTTGATCTGCTCTTGCCAAGCGGTGAAGTGATCACCTGTTCCCGGCAGGAAAACGCCGATATTTTTCGCGCTACGATTGGCGGCATGGGGCTTACGGGCATGATCCTCCGGCTGACCCTTCAACTCAAAGCCATTGAAACCTCCGCCATCCGCATGGATTCGGTCAAGGCTTCCAATCTGGAAGAAATTCTCGGCATGTTTGATCGTTTTGAAGCAGACACCTATTCGATGGCGTGGATAGACTGCCTTTCCGGCGGCAAAAGTGTGGGGCGCAGCATAATGATGAAAGGAGAACACGCCGTTAAGGAAGAAGTGCATGGCACAGGCTGGGAAAAAACGCCTTTGTCCATTCCCCAAAAGATGAAACTCGCTGTACCATTTGATTTCCCCGGATTTGTGCTCAACCGGTTTTCGATCCAGGCATTTAATACCCTGTATTACCACAAGCAGTTGCGCAAAGAGCGGCGCGTCATCACCGACTACGACACATTTTTTTATCCATTGGACGCCATTCACCACTGGAACCGCATTTACGGGAAAAGAGGATTTACCCAGTACCAGTTGGTGATTCCCAAAGTTGAAGGCGAAAAAGGCATAAAAACCATCCTCGACACCTTGCGGCAGGCCGGCATGGGATCATTTTTAGCAGTATTAAAACTGCTGGGAGCCAGCGAAGGGCTGATTTCCTTTCCGATGGAAGGATATACCTTGACGCTGGATTTTCCGATTGAGCAGCGGCTGTTTCCCTTCCTAGACCGGCTTGACGAGATTGTGATGGAATTTGGCGGACGGTTATACCTCACCAAAGACGTGCGAATGCCCGCCGACGTATTTGCCAAAACCTACCCGGGCCTGCCGGAGTTTCGCCGCATCGTGCGCGCCCTCGACCCGGAGGGCAGAGTAAGGTCGTTGCAGTCGGAGAGGTTGGGGGTTTAGTGGAATAAATTTCTTAACTAGAGCTGGATAAGAAAGAGAAGTATCTGAACCATCAATGGAAATAAACAAACATATCGTTGATCAGCGCATAACCCGAATTGTCGCGGATAACCCTGCATGGTTTATGAAAATGGGAGACGAAAGGCAGAAAAAATCGAAGGCGTTTGTAATCATGAGCGTCGCGATTTATCTGGGGGTTGAATGGGAGGAAGCCCAAAATCTGGTTACAGAAGGAGGCAATGATGCCGGAGTGGATTCGATTTATATCGGAGATTTGAATGATTATGAATTTCCCGTCACAATTTTTCAAAGTAAATACGTTTTTGATGGGTGCAAACCAAAATGTCGCATCTGAGGTTTGGGGAGTCTGGTTATTAGCTATCAGGGTACTCCATATACTGAGACAGAAACGAAAATTGCTGGGGATTCGCACCTGTGCTACTTGTTGCCCCTCTCCCTCAAAAAACGATTCACATCTTTATTTTTCCATCTGCCACCGGTGACGTTGCCGAAATAGTCATAGGTTCCGCCGGTGTTTACGCAGACCAGGCCGAAGAAAGAGATGTTTCATTTTTGCCATTAGAGAATATTGCAAATAGTGTTTTTACTTCCCCCCCCTAAAACATCCTTGACGAAACATCCACCAGGCGATTGTGGATGGCATAGACAAAGAGGTCGGCTGTGCCGGTGTTTTCTAATTCGATGCGACTATTAGGATAGTGATCCAAAGTGCCTGAACGGCCATGCCTAAACCGAAACCTTTGGCCGTATTGCCGATTTTGATCCGGTGGGCTTGTCGGTGAAAACCGTCTTTGTAGTCGGGGCTGGAGTGAAAATATTCGGGATTCGGAACCATGCTGGGATTAACGTCGGGTGGCACTGCGGCAATAATGCCTCCGGTAATGGCTCCGGTAAATATACCGCCCAATGGATAAAAAGCGGTAGCACCGAAGGTCCCCCACATCGGCCCGGGCCGATGGTAATACAACTTAGCGTCTTCTACACCCCGATAATACATCTCCTGCGATGAACCCAGAAGCACGGTATCGGAAAGGCCATTCCGATGTTCAATCACCGGCAAAGTATTTTCCACCTGAAAATATTGTTTCATTCCATCCTCATATACAATTACCAAAATCTCTGCCTTCGGCAGGCTTTTAGTTTCCCCTTCAAGGTCTTCAAACTCTTTATACAATACTTTTTGTTTTTGTATTTCGGTCACTTTGGCGATGATCTCCTCGTCAGTGGTTTTGACAATCAGGTCTTGTGCAAAAATGGCCGGAAATAAACAGCCTGACAATACGAAGGTGAGCAGAGTTTTCATAATTATTAATGGTCAATGGCCTCGTTTAAATAGCGGTTGAGTGGGTACATCGTCTCAAAAATATCCAGAAGCGTTTCGGCAAATCCTTCACTCAGCACCTGATGGTCTTCCAGGTTTTTTCCTACAAAAAAGTCTTTCCTGCGAATCAGGTCAATGTCGGGATGTTGTTTGTCAAATCCTGCCGGAGCAGACTTCAGTTCTTCGCCCTGCAAACCGCCAAATGTATCCACAAACTTCTTATCAGACGTTATTTCCCGAAGTTCCGCTGCTGAAAGGTCAATATAACTGCGGATTTTTTTGAGTTCGGGCGCAGGGGGCTGATAACATCCGCCGCCAACAAAACAGCTTCCCGGCTCAAGGTGAACGTAGTAACCTGCGTAGTAGGACTGTTTGCCGCCCTTGCTCATAAATGCGCCCATATTGGTTTTGTAGGGGCTTTTGTTTTTGGAAAAACGGATGTCGCGGTTGATGCGGAACAGACATTTTTTGGCTTCAAGGCCTTCCACGCTGTGATCAAACTCCACCAGTCCTTCCAGCACCTGATCAACCAGTGAGATCAGATTTTCGCGGGATTCCTGGTATCGGTCGCGGTTGGCGTCAAACCATTCTTTATGGTTGTTTTCTTTTAGTTCGGCGAGAAACGTTAAGGTGGATGGATAAATCATACTTATAAATTTAGGGTAAAAATCACTGTTGCAGGGGAGAACCCCCATCGGCTGCTGCGTTCCATCGGTCCATGTTCATTTCCTGCAATAAAAATAACGATAAAAATAGTGGAGTAATAAACAAATAGAAAAAAGGAACCTGTATCCAGGCGTAAAACAATCCAAGGTATAGTTTTAGTGAAAAGAGAAAATAATACTTCGCCGGAATCTTCCACCGAATCAGCAGCCAGCCCAGTCCGGTCAACAGTGCCGCACTCAGGGAAAAGCCCAGATGGATTTTCTGAATCAGTCTGATTTTTTCCTCAGGCTCTTTCTCCGACAATATATATACCCACGATGCAAATCCTGTTTCATCGCGCATGACGTGGGGAACTTTTTTCCCCGATTCCCTGTCTGCTTCGCTCATACTCCAGGAAGCTCTTGCTGCCCGAAAATAGGCATCCTCCCCTTTTGCCAAAACATGACGGTCGGGCGCGACAAATGGCAAAACAAAAAGCAATATGACTCCGGCAAAAACCATCAACCCCAGTTTCACCGCATAGGATTTATTTTCTTTCGCCCACATCCCCAGCAGAAAGGCAGGAAGCCAGAATGCAAACGAAACCCGCGACAGCAAAGCCATAGTAAGGCTAATCGCCGATATAATCACTTTTTCCCTTATCAGAAAATACGTCATAATCAGGTAATAACCCAGATCAAGCAGTTCTACTGTATAGGCGATATTCCACGGCATGTGGAGGTGATAATACAGCAGAATCAGCCAGGGCGCAACGGAAAGCAGGCCCAACATCCATGTGGGAATACGGGCACAAATGAGGTTATGGTGGTAAAACCCAAGACCTGTCGCCACCATTGCCAGCGGCAGCCAGCGGTAATCCATTCCCATGATTTCAGGGATGATAAAAGGCAGCCATTTGAAGGGAAAGTAATTGGGAAAGTGGGGATAGGGGAATTCGGTAATTTCTGCATATACGGGTTCTCCATTCAGAAAGCGCCTGACACATACTTTAATGGTGGGGATAATATCAGACTTGTCAATGTCTATCGGATAGGTCTGAAGAATATGATGATACAGCGGAATCAGTGTCGCTATTCCCACTACAAATATTCCCCAGACAATCCATCGTTTATTCTTCTCAGACAATACATTTCCCGTAAACCCATGATCTCTGTGAAAATGATTTTTCCAGATCGGATAAAAGGAAATCAGAAAAGCCAGTATAATCAAAACCACCGGCCCCCCAAACAGACCCAACTCCCGCCGCCAAAAAGTCATCAGTGCTACCTCCAACACTACCAGACCAACCATTATGTAGGGATAACCGTTGACTAAAAACCGGGGTGAAAGTTGTTTATTCATCAGACTCCGAAAGTAAGAAATGGATTGAACTCACACAATTCAAAAGAATATGTATCTTTATTGTATGAAAAAAACACTTCTGATCTTATTATTATTCCCTCTAAGCTTGGCGACCCTTCAGGCTCAGGGAACGGAAAGGTATCACTTCAAAATCGGCAAACTCAAATACGAAGGCGGCGGAGACTGGTATTCTAATCCCACTTCGCTGCCCAACCTGATTGAGTTTATCAATCAAAATACCAATACCAAAATTTTCCCGATGGAGGAAGTCGTCGAACCCGGCGGTTCGCAGATTTTTCAATATCCGTATGTGTATATGACCGGCCATGGAAACGTAACCTTTTCCGATGCCGAAGCCAAAAACATGCGCACGTACCTCATTTCGGGGGGATTTCTTCATATTGACGACAACTATGGCATAGACAAATACATCCGCAAGGAAATGAAAAAGGTATTTCCCGAATTAGAATTTGTGGATTTGCCGTTTAATCACGACATCTATCGCTCGCATTATATTTTTCCGAAAGGATTGCCCAAAATTCACGAACACGACAACAAACCCCCGCAGGGACTGGCGCTTATTTATGAAGGAAGAGTCGTCTGTTATTACACTTACGAAACCGATCTCGGCGACGGCTGGGAGGATCAGAGCATACACAATGACCCGGAAGAATTGAGACAACTCGCTTTACAGATGGGGGCAAATGTCGTGTTGTATGCCGTAGATCACTGAGTAAGTTGGTTTAGCAGGGTTGCCATTTGCCGCGTCGCTTCGCGCCGGGTAAATCGCTCCACCGTACCTTCGGGGTTGTTCAGTTCCCCTTTTTTGTAGCGGCGGTAATACTGAAATATCACCCGTTTCATTTTTTCCAAATCGTCAAATCCGCAGACTTCACCGGAATTTGTCTCGCGGATTACCCGCGCAAAGTCGGCATCCTCCGGACCGACAGCGAGTACAGGCCTTCGCGAACCGATATATTCGTAGGTTTTGCCGGGAATATGCCCCATGACATTGGGCACGTTGTTCACTAGTAGTAATAATACCGGAGTACTTCGGGTATATTTCAGCACCTCGTTGTGGGGAATATAATCTATTTTTTCAACGTTATCGGTGAGGCCGTTTTGGGCAAGTTGGGTAAAGGTGATGGCGTCGGTTTTGCCAATAAACCTTAGAACAAGGTCTTTTTTTATCGCCGGAATTTCCTTGCAAATTTCTCCAAAAGCCTGCCAGAGTGTGGCATTGTTTCGGTCGCGGTTGAGATAGCCGATGTGCGAGCAGATAAATTTTCCTTCCAATGGCAGGGCAGAATCCTCTTTGGCGGCAGCCATATCTTCGCGGTCAAAACCATTGGTAATCACCTCCACTGTTTTTGCGCCGAGGGCTTCAAATTCTTTTGCCCAGACCCAACTTACCGTTACGAGTTTGTCTGCGGCGGTGACAACCGATTTTTCGAGTTTATGATGCCGATTGTCTGCCCACCGTGTGAGCATAAGCTGGTCGTAAAAATCAATATTTGTCCACGGATCGCGAAAATCCGCCACCCAGGGAATGCCGGTATTTTCCTTTACTCCCTTTGCGATAAGGTGAACCGTATGCGGAGGCCCGCTGGACAGAATGGCATCCACAGGGTGATTTTTGAGGTATTCGCTCAGGCGGTTGACCGAAGGTTTTATCCAGAAACGGCGGGCGTCGGGGATAAAAAAATTGCCCCTGATCCAGACTGAGAGTTTTTGGGTGAATGAAGGTTTTTTGTCTTCCGAAAGAAACCCGGAATAGACCCTTTCCTTTTTTCCCTGGCCGGTAAATTTTTTATAAAAATCATAAGGTTCCCAGATGGGGCCTTTGATTACTTCCTGCCCGGTGGGAATATCTGCCAGGAGCGATTCATCGAGAATCGGGTAAGCGGGATTTTCGGGCGCATAGACGATAGGTTCCCATCCAAAGTCTCGGAAATATTTGACCAGTTTGAGTACCCGCTGGACACCTGCGCCGCCACTGGGAGGCCAGTAGTAGGTAATAAGAAGGACTTTTTTCATTCACCTTTTGTCTGAGGTAAAATTAGGAATTATTCCCAGACACAATTGCAGATAATACGGCGGTTTTCAAGAGGAATGGACTCCTGCCCGCGGGAGCGTCCCGAGTAGGCCCATACCCATGCCTCAAAATCTTCTTTAATGATACGTTTCGGATCAATGCCGTAGAGTTTTTGCAGAGCCTCGGCGAGAATTTCCACCCGGGTCTGGTTGATAAACTTGCGGTTTTTGTCAAAACGCATGGTTTCTCCGTCAGCTCTCAGGCTTAGTTTCATGCTGGGGTGAGATTTCAGGACATAAGCCAGATACCGCAGATCCGTTTTTGACTCATCCATAATGACCGTGGTATTATTTTCAAAGTAAATAAAAGGGAGGTAACAGGTTTTTTTCGCGGAGAGAGTGTCCACGTGGTAAACCTCAAACATCATCTGGCCTTGAGCAGCAGGCAAACAGAGGGCTACAAAAACAAACACGAAAAGGGGATAACGATTCATGAGCTGTCTGAAAAACGCTGGTCCAACTACTAATATACGGTTTTTTCGGATTTTTAGTACCGGGGAAATTTTTAGTTTTCCATTATTTCCCGCAACTTTTCTACAATACGAAAAGTAGCCGGGCAGATTTCGGCGTTTTTTTCGGTGAGTCGCAGTATCTGATGGATTTTTTTCTGGTTGGTATGCGGATATTCGCGGCAGGCTTTGGGCCTTTCTTCATAGATGCTGCAATAATTGTCATACCCGAGGAAGGGGCAGGGTACGGCATTGAGCACATAGTCATTTTCCTCATCAAGGTGGAGATATTCTTCCACAAACAAAGAGGGTTTCATACGCAGATGACGAGCGATGCGGGCGATGTCTTTGTCGGTAAATCGGGGGCTGGTGGTTTTGCAGCAGTTAGCACACTTCAGACAGTCAGTATCGGCAAAAACCTCGTCGTGCAAGGGATGGACAAGGGAATCGAGATTGTGCGGATTTTGCCGGCGTAGGCGGCGGAGGAAATCCTGCGTTTTTTTGCGTTTGTCCTTCGCCATTTGGAGAAGGACGGCGATTTCAGTTTCCGGATTGGGGGGGATCATGGGGTGATAATTCCTCTCTTACTACTCTTTATTGAAAGTATGTTTAATACCTAAAGTATCCAATTTTTTACCTAGTTTTCAAAAAGGGTAAAAATAATTCCCTCCTAAAATCCGCCGATTTCCCTTTACCGTTCTCTTTATTTTTGCTATCTTATCGAAAATTTCGACACCCTTAAACACAAAACCCATGAAAAGTATAGGGTTCATGGTTATAACATTCTTAATCACCCCTTCCCTTTGTGCCCAAACCCCTAATCTGTTTTTTGCGCAGACCGACGCATGGTTTGCCGGAGCCGCGGAGCGCAATATTTCCATTTCGTTTCAATATGAGCATAAGTTCAAAATATATCCTACGGGGTGGGTTTCCTCCCTGGGGGTAAGTTCGGGGTTGGCATTCACCAATTATTCAGACGCAGGTAATTTTATCCGAGGCGGCTACTTTCTGATACCTCTTTATTTCACCCTGCAAACCGGGCATCGGTCCCACCATGCACATCTGGCGGCAGGGGGGCGTTTTATTCTGCCTTCGGAGGATGACTACCTACCGGCTTTTGTACCCATTCCCCTGCTGGAATTATCGTACCGCTTTGAGCCGCCCCAAGGGG
>JANRJC010000059.1:0-172784 GCA_033764335.1 Bacteroidia bacterium | reverse complement strand
TCTCCTCCGTGCTTCTCCGACTTCTCCGTGGTTTAAATACTACGCAATCAAAAAACCACCGAGGAAGAAGAGAATCACCGAGGCGTCTCTCTGCTTAGACAGGTAGGTTTGATCTTATATCCCAATAAGTTTATAATTCCGATAATTTATTTTTGGAAAAAAGAGGGGAAATATTTTGGCATTTCATTTTTTTGTGATTTGTGTAGCTTGGTGCACAAACACAATGAATAATCCTCTACCCATGAAAAACCGTAACTATATTCTCCTGCTTATTGCCGTTGTCATGTGTTGTATGGGGTCTTGTCGCAAGCCAATTCCTCCCAAACCCTTTTTCCCGCTGGATGAGGAAATGCGCGCCTATTTTGCCGTTCCCGATTCCGGGTCATGGTATGTGTATCAGGATAGCGCCAGTGGAGTTTATGATACGATGCGGGTGACCCGGAGGGGGAATAACGCCATCGCCATCTCTCCTTTTATCGGAGAAGGATATATGATTATTTATGAATGTAGCCGGGATCACAGGATGCGGGCGGACGTGCGCACTTATGAAGATTATTATGCTTTTGATGTTTCTTATCCGGCCGGAGGCGGCCATTATATTCGGAAAGAAAAAGGGGGAAACGGTTTTACCGCCGACGAAAAGGTTACTGTATGGGATTCACTGATAGTCCGTGGAGAAACGTATTATGAAGTACTCCAATCGGAGGAGCGAACAAGTTTTTTAGGAACTTTTACGAAACTTTGGTTTGCCAAAGATGTCGGTATCATCAAAAAGCATGTCATTGGGGGCGGTGGAGGCCCTGATTCCGTTTTTTATTTGGTTAATTTATCCCTTATAAAGCCATGAAATCTTCGATTTTCAACTGCCAAAGCTTGGTTTTAGGAGCGTTAATAACGCTGCTATTCATAAACCCTTTGATTAGTTTGGGTAATACCGCAGGAGATAGTCTGAAAATCAGACTCAACCTGAGTACGACTCTTTTCAGACCCCTCCGAATCAGAATGCAAACCTATAGCCCCGGGATTAGTCTGTGTTTTCGTCGGCATACAATCTACAGTAGCTGGGACTTATATGATGATTATTATTTTGAATTTGAGATTGTAAAGAGAGCCCCGCAGGGATTTCAGGTTGGCTACCGATATGCGATTGTGGAACTGTTTTCCCGTCTGACCTTTTCGGGAGAATTAAATTACCGGCACTTCTCCTTTTTAAATCCCGCATTTGATCATATTAAATATGCCCAAACATCCGTTTTTGGAGTGGCAAGTTATGCAGATATGGGTTATCTAATGGTCGGATTTGAATATCCGGTTTTTCCCTTTCTTCTGCTTACTCTGAACGGAGGTTATGGGCTTGCACATTTTGACCGATATTTTATCGCTACGAATCGCTGGACAACCGCCTGGGAAAAGTACATCTCTTTTGGGTTGGGGATTGGATTTATGGTCGGCAAAATTCCGGTTGGGAGGAAGTGAGGAAATTGAGGGTAAGGGTAAATATTTTACTCTTTCTTTTTCCGTATTTTGTCACTAAATAGACATTCTCTTCACTCTTTCTATTCTTCATCGCGGTTGCCCATGAAAAACCTATATTTTTTACTCAGTATCCTGCTTCTGCAAGCTGCTGGAGATACCCTCTTTGCCCAGCATTTTCTTTTCCCATCCTCTCCCCGTCTCTCCCTCAGCCTGGCTTTTCAGGAACACGACCGACGGCTGTTTGGCTTGCCACAGGGTCTCTCAAGAGATATTCTTTCCAACGAAAACAATCTGGGTACCTGGCAGTATGCATTGGGAATCTATAAACCCATTCTGACCGCCCCTCACTTTTCCCTCGAAGCGGGGTTGTGGCTCACCCGTGAGGTGAATACTTTTTCCCGGCCACTTAATAATCAGTATCTGACAAGTGACCTTACATTGATCCTTCGTATGGTGCAAAGATACAGAATAGACCAGATCGGGATTCCTGTCAATGTGCGGTTGAAACTGTTTGACCTCGGCTCATCGGCGCGGGTATATGCTCAGGGACAGGCGCTGCCCGCTTTCCATTTTCGTAAAGGGGCCAATCATCTTCGAATACTAAACAAATGGGTGGCCGATTTTTATTCCCTGGAAGTGAATACCGGGCTGGGGGTCGCGTGGGGAAATTGGGACATTGCCCTCAGCTATCGGGCCTGGCAGGTCAAACAGATAGATACGGTTTTATTTTATGCATCCTTATTCCCTCCCCACCTGTACGATGAAGTGCCGACGGGAACGGAAACCTACAACCCCTTCAAACTCTGGCTGACGGTGGGGTACGCCCTGACGCCGGAGTCGAAGGCGAGTCAGTTTATCCGCCGGAGGCGGGAGAAAAGGGATTCCCAGTAGGATATCGGAAATTAAAATACATTTATTCGACCTATCTATCCTTTTCAGCAGGTAATTTCCGGATTATTCGGCTGAATTCGTGCATTCGTGGCTTAAATCAAAGGGTTATGGAAAAAATAGCCACGAATGCACGAATAAACATGAATTTTCGAACTAACATATTTGAGCAAACTATTTTTGTATTGAGGATAATTGTATTTTACTTGAAATCTGGAATTCTTTGCGGGCAAAATAATTGGCAAAAAATCATGCAAAAAACAACGAAAATCCCCAGAATACTTAAGATCAATAAAATTGAAGGATTTAATATTTATTGTGCCTTTAATACCGGTGAGTCTCGAATGATCTCCTTCACGGAGTTGTTTGCCCGATGGGAAAGTATTTGAAGTTAGTTTTGATCTTGATCCGATAGTTCTATATGAAGCCAGTGTCCTGAATACAAAATGAAGCGACGCTATTCAACCTATGACCTATGAATAACGCCTCACGCTATCTGCTTACTGCTACCGGCAAAATCCTGCTGCTTTTTCTTGCTTTCAGCCTCCTACATTGTGCTCCTGAACACGGTCTGCCGCCCGGCGACCCCGACAATGGCGGTCTCCTCCTTGCCGACGGCTTTGAAGCCGTGGTGGTGATAGACAGCGTACCCGGTAAAGTCCGCCACCTGGCGGTCAATGAAAATGGAGATATTTACACCAAAACCCGCTTCTCCGACGAAAACGGCTCGGTTGTCGCCCTCCGCGACAACGACTACGACGGCAAAGCCGATGAGATCGAAAAATTTGGCAAATACCCCCATGAGGGCAAATGGAGTCTTCAAACCGGTGCCCGCATTTACAACGGTTATCTCTACTTCACCACCGAACTCGAAGTTTTCCGAATGAAACTCCCCCGCTGGGGCCTCGCGCCCTCCGGAGAGCCGGAACTTGTGATCAAAGACGACCACGAACACGGGCGGCACGAACACATCGCCAAACCCATTACATTTGACAACCAAGGGCATATTTACGTTCCCTTTGGCGCGCCTTCCAATGCCTGCGAAGAATCCCCCAACGCCCCGGAAAACCCCGGCATTGATCCCTGCCCCCAACTCGAAGACCACGGCGGCATCTGGCGGTTTGATGCAAACAAACTCAACCAGACCCAACGCGACGGGTATAAATTTGCCACCGGCATACGCAGCGTGGTGGGGCTGGACTGGAATTTTCAGGACAACCAGCTTTACGTAGTGATTCACGGGCGTGACGACCTGCTGAGGCTTTGGCCGAAGGTATATTCACCCTGGCAGAGTGCAGTGCTTCCTGCCGAAGAATTTGTGCGTGTAGAAGACGGCGACAATTTTGGCTGGCCCTACTGTTATTACGACCAGATTCAGGCAAAAAAGGTATTAGGGCCGGAGTATGGGGGCGATGGAATCAAAGTCGAACGCTGCGCCGAATACGACGATCCGCTGATCGGTTTTCCCGGTCACTGGGCGCCCAATGATCTGCTGTTTTACACCGGAGAGATGTTTCCGGAGCGGTACAAAAGCGGGGCATTTATCGCATTTCACGGTTCGACCAACCGCGCCCCCTATCCCCAGGCGGGGTATTTTGTGGCCTTTGTGCCCTTTGAGAACGGGAACCCGACCGGCGAATGGGAAATATTTGCCGATGGATTTGCAGGAGTGGATCCGATAGTGAGTGTGAGTGATGCGGTTTATCGCCCGATGGGCCTGGCGATGGGACCCGACGGTTCGTTGTATATCGGCGACACCGAAAAAGGCAAAATCTGGCGCGTGATGTACACCGGCGACAAAACCACCTTCGGCAGCACCCAATTGGCGACGATGGAAGCCCGTAAAAGCATGGCGCATATCCGCACTCCTGACCAGATTGAGGACAACCTTCAAAGAGACGAAAGTAGCCCGGGCGCAGCGATTTACTATCGCTACTGCGGCATTTGCCATCAGGCCAACGGCGAAGGCGCATCGGGGCGATTCCCGCCCCTGAAAGACACCGATTGGGTAACCGGCGACAAAGAGCGGTTGATAGACATCGTGCTCAACGGCAGAGAAGAAGCGATGGAAGTCAACGGCGAAACCTACACCAACGCGATGCCCCAGCACAGCTTCCTCAGCGACAAAGAACTCGCCGCCGTGCTCACCTACATCCGCAGCAACTTCGGCAACGAGGCCGAGGCAGTGACGGAGGCCGAAGTGAAGGAAGTGAGGAGGAGGTAGGGCGTAAAGGATATTTATCTTTTTAACTGTAGATTGATGAACACAAGATTTTTTACTAATACGGAAGAGAATACCCTATTTCGAAAATTCACAGGAATCATCGAAAACATGAAGGATCTGTATGCCTTTCATGCGGTCGTAGGCTACTTCCGGTCTTCGGGGTACTTTGCTTTGCAGCCCTGGCTCAAAAATATAAAAGAGATAAGAATTCTGGTTGGAATTAATGTGGATCAAATGTTCGCTGAATCTCAGCGGAAAGGGTTATTGTATTTTGGAGACGAAGAAAAAACGAAAGAAGAATTTCTCAAATGGTTTATACATGATATAAAAGAGGCCAAATATTCACAGGAGGTGGAGAATGGAATTTTGGATTTTATACAGGATCTGATAGACGGCAGGATAGAAGTCAGAGCACACAATTCACAAACTATTCACGCTAAATTTTATCTCTTTCTCCCACAAAATCACAGCGAACACTCCGACGGGTGGGTGATCATGGGGTCCTCCAATCTAACCGAAGCGGGTCTGGGTATCAAAAAATCACCCAATTACGAACTAAATATAGCACTGAAAAATTATAGTGATGTAACTTTTACTAAAGAAGAGTTTGAAAAGCTATGGCAAAAATCAACCACTATTTTACCCGCAGATATTCAGGCCTTTAAGCAGAAAACGCATATAGGTCAAACCTTTACGCCATACGAAATATATATCAAATTCCTGATAGAGTACTTTGGAAACAATATTGACTACGACCCAGACACAGTGGGTGATTTGCCCCAAAATTTTAAAAAACTCTCTTATCAGGTAGATGCTGTAAATGAGGGTTTCCAAATGCTGATGGCGCACAACGGATTTTTTCTGGCCGATGTAGTTGGCCTTGGAAAAACGGTAGTGGCTACCATGATCGCCAAACGTTTTATGATCGCCAATGGCTCGCTTAATACCAAAATTCTGGTCGTGTATCCTCCTGCGCTGGAAAAAAACTGGAAAAACACTTTCCGTTATTTCGGCATTGATCGCCACACAAAGTTTATAACTAATGGCCGCCTCGAAAAAATCGCAGAAGGTGCAGACATCAATTACTGGCCTAAGGAAGAATATGATCTTATACTGGTTGATGAAGCCCACCGCTATCGCAATCATACTTCCGGGATGTTTGCATTACTTCAAAGAATTTGCAAAGCTCCACGGGTCAACGAAGGACTCGTACCAGGCCGAAATAAAAAAGTATTATTGATTTCTGCCACTCCGCTCAATAATCGCCCGCAGGATTTGTACTACCTCCTTCAGCTTTTTCAAGATGCCCGAAGAAGTACACTTTCTGAGACAAATCTTCAGTCCTTTTTTGGTCCGATCAATCGTGAGTATAGAGAAATCATGCGGACAAATGACCCTGATATCAGTCGTATCAGAGAATTATATCAAACAATTCGGGAAAAAGTTATTTCAGAAATCACCGTAAGAAGAACCCGAAAAGACCTCAAAAACTATCCCAAGTATATCGACGATTTGAAGGATCAGGGAATTATATTTCCCGAACCTACCCCTCCCAAACCTGTTGTCTATGAATTGGGAACCAAATTGAGTAAACTATTTTATCAAACCATATTTTACCTCACCGACGACGACAAGATCAATTATTACCGCTATCAGGTCATTCGTTATCTCAAAGACGAACCCCGCGAACTTTTCTACGATCAGGCAATCCTCGTATCTAAAGCACTTGCCGGAATCATGAAAACAATGATGGTCAAACGCCTGGAAAGCAGTTTTCATGCATTCCGTATTTCTATTGGAAACCTCCTTACTGCTACCAGTCGCATGATTCGTATGTTTGAGGAGGACAAAGTGCTGATTGCCCCTGACCTTGATATCAATGCTCTTGCTGAAAAGGGTTATTCTATGGAAGAGATTGAACAAATGATCATTGAACTCAGCATTGAAAAACCCAATAACAAAGTGTTTTCCCGGGATGATTTTGATCCCCTATTTTTGACAGGATTGATAAAAGACCGGGACTTACTTCAGGAACTCGCTGACAAATGGAAATCGGTTCAGGACGACCCTAAGCTTGACACATTTTTCGAAGTATTATACCGGCAGTTGCTAGACAAAGAAATTAATCCATCCGGTCAACTGGTGATTTTCACAGAAAGTAGCGATACCGCAGGTTATCTCGCGTCAAAGATCGAAGATAAAACCGATCTCCCTGTATTGAAAATAACTTCACAAAATAGAAATAAAGTTTTTGAAACCATTCTTCAAAACTTTGATGCCAATTATACAGACTCTCGAAAAAACGACTATAAAATCCTCATAACTACGGATGTACTAGCTGAAGGGGTAAATCTTCACCGTGCTAACGTGCTGGTCAACTACGACACCCCCTGGAATGCCACCCGGCTTATGCAACGGATAGGAAGAGTAAATCGAATAGGAAGTACCGCCGGAGTGATTTACAATTTTAATTTTTACCCTTCCCAGCAGGGAGATGAAGAAATCAAATTGTATCGAAATGCACTGATTAAACTTCAGGGTTTCCACTCTGCTTTTGGCGAAGATGCCCAAATATTTACACACGAAGAACTTGTTGAGCAATTTGAACTTTTTAAGGAAGGACTTCCCGATGAGGAAGATCGACGACTCCTTTATCTTAAAGAAATTCGGGAGTTTAAAGATAATTATCCTGCTGAGTTTAAGAGGATTAAAAAATTTCCATTAAAATCCCGAACCGCCCGTCATAATCGTATCACCGCTCATGCAGAAAATCACAATTCAACCATCGTATTTCTGAAATCTCCGTACAAAACCGAATTTTTCCGTATTTCAACGAAAAATAATGCTGATTCCCTGACCTTTCTGGAAGCGGCAGACATCTTTAAGGCGGAAATGAATGAGTTGCCGGTAAAATTGCCTGATATACATTTTACTCAGGTGGCTGCGGCTTTAGGAAAATTTGAAGAGGATTTTATGGGAGCTTCTACAGAGGTCGTTGCCACGACAGAAAAAGCAGATGGGGTTTCCAAGCAGGCTAAAAAATTTCTCCGGGATATAAAACCACTCACGTCTCATGATGCCGTAAAAAAAGCCTGTGATAGTTTGACAGAATTGGTGGATAAAGGTACATTTACTCCCCTCCCCACAGAACTGAAAAAAATGCGGCAGAAGCTAGAGAAAAAGCAAATATCTTATGGTCAATGTGAGCAGTTGTTGATTGCACTGGCAGGAAAATATGATTCCTCTGTTTCCGGAGAAACGGAAGAAGATCACCGGGAAATTGATACCTCCGTTACGCCAGATATTGTCATCTCAGAAACGTTTACGGCATAAAACCGAATGCAAACATGGACAAAACACAACTCCACCATATTTTCTCTCAACCTTTTAATCCCAGGGCATGGGCTGATATTCTACAGCAGGTACTGGGGGTGAAAACGCTTTTTGCATCTCCTGAAAGAATTATGCTTCCTCCCAACGACAAAGCCCATGCTGCATGGGAAATAGGAAGCTTTTCCACCTCTGATGGACGATTAATCGGATTGTATCAGGTGGATGTTTTGCCACATGTTCAACTTGAACGTAATAAAGCCAGCCTGCGAACCCTTCTTCGAAACATCTATCGCTACGACGTGGACGGCGCCCTTATCGTATTTGTGCAGGAAAACCAATGGCGGCTCTCCTTTGTCTCCGAAATCACCACACGCAACCCCCACGGCGAACTCGTCAAAAACACCACCGAACCCAAACGTTACACCTACCTCCTCGGTGAAGGTGGAAAGGTGCGCACGGCGGTGGAGCGTATCAGCCTGCTGCTCAAAAAACAAATCACTCTGGAAGATTTAAAAGAGGCTTTTTCTGTCGAAACCCTCACCAAAGAATTTTACCGCGAACTTTCCGACTGGTATTTCTGGGCACTGGATCAGGTTGAGTTTCCCAATGATGCAGAGCCCGACCGCGATAAACGCAATGCTACTTCCCTCATTCGTTTGATCACCCGGATCATGTTTGTGTGGTTTCTTAAAGAAAAAAAACTTGTCCCCAATCAACTCTTTGAGGAAAATGAAATCGATAAAATCCTCCATTTTCAAGATACTACCGGCTCTACGTATTATAAAGCCATTCTCCAGAACCTGTTTTTTGCTACTTTGAATACCCCTATTGGAGACGAAAAACGAAAATTTATCTCCCGACAAACCGGCGTTCAGACTTTTTATCGTTATGAACGATTTTTTAAAGATCAGGAGCGATTTCTCGATCTTACACGCGATATACCTTTTCTCAATGGCGGTCTGTTTGAAAACCTCGATCAGGTGGATTTAAGTGAAGGTATTGAGATCAGGATTGATGGTTTTTCCAATAAACGCTCCAATGAAACCCGTTTAAAAGTACCCGACACATTGTTTTTCTGCGCAGAAACTTCTGCCGATTTAAGTGAGGTTTATGATGACAAAAAGAAAAAACAGGTAAAGGTGCGGGGCCTTATACCCATATTGCGGAGTTATCATTTTACTCTGGAGGAAAACACTCCGCTCGATCAGGAAGTGGCGCTCGACCCTGAGATGTTGGGAAAAGTATTCGAAAATCTTCTCGCAGCCTTTAACCCCGAAACCCAACTTACTGCCAGAAAACAAACCGGTTCCTTTTATACCCCCCGCGAAATTGTGGACTATATGGTGGACGAATGCCTCATCGCCTACCTGAAACGAAAACTTACCGGCGACCCGGCTTCTTACCTGCCTTTTGGCTCTCAACAGACTTCGCTTTTTGGCAATGAAACACAGACCGGGCAACTCCTGCTGCACCAGGTTATTCATGAACCTGGTTTCGAACAGGATATCGAACCCCAACTACGCGATCTGTTTGGATATACAGATATTCAGCCATTTGATGCAACTACAACTGAAAAACTCATTCTGGCCCTTGATGAGTTTACCCTGCTCGATCCGGCCTGTGGCTCAGGGGCTTTCCCCATGGGAGTACTGCAAAAGGTGGTACATGTACTAGCTAAACTTGATCCCGACAATCGCTTCTGGCGACAAAGACAGGAAACCAAAGCCCGACAGGAAATTGAACGGGATTTAAAACACGCTGCCGACATCCGCAATGACAATGCCCGCAAAGCAGCGGAAACGGAACTTATCAACCGCCTGGAGGAAATTGATTCGGTATTTGATCCCGAAAATAATGACCTCAATTATGCCCGAAAACTGTTCCTTATCCAAAACTGCATCTACGGTTTGGATATTCAGCCGATTGCCGTGCAGATCGCCAAACTGCGGTTTTTTATCTCGCTGATGGTGGATCAGAAAATCAATGAAAATCAGCCCAACCGGGGCATTCTCAGCCTTCCCAACCTCGAAACGAAGTTTGTCGCTGCTGACTCCATCCAAAAACTGGATCGCCCCAAACAACTTTCCCTCCGCAATCAAGAAGTAGAACGATTGGAGCAGGCTGTCGCCGAAGTACGAAAAAACCACTTCTCAGCCCGTACTTCTGAGACCAAAGCCAAATACCGTAAACGCGATGCGGAACTCCGCACCTACCTCGCCACGGCTTTAATCGGTGAAGGATGGACCGATAAAACGGCTCGGCTGGTTGCCGGGTGGAATCCCTACGACCAAAACGCTTCTTCTCCCTTTTTTGATCCCGAATGGATGTTTGGCAGACCGCAGGGCTTCGACATCGTCATCGGCAACCCGCCCTATGTACAACTCCAGAAGCTCGGCGAACAGGCAACCCGTTACCAGAAACTCGATTACAAAACCTTTGCCCGCACTGGCGACCTGTATTGTCTCTTTTTTGAACGTGGGATGGACCTCCTGCAACCCGGAGGTGTGCTTTGTTATATCGCCTCCAACAAATGGATGCGCGCCGGATATGGAAAAGTATTTCGCCACTGGCTCAATTTTAAACCTGCAAAACCCTCTATCCCCCGCCCAGCGATACGTATAGACCAGATTGTGGACTTTGGCGACCTGCCCGTATTTGAAGCGACGGCTTACCCTGCTATCGTATTGCTCAAAAAACAAAAACCTGCCCCCACATTTCACGCCGCTGAGCCCAAACAACTGCCCGACCGCGACCTGCGCGACCATCTGCATTTTTTTGAGACCAATCTCGGCCTTCTCGACAACGAAAGCGGCTGGAGCCTCGCCCCGGCAGAAGACCAGCAACTCCTCCATAAAATACGCAAAGCCGGAATCCCCCTGGGTGAGTATGTGAAGGGCAAGATTTATCGCGGGGTATTAACCGGTCTAAACGAAGCTTTTGTCATAGACGAAACCACCCGTGCGCGTCTGATCGCCGAAGACTCCCGCAGCGCCGAAGTGATCAAACCGTTTTTGGCGGGGCGGGATATTAAGCGGTATAAGGTGAATTGGCGGGAGACGTATTTGATATTATTTCCTTCCGGCTGGACCAATCAAAACCGGGGAAAAGAAGATGCGTGGAAGTATTTGAACACAACCTATCCGGCAGTAGCAAAATACCTGACCCAGTTTGAAGCGGCAGCGAGTGCCCGCTACGACAAAGGCAACTACTGGTGGGAACTTCGCGCCTGCGACTATTACGCAGCGTTTGAGGAGGAGAAGATTATTGTGCCAGCAATTGTAACCAAAGCAGCTTATGCGTTTGACCGGTCGGGTTTTTATTCTAATGATAAAACTACTATTATTTCAGTTTCTGACCTTTATTTATTAGGTATAATCAATTCCGAGCCGTGCGATTTTTTTATGAGGCAAATGGCACCCAGCCGGGCAAATGGATACTACGAATATAAGCCAGTAAACCTGGTTCAGTTACCTATTCCTCTACCCCATAGTATAATAAAAAATCTGATCGGATATTTGGTAAATGCAGTTTTGGCGCTGTCAGAATCAACCACCACCGATTCCCGAGTCGGAGTGGCCTATCTGGAGCAGGTGATAGACACCTGCGTGTATGAGTTGTATTTTCCGGAGAGTGTGAAAGCGAGCGGGAAGGAGGTATTGGCACATCTGGCGGGGGAGTTGTCAGAGATACCGGCAGAGATAAATACAGAAACTGCTCAAGCATTGTGGAGGCGGTTATACCCGGCTGAGCATCCGGTGCGGAAGGCGGTGTATTATATAGATACCGTGCCGGAGGTGCGGAGGATAAGGGAGAGGAAATAATAAAACCATGAAAATAAAAACTATTGAATTGCACAATTACCGAGCCTTTTACGGCTCGCATGTACTCCCGGTCGGAGGAAAAAATCTGTTGATCTATGGAGAAAACGGCAGCGGGAAAAGCTCGCTTTTTAAGGCTATAGAGCGCTTTTTTGAATCTGTCAGAACCCCCAATCTGGACCCGGAAGCCAATATCTTTGCAGACGAACCATCAAAACCTTCTGTTCAGATCGCAATGGATAATGGTGAAATCTTTCGGTTTGAAACAGGCATCATTCCCCAACCCGTGCCGTTTTTGTCTGAAAATAGCAAACAGCGTCCATTCTTTTCTTACCGGAATCTACTCCGACTTCATGTGGCGGCAAAAGAAGGTGAAGATGTAAATCTTCTGGGACCACTGGTACGAGACATCCTGCACAATCATCTTAATCCTATCACTTCCAAAACGCTGGGAGAAGAGTGGCAGGAATTGCTTTCGTTGGAGGTCGGAGACAAAGATTTACGCACCGTTGATTCAAAAAAAATATTGGACAATGTTCAGAATATTGATTCGGGCATACGTCAGGTTTTGACTGAAACGGAGAAAAAAGCCAATGAATATTTAAAAGAATATTTTGATTACTTACTGGAGATCCGTTTGAATTGGGAAGAATCTATCAATTTTCAAAGAAGCACCCGTAAGGCAGGCGGTTCGGTTTATTTAGGAGCAAGACATTATGGAAAAGAAGTGCCCGGAATACTGGGGAACTTTCTAAATGAGGCCCGACTTTCGGCTGTTGCGCTTTGTATTTATCTGGCCTCACTTAAAACTACGCCCAAACCCGCTGATCCGGCCATTTTATTTATGGATGATATTTTTGTGGGTTTGGACATGGGAAACCGAATACCCTTGTTGAGGCTGATCAGTAAAGAGTTTTCCGACTACCAGATATTCCTCACCACGTATGACCGGCATTGGTTTGAGTTGGCTAAAAGTATATTAGAAAACGATTGGTTATCGGTTGAAATGTATGCAGGTGTAAAAAAAGTAGTGGCGGGTGGTTCATTTGAGTACCCCATCATTAGTTCTCCTTCCGACGGTCATTATGAAAAAGCAGAAAAGTATGCCAACCGTAAGAAAAGCGAAGATGGCAAAAATATAGATTACGCGGTAGCAGGAAACTACCTGAGAAAGGAAGCCGAAAGGCTTTTGAAAGATATTTTACTTGTTGGTAAGTACCGGTATAAGCAAAATGATAAAGGCGAAATATCACTAAGAGATCAGTTGCAGGAGCTTTGGGATTCCTTCCTGGCACAGGTTGAAGGTTGGGATTCTCCGTTGCTAAAAAAATATACGAGCGTAGTGAAAAGCGTTTTGAACCCATTGTCCCACGACAACCTCTCAAAACCTGTCTATCGCAGGGAGTTGGAGGCTGCGTTTGAATTTATAGACGAGCTACGTACCCTATCCATGCGGAAAGTCTTATCAAAAGGTGATAAGGTATATTTATCTGTCCAGACTGATACGGACACTCAAAGAAAATTTCACGTGCAAAGCGAGGAAGACATTTATGCCTACGATGTAAAAAATGTTTTTACGTGGTCAAACCTTGATAAGGCGCACTTTTCGTGTGAAAGCTATGAGGAGAGCGGGAAAATAGATAATTTAAAAACGAAAGAAGAAGGTCGTACGCTTTCAACACTATATAATCGAGCTTACCATGATACCCAAAAAGTAAAAAACGCATCAGAAGGAAAAGAAATCCTTCTAGAATATGTAAATGAAACGGGAGTTCCACTTTATTTTATCAGGCAGAATATACAGGCAGGACATTTGATACAGATTGAGGGGAAAGGTGATTATTATTTATTGAAAGACAACCAGTTGCGAAAATTTCCGGATGAGGACACCCGGTATTATCTGGGGTATTGGGAAAATAAGCCCTTGGTTATCCCTAATACCCATGGGATACCAATAGGAAATGGTCTGCCCAACATCCGGGATAAGAACCTCCGCGTCATCGAATTGAAAGATAAGGCAGATGGAGGCAGAATATTTCTGGAAATAGAAGGCGTCAGGCGGCACATCCCAGACCCGGAGACGTTTAAAGATATTCGGGGTACCGATCCTAAGTCATCAGAGATTACTTACCTTTTGGAAAAGGAGTATTGGGCTATTCCGGAAGGGAAGCTATTAGAGAGGAAGATAAACATATATTCTAAATCCAATATCATGGCACAAACAGATTTCAACAAATTCCATGAAAAGATTCGTCTTACCTTTGATGAATCCAGTAGTTTACGGGAAAAGCGGGATCTTTTAGTAGAGGAAATTCGCAAAGATATCAAGGCAAAATTTGACAGCCTACTCATCAAAACACCTACATTTGAGGTTTTTAACCAGGGAAGTTATTATATCGGCACAGGGATCAGACCCTTACCCAATGAAGATTATGATATTGATATTGGATTGCAGTTTCACTTCAAAAGAGACGATCATAAACCCGTTGAGGTAAAACAGTGGATTTACGATGCCCTGTCAAAAAATCCCAACCGAAAGGTAGAGTTTAAAACTCCCTGTATCAGGGTACAGTACACAAAAAAGGGAGATGACTTGTTTCATGTGGACATTGTAGCATACTGCGAAGAGACTGGCATTTTGGGCGACAAAAATCTCTATATCGCAAAAGGGAAACCCGGCTCTTCCACAGAAAATAAAAAATGGGAAATATCACAGCCTCACGAACTTAAAGAAAGACTTGATAAGAGGTACTCTGGTGAAGATGCCCAACAGTTTAAGCGAGTGATAAGATATTTAAAGCGGTGGAAAGATTTTCATTTTTCATCCAGTGGTTATGCTCGTCCGACCGGTATTGCCATTACGGCTTGTGCTTATAACAAGTTTAGGCCTGCGGCAGAATATGATTCAAAAACAGGAAGATATACATTATACAACGATGTCCAAGCGTTGAGAGATATTGTCAAATATATCATTGCTGAATTTGGTTTGTTCACCGAAAGAATAAGTATCAAACTCCCGGTGGAACCTGGAAATGATTTATTTGAGAAAATGGGTAATCAGCAGCATAAAGACCTAAAAACGAAACTAGAAAAACTCCGGAATAATCTCGACGAAGCCATGCGATTGGAGCGAAATGGCGATGTGGCAGGAGCGCGAAAATTGATGGTAAAAGAGTTTGGTTCTGACTTTCCCAGTTCATAGGTAAATCATGGCACAAAGAAAATCTATTCCCGAAACCACCAAACTCCGTCTTTGGACGGAGGCTGGTGGCAGATGTCAACGCAGCGGATGCAATGAGCGGCTGTGGGAGCATAAACTTACTCTATCGGATGGAAATTTTGCACAGATGGCTCATATCATCGGCGCAAGTGAAAACGGCCCCAGAGGACAACAAAAAGTATCCATTTTAGCCCAGACAGATTTCGAAAATCTCATGCTTCTGTGTGCAGCATGCCATAAGGAGATAGACGCAGATTCTGAAAAATATCCTGAAACATTGCTCAGGGAATGGAAGCGAGACCACGAGGAGCGAATTGAAATTCAGACAAATATTACCCGTCATATTCACCGTTCTACAATCCTTATCTTTACAGCTAAGATTAAGGATAGAATGCCCCAAGTGAATGATGCTGCGACTCACAATGCGATATTTCCCAAATTTCCCACGACAAAACGCCCATTAAGGATAGAATTTCCTAATTTCGGCAGAGAAAATTTAGCTGAATGGGAATCTGCCAAAACAGACATTGAAAAACGAATCAGAACCATGCAAAATGACGGCTATGATGGAAAAACCGTTACCCATCTATCCGTTTTTGCGATTGGGCCTATGCCCTTATTGATGTATTTGGGGAAATGTATTGGAGATACCATTTCTGCGAATATTCACCATGCAAACCGAAATAGTTCCGACACAAACAATACCTGGACCTGGGCACAAGAATCGGATGATATTCACTTCCAGTTTAAGGAAATTCAACGAAATGATCACGCCACCAAAGTAGCTGTTTTACTATCTGTAAGTGATTCAGTCACAAATGGAAAGGTATCTTCAGTTGTAAAGGATGACTGGTCGGTTTATGAGATCGCGATTGAAAATCCATCTCCCCATTTAAAATTAGCACCTGACCATATTGATCAGTATAGCAAAATCTTTAGAAATCTTCTGAACCAAATTCAGGAAAGAAATGGTCTTAAATGCGAAGTGAATATCTTCCCGGCTATACCGGCTGCCCTCGCAGTGGAAAGCGGGCGGGTATTATTGCCTACAAAGGATCCAGTAATTTGGGTTTATGAGTTTATCTCGGAGAAAAAGGAGTTTATTAAAGTCTTGGGGTTACAATAATCTGTAATAGTCATTTTGAAGCACTAACTCAGGCACTGAAAAATATTCTGTGTTATTATTACTTTCCTTTAAAATAACCTCCCCCCCAAACAATTCTCCGGTTTTTCTCCTCGTCAGCTAACTTCTCCTACCCTCACCGCACCCCCACCCGTAATACCGTCATGGACGCGGCGGGAAGTGTCAGCGAAACTTCCCGGGCACCGGCAGCGACGGTTTTTTCTGTCGGGTAAATAGCTTGTGGGTTGTCCAGCGCGTTGATTGCTTCCGGACTGCCTGCCGTGAGCGTGAAGACCTTGGCTTCCGGTTTTGTTTTTCCTCCTTTGAGGTTAATGGTCGCCTCTTGCGCATGGTCGGCAGTGTTGACGAGTTTGACCACAAATTCTCCTTTTTCTTTATCCAAAACGGCGGAAGCGTATAGTTCTCCCTGTCCAGTCAATGGTTTGTCGCCTTCGGTCACACGGAGGAGGTCGGTTCCTTTGTGGTTGGAAAATAGCTTCTGCACGTAGTAGTTGGGGGTTCCGTAAGCGGCCAGATTGTCAAACCAGATCAGGTCGGGCGTCCATTGCCAGCCTTCGGCATGGGCAAGCAGCGGTGCGTAGGAGGTGAGATAGACAACATCGGCGTTTCGCTCCAGCCCGGTCATAAAAGCTGCTTCCGAAAGAGCACAGTTCCAGTTGTTTTTATTATCCGGACTGGCGGTAGCAACGCTCTGTGCGGCATATTCACCAGCAAAAATTTTGGGACCCTGGCGGTCGTAGTTGTCATAACGAGTAGCGTTTTCGCGAAACCACTGCGGGGAGCGGTAATAGTGCTCATCTACGATTTCTGCATCGAGTTTTCCGAGTTCGTCCATTCCGTATTCATAAAATTCTCCATCGGGAAACGGACCACTGCCGGAGACAATTATGATGTCGGGATATTTGCTTTTAATGGCTTGTTCAAAGGCAATATAACGTTTGATGTATTCGGGTCCCCATTGTTCATTTCCGACCCCGATAAGTTTCATGCCGAAAGGCTCAGGATGGCCCATTTCTGCCCGGATCTTACCCCAGGGGGAATCCGCGCTTCCATTGGCAAATTCGATCAGATCCAAGGCATCCTGAATGTAGGGATCCAGTTCGTCCATGGGTACGAGTTCGGCAGTATTAAACTGGCAGGCCATTCCACAACTCAGGATGGGAAGCGGTGTTGCCCCTAAATCTTCTGCCAGTTGAAAGTATTCGAAGAAACCCAGCCCGAAACTCTGGAAATAATCAGGTGCGGGGCGGTGTGCAAATTCGGTATTCCAGCGATTGATGAGCCATTCTCTCTGGTCAGCGGAGCCAATGGTTTTTTTCCACTGATAACGTTGTGCGAGGGTACGCCCTTCCACAATACAACCGCCCGGAAAGCGGAGAAAACCCGGTTTGAGGTCGTACAGGAGTTGAACTAGGTCTTTGCGAAGTCCTTTTTTTCGGCCCATCCAGGTATCCTGGGGAAACAAGGAAATCATATCGAGGTCAATGGTTCCTGCGCCTTCAAAGGTGATTTTGAGTTTGGCTTTGGCATCGGTGGCTGTGGTTTCGATGGTTGATTCGTAGTTTTTCCAGCCTGATCCCGAGGGTTTTATTGAGGTTTCTCCGAGTACTTTGCCGTCCTGTCCGATCAATTGAAAATGGATGGAAGAAATATTTCCCTCGGGAAGAGCGGCTTGCAAGGACAGGTCATATTTTGCATTTGCATGGATACCCATGCCCCGAAAACCTTCGTTTATGAGTTCGTAACCCGAAGCATTGTTGAGGATCACGCGCAGGAAGTTGGGATTGGTGTTGTTTTCGCCAGTTTTCATAACCGTGCCGATACCAGAGCCTGTGTTGAGCGAGAATCGGTCGCTGCGGGGCTGAGACCACCCCATCCGGGGTTCTTCAAATTCAAAACTGCGGTTTTTTACCAGCTCTGCGTACAACCCACCGTCGGCGCCGAAGTTTATATCTTCAAAAAATATCCCATACATCGTGGACTGGATGGGGGCGACCGTTGCGGAAGCATCCAGCTGGAGCTGGCGAGAGCCTGTCTGGCCGATAAGCAATTGGCCGTTGCCAAGCAGCAAAGCTACCCAAATGAGAGTATTTCCGATAAGCTTCATTTTATTGTTTCGGTTATGAGGTGGGGTAAGATAAGTATAGGAAAAAAACTTCATAATATTATTTTAAGGGTTCAACTACAGGCTATAAATGTAAGAACCACACTTTCAAATGTGTATCATGGATTTCTAAAAAGCAAGTATTATCTCTTGGGGGGTGTGATTATCAGATTTACTTTTCTTATGTTTGGTTTGGGATTGAAAAAAAAGAATTGTGAGTTACGATTACAATCAGGAGGATAAAGTATTACTTGCAGTAGATTGTATCATCTTTGGGTTTGACGAAGAAGACCTGAAAGTGCTTCTAATCAAAAGAGATTTTGAACCCGAAAAAGGAAAATGGTCTTTGGTGGGAGGGTTTATGAAGCGGAGTGAAAACCTGGAAACCGCCGCAAAAAGAATTCTCCGACTCTATACCGGGCTTGAGAATATCTATATGGAGCAGGTAGCGACATTTAGTGAATTGGACCGGGATCCTGCTGAGCGAACGATATCTACCGCGTACTATGCCCTGATCAATATAAAAGATCACAACCAAAATCTTATCAGGCAGTTTTCTGCTAATTGGTTTAGTGTAGCGGAAGCTCCGGGATTAATTTTTGACCACGACAAAATGATTGTGGAAGCACGGGAACGCCTGAGAACGCGAGCCACAACCCAGCCCATTGGTTTTGAACTCCTGCCGGAAAAATTCACACTGCGCCAACTCCAGAAACTGTACGAAGCAATTTGGGATACGCAGTTGGACAAGCGAAACTTTATTAATAAAATCCTCTCCCTGGATATTATTGATAAGCTGGAGGAAAAGGATATGAGTTCGTCGCGTAAAGGATCCTGGCTTTACCAGTTTGATTCGGAGAAATATTACCGAGAAAACCGGGGAGGGTTTCTCCTGAAATTTCAGTCGGGTTGATTCGGACTTGTGCCTGATTTCCATTTCTCCCTCTTCCTCCGTATATTGTACCCGGTACGGACTCCCGCATGAAACAAACCAAAACCGCTCCCAAAAGCTCTAATCCGAAACCTGAATCTTCCTTTTTCGCTAAAGGGCATACGCTTTCGGCTGATCCCTTTTTCTCCCCGCTGGCACAACCGCCCCGCAAGGAGCCGCCTGCTATACAGCGCACACTCGATTGGGATGAGGCTAAAATGGCACGCCTCGCCGGGGGGAAATCCTTCCGCTCGGAAGAATACAAAAATATCCTGCGCGCGATCTCTACTTATAAGGAAATGATTGAGCCGGGGCCACTGCCTGACTCTATGAAGGTGGATCGCCTCTACGAACTTCAGGGTTACGCCATTACCTGGCTTGAAAAACATAAAGACGATGCCAACGACCCCACCGTCGAAACCCGCCGTAAAGCCATTGAGGATTTTGCCTACCGATCTATTATTCAAGAGATTACGCGCCTCGGCGGTGAATACAACAAGGGCAAAAGCCAGGGTATCATCGGCAAAGGTCAAGTCAGCGAGGTCAAAGCGGTGGATTATACTCTCCCCGACCACTCGGTCGAAAAACGCCTCTTCAAACCCTCCGAAGAAAGTTACGACGAGTCCGTGGACTCCGCCAAAGAATCGGGTATCCCAACCTCCCGCGCCCTCCTCTCCAACCGCGCCGTGGCTACTTCGGTGCTGGACAAGTTGTTTGGTTTTCATAGCACCGTCTCCACGGACTTTGCCTTTGACCCCGACAATCCTCAAAAGTTTGGTATCGCCATGGAAATCGCACCGGGCCTTTCTCCGCAAATTGCCCACCACGAAAAAACCAGCTACGGCGACATGGAACTGCATTTCTACCGGGAGTTTAAAATGGAGGATATCGAACTGCAAAAACAGCTTTCCACCCTCCAGGTTTTTGATGCCATCACGGGGCAAGTGGACCGCCACCCCGGCAATTATTTTGTCCGCCAGACCGGGAGCAGCACTACGGTCATGGGCATAGATAATGACTTTTCATTTGGAAAAAGCCATACAGATGTAAGTAAAGGAGGATCGGAAAAATCTAAATACCACAGTTTTCCCGCGTATGTGCAAAAATCCGTAGCACAAAAAATTCGCGGCAAATCGGAAAGTGAAATTCGCACGGCCATTCGCCCGCTGCTTCCGCCCAAAGAAGTGGATGCGACTATTCTTCGCTTCAAAAGCACCCTCGCCCAACTCGATCTGCTCGAAAAACAAGGCCACCTGCTCGACGATGCCGACTGGGGAAACCAAACGGCCAAAGACTCAAAAGAAGGCGATTACGCCCGGTTCCTCCAGGACAATACCGAAAAGAAAAAGTCCGATGCTATGGGTATCGCCTACAATCCCGACCAGACCGCCTTTGAGCGCTCCCGGATGGAAAAAAAATACACAGGAGCTTACGGCGCTTTGTTTAGTCTGATCAGCCACGATACCGACGACCTGAAAAAGGGTGTTTATCCACCTGCTTTTAAAGCAAAAACCAAAGAAGAATTTAAAAAAGAAGTTAAAAAAGTCTATCAGGATGTGTTAAAAGAAAACGTCAACATCGCCGGACATACTGCTATACAGATGCGGATAGATTTTATTTTGGATAAATTGTAAATAGTGTAGTTTCATATTAGAAAGATGCAAAATAAATGATTTGACAACCATGCAAATCTGTAATTCGGTGTCGGATTTGCAGGGTTAATTCTTAAAAAATCACATAATCCACACGATAAACTGCGTAAGGTAAATCACCTGGCTGCGCCAGGGTAACACAGCTAAGCCCTACCTCCCGGCAGATTTTTTGGATTTCTGCCTCTTTCCAGAATTTCCCCATCGGATGCCGCCCCAATAAATGGCTGATTTTGTAGCGAATACGGGCTATTAGAGAAGGATAAAAAACAGGAAGTTTTGCAGCGTCGGGCACATCGCCGATAAATATTTTTCCACCGGGTTTTAGCAGTTTAGCCATTTCCCGGATTGCCGCCCTTCCTTTTGAGTAGCTGTCGAGGTACTGAAAGGAAAAATAGAGGTTGATGCGGTCAAATGTGCCTTCCACATGGGAGGTGAGTTGTGTGGCGTCCGCAACCTGATAGGTGATGCTGAGGGCTTTCGAATGAGTTTTTGCCCGCCGGATTTGTTCGGGGGAAATGTCAACGCCGGTGGTCGTGCTGCATTTTTCGGCCAGCAATCGGGTGAGTGTGCCGTTTCCGCAGCATACGTCAAGCAGGGTATAGTGTGGGCGAAGATCAAGTTGCCCGACAATGTGCAAGGCAATTCTCCTAAGTTGTTTTTCGGTTAAAGGTGTTTTCCCCTGAATTCTCGCCACTTGTGCATGCGGATCTTCACTGCTCCGGGCTATTTTGTCCCAGTATGTCTGCCAGTTGATCATGGGATTCAAACAAAAATCGCTGCGGTACGAAACACTTGCCGGGCATTTTCTCCGGTGATACGGGCCACTTCTTCCACCGAAACCTCAAAAATTTCGGCTAGCTTTTTTGCTACAAACTGGGTGTAACTGCTTTCGTTGCGTTTGCCGCGATGGGGTTCGGGCGGCAGGTAGGGGCTGTCGGTTTCAAGCACCAGGTGATTCAGGCCAATTTCCGAGAGTACGGATGGGAGAACCGATTTTTTATAGGTGACAATTCCGCCTATGCCGAGTTTGAAATTGCCCAGCGCGACAATTCTTTTCGCCTGATCCACTGTCCCGTCAAAACAGTGAAAAATGCCCCACAACGATTCGTCGTGGTTTTTTTCGATCATTTCGAGGGTCTCATCAATTGCGTTACGGGCGTGGAGGATAATGGGTAACTGCCGTTTTTTGGCCCATTCGATCTGAATCTTTAGAGCTTCCCGCTGAATGTCGAGGGTGGTTTTGTCCCAATACAGATCCAGCCCGGTTTCTCCGATGCCGTAATAGGTGTATTTCCCGCTGTCGAACCATTCTTCCATAACAGACAACTGCTGCACAAAATCTTCTTTCACATCGCAGGGGTGAAGGCCCATCATGGGAAAAAAGAAGCCGGGGGCCAGATCCGTAAGCGCGTGAAGAATTTCGAGGGTGTTTACGTCCACATTGGGGAGAAAAACGGCGTCATTAATCGCCTGAGCACGGGTGATGACTTCGGCCTGATCGGCTTCAAACTTGCGGGAATAGAGGTGAGAATGTGTATCAATGAGTTTCATTTCAGGTCATTCAAAATTTCGAGAAATTCGGCGAGCATCATGGCCGTTGCGCCCCATATCAGGCGGTCGCCGTTGACGGTAAAGCCGGGTGCCGTAATATAATTTCCTCCGAAAACCTCTACCCGATGGGATCCCCGGATATTTTTGTCGGCGAGGTGGGCGATTTCCACTTCCACTATATCGGCTACTTCTTTCGGATCGGGGATAAAATCGGGGCGGCGGGGCGAAAACCCCACAGTCGGATAGACGAGAAAATTACTCGGCGGGATATACAATTCCGTCATTTGCCCCAGCACTTCCACCTCTTCCCTGCGAATGCCCATTTCTTCATTGGCTTCGCGAAGGGCGGTGTCAATAAAATCAGTATCCGTATCATCCCATTTTCCTCCGGGAAAAGAGATTTGACCGCTATGCACCCTTCCATCTTCCGCCCGGCGCATAAAAGGTACGTAGAGGCTTCCGTTTTGAGGATATACAAGTACCAGTACGGCACTTTTTCGTACATTCTCAGGGATGACAGGATTGCGGCCCCGCAGCGAGGGCGACATGGTCATCTGTGCATCGAGGCCGGGGAGGGGCTGGCTGAGGCGCTGCTTCAGCTTATGAATAAAGGGTTGAGATTCGTTCATTCGCTCGTGAGAAACACATCCAAAATCAGTTCAAAACCCGGTAAAACATCCTCTCCGGATAAAGTTTGATCAAATCCTGCCACAACGGAGTGATTACCGTTTTGGCGATATATATAAACCTTTTCATTTCCGGGATCAATGAGCCAGCCCAGGCGGGCACCATTTTGCATATATTCCTCCATTTTATCCTGAAGCGTTTTCAGGTTGTCCGTTTCTGAGCGAATTTCCACCACAAAATCCGGGCATACAGGAGGAAATTTTTTTAACTGTAAACGGGTCAACCCGGCGAGCCTTTCAATGGAAATCCAGGCAGCATCGGGAGATCGTGTTGCACCATTGGGCAGGATATAACCTGTGGACGAATCGGTGATTTTTCCAAATTTATTTTCGTAATTCCAATTACCCAGTTGCCGGTTCAATTCGCTATTGATATCTCCGGTTTCAAATCCAGTAGGGGGCATAATAATAATTTCACCTTGTGCTGTGCGTTCGATTTTCAAATCTCGTTGTTCCTGACAGAACAGGAAAAACTCCTCATCATTCAGGCGGTTGAGAATATGACTTTTCATAATTACCGGCATGGTACAAAGATCATAGTTTTGATTACATACAAATATATAAAAATTTACCGATTATGCCGCAGGGCGAGCTGTCCGCAGCCGCCGTCTATATCCTTGCCGCGGCTCCGCCTTACATTGACGATAACGCCGGCGTTTTCGAGGTAGCGGATGAAGGCGTCCATACGTTCGGGGGTGGTATTGTACAGCCCTGTTTCGGGAACAGAATTGTATTCGATTACATTTACTTTGGAGGGAATGACGCGGGTAAACTCGGCCAGTTCGCGGGCGTCGTCGAGTGTGTCGTTAAAGTCTTTGAAAATAATATATTCGTAAGTGACCCGGGTTCCTGTTTTTTCATAAAAATAGCGAAGCGCATCTTTGAGCACTTCAAGAGAGTTGCTATCGTTGATGGCCATCATCTGGCTGCGTTTGGCGTCATTAGCGGCGTGGAGGGAGAGGGCAAATTCAAATTTCACGTCGTCGTCGCCGAGTTTTTTGATCATTTTGGCGATGCCTGCGGTAGAGACGGTAATGCGCCGGGGTGACATGCCCATACCGTCTTCGGAAGTTACCATTTCGACGGAGCGGAGCACATTTTTGTAGTTGAGCAGGGGTTCTCCCATGCCCATATAGACGATATTGGTCAGCGGGCGGCCAAAGTGTTTTTCGGCTTCCTGGCGGATGATATGGATCTGGTCGTAGATTTCGTAGAAGTGGAGGTTGTGTTTGAGCGGGAGGAGGCCTGTGGCGCAAAATTTACAGGCTAGTGAACAACCCGCCTGGGAGGAGATACAGGCCGTGAGGCGGTTGGGGGTGGGGATTAACACCCCTTCGACATGTTCGCCATTGGATAGGCGGAAGGCATATTTGATGGTGCCATCGGCACTTTTTTGTTGGTTGTCAATGATTACCTTGTCCAGCGAAAAGCTGGCAGCGAGGCGTTCGCGGAGCGGCTTTGAGAGGTTGGACATTTCCTCAAAATCATCCACCGGCATTTTCCAGAGCCATTCATAAATCTGTTTTGCCCGGAATTTTTTTTCATTCCAGGATTCCAGCAGTGACTGAAGTTCAGCCAGCGAGAGTGCGCGTATATTGGGTAGATGATTCACCCTGCGAAATTACGTTCTATTAATTGGTTTTCTACCTCCCCATCATCTTTTTTTCAATCATCTGAAGTAGTTTTTCTGTGCCAGAGGCGTTTTCGTTGTTGGTTTGGGCGAGGCGCAGGGCCTTGTTTGCCTGACGTTTTGCTTCTTCGTATTTGCCGAGTTTGTACAGAATCAGGGCGTAGGTATGGTTGTTGTAATATTCGTTTTCCAGGGCAACAGACTGCCGTGCCCATTCGGCGGCCTTTTCGATTTTTTCGGGATCAGCGATGTGGTCATAAAAATTGCGGGCAGCCCGATCCAGTTCTTTGGGTTGGGTGATGATAAAGGTTTCAAAATGATAAATCGTTTTAAATGCGTAGTCCTCCCAGTTTTTGGTGGCTTCGGCGTAGGTCATGCGCAGCCGGTTGGCGGTCTGCCCATCGTCTTCAATCTGTTTCATCGCAATTTCCAGTGCAACATTGTATTTCTCCGGCTTACCGGTGAGCGCGGCTTCGATGGTGCTGTTTTTTAGCACGGCGAGAATTTTGTCCGCTACGGGTTGAATCCCATAGGCTTTCATAAATTTTTTCTGCTTTTCAATCAGAAACCGATATTCCCGGCTGGAAATGTCGGTAGTCAGTGCCTGAATCGCTCCCCAGTTTTGTTCGTCGGATAAATCATTTTCCATCTGGGTGGAAAAATATTTTTCGGCGGCTTCCCGAAAGTCTTTTTCCTGTTTGTGCAGCATCAGCGCATAATTGAGCAGGACTTCAGGGTCGTCGCTGCCTTCTTCATACTCAAGGGTAATCAGTGCCGTATTTTTGGTGGGATCCAGGGATTTTCGGGCTTCATTCACAAAGGCATCGGGCGCCTTATAGCCATAAGCTACGTGGAGAACTTCGCCCTTGTGATTGAGAAAAAGCAGGGTAGGGTAGGCATTTACCTTATACTTTTGGGCAAATGCGGGACCTTCTCCTTTTTCCATGTCAAACTGATAGTTTACAAAATTCTGATTCATAAATTCTCCCACCCGCACGTTGCGGAAGGTATTGCGGTCCATCGCTTTACAAGGGCCACACCATTCGGCGTAAGCATCCACAAAAACGGGCCTCTTCTGCGTTTTTGCCTGTTCGAGTACCTGTTCCCACGAACCTTTAAAAAACTCCATTCCGTCCTGGGCATAGGTCGTTGAGGTGAAAAGGAGGAGCGTAAATGCAAAAATGGAAATATAAAAAAAACGTTTCATAACAGTGGATTAATTGATCTTAAGTCAGGTTAGCAGTTGTTCAAAAATCCTCACGCTAAATTACACAATTTATTACACGAATTTTCCCTCAGGGATTGTCACGTAAAGACCCGAATCCGTGTTAGCTGAAATATCATTACTCTTAGTACTTTTACATCCAATCGCTCATAATCAAATATTTACTACTCATCCTCATGGCAAAATCTCCTTCCAGCGTTCGTTACGCTTTCAAAAATATCGTATGGCCTCGCCGCAAAATGCTGGCTGTCGGCCTGCTACTCGTGGTCATCAACCGCGCCGCCGGTCTGATTTTACCCGGTTCAAATAAAATCCTGTTTGACCAGGTGCTTCCGGAAAAAAACATGGAACTGCTGTACATGGTTCTCGGGGTGGTTGCTCTTTCGGTAACGCTTCAGGCGGTCACTTCTTTTTCGTTGGTGAAAATCCTCAGCGTGGAAGCGCAAAAAATGATCGCCGATCTGCGCTCCCGCGTACAGCAACAAATCCTCAATCTGCCGGTCAAATTTTTTGACAATACTAAGTCCGGTGCACTGGTTTCCCGGATTATGAATGATGTCGAAGGTGTACGCAACCTTGTGGGAACGGGTTTTACCCAACTTATCGGCGGAGTACTTACGGCTATCGCCTCGCTCATTATCCTGATTTATATCAGCCCTGCGCTTACTTTTTTTGCGGTTGTGCCGCTGATTTTATTTGGCTTTATTTCTATGCGGGCCTTTGGTTATATAAGGCCTATTTTCCGGGAAAGAAGCAAAATACAGGCAGAAGTAACCGGGCGTCTTACCGAATCGCTGGGAGGCATCCGCGTCATCAAGGGGTTTCAGGCAGAAGAACAGGAAAAGGAAATTTTTTACCGGGGAGTTCTTCGTCTGTATGAAAATGTAAAAAGTTCGCTTACCGCTTCCAGCTTTGTGACGAGTGCGGGAACTTTCCTCGCGGGCATCACTACGTTGGGTATTATGTGGATCGGTGTGCCGATGATCATCAAGGAAAAGCTCACAGAAGGGGATCTGATTTCTTTTATTTTTTACCTCGCCTTCCTCATTTTTCCGATCATCCAGATGAGCAATATTGGCAGCCAGTTGACGGAAGCTTTTGCCGGTCTGGATCGCACGCAGGAGTTGCTCAATATGGAAAAAGAAACCGATGATCCCAATCGCACGGTCGAAATGGGCCGAATAAAAGGCGACATTACTTTCCGGGACGTCACTTTCGCCTACGATAAAGGAAAGGAAGTCCTTCACGGTATTTCTTTTGACGCTCCGGCGGGTTCGGTTACGGCACTGGTGGGAAGTTCGGGTTCGGGCAAAACTACCATTGCGGGCCTGGCGGCAACTTTTCACACCCCCGAGTCGGGTAAAATTATGGTTGACGGAGTGGACATGTCCAAAGTTACCCTGCCGAGTTACCGCAAGCAATTGGGTGTGGTTTTACAGGATGATTTTTTGTTTGAAGGCACGATTCGGGAGAATATTCTTTTTCCCCGCCCGAAAGCGACAGAGGAACAACTGATACAGGCGGTGAAAGCGGCGTATGTCAACGAATTTACCGACCGGTTTGAAGACGGTCTTGATACCCTGATTGGTGAACGTGGCGTAAAACTTTCCGGCGGACAGCGGCAGCGGATTACCATTGCCAGAGCCATACTCGCCGATCCGCGAATTTTGATTCTCGACGAAGCTACTTCCAACCTCGATACCGAGAGTGAAAGTTATATCCAGCAATCGCTGGCACAACTCATGGAAGGGCGTACTACGTTTGTAATTGCGCACAGACTGAGTACCATTCGCCGGGCCGATCAGATACTGGTTATCGAAGACGGACAAATTGCCGAACGCGGAACCCACGACGATCTGATCGCAAAAGAAGGGCGTTATCACAAACTCTATACCTATCAGTCGCGGATTTAGTATCATTTATAGATAATAGCAGAGATATTTTTGCATCTCGTTAAAAAATATTATAAAATGTTAGTTATTTTCTAATAAAATCCTATTACTTTTGCAAAACACACAAATTTGCAAGGCTTAACTATTAGTAATTAACCCTGAATCTAACTAACATCCAAAATGACAACGCTAATCACAAACAAACCGAAGGCTACGATCGGTTTTGTATTGATCCTGTTGATTTCCCTGGTGGCGTCCGTTTATCCTCCCAACTTCCCCGTACCGGGTGAAGGGGTGACTTTTGATGCCGGAAACGTGGCTTGGGTATTGGTAGCATCCTGTCTCGTACTGCTGATGACTCCGGGTCTTTCTTTCTTTTATGGAGGGATGGTCAGCCCGAAAAACATTATTTCCACCATGCTGCAAAGTTTTATCGCTCTGGGCATAATCAGTATGGTGTGGTATGTTGTGGGATTTAGCCTTGCCTTCGGCGATTCTATCGGTGGGTTTATCGGTAATCCGATGACACACTTTATGTTTACCGGTGTGGGCACAGCTCCTGCCGCCAATACGGGCATTAATCAGGGTATTCCGTTTGTGTTGTTTGCCGCTTTTCAATTAAAATTTGCGATTATCACTCCGGCCCTCATCACGGGTTCTTTCGCCGAGCGGGTGCGTTTTTGGAGTTATATTATATTCATTGTTCTTTGGAGTCTGTTGATTTATTCGCCGCTGGCACATTGGGCTTGGCACCCGGAAGGTTTCCTCTTTAAAATGGGTGTTCTGGACTTTGCCGGCGGAACGGTGGTGCATATTTCTGCCGGGATTGCCGCTTTGGTGGGTGCTAGTGTATTAGGAAGAAGAAAAACCCATGTCGAAGGTCAGTCTCATGCCGTCCTCAATACTCCTTACGTAATCCTCGGGACTGGTCTTCTCTGGTTTGGATGGTTTGGATTTAATGGCGGTTCTGCTCTCGCCGCAAATGGCCAGGCGGTAACGGCTTTTGTCAATACCAACCTTGCTTCTGCTGCTGCTGCAATTACCTGGATATTGGTTGACACCATGCGGGGGCGTAAACCTTCGGCCATGGGTGCATGTATCGGGGCGGTTGTCGGCCTGGTCGCCATTACTCCTGCTTGTGGTTATATCAATTACGGCCCCAGCCTCCTCATTGGTACTCTGGCCGCTACCATCTCCAACTACGCTGTAGTACGTAAATCACGCACCAGCCTCGACGATACTCTCGACGTTTTCCCCTGCCACGGTGTTGGCGGTATTGTAGGCATGTTACTCACTGCTGTGTTTGCTACCGATACTTTTGGCGGACTGATTGCTACCGGAAGTCCGAAACTCCTTATCAATCACCTTATCGCTCTGGCAATCGTAGTGGTTTATACCGCTGTAGGCTCCTGGTTGGTATATAAACTCACTAACCTTATTTCTCCCCTCCGCGTACCCGAGGATCAGGAAGAAGAAGGTCTCGACAAAAGTCAACACGAAGAAACCGTTATCGAAGAAAAAATACCTTCTTTGGTTTAAACTAATATTTAATCTGCCCAAAGAAGCTGTCTCTATCAAAAGGGACAGCTTCTTTTTTTATAAATGCTTTCCGGGAAATAAAATCTCCATTTTTTGCGAAAACCGTAGGTTTTCTCTAATATAGGTAAGTACTATATCTCTCGCAGATTGCGTTCTTAGCTATACTACTCAAATGAACCCCCAATATGTCTTACATTAAACACCTTTCCCTTCGGATAATCTTTTTGTCTTTTATCCTCAGTGCAATCGCTTTTACGGCAACCGCCCAGCAAAGGTCTGTGGTGCTTATTCACACCGAATCAGGGTCAGGTTATGGCGTGGCGTATGGTGCACCCAACAAAATTGTCACCGCGCTTCACCTCGTATCGGGTAAAACCCAAATTGAGGTTAACTGGGAAGGAAAAAAGTCTTTCGCGAAAGTTGAAAAAATCTATAAAAAAGCGGATCTGGCATTGATACAGCTTCTTACCCCACTCAATATTCCGATGTTGGATATCTACAACAGCGACGCCCCCTTTGGTATAGACCTCAATTATTGGGAAGCTAAACCGGGTACCAAACTGATGAGCAGCAAAACCACCCAACTTCAACGAAGGACAACCCTGGGGAAAATTGACCCCCGACTTGCTCAAAATCCGGCGGCACAGCTTGAATTTGCTAAATCGCTCTGTACCGACGGGCAGTCAAATTATCCCACACTCAATACCAGCATCATCAAGTTTGGGGAAAAAAATATTGATAAAGCTCATTCCGGCTCACCTATTACGTTTGAAGGCAAAATCGTAGGCATGGTGGACGGTGGCGAAAAACCGGTAAACGGATCCGTTTCCGTTTGGGCAATCCCTGCTTTAGAATTTCAAAATCTTTTTACCCTCGGCGTTCCGCCTCCGGGTTCTCAGCCAACCTGCTCCAGCGACAAATTGTACAGCGGCCTCCGCTCCGATAATCCTTTCCTCAGTCCCGAACTGCAGCAAATGGCGCAACAAATCGAATATTCTCAGGCAAATCCTATTTCTGGTAACGGTGAAGACGGGTTTTCCTTTTCGCTTCAATACCGCACCAACTGTCAGGATTTGTATGAAACTTTATTCCCCGAGGATCAGGAATATATTCAGGATATTGTAAGGATGGGCGAAGAAGGTTTCCATATCGCAGACCCGCTCAGTGTCTATGACTTGTATCCACAGGAAATTGATATTTACCAAGATGGACAGACCGGCGCAACGATTGCCATACCTACTTATAGCAATATCAATATCGAGCAGGAAAATGGCCGTACACTTATTGAAGTCTCCAGTCAGTACGAAGGAATCACCATGTATATCTATGTAAGCCACAACCATTCGATGGAAGAAGCCCAGAGTGAAAAGGAGTGGTTTAAAAGTTATCTCGTGAGCGATGGACTGAATTGGGAAGAGGATGAAAATAGTCAGGGTGCTGACATCATTGATTATTCCCAAGATTATTACGACCCTTACTATTTTGAAGACATGCAGCGTGTGATTTATGATGGAGAAGGATACATCACCTCTGAATTTTATGCCACCATGACCATCAGCGATACCGATTTTCTGGGGGTATCTGTTCAGGTCAATGACTGGCAGACCCTGGACGATGACCCCAACGAAAGACTCATCTCCTACCTCATGGAAGCTTGTACGATGATTACCGACTTTGGCTACTATTGATTACGGAGTGATTTCGAATAAGTCTTTTTCTTCGGGCGTCAGTTGATAAACGGAGGGGGATTTCAACCATTCGTAAATGCGGTGAGGTGTCCACCACACGATGCCGTAACCATCGTCTGCGGCGGTGAGTATTTGGGTTCCGTCGGGAGAAAATACCGCCGAATTGACTAGAAACCCTTTGTGTTTGTCGTACTCGGCAAGCAGGCTGCCACGCACATTCCAGAGCCTTGTGATCTGATCCTGGGAAGCCGTCAGAATCTGACTGCCGTCAGGCGAAAAGTTGATCGAAACAACCATCGCCTCATGTGCAAGGCTGTCCACGGGTTCGCCGTTTTCATTCCAGATTTTGAGCATTTTCCCTCCGGCAAAGATTCGTTTTCCATCCGGAGAAAAAATAACCTGACTTACAGTTTCTCTCAGCCGGAAGGTGTTTACCGAATCGCCGTTGGTGCGCCAAAGGCGTGCCGTGCTGTCGCCGCAAGCGGTGAGTATATATTTTCCATCGGGAGAAAAAACGGCGCGGTTTACTTCGGAGGGATGGCGAAAAAGGATCGGCGCACTTTTGCTGTCTGTCCAAAGATAGGCCGTAAATAAATCCCGCGATACGGTAAGCACCTTTTTCCCATCGGGAGAAAAAGCGGCGTGATTTACCTCTCCTTCATGGGTAAATGAATCCACAGGGATGCCGTCTGCCGTCCAAAGCCGCGCAGTATAATCAATCGAACCGGTGAGAATACGACTCCCCTCCGGCGAAAATACAGCTACCGTAACCTCATCGTTATTCCGAAGCATGACGGGGTTTGCCTCACCCGGTGTCCAAATTCGCGCGTGAAAGTCGCGACACGCGGTGAGCAGGTGTTTTCCATCGGGAGAAAATACCACGGAAGAGACAACGTCCTCATGTGCAAAGCTTTCCTCCAGATTTCCTTCTGCATCCCAGAGCCGAGCCATTCTGTCAAAGGACGCGGTTGCGATTTTTGTGCCGTCGGGCGAAAATACGGCGTTTTTCACCGCACCTTGCCGGGGCAGGCGATGGGCGATTTTATGCCTAAAATCCCAAAGCCGAGCGGTTTTGTCTTTGGAAGATGTAAGGAGGCGATTCCCTTCCGCAGAAAATATGGCATGGGTAATTTCTCCTTTGTAAGGAAAAGTCAATACCCGCCGGGCATTTTCGTCCCAGATGATAATTTCGCTGGTATCTCTTTCGGGGAAAAAGGAAACTGTCAGAAACTGTTTTTCATCGGGTGAAAAAACCGTCGTCAAAGCATGGCTAACCAAAGAATCTTTGATCGTATTTCCCTGCCCGTCACACCATCTGAGCATCTGGTCGGGGGGAATGACGAGGATTCGCTGCTGACTAATTGCCGGAACTACGGCAATGTTTTCTCCTCGCAGACTGTCGGTCAAGCGGAAAAAAGGTTCCTCCCCGTGGTCAAAAAAAGCGGGAACGAGGCGCACACCGTCTGTAGAATAATTTTTCAAATGGGGAATTTCGCCCTCTGCCAAAGAATCGCTGTCAATCCGCGTCCCGTCCCATTCCCAAAGGTAAACAAGGTATTTGGTAAGGGTCAGAATCTGCTTTCCATTGGGGGAAAAATTTGCTTCCAGAACTTCGTATCCATCGTGCGAAAAATCGGCCAACATTTCCCCTTCGAGGCTCCACAACTTTGCAAAACCGTCTTCGGAAGCGGTGAGTACATTTTTTCCGTCGGGTGAAAAAACAGCGGTGTTTACATTTTCGAGGTGAGGAAAAACTGCCGAATAAAAGGGCACTTTTTCCTGCGAGTGGAAAATCTCGCTGAGTGTCTGTGTGACCGTTGAGGAAGATTTTAAGGTCAGAATCGAATAGGCTTCATAGGCAATACGAGCGGCTTTGGTATTGTCGAGTTTGAAAATTTCTTTGGCGATAAAGGCCAGTTGGCTGGATTTGGCGGTTTTAAGGTTTCTCACGGATACCTGCCACTGCCAGCCGGCGAGTACCGCAAACACAAAAATCACGGCTACCAACACGGTGCGAATGATCCTTACCCGTTTCCGCTCTTTTTCCCGCCGTATTTTTTGTTCGCGGCTTGTCTGCAAGAGTTTCTCTTCGTCTGTACTCAGGTTTCTCATGCCTTCGAGGCCACTTTCCACGATTTCCAGATCGGCGTCATTCAGCCATATATCTTTTTCTCCGGTGCGAAACTCTTCGATTTTGCTGCTGAGAATCCGCGCAGCCTGTTGACCCGGCCTTACCGATACACTGTATTCGCTGATGACAACCGGCGCAAGGAGGCGATGAATCACCGAGGTGCTGCGCCTTTCCTGGTCTGCCAGCAGGTACAAATCGCTGCATTTGGAGACAATTTTCCAGATATTTTCTTCTCGTCCCCGATATTTTTCCCCCAACTGATCGGGATGAAGGTAAGTCTCCGTACCCATAAGTGTGGTATGGTGGAACAAAAGATCGAGTATAAGCCCGGAGTCAACGACCGCTCCCTGCCAGCTTTTGAGTTTTTCCAACTGCTGTCGGAAAAACGCGGTCATTACCGCTCCGGAGTGGTTGAGTTCCTGATAAGCACGAACCGAAAAACGGGGCTGCCGGGGGTTTTCTCGGATTGCACGGTTCCACATTTCGGTGAGTAAAACCTGAAGAACCGGGGAAATGGGGGACCCGCCGTCGTGGATGATGTCGTCGGCGAGTACTTTGGGCAAGCTGCTTTCGGCGCGATTTTCGATTTCCAGCCGGTAATGATTGCGGGTGGAAGGGCGAATGGTAATGCCTTCTACCGCTTGCACAATGCCTTCCCAGTCGGGTGCCGGGAGGAACATTTCGGCATAAGGCAGGGCATTTTCCCGAAAAACTTCACAGGTGAGGCTATGATGTTCCTCCCGGTAACTGAGAATGATTTTTCCGGCGGGGGAATTTTGCTCCTGTCCCCATATCGGAGTCAGGATTTGCATAAAACTTTTCCATTCTTCAGTTATCGTTTCTTTCTGGTAGAAAGTGCCTGAAAAACTTTCCTCAATCTGATCCAAAATGATTACCAGCGGTTTTCCGGTAACCTGCTCGATCATGCGCCACTGTTCTGCGGGGCTAAAAATATCCCGGTCGTATTGATTGAGTTTTGCGATTTCGTTTTCTAATATCTGGCGGGCAAATTCGCTTAAACCCGTTGCGGCGGTGCGGAGTTCGGCGATTTTTTCCTTCAGACTTTTTTCTTCTTTGGAAGGGGGCGGAGTAATCGAAAGTTTTTCACAAAGTTCATCGAGTACTTTTGTCAGGGTAGAGACCAGCCCCGAAGACTGGCGGGGTGTATATCTGACGGTATAATAGACCTCCATCCGGGGAATAAGTCCTGCCTGGAGGATTGAAGATTTGCCCACTCCGGCTTTGCCGGAAAGCAAAATCACGGGCTGCATGACGGTAAGCAGGCTGTATAAGTCTCGGATTTCTTTTCCTCTCCCAAAAAATATAGCGGCTTCATCCTGCACAAAACTTCGAAGCCCGACAAAAGGAGATGCCGGCAATTTCCGGAAATAATGAGCCGGTATGTCCAGCCCAAACAAAGGATCTTTTGCCGCGTCGGGCAGGTTCCATGCTTCGGCAAAGGTTTTTTCGGGGTTGTAGTAGATGTCCCAGGGAAATTTTCCGGAAGGAGCGTCAACGGCTTCCTCTTCGTCCCAAAACATGCTGCGGGTCTGGCTGGTTCCTTTTTCGGTTTTCACCTGATCTACGGATTCTGCCCAGGCCCTTTCAATGGTATTTCCTTCGGCCAGACCTTTATAAAACCTAATGGCCAGCCCGGTGGCAACTTTATCATTGATTTTTTGGGAAGTTCCCACGACAGCAGGCACGCCGGATTTTACGAGGTCTTCGGATTGTTTTTGGGAGGAACAGCCATTGAGGAATACCATTTGCAGCCCGCGTTGTTTGGAGAGAAAAGAGACAAGGCCCTCTGTATGCGCGGTTGCCGTGGTGCCATCCTGCGATTCCAGCAAAAGCTGGTAGCTGTCGGCATGTCCTCCGTAGTGAAAAATCGCAATCCGATCGCGGTAGCTGCTGTTCTGAAAAACGTCAAAAATGCGTTTAATGGAAATATCCGGCTCGACGATCACCTCGCATAAACCATGTTCTTCGGCTTTAGCCAGTACGTCCCGGATACCGTTTCTTTCATCTGTCAGCCCGCGGAGGTAACCGGCAGAAGTGTCCTGCTTGTCATTGGCAAAAGCCAGAAGGATGACGGGTTTCAGATTTTGTTTAAACATAGGGGTGTTTTTTCAGAATCACAACAACAACATTTGCTCCCGCCAGGAGAGAAAACGCAAAGGAAAAACCGGATAAGCCGTTGTAAATTTATTATATCGGGAAGTATTTATTTCGGAAGGATTAAATTTTACCTCGACAGCGAACCCACCAAAAGTATTTTCTTCCAATACAAAATCCACCTCATGGCCCTCGGAAGTGCGCCAGAATCGAATCTGCTCACGCGCAAAAAGTTCGGTAAAACGGCGGTAAACATAGTTTTCGAGCAAAGCTGCTTTGTCAGCCCGCTGTTCGATCGGCGCAAAATAGCTGATTAATACATTTCGCAACCCAAGATCATTAAAATAGACCTTAGGCATTTTGATGAGTTCCTTACGGAGATTGTTAAAATAGGGCTTTAACAATCCGATATGAAAACATTTTTGAAGTACGTAGAGGTATTCATCTGTAAGGGCGTGTGTCAGTTTCAACATATTTGCCAGTTTGACGGGCACCTATGAGAATTGTGTGTTCCTTTTGGGGTAAATGTTCTCGCAGTGTTTCGTATTTTTTTCTTCGAATCATGATAAAACCCGCTTTTTTTTCTTAAAAATAAAAAAAACGCCGGATATTTTTCATTTGAATTTTATTTTTCTCCCATCACCTCGACTCCTACCCAGTGTTGAGGCAGGGTTGTTCGCATATAATGGTAAGACCGGATAAGGAGGTGCTGCGCGGTACTGTCATCCGGGTGAATGGCCAGCACTGCGCGGAAGGTTTCAGCGGCAGCGGTCATATCACCGGCGATAAACTGCCTGACACCCGTTTCAAAATTTGAGAGGGTGGCCATTTTGAGTTCTTTTATTTCAGCGGCGTCGCCTTCGAGGCATTCGTAGATACCCAGGGGTTCTTTTTTGCCTTTGACCTGTACCAGGCCCAAAAAGCGGCAGGCCGTTTGCATGTTTTCATCCAGTTGGGCATAACATACCTCACTTAGCAAAATATTTACGCCGTAATATTTGGTGAGTCCTTCCAGCCGGGAGGCAATATTGACCGTGTCGGCAATAATGGAGGCCTCCGAACGCTGTTGGTCGCCGATAATACCCATGATAAGCGGGCCGTTGTGAAGCCCCATACCTACCCGCAGGGGTCTACGTTTTTTGGTGAGCCTGTACTGGTTGTAGTTTCGGATTTCGGTCTGCATACCGATGGCAGCGGCTACAGCATCGCTGGGGCTTTGCTGGAAAAGTGCCATGATACCATCGCCTAGATACTGGTTCACAAATCCATGATTTGAATGAATAAATGGCCCCATGCGACGGGCGTAAGCATTTACAAAACGAAAGTTGTCATCGGGAGTCATGGATTCCGACAGGGTCGTATAGTCGCGGATGTCGGAAAAAAATACCGTAACCTCTCTTGCAATATTATCGCCGAGGCGCACCTCTGTAATCGAGCTATGCCCCAACGTTTTGATAAACTCATTGGGCACAAACCGGCTGGTAGCGCGGTTGATCTGTTGAAGGTTTAGGTGAGTACTCAGACGTGCGAGAAATTCGTCTTTGGAAAAGGGTTTTGCCAGGTAGTCGTTTGCCCCAATATTTAGCCCCTGTACAAGGTCATTGACCTGATTTTTGGCGGTGATCATGATCACCGGTAATTCGGAGGCGAGGTATTTTTCCCGGATTTTCCGGCATACCTCATACCCGCTCATTCGCGGCATCATCACATCGAGCAGTACCAGATCAAAGGCTTTTTCTCGTTCGAGAATCGCCATCGCTTCCAGCCCATTCATCGCCGAAACAACCTGATAACGATCCCCCCGCAAGTAGTTTTTCAATACTTGGTGGTTGATAGGCTCGTCATCTACGATGAGGATGCGGATGTGGTCGGTATCCATAACGAGGGATTTAAATCCCTCGTTATGGATACCCTCGTTATGGATATCCACAAGCGGTGTAATTCGTGTATTGACGGTCATACCCGCAAGTGTTTCCGCTTCGTCGTCGGAGGCGGGGAGGGTGAAATAAAAGGTCGAACCTTTTCCGACTTCGGATTCTACCCACATTTTGCCGCCGTGTTTTTCGACGAGTACCTTGGATATGCTCAGACCCAGGCCCGTGCCGGCAAATGTGCGGCTGATGGAGGCGTCGGCTTGTTCGAAGGCTTCGAATATGGCTTCTCGTTTGTCTTCGGGAATACCGATACCGGTGTCGCTGATCATTATTTCAAGTTGATTCTCTTTTTGATGGGCATTGACACGGACATGGCCCTTTTCGGTAAACTTTATGGCGTTGCCAACGAGGTTGTACAAGACTTGCGTAAGGCGGTCTTCATCGGCGAAAACAGCGGGTAATTCCTGCGGGACGAGATTTTCGAGCGAGATGTTTTTGCCTTGAGCCAGGGGAAAAGAGACTTGTAAGACCACGTCCACGACCGATCGCAGGTCTATGGGTCGCTGGCGGAGGACAAGGTCGGCGTTGCGAATGCGGGAGAAGTCCAGCAGATCATTGACGAGCGAAGCGAGGCGTTTTCCCGAGGCAATGACCATGCCCAGGTTCTGGCGTACTTCGGTATTTTCTGCCTGCTCGTACAGCGATTCCGAAATACCGATAATGCCGTTGAGCGGGGTGCGCAACTCGTGGGAAGTATTGGCGAGAAACTCATCTTTCAGACGGTCCACCTGGCGTAGGCGCTCCGCCGTCTGGCGTTCAAGGTCTAACTCTACTTCTTTGTCTTCGAGTTTTTGCCGTTGTTTGCGAAGAATAATCCGTATTCCTAGTGTGATGACCAGCGCGAGGATCAGGGCATAAATCAACCCGGCCCACCAGGTTCGATACCCAGGAGGGTGTATGCGAAATTCGTAGAAAGTCTCTTCGCTTTCTCTTCCGTAAATATCTTTTGCCTGTACCCGGAAACGGTAATTTCCCTCCCAAAGGCCTGTGTATTCTTTCGTAAAAGAATAACCCCATTCGGACCAATTTTTTTCATATCCTTCCAGCCGGAAGCGAAATTTCACCTCATCGGGGAATTTTTGAGAAGAAGAAGCACACTCAAACCGGAGGGTATTGTTTTGATAATCAATCACATCCTCTAACTTTGAAGACGTACCCGCCCCCCAATAAAGTACCTTTCCGGCGTTGTTTTCTACTTTCCGGATAAGTGCTATAAAAGAAGTTGTCCGAGCAGGGGTTGCATGCGGAATATACCGATAAAGCCCTTCCAGTGTACCCACCCAAATCAGGTTCTCGGGATCGGTATAAATGGATATGACTTCTGAACTGACGGGATTTAATTCTTCGGAGTGCCATTCTGGCGTAGCGTGAGATGGGTTGTCAAACCAACCATTTTCCGAGCCGAGCGACATCCACAGACGATCTTCCGAATCGGATTTTAGCAGATAGGTTGCTTCGGTTCCATCGTAAAACCGGGCAGGAAGGAGGGTGTCAGGCAGGAGTTTTTGCTGTTTTTCGTCAAAAATCCTGACGCCGTTGTAAGTTCCGAAGCGAATCCTTCCCCCGGCAAAAGAAGGTTCGATAATGTCGAGGTCTTCGGTGAATCCTTTTTCGCTTCCCATTTTTTCTACCGGAGGCGACAGCAAAAAGCCGTTGGGGAAACGAATTTTGGAGATTTCGCGATAACCTGCCCAAAGTGTGCCATCGGGTTCTTCGGCAATTGCCCTTACCGTGTGATCCACCGATGGAAACGTTCCGCTAAATTTCCATTTGCCCTTTTGTTTTTCAAAAACCCCCAAACCTTCTTCCCAACCTGCATAGACAATCCCGGGAAATTTTTTTGAGACAAACAATGTTCTTACACTTTTCTCAAAAATTTTTTCAAAACCTCCGGAAGTGTTACGGACAAATAAACCATGAGTGGCCGCAACCATCAGTTCGCCGTTTATATCTGCCAGCGACCATACTTCATCCGATTCAAGTGGTTCTTTTTGGAAAAATAAATAAGCATCGCGTGAAGAAATAGGCGTTTTAAATAATCCATTCGTTGTGCCTGTCCATAAGGTACTGCCCTGCCGGATCGTGGTTGTCACCGCCCCTTCCAGAAAACAATTGTAGCCAAAAAATTGAAGATGCGGGGGATAATCCACACGGCTGACACCGATATCAGAGGCCACCCATATACCGGACTGGCGATCTTGAAATACGGTAATAAGTGAATTACTGATCAACCCCGCGTCGCGGGTGTAGGTATGTTGAAGATTTCCTTCAAAATCGGTTAGAATCAGTCCGTGATTATGAGTAGCAAAGGCAATCTTTTCCGGAAGAATCAGCGTTGCATCCCATACCTGAAGGTTGGGTAAAAATGTCTGGAGTTTTTGATCCCAGCTCAGAAGGTTGCCATTTTTGATCTGAAACAGTCCTTCCCGCTGACAAATCAGCAGGATATTATCGGGTTTATCTGCTTCGGGTGCGAGGGAAAGAATCAGTTGGACTTTTCCCGGAACCTGCTGGTCGGCTTTGTGAAAAAATTTCCACTTGGATTCGGACAGCGTTGCGATTCCTTTTCCTTCCAGCCGGTAAAATAGTTTTCCGCCCTGAATAAAGACATTCTGAATGGTCGCGGGTGGTTCCCACTCGCGGATAGATTGTGTTTCCGGATTCCAGCACCACAGATGATCGGCAGACACAAACCAGACGCCTTCTTTCGTATCCCAGATGCTACGAATGCCGGGTTCGACGGTGAGGCTATCGGTAAGGAGCGGTTTGAGCGAAACAAACTCAATCTGTCCATTGCGATTGGAAGCAAGGCAGCCAAAATCGGAACGAGAACCTACAAAAACCTGCCCGGTCTGTCCTGAGCGGAGGGTAATCACCGAGAGATTTTCCGTACCCGGGATCATTCGCCAGGTTTTACCGTCAAATTCAAGTACCCCATGAGTATTGGCCAGGTACATTCGCCCAAAAGTATCCTGTGCAAATCCCCAGTTTTGAGGAGCGGTGACAAAATCAGTTGAAAAATAAGCCTTTCGGGGATAGTTTTTAATGAATGGGTTATCCGATTGTGCCCATAATCCATGACACGACCCTAAAATCACTATAAGATAACCCGTTCTGATCAAAAAAATTAAAAGGCTCTTTAGCATCCCTAAATATAACACTTAGGTTTCGAAAAGGAATAATTTCTCATTTATCGGAAAAAATACTAACTTTAATTCAGGTTCTTCTAATCATATAACCTTGCCCGCTATGACGGATCCAGAAACCACTACCAACGAAACTACCACCACAACTACCACCACACAGACTCCTCAAACCGATCTGCTGGGAGAAAAACAGCCGAAAACCGAGTTGTTGCCCAAAGATGGCCATACCGGTCGTGAAATGAGTGAAAACACCTACTACGGAGGCGTTTTGATCGCTACCCGCGAGGCCAATAGCCTGAGTTTGAACTCGGTAGGCCCTTTATGGATACTCGAAATCACAGACACCCCCGACCGCGCCTTCAAAGGGAAAATCATTCGCACCTTCGAAAATCCCGGCCCCGATGTGACAGCCGGAAATCCCGGCGACCAGACACGGAAGGTATGGTTTAAAATCCAGAAAATGCTTCGCCCCGACATGGTGCGCATCGAAGTAGCGACCGGTCTGCGGACTACCCCGCCGGAGGCGTAGGGATTAGTTGTTCCCTCCCGCATTGCCGGGGCCGGGAGTCGTGCCCCCAATACGGGGATAGATATAAGCTAGTATCAGCGCAATTATCCCTGCCATAAGCAATAAAACTTTCCATGTGCTGTTTTGCCGACGTCGCCCCATCAAGGTGGCTTCGACATCAAAAACATTGCCCTGTGCGCGGGAAGGTGTGTTTTGTTGGATTTTCTTAAATGCTTCCTCCTGCATTTGTGCGGTTTCTTTTTTGATCTCCGGAGCGATTTGCTCAGCGAGTGTTTGTGGAGGAATTTTGATCCCGACTCTATATAACTCTTCTACCAGTTGCTCATAAGCCATTGTAGGATCAATCGCTATCTCATCTGGAAAAAGCAGGGGTTTTCCCGTAGGCTGTAAAACAACTTCATAATCGCGGGGGCCTCTGTTTTGACTCACTTGATAAAATCCTCCCCGCAATAGTCCCAGTACTTCCCTCGCCGTTGCGGAAAGCGGTGCTTCTGCCTTACCACTCTTCACCGCCGACATGTCGGTTTTCCCTCCTTGTGCGCGGATGAGCACACGGTCATCGAGAGGCACAACAACCCGGACAGGTACCTGATGATGAACCAGTGCAGCAAGCCAGGAAAAATTTAAAGGCATCGTGTGAAGATTTCCCGATGTGGCGGGTGCTTCAGATGCGGAAGCACTTTTTTGTGTTTGGGATGCTGCTCGGGGGTAATAGATCAGGCCCCGTCCCGTATAATCTTTGCCTTCGGCTTTTTGCTGCGCGATCCACCGCTCCTTAAATGCTTTATATTCATCCGCAATTTTATAGATTACCGCTTCATCTCCTGCTTTTGCATTTTCGAGGTTATTGTACATCCAAAAAGCGTTGTCCATACGTTCATCATCGCCAATTCCCAGTTTTTGAAGACTTTGTATCCATTTTTCCAGGTAATGGCTTACTTTGGTAGAATACTCTTCTTTATCGCCAAAAAATTCCACTTCTTCTTTTCCGAGAAGATGCCGCACAAACCATTTTGCCAGAGCACCTTTTTGTTTATCCAAAACCGTTTCTCCGGCAGCGGTATAGGCTTCGTTTTCATTTCCCTTTGCCCAGATAGGCCCCTCTTTCCCGATTTGAATTTTTCGTTGAATAGGTTTTTTTTTCGGTTGAATTTGATTGTTTTTTGCAAAAAAAGTATCACCTAAATCACCCGACCGATTGAAAAAATGTCCTTTTTCTGAATTAGATTTTGAGTGAAGGATCGGCGAAGTGGTTTTTGTTCGGGTCATCATATTATTTCTTGTCGAATTCATTTCCATCCTTCACAATATAAGATTTTTTAAGATCGGGCGGAAAAACCCAAAACAAAAAACCCGACCCCTTTGTCAGTGGGGCCGGGCTGTTAATTCCTCCGTATCTCCCCAACAACTTATTTTGTCCCTTCCCCCAAAAACACTAACTTCTCGCACAATTTTGTCAAGCCACTCCCCATGCGCCTGCTCTTATGCCTTTTTCTCCTCTGCGCGGTCGCCCCGCTCGCTGCCCAGCCTCAAGGCTCACCCTGCGACTACTCCCTACTGATGAGGCAGGGCGATGTCTTTTACCAGGAGGCAAACTACCGCGCCGCGCTCAAAAAATACAACGCCGCCCGCATCTGCGACCCCGGCCAATCCGCCGCCGTCAACGCTGCCATAGATCGCCTCTTCACCGCTATCGAAAAACAACGCGACGAAGCGCAACGCCTGCGCCGGGTAGCGGAAGCCGCCCTCCTCGCCGTCGAAGAAGCAACGGTACAAATCGTAGAAACCCTTCTCCGTGATGCGCAGGCAGATATATACAACTTTCGATATGACGAGGCTTTTTCCAAACTCCACAACGCCGCCCGTCTGGTACAGGGTAAAACCCCCGGTAGCCCGCTCGATCTAATACGCCCTGAAGTGGGCAAGTCCCTTATGGAATCTGCCTTTTTTTACGCCGAAACGGGTAGTTTTCTCCCTGCCGCCGCCGAACTCCGCCTCGCCGACTCTCTGCTCAGCGGCGGGAAAGTCAGTACATGGACCAAGAGCATCGCGGATACGGACACGACCCTTTTACCTCGCTTCCGAGAGACACTTTCCACCCTCGACTCCGCCACCTACCACCGCCTGCGCCTTCGGTATTACCCTGATATGGTGGCGGTTAAGGGCGGTACTTTCTGGATGGGGGATAAGGAGGGCGATGATAGTGAGAGACCCGAACATTCGGTGACGTTAAGCGATTTTTCCATTGCCCGGACGGAGGTTACCTTTTGGCAGTACAACCTGTATTTGGAGGCGACGGGCATAAAAAAACTCGAAGAACTTGGCCCGCTGAGTTGGGGTTTTAATGGCGACAATCCGGTGGTAAACGTCTCGTGGGAGGATGCGGTAGAATATATAAACTGGGTGAATAAACAGGAAGGTATCGCTGCCGAAGGTTATCGTCTGCCCACCGAAGCCGAATGGGAATACGCCGCAGGGGGAGGATTAGTGGATCGGGATAGCGAAGGCCGCCGTAAATATGAATATGCCGGAAGTGACGTTCTGGAGCTTGTCGGCTGGTTTAGAGATAATTCCCAAAACCGCACCCAACCCGTGGGACAAAAACAAGCCAACGGATTGGGGTTGTACGATATGAGTGGGAATGTATGGGAGTGGTGTAGTGACTGGTATGGAGGGTATCCAGAATCGGCGCAGCAAGACCCGCCCGGCCCCTTGAAAGGCTCGAACCGTGTTTTGCGGGGCGGTGGTTGGAGCAACCCTTCGGGGGTTTGCCGCGTGGCTATTCGCTACGCCGGCACGCCGGGGGCTCGCGGCAGCAACGGTGGGTTTCGTGTGGCCCGTCAGTTTTAACTGCCTGTCCGGCTTTGGTATGAGCTAAAGCAAGAGAAAAAAAACAAAAGAATGAGAAGAAAAAAAGGAAAAAAGAAGGGAAAAAATCTTTTTGGCTCTGTCTGCCTGGCTGGCAGGCGCGGGAGGCGCCGTCCGCCTGCCGGGCTGACTGAGTCAAAAAGATGGGGTTTGGGGCGAAGCCCCAATTTTTATAAAATTTTTAGCATTTTTGATGGTAAAATTTTTAGCAAGGCAGGGGTGCCCTTCGGCGCAGCGCAAGTGGAAAAGAAAAAGAGGCCGCCCGCTGGGCTACAAACATCCGACCTCTCCGAGGTCAGGCTTCGCCCGGCACAAGGATATCTGCCTCCCTAGCCAAACCCTGCGCAGCGGGGAAGATGGGTTTCGGCGCAGTTGGGACGCGGCAACTCGGCGCAGCCGGACTCCGGAGGAGTCGAATGTTTGTAGCAAATAAGCCACCCCCTAATTTTTTCCCCTTGCGTTACGCCGGAGGGTTATTGATCCCTTTCTTTATTTGTCGCTTTAGCTACCGCCCGGCGGTGGAAAACCTTCCCGAGATGAATTTGTGCGGTGAGGGGCTACCGCCCAAAACCGCGCCACGGGCGCAGCGCAAATGGGAAAAGAAAAAGAGGCCGCCCGCTGGGCTACAAACATACGACCTCTCCGAGGTCAGGCTTCGCCCGGCACAAGGATATCTGCCGCCCTAGCCAAACCCTGCGCAGCGGGGAAGATGGGTTTCGGCGCAGCTGGGACGCGGCAACTCGGCGCAGCCGGGACATCGTGGCTCGGCGTAGCCGGACTCCGGAGGAGTCGAATGTTTGTAGCAAATAAGCCCCCCCCTAATTTTTTCCCTTGGGCCGCGTCCGCGCACGCCATTCCCCCAACCGCTTCTCCCTCGGAGAAGCGCATTTACCGCCGAAAGGCCGGTCATTCCGACGAGCGAAGCGAGGAGGAACCTTTGCGGCGCTGCGCCGGAGGCGGTTTGTTTTTCGCTTTAGCTACCGCCCGGCGGTGGAAATTTTGGGAAAATAAATTTTTACGCAGCCCTTCGGCGCAGCGCAAATGGGAAAAGAAAAAGAGCGGTCGCCGTTTGGCTACAAACATGTGATCCCTCCGGGATCGCGCCCCCGGCGCATCATTTATTTATAGCGAGGGAATTCATTCCCTCGCTTGCGTCCGATTCCCTCCGGGATCACGCCCCCGGCGCATCATTTATTTATAGCGAGGGAATTCATTCCCTCGCTTGCGTCCGATTCCCTCCAGGATCGCGCCCCCGGCGCATCATTTATTTATAGCGAGGGAATTCATTCCCTCGCTTGCGTCCGATTCCCTCGTTTGCGTCCGATACCCTCGCTCGCGTCCAATTCCCTCGTTCCACACATTTTTTACAAAACCACTCACATACGTTAAATTTTATCGCTTATATTTAAGGCCTTACAAGCTTCTGTCTATGACTCCTCCGATTTTGTCTCCGCCTGTCGAATGGGAAGCCATTCTCGAAAATATTTCCTCCGGAAAAACGATCGTCTGCCTCGGCCCCGAATTGCTCAACCGTGAGGGCAAACGACTGGACACGCTCCTGCGCGAGGCCGCCGGAGGGCAGGCAAAAACGTATGACGACGGTTTGTTTTATTTTGGCGGCAGCGATATCGTCGCTTACAGCAAAATCAAACGCCTCTACCAACAGCCTTTCCCCGGATTGGAGGAAATTCTGGAAAAAATTGCTCGTATTCCTTTTCAGATTATTATTTCGCTTACTCCGGACCACCATCTGGAAAAAGCATTTGAAAACCAGCAGTTTGCCTTCCAACATGCAACGTATGTGCGCCGCAAATCTGCTCCGGATATCACTCCTCCCTCCCACGAAACGCCGCTCATTTATCATCTACTCGGCGAAATCGAACAACGCGAAAGCCTCGTCCTCACTCACGATGATCTTTATGATTTTTTCGAATCGGTCATCGAACACCGCAGCATGCCCGAACTGCTGAAATCGCGGATCAAAGAGGCTTATAACTATATTTTCATCGGTCTTCCTTTCGAAAAATGGTATATGCAACTCCTGCTCCGCGTATTGGGGCAACATACCAACAAAAATGCCCTCAAATACGCCGCCAACCATGCTTTCGATACCGGCATTCAGGCTTTTTGTTATGAGCAGTTTAATATTGTTTGTGTAAACGACCAGATTGAAAAATTTGTGGAGGAACTTCATCAGCGGTGTGAAGACTTGGGGATTTTGAGGGGAAATAAGGGAGAATCTTCGCTGAAAACAGGGGTACTTGCGCTGGTAAAACAGGACCGCCTCCGCGAAGCCGTGGACAAACTGCTCGACTATTATGAAACGCATTTTCCCAACGATTCGGAGGCCCTTAATTTTCTGTTAAGCCTTTCCGCCCGTCTGACCCGGCTGGAAAATAAAGTAGGTCTGGGCAGTATCTCTTTTGAAAATGCTCAGGTAGAACGTGCAAAAATTCTGGAGGATATTTCGGACTTTATCACCTCAATGCCTGAGTCATGAGCATAAACCGCTATCCCGGTGCGCAGCCCTTTAGCGCAGACCAGAATCAGGTATTTTTCGGGCGAAAAAACGAGACCGAACGCCTGCACCGCCTCGTGCGTTTGGAGCCGTTGGTAGCCATTTACGCCAAGTCCGGCATGGGCAAATCTTCGCTCATCAATGCCGGTTTGCTACCCGCGATTCGCCGCGAAGGCATTTATCAGCCGCTAACCATTCGCCTCGGCCCGTGGACGCCCGACAAACAAGAAAATCCGCTGGAAATTACCCTTCAGCATATTCTTACCGCTGTCTCCGCCGAAGGCCATGACCCTTTATCGTCGCTTGCCGGTATGGAAAATTCCCTCTGGCAAATACTAAAAACCGCCCAGGCGCAAAACAAACGGCCCTTTTTGCTGGTGTTTGACCAGTTTGAAGAATTATTTACTTACCCCGCGGAAGCAATCAGCGATTTTGGAGCAGGACTTTCGGAAGTTCTTTTCACCCGCATTCCCCAGCGTATCCGGGAAAAACTGGAAACCCAACTCGAAGAAGACCCCGACTCCGTGGAGGAGAAGACCATTGAACTGCCCCCCCTCGACGAAAATGCCGCAAGGCAGGCCATTCTCGAACCCGCACAGAGCCGTGAGGAAGGATTTTCCAGCCCACGGTTTACCTATTCTCCCGAGGCACTCAACCGTCTTATCGCCTACCTCACCGAGGACGGCAGCCAGCGCATAGAGTCCACACAATTGCAGATACTCTGCCAGTCCGTAGAGAGCCAGGTGAAGAGAGAAGGCCAGACCATAGATATAAACGATCTCGGCGACCTGGAAGCCGTTACCGGCGGGTATTACGAAAAACAACTACAATTGCTCGGCGACGAGGCCAGCCAGTTAGCAGCCCGGCGGTTGATCGAAGAAGGACTGGTATTCGAAGAAGAAGAACGCCGCCTCAGCCTATACGAGGGGCAGATTTTCCGAGTATATGGCATTACGCCCGCACAACTTCGCGCCCTGGTGGACGCCCACTTGCTGCGGGCGGAGCCGAGCCTTCAGGGAGGATATACCTACGAGCTCAGCCACGACACCCTGGTAGCGCCGGTGCTGGAAGCCAAACACAAACGCCAGTCGGCGGAAAAAGAAGCCCGCGAAGCCGAAATTCGCCGGCAGCAGGAAGCAGCAGTAGCGGCGGCGCGGAGCGAAGCCGCAAAAGAACGCCGGAGGCGTGTTTTTTCCAATATCCTCGCAGGCGTAGCCGTAGTGGGGCTGATCATAGCCTACTGGCAATATCGCGCCGCCACCCAGGCGCAAGAAGCCGCCAAAACTGCCCAGACCGAAGCCGAAGCCGAACGCGACAAAACCGCAGCCAGTCTGCGCGATTTACAAGCCGAAAAAGCCCGCGCTCTGGTACGCGATGGCGACAGCTTTGTGCAGGAAGGAGAATACGGTTACGCCTTCTCGAAATACCGCGAAGCCCTGACCCTAAAACCCGGCGACCCCGAAATCGCGCAAAAAATCCGGCGATGTGAGGAGGAATTAACCCCAAAATAATGAAATTATAAACCCATTGGGATCTAAAAATCTTCTTCTCTGGGACTCTGTGATTCCTCTGTGGAACTCTGTGTTAACCGCTTTATTTGCTTGTCCCTGACAAGTTTTGGGTAAGGAAATCACAGAGTTCCACAGAGGAATCACAGATTCTCACAGAGTCGAAAAACAAAACCGGGGGAACGCCCTCTTATGTCATCTCCCCTGCTAGTTTCACAAAATCATCTACGCCTAACTGCTCGGCACGGAGGGAAAGCCATTTTTCCTTTTCCGGGAAGTCGTTGATTTCGATTCCTTTCAGCGCGTTGCGCAGGGTCTTGCGCCGCTGGTTGAAAGCGGCTTTTACGAGTTGTTTCAGTTGGGGAAATGGTATTGGGGGTAAAACCTCCTTCTTGACCATTCGGATGACCCCGCTCATCACTTTAGGCGGCGGGCGGAACACATGAGGCGGCACCGAAAATTCGTATTTCAGGTCAAAATAAGCCCCCAGCAAAACACTCAGGATACCGTAGGTTTTGGAGCCTTTGTCGGCGCAGATCCTTTCCGCTACCTCCTTCTGAATCATAAATACCCCCTCCCGTACAAAATCCAGATTTTCCAGCATGAGGAAAAAGAAAGGCGAACTGATATTGTAAGGAAGGTTGCTGATAAAATACGCCTCTGCCTCCAGATTTTCCGCCGGATTCCACTTCAATACATCCTGATGGATGATGTCCGGCGAATACTTCGCAAAATGCGATTGAATATAATTTACCGCTTCGGGATCCACCTCCAGCAATTTGAGCGAGGCATATTTTTCCAGCAAAAAAGCCGTGAGCACCCCCTGCCCGGGGCCGATTTCCACTACCTGCGCAGAAGGCGGCGCGGAGAGCAGGCCCACGATTTTTTTCGCAACCGAGAGATCCGTGAGAAAATGTTGCCCCAAATATTTTTTGGGTTTGAGATTAGACATGGAGGTTGAGAGGTTGAGCTGACAAAGGTAGTTTGTTTGTCATAATACACCGGAGAATATTCGTAAAAATATTTATATTTGGGTATGGCATTACTCCCCGGATATAATGATGCAATCATACCCATTCCCAAAATTCGGGATTATGCTTTGAACCCGCTGCATCCAGAAGGCAAGCATAAAGCAATTGTATTTAAGTCTGCTTTGGGACTAACACAGCAGGATTATTTATGGCTTATTGATGAAATTTATAATGGAATTGCGATAATAGACGCGGTTGAAGAGGAGAATAGCAGTTTTGGAAAACGGTATCATGTTGACCTGTTTATTCGTACTGATTATAATGAAGCGGTGATTCGTACTGCATGGATAATTCGAAATGGCGAGTCATATCCATCTCTGACTTCTTGTTATGTGATTTAAATTAGTCTAAAATGGAAACGATAAAACTTCTAGATGTAGTAGCACTTATGAAGGATGTTCCGGAAAAACGGCTTAAAAAAGGACAAGTGGGGACAATTGTAGAACAATGGACGGATCAGGTATTCGAAGTAGAGTTTGCTGATAAAAGCGGCCGAACCATAGCTTTCTTAGCGGCGGAAGAAAAAGATCTTATGCGGTTATATTTTGAACCACACGCCGCTTAAAAAGACCGTATGTCATTTCTGATTCTGCCTAAGTGTTTGTAATTTGCCGGGAATGAAGGTAATACCTCTCTCAAAATGAACAATAATCATAACGATAAACTTCGCGTCGGCATCACCATCGGTGATGTCTGCGGCATTGGCCCTGAACTTGTCCTGAAGGCTTTTCAGGATCAACGCCTTAAAGACCTCTGTATTCCCATTCTTTATGGCTCTTCTAAAGTGCTTAATATTTATCGCAAAGCACTGGAAATCAATAAGTTTAATTACAACATCGTGCAAAAGGCCGGACAGGCTCAGTCTGGTCGCCTCAATATCATTGAGGTGGGGGATGACTCCGACCGCTTCGAAATCGGCAAACCCTCCGAGTTTGGCGCACTCATCGCTTATCAGGCACTGAAAAGTGCCATCGAAGATGCCCAACACCGGGAAATAGACGCACTCGTAACTCTGCCCGTGGATAAATCGCTCATTCAACATCATCACGCGGGTTTTACCGGCCATACGGAAATGCTCGCTCAGGCTTTTAATGTGGACGATAATCTTATGCTCATGGTCTGGGACGGGCTGCGTGTAGGTCTGGTCACTAACCATGTCCCCATCCAGGATGTCTCCCGCAACCTGTCTAAAGAGCGCATCATTCGCAAAGTAATGCTCCTCCATGAGTCGCTCCTCTACGACTTCAATCTTCCTAAACCCATGATCGCCGTAATGGGTCTCAATCCCCACGCAGGAGACAATGGACTGATTGGTGAAGAAGAACAAAAAATCATCATCCCTGCCATCGAAGAACTGAAGGCCAAAGGTATTTTTGTCTCCGGCCCTTACCCCGCCGATGGATTTTTTGGCTCAATGACTTATAAAAGATTTGATGGCGTAATCGCCATGTACCACGACCAGGGCCTCATCCCGTTTAAACTGCTGGCGGGATATGAAGGGGTAAATTATACCGCAGGCATTCCGCTGGTGCGCACTTCTCCCGATCACGGGGTGGCCTTTGATATTGCCGGGAAAAATATCGCCGACCCGACAAGCCTTTATCAGTCTATGTTTGTGGCGATGGATGTGTTCCGCAATCGCACGGAAAACGCCGAACTTCGCGCCAATCCGCTGGTTCCGGGTAAAAATTATATCCAGCGAATCGAAGGCGATTACGAGGAATAAAACATCAGCGGTAAATACCGGAAGATTCAATGTATTCCCATACCGGATCGGGAACCATATATCGTACCGATTTTCCCTCTTGTATAATCTGCCGGATATAAGTCGCCGAAATATTCAGTAAAGGTGCTTCAAACCAATGGATATTGGGGTGCCGGTCATATTGTGAAGCGATTTCTCCGACTCGGGGGTAAACAAATATGCGGTAATATTTGAGGATGGCTTCGTGGTTTTTCCATTTATGCAGGAACTGCAAATTGTCCTGCCCCATAATCAGCGAAAATTTATAGGAACGGTATTTATCGGCCAGATGGGTAAGGGTATCTATGGTATAGGAAGGTTTGGGTAGCGAAAATTCCACATTGGAGGCCAGAAGGCGAATATTTCCCGCTACCGACAACTCCACCATTTTCAGCCGGTCGTATTCGGACAAAAGATTGTTTTTTTTCTTGAGGGGATTTTGGGGAGAAACGACAAACCAAACGTAATCCAGATCGGTCTGGTTGAGTGCCGTCTGCGCAAGGATGAGGTGACCGTGGTGAATCGGGTTAAATGAACCAAAAAACAGTCCGATGTTCATTTTTTAGGAATTAAATATGGGCGCGCACAATCGCAAATAGAGTTTCCGTCGCTTTTTCGAGTTCGTCATTTACCACGACATAATCAAAGCGGTCGCGGTAAGCCATTTCTTTTTCTGCTTTGGCCAGCCTTCGGGCAATTTCGGTTTCGTTGTCAGAGCCTCTTTGCCTAAGCCTTTCTTTCAACGCGGTGAGTGAAGGGGGACTAATAAAAATAGCTACCGCATTGTTGCCATAATGTTTTTTGATATTAAGCCCTCCTTCGACATCTACATCAAATATGGGATTTTTCCCTTCTGCAAGGATTCGCTCCACCTCGGCTTTGAGTGTACCATAGAGGCGCCCTTCATATACTTCCTGCCATTCGAGAAATTCTCCGTCGGATAAACGCCTTCGAAAATCAGCTTCAGTAATAAAATAATAATGAACCCCTTCCTGCTCATAACTCCGCGCCGGTCGGGTAGTAGCGGAAACCGAAAATGAAAACCCGGAAAAACCTTCCAACACACGGTTGACGAGGGTCGTTTTTCCCGCACCACTGGGAGCCGAGATGATAAATACCTTTCCTTTACTCAATTCCATAGGTAAAATTACACAATCCCGCCGAATCACCAACAAAGGCTTTATTCAATATCTGCGGAAAACAATGAGGTTTATGAAAATTCACGGGTAATAAATTCCAATAAATTGAAATTGAATAAAGATTCGAAGTAATTACATTTACGATTCAACGGTATGGACCTATGAAACCGAGGAGAGGAAAATTACAAATTGGGGTGTTGATTCTGGTTTTTATCGGGATAATTCCCCTTTATTCCCGGCCGGCACCCATAACTGCCGAAATGCTTCAGGCGTTTAACCGGTATCCGGATTACCTCAATAGCTGTGTGCAGGAATTCTGGATTATCCATAAACACCTGGAAGCCTTCAATTTACAGTTGAATCAATACTACCGCGCCCGGTTGGAAAACCCCGAAAACCAGAACTTATGGGCAAAGCCACCGGTATATGAGCCTGCCCGGATGCAGGAAGGCGAGGAAATCTACGGAGATTTGAAGGCTTCTGCCCGGTTTTTTACTCCTGAGGTTCAGGCCCGGTTAAATACACGGGTAGAAGAAATCCGAAAAATTTACACCCGTATTCACACAATATCCGGCCAACTCACCGCTTTTTCGCAAAATGCGAATAGCTATTCTGCGGAGCAAATCAGGGACATTTATGCAAAGTTGGATGAAACAGGCGTTCTCTTTGAAGACTTCAATGTCGTTAAAGGAAATTTGTACTTTGACCTGGAGCAGGTGTATCGAACATACCAGGCTCCCCATCCCTCGAACCCCTGGGTGATGGCTGCCGATGAATTGAAGTCTATGATAAACCTGAGCCATAGGATCCTTAACGCACTCCGAATAGAGGACAACCGCACGTTAAAAGAGATCCTCCCGGAACTGGAGCGCGCACTGGGCAAATCAATGATTCGCCAGAAAGCCATTATGAGGGAGATTTCCCCGCGCCCGGGAAGCAGTTATGACCCCAACCTTCGTTATACAGAAGTGCTGAAACCCATTCGCGAAATCGCCGATTACACCCGTCAGTACCTCGAAAACCCCGAAACAGATTCCCGATACGAAAGCCTGGGTAAGGGTTATTATTATTTTAATTATCAGCACATCAACAAATATAGCCGGGAAGGCCAGGGTTTGATTTACCAATACAACCGGTTTATTTCTCTTTCGGAGGAGCCGCTGCTGCGGGCAATAGCAGAAACCAATATTTTCCGAACCCTCCAACCCGAGGCCTTACCCGTAAATTTTGCCGGAAGGAACCTTGTTTTTCTGCTGGATGTTTCCGGTTCGATGACCCGTCCGGAAAAACTTCCGGTATTCAAACAGGCCTTTGCGTATGTTTTAGAGCAACTTTCCCCTTCCGACAAGGTATCCATCATCACCTATTCGGGAAATGCGAATGTAGTGCTTTCGGCGACGGCTGCGAGTCAGAAACAAAAAATACTGGAAGCCGTGCAACAAGTGGAAGTTGGCGGGGCAAGTAAACCCGAAGCCGGATTTATCCTTGCTTATGAAGAAGCCGCACAAAACTTTCGTGAAAAGGGCGACAACCGGGTGATTATCATTTCGGATGGTGGTTTCGAGATAGAGCCTTCATTGACCAAGCTGATTTCCGAAAATAATCTCCGCAAGATTTCACTGGATGCCTGCTATTTTGGGCGGAATGAATCAGAAGTAAAAACCCGGCTCACAGGATTGGTTCGGCTGGGGGGAGGAGACTATACGGCTGTTCCTGCGGAAGGTGCGCCTGTGACTCTTTTGCGGCATGTTTTGGGTAAAAAATAAAAAAACGCAGGTTTCGCGATTTTTCTCTTTTCTGTTTACAAAAAAATATTATATTTCCCCGGATGAACTGCAAACTAAATTGAATTGACTGGGGGAGTAATAACGGAAATAAACAGAGATCCATTTGGACAGGCGATGCGGGACTACTTCCGCGGTAACCTTTCCGCGAGGGTTCAGGTATTTTCAGACCTTGCAGAAGAAGACCATATTCCTGTGAAATATTTGTTTCGCAGCTTTTCGCAAATGCCTGAATGGGAGAAAAGGGCATTGGAAGAATGCCGGGGAAAAGTTCTGGACATTGGGGCAGGGGCGGGGAGTCATGCTTTAGAATTACAACATTCGGGCCTTGAGGTAACGGCTTTGGACATTTCACCCGGTGCAGTGGAGATTATGCGTCAACGTGGCGTACAAAAAGTGGTGAATGCCAATATCTGGGAATTGAGTGGCGAGAGATACGATACTTTGCTGATGTTGATGAATGGAGTCGGCCTCGTAGGTGATTTGAAAGGATTAAATAAATTTCTTGTATTTGCCCGTAGTCTGCTGAAACCCGGGGGGCAGCTATTGCTCGATTCCTCGGACGTTGCCTACCTCTTTGAAAGCGAAAACGCAGCTCCTCCCAACCCGGTTTATTACGGCATTATTTCCTATCAGATGGTCTATAAAAATGTGTTGGGCGAGACTTTTGACTGGCTGTACGTGGACTTCCCACGGTTGACCCGCCATGCGCGGGCGCATGGATTTCACTGTGAATTGTTGTTAAACGGACCTCATTTTGAGTACCTTGCGAGACTTACACCTTTTGAGAAGAAATTATAACCTTAAACGCTGAAAATCAGTATATATAAGCTTAGATTGTTCGAGAAATCAGATCTTTGGAAAAGACACGTTGAAGACTATGAAATTTAAGGAAAGTATCATCATTGAAATGCCTGCTAAAAAAGTTTTTAAGTTCCTGAGCAACTACAGGAGTCATAAACAATTTGGCACTACCTATAGGGAAACAAAACAGGTTACAGAAGGAAAGATGGAAGAAGGGGTGGAATTATTTACCAAATCCTTTTTTTTGGGTAGGAAGATTGAAACCAATAGTACCGTGATTCGCTTTGTACCTGAAAAGGAAATAAAATATAAATCCACCTCCGGCCCGGTGCCGCTTGAAGTGCAATTCCTCCTCGACGAGGAGGGGGAGTCAACCCGTGTCACGCTCAACTACCAGATCGAGCCGGGCGGTTTTTTCCAACTTGGCGAAACCTTCCTTCGTCCCCGCATTGGCCAGGAACTCGAAGCCACTATGCGAAACCTTAAAATGATTCTGGAAGCCAAAGCTTCTTAATTTTTGATCCGTCCGCCCGACTTTTCTGCCGGGCGGACGGAAAATTTTCTTATCTTATTCCGGTAAATCTATTCTTACCTTTACTGGATAATGAAAACGACTATTTCCCTCGCGCCCAATACCGCAACTTCGGAAGAAATTCGCCAGGCGTTTGAACTTCAAAAAGCCCACAAATCGAAGATTTCGGCCTTATCTGTGAAAGAACGAAAGTTGCGGGTTCGGAAAATTTATGATTTTATCCTCCAAAATCAGGAGGAAATTAAAACGGCTTTGTTTCTGGATTTTCGGAAAACCGAAGCAGAGGTCATTCTGACGGAACTCGCGCCGCTCAAGGTCGAAGCCCGGCATGTCATGCAAAACCTCCGCAAATGGATGCAGCCGGAAAAAGTTCCCACTCCTCCGGAGCTTTTTGGCAGTTCCTCCTCCATTTACCGCATACCCAAAGGAAATGTCCTTATTATCGGCCCCTGGAATTACCCCTGGTTTCTTACGGTAAAACCCATTGTATGGGCCGTCGCGGCGGGCAATGCCGTTATCGTCAAACCTTCCGAATTGATCCCTCATACCTCTGCGCTTATGTGCAAAATGGTAAAATCTATTTTCCCTCCGGAAGAAGTAACCATTTTTGAAGGAGATCATACCGTCGCCACTTCATTGCTGGAATTGCCGTTTAATCATATTTATTTTACCGGCAGTCCCGAAAAAGGTAAAATCGTCATGCAGGCTGCTGCCCGACATCTGGCATCTGTAACGCTGGAACTCGGTGGAAAATCTCCGGTTATTATTGACGAAACTACGGATATAAAATACGTTGCCGAGCATATAATGTGGGGAAAAACTCTCAACAACGGGCAAACCTGTGTTGCGCCGGACTATGTGTTGATCCATAGTTCCCGAAAAGATGAATTCATCCGAGCCTGTAAAGAGGCGATAAATACAATGTATAACGCCGAAGGAAAAGGCGTTCAACAGTCTCCCTCTTATTGCCGGATCGTAAATGCCCGCCATTTTGAGCGAATCCAGAACCTGCTCGACGATGCCTTGGAGAAAGGGGCAAAACTGGAAACCGGAGGTGAAAGGGATGCGTCTGAAAATTTTATCGCACCCACGATTTTGAGTCAGGTGACGGAAGAAATGGACATTATGCACGAAGAAATTTTCGGCCCGTTATTGCCCATAGTCACCTATAACCGGGTTGCTGAAATTCCGGCAATCGTATCGCGTCGTGAAAATCCGTTGGTCATGTACATTTTTAGTCGAAATCAGCAGACAATAGACTTCCTGCTGGGTAATATAACCTCTGGCGATGTCGCCATCAATGATGTGATCATCAATTTTGGCAGTAAATATTTACCGGTAGGAGGCATCGGCAACAGCGGAATCGGGAAAAGCGGTGGATATGCAGGTTTCCGGGAATTTACCCACGAACGAAGCGTCATCCGCCAGGTATTTGGGAGTTTTAAACTGATATTTCCCCCGTATGAAGGTTTTGCCGGGAAGCTAATGAGGCTCCTGATGAAACTGGTCTGACCTGCTTTTTACTTTTATTCGCAAGATGCAAATGGCTTCGGAATGGTACGACAAACCCGGCCCGCTGCGTAAAGGTGAAAAGCCGGATACAGCAGGGCTGAATGATTATCTGACTTCCAATCTTCCCGGGTGGAAAGGCCTGTCGGACATCCATCAGTTTCCCTCGGGATACTCCAATCTGACGTACCTGATTTCTTCCGGAGATCAGGATTATGTGCTTCGCCGCCCGCCTTACGGCGCCAATGTGAAGTCTGGCCATGATATGTCCCGTGAGTTTCGCATTCTCTCTGCGCTTATCGCGGTATATCCCAAAGTTCCCCGTCCGGTTTTGTTTTGTGAAAATCCCGAAGTCGTCGGAGCACCTTTTTACCTGATGGAAAGAGTGCGGGGGGTGATTCTTCGGTCTCAAATGTCGGTCGAAATGTATCCGCCGCCTCCCCTCATGGCTAATATCGCAACCTCGCTGGCAGAAAGTCTGGCAGAACTGCACCGCGTGGACTATGCCGCAGCGGGTTTAAGTGAATGGGGAAAACCGGAGGGTTATGTCGCCCGACAGGTCAAGGGTTGGACCGATCGGTATTTTAAGGCGAAAACCGATGAGGTACCTGAAATTGAAAATGCCGCCCGCTGGCTGGCCGAAAATATGCCCGCAGAATCCGCTGCTTCGTTGATACATAATGATTTTAAGTACGATAATGTTGTCCTGAATCCCGATAACCGGGCAGAGGTAATGGCGATTCTCGACTGGGAAATGGCTACCATCGGCGACCCGTTAATGGATCTCGGCACCAGCCTCGGATACTGGACTGATCCCGACGACCCGCCGGAGATACTGGCACTTCAGTTAAGCCCGACAACTCTTCCCGGCAACCCCTCCCGCTCCGAAATGGCGGAACTGTACGCAAAAAAATCGGGAAGGGATGTAGGGCAGATTTTATTTTATTATGTTTATGGTCTGTTTAAAGTTGCCGTGATTGTTCAGCAGATTTATTGGCGGTACCGGATGGGACATACCGGAGATACCCGATTTGCGAATCTTATCCATGCCGTCCGCGGCTGTGGCCGGATGGCATCACAGGCAATCGCAAAACAGCGAATAGATCGGTTGTTTTAGTAGAAAATCATGTTTAAAAGCAGCAATTTATTTTCGATTGAGGGGAAAGTCGCTCTGGTTACGGGCGGCTCACGGGGGATCGGTCTGATGATCGCACGGGCCTACGTGGAAAACGGGGCCAAAGTCTATATTTCCTCCCGCAAAGCAGAAGTCTGCGACGCCGTAGCGGCGGAGCTTTCTCAATCGGGAATCTGTATTTCGATTCCGGCAGATTTATCCACCGATTCAGGAAGAGAACATCTGGTAAAAACCTTAAAAGAAAAAGAAGAATCGCTGGACATTCTGGTGAATAATGCCGGTGCGGTCTGGGCTGCACCGCTGAAAGATTTCCCCGAAAGCGGTTATGACAAAACGATGGACATCAATGTCCGTGCGGTATTTTTGCTTACCCGCGACCTTTTGCCTTTGCTGGAGAAAAAGGCTTCTACTTCTCATCCGGCGCGGATCATTAATATCGGTTCCATTGATGGGATTCGTGTACCGGAACTGGACAATTTTCCCTACTCGGCGAGTAAGGCGGCATTACACCAACTCACCCGTGTACTGGCAGTCAAACTGGGGAAAAAAGGCATAACCGTAAATGCGATTGCGCCGGGGCCTTTTGAAAGCAAAATGACCGAGTGGATGCTCGAAAATTTTAAATCACAGATTGAGGCAAAATGCCCCCTCAAACGAATCGGAAACCCGGAAGACATGGCGGGAATGGCAATTTTCCTGGCTTCTCCTGCCGGAGCTTATGTCAATGGAACGATAATCCCGCTGGACGGCGGAATCAGCATTGCCTGAAATTCTACAACTCCTGAATAAAACGTTAAATCTGTATGTATAAAGAACTCAACACCCATACCCGCGTACTCATGGGCCCCGGCCCAAGTGAGGTGCATCCACGTGTATTAAAAGCGATGGCTACACCGCTGGTAGGTCATCTGGACCCCGATTTTCTGGCCATCATGGATGACATAAAAGGCATGGTTCAAACCACTTTTCAGACGCAGAATGCGTTGACCTTTGTCGTTTCCGCACCCGGCAGCGCCGGCATGGAGACTTGCCTTGTCAATTTGCTGGAGCCGGGGGATGAAGCCATCATCTGTGTTCACGGGGTATTCGGTGGCAGGATGGCAGATATTGCCGAAAGATGTGGCGCAAAAGTCATCCGTGTTGAAGCTCCCTGGGGAGAAGCCATTGACCCGCAACAGATAAAAACCGCGCTGGAAAACAGCAAACCCAAGCTGGTAGCCATTGTCCATGCCGAAACCTCCACCGGTGTCTTGCAGCCACTGGGAGAAATCAGCCGGATGGTACACGATGCGGGAGCTTTATTTGTAGTGGACGCCGTAACTTCTTACTGTGGCACAGACCTCCGGGTGGACGAATGGGGGATAGATGCTATTTATACCGGCACACAGAAATGCCTCAGTGCCCCTCCCGGAATGTCGCCGGTTTCTTTCAGCGAACGCGCCGTAGCCGCACTCGACAACCGCAAAACCAAAGTACAAAGCTGGTTTATGGATCTAAGCCTGGTCAAAAACTACTGGGCCGGAGCCAAACGCGCCTATCACCATACCGGCCCCATCTCCAATATGTATGCTTTGCATGAAGCGTATCGGCTGGTATTGGAAGAAGGACTGGAAAAACGATTTGCCCGACACAAAACCAATCATCTCCTGCTCAAACAGGGGCTGGAGGCACTGGGATTTGAGTTTTTGGTAAAAGAAGGGTTCCGCCTCCCCATGCTCAATGCGGTGCGTATTCCCGCAGGTGTGGACGATGCCACGGTACGAAATCGCCTTCTCCATGAGTATAATATCGAAATTGGCGCGGGACTGGGAGCCTTTGCCGGAAAAATCTGGCGAATCGGACTAATGGGCGAAAGTTCTACCCCTAATCACATTAATATACTGCTTTCGGCTTTGCGCACGATTCTTTAGCAATTTTATTATCGGATTTTAGCCGGGGGTTGTTTCTGAACAATTTATCTTCTAACTTTTCGATGCCCCATGGTTTTGTATGAGGAATGCGATAAAGATTGCCTTTATTTACCTGGCTTTTGGTGTATTCTGGATATTACTTGGCGACTGGCTTGCTTTCTCTTTGCTGGGAGAAGACATTGCCCGACTGGAAAGCGTACAAAAGCTTAAAGGAATTTTGTATGTGCTGATTTCTGCCTTGTTGGTTTTTTTTCTTACCCATCGGGCGATTCGGACGATTACCAAACAAAAACAACTACAGGGCAAAGTAGTAAGCGAACTGAAAAAGTCGGAAGAAAAATACCGGTTGCTGTTTCAAAACAACCCTGTTCCGATTGTTATTTTTGGTGTCGAAACCCACCGATTTCTGGAAGTAAATCAGGCTGCGATTGCAAAATACGGTTATTCCCGCGAAGAATTTCTGAATATGATTGCATGGGATCTTCTCTCAACGGTGGAGGAAAGAGAGGTGCGAAAACAGTTTTTTAAGGATAATGTATCAAAATTTTTCGCAGGGGGGCATACAGAGAACGTTTCCCGGCACATTTCTAAAGATGGCAGTTTTTTAGACGTAAAAATTTTCTCCTATTATCAACCCTACCAGGGAGAACCCGCCATCTTCAATAGTATTCTGGATATATCTAAAGAAAAACTTACGGAGCAACAGATCATCAGTGAAGTAATCAAAGCTACGGAGGATGAGCGGGAGCGTATCTCGATGGAAATACATGACAATCTGATTCAGGTATTAGGGGTAGCCAGTATGAACCTCAAAAATCTGCCTTATGATATGAAAGGCCTCGATGAAATACCTAAGTATCAGAAAGCCCTAAATTATTTGAATAACGGAATTAACCTCAGCCGGTCTATTTCTCACCAGCTGATGCCAAAGTCTATCCTCGATTTTGGGCTTATCCCCGGCATTTCGGAAATGATCGAAGAATTTCAGGCCATCTATCCGATCAAAATTCATTTTGTCCATGAAGAAACAACAGAACTCAATCCGGAAATAACCATTAATATTTTCCGAATTGTGCAGGAGGCGCTGAATAATATCCAAAAACACGCCGAGGCTACGGAAATCAGTATCCGATTATTTATCCGTGAAAAAGTCCTTTCGCTGGAAATAGAAGATAACGGCAAAGGTGTTTCCGAGGAGGAGCGCATTCAGTTTAACAGCGGACTTGGACTTCGAATTATGCAAAACCGGGCGATTCGGATGAAGGGGTTTTTTTCGATTCAGTCAAAAGTTGGGGAGGGTACAAAATTATTATTCAGCATACCGTTAAAATCTTAGTGTATGGCGAGCGGCGACAAAATAATAGTATTTATCACAGACGATCATCAGGTAGTGCGAGAAGGCATGATTTCCTTACTGGAGGAAAACGATTTATTTACCGTCTTGGGTGAAGGTAAAAATGGCAAAGATACCCTCACTAAAATCGCCGAGCTGGAGATTAAACCGGACGTAATCCTGATGGACATCAATATGCCGGTGATGGATGGGATTGACTGCACGGCTGAAATCATTTCAAAATACAACGGACAAATCCGCGTGGTAGCACTTACCATGGTCAATCAGGTATTGCATATCCGAAAAATGATGCAGGCGGGAGCCGCTGGATATATCCTTAAAAATTGTGATAAATCCGAATTATACAAAGCCATCCAGACCGTTTACCGGGGAGAGTCTTACTTCAGTGCGGAAGTAGGGCAGATAGTGATGAATGAAATGGTGAAAATCAATAAACCCGCCAACTCTTACGACCAGACTTCCCTCACAAAACGCGAGGTAGAGGTTCTTCAGATGATCGCAAAAGACCTTAGCAATCAGGAAATAGCGGATAAACTTCATATCAGCATTCGCACCGTCGAATCCCATAAACAAAACCTTTTAACCAAAACTGGAGCGAATAGTGTCGCCGGCCTGGTCATCTATGGCATTCGCCAAAAACTAATAGATCCCGATTAGTACGTAAATCACGCAAAGTTTTTTTGAGTGATTCCCGCATAAATTTTCAGATGATCGAAGGTACTTTTGGGTATATCAAAAGCCAATGATCCTCTTATTTGTCGGGAACAATAAAGAAATCCTTTCTGCCTGTGCTGAAAATATAAGCGGGGTGAATACCATTATTATTACCTCCGTAGAACCCTCGGCCCTTATTGACCAGTTTCACCCTATGAAGGAAGATATTCGCATTATCATTGTGGATATCAATACCTGCAAACGCAAAATAACGGATTGTGTACATGGGCTAACCACCGAGTTTCCCTACACAAAGTTGTGGGCAATATTTGACAATGACAGCGAGTCTCTCCGTGCAGAAATACAAGAATTGGGGTTTGAAAAAATTGTTTCTTACCACGATGATCTTCCAAGTATCATTTCCCATTCCGGTTTATTTGCGTGATTTGCGGATTTTGTGATTTGGTTGTATCACGTAAAAATAACCCTTTAGGCTTTCCGTAATTTGTAACCTGATGCATAGCCATGAAGAGTGATTAAACTTTTAGTAGTAGAGTAGTATGATTTTGAGACCCAAAATAATGAGCCAAACCTGCGAAAATGCATATATAATGGTGATTGAAGATTCGACTTCCGATATTCGTTTACTCAATTACTGCCTCCAAAGCCAGAATTTTACCGGAAAAGTTGCCGTATATAATTATGGATATAAGGCGTTAGAATTTCTGCGACAAGAGCAATATGACTACCCCCGGCTGATTCTTATGGACATTCGGCTGCCAGATATGGATGGGTTAGAATTATTAAAAAATATCAAAAAACACCCAACTCTTGGGAATATTCCCGTGATTGTCTGGACCGGTCAATATTCGGGTAATGAAGCCGAAAAATGCCAAAAACTGGGGGCATTTGAATATTTCGAAAAACCCATTGATATCAACAACCTGAATGATTTTGTAAAACGGCTTTCCGAATATTGGGATTTGTCGTGAATATCATACGCCTAGCTCAGCCACCCATTGTTTCCATTGATAGGCTTCGCCCCCTAGGAAAACCACATAAAAACCACGCACAGCCTTTTTTGCTTTCGTATTCACTGTGTATGTAATAAGATTCATACGGAAACAGGAGGCCAATCATCAAGGTTTGTAAATGTTTTTCACCGTAGCTTAATTCATCTCGGTTGGAGTGGTTTTCGGCTAAAACGTATTCTACAATTTTGAAGAAAGGCTCAGGATTGCCTTGGCTGATCAGCGCTGAAATGGTTTGGGCAATCGGTCTTTTGGTTTTTGCGAAGCGGGTTTTGGCTAAATAAATGGCCGTGAATCTTTCAAGTCGTGCATCATTTCCAGGATTATCTCCCGCGGAATGGCGGATTGAGCCAAAATGCTTTCTACTTCTCCATGCGTAAATCCCATCATGTTGTGAAAAACGGGATTCAGGCTAATGTTGTCGCTGATATTAAACCCGCTGGTCAAAGAGCGATATAGAGTTTGTCAAAAAGCGATTCAAACTCCTCCTTAAACTCTAATCCGTAGTAATGATGTAAAGTACTGATAAACAAACTTTTTCCAAAACGCCGCGGACGCAGGAAAACCGGATACTTGGAATTCCACTTTTCGAGTTGTTCGATAAAAAACGTGCGATCCTGATAGAAGTAATCGCCTTCGATCAGGGTTTTAAAATCGCTTTCGCCGTAGGGGATTTTGAACCTCGTCGCGGTGCTTTATACAAAAATACAGAATATGGGTGGTGCTGACAAGGGTTATGTTAAGGGCAATTTCAGGATAAACACGGTTCCTTTTCCTTCGATACTCTCCACCTCCAGCGCCCCGCCATGCCCTTTTACCACAATATCATACGCCAAACTCAGCCCCAATCCCGTCCCTTGCCCAGTGGGTTTGGTAGTGAAAAAGGGTTGGAAGATTTTGTCGCGGATGGATTCAGGAATACCGGGGCCGTTGTCCCTTATTTTGAAAACGACCTGCCCGTTTTCTTTTTGAGAGGAAATCGAAATCGTGGGGTCGGGGCGACCCTTGTGGTCGCCCATATCGCTATCATTTACGCCCGTATCGCTATCATTTAGGACATCCACAAGAGTCCCCTCCGTTCGGGCATCCACAAGGTTCCCCTCCGTTCGGGCATCCACAAGGGATGCCCCGACTGCATAAAGCGCATTATTAATCAAATTCAAAAACACTCGCCCGATGTCCTGTGGGACGACGGAAACCAACGGTAAATCCGGGTCAAAATCGGTTTCTATTTTAGCGTTAAAACTTGAATCTTTTGCCCGCAGGCCGTGATAAGCCAGGCGCAAGTACTCGTCGGCTAGGGCGTTGAGGTCGGTGGACTCCTTTACGCCGGTGCGGGTGCGGGAGTGTTCGAGCATGGATTTGACGATGCTGGAAGCGCGTTTGCCGTGGTGGGTGATTTTTTCGAGGTTTTGTTTTAGATCGGCGGCGATGGCTTTGGCCTCCTGCGTGTCGCCTTTGTCGAGTTCTTCTTCCATCTCGCCGAGCATCTCGGCGCTGACTTCGGCGAAGTTATTGACGAAATTGAGCGGATTCTGGATTTCATGGGCAATGCCCGCCGTCAGTTCGCCGAGGGAGGCGAGTTTTTCCGCCTGGATGAGTTGGGATTGGGTGGCCTGAAGGTTGGAAAGGGTTTTTTCCAGAGTGGTGTTATCTTTTTGTTTTTGGCGGATATTTCGGAAAAGGAAAAATATAAAGACTAATACGACGAAGAGAACGCCCAGTAAAGTGTAGATTTTGACCTGGTTTTGAAATTTTTCCTGATGGGCTTCAAATCTTCGTTGCGCCCGTATTTCGCGCTCTTTTTCTTCATAGGCCATTTTTTCGATTTGTCTTGCTTTTTCACGGGAAAAAAGGCTGTCTTTGGCAGCAGCGGCGATTTTGTAATAATTCAAGGCTTCTCGGGGATTGTTTTTTTTATCATAAATTTCTGCCAGTAGAGTAGCGGCATCCACAACCGACAGGTAATAGTAGGCCGAATTATCCCCGGAAAGTGCTTTTTTGGCGTAATACATTGCAGAATCAGGTTGTCCCACTTTATCGAACAGATGCGCCAACCCCTGATAAGCTCGCGAAATCGTGTAGTTGGTACGGAGCTGGATCGAATAGTCAATACACTTCCGATAATAGTCAAAGGCAAGGTCTGTATAGCCGGATTTTTCGTAAATATCGGCCAGGTAATAGGTTGATGAGGTAATGTAAGTGGACAAGGTATTTTGTAATCCGATTTCATACGCTTTTTGGAAATACATAATTGCGGTGTCGGTCATGCCCAAATCGCGGTAAACGACGCCCAAAGGCAGACTAATCGGGTTTACGGCTTCGGAAATACGATGGGTTTCCTGTATCGCTTTTGCCTGTCGGGCATATTCAAGTGCTTTTTCGTGTTCGTTGTTCCAGGAGTAAATGGTTGTGATATAGGATAATGCCTTAGCTTGTTGTTCGTAATTATGATGTTGTTCAGCGTAGTGATTGGCTTCAAATAATATCTGTAACCCTTCGGCGTGGTTATTGGTGCGGGCGAGGACAAAACCCAGCGAAAGAGTACATAAAAGTTTTCCTTCGAGATACCCGATTTTTTCGGCCAAAGATTTGCCCTGGCGTCCATATCGCAGAGCCATGCTGAGATCGGTAGAGGTATAACAGCGGGTGAGCTGTTCCAGAATCAGTACCCGACTGGTATCATTTGTCGTTTGTTCCAATGCCTGTTTCAAGCTGTCGGCAAGCAGCGGACTAATGTCGGGCTGTGCAAAAACCTGATTTACCCCCCAGAAAAAAACGAAAAGATAAATGTACTTTTTCATATCGGCAGGATCAGATAACCCGAGTTATGGTAGGTCTTTACACAAGATAGGATGTCGTGGATTTAAAGACAAATCAGGCGTTCTCAAACAAAACATCCATAGTCAGGGCATTTTGGACTAAGGCAGCGGCATGTGTATTAGATTCAATGCCATAAGTAGTGATCATTGTAAGGAAAATGGATTTCTTCGTACCAGTAGTTTCTCGGAAAAGTCCGATTTTGTTTCGAAGTTCGTCTGCATAAGGTTTATCAATGGTAAAGGTTTTTACCGAATAATTGATTTCGCACAAATTGATTACATGATCCCTTCGGTCAATAACCAAGTCTATCTGGGCTTTCTGAGTAGAGTCGATTCCTCCTCGCCAGGCACTGGTGATTGTATGCACACCACTTATACCCAATGCCTTTTTTATTTGGTCAATATGGTAAAAACAAACTTGTTCATAAGCATATCCACTCCAGGCTCTATGTTCAGGATTATCAAGGCTGTTGATCCAAATATTTTTATCACGGGGATCGCTATTTTTAACAAATTTTAAATAGAAAAAAGAATAAAAATCGGTTAGCTGGTACATCATATTTTTCTCATTTTTACCGAAATCTCGATATTTTTGGATGAAACTGCTCTCCTCAAGCTCTTTTAAAACTCGGGTTGTGTTTCCTCCGTTCGATAAACGAGCCTTAGCCAGTAGTTCGTCCCTTGTCATGCCTTTCGCTTTTTGAGCCAGCGTTTCAATCACGCCAATATGCCTCTCCGCTTTTTTGAATAGAGAAGAATACAAGTTATCAAATTCGGTTCGGAGGAGGCCGTTTTGAGTAAAAAACAAGTTATTTATATTTTGAGCGGCACTCATACCCGTATCGAGTTGTTCCCAATAGAAGGGTATTCCTCCCAACGCCATGTACAATTGCAAAATTTGGTAACGATCCAGTACCCCTGATTTTTGTTTCAGGAGGGTTTCACACTCCGAAAGTGTAAAGGGTTCCAATCGGATACGGTGAGTCACCCGATTATGTAAACCGCCCTTGTTATTGATAAGGTTATTGACCATCCAAGCTGCGGCAGAACCACACACAATTAGTAACACATCCTTTCGGGCACTTGCCCAGCTATTCCAAAAATGTTCGAGTGCAGGGATAAAATGCGATTGTGTTGTGTCGAGCCACGGTAGCTCATCCATAAAAATGATTTTTTTACCAGCTTCAAGACGTTCAAGGCAGTTGATTAAATGCTGAAATGAATGAAACCAGTCCTCTGCTGGGGTAATTGTCTCCATACCGGGAAAATACCTGACCAAAGCCGCATGAAAATTGACGAGTTGTGCTTTCCGATTGACATTGGCAATTCCGGTTAATTGAAAACAAAATTTCCCTTCAAAAACATGGCGTATAAGGAACGTCTTACCTACCCGCCGCCGTCCATAAACAGCAACAAAAGCAGACTTTTGCACATTTTTTGCGGCATTTAATATTTTAATTTCTTCGGCACGTCCAACCATCTTAACGGAAAATTTATTATCAAACGGGCTATAAAGATATAAATAAATAACTTATAGCCCAAATGATTTTACCAAACGGGCTATAAGTCATTTTTCTAATGAGTTATAGCCCATTTGCCTTCTTGTGGGGAAGTGAATAATAATCGTGAAACCAAGCATTAAAACAAAAAAGCACTTACAAGAAATAATCTTATAAGTGCTGGACTCTGAGGTGGGAGTTACTGGGCTCGAACCAGTGACCCCCTGCTTGTAAGGCAGGTGCTCTGAACCAACTGAGCTAAACTCCCGCAGTGAACCTTATTTAAAAGCCTTGCAAAGGTAGGAGAAGAATGCCATTCACGCAAGAATTTCTTTAAAAAATTAATTTTCTCCGCCTTCCGGCTTTCTTTTGGGGCGGCGGCGTTTCCGCTTTTTGGCGGAGGATGCCCCTCCGTTTCCTGTCAAACCTTCCGGATTTTGAACCCTCGCTGGGTTTTCTCCCGGGTTTCGTTCGGAGGTGTTTCGTTCAGAAGGGTTTCGCTGGAAGTTTCCCCTTCCGCCCTGACTTCGGTTGGAATTTCCAGAGCGGTTGCGAAAATTCCCACCGCCCTGGCGGCGATTGTCACCTCCCCGATTTTGGGCAGGACGGTGATTATGTCCGCGATTTTCGCCCCCTCCCCGCGGGCGGTACTCAGGAACTTCCCCGATTTCCGGCGGAGATTCCGGACGGGGTATCGCATAACCGATCAGTTTTTCGATTCCGTGCAATTTGTGCTGATCACGCGGGCTTACAAAGGTAATGGCCTCTCCGGACGAACTCGCCCGGGCAGTACGCCCCACACGGTGTACATAATCTTCCGCATCTCGAGGGCAATCATAATTCAGCACGTGGCTGAGATTGTCTATGTCTATTCCCCGCGAAAGCACATCCGTTCCTACCAAAATTGGGAACTCTTTGTTCTTAAACTCCCGAAGGGTTTCTTCTCGTTCCGACTGCTCCTTGTCGGAGTGCATAGCCTTTACTTTGTAGTTGAGCCGCAGCAGTTTTCGGGTAATTTCATCCACACTCAGTTTGCTGGAGGCAAATATGATCATACTCTCAATTTCCCTTTCCCGAATCAGATGTTCAAGCAGCGGAATCTTCTGCTCGTCAAATACCATAAAGGCCATCTGATTGATGTTTTCTGCGGGTTTGGAAATGTTGAGGTTGATCTCTACCGGTTCGCGCATAATCTCCCGTGCCAGATCGCGAATTTTGGGTGGCATGGTCGCCGAAAACATCAACGTCTGACGGGTTTTCGGGATACCTTCAATAATGCGAATAATATCGCCGTAAAACCCCATGTCCAACATTTTGTCGGCTTCATCGAGAATCACAACCTCAATTTCGCTCAGGTTTAAATATCCCAGCGCGAGGTGAATAATAAGACGGCCAGGGGTGGCAATCAAAATATCGGTTCCTTTTACGATACCGGATTTCTGACGGGTAAAATTGTCAGCATCTTTGCCTCCGATAATGGGGAAAGATGACACTCCGGCAAAATAAGACAACGCGTCCACATTCTGATCCACCTGAGCAGCAAGCTCACGAGTGGGGGTCAGAATCAACACGCGGGTACGGCTGGAATCACTGCGGCGAATACGCTGGATCGTAGGGATCAGGTACGCGGCCGTTTTACCCGTACCCGTTTGGGCACAGGCGATCAGGTCTTTTCCTTCTAAAGCAGGGGGGATGGCTTGTTCCTGTATAGGGGTGAGCGTATCAAACCTTAGCGCATCAATCCCTTCAAGAAGCTCTTCATCAAGGTTTAAATCTGTAAATTTCAAACTCCGGTTTAACTTAAATCATGTCTATGGCGAAAGATACGCAGTTTAATGTTGCGGGGCAAATTATCATTCTGTTACTCCGATAATCACGGATTTCTACCCGAATGACACGGTTGGTAAATACCCCCTCTTATGCCCAACTATTTCCCTTTTTTTGCGCTATCATTGCATATACTAATTGCTAAAGCTATGAGATATATAACTTTACTTCTAATCCTTGTTTCTCTTCCTTTTTCGGGAATGTATGCGGGGATTAGTTTCGAAAAATATCTTAATACGGATATTAAATTTTCCCTGGAGAATAAACTCTCTATTGGAAATACCGCTATTCAGTCCCGGCTTACCGACGAAGGGCTGACATGGGGGGATGACGATTATTATTACGACTATGATGACGACGATTTCTACTATTCCCGCCGTCTAAGAAGATTTCATAGCAGCCGTTCTGTAAGGGTAAGCTGGAATTATTATGATCCTTATTTTACCAGTGATATATATTTTGTCATCGGTACTCCTTATTGGGATATCTGGTGTGCCCGATACGACCCCTGGAGCCTTCGCCGCTCTTATGTGGTACAAACCAATTGGTTTTGGGGACCGGTAGTTGTTACCAACAACGTCTATGCCACAGGCTGGAACCCATGGGGTTATGATCCCTTTTTCTACAATGATTGTGCGTATGGGGGAGGATTTTACAATTATTCCTACACCAATTACAATTACTACGGCTCATCATGGGGTTATAATCGTGGATACAATAGAGGTTATAACAAGGGATATAATCGGGGCTACCGAAATGGCTATCGCAACGGATACAACAACGGTTATGCAAACGGATACAATCAGGGATTTTATTCCGGCGGCGGTTACTCCAATGACTACTGGTATCGCCGCAGCAGCAATGGCAACTCCGGCACACGTTATGCCCGAAGCACCAGCAACTATGATCGCAATGATATCCGCGACAACGCCCGCCAACGTGAATCCAATACCGGAGGAAGAACACCCGGTGGTTATAATGGCGAAGACCGCGAAGGCCAATATTCTCCCCGAAATGCTAGCTCCGGTACCAGCGGACGGCTCGCCGCTCCTTCCACTACTTCCGGAAGAGCCAGCACGATCAACCGCGACCCGCGTACCGGTAGCAGTGGTGGTACAAATTCCGGGCGTCCTCAATATGTAACTCCCGGCTACGAAAGAGAAAACGGAAGTTATCGCACCCCGAGTACCAACAGCAATATCGAGCGCAGGACGTATTCGACCCCGGAGAGAAGCAATACCTACAGCACTCCGCGCCCGAATACGAACAGCAACAGCAATATCGAGCGCAGGACGTATTCAACCCCGGAGAGAAGCAATACCTACAGCACTCCGCGCCCGAATACGAACAGCAACAGCAATATCGAGCGCAGGACGTATTCGACTCCGGAGAGAAGCAATACCTACAGCACTCCCCGCCCGAATACGAACAGCAACAGTAATGTCGAGCGCAGGACGTATTCGACTCCGGAGAGAAGCAATACCTACAGCACTCCCCGCCCGAATACGAACAGCAACAGTAATATCGAGCGCAGGACGTATTCGACTCCGGAGAGAAGCAATACCTACAGCACTCCCCGCCCGAATACAAACAGCAATAGCAACGTCGAGCGCAGGACGTATTCGACCCCGGAGAGAAGCAATACCTACAGCACTCCGCGCCCGAATACAAACAGCAATAGCAACGTCGAACGAAGAAGTGCACCGACACCTCCTGCACGAACCAATACATACAGTGCACCTCAACGAAACACAGGAAGTAGCGGAAGCAACATAAGCAGACCTTCTTCCGGCAGCAACAATAACAGCAGAACAGCCTCTCCTTCAACCATAAGAAGAGGAAACTGATAATAAATTAATTGTCTTTTGGTGGTGTGTTTAGGGCCTGCATTCAAATTGCAGGCTCTTTTTTTATTCCTAAAAAAGAGTCAGGGAACCTTGCGGGTTCCCTGAAATAATTAGCCGAAAATCTGTAAGCCGGATTCTGTTTTCCCCGAGAGGAACTTCCATCATTTATCTGGGATGTCAGTCACCTGACACCTCTAGCAGCCTACCCTCCGGCATCGGGCGGGCAACCCTTTCAGTCCCTAAGGACTGCCGCCGGTATATTTGGCCTTTCAGCTCCTGAGGTTTACCTGGCTCCCGGTGTCACCATCGGGACCGGTGGGCTCTTACCCCACCATTTCACCCTTGACCCATGAAGGGACGGTTTACTTTCTGTTGCACTTGCTGTCTCCGCCGAAACGGATCCTTCCCGTTAGGAAGCAGGATGCCCTATGCTGTCCGGACTTTCCTCCCCGGTATTTCACGGAGCGATGGAACCTTTTCCAGCTAATATTTCAAAATTACGAAAAGATATTCAATTCCTTACATCGGCTTGCAAGAAGGTATTGCCAATGGTACATTTACGTAGTTTCCTGTAATAGTTTATCTTTTGATGCGGTAAAATGAGGTTGTTTTTTACACTTATTCTCAGCCTGGCTTTAAGTTTTGTTTTTGCAAATTTTTCGGGTGCTGACCCGATTGATTTTCACCTTACTTTGAATGTTTATCCCAATCCCAGCACGACCGGTGATTTTTCATTGGAAGTGTCTAACCTTTCCCCAAAGGATGTCGTATCAATAAAGGTCTATAATCTGATTGGGAAAGAGGTTTATCACCATCAAATTTCCTCTTTTACCGGAGATTACAAGGATACCATTCGTTTAGGTTCTCTTCCCAAAGGAATTTATTTGCTGGAAGTGGTGAAGGGGGAGAAAAAACAAACAAGAAGGCTCTCCTTTATTTAATAGTTTGATGTACAATAAATCAAAGCAGGCTATTTAATGGCCTGCTTTTTTATTGAAAAGCCCTAAAACCCACACCCGTTTTATCAAATTGTACCGCAGGCAGCGGAATTCTTACAATATTGACCACACTAAAAAGCGTATTCAGAAATCCGGAGCGTGTGCGTATCTGACTCACATCAATATCCAGGCTCAGGTACAACTGTCGGTATTCTCTTTCCAGCCATGCTTTCGAAGGATCATCGTATCCTCCCTCCAAACCTTCGGCCCCGTATCCTACGGCCAGATTAAGCCAGCGGGGATAACGGTCGCGAAAAGTACTCTCCGGTAAAAAAGAATGTACCCTTACGCTGAGCCACATAGTATGTCCGTTGTAATCCTTGAGTATCCATTCGGCGGGATTGCTGCCAAACAAATGTTCGAAGTCAGGATTGCCTGCATATACCGAAGGAACATAGGATACCTTTAGCTGGATGCGGTCTTCATTCCAGAGCCACTGATTGCCGGCGGCAAGTGAGGCTCCCAGAAAGTTTGCTCCGATGTCGGGCCAGCTAAATCCCCAGGTTTCGCCAAATCCATCAAAAACCTCGATACTGCTCATCGCCAGAAAGCCCGACAGGCTGCCGTAAAGGATGGCTTTGTTTTTTTCCATGCCCGACCATTTGTACATACCGATCATCATGCGGCTGCTGTGATAGCCTCCGAGTGTATGTCCGGCCTTATCAATTTGTTTCCACTCATGCATGTCATTAAAAAAATGAAAACGACTGAGGTCTTCCTGTGAATACCAGGCGGATCCCAGGTACAACATCGAACCCGCATATACGCCCAGCCCCATAACCGAAACCAACCGTTTTCTACGAGGATTTAGCGATAGTTCATTTTGAAAGAAGGAATCCGCTTTTCGAAAATCGTGCTGAAAGTGGAACGCCCTGACGCCCGCAGAGTCTTGGGCGGAAAGCGAAAAAAAAGCCAGAATAAACGCCAGAAAGAAGCAGGTTGTACGTTGGGTTGAGTTTGACATTAAGTAAGAGTAAACACAACCGGATTACCTTTTTCCAATTGTGTGCTGATGAGGGGATAAATTTTCAGATAAGCTTTATCACTAAACCACACCTCGCGGAAATCCCCTCCGGTTTGCCGCTGAACCTGTGTACCGGTCATAATAGAGCCGGAGGCATCTTCTACCCGGTTGCCGATATGGATACAGGCAGATTCAAAACCAGCGACGCCCGTAAGTGCCAAAATCCCTTTGTGCAGTTCTTTAAAGCGATACTGATAAGTTGCATGTCTTCCCCCGGACGTTTTGAGCGCCACAGAGTAATTGCCCGCAGGAATTAATGATTTGCCAGACCGGGTATTTTCGAGCGTATAACACTGAAATTTTCCGTTGATATACAATTTCCCTAATGTATCGGCAGGGCCGTGATCAAATCGCACCACGGTTACCGTTAAAAGATCTAAGGAAAACGTTCCGGTCAGATCGGGTTCATTTTCCCTTTCACCCGGAATATCCACCGGAGGTTCGGGTTGAGCTTGAGGTTTGGGAGCAGGTTCCGGAAGCGGTGTAGGAGGAGTTTTTTCCTCAATCGGCGAGGGCGTTTCGCTTCCGCCAAAAAGAAAACGAAAAATTTTTCGAAAAAAATCCAGCATAGTCGGTGGGTTTTGTACAATAATAGTTATAATTTTTTTCCCTACCAGCGAAATTTCGTTTATTCCCAACAGACAGGTTATTATTTTTGGCAGGTGAAAAAAAGAATCAATATTTCCTCCGGAACAGAATGGGAAGCTATTGTAGGGTATTCCCGTGCAGTAAGAGTCGGCAATATTGTCGAGGTGGCCGGTACGACGGCAGTTGACGATGATGAGGTGGTTTTCCCCGGAGATGCCTATAACCAGACGCATTACATTTTGCTCAAAATCCAGCAGGCGTTGCATGACGCCGGGGCGAGGCTTGAAGATGTGGTTCGCACCCGTATGTATGTAACGGATATGGATATGTGGCGGGAAGTAGGGAAGGCACATGGGGAGGTCTTTGGGCAAATACGCCCCGTAGCCACGATGGTGGAAGTATATGCTCTGATACGGGAAGAGTTGGTAATCGAAATTGAAGTTACCGCCATTATTCAGGAGGAAAGCTGATTATGCCCCTAAACGTAGAAATTAAAGCCAAAACCGACAGACCTGCGGAAATCCGAGCCATTCTCCGCAGCCTGAATGCCCTTGAAAAAGGAACGGATCACCAGACTGATACGTATTTTCACTGCTCCAACGGGCGAATGAAACTCCGCCAGGGCAATATTGAAAACAACCTCATCTTTTACCGCCGAGGCGACCAGGCCGGCCCCAAAACAGCAAGTGTATTTTTGCATCGCACAACTCCCGACCCGGAGCTAAAAACACTCCTGAGCGAAGCACTGGGCATCTGGAAAGAAGTGGTGAAAAGTCGGGAAATATTTTTTATTGATAATGTCAAATTCCACCTGGATCAAGTACAGGGACTGGGCAGTTTTGTCGAAATTGAAGCCATAGATACCGACAACTCGATAGGGGAGGAGACCCTGTTAAAACAATGCAAACACTATATGCAACTACTAGGCATAGAGGAACACGATTTACTCACCGGTTCTTACAGCGATATGCCTGTAAAAGGATAGGTAGTGGTGAAAGTAGTTTCAATAAATCCGCGGCTGAAACGTATCTTCTACTACACAAATCAATTATGAACGCATGAAAATCATTCGATATATAAACATTCTCCTCTCCTTTGTTTGCCTTTTTTCCCTCCGGATTTTCGCTCAGGACGGAGCAAAACCCTACTTTGAAGGCAGTATCCAGTTTGAGGTTCAGATGAAAGGCCCCCAGGCAGAGGTAATTAAGGAAAATGAACCCAACACCCAGTTGCTGATGCACATGAAGGGCGGAAATTATATCGTCCAGCTTAGCGGTGGCAAATACCCCAAAACCTTTATTTTCATCAGTGATTCCAACTACGAATACAGCATGGACATGGTGAATAAACGAGCCTTTCGGTTTTCTTCTTTTACCGACCTCAACAAGGCTGAACCGGAAGAAGCTCCCCTGGCCAAAAGTACAGGTACTCAGTTGGAAATCAACGGCGTGCTTTGTGACGAGTATAAACTTCGCAAAGGTGACGCCCTCTTCACTTATTATGTAAATGATTCCTACCGAATCAATACCCAACTCTATCCGGCAAACACTCGTGCAAAAGCCAGCTTTCTCGCTGCCGGGCTGGACGGGCGTATTCCCCTCAAAACCATCAAGCAGGAAAGCGGAATAACCGTTATCACCACGGCAAATAAAATCACCCGTAAAGAGTTTGACGTTGAACAATTCCGCATACCGATGGGTTTTGAGGTCAAAAACAGGGATTACCGGTATTAAAACATATTTTTAGTTTACCGTTTATGGCGGAGCATAATGATTTGGGCAAACACGGGGAAGACCTCGCAGCAGGTCTGCTGGAAACAAAAGGTTATCACATTCTCGACCGGAACTACCGCTACCTGAAAGGCGAAGTGGATATTGTGGCTCTGCGGCTTGACCCGGCAGAATTAGTTTTTGTCGAAGTGCGCACCCGCTCCAACACCCGCCATGAATACCCGGAAGAAACGGTAAGCCCCCAGAAACAGGCGATGATTTTCAAGGTGGCAGATAGCTATCTCTATGAAAAACAGATGTTTACCGTACCCGTTAGGTTTGATATAATCGCGATTAGTATGGACAATCCCGAACATCCGTTGATCCATCATATCGAAGACGCCTTCCAAATGACGGACCTAAACGGGTAAAAGATTGGGAATTGTCGCAGATGCCGTTATCTTTGCCCGTCGTAAATCAAAAAATTTGTCATGACCTACGAACAATTTAAGGAAGTTCAAGCACGGACCTATGTGCTGGGAGGCTATCTTTGACGTGGCTGGAAAGTTAGCTGTCATCGAAGAAAAACAAGCCATTACCCAACAGCCTGACTTCTGGGAACACCCTGAGGAAGCACAAAAAGTGCTCAAAGAAATTTCGACGATCAAAGTCTGGACGGATGCTTTCCGGCGACTGGAAAACGCCTTGGGAGAGGTCGAAATTCTGTACGAATTTCAGAAAGAAGGCGAAGCCTCTGAACAGGATGTAAACACAGCCTACCAGGCTGTTGTAGCCATATTGGACGATATGGAGTTTCGCCGTATGCTCGACAAAGAAGAAGACCGCCTCGATTGTATCTTGGAGATCAACTCCGGTGCAGGAGGCACCGAAAGCCAGGATTGGGTGAGTATGCTGCGGCGGATGTATATCATGTATGCCGAAAAACACAATTTTAAGTGGACTCTTCTCGACGAGGTTCCCGGTGATACAGCCGGGTATAAAAGTGTAGAACTGGAGATCAACGGTGCTTTTGCTTTTGGTTTTCTGAAAGGGGAAAAGGGCGTTCACCGTATGGTGCGAATTTCACCCTTCAATGCCCAGGGAAAACGCCAGACGACATTTGCCTCCGTGGACGTGCGCCCGCTGATAGACGATACCATTACGATTGAACTCAACCCCGCCGAAATCGAAATCACCACTACTCACGCCGGGGGAAAAGGAGGGCAGAATGTCAACAAAGTCGAAACGGCGGTAAGGCTTAAACATTTACCTACGGGTATAACTATTTTTGCCCAAACCGAAAGAAGTCAGTTGCGCAACAAAGAAAAAGCCCTACAACTCCTCAAAAGTAAACTCTACGAACTCGAAATCGAAAAACGAAACGCTGCCCGGCAGGAAGCCGAAGCCGACAAAATGGCGATTGAATGGGGATCACAAATCCGGAACTACGTTTTTCATCCATACAAACAGGTAAAAGACGTTCGCACCGGCATCAAATCCACCGATGCTCAGTCCGTCATGGACGGAGAACTCGATGAGTTTATAAAGGCATTTCTGATGGGTAAAAAAGGTTCAGAAGATGATAATGACGAATAATTAATCATCTTCTTCCTCGCAGCATTTCTCGTTTTCCGGGAGGGCCAGGGATTTTTTCTACGACGAAACCGGCAGCGATCAGGCCGCGTCTTACGCTGCTTTTGGCGGAGTAGGTTACGAAAATGCCGCCGGGCCGGACCCATTCATAGATTTTTGCCAGCATGGCGTCCTCCCAAAGTTCGGGTTGGGAGGTGGGAGCAAAAGCATCGTAATACACGAGGTCAAACTTTTTTTCTGTCTGGTAATCTTCGATACGAGTATGAACCTTTTCAAGGTTAAAGGTCTCTCGGATCACCGCCTTACAATCCCACGGTGCTTCATGGACTTTTTGAAAAACTTCTTTTGCTCCGGCAAAACCGGTGGCCTCCGGGTAGTTTAAGGAACAAATCTGCTCCTCTGAAAGCGGATATGCTTCCAGTGTCGTGTAATCTATTCGCAGATTCCCGGCACAAAAGTAAGTCAGTAAAACATTCAAACCGGTGCCAAAACCCATTTCCAGCAGTTTTATTTCCTCTCTGTCTTTCAGCAAATCAAGGCCTGAGCGGATAAAAACATGCATGGACTCCTGAATGGCCCCATGTACAGAGTGGTAGTGTTCATCAAAGCCGGGCGAGTAGAGCGTGGAGGAACCATCTTTTGTGATGATGTGTTCGACTGTTGGTTTTGCCATAAGGCAGTATTATTTCTTTTCCGGGTACGCCGGGATAGATGATCGAAAAGCAAAGTTCACAATAGTTTGGGGATAAGTTCAATAGCGAATTGAAATATTTGTTACATGCCAATAGAAGCCGGATTCTGGCGTTATGGTTTCAGTTCATAAATTTTTACCTTTGCCACCCGCGACAAAATCTCACTTATGCACAAGTACTGTTTGTTGATTATTACCGGATTTTTTTCTCTTTCCGGCTTCTCCCAGTCTTCTCTGACTGCTAATCCCCCGGCACTAAATTTTGGAGTTGTGTATGAAAATGCGCCTGACAGTCTGCCTGTTACGCTCCGAAACACACTCGAAGACACCCTCCATATTGAGGAGATTCGGTTTTATTCGGTCTATGATCATTCTCCTTTTTCTTCCACAATGGAGTCGTTTGCCCTAGCACCCGGGGATTCCCAGTTGATTTATGTCACTTTTGCACCGCTTCACAATATCAGCCACAACACCGAAATGGTAGTCATCACTGACGGTAATCGCGGTGATCTGTCCATTAACCTTACGGGTCAGGGAAAATACAGCAATACCTATTACAATTCTACGGAAAACCTCAGCGAGGAGGCTCTGAAAACGGCCTTGAAAACCCGTCTCGCTCAGGGGTATATTCAGTTGAGTTACAACGATGCCCGAGATGAAATGTACATGAACATTGACAACCAGAAAGCAAACGGGCAAGGTGCTGCGGTTAATACCCTTGAATGTATTTATACCGGTGCAATCATCACGGGTTACACCGACCGGACTAATGCACAGTTTATGGGTTTTAATACCGAACATACCTGGCCGCAAAGTTTTTTTTCCCAGAATCTCCCCATGCGTTCGGACCTTTTTCACCTCTTTCCTACCAAAGAAACCGCGAATACCCAACGCAGTAACCTGGCTTTTGGTGTCGTGACAAATGTGGCCTGGCAGGAAGGTGGTTCGGAACGTGGCGACGGTATCTTTGAACCCCGCGATGCACACAAAGGAAATGCCGCCCGGGCAATGTTTTATTTTGTCGTTCGCTACCAAAACTATCTGAGTTTTCTCAACAGTCAGGAGGCTATTTTACGCCAGTGGCACAAAACCTTTCTTCCTACTGCGACGGATCGTAAGCGAAATGACGATATTTTCGCTATTCAGAACAACCGGAACCCTTTTATAGATTATCCGCAGTTTATTGACCGGATCACTTCGATTTCAGTGAACTCGGTCGCACCCGCGACCACAAAGCTGGAAATGACAGATTGGGAAATAAACTTCGACACGGTAAAAATTTTTGACGAGGTGGTTTATGGTTTTGTGATTGAAAATACCGGTAATCAGGCAATAACCCTCAGCAATATAACTACCGGCGATCCGCGACTGACGGTTGAAAATATTTCCGGAGGTGGGGCTACTATCCCGGCGGGAGATGCGCTGAGCCTTGAGGTTCGATTAAATACAAATTCCGGTGGATCGCTAAATACTACCCTTGATTTTTCCACGAATGCTACGGGAGCAACTTCCGTATCTATACCGGTTACGGCTGAAATTATAGACAACACCGCCATCGGCGATGAGACATTTACATTGTTTCAAGTGTATCCCAACCCCGCAAAAGAAGAGTTTTTGATTCAGCTATCTAATTCTTACCGCGCCCCCGCCAGCTACCGAGTCTATGACCTGAGTGGTCGGGTGGTAAGTTTCGGGGGACTTAATTCTCCTGAAACGACGATCAATCTTGCCGATTGGCTTGAGGGTATGTATATAATTCAGGTAAATCAGGGCAATCAGTCCTTTGTCCAAAGAGTTATTGTTGACAGGTGAGGGAATGTTGAGTAATTTGCCGGTTTAAACGGAATGCTCACACATGGCCAAACGCAAACTCACAAGGATTGAACGAATTATTCTGATATCCTTTCTTTTCTCCTCTGTCGTTATGATCGGGTTCTGGATCATGGATAAAGAACCTGATCGGGATTTTTACCTTCCGGAAGGATTTCATGGATGGGCAAAAGTCGAATATAGTGTACCGGGAGGATCCCCGATACCCCTCAAAGAAGGGCGGATGCAAATTGTCCTTTCCGACTCCGGATATGCGGCGACTTCTACTCCGCTTGTAGTGGGTTGGCGCAGAGACCGCTATTTTTGGGTGAAATCGGATGGTTCTACAGAACAAATCCCCGCCTCGGTCAAACTTTCCAACGGAGAAACAGGCATTTTTCTGCATGGGCACGCCTATTTTTCCCGGTCGTATGAGAGTTTGCTTTCCACCCTTCCCGTGGGTACGGATACACTTTTGCCGGACGGGACACATCTCATCAAAGAGTCGGCGGATAAGGTGAGTTATGCCAAAGGGAAAAAAACCCTGGAGTATTTTTATATCAGTGAAAAAGCCGAATCACTGCTATTTAACCCTCCCCCTAAACCGGTAAAAGACGCATTGGAATCCACGGAAGACCGCGCCATTCCTCAACAATAGTCATTTAACTTTCTATGGAAGGAATCAGACAAATCCCCGATTTTAATAATACGGAGCTTGCTTTTAAAGCGAAAACGGATCGCCGACTCCGGCAGGATTATCGCCTCATGCGGGCAGTGGATTCTCCGTTTGTGACCTGGCTGGGTCCCAAACTGCTAAACCTTGCCTTTCGCTTGCGATTACCGGTAGAGGGGCTGGTACGAAAAACGTTGTTTCAGCTTTTTGGCGGCGGTGAGTCTATTGAGGGCACAATTCCCCGCTCCGAAGAGCTTGCGACTTTTGGGGTAAAAACCATTCTTGATTATTCGGTCGAAGGCGGAAATACCGAGGACGGATTTGACGCGACGGCAGCCGAAATTGTACGGACGCTTATTCATGGCGGAAAACATCCACAGGTAGCATTCTGTGCCTGCAAAATCACCGGATTGGCGCGCAACGAATTGCTCGAAAAAATTCAGTCGGGAAAACCCCTCGACGATGCCGAAAAAGTAGAGTTTCAAAGGGTGCGTATTCGTGTAGAAAAACTTGCGGAAACCGCTTTTAAACATAAAACGCCTTTATTTATTGATGCAGAAGAAAGCTGGATACAGGATGTCATTGACCAGCTCGCTGAGGAGATGATGGAAAAATACAATCGGGAAACTCCGGTAATTTATACCACCGTACAGCTATACCGCCATGACCGGCGAGCATATCTGGAAAACCTGATCGAAAAATCTCACCAAAAAAATTATTTGCTCGGAGTAAAACTGGTACGGGGTGCTTATCTGGAAAAAGAAACCAACCGTGCCCGAGAAATGGGTTACCTCAACCCGATTCAGCCTGACAAAACCGCTACGGATCGGGATTATGATGCGGCAGTAACATTATGCCTGGATTCAATCGCACATGTAGCTTTTTGCGCAGGTAGCCACAATGAAGCCAGTAGCCTTCGGCTTGCCGAGCAGATGGAAAAAAAGAACTTGCCACCCAGCCACCCCCATATCTGGTTTGCGCAGTTGCTGGGCATGTCGGATCACATTTCCTTTAACCTCGCTGCCGCAGGGTATAATGTTGCCAAATACCTTCCCTACGGGCCGGTAAAAGCGGTTATGCCTTATCTCATCCGCCGTGCGGAGGAAAATACTTCCATCAAAGGGCAGTCCAGCCGAGAAGTTGAGTTGCTCGCAAAAGAAGTCCAGCGAAGAAAAAACTAAGCCCGTCAGTACAGGATATTCATGCAGATAAAACTGCATAACTTCCTCTTTTCCTTTACCTTAGCTATTGTACCTTTAATACTGACGAAAATGAAGTCCCTACTACTATTCCTCTTTAGTATCCTCATGGCTATTTCGTATGCTCAGCCTTCCCGTGTTGGTATATTTGAATCTGCGATAGACATCGGAAACCCCAAGTTGAAAGGTTCCTCTGCGTATGATCCCACTACCCAAACCTACACCCTTAAAGGTGCGGGTTATAATATCTGGTTTGAACGAGATGAGTTTCATTACCTTCACAACAAAATCAAAGGCGATTTTATCCTTACCGCCAATTTTGAATTTGTGGGCGCCGGTACCGATGCACACCGCAAAATCGGCTGGATGGTGCGCGCCAATAATGATGAAAAGGCCTCTCATTTCAGCGCGGTAGCCCACGGCGACGGCCTGATGGTTGCACAATGGCGTGTGCTGCGCGGTGCGTTTATGCGCGATCCCGAAGACGAAATTTTTGCCAAAAAAGCAGGCTATCAGATCATTCAGGTGGAGCGCGCCGGTAAAAAATTTATCATGCGGGCCGCGCACTCCGGTGAACCGCTTCAGCTTATCGGTGAACATACGATGGACAACCTTCCGGAAGAGGTACTGGCGGGCCTGTTTATTTGTTCGCATAATGCAGACGTAGTGGAAGAAGCCCGTATCTGGAATGTGCGCATTGATAAACCCGTTGCTGACAGCTATAACCCCGGAAGAGAGGGCTGGCTGGGATGCCGTATGGAGACGATGAGTGTATTTGACGGAAAAAGAAAAGTCATCTACGAAAAAAATGGCCGTTTTGAAGCGCCAAATTGGATGCCCGACGGCAAAAAACTGCTTTTTAACATGGACGGCTCCCTGTACACCATTCCCGTCGAAGGCGGTGAAATCGAAAAACTCAACACCGGCGACATTGCCCGTAACAACAACGACCACGGCATTTCCTTTAACGGAAAACTACTCGCTATCAGCAGCCACCGCGACGGCTTGCCCGGAGGGGGTTCTACCGTTTACGTGCTTCCTCTGGAGGGCGGAACACCCCAAATGGTCACCGAACATACTCCTTCCTATTGGCATGGATGGGCGCCCAATAACAAAGAAGTTGTCTATGTAGCTCAACGCAATGGCAATACCGTTTACAATATCTATAAAAATACCCTTGACGGGAAAAATGAAATAGCACTTACCGATAACAAAAAAGGCGAACATGTGGACGGCTGTGAATATTCTCCTGACGGAAAATACGTCTATTTCAACGCCAGTTATACCGGTACAATGCAACTCTGGCGAATGAAAACCGATGGTACTGAAAAGGAGCAGGTCACTTTTGACGAGTACAACGACTGGTTTCCCCATATTTCTCCGGATGGAAAGTGGATCGCTTTTATCTCTTTCCCTACGGATGTCGCCCCCAATGATCATCCCTCCTACAAACGTGTAATGCTTCGGCTTATGCCTGCGAGTGGTGGCGCACCCAAAGTAATCGCCTATCTCTACGGCGGGCAGGGAACGATTAACGTGCCTTCGTGGTCGCCCGATAGCAAGTATATCTCCTTTGTAAGCAATTCCGGAAAATAAAACCCTCTCCGTGATCCCTCTGTGAAACTCTGTGTTAAAACGCTCTGGGCTTTAAACACAGTGTTTCACAGAGTACTCACAGAGTTTCATAGAAACAAATTTTTGCATCAGTCATCCACCGCCTGGAAAACCAGTTGCCGGAACTGCCAACCGGTATCATCGGAAAATGTGCCTACGGTTTGTTTGATCAGAATACCGATGATTTTTTCTTTAGGATCGGCGAAGTATTGAGTATTAAAATACCCTCCCCAGTCAAAAGTGCCCAGGCTTCCCAGTCCGCCCTCCGCTGCGCCTTTTTCATTCACGACACCAAAAGCAAGACCGTAATGTTTTCCCTGGCCTTTCCAGTAATCACTGATTTGGTTTTGCATGATTGTTTCTATGGTGGTACGGCTCAAAAAGCGGGTTCCGTTTAACTCGCCGCCATTGAGATACATCATCAGAAAAGTTGCATAATCGCGGGCCGTGCTGGAAAGTCCTGCACCCCCGGCAAAAAATGTTTTGGCTCCATTGATAGGGTAATCAGCATCGAAAAAACCATTGGTGGCGATTTTTCCCCATTTTCCGTTGTTGGGCTGCTGGACGGGAATCAGTCGGGCCGCACGGTCATCCGGCAGGTAAAAATAAGTATCTTTCATACCCAGCGGATCAAAAAGCCTTGTTTTCAAAAACTGGTCAAAAGGCATTCCGGAAACAATTTCCACAAAATAACCCAGCACGTCCAGCCCTTCGCTGTAGCTATACTGTTCCCCCGGATGGAAATGCAGGGGAAGCGCAGCGAGTTTTTTGATATTTTCCCCGATAGTAACCGGCTGGGTCGTAAATGCGTCAATGATTCCCGCTTTTTGAAAAATCATTCTAAATCGCTCATCGCTGTCAATACCTCCGTATCCAATACCGGAAGTGTGGGTAAGCAGGTGGCGGATGGTTATTTCTTTTTTGACGGGTTCGGTTGTCCAACTGGTATCGGCGTAGCGGAAGGATTTTAAAACCCCCGTTTGTTTAAACTCCGGTATATATTTGGAAATCGGATCGTCAAGGCGAAATTTCCCCTCTTCCCACAACATCATCACCGCCGTGGCAGTAATGGCTTTGGTCTGGGAGGCAATACGGAAAATATCGTCATTTTTAAACTTTCTGCCTGTTTCCACATCCGACATACCGAAGGATTTGTGATAGACGATTTTGCCGTTACGGGCGACAAGGGCGATCATGCCGGGAATATCGCCATCGGCGATTGCACTTTGGGCCATGGCGTCAATTCTCGCCAGACGGGAAGACGACATACCTGCTGATTCAGGAGTGGCTTCGCTGAGGGCGGGAGATTTGTGAGCCGAAGGTGTCTGCGCCGGTAAGGCCGCAATCCAAAATAACAGAAGCGATAGGAGTAGCAGTCGTTTCATATAAAGCGAAATTTTGAAAATTAACAGAGGTTTTCCCAAATGTATCAATTCCTCTTTCATAAAAAAACTTGGGAATTATAAAGTAATTGGGATAATGAATCCTAGAGAATCACCGAGGTTTCTCTCTCCTTGCCTCTGTTTAGGCAGAGGGGTTTGATCCTCTATCCCAATAAGTTTATACTTCCGTTTTTTCGTGTACATTCGTGATATTCGTGGCTTACAGCTATGGGCTAAGTATAAAATTTATTTATGAAAAATTCCCCCCTTCCCGGAATCCGGCAATTTGACCTCACCGGCCGTCTGGCAATCATCACCGGAGGCTCCAAAGGCCTCGGACTGGCTATGGCCGAAGGACTTGCATCTGCCGGAGCAGACATTATGCTCGTCAATCGCGATGTGCAACAGGGCAATGATGCCGCTGGCAAAATCACCGAAACCTATCAGGTAAAGGCTGCTGCTTTTGGCGGTGATGTTACGGATTTTGCGGTGACAGAAGCTATGGTAGCAAAAGCGATGGATTTGTTTGGGCGAATAGACATTCTCGTCAATAACGCCGGCATCAATATCCGCGGACCTATAGATGAACTAAGCCCCGATGACTTCAAAAAAGTCATGGATGTCAACGTCAACGGCGTCTGGAATGCGTCGCGGGCAGTAGTTCCTTTTATGAAAAAAGCCGGTAGCGGACGGATTATCAATATCGCCAGTACCCTGGGCCTCGTCGGCCTCGCCAACCGCACCCCCTACGCCTCCAGCAAAGGAGCTGTGGTGCAAATGACCCGCGCCCTGGCGCTCGAACTTGCGCCTTTCAATATCATGGTGAACGCTATTTGCCCAGGCCCTTTTCTCACAGAGATGAATATACCCATCGCTGACAGCGAGGAAGCGAAAAAATTTGTCGTGGGTGCAACCGCACTCGGCAGGTGGGCAGAATTGAAGGAAATACAGGGCGCGGCAATCCTACTTGCCAGCGATGCCGCGAGTTATATGGTAGGAACTATCCTGACGGTGGACGGCGGCTGGACGGCGAAATAGGGGGCAGAAAGGCAATTTTTTAAAACCCAACATTGAAAATCAGTACATAACCTGTTAAATTTTCAATGTTGGTGCGTATATTTGTATTATGATTCCCAGAGAAATTGCAAATACTATCCTCGAAAATCTATCTTATTTTCCTGTCACAGGCATCATCGGCCCCCGTCAGGTAGGTAAAACAACGCTTGCCAAAGCGATTATCAATGATTTCCAAAAGCCGGCTATTCATTTGGAGCTGGAATTGGAAAGCGATTTGTATAAACTGGAAGATGCGGAAACTTTTTTGCGGTTCCATCAGGAAAAGCTGATCATCATTGATGAAATTCAGCGACTTCCTCGTATTTTTCCGCTTCTGCGGGCACTCGTAGATGAGAGACGCACACCGGGGCGATTTTTAATTTTAGGTTCTGTTTCTCCCGGTATTGTAAGAGAAAGTTCGGAATCCCTGGCCGGAAGAATTGCCTATACAGAACTTACACCCTTTTCCCTTCGTGAAATAAAAACCAATGTTTCCATAGAAAACCATTGGATCAGAGGAGGGTTTCCGGAACCCTTACTGATGGATAATCCGGCAATCGTTTGGCGTTGGCTGGATAATTTTATCCATGCATTTCTGGAGCGTGATCTACGAATGATCGGTTACGAAATCGCTCCGGAAGCCATGCGCCGGGCCTTGTTGATGCTGACCACAGCGCATGGAAATCTGCTGAATGTCAGCGAGATCAGTCGTTCTTTGGGTATTGCTTCTCCTACACTGGGTCGTTATCTGGACATATTGGAAGGAAGTTTTCTGATTCACCGATTACCCCCTTTTTTTGCCAACGTCAGCAAACGACTGGTAAAAGCGCCCAAGTTTTACTTCCGGGATTCGGGCGTATTTCATGCGTTGATTGGGATCAATAGCTACGAACAACTTCTCAGTCATCGGGTATTGGGCGCTTCATGGGAGGGTTATGTCGTAGAACAAATTCGTCGCACGAAACCCGAGCGTTGGCAGATGTTTTTTTATCGCACTCATGTGGGGGCAGAAGCTGACCTTGTACTGCTCAGTCCTTTGGGTAAAACCTATCTGATTGAAATCAAACGCGCATTGTCGGCGCCGGTTAGCAAAGGTTTTTTTCAGGTAAAAGAAGACCTCAGGCCCGAAGGGCAGTTTGTCATTGTACCGGAAGGAGAGGCCTTTCCACGCTCAGACGGCACCATTGTCTGTGGATTGATGGAGTTTCTCGAAGTAATTTTGCCGGGGTTGGGGTGAAAATCCCCCTCCCCATTGCTATAAAATATAAACATCTGACTACTATGAACAATCACTTTTCCTCCAATCGTCGCGATTTTCTCAAAAAATCGGGCCTGCTAGCAGGTGGAATGATGCTGGCAGGGCATAAGGCATTTTCCGCCGCAGTCAAACCGCAAAACAAGCTCCCCCGCTGGAAGGGTTTTAACCTTCTGGATTTCTTTTCTCCGGACCCTGCGAATGCCCGTGAAGGCACAAAAGAAGAATACTTCAAATGGATGGCCGACTGGGGCTTTGACTTTGTGCGGATCCCGATGGCATATCCGTCTTATCTCAAATTCGACCGAACGCAGAATATCACAACCGATCGCATCCGCAAAGTGGATCGCAAAGCAACCGATCGGATTGAAGAACTTGTATATCAGGCGCATAAGTACGGTCTGCACGTCAGTATGAATCTGCATCGGGGGCCGGGATATTGTGTGAATGCCGGTTTTTATGAACCCTACAACCTCTGGAGAGACCAGGAAGCGCTGGACGATTTTTGTTGGCATTGGAAATTCTGGGCGAAAAGATTCAAGAATATTTCCAGCGAAAAAATCAGTTTTGACCTGCTCAATGAGCCGAGTATGCGGGAGGATATGAACGATCAGCATTCCAAACGCAGTGCAGTTCCGGGCGAGGTTTATCGGAAAGTGGCAAAAGCTGCCGCAGAAGCCATCTGGAGTGTAAACCCCGACCACAGAGTTATCGCCGATGGCAATAATGTGGGGCGGGATGTCATCCCCGAAATCACCGACCTCAATATCGCCCAAAGCTGCCGGGGTTACAATCCGGGGATTATTTCCCACTACAAAGCGCCCTGGGTATATAAAGACACCGAAAACCTTCCCGAACCCAAGTGGCCGGGGCAGGTCGGCGACCAGTACCTGAGCCGGAAAATATTGGAGGATATGTACCAACCCTGGATCGAACTGGTACAAAAGGGAGTGGGGGTGCATTGCGGAGAATGTGGCTGCTGGAACAAAACGCCACATAATGTTTTTCTCGCATGGTTTGAAGATGTATTGGATATATTGACCGAAAACAATATCGGCTACGCCTTATGGGAGTTTAAAGGCAGCTTTGGCCTGATTGATTCGGGGCGGACCGATGTCGCATACGAGGACTGGCAGGGGCACAAACTCGACCGGAAACTACTGACGTTGCTACAAAAATACTGATCCTCACCGCATCCTTCTGAGGCGATGGAGAATTTCTTCCAGACCATTGGTTTTGATTTCGTACAGGGTCGCCAGTTGCGCGCCCAGCCTGCCGGGCGGAAACCCTTCCCGCTGAAACCATTCGAGGTAAAATACCGGCAGGTCGCAAAGCAGGCGGCCCTGGTATTTGCCAAAAGGCATTTTTTGAGTTACGAGTTCCAGCAGGATTTTGGGATCGGGAACCGAAGGATCGGGTGGTTGAGCCATAAGGTAAATTGATCAGTGAATTTACAGAGAATTTCGGATGGAAACATTATATCCAGATTCCGTCCCGTACAAAAGAAACAAATATTCCATTTGACTATTAGGTAAATGTTAAGTAACTTAATAGTTCTCAACTACTTTGGACTACTACATACACAGGCCCCTATGCATGCCAGAAGGAATGAACAGATAATATGGAACGAGTTTCGTCAGGGAAGTGAACGGGCTTATTCCCTGTTGTTTTTCAGGTATAGCGACCTGCTACTGAGTTATGGGTATGCTATTACCTCCGATCGCGAACAGATTAAAGACTGTATTCAGGAGCTTTTTCTCGATCTCTGGCGGAGAAAAGAACAATTGAGTGAACTGGAGAAGGTTCAGCATTATCTTTTAAAAGCTTTCCGGCAAATCCTTCTTCGACGCATCAAGCAGGATGAAAAAAGAAGGCTTGGCGTTTTCTCTGATCGGTTTGATTTGCCGGTCGAAGAACATATCATCCACAACGAGTCCGATACTTACCGAAGCGAATTTCTTTTTGGAAAAATCGAAAACCTTCCTCAACGACAAAAGGAGATTATCTACCTAAAATACTATCAGAATCTGTCCTACGATGAAATCTGCGAAATCATGGGGCTTCAACAGCAGGCAGCCTGGAACCTCGTTTCCCGTGCGATAAACAAACTTCGGGAAATGATCGCCGACCGCCGTTATATCCTGCCCTTATTTTTGATGGGGTATGTCTTTGCCCGATAAATGTCGCTGAAAATGATTATATTTGTAAATACACTAAATTGGGATTAGATGATAGTTGACAAAGGTTCACGCAGAACACTCCCGCGAATTTCCCCGAAAAAAATACCTGCTGCCCTGATTTATGAAACGCTGGATGGCAGACCTATTTACTATAAAGGATATCGCGATGTATTAAACCAACTACAATCTATTGAAGACGTTATGGGATCCAGTAATCTGCAAGCAACCATTATTGAGTATTTTTTAATGATTTTGTATCGGACACTGAATCTCAATCAATACCGCATTCTTACCAATGAAGTGGGGCTTCACCTTGAAAAAAATAGCAACTTATCGGGGGATATTCTCATTTTTGATAAAACTTCGTTACCCATTAAGTCTGCGGATAAGTATTACATTAGTGTTCCTCCCAAAATCCAGATTGAAGTGGACGTAAAGGCTGAAATGGAAGATTTAGTCGCTCAGGAAAGTTATGTTTACAGCAAAACTCAAAAATTACTGAACTTCGGAGTAGAAAAAATCATCTGGGTTTTATCTGATAATAAAAAAGTGCTCGTTGCAACTCCCAACGCAGACTGGTCTATTGCCGACTGGCATAAAGAGATCGAAATAATGGAGGGGATTGGCTTTTGTATTGGAAAATATTTGCGAGAAGAAGGTTCTCCTTTTGCTTAATCGCCAATATTTTTTTCGGAAAGTGATTAGGAATAATCTTTTGGGTGCACTTGTAGATAAAGCAGGTTTCCGAAAGTTGTAAACCAATGGCAATCCGATGAATTTCGAGAAATACAAAAGCTACTTAGCGCATGATTTTGCTCAGGATGAAGCGTTTGTCCGGTGGGTTGCCTCTCCGGAATCTGTGGACGAAAACTTCTGGAAGGTATTCCTCCAGACATATCCCGATAAACGAGGCGAAATGGATGATGCCGCTGAAATCATTTACAAGGCAAGAAAGTATTTTTCGGAGAAAACGCTGAATGTCGCCGAAAAATCGGCTATGCACCGTCAACTTTTTGAGTTCATTCATGCCGAAGAGGAACAGATTTTAACCAACAGAACAGCCTCTTTTCGCTATTTTTTTCGCTGGGCGGCGGTTTTCCTTTTGTTAATTGCCTGTGGTTTTACCTTTTTTTGGTATAAAAGCAATCATGGATACAAAAAGTACGAAACGGCTTTTGGGGAAACCAAAACACTGTCTTTACCCGATGGTTCTTTTGTACGATTAAATGCCCATTCGCGTATTTCTTTTCCGGTAAGTTGGGAGGAAGGCGCAGATCGTTGTGTATGGCTGGAAGGCGAAGCCTTTTTTGAGGTAAAAAAACAACCCGAATTCGAAACCAAATTTATCGTCCATGCCAGTGATCTGGTCGTTCAGGTTTTAGGCACAAAGTTTAATGTAAACACTCGCCGGGAAAAAACACGAGTGGTCTTAAATGAAGGGCAAATAAAACTCACGTTGCATAATGAATCCTCAACCCCGATCCTGATGGATCCCGGAGACATGGTGGACTACAACCATACTCAAAACCAATTAGTCCAGACGAGGGTAAATCCGGAACTTCATAGTTCCTGGAAAGAGGGAATTCAACTGTTTGATAAAACACCCCTTGCCGAAATCCTCGCTAAAATGGAAGAAATATACGGGGTATCCATTTCTCTTAATGACGGAGCACTTCGGGAAAGAAAAATGACAATGGGAATCCCTGTGGAAGATTTGAACATCGCGCTAAAAACAATCGAAAGCGTACTCGGGCTAAAAATTATCCGTAATGGTGACAATAAATTTAGTATAAATTAAAAAGGACAAAGCTGTACAAAGGCCTTTTCGGCACTTTTTATTCACAATTAACCATCATTTGTAAATCAATTAAACACTATGCGATTAAAACTACTCCTCAAAACATGGGTTACATTTCTGGTGTTATTCCCAGTTTTAAGTGTTACCCTGAGGGCGGAGACCCCCCCTCCTAAAGATGTTGTTATATTTCAGGATCGGTCTCTGATCGAAGTACTGGAAAAACTAAGCGAAACCTATCAAGTAATTTTCTCTTTTGATTCCGAATTACTTGAGGGCCTTGTGGTGGACTTTGAAATTAAATCTGAAGAAAAACTCGAAGTTGCCATCAACCGTTTACTCGTCAACACCAACCTGGGTTATAAATTTCTGGGAAGCAAATATTATGTCATCTATAAAGCCGATCAAAGAGGTACCAAAAACCTGAAAAAGTTGGAGAGAAAGTTTCAACAAATCCAGAATATTGAAGAAAAAGGTGGGATTGATGTACAACGGGCAGGCAAAAACAGTATTCAGCGGATCAATACCATTGCCCATTCCATGCATAAACTCAGCATACCGGACAAAACCCTCACCGGAACCGTTACCGACGGAGAAGGCCAGCCGCTGGTAGGTGCTACGGTTCGTGCTAAAGGTATTAATCAGGGAACACTCACCGATGAACGGGGCAGATTCAGCCTGAGTGTTCCGGATGATGTGACCACCTTGCTCATTTCTTATATCGGTTTTGAAACTCTGGAAGTAGCCATCAATGGCCGCACCGATATTTCGGTGACACTTATGGCCAGCGATGCGGCTTTAGATGAAGTCGTTATTACGGCTTTGGGTATCAAAAAAGAATCCAAAAAGCTGGGTTATGCTACGACCAATGTGGACTCTGATGAGATTGCCATCAACCGCACTCCCAACTTCATGAACGCTCTTCAGGGCAAAGTAGCAGGGGTAAATATCTCGGGTTTGGGTACCGGTCCCGCCGGAACATCCAAAATCCGTATCCGCGGCCAGTCTTCTATTTCCGGTCAAAACAACCCGCTTATCGTTATCAACGGGGTGCCCATTGACAATACCAATTTTGGTACAAACCCTGGAAACCGCGCTTCTGACAACTCACTCGGTGTAAGAGGAGGCGGAAATACTTCTGACGGCGGTGACGGTCTTTCCAGTATCAACCCCGACGATATCGAGAGTATGACCATCCTGAAAGGTGCTGCTGCTGCTGCACTTTACGGCTCCCGTGCCAAAGACGGTGTCATCATGATCACCACCAAAACTCGCGGATCGGGACAAGGAATCGGGGTATCTTACAACCTCAATTACACCAATGAAACCCCGCTGGACTTTACCGATTACCAGTACGAATACGGCCAGGGTGAAAACGGTGTACGCCCCACCGCCGCAAACCCTACTTCCGGCCAGTGGTCTTTTGGTGAAAAATTTGCCCCCGGCATGACTCAGGTGTTGTTTGACGGCGTGACCGTTCCCTACGAACCGGTTTACGACCGCATCCGTACCTTCTTCCGCAACGGACAAAACCTGACCAATACCATTGCGCTTTCTGCTGGAAATGAAAAAGGCGGATTTAACCTCTCCATGTCTAATCTGGACAGCAAAGGGATTGTGCCGAATAATACCTATAACCGCAAAACCATTAACCTCGGCTTTAGCCAGGATTTAGGTGAAAAGCTAAGCTTTGCCGGTAATATCAATTATTCCAACGAGTATAATAAAAATCCTCCCGTAGTAGCCGAACAAGACAACTCCATCCCGACAACCCTGTACAATCTGGCGAACTCCATGCCACTGGAACTGATGGATGAAAAGAAATACGACGCAAGTGGAAACGAATTTGTCTATTCTCGTTTCCGTAACCGTACCAATCCGTACTTCACGATGGCTGAGCAGTTCCAGAACATTGTCCGCGACCGGATTTTTGGAAATATATCGGTCAAATATGAGCTTCTTCCCTGGCTTTCCATTCAGGGACGGGTAGGTCAGGACTACTGGTCACGTGATCAGGAATACAACAACTACCCGACCGGCCACGCTTCCCGTGGACCTGCACCCGCCGGTTTTGTCAATGGAGTCTATACTCAGGACACCCGCCGTTTCCGCGAAATCAACTCAGACCTTCTTATTTCGGCTTCCAAAACCTTTGGAGACTTTGGTATAGACCTTACCGCTGGAGGAAACCGCATGTATCGCCGCTCCGATCTCAATAGCGTACAGGTTACGGATTTTGTCGTCAGAGGACTTTATACCGTTACTAACGGTCGGGTAAAAGACCCGCTCTACAGTCTGTCTGAAAGAGCCGTAAACTCGGTATATGGATCTGCCGATTTTTCCTTTAAAGATTTCTTGTATGTAAGTGGTACCCTGCGTAACGACTGGTTTTCAACCCTTTCTCCCGAAAACCGCAGCATTATGTATCCTTCCGTATCGGGAAGTTATGTATTCTCTGAATCGTTTGGATCTACTCCTAGCTGGCTGACTTTTGGGAAAATCAGAGCTGCTTACGCAGAAGTAGGTAGCGATACCGACGTTGCGCCTTATTCCGATGTGCTTTTCTACGGTATTAATGCCAACCTATTTGGTAACCAAGCAGGTGCCTTACAGCCTGTGGGAGGTTCCGTTGGAAATACTTTGCCCAACCCCGACCTTCGCCCGATGCGTACCGCAGAAACCGAATTCGGACTTGAGCTGAGATTGTTTGACAATCGTCTGGGCATTGATATGGCTGTTTATCGCAAAATTACTACCGACCAGATCGTTTCCGCCGAAATTTCCGATGGCTCCGGATTCGTCAACACCCTGATCAACAGTGGAAGAAGTCGTAACCAGGGAATTGAGGGATTGATCAACATCGTTCCGATCAAATCCGATGATTTCCGTTGGGATATTACCTTCAACGGTTCCTACAACATTACCAAAGTATTGAGCCTTTTGACCGAAACACCGGGCGAACGGGTTACCGTCGGCGTTCACGTATTCAACGGTGAATTGCGCCAGGTAGTAGGCGAAGAAATGGGTCAGTTGTATGGATTTGGATTTAGAAGAGATGCTCAGGGTCGCCAGATTTTTGGTGCCAATGGTATTGCCCTTCGTACTCCCGATCTGATTTCATTTGGTAGTGCCCTTCCCAAATGGGTAGGCGGTATCAACAACGCTTTCCTGTTTAAAGGTGTTAACCTCTCCTTCCTCATAGACTTTAAGCTGGGCAATATGATGATGTCCGGTACCAACTTCAATGCCGTTCGCCATGGTTTACATAAGATGACCCTAGAAGGCAGAGAAGGCGGTGTGATTGGTGTTGGAGTAAATGAAGCAGGTGAAACCAATACCGCTGTTGCGGGTGTTCAACCTTACTGGGAAGTCGTGCGTTCTCAGGCATTGGTAGAGCCAATTATCTATGACGGTGGCTACTGGAAACTACGTCAGATTACAGCCGGATATGACCTCGCAGAGTTTTTCCCCTCCGATTTTCCGCTGAAATCTGCCCGACTGAGTTTTGTAGCCAATAACGTACTCATGCTGAAAAAATGGGTGGACAATATTGACCCCGAGACATTTGGTTACAGCTCCGACAACCTTGTAGGACTTGAGTCCACCGGACTTCCTTCGACTCGCAGCCTGGGTTTCAACTTAAACGTTAAATTCTAACCTAAACGACAATGAGAAAGATATTTCATTATATACTGATTACGATTTTATTGACCTTCGTCACCTCCTGTGATCAGGGATTTGACGAGCTGAACATCAATAAAGTCTCACCAACGGCTATTAACCCCAACTTTCTGCTCAACAATGCCATTATCAATACTTCCTACCCCAATGGAACTTTGATTTATGACATTGGCATTGTACAGCAGATCATTTCCCCCAACTCGGGTGTACTTACCGGCGCCAATTACAATCAGGACAACCGCAATGCTACCCAGGAATTGTGGCAGCGGTTTTATCGTGCGGTGATCCGCAATACCCGCGATGTGATTGCTCAGACAGAGGGCGATCCTGACCTAAGTAACCTTACCAACATGGCCCGTATCTGGCAGGCATTCGCCTTTATGGTGCTTACCGATGCTTACGGAGACATCCCCTATTCGGAAGGAGGAAAAGGTTATACCGAACAGGTTACCTTTCCCCAATACGATGCGCAGCAGGCAATTTATGCCGACATTATCAACGAACTTAGCCAGGCTACCGCAGCCCTTGATGCGAGTAAAACCCTTGCTACCGCTGATATTATGTATGGAGGAAATATTGATCAGTGGAAAAAACTGGGGTATTCTCTTTTGCTTCGCGCTGGAATGCGCCTGAGTAAAGTGGACGCTGCCAAAGCTCAGCAGACCGTTGCTGCGGCTTTTCAGGGAGGCCTGATGGCAACCAACTCCGACAACTGTGTGGTTCGCCACGACGCCAACTACCAAAACGCTCAGGGAGCTACCCTCAATAGTACCGAGGCCAACAATTTCTACCTGACCGAAGCCTTTGTCAGCTATCTTAAGGACAATAACGACCCGCGCCTGGCGGCCATCGCTGTGCGTTATGTAGGTGCAACTTCCGGCCCGGAACAAAATGCGGCACGTGCTTCTACCGACCCGACGGTACAAATAGGTATGCCAATGGGCCATGACAACAATACCATCAAAGGTGTTGCCACGAATCTTGGCCTTGCCAGCTTCTACGACTTCAGTCAGGTGGATCGCACCCGTATGACCAAAAACTCTGCGCCGATGTTTCTCGTTACCTACGCCCAAACCCAGCTTTTGCTGGCAGAAGCTGCACAGCGTGGATGGGTTTCCGGTGATGCCGCTCAATACTACAGCAACGGTATCCGCGCTCACATGGAGCAACTCAGCGCTTATGGTGCGAGTTCAACCGTCGCAGCAGGTGATATTGACGCCTATCTGACGGCTCACCCTTACGAGTCAGCAACGGGTCTCGAACAAATCAATACCCAATACTGGGTGGCTTCGTTCCTTAACGGCCCCGAAGCATTTGCTAACTTCCGCAGATCGGGTTTCCCGGCTTTAACCCCGAACCCTTTCCCCGGCAAAGACATTCAGGGCGATTTTATCCGAAGAATGACTTACCCCAACTCCGAAATTTCGGTCAACAGTGCTAATGTGCAGGCTGCCATTAGCCGAATGGGCGCCGATAACCTCGATACTCGGGTATGGTGGGATAACTAAAATTTACTAACTACTAAAAACCTTTCCCTGCCCCGGTTTTCTGAACCGGGGCTTTTTTTATGGGAATTTATACTGATTATCTTACCTTAGCATAAAGGACAAACTACAATGAAACGAAGAACTTTTATCTATAAATCCGCTGCCGCCGGTGCGGGCAGCCTGATTTTGGCACCATCGGTGATGTCTGCTGCCAAAACCATTATCTCCCCCAACGACCGTCTTCAGGTTGGTGTCATCGGCTGTAATGGCATGGGCTGGAGTAACTCCCGTTCCATCCTCAAAATGGAAGACGTGGACATCGTAGGCATCTGCGATGTGGATCAGAAGGTCATTTCTGCCCGGATGGATGACTACGGCAAACTCCGCAAAAACAAACCCCAAACCTACCGCGATTACCGCGAATTGCTCAATAATCCGGAAATAGATGCTGTCATTATTGGAACCCCCGATCACTGGCACTGTAAAATTATGATTGATGCCGTAAGAGCCGGTAAACATGTCTATGTCGAAAAACCCCTCGCCAATTCTATCGAAGAATGTCGCCGCATGATGCGGGCCGCACAGGAAACCGGTAAAATCGTACAGGTAGGCCAGTGGCAGCGCAGCGGGCAACATTATCGTGATGCCATTGACATTGTTCGTTCGGGTAAATTGGGCAATATCCGCTTGGTAAAAGTCTGGGCCTATCAGGGTTGGATGAAACCCGTACCGGTACTACCCGACAGTCAGCCCCCGGAAGGTGTGGACTACGACTTCTGGCTCGGCCCCGCTCCCAAACGCCCCTTTAATCCGAACCGATTTCACTTCAACTTCCGCTGGTTTTGGGACTACGCCGGCGGCCTGATGACCGACTGGGGTGTCCACGAAATTGACATCGCCCTCTATGCCATGGAGGCCGTTGCGCCGATTTCCGTTATGGCTTCCGGCGGAAAATTTGCTTACCCCGACGACGCATCCGAAACGCCCGACACTCTTCAGACCGTATTCCAATACGAAAAATTCAGTATGCTGTGGGAACACGCAACCGGAATAGACATCGGCCCATACAACCGCAGAGAAGGTATCGCTTTTATCGGCAACTATGGTACGCTTGTGGTGGACAGGCAGGGGTATGAAGCCTTTCCTGAACGAGAATCCAAAGGGTACAGCGAATGGGGAAAAGACAAGATGGAGCCAGTAGTTACCTACAAAAAACCGGGTAATCTGAACTACCTTGACTTTCACACCCAAAACTTTGTGGAGGCAGTGAAGAAAAATGACTCTTCAATTTTGAAAACGCCCATTGGCTCCGGCAGTGTCGCCGCCATCAACGCCCAAATGGGCAATATCTCCTACAAAACCGGACGTAAACTCTACTGGGACGCAGCCAAAGGCGAATTTATCAATGACTCCGAAGCAAACCAACTCATTTATCCTCAATACCACAACGGATGGAGTCTGCCTGAGTAGGGGCAAAAGGTTTTCACCGGGTGGCTATTTTTCGATTTTTTCCACCAATTCTACCCGTCGGTTTTTTTCCCGGCCCTGGTCGTTTTGGTTGGTGAATACCGGAACCAGCAGCCCGACGCCATGAGGTTCGAGCCGTGAGCGGGAAATATTGTATTGGGTGACCAGTGCCTCCACAACTGCAAGTGCGCGGTCTTCGGAGAGTTTTAGGTTGTAGGCAAATGTTCCTTTGGCATCGGTATGGCCTACCACGTAGAGATTGAGTTGCGGGCGGGCACTCAGGAGTTTGGCGATTTCATCGAGGGCAGGTTTGGACTCGGGTTTCAGTGTGGCTTTGTCAAAATCGAAATAGATCCCATAAATCGCTACCTTCCCATACCTGTCAATGTCTCTGCCCATAGCATCCGCGTCGAGAGAAACCAATCCGCCTTCCATTTCATCTTCTTCGATCACATCAATGAGGAAGACAAATTCATTGTGCCGGTAGAGGTGCCCGCCTACGACAACATAAACCGTTCCTCCGGGGCGTTTGAGTTTTGCGGCGATATAACACGAGCCGCCGGAGTCAGAAGAACCCTGGTGAAGTTTTATACCTGCATTTGTAGGGTAGGGGTTAGGGGTATAGGCCGTGCCGAGCCAGGAACCGCCGCCGACCTCTTTTTTTACGTTTCTTTCTTCAAATATACCTTTCGCAAGCACTTCAAATCCTGCCTTTTCGATAGCCTGTAAATAGTTGCGATAAACTTCGGTGAGGGTGCGTTCGGCATTCAGTTCGTAATACCGGCGATAGACTTTTCCTTCTGTTTCGATCCAGTCGTCTATTTTTCGGTAGCCGGTTTCGGGGCCGATGGCGATTTTGTACTCCGCAAAATTTTGCTCCTCACACCAGGTGAGAGTTGATGCAGGATACCGCGTAATCAGCGGATGATCTTCGCAGCCGGAGGCGTCATTTTGGGTAAAGGCTGGATATAGTCCGCAGAAGAGGACTAAAAATGCAATAGTGATTTTGTTCATGGTAATTGGGATAAGTTCGGTGAGTTTATAATAGAAAGGCTTAGACCAACCGGTCTTTGAGTGCTTTCCGCACAGCTTCGGCCCGGTTGTGGACGTGGAGTTTTTTGTATATATTTTTGATATGGGCTTTGACGGTATTGGTACTCACGAATATAACATCGGCAATGGTTTTGTAGTTTTCTCCATTGCACAACATTTTCAGCACTTCCGTCTCCCGGTCACTCAGCGGTGATTTTCCGAAATTGTGAAAGGAGGTTACAATTCGCCGGGCGATATGCGCACTCATCGGCGAACCGCCGCCGTGGGCTTCCTGAATGGCTTTCAGCAGTTCTGCCGGAGGCGTTTCTTTGATCAAATAACCGCTTGCTCCTGCACAGAGGGATTCGAAAACGGATTCGTTGTCTTCCTGAATGGTCAGCATGACAATGTCCATCTCGGGCATTTTCTCCTTGAGTTTCCTCACACATTCAATACCGGACATGCCGGGAAGTTCTATGTCCATCAGCACAATATCGGGCCGGTAATCGGGTATGCCGACAAGTGCGGATTCGGCATCTTCAAATACGAGGTTGCAGGTAAATCCAGGCGAGTTGTCTATAATCAACTGAAGCAGTTGCCGGATTTCGTGGTCGTCTTCGACGAGGGCTGTATGGATGATCGGAGTTTTCATGCTCAAAGGTAATTTGTTCGGATTCCCCCTGCTATTACCTATATGGGTGATTTTTAGGAGGTTGTAGTATTTTTCCGGAAGGTTACCGTAGTCCCCAATCCCGGTGTTCCTTCAATGTCCAGTACTGCGCCTGATTCCGCAGCGCGTGAACGCATATTGTGCAGGCCGTTGACCCGCGCCAGATTGTTGGGGTCAAATCCCAGCCCATCGTCGGTGAGTCTTATCACGAGTTCGTTTTCTGCTCCGACAAAAGCCGAAAACCGCACGGTATGTGCCTGTGCGTATTTCAGGCTGTTGTTCATCGCTTCCTTAAATATCATCAGCAGATTGCGTCGGGTGTTGAGGTCGAGGGCAATGTCCACCGACTCGGGTATCTGGTTTTGGTAATGAAAATCTATGCCCGAATGCTCAAAAAGGGTATCGCCAAACTGCCTGATCCTTATTAGTGTGGCCGGTAGCGAGTCGTGTTTGGGATCGAGCACCCAGATAAAGTCGCGCATGCCGGAGGAAAGCTCTTTCAGGTTTTCTTCTACTCGGTTGAGGTATTCGGTCATCTGCGGGTTTTGGGCAGACTGTTGTTTCATCAGGCCGGTGTAAAGGGAGATTTTGGTGAGTTTGTTGCCTGCTTCGTCGTGAAAATCACGCGAACTTCGTGCCCGCACATTTTCTCTCTCGTCCTGTTTGGCTTTCTCTACCAGTGCCTGAGTGCGCATTTGCCTGCGTACTTCTTCTGTCCGATACCGAATAAATCCGGCAATGATCAACCCACCCAAAACAACATAGACGGTATATGCCCGCCCGGTTTTCCACCAGGGCGGGGAAATTTTCAGGCGCAGGGAAGCTCCGTTTTCATTCCAAACGCCGTCATTATTCGAAGCTTTTACGCGAAAGGTATAAGTGCCCGGATCGAGATTGGTATAGGTTGCATTTCGGCTCGCGGCATCGGTGTAAAGCCACTCTTCATCAAAACCTTCCAACTGGTAAGCGTAGCGGTTTTTTTCGGGCAAATGGTAATTGAGCGCGGTGAAAGAAAAAGACAATACCCGCTGGTGGTGTTTCAATCGGATTTCTTCGGTAGAAAAAACCGATTTTTCGAGCATAAATGTATGCGAACGTACATTCGGAGCTATTTTCCCAACCAACACTGGATCGTTGAAAAGCCGAAAACCGGAAATCACAACCGGAGGAACATAATCATTATCACGGATTTCCTCGGGCTGAAAATATACCAGTCCTTTGTCTGTCCCGAAATATAGTTTCCCCTCCGAATCGCGGAAACAGGCGCGGGAAACAAACTGGTCGGAAGGCAGCCCATCGGCAGCAGTATAGTTTTTGAAGGTTTCGGTTTCTGAGTCAAATTTTGTAATTCCTTTGTTGGAAGAAATCCATAAATAACCCTGCCGGTCTTCTTGTATTCCCCGCAAAAAAGCATTTCTCATCCCGTGTTTTTCGCTGAAAGAACGGGTGATTCCTTTTCCATTTTTGTACAAATGCAAGCCTGTCTGCGTGCCCAGCCAGATTTTCCCGTCGGAGGCCCGGAGGATGTATTTGACCACTTCATTTTCCTTTCCCCTGCCCAGGTATTTTTTGTGGAAAGTCCGAGAAACTTTGTCGAAAGCAAATAGCCCCAACTGGCTGCCAATGAGCAAAGAGTCTTTCCCCAGAGAGAGGATATGGGTAAAATTATTGGCCGAATCGAAAGGGCAAAGTTCGAGAGAATCGTTGTCGGGTTGAAGGGTCATTAAACCTTTGTATCCGGGTATCCAGACCTGATCTTCTTCGTCCACATACACGCCGTAAGATTTCAGGGTGCTGAGGGTTGTCGGGTCATTGGGTTTGTAAGTAAAATGGCGCAACACCGGAGCATTTACATCGTCAATCCGCGATACCGAACCATTGCAGGAAAAGTAAAGTCTGCCTCTGCTGTCAAAGGTGATGTCGTTTACTTCGTTGGCAAAAAGCTGATTAGGGGCAGAAAAATGAGTATATTCTCCGGAAGAGGCATCTATACGACTCAGCCCTTTTTCCGTACCGATCCAGAGATTGCCCTTGTGATCTTTTGCTACGGAACCAATGACGGGGCCGGGAAGGCTGTTTTTTTCCTGAGGAATAGAAGGTAGGACAAAAAAGGGGTAGGTATGACCGGCGACCATTTGAAGACCCTCGGTGGTGCTAAACCAAACATTACCTGCAAGGTCTTCACAGAGAGCGTGGATCGTTTTGGAAGACACAGGCCCACGACTAATTTCGCCATTAGCATAACGAAACAGTCCGTCATAAGTGCCCAACCATAAATTTCCCTTTTTGTCAAACAGGAGTTTGGCGACGCGATTAGCAGCCACATTTTCGGGGTAGGGCAGGGTATAATGTGGGGAAAAAATTACCTCGTCTTCGGAGTCATTTTGGGGCTGCGAGTAAGTAATCTGCTGAAAACCGCCCGGTTGCTGGCCGGTCCAAAGCGTGCCATCGGGGGCGGTGGTTATATCATTCACGATCCCCGGGCTGGGTCTTTGTACTAAACCCGGCCAATAGTGGTAGTTTTTGAATGTTCCTATTTTTTTATCAAACCGCAGCAGGCCACTGGTTGTGCCCACCCACAAGTATCCCCGCTCATCCTCGCCGATGGTAAAAACGCTTTTGATCTGCCCGCCGGGGTCTTCGGGTTTGTTGATATGGCGGACGAAAGAAATATTTCCCGCCGGGTCTTTTACCATTTGATTTAACCCACGGGAAGTTCCCACCCAGATGGTTCCTTCGCGATCCTGAAACAGCGAAATTACTTCATCGGAACTAAGACTTGTACTGTCATGGGGGTCATGTTTGTAGTGATAAAAAAGGTCTTTTACCGGGTCATAACAATTAAGCCCTCCGCGAAGCGAAGCGATCCAAAGTTTGCCCTCGCGGTCTTCGAGCAGGTCATAAAGATTGTTATTGCTAAGAGAGGTAGAATCGTCGGGATCGTGGCGAAAAACCGTAAAATGATACCCGTCAAATCGGTTCAGCCCGTCGGCAGTGGCGATCCAGAGAAAACCCCGGCGATCCTGATAGATATCGCGGATGGAGTTGGAGGAGAGGCCTGCGTCGGTGGAGTAAGTCTGCTGTCCCCAAACCTCCGGGCAAGTCGCGAAAAATCCGGCGATCAGCCAAAAATATTTTAGGGTGTTTCGCATTCGCTAAAGATACAAAGCGGAAGTGTTTTTTAGAAATTCCTATTTTTTATGTAAATTGAAGATTGAATCTATGATTTACATAAAATGATTTCTCGATTACTCACATCACAGCTCATACAGGCCGCTTCGTATTTTCCGGTAGTCTCGCTCACTGGCCCTCGCCAGTCGGGTAAAACCACCTTGTTGAAAGAAACATTTGCCGATTACCGCTATATATCACTTGAAAATCCCGATAACCGGAGGTTTGCGACGGAAGACCCGCGTGGGTTTTTGTCGCTGTATGATCAGAAGGTAATTATTGATGAAGCGCAAAAGGTGCCTGAATTGTTTTCCTATATTCAAGGCATTGTGGACGAAAAAAACAAACCCGGCATGTATATACTTTCCGGCTCTCAAAATTTTCTTCTACACAAAAAAATCACGCAGAGTCTGGCCGGAAGAGTGGCCGTGATGCGATTATTGCCCTTTAGCATAGAAGAACTAAAAACCTCCGGGAACCTGCCTCAAACCTGGACAGAAACCCTTTTTAAGGGATTTTATCCCCGGATATATGATGTCGGAATTCCTCCGGGCGAATTTTACCCCAACTATATCGAAACCTATGTAGAACGCGACGTTGAAGAAATCGTGGACATTCGGAATGTTTCGTTGTTTAGAAACTTTGTGAAGCTATGTGCGGGTAGAGTTGGCCAAGTGTTAAATATATCTTCGCTGGCTTCGGATGCCGGTATTTCCCCGGCGACGGCGCGGGAATGGTTGTCCCTGTTGGAGGGAAGTTATTTGATATTTTTCCTTCAGCCCTATTTCCGGAACTTCAGCAAAAGACTGATTAAAAGCCCTAAATTATATTTTTACGACACAGGATTGGCCGCGTCTTTGTTGGGCATTACAGAACCTTCGCAATTGTTTTTGCATTATATGAAGGGAAACCTGTTTGAAAACATGGTCATCTCCGAGTTGTACAAGTCGGAATACAATGCAGGGCGGAGGCCTGCGCTTTATTTTTGGCGAGACAGCAACGGCAATGAAATTGACTGCCTGTCGGAAAAGGGGCAATTTCTCGACCTAATCGAAATCAAAGCCAGTCAAACCATTAATCCGAGTTTTTTTAAAGGTTTTACCTATTTTGAAAAAGTTGCCCCGGAAGTAATCGGCAAAAAATACCTGATCTACGCCGGCGACCAAAACCAGCCGCGTACCGCCGCGACAGTATTGGGTTGGGAGAGTGTGGGGGGGAGATAGGTTTTGCCTTACCGCACTAAAAGTTTGCGTCCATTATTTGATCAAAAGGCACAGCAAATCAGTACCGCCCAAAAGCGGAGAAAAATAGTTTTCATAGGAGTAAAATAAGGGTAGGTTTAGAAGAAAAAAGTAAGGTTAAAACCGCACGTCAAAACGACCGTCGGTAATGTGAATAATGTCGGTGGAATCCTCTTTATTGACCGCATCGAAAAAAAAGGTGCCGGACACAAAGCCGATTTCGACAGTATCGAGTTTGGTGATCGTGATAAATCCGCCGTCGGTGCCGACGGGGTGGTACATTTTCTCGCCAATTCGGAAATGAGCCCAGAAATGGTTAGAGTCATGAATCAAAGGGTAGGTGCCTTCTTGGCGAATGACCGTACTTTGCGAGAAATAAAATCCGGAATCTTCCGCTCGATTAATGGCATAGATAATAAGCCCTCTGGGGAGTCCGCTGTAGGAAGCCGCCAACGGCAGGGGAAAAAGCTGTCCATCCGCATCCGGTCGCCAAGCGACTCCGTCCACGAGGGCACCAAAAGTGTCCGCTCCTTCCTGGGTTTCGGGGGGGAGTTTGCGCGTTACCGGACCCAAAAGGTCACAACCGGTCAGGAACAAAAGGGGAAGAAAAAAACACATTACTTTCATGGTAGGTATCGGGTTAGAGGTTATACAGAGGACAATATACACAGGGGAGATTTGTCAAGGAAATTTAATAAAATAAATTTATTTAACAGAATATCGTTCCTTGGACGATTGTTTAGTGAAGCCGGTGGCCCCGACACCGTTGTGAAATCGGTCTAGGAGTATTAGCATCTGCGTGCGAGGACGCGCCTCCAGAATCGAATTTGAGGGGGTTGCCGTTTGGGCTACCGACATTACGGCCCTCCGGGCCTATGCCTTCGGCACAAAAACGGTGTGTCGTGGACATAAGGCCCGGAGGGTCGTAATGTCGGTAGCACCCATGTGCGCGCTCTTTTTAGATTCCGAGGGCGCGTCTTGGCACGCGTAATGGGCTTTCACTCCTCCACTTCATTCAAAAACTGCGAAATCGCGTGAAAATACTCCCCCGGCTGCTCGATCCATGGGTAATGGCCACAGCGTTCCAGAAAGGTCAGTTGGGCATGAGATAATGTCGCATGAATCTGATAGGCGGTGGCTGCGCCGATGGGATCCTGCCTGCCGCTGAGGATAAGTACGGGTTTTTTGAAGTTTGTCAATGCCTCGCCGGGATGGTAGTTTGTTTCAAAGTCGAGCCAAAGCAGGTCGCTGGTTTTTTCGGAAAAACTTCCTGCGGGAAAATATTTTATCAACCGATCTATCTGCCTTCGGTCGTAGAGATAGGGTATTTGCTCAATCCGAAAATGGTTGCGCCAGGCCCGGTCGGGGTTTTGGGCTTTGCGAAAATCATTCTCCCAAAACCACAACGAATCTCGGTCTGTCTGTGTGAGTCGCATTTCGTAATTGTCGCCGAAAGGCTCCAGAAACGATCCATCCATTCCCCCCGAATTGGAAAGCACGAGTCCTTTTACGTTTTCGGGATAACGGGCGGCGTATTCCATCGCCAGCATACCGCCGAAGGCGTGACCATAGACTACCCACTCTTTCAGTCCCAGACTTTCCCTGAGCGTATCGAGATCGGCGCAGATAAGGGCGATATTGAGGGTCTCCGGCGAATAAACGGCCAGTTTTGACTGTCCGGTGCCTCGAAGGTCGGGAAGGATAATCCGGTCGTTGAGGGCCAGTCTTTCCGCCACCGGCTGTAAATAACTGCTGGAATAACCCGGCCCGCCACTCAACAACACAATCGGAAGTCCGCGTTGATTGCCCTGAATCGTATAATGAAGCAATCCGTCGGTGGTCTGGAGATTGTCCGTTGCTGCGGGAATATCGCTGACCGGCCATTCGCCCAAAACCCACTCTTCTTCGGGTAGGACAATAATGAGTTTGCTGTTCAGCGGACTGTTTTTCAGCCTGCGTACGGTCGCCTGACGCCGGGAGCCGGAGAGTGTGAGTGTTTGGTCGAATGTAATATGGGAATGCAGGGTTGCAGATAAGTTGGGCGGTAAATCGGCAATAATTTCGGCCTCTGTGCCGAAGGTGTTTAATGCATCGGCGGTAATCGCTTTTCCGTCGCTGAAGACCACGTATCGCACGGTACTCAGTCCTTCCCGGATCAATGAGTCGAGCAGAGTAGGGAAGGATTGGGGGAAAAAATGGGGGTTGTAGAGAAGGGTTTTTCCTCCCAGATCAACGATAGCGGTCATCGCGCCAGGCCGCTCCGTGGAGTGTGTGGAAATCGTAAAAATCCCTTCCGCCGGGGAGGAAACGGTTTCCGTCTGAGCCAGCAGGGGACAGGCAAAACAACCCCAAACCAGAATCAGGGCGGAATAGATGATTCGCCGATAGAGAATAGGGATTTGATATTTGTTTATGTGGTAAGACAATATTTTAGTATAAAAACCTGATTCAGAACCTTATGCTATTTTTTTGAAAAATACCGTATAGATTATAACGGCAATAAAGGTGAGAACAAAGACCATCACCATAAAAATAAGCATGTATAAAAAATAGCTTAAAAGGGTTTTCCAGATCCCTTTGATGAGCGAAATTTTGTGCAAATCCCTAAATGCCCAGGCAAAATACAAGACAAAAGCAGGCAGCGTAAAAAATTTAATGGGCTGAGAGAGGTCCATCGGATTGGCGAAGGGAATAGTCGGCAGGGAAATCAGTGTAGAAAAACCGTAAAGATGAAAAGTAAAAAGCAGTTGCTCGCCGTAAGTATAACCGTATTTCCGGAAGGAGAGATAAATACCCAAAGCAAAAAACGGAGCGGTGATGAGCATTACCAGGTTGAAATGCCGCTGTGCCCATTCCAAGTATTTTACTTGACCTTCAAATGTCCTTTTTTGGCTGTCGTACTCTTTTTTTGCTTCTTCATCCAGTGCCTGATAGGCTTCGGGTGAAAGCTCTTCATACGGTTTCTGCCCATACATTTTCATCTGATTTTTAGTGGCGGTTTCTACGGATCCGTGGGGAAAATTGACCGACAGAAATAAAAAGGCGGAGCCAACAACCAGAAAATAATTGAGCGGATTGTAGTATTTTTTGTGTTTGCCTGCGCGGTATTCCAGCAAAACCGTGCCGGGGCGGAGGAGCAGGTGCCAGGAGGTGAACATAAAATCCCGGAAGTTGTGGAGAAAATGGTAAAAATGATATAGAAGAATGCCCGAGACACTCGGCGGTTCGTCTCCTTCCAAATGTTGTCCACATTCGTTACAGTAGTTACCGGAAAACTCATTTTCACAGTTTTTACAAATGTGTAGGGTCTTCGCAGTTTGTGTTTCAGTAGTTTCCATAAGGAGGTTTTCTAAAGGATTTTCATTAAGGCGCTGGCAAAAAAACCGAATAATGCTGTATTTTGTTGGAGCAAATTAAGCAATGACAAATATCCTTACAATTTTCCGCAAAGAAGTTGCGACTTTTTTCAACTCGCTGATCGCTTATATGGTGATCGCGGTATTTCTGGTCGGTACCGGATTGTTTTTCTGGGTATTTGAGTACAATATTCTGGAAACCCGCCTCGCGACCTTGGATTCCCTGTTTTTTGTGGGGCCTTATCTGTTTCTTTTTTTGGTTCCTGCCATTACCATGCGGGCATTTTCGGAGGAAATCAAAACCGGTACGATGGAATTTCTCATTACCAAACCACTTACCGACTGGGAGATTATATCGGGGAAATATTTGGGGGCGATTTTCCTGGTTTTTTTCTCCTTGGTGCCAACGATGATTTACTACTTCACGGTTTACTGGCTGGGTGACCCGGTGGGCAATCTTGACAGCGGAGCAACGATCGGGGCCTATATTGGGTTGTTTTTCCTGGGCTGTATTTTTGCAGCAATAGGGATTTTTACTTCTGCCCTTACCGACAATCAGATCGTGGCGTTTGTCCTGGGGGTATTTATTTGTTTTTTCTTTTACCTCGCCTTTGACCTGATTGCAGGCATAAAAGCATTGGACAAGATCAACCATTTTTTCCTCCGGCTAAGTATCAACGAACACTACCAAAGTATCAGCCGGGGTGTGATAGATACCCGTGATATTTTGTATTTCCTGAGTTTTGTGGTGATTATGCTCATCGGGACAAAAATTGTATTGGGAATGAAAAGGCGTTAACTCTTATCGCAGCGATTTTTATGTGGAAAATTATCCAGAAAAATATTCAACTATTCCTCGTCATAGCCCTTTTACTGGTAGCCAATCTGATTGCCTCGGGTTATTTTTATCGGTTTGATCTGACGAAGGAAAAACGATATTCGCTTTCCGATCTGACCAAAAGTACCGTAAAAACCCTGGATTATCCGCTTATCGTTACGGTTTTTATGGAAGGTGATTTTCCTCCCAACATCCGGAAGTTTCAGGATGCTGTGCGCACCACACTGCTGGAAATGAAACTCTACGCCGGTGGTAACCTCGAATTCGAATTTGTGGATCCTGCCCAAAACCCGGAACTGATGCAGCTTTTTGTGCAAAAAGGGTATCGCCCCATTCCGGTAAAAGTCCGTGTAAGCCCGACCGAAACGAAAGAACAATATATGTGGCCACTGGCGGTCATGCGCAGCCGCGACAGAGAGGTTTATGTGGATTTGCTTCGCGGGTCGAGTATTATGACCCCGCAGGGGCCGAATGTGGATTTCCTGAAAGCCGAAGCGGACTTGGAATACAAACTCACGGCTTCCATTCGCAATTTGCAAAAAGAACGCGGCGGAGTGATTGCTTTGTTGCAGGGGCATGGCGAACTATCCGTGGATCAGATACCCGATCTGGGGCGCGAGATTCAGAATTCGTACAACCTCTACACCTACAACCTCGCGGACGTCCCCAACTATGAAGTCAGCCCTTCGGTGGATGTGCTGGTAATTCTTCAGCCGACACGAGCCTTTTCCGAGCGAGACAAATACGAAATTGACCAATACCTCATACGCGGCGGCAGCGTACTCTGGGTCATGGATCAGGAACAGGTGGATATGGACATGTATCGCAAACAGGCGACGCTCACCAGTCTTTACGACCTGAATCTGGATGATTTGTTCATGAAATACGGACTAAAAGTCAATTATGACCTGATTCAGGATCTGGAGTCGGAAAGCACCGAGGTTTTCCAGCCTGGGGAATCTGGCGGGACTTTCCTTTCCAAAAAATGGGTATTTTTCCCGCTGATATTTAATTTTCCCGAACATCCGATCAACCGCAATGTTGATGCTGTGATGCTTCGATACGCCAGTAGTATAGATACCTTTCAGCGGGCAGGGCTGGAGACCAGCGTATTTCTTCATACTTCGCCTCTGAGTCGCACGATACAGGGCAGACAATTTATAGACGTAAATGAATACGTTCAGAACCCCCCGCCTGAAAGTGTATTTAACCAACCCCAAAAAACTGCGGGCGTGCTGGTGGAAGGCATTTTTGAATCCCTGTTTAACGGTCGGCAGATTCCTCTGGATTCACTGGCCACCCAACCACCCGTAGCTCGGTTTGGCCCCCGCAACAATCCTTCGGCACCCGGGAAGATGGTGGTGATTTCCGACGGCGAATTTGTGCAGGGAAAACTTTATAGGGAAGAAAGAGGTTTTCTTCCTTATGACAACAAAATCCTCCTAATGAACGCAATTGACTATCTCGCAGGAGACGAAGCCCTTAATCAGATTCGCTCGAAAGAAGTGGTTGTGCGCCTGATAAATGTAGAAAAAGCCCGCAGTTTTGCAGGATGGATCAGGGTGATTAATATCGCCTTGCCTGTTTTATTGGTCATCTTATTTGGTCTCGCACGGTTTGGGTTCCGGCGGTGGAAAAATGAAAAAACGAATGCCTGAAATAAAAAAAATACTGGTAGCCAACCGGGGAGAAATAGCCCTTCGCATTATGCGAACGGCCCGTGAAATGGGCATTTCGACTGTTGCCGTTTATTCCGATGCCGACCGCAATTCCCCCCATGTGCGATTTGCGGATGAATCCTTCCGGCTTGGGCCTCCCCCTTCAAACCAGTCCTATCTTTTAGGCGAAAAAATCATTGAGATTTGCCTTGCAAACGGTATTGACGCGATTCACCCCGGTTATGGTTTTCTTTCGGAGAATGCAGCGTTTGCCCGGAGGGTTGCCGAAGCAGGAATTATTTTTATCGGCCCCGGGGCCGATGCCATGGATATTATGGGGGACAAACTTTCGGCCAAACAAGCCGCCAAAGCCTATAATGTGCCTCTTGTACCCGGTCTGGATGAGGCCATTGCCGATGTACCCGTCGCGCAAAAAATCGCCGCAGAAATCGGGTTCCCCGTCCTGATCAAAGCCTCCGCCGGCGGCGGAGGGAAAGGCATGCGGATCGTAACCGAGCCGGGCGAATTTGTCTCACAAATGGAGCGCGCTGTCAGCGAAGCTCAAAATGCCTTCGGCAACGGTGCGGTTTTTATTGAAAAATATGTAAGCTCCCCCCGTCATATCGAAATACAGGTTTTGGCCGACAGCCAGGGCAATACGGTTTATCTTTTTGAACGCGAATGCTCCATCCAGCGACGCCACCAAAAAGTGATCGAAGAAGCTCCTTCTTCCATTCTTACCCCAGAATTGCGGCGAAAAATGGGCGAAGCCGCCGTCAATGTATGTAAGTCGTGCAATTATGTAAACGCCGGAACCGTAGAGTTTCTCCTCGATGAAAACCTGAATTTTTATTTCCTGGAAATGAATACTCGTCTTCAGGTCGAACATCCTGTCACGGAAATGATCACCGGCATTGATCTGGTGCGCGAACAGATACGCATCGCCGAAGGAAACCCGCTTCCTTTTACTCAGGAAACCCTCCGTATCAATGGCCACGCGTTGGAAATAAGGGTTTATGCCGAAGATCCTGCCAATAATTTTCTTCCCGACATCGGAAAACTAGAGGTTTATCGCCCGCCCAAAGGCAGCGGGATACGGGTGGACGACGGTTTTGACGAAGGAATGGATATTCCCATCTACTATGATCCGATGATTGCCAAACTCATCGTGTTTGACACGACCCGGGAAGCGGCGATTCGTAAAATGATCCGAGCCATAGATGAATACGAAATCGTCGGAATCCAGACGACCCTGGACTTTTGCCGGTTTGTTTTGGAGCACGAGGCATTTACATCGGGAAATTTTGATACCCATTTTGTAAGCCAGTATTTCCATCCCGATTATTTGAAAAAAGATTTGACCGAAGAAGAGGCCGTAGTAGCAGGGTTGATTGCCGAAATCGCGCTGAATGGCAACAAAACACGGCCCTCTGCGGCGGAGGCTCATCCTTTTACCCCCGTCAGTGCCTGGCGGTTAAACCGCAGATGAAATGCCTTCCAAACAAAAACACCGTGGCCAGCATGGCAACGACCCTGATCTTTTTCACCCTCGAAACCTCGCCAAACTCAATGAAGCGGTACGCGATTTTTCCTACCTTTTGACCTATCACTATCCCGAAAATGGCAGCCTGAAACTCATCGGCGACCGCTATCGCCTCACAGAACGCCAGCGCAAAGCCGTACTCCGGGCCAGTTGTTCGGAGCAGTCACTCACACACCGGCTCACCCACGCGATGACCAAAGAAGAAATCGGCGGAAACAGACTGGCCATTGATGGTTATAACCTGCTCATAACCATTGAAAGCGGACTCGCCGGAGGTATCGTGCTGGACTGTCGCGACGGCTGTTACCGCGATATTGCGAGTGTACACGGCACTTACCGCAGTGTGGACGAAACCCGGCCTGCTCTCACGCTGATTGGCGACTTTTTAAAAAAACTAAACCCCTCCGGGGTGATTTTTTACCTGGACAAACCTGTCTCTAACAGCGGTCGCCTGCGGCTGATGATGGAAGAAATTTCGCTGGAACAGGGATTTAACTGGGAGGTCTGGCTGGTAAACAATCCCGATAAAGAAATTTCTGAACAAACCAATGTCGTAGCCATTTCTTCCGATAGCTGGGTACTGGACCATTCACAGCGATGGTACAACCTTCCTAAAGATATATTGTCTGACATGGAGGGTGTCAATATCATTTCGCTGAAAGGTTCACCTACTTTTGAGCCGTGAAATATATACAGCGACGAAAAATCTGTATATTCATTCGATGGAGGTTCAAAGATTATTCGATTTGCCGGCCTATCAGGCCGAAAGATATCCTCGGGACAATGCCTTTTGCCGAAGGGTAAATGACCAGTGGGTGCATTTTTCTTCGGAAGAAATGGTCAGCCAGATTCATCGTTTCAGCCGGGGACTTATCGCTATGGGTATCCGACCCGGCGAAAATATTGCCCTTCTTTGTCCCAACCGTCCGGAGTGGAATATCATTGACCTGGCCATTATGCAGGTGGGGGCGGTATGTGTACCGATTTACCCGACGCTGAGTGACAGGGAGTACCAATATGTATTTAACCACGCCGAAATCAGACTGGCGATTGTCGGCAATGAAGAACTCTATCACCGACTATCGGGAATGAGTATAGACACACTGAAAGATATATTTTGCATAGAAAAAATAACGGGCATAAAACATTGGGAGGAAATCGCGGAACAGGGCGCTAATGTGCAGCAGGCAGAAGTCGAAAAACGAATGGCCGCCATTGATTCGGAAACTTTGGCTACGATTATCTATACCTCCGGCACCACCGGCGTTCCCAAAGGAGTAATGTTGTGCCACCGGAATATCGTTTCGAATATTCAGGCAGTGATTCAGTTATTACCCATCACCCATGAACATCGGGTAATGAGTTTTCTCCCGATGAGTCACATTTTTGAGCGAATGGTGGTTTATACCTATATGCATCTGGGTTGTGCCGTTTACTACGAAGAAGATTTAGACCGGCTAATGTTGTCCATTCAGGAGGTAAAACCCCATTTTTTCGCTACGGTACCGAGGTTGTTGGAAAAAATTTATGAAAATATGCTTGCCCGGGGGTACGAAATGTCCGGGCCGGTGAGGAAGTTATATTTTTGGGCGATGAATGTCGGCCTTCGGTTTCAGGTGGATACAAACCAGGGCTGGCGTTATGCATGGCGTCTGGCGATTGCCCGACGGCTGGTATTTCGCCGTTGGCAAAAAGCAATGGGGGGCGAACTTATCGCCATCGTCACCGGGGCGGTAGCCTTGCCGCCCAAACTCTGCAAAATTTTTTCCGCTGCGGGCATCGCGGTACGCGAAGGTTATGGGCAGACGGAGTCTGCACCGGTTATCTCGTTTAATCGTTTTGAGCCAGGGGGAACCTTGGAAGGCACGGTAGGTGTTCCCATACCGGGAGTAGAAGTAAAAATTGCCGCCGACGGAGAAATCTGTGTTCGCGGCCCCAATGTCATGTTGGGTTATTACAAAGACCCCGAAGCAACAAGGGAGGTAATTGATGCCGAAGGGTGGCTACAGACGGGCGACGTAGGGAAAATTGTCAAAGGCAGATTTATCAAACTGACTGACCGTATCAAGGAACTGTTTAAAACTTCAGGAGGCAAATATATTGCCCCTCAACCTATCGAGAACCGGTTCCGGGATTCGCTTTACATTGACCAGATCATGGTAGTGGGGGCCGATCAAAAATTTGCCGCTGCGCTGATTTCCCCTGCTTTTGAACCGCTTCGCGAGTGGATGATTCAGCGCGGTATTCAACCCGAAGACAATGCCGCCATGATCCGTAACCTTGCGGTAAAAGAATTGTATCAGGGAATCTGCAACGAATATAATACCGAGTTTAGCCAGATTGAAAAAATCAAAAAGTTTGAATTAGTACCCGATACATGGTCTTCCGAATCCGGCGAATTAACCCCTACCCAAAAACTAAAACGCCGCGTATTACTCGAAAAATACCGGTCGGAAATAGATCATCTTTATCATATATAATTAGGAATTAATGTGGAGTTTTTCTTTTGCCTGATTCAGACAAAAATCCAGAGAGGGATGTAAAGTCGCCCATTCGCCGATAGGTGTTTTGATGATTTCGGCCTTTACACTCGGCGAAAACTCGGTGATATAAACGAAAGTGCCCTGGTTTTTAAACTGTTTTACCACATCTTCCAGCCGATATAAACCCGTAGCGTCAATCAGCGACACACTTTTGAGGTTTAAAATTATGGCTTTGGGCTTTTGGTTGGTATGTCTTAGTGCCTCCTGAAAAGTTTTGGTAGCACCGAAAAACAAAGCTCCCGTAATTTCATAGATCATTATCTCTTTGGGCAAACCGACAATGATTTGTTCCTGATCTCCCTGTGTTTCGACAACTTTAACCTGCATAATGTCGGACATTCGTTTGATAAACAAAAAAGCAGAGAGGATCATTCCCACTTCAATGGCCAGAATTAAATCAAAAATAACCGTCAATAAAAATACAGTGAGCAATACAACCCGGTCGTACAAATTGCCTTTAAAAACAGATTGGAAGTTATGCCATTCACTCATGTTGTAGGCAACAACGATCAGGATACCTGCCAGGCAGGACAGGGGGATAAGCTTTGCGTAGGGGGCAGCAATAAGCATGATCAATAATAAGGTAATCGCATGGACAATGCCCGCAATGGGCGTACGGCCCCCATTTTTCACATTGGTTGCGGTTCTTGCAATTGCGCCGGTAGCGGGAATCCCCCCTATGAGACCTGATACAATATTGGCCAGTCCCTGGGCAATAAGTTCCATATTTGATCGGTGCCTTCCGCCGGTCATACCGTCTGCGACTACGGCGGAAAGCAAACTTTCGATACCTCCCAGAAGTGCGATGGCAAATGCCGGCGGCAGCAAAGATTTGATTTGTTCAAAAGAAAGAGTTTTAAATTGAGGTTTGGGTAAGGTATTGGGTATTTCCCCAAATTTTGTCTCAATGGTATCAACCGGCAGATCAAAGAGATACACCGCCAAAGTACAGATAAGGATTGCGACCAATGAACCCGGAAGTTTGGTGGTAAGTTTTGGCAGATACAAAGTGATAAGTATGGTTACCATCCCAATTATCACCGCCATCGGATTGATCGTTTGAATATGTTCTCCGTAAGAAAGCCATTTTTCAAAAAATTCGGAGGGCACACCTTCTATTTCCAGCCCCAAAAAATCTTTGATTTGGGAGGAAAAAATAATAACTGCGATTCCGCTCGTGAAACCTACAATGAGAGGGTGGGGGATATACTTCAGCAGCGTGCCTAATCGGAGAAGGCCCATTGCCAAAATCATAAAACCGGCGATGAGAGTAGCATAGGTCAGCCCTTCCACCCCATAATCTTGAACGACGGCATAAACCAGCACGATAAAAGCACCCGTCGGCCCGCCGATCTGCACACGACTTCCGCCGAAGGCGGAAATGACAAATCCGGCAAATATTGCCGTTATTAATCCTTTTTCCGGCGAAACACCGCTGGCAATGGCAAAGGCTATCGCCAGGGGAAGGGCTACGATTCCCACGATAATACCTGCCATAATATCCTTTTGTAATTGTTGGCGGGTAATTCCTTCCTGGAGAACAGATACTAGTTTGGGGACGAATTCAGGATTTATTTTCATTCTAAGATGGCTATTTGATTATTTCTGCCGTATAAAATTGCTAAAATAGCAGAGAAAGGTTTGTTTCCTGGAAGATTTTCTCGGAAATTCGCAGCGAAAATTGAAAAACTATGCAGCAATATACCTGGTTTTTCGCCCTCGGTCAGCCGCTTTCTTCGGAAAAGAAGAAGGCTGTTCAGCATAGTTTTGAGCAATTTCTTTCTCAGTGGAAAACACATGGCACACCGGTTGACGGGTTGGTTGACCTCCGGTATGATCGCTTTGTGATTGTACAGGCGGATCCATCGGCGAATCGGCCTTCAGGCTGCTCGATAGATAGTCTGAAACGTGGAATTTCCGCGGTGTTGAGGGAAGAAAAACTGGACTGGCTGGACGCAGGGGTGGTTTTCTACCGTGATAAGGAAGGCCTCATTCGCTCGGTTTTTTTTCGCGAAATCCCCGACTTAGTAAAATCCGGAGAGCTTACCCCCGACTCCATCGTTTTTGACCACTCGCTTGACCAGAGTGATGACCTCTCCAAATGGGAAGTTCCCCTGAAAAATACCTGGCTTAAACGCTATTTTAAGTAGAAGGTGCGGTGGCTGAGGTTCCCGAAGCTACCGGTTTCGGGAACCTCAGCCACCGGATCGTTGTTAGTCATCAATAATTCATAATTATAAAATGTCCGTTTCAGTACAGTCTCAGGAGTTAGCGTTAATTGACGGGCGCTACAAAATTCAGGGGTTAGACCTCCTGGAAGTTTGCCGCGAGTTCGGTTCGCCTTTGTATGTGTATGATGCCGAGGTTATTCGCCGAAAGTACAACAGTATGGTTAAAGCTTTTGAAGGGTTAAATTGTAAGATCAAGTACCCGGTCAAGGCTTTAAGCAATATTAATATCCTGAAGCTGTTTAAACAGATGGGTTGTGGCCTTGATACGGTTTCTTTACAAGAAGTGGGATTAGGGTTGAAAGCAGGGTTTGATCCCAAAGAAATCATCTACACCCCCAATTGTGTTTCTTTCGAAGAAATCAAATCGGCGGTCGAACGGGGCGTAGTCATCAATATAGATAATATTTCCATTCTGGAGCAATTCGGCCACGAATACGGCGATACCGTTCCCTGTGCCATTCGGTTTAATCCGCATATTTTTGCCGGGGGGAATACCAAAATTTCGGTCGGACATATTGACTCTAAGTTTGGTATTTCGGTGTATCAGCGCCGTCATGTGCAGCGTATTGTGGAGGCTGCCGGAATTCGTGTTACCGGTCTGCACGTTCATACCGGCTCGGATATTCTCGACGCACGGTCGTATGTACAAAGTGCGCAGATCATGTTTGACCTGGCCCGCGAGTTTAAGGGGCTTGATTTCCTCGATTTTGGCAGCGGGTTTAAAGTAGGGTATAAAGACGGGGATATCATTACCGATATTGACGAAATCGGCGATAAACTCCGCACTGCCTACGCCGAATTCACCAAGGATTACGGCAAAGAAGTTGAAATCTGGTTTGAACCGGGAAAATACATGGTCAGTGAGTCGGGCTTTTTCCTGATGCGAAGCAATGTCATCAAACCTACCCCTTCCACGGTTTTTGTAGGCGTGGATTCAGGACTCAATCATTTTATCCGTCCGATGATGTACGGCTCTCATCATGAGATTTTTAATGTGTCCAACCCGGAAGGTACTTCACGGATTTATACGATTGTAGGCTATATCTGTGAAACGGATACCTTCGGCTGGGATCGAAAACTCAACGAGGTGCGCGAAGGCGATATTCTCTGTCTCCGCAATGCCGGTGCTTATGGTTATACCATGAGTTCCAACTACAATTCGCGGTATCGCCCCGCTGAAGTGATGATCATCAACGGGGAAGCTAAGTTGATTCGCAAACGTGAAACCTTCGAAGACATCACCCGCAATCAGGTGGAAATAGATTTCTGAGTTCCGATTACAAAATCGAGCATTCTTCGCAATTCCCTTTCTTCACCGGACCAGAGGAAATCCTCTTTCCGGTGAGGTTCGGGATTTGCGATTTGGGTCTTCAGGTTGTCCCAAAACGATTGAATATCAATGGAATCTGTATAAGAAAGCCCTAGTTTTAACTGCCGGTTTAGTTCGTTCCAGAATGGATCATCGGTGAAAACCAGCGGTTTTCCAAAGGCCATGTATTCATAAAACTTGGTCGGGATTTTTCCCCGGATATGCACACCTGTGCGGTACAGGGCTGCGCCGAAGGCGCAGTTTTGAATCAGATACATGATCTGATGATGCTCCACGTATTTGTCTCCGCCGATAAGTTGAAAACGGTCTTTTAAACCGCTTTTATCTATATCCTTTTGAAGTTTTCGTAAGAGCACCGAGTTCTGGCAAAAACCAGCTACGACCAGATGAATGGGCTGAATTTGATTTAACTTTTCCCATAGACTTACAGTTTCAAAAATTCCCCAGTCTTCAGCAATTGTACCCGAGTAAAGCATATAAGGCACAACCGGCAGAGGCAAATCCGGAGGTTGACGGTGCTCCGGAAACTGGAATTTATTTCGAAGAAAAAATCGTTTTTTTCCCGGTTCAGCCAAGATTCCTTCGTAGCAGTTTTCCGCAAAACTTATGGCCGCAGTGTATTTGATAAATCGTTTTTCTAAAAAACGAACCATACCTGCCAGCAATTTTCTTGCGAATGCGGGGTAATGATTTCCGTAACGGATATTGGCGGCGTAGTCTTCGTGGACATCATAAATAATTTTTGCGTCTAAACGCCAGCGGAGAAAAAGCGCAACCAAAATTAGTTCAGGCGTATGGAGGGTATAAATATCCGCATGGATTTTCAACCCTATTCGCAGAATGCGAATTTGTGATAAAATCCTTTGTAAGGACAGCCGGCGAAAGGGTTTTATCGGAAAAACTTGTATTCCTTCCCTTGTGTAAGGCGTGTTTTTTTGATCTTGCCCTACCACGATTACCTCAAACCCCAGCGTATGCTGAGACCGGGCAATTTTGGCAAAAATCCTCGTATGGGTTGCCGGATTTAGCAGAGTAAGATGACAGATACGGGCCATAGGATCATACGGGAAAAGAAGAGATTTTTTTCAGGGAAACCAGCCCTGTCAGCCAGCAAAAACCGCCAAAAACAATCAGTACAATGATCGTTATCAGGTACCATTCCAGGCCAGTATTTCCAAGCAAACCAAACAACCCTGCGGCAAAAAAACCGGCGAGTGCGATTTTCCCCATTTGCACCCAGGGGATTTTGACGGGAATTTTGTAATAAATATACACCACATAAGCGATGTCCAAAAATGCATAACTCACCACAGTAGCCCATGCAGAGGCGACAGCCCCATACCGGGGGATAAATAATGCGTTTAGGATAATATTGATGATAATACTGACGATTGCCAGCCGGTTGACAAACCTTTCATGGTTGGTGGAAGTGAGCAATGTGCTAAATATCGCAAAAATCCCATTAAACAAAACCGCAACAAACAAGGCATTGAGGCAGGCACTCATTATCACCACTTCTTCGGGAGAACTTTTTTCAAACAAGAACAACAGCTTTTCCCCGTAGAAAAAAACAAAAACACTCACAAATACCATTGGCAGAGCTACGACCACCTGACCAAAATGAAGGAGTTTCTCCTGCGCTTTAAAGTCGCGGATAAAAAACGCAAATCGAGCGAAAAATATCGGTAACACCGTCCACAAATACATGCTGAAAGCATCGAGCCAGCGGTAAGCACCCACGTAAAGGCCGTTTTCGGCTGCTCCGCCTATCCTTTCGAGCATTACCTGGTCTATTTTGTCGTGGATAGAGTAAAGAATGGTCATCATTGCAAAGGGAAAACTTTTCTTCAGCGTCTGGCGAATGAGGGGTAGGTCCAGCCGGGGTTTAATCCATCCTTCAAACCCGGCAAACAACAGGTAAAATACCACACTCCCCAATAAAGCGGCAAAAACGCGGATATAGATAAACCGTTCGATATTCAGGTAAGTATTAAACAAATAAAAAACCATCGCCATCAGCGCGATACGTTCAAAAACGGAAAGCACTCCGTCAATTTTAAAACGCTGTAAAGCCTGAAACCCGGCTCTGAAATAAGCCATCATCTGATTCCCTGCATGTACGATACAAAGCAAGAGCAGAAACCAAAGTTGGTGGGTTGTATAACCCATTAAAGCCCCCAAACCCACGAGGATAAAAGGATAAATCAACGCAATTATCAGTTTGACAGTCAGTAGGTTGGAGAAATGTTTTCCTAGAAACCCCTTGTCAGCGGCAAGCGTTTTGGTGACATACTGACTGATTCCGAGATCGGAAAAAGCAATAAACAAAAACCCAAAAGAAAACAGTCCGGAGTATAATCCCCAGTCGGCGTGCCCTACCTGATCCTGTACCCCCATTTCAATGAGCAGCCATACCGGCTTTATCAGCAGATTTAGTAGTACAACAATGCCAATATTTGCGAAGAGGGATTTAATAGGTTATGGCTTATTCTGCCAAAGAAAAACAATTTTTTTGTCAGTAAGGGGTTCCTGCAAAACGTGCCAGCACTTTACCATCCTTTACGACCCATACCAAGTCATAATAACCTGCCCCGTCGCTATTGTGCATAACAATGTACAATTCCTCTTTAGGCCCTGTAAATACAGAAGCTTTCCAGGATTTTATATTGGGGAGAAACAAGTCCTTGAGCATTTCTTTGGGGATTGAAATCTGCTGGTTTCCGGTTATGATAGAGACAGAGCTTACCTCTGCCCCCGGTATTTCGCCGTCCGTACCAAAAGGGATAGTTCCGTCTATTTCCGAAATCCAGTTATCATTTCGAGTGATGAGGTGATTGCGGCTGTCGAAGGAAGAAAGCGTGATTTTTACGGAGACTTTTCCGTTGGAAAACTCTGCGGCGGAGTCGTTTTTACTGATTTGTTTGACGGCGGGCAGGTCTTCAATCAGGCGTACCCGGCTTTCGTGTATATAACCGTACATCCACAGCCGGTTCATGTAGAGTTTGTCTTTGAGTTTTGCCTGTTTACTTTCCGGTAAATCTTCAAACTGCCGGTAAAAGGAAACATCCCGCCACGAACTTTGATTGTCCTCCGAATTAATTACCCAAAACACCTCAAACTCTTTGATTTTATCCAAAATTTTACTCTCTACCCCTTGGTCTTCCCTTACATGGGTAAACCCGTCGGGGTCTTGAATGATAGCTAGTTGTGCCCAAACCTTAGGGCTGAAAAAGGAAGCCAGGAAAAGGATGAACAGATATTTCATCGGAATAAATTTGCTGCTAAATTACAACGAATACATGATCCAATCATTTCAAAAAATAATTTGTAGGTAATGACGGACTTAATTATGCGCGAAATCAGGCGGCATTTGTTGGAGGAAGGAATCCCTCGTGCGAAAAAATGCCTGACCCTGCTTTCGGAAGAAGAAATATGGTATCGCCCTAACGAAAACAGCATTTTTCCTATCATGTAGGGCAGATGACTTTTTTTGTAAAAGCCTATAAAGACCTTGATACGGGTTATTACAAAGGACAAAATCTGGAAGCGAAATAATTATTCCCCGGCATTGCCCACATAGTTTTCCGGGCGCAGGCGTGACAATTCTTCTTTGACTGCGAGGGGAATGTCGAGATTTTGCACAAAGGCCTTCAGCGACGCTTCGGTAATAGCGGTATTTCCGCGGGTGAGGTCGCGCAGCGCTTCATAGGGTTTGGGATAACCTTCTCTTCGCAGAATAGTCTGGATCGCTTCGGCAAGTACTGCCCAGTTTGCATTAAGGTCAGCGGCAATGGCCTCGGGGTTTACGAGGAGTTTTTTCAAACCTTTTATCACCGAATTTTGAGCGAGATAGGCATAACCTATGCCCAGGCCCACATTGCGCAACACGGTTGAGTCGGTGAGGTCGCGTTGCAGGCGGGATACGGGCAGCTTGCGGCTAAGAAATTCCAGTATAGCGGTAGATAGGCCGCAATTGCCTTCGGCATTTTCAAAGTCAATCGGGTTGACTTTATGAGGCATCGCGGAGGAACCTACTTCGCCGGCTTTGACTTTTTGGCGGAAATATTCCTGACTGATATACAGCCACATATCCTGGCACAGGTCCATGATGATGCCATTGATTCTTTTCAGGCAGTCGAAAATAGCCGAGAGGCCGTCGTAGTGGTCAATCTGTGTGGTAGGGTAGGAGCGGGAAAGCCCTAATGCCTGATTGACAAAATCGTCGGCAAACGCCTGCCAGTTGATATGAGGATAGGCGACGTAATGTGCGTTGAGGTTGCCGGTGGCTCCGCCAAACTTTCCCGGTACGGGCAGGGATTTCAGGATTTCCGTCTGCACTTCCAGTCTGCGTGCGAATACGGCGATTTCTTTGCCCAGCGTTGTGGGCGAGGCCGGTTGCCCATGAGTGCGGGCGAGCAGCGGAATGGTTTTCCATTCGTGGGCAAATGCCTGGAGTTTTTGAGTGATATCGGTAAGTTGAGGAATGTAGGTCTCGTGTAAGGAATCTCGAATGGACAGCGGGATCGCAGTATTGTTGATGTCCTGTGAGGTAAGGCCAAAGTGAACAAATTCCTGCTGGTCTTTTAGCCGGGAGAATGCCGAGTCATTAATTTTTTCTTTTATCAGGTACTCGACCGCTTTTACGTCATGGTTGGTAGTTTTTTCAATATCCTTAACTCTGACCGCATCTTCCAGCGAAAAATCCTGATAGAGGGACCGCAAAAACCGAATTTCGGCGGGAGTGTGGGAGATTAAGGGAGCAATACCGGTTAGGTGGAGAGCGATAAGGTATTCAATTTCCACCTGAACGCGGTAGCGTATGAGGGCATATTCAGAGAAATACGAATCCAGTACCTGGATTTTGTTTCTATACCTGCCATCGAGAGGAGAAATTGCCGTAAGGGCATTCAAATCCATGAGATTGATTTTAGGGAAAGGCCAAAATTACACCGAATCCCTCAGTTACCCAAAATATCAGCGGATGCCTACATCATTGTGGGGCGGAGATTGAATAAAAGTAAAGGATTGAGTAACCGTTTCGATCCACTCTAATTGGCTACAATAACCTTCATAAGGCATCCAGAAGACCAGTTGGAAGAAATAACTTTCATTTTCATAGACGGCAATACGGTAAAAAAGATCTATGGAGCCTTCTTCCAATTTGCTCAAAACATAATAATCCGAAGCTTTTACCGAAAGGTCGGGCGGCAATTGGAATTCCTGCTCAGTCTCAATCTGAAAAGAATCCGCTTTTTCTAACACGGTTCCTTCTACGAATTCATAATATCCTTTTAGTTTTAAACGTTTCCGTTTAATATCTCCGAGGTTTTGTTTGGCATCTTCAATACCGAGAAGGTAAAAGTTTTGAATGGTATCGTAATATTGCAGACTAGCGTAAGCGTGCATGTCGTACCCGGGTTGCAGGTTGGAGGGTATGACTACCTGATAGAGGCTATCAATAGGGATTGTGTGGTGCTCGACCGGGGATACCGACTTGTTGCAGGATAAAAGCACGAATGTCGGTGCTAGAGCAATGTAAACGTAAACATTCACGGAGGCAATTTAATAGAATTTGGTCGAAAATTTATCTGTATTCGTGTAATTTCTGGTACAGGATTGGTGTAAATTATTGGGGTGTTTTGCTTTTTTTCGTATAAAATACTACTATTCAGACACTTATATAGCCAGATCGCAACACAATATCGTACTAATTCGTTCTGTATTCATACCTTGCCGGGAGATATTTTCGGAATTTTCTTTCAAAAGGCAAAAATAGTATATTTACAAAGTTCGGTTGGGGACAAAATATGCCCAACACAACATTTAGATGAGGTAATTTTAATTAGAATGAGAAAAATAACGCTGCCGGAAGAGAAGCTAAATGAACTTGCTCAGCAAATCAGCGAGCGGATGTTGTCCAATCATTTTTTTGAGAAGGGCGTTATCCGTGGCGAAGAGCTGAAGGGCTTTTCTGACCATTCGCAAATCAATAAATTCTTATTGTTTCAGGTCTTTCAGGTTTGGGACATGCAGATTGCCAAGCTGAAACACCCCTATTTCGATTTTGATCAGGCTGATATTCAGGAAAGCCTGAAAGCGCTGAAAAACAGCCTTTCACAGCATATACGCATCAGCGAGGAGGATTTTAAACCGATGCTCAAACGGGCAGTTTACAATAATCTCCGCCTGATTCTTGATCCGAAAGAAGCCATCACCAGCTTTTTCTTTCATCAGGGTGAAAAAATTTCTTTCGAAGTGTATCAGCGATATTCTCAATTTTTTTCGGACCTCGGTTTTGTCATCAGCAGTATCCTAAAGTATTATCAAAAAAATAATATAGATACGGTTGAAAAAGATGTCTATTTTCTGAAAATGGAAAAGGTCATCGAAGTCTATGACAAAAAGAGCGAGAAAGACTTTGACGCCTATCGGGCCGATTTGTTTGAAAGTCTTTCTGGTGTAAAACTTTCTTCCATTCTTGACGAAATCACTTCCCGTGAACGCCAGGCCGAGGAAGCGAAACGCAGGCAGGAAGAAGACGCCCGGCAAAAAGAAGAAGAAGCCCGGCAAAAAGAAGAGGAAGCCCGCCGCAAAGAGGAAGAAGCTCGTCTTCTGGCGGAAGAGGCAAAACGCAAAGAAGAAGAAGCTCGGCGGAGGGAAGAGGAAGAACGCAAACGCCGCGAGGAAGAAGCCCGTCGTAAAAAAGAAGAGGAAGCTAAAAAAGCCAGCTTTTTTGATACTCTCGCCAACGGCGATGAAGCCTTTGACCTCGATCTGGATGAAGAAGATATTCTATCTCCCAAACCGGAAGTTGTCGCGAAAGAAGAAACGATCGAAGTTGTCGTACCAGAAGAAAAACCCGTGGTAAAAACGGAAATACCCGTTGTAGAAATCCCGGTAGCAAAAATACCTGAGCCGAAAGACGAGGTTCTCGAAATGTCGGAAGCCTTTGAGCCAAAACCTCAGGCAGAACCGAAACCGGAACCTAAACCCGAGGTAAAACCGGAACCAAAACCCGAAGTGAAACCCGAACCTAAAGTGGAAAAAACCGGAGTCTCGGCCTCCGTGGTGGAAGAAGTGTTGGAAATGATGGAAAAACCGATGGAAACCGTAGTGCCTCCTAAAAAAGAGTCCACCATGTCTTTCCTGGATCGTTTCCTCAACGAAAAAGAAAACGGAAAAGCTCCGGAAACCCGCACGGATAAACCCACTTCGATTCTGGACAAAATTAACGAGACGACTGCAAAAACTACCGGTGATGCACCTAAGCAGATTCTCGACAAACTCAATGGCAGCCGTAAAATTAAACTCGATGAAATACCCATTCACAAACAATACCAGTACGTTCAAAAGGTATTTGATGGAAACAATGTGCGTTTCCGAATCATCGTGGATAAAGTAAATAACGCCAAAAACAGCGAAGAGGTAGAAGATATTCTGGATAAATTTGTTTTTAACAATACAACCATTGACCGGGAAGATCAGGTTGTCGTCGAATTTATCACTCTGCTTCGCAATCGTTTTTAATTTATATACATAAAAAATTTCAGCGCGGATTCTTTGGGAGTCCGCGCTGTTGGTTTATATAAGGGTTTTACCGGGTTACTTTTGCCAAAGCTCTCTCCAATCGGTGGATGATCTCGGGAATGTCTTCCAGATGGGCAGTTCCGACGGAAAGCCGGAACCATACGGATGTTTCCTCCAGTCCAAAGGCATAAAAAGGAACCATTGCCACCCCGGCTTCATTTAGCAGATACTGATAAACCTGACGACCGGTGAGCAGCGGTTTTGCATCCGGTGTTTGAAAGGCTCTCAGATCTATTTTTACCGTGAGGTATAAAGCTGCCTGAGGGCTGATGGCATCCACGGGGTATCCGCTGTTTTTGAGTTGGCAAAACCCTTCGTAAAATTTAACCAGTCGCTGGTTTAGTTTTTCTTTTATATCGGTTAGGTATTCATTTACCGACTCTGTTTTACCGAGGTATTCGGCGGTCGCCTGCTGCAAAGGATGAGAAGGCCATGAGCCTATATGGGCAAGCAATAGTTTCATTTTTCCGATCACATCGGAAGGCCCGAAAGCCCAACCCATACGCAGACCGGTGGCGGCAAATGCCTTGGAGATACCATCAATATAAATCGTAAAGGGTTTCATCTCCGGGTAAAGAGAAACCGGGTCGAAATGCTGGGTATCGCCGTAAGTAAGGTTTCTGTAAATCTGGTCATACAGGATGTATAGGGGCTTGGCATCCAATCCTCTGCGCCGGTTTTCCGCCAGGACAAGTTCGCAGATGTCAGCGAGTTGTTTACGACTGAAAACCGTACCGGCCGGATTGAGTGGTGAACAAAGCGAAAGCAGGCCGGCTTGGCCGAGATGGGGTTCGAGAAGTTGTGCCGTCGGCATAAAATTGTCCTCCGGGTGTGTGGCTAAAGCAAAACCACTCGCTTGGGCGAGATGGGTGTAAAAGTGGTTGTTCCACGAAGGTACGGGGTAAATGATTTTTTCTCCGGGGTTGAGCAGGGTAATGTAAGCCGCGTAAATCAGCGGCCTGGCGCCAGACGATACCAGGACATCATTTGCCGGGTAATCCAGCTTCTGCTGGCTGCGAGTATAAGCCGCGATGGCCGTGCGTAGCTCCACCGTGCCATTTGTAGCGGGATAATTAGTGAAATTCTGGGCGTATGCATTGCTTACGGCATCTTTCAACAGTTCCGGAATCGGGAAAATCACCGAATCAAAGTCGCCGATTGTGAGATCAAAAATTTGTTCTCCGGCGCGAAGTTTCTGTCGAATCTGATCGGAAAGTTCGAGAATTTGAGAACCCATCAGATTTTCGGCCATTTGGTTTACTCGGGGCATATAGATTGAATAATATTTTTCGAATTTTGTTGTTCGGAGAAGTACTGAAATTAGAAAATTTTTGTAATTTACCCCGTTAACGGGGTAACCAACCCCTTTGTCGCCCTTCTACAATTTCGATTACCAATTAAATTCGCTATTAAGCACAAAGTTCATAAACTTTGTTAACGCTGCCGGATCTTTCTGGAGTTTGTGTAATTCCACAGACACAAATACTTGGTTGGTCTTGCCATTGGTATAGGTAGTGCGGGCGGCAATTACATTAGGACCCACCCATCCACCGGCAGTTACTAGGTTGGTTGTCATCAGGTTGTTGACAGGGTCTTTGGGATAAAAAGGATCCGCACCGGTAATAAAAGTCGAACAAACCAGAGGGTCAAAAATTGCCGAAAAAGCAGCCGTTGGAAATACTACGCTATCAATGGGTATGCGCGCCTGTCCGGGGGAAGTCGAAAGGCTGTCCATCGGCGAAAAACTGAAAATCGGGGAACGATTAGCAGTTTCCGATGTAGGGTCGGTAAATGATCCCGGAAACCGCGCCGTAAAAAATATTTTTCCTCCCTGGTTCAGGTAAAGCTGAATCTGTGTAGAAGCCACTTCGATCAGCAGTTGTTGCCCGAAAGCAGAGAGTTGTGTCCCGTCGGAATACCAGAATACTTTGTCGTACAATCCCAGCATAAATCCAAAGGTCGGATCCCAGAAAGGGGGAATATTTTCCCGAATATTCAGGTAATCATAACCGGGGTAAATTTGTCCCAAAAGGGGAAAGTAGGTATTGTCTGAATTTGGATCGGTATGATCATCCACAACGAGCAGATCACTCTTTTTTGCACGCACAAAAAACTCGTCGGTGGAATCAATCTCGCTGAAAGAACCTGCAATATCGCGCACGCGGAGGTACAGTCGGTTGGAACCTTCCACATTTAATCCTTCTAGGGAAATAGGGAGAATGGTCTGTTTCTGCCCGCTGAAAATTTGCGTTTCCTGCAATCCGCTTTGTTCCGGCTGGGTGGGGATAAAAGTAACAAAACTTTCCAGCCGATCCAGTGCATACCAGGAACCCTGATTGATTCGGATAAATACAGAGTCGAGGGTCTCCTGCCCGTCCACATCTTCTACTGCCCATAAAACCGACCATACAGAAAAAACAGTGTCGGGAATTACATTGATGGTATCAAAAACGGCAACCGGTGTAGTGTTTTTGATAGGAATAACTAATTCGGCGGGGGTAGGGTCTGTCTGCCCCAAATTATCAATGGCTCTGACCGAAAACACAATATTGTTGGTGTCAGAACCAAAGTTTATATCAAAACGAAAAACGCTGTCTGTTTGGGTGGTGGAAAACCAGTTTGCATTATTAATAGCAAATTCGTACCTATTTACATAACCATCCTGGTCTTCTCCTGACCAATGAAGCCTGACAACACTATTGAGTCGCTGGTCACCGGAGACATTGATACTTTCGACAAAAAGTTTAGTTTCCGGAGGAAGGTTTTCCAACTTTTCTCCGGGATCACAGGCGACCAGCGTAGATAGGACCAAACAGGCAAACAGACAGCGTTTCATTTTACAATCAGCTTAAAAAACTAGTGGATCACAGCGATTTTTTTTCTTTCGATCAATACTCCTTCTACTTCTACCGACAGAAAGTAGTTCCCAGCGGTAAGGTTCGAAACCGGTAGTGTTGTTGTTCCGGTTAGCCCCTGAATTTTGGAAGAACCTACCACTCTGCCCATAATATCAAAAAGATATACCGTTCCGGTTACCATTTTTGGAAATTCGTATTCAACGATTACGTTTTCAGAAGCAGGTACAGGATAAGCTCGGATTACGCTTCCGGCCAAGTCGTCGGCTATACCGGTAATGCCACCGGGGCAGTTGGCTCCACTAAATCCTTCTGCATCAGCATTATTGCGCGGTAAAATTTTCATTGCGCTGAAGCTGTAATACATGATACCCGTAAGGCTGGTCAGGGTGTCGCCAGAGGAGACTATACAGATTGGGAGGTTGGGGTCAATCGCACCGGAGTTGGTGATCCAGGTGGAATCATTGATATACGAAAAAGAAAGCGAACTAAATGCACTGGTAGTCACACGGCCCGCCAGTACGCGACAACCCGCGAGTGGATCAAAAGGATTCGTTCCCACGCGATATTCGGCAAAATTACTGGGAGCATCTGCATTAACATCTACTACATAGATATTTCCCCCCGCAGGGTTTTTGAGTTTCACGAGCATACACTCGTAGGGTTCGGTGGTGGCCACATCGTAAGTAGTGAAATCATCCGGATCAATTTCTACCGGATCGGGAAGTGCATTTCCCTGACTCAGTACGGTTACTTCGAGAATATTCCCCAGGCGGGTGAGGCCAAAATTGGTAACGTCCTGTACCACCCCGCGGGCGCGTACTTTGTCGCCGCGTTTTAGGGTAGCAAGGGTGGCGTTGCCCGTAAGGGCAAGTGCTCCCCAGGTAGTTTTTCCCTCCTGCTGGATATATACATACCCCAGATCTTTGGGATCGGCAGTGGCCGTTACAATGCCTTCAACCGTAACCTCCAGGCCGTCATAACCCGAACGACCGCTGGTATAGATGGTGTATTGTACGTCGTAAATCGTTGTGCCATTTTCTCTTACCACAAAAAAGTAAGGCGCAGCAGTATTGGCAACCGGGCTGGTTGTGGTAAATGCGCTGTCATCGGTAGCACTGAGGTAATATTTGACAATATCTCCTTCGCTGTAAGCAGTGTTGGGAATGGTAGCGCTAAAAGTGCTGCCGGTAGCGGTCATCGGTATTTCGAGGTAACTATTGTTGCTTTCACCTACGGCGTAAAACAACGAGGCCGAAACCACATTTCCATCTGGATCCACAATGGCCGCCGATATATTGGCGTCATCGGTGGGTTTGGGTGTAATCGGATTGCGGGTAACGGCTGAAATCAATGGTGCGGAAACCCCCAGATCATAATCGCTGGGTTCAAATGGGTCAATTTCATACCCCAAAAGCGTTCCGCTATTGGTTGGAAGACAGCCATTCGGAAAACCGTGAAGTACAACTCCTCGGATATAATTGTATTTGGAACCGACAACCGGAGGCACAAAGGTTCCGCCTGCGCTGGGTTTGCGCTGTGCGAGAAACCGGTCTGAAATCGTCACCAGATTGCCATTGGCATCTTCTACGTCAAAACTCACTCGCTCTACCCCACTGGCGGTAAAATTATCCACCGAGACTACCGTTACATTGGTGATTTCGACATAAGTACCTTCCCATTGTTCTCCGGTTTGTGGAATATTCACCTTCTGGTCGTCGTTGAGGTCGCCGACATTGATAGTTGTATAGTTTACCGATTTTCCAAAATCGAGCACTTCAATTTCAAGGGGGACAATTTCGCTTTCTCCCCTAAACTGGTCCACTTTGCCTAGTATCAGTACCGAATCTCCCGCTGCGAGGTCAAGCACATCGGTACCCGGTACGGGAATGGGTACACCCGTGGTAAAAACATCTATTCCAGAGAAAGGGCCTGTACCACTCTGAATCCATACGTTGCGACCACCGGCAGCCTGGGAAAGACCACCGTCCATCATGACGGTTCCATACACATAAACGGTATCACCGTGATAGGATGAAGTATCAATGCAGGAAGCCAGGTCCGGCTGGGAAACAAACTGAATCTGCTGGATGGTAAGCGTGTCGTATTGTGCGGATACCATCCGGCTAAAACATAAGGCCAGTAAAGCCAGCGTAAGTTTTTTCATCATGATTAAAGGTTTTGGTTTTGGGATTATTTACTTAATAACAACGAATTTGCCGCGTTTTATTTCACCACTGTTTAGATCGCGCACCACAAAAAGATACAACCCACGGGCAATAATCTGATTGTCTTGCGAAAGCAGATCCCAGGCATGTTCTCCCCCGGAAAAAACGGTTTCCTCAGGATCGGAATATGTACTATGCCAGCGGGTGTCGGAACCGTTATAACTTTCATCATGTTCAAATACATCTACAAGGTCTCCCGCCAGGGTATAAATCCTGATTTCAGCGTTTTTAGGAAGGTTTGCAAAAATGATTTTCCGGTCTTCTTCAAAGGTACTGGCTCCTTCCCAGTCTGCCCGCGCATAGTAGGGATTGGGGTAAACAAAAGGATCTCCGGCGGCAAAACCCTCATTGGCGGGTTTGCCGGCAAATACTCGTTTCAGATTGGCGAGCGGGGCAGATTCGAGGGATTCGAGGTTGTTAACTTCATCCCCTTCGTCAAAAGCGGTCAGGGCGATGACGTGCTGCCAGCCATTTGCAATATTTCGGAAGGTGTATTTGTAAAAATAATTGGTTGCATCGCCGGGAAAAGTCACCGGATCGTCGAGCCGGATAGCCTCAAAACCCGTTTCAAAAAACTTCTCATCGCCGGGGATGTCCCATTCACGGGTGAGTTTGAGGGACTCAAAAATATCCTGCGTATTCTGCACATCAAAACCCACGGCGGTTTTGTAAAGGCGGTATCCTTCGAAGTCTTGTTTTTTGGAGATGGGATCCACGGATTGTTCGGCATTGTCAGACCAGTAAACATCTATGGTATGGTCACCGGGCACAATTTTCATAATCGGGCGTTCGGGAGGAGAAGGAAGGATAAACCGGGTAATACGTCCGTTTCCGTCGCGGTCTTCGCCCGGGTCGAGGCGGCAGTTGCCATTGGCATCTTCCCCAAAGTAAGCGGTCTGTGCCCATTGGGCGTTTTGGATAAGATTGGCGCGTTGCGCGGGAGTATTGGCAGAGGCCGGAAGCCCGTCAAATACGCGTTTGGCACAGACAATGGCAAAAGCAACGTCCAGCGATTGTCCCGGAAGTAATACCGGAATCGGCCCAACCGAAACGAGGTTGGAGCGGTTATTGGCACTATTGATTTGTTTCTGAATATCGGTCCAGCCGGAAAGGTAGTTTAGGCCGGTGGTCATTTTTCCGTATTTTTTGTTGTCATCGTCGGGGAAAAAAAATAGTGGATCGGCAGAGTTCCGAAACTGCCAGGTATTAAAATGCACCTTAAAATCGGGAGAGGAGGGGCATGCTCCACTGATTTCGGCTCCGAGGTATTTGACCCCTACATAACTATCGGTATAACCCACATCGCCCAAAGCGTCAAATTCGTAACCCATATTCAGCGAATCAATAAATCCATTTCCTCCCTGGCTGAAAAAGGCCGTCCCACCCGGAGGCGTGATATTGATATTCCGCACGACACCGTCGAGCCAGTAGCCGAGGTAAACCGACTCAATGGGGCTATTGCCCACATTAGTGATATGATAGTTGAGAATGATAAAAAAATCGGCAAAGGTAAAGTTCCAGTTGTAAGATTGAAATTCCATCTCCAGCCCCAGCGGCTTGAGGTGGTCGGTAATCTGAATACTTCCTCCACCGGTAGAAATCGAAGTAGCAGTATCCGTAAAAGTGGAGACAAAATCCTGGTGGGAAATGGCTTCGGGGGTGAAAAAGGGGCTGTCAAACAGCGTCGAACGTTCATTGAGCGGGCTTCGGGAGGTAAACTCAAAACCTCGTTTTCCCGTGGCGTATCCGCTCGCGTCGTCAATGGCACCAGAGCTTACGGCAACCTCTCCGTTTACCCGGCCACCGACCCAGAGGCCCCCGTCGAATACATGCTCAATTCCCGAATTGGCGGGGTACTCGCAGGAGGCAAAACCTTCCACATTAAAACTACCGCTGAAACTATTGCCGATCATACCGAGGTTATTGATCGTGGCAGCGATGTTTCCGGCAGAAGTGACCTTTTCCTGAAACACGTTCGGCTGTTGTCCGAAGAGGGGAAAAAAGGAAATTCCCCAAACAAAAAATAGGAATAGACGGTTCATACAGAAGCAAAGTTACATAATTGGCGGTAGGGACATATAATGCTAACATTAATTTTCAGAAAACCACAGAAAAAAAGTGGTGTATAAGTCCCGGCAGAATGGTAAATTTGTAGGAAATTTATTTAATACAATCCTAAAAATAATTGAATATGTATCCTTTGGAATTAACTGCCCCAATGGCTGCGGAACTGGAGAATGTAGGATTTGATTCTCTGAAAACTGCGGCAGAAGTGGATCAGGTGCTTCGCAACAGTGAAGGCACGGTACTGCTGATGGTCAATTCCGTTTGCGGTTGTGCAGCCGGTGCTGCTCGTCCGGGTGTGATTTATTCGTTGCAACACGAGACTACACCGGGTAAAGTAGTAACGGTTTTTGCCGGTGTTGACACCGAAGCTACCAAAAGAGCGAGAGAGTATTTGTTGCCTTACCCTCCTTCTTCACCTTGTGTGGCTTTGTTTAAAGACGGAGAACTGGTGCACATGATTGAGCGGCACCACATCGAAGGCCGTTCCGCCGCAATGATCGCCGCCAATCTTATGGCCGCCTACGACGAGTATTGCGAATAAGTCGCCGCAAAATATCGTTTTTATAAGCCAAAAGTCCCGAGGAGGGACTTTTGGTGTTTTTATGCCTCCTAAAAGATATTTGGATCTTCTTCACTACCATAGAACATGAGTGTATGCTCAAGCTTCTGGAGGTTTTCGGCGTAATGCCAAGCGGGTTCCCGATGACTTAATTCAGAAAGATAGCTGGCCGTTTGTTGCCCATAGTTTTGAAGGATTTCGTTGATCAGAGTTACTTCCTCGGAAGAGAAAAAACCTTCAGTTAGAGGCGTCCGTGCTACAATACGATGGATACGGAAAGCGCGATGATTTTCCTGAATAACCTCTATATCTCCATCTTTTCTCATGCGTTTAATCACTTTCTCTCCTTTGCTTGGTACAGGTCCATGTTCATATTTTATAAATTCGGATCCCGTAATCGAATTTCCCCATGATCTTAACGCAGCAGTATCAATGAAATAAATGAGTTTCCATAGTTTCGTCATGCCCAAGTTACTTACCAAAGGGCTGTTTCCAATGTAAAGTACAAGGGCTTTAAATTTGTCTTCGCTAGCCATAGATTTTTCAATTGCATTCTGATCCTGTAAATATACAATAAAAGCAGAGTTTGGTCAATGGAGAACTAGCTTTAAATCTCACCCCAACACTTCCGCCAGTACCTCGTGATACAGCGGGTACTCACTCAGGTTTTTGTGTTTGCCGCCGTGGAGGGTCACAAATCGCACTCGCTCTCCCAGCAGTGCCTCAAATTTTTTACCTTCCTTGTAGGGGACAACTTCATCTTCGGTGCCGTGAAAAATTGTGAGCGGAACTTTCACCTGTTGTATGTATTCGTCGGAGCGGAACTGATACGCCCACGGGATTTTGCTGCCAATAAAGGGAATGTACCGCAACAGCAGTTCCGGCAGGTTGTAAAAGGGGGTTTCGAGGATAAGTTGCGCAGAAGGTACTTCTGCCGCCAGACGGGTGGCAATGCCTGTGCCCAGAGACCGCCCATAAATGACTATTTTTTCGGCGGGAAAATGCTGCAAAGCATGGTTGTAAAATATCTTTCCGTCGGCGTGGAGGATGGATTCAGAAAGTTTGCCGGTACTTTTGCCGAACCCCCGGTAGTCCATCATCATCACATCGTAGTTTAGATGAAGGAAATCTTCTGCCATTTTTCCCCAGCGGGAAAGATCGTCTGCATTGCCATGAAAATAGAGGATTAAACCTCGGGGTTGGGGGCTGTGAAACCACAAAACGTTGATTTCAGCTCCGTCGGGAGTCTTTAGAAAGTACTCTGTAAAGGGAACCGGGAATGAAAATACGTGCTCCCGGCTGAGTTTTGTGGGGTGAAAAAGAAAAAAATCGAGAAACATAGCCTAAGAAAATATTTTTTTTTGATATATGGGTAGAAAACCTCGTCACAAACACGGGAACGTCTGCGTATGCAGAAAAGTTCTTTCGTTAAGGGTTAAATGTTCTTTTATTTTTAGGAAATTCTAATCGTGTGATATTTGAAAATCTTGCATAAAAACCTCAATTTGTGCGGAGATTTTTCTGAATTGGATAAGTTTCTATCTAAGTATTAACTTTGCAGAATGAAAATGAAAAAGTTTGTCCACGTATGCCTCACCCCCGCGCTGATAGATCAATTTGATCTTTCGGAAGCGAATGTCGTAGTGATTGACATTCTTCGTGCGACCACTACCATGTGTGTTGCATTTGATCATGGTGCCGAATTGATAGTTCCTGTTGAAGAAATTGAGGAATGTCGTTCGTACAAAGACCTCGGCTATCTGATTGCCGGTGAAAGGAGCGGAGAACAGGTTGAGGGTTTTGATTTTGGTAACTCGCCGTTTTCTTATCCGCGTGAAGTGGTTGAGGGGCGGAAAATCGCCATCACTACCACCAATGGTACCCGCACGATAAAAGCGGCGCAGGAACGAGGCGCAAAGGAGATTTTGGCCGGTTCATTCTGTAATATCAGTGCGCTTACCCGCTGGCTTATACGAGAGAATCGCCACGTATGCCTGATCTGTGCCGGATGGAAAGACCATGTGACCCTGGAGGATACAATTTTTGCGGGGGCAATGGTGCGTAAACTTCGCAACCATTTCCGCCTGTTTCAGGACACCGCCATTGTCGCAGAGACACTTTTTCAATCGGCCAATATTCGCAAACGTTATTTCTTCCGGCATTCAAGCCATTACCACCGGCTGATACATCTTAACCTTCAGGAAGAGGTAAAATACGCCATGCGGCGCGACACACATCCTGTATTGCCCATTATGATCGGTAATGAACTTCGCGACATTAGCCCTTATGGTGCCGACTACCACGGTTATAAAGAAGAAATTCTGGCTCTTCAGCAGTCCCTCAATCCACCGCTAAAAACTTTATAAAAAATGGGGCTGCCTTAGTGGACAGCCCCGTGATTCCATTCTAGTTTTGGGTCGGTAGAAAAGTCTTAGGGGGAATTCGGAGATTATTTTTTGGAGCTGCTATTACCCCAATCTCCTGTTCTGGTAAAATAATAATGCCTTACATTGGGGTCGGTGTCGTCTTTGTACGCAGTCGTCGCAGTAACCTGTAAGATATCTTTGGGCAGATACTTTAGGAATATTTTGCAAGTAGAAAAACCCTGCTGGTAAACTGCTTCAAACCCATTGGCACTCCTCTTTAGTTTTGCCCAACCCCAACTCCGCTCACCGGTCTGGTGGTCATTATAGGCAACAATCGAGAGTTTTTGTCCATCAATGAATATCTTCGAGATCAACGCAGCTTGGCCCGAAGGGTTTTCCCAAGTGGCCGTAGCAAAATCCTGCTGCGCGTAAACCGAATTCGTCATAACAGACGGGAACAGATACAAAGTAATAGAAAGAGCCAGGAGGTGTAACGAATAAAACCTCATAGTAGCACAAACGGTTGTAGTATCGCTAAAGAACGAAACTCTGTTGAACAATTGTAGATACAAATATAGGTACAGCGGGCGTTATCTGTAAATGTAAAAAAGAATTCGCCTTACATAACCATTGATCAAACACGCGGTAATAAATGGCTCATATTCTGCTTGTATCGCTGTATAAATGGTTTTTCCCTTTGTGTGTCATTTGAAAATACTAAAGCGATAAACTTATTTTTCAAAAATCTTTCACTTAAAGGTATGATTTAATATATGAAATGATTGTTCAATGTATTGTTTAAAAATATACCTTTGCTGTAATATCATCTAAAATATACCTCAAAATACCCCTCTTTTATACCTGAATTTGTAAAAAATGGCTTATACTTGTATAGCACTTCTACCCGGGAATTATGATACGTTCGATCCTTGTGCTTTTCCTGCTGTCGGTTTCTCTGCCTGCCTTTGCGCAGTTGTTTCCTCATCTGGTGTTTCAGCAGTTTTACGATAATATCGGGGACGATTATCCGCGAAAACTCCTCCTCGCCACCGACGGAAATCTTCTCATCGGAGGTAATACCATTCTCACAGATACCGCCGGTGTCAACTGCTCCAATATCTGGATTATCAAAACGGATACCACCGGTGAAATGCTGTGGGAACAGGAGATTACCATGAGTGGTTGTGAAGAATTGCGGGACATGGTCGTGAGTGACGATGGCGGGGTGATTTTTACCGGTGTCACAAACTCCCTTATCCCTCATAAAGAGAAAGGGGACGAAGATTACTGGGGAGATTATTTTATCGGTAAAGTGGATAGCCTGGGTTCGGTAGAATGGTTACAAAGTTATGGCGGTAGCGATCTGGATCAGGCAAATTCGATTGTAAAGGGTTTTTACCGCGAGTTCCTTATCGCCGGAGGGTCGCATTCGACGGACGGAGATGTCGGGAAAAATTTTGGCATGAGCGACATTTGGGCATTAAAAATTGATACACGAGGCCAAACTCGTTATAGCAAAGTCGTAGGAGGAATCAATAGTGAGTGGGCCAATGCCATGGCACTCTGCCAGGACGGCGATTATCTTCTGGCCGGTTATGGAAATTCACCCGACGAAACCCACAAAGTGCAGGGACTTTACGGTAATGGATTTCTGGTAAGACTGGCACAGTCGGGGCCGATTGTCTGGCAAAAAACCTTCCCATGCCCGCTGGGGGGATATTTTCAGGCAGTAAAAGAAGTAGATTTGGGTAGTATCGTTGTCGCCGGAACCCGCCATACTCGCGAAGGAGGAAAAGATTTCTGGTATCTGCGACTAAATAATACCGGTTCTCTTATTAGTGAACATATTATTCCCGGCCCGGAAAATGAGGTGATCGAATCGCTTACGGTCTGTGATGATCGAGGGTTTTTGATGGGGGGGTATTCTACTTTTCGTACAGGTACAGGGCCTTATATTAAAGGTGGAGATGACTTCTGGCTTTTACGTACATTCCCTTCCGGCAATATCATGTGGCGCAATACCTATGGTGGAGCGATGAATGAAAGATGCCGGGACGTTCTAGAATACCGTCCGGGCGTATTTTACGCCATTGGGGAAAAACAAAATATGTTTACCCGTAACAATCACACCGGCGATAATGATTTTTGGCTGCTCAGGGTCGAAGAGTACCCCGCCGATTCAATCAACGCTTCGATTTTTGTGCGCGCCGAAGACTATCGGATCACCCGCCTGGTGCCTACACGTTTCCGGGCACGCCATAAGTACGGAGACCGTTTTCTCTGGGATTTCGGCGATGGAACTACTTCTACCGAAGAAAACCCGCTGAAAACCTACGAAATCTCCGGTTTATATGAGGTAACACTTACCGTTTTTGCCAATGAAAGTTGTGAACAAACCGTAAAAATGGAAAAGTACCTGGAGGTTTGGTAAAGCTTATTGAGGTTTAATGGTGGCTTTTTTTCTCTTCTTCAAAACCACTTCATACAAATCTTTGCGGCGGTCTTTTAAGTTTCGGACGCTTCCGTGGTTATGAAGTTCTTTCAGTAAATCCATGTCCACATCGGCCATTAGGGTCATTTCGGTATTAGGAGTAGCCTCGGCGATCACGCCATTGCTCGGGAAAGCAAAATCCGAAGGCGTATAAACGGCAGACTGGGCAAATTGAATGTCCATATTGCTGACACGCGGGAGGTTGCCCACACTTCCGGCAATGACCACATAACATTCGTTTTCAATAGCTCTTGCCCGGGCGCAGTTGCTCACTCGGGTATAACCGTTTTGGGTGTCGGTAAGAAAAGGCACAAAAAGAATCTGCATGCCTTCATTTGCCAGAAAACGCGAAAGTTCCGGAAATTCCACGTCGTAGCAGATCAGGATACCTACCTTGCCACAGTCCGTATCAAAAACCCGTAACGTGTCGCCACCTACCATTCCCCAGGAATAAACTTCGTTGGGGGTAATATGCAGTTTGAGGTATTCTTCGACCGAGCCGTCTCTTTTGCACAGATAACCTGCGTTGTAGAGACTTTTCCCCCGTAAAAGCGGCATGCTTCCGGTGATAATATTGATGTTGTAGGAAACGGCAAATTCCATAAACTTATCCCGGAGCGGCAGTGTAAACTCTGCCAGTTTGCGTACAGCGGCTGCGGGGTTGAGGTTGTTAAACCCGGCCATTAGCGGCGCGTTAAATAATTCGGGGAAAAGGATAAAATCACTATTATATCCCGAAACCGAATCTACAAAAAACTCTACCTGCTCGAAAAGTGCCTCCAAGGTCGGAAAATGGCGCATCTGCCACTGTGCAAGTGCAACCCTTACTACCGTCTTGGGAATATTGATCAGTTGAGTGCTGACGGTATAATAGATATTGTTCCATTCCAGAAGGGTGGCATATTCTCTCGACTCGCCGTCGCCGGGCATATATCCTTTGAGCAGCTTTTTGACGTGAAAATCGTTGGACATCTGAAAAGTGAGAACCGGGTCGTAAATCTCTTTCAATTTCACCTTCTCAATATACTCACGAGGCGTAATCTGGTCTGCATAGTTGTTGTAGTTGGGAATGCGGCCACCGGCGACAATGGCGCGTAAGTTAAGCTGTTCACAGAGTTCCTTTCGCACATCGTACAATCTTCTGCCGAGCCGTAAGCCACGATATTCGGAGTGAACAAAAACGTCAATTCCATACAAGGTATCGCCGTCGGGATTGTGAGTGGAAAAAGTATAATCCCCGGTGATTTGTTGATACGTGTGATGGTCGCCAAAGTCGTCATATCGCACAATCAGAGACAGGGCCGAAGCTGCCAGTTTTCCATCCACCACTACACAGATTTGCCCTTCGGGAAATTTATTCAAAAGATTGCGAATATGATGTTTGTTCCAGAACGATCCTTCCCAGTTTTTATAAGCATCAATCATCGAAGATTTGAGTGCTTCATAGTCTTCGATTCGCAGGTGTCTGACTTCAATTTTTTGAAATTCGTTCATAAAAAAGTATTGTCCGAAAAATTTTTGTCATCGAGATTTGCCCGTAGGATTTTGGGTAAATGTACGTAATTTACGGGTCAGATGAAATTCAAAGGCACAGATACATACATCGCCACCCGCGAGTTACAGATTGCGGTAAACGCAGCGATTCACCTGGAAAAACCCCTCTTGGTGAAAGGAGAGCCGGGTACAGGTAAAACCCTCCTTGCTCATGAAATTGCCCGAGCACTGGGAAAACCCATCCTTACCTGGTATATCAAATCCACCACTATCGCCCAACAGGGATTGTATGAATACGACGCCGTATCCCGTCTCCGCGATTCCCAACTGGGTTCGGAGCGTGTAGAAGATATTGGCAATTATATCAAAAAGGGCAAACTTTGGGAGGCGTTTACGGCAGAGGATCAGGTAATACTTTTGATAGATGAAATAGACAAGGCCGACATCGAATTTCCCAATGACCTCCTGCTCGAACTCGACCGGATGGAGTTTTACTGCTACGAACTCCAGCAGACCATTAAGGCAAAAAAACGCCCGGTAGTTATCATCACTTCCAATAATGAAAAAGAATTGCCTGACGCTTTTTTACGCAGGTGTTTTTTTCACTATATCAAATTTCCTGACGCAGGCACGATGAAGCAGATCGTAGATGTACACCATCCCAATCTCAACCAGAAACTGCTGGATCGGGCGATGAAAATTTTTTACGAAGTCCGCGACATCAAAGGCCTCAAGAAAAAACCTTCCACCAGCGAACTCATAGACTGGATAAAACTGCTTATTCTGGAGCGCATCAGCCTCAAAGACCTGGAAGAGGTAAATATTCGGGAAAACCTTCCGCCAATGGCCGGAGCCCTGATCAAAAACGAACAAGACTTTCAACTGATCGAGCAGTTGCGGAAGTGGGGGAAGCAGGGGAATTGATTAGGCAAAATGGCGGTTAGCCTCCCTTCTTTTTTGTCGTTCCATATTTTGTCTTTGACTCACGAAAAATTTCAAGTTGTCCGTTAACGTTTTTGTATGGTCGTTTGAGGTTGTACGCTGAAACAATGTGTTCAGGAATGGGAAGTTTATTAAGGTTGCCCGGCTCAACTTTTATTGCTCCTGAACCATAACTTTTACCAACGAGTTTTAAGTTCTCTAAAGTGTCAGGATGATTTAATGCTTGCCAAAGATTGTCAATGTATTCTTGGTCATCATAAATTGGGTAAACACAAAGAAAACCTGTCAATGGTAACACACCCGCTTCATTTTTAATAAACCTTATATTTCGCCTGCCGAGGTATGCAAACAACAAGGGTGGAACTTTTCGTTGTTCCATTTTATACCAGGGTTTTCTTTGTTGAATTAGTGAACGTGTCGGAAGCCCCATTTCTTCACCTATCTTCAAATAATCCTTTATTGACTTTGGATAACTTTCTTGCCCATTTATTGAGAGTAAATAAGTCGGACGATTTTCTCTGTCTAATTCTTCAACATCCTTTAATCTTAAAATACTTTCAGTGGCATCTTTTGTTCTGCCAATTGCTCTTTTTAGAAATTCATTTGAAATATTCAATTCTTTAACTTGTTGAGCCGTCAAAAAGAAAAATTCATTTGAGCCTGTTGCAATGCCCCTCATTACGTTTGCAAAATTATTCAAATGAAATTTGAAACCACTATGATTTTGCTCAGGTCGAGATAAGCCTGTGGCAAGACCTTCTTTTAACTGACGATGAACTACCTCTAAACTACGAAACTCCTGTTCTTTGAAATTAGAAGATATAAACTGCAATAAGTCGGATGAATATGCCTCGTTAACTTTTACCCATTGCAATGTTTTTTGGGGTTTAGAATTCTTTATCAGAAAAACGATTGCATTGGTATCAACATTTGGAAAAGGCGTAGCCTTTTGATCAAATGCAATTATACATTCAATGCAAAATTTTTCCGAAATCCATTTCCATAAATTTTCAGCAAATTTTCCCTCGCAAGTGTCAGCAGGCATAATGAAAGCAAGTTTTCCGTCTTGCTCCAAAAAATTTAGGGCTTGAATTAAAAAATAAATGTGATAGCCCGCTCTGCCGTCTATCGAATTTCCCGTTATCGAGGTCGCAATTTTCTTGAGAAGCAGTTTAGTATCTTCATCAATTCTGTGATGTCTTATGTAAGGTGGATTTGCAACTATTGCTTTGAATTTTCTATTCGGGGGATTTTTTATAAAATCTCTATTTTCAACTAAGCACTTTTCATTGTTGTAAATCTCATCCGACAAAACATCGGGGTCAATATCGGTTCTAAAGAATGAAATGTCGTTTTTATTGAGTTTTAATAATGCTTCATAAAAAGCACCTCTTCCTGTTGCTGGGTCAAAAACCAAATCTGTGTCCTGTGAAACATAAGCTACCATTGCTTCCGCAACCCAATTGGGTGTCCAAAATTGGCCTTTGTCACGAAGGATTTCTCTTTCGTTCCAGTCGGTTGGTAATTTCTGGTGTGCCTTTACCTTTTTCATCAGATTCGGTTTAAAATGTTAATTGCTTCGTCAGCAATAGTCAGAGAACCGCCTTCAAATTTTACATAAGGCAGGATGTGTCCGTTTTTATCCTCAATGAATGCAGGAATTAGTTGCGGTCTTTCTTGTGCTGCACCAAGCGGATAGGCATAATGATAGTAGTATTTGTAGATGGCTTTCTTTGTTGTTGCACCGCCGGGTCCGTTGAAACTAATAAAACCCTCTCAAATGGATGCATTTCTGTTGTCATATTTAATTTCCGAAAGTTACTTTTTATTCTCTGTTTTTTGTTGGTAAAAGGCTGTTTTTATTCATAATGTTTGATTGTGGCACTGTCGTCCTAATACACATTGGTAAATAGAGCGGTTCGACTTGTACGATCCATTTTTTTAACTTACATTTGATGTAAATCAAAATGTATGATTTATTATTTTGGAAATAACTTTTGATGATAATAAACTGGAAAAGCTGGCGAATGATTTTAAGAAGTGCCAGAAGGAAATGGGGCAAATTCGTGCGAAACTCTATAACAAACGACTTGGTGACCTCCGCAATGCTCTTTCGCTCGAAGATGTTCGCCACCTGCCCGGTCGTTATCATGAACTAACCGGCGACCGCAAAGGGCAATGGGCTTGCGACCTTGATCAACCTTATCGCTTGGTATTTGAACCACACGAAAAGCCCATACCTACAGATCAACATGGCAAATATATCTGGCTTGAAATTGTAGGAGTGGAAATTTTAGAGATTACCAATTATCATGGAAAATAAACAACGAAGCAAAAACAGCATATAATGGCACCTAAAAATAATCAATACCATCCGCAAATCGCTTTTCATCCTGGCGAAACGTTAGCTGAAAAACTAGAGGAGTTGGGAATGGGGCCAAAGGAATTTGCCATTCGCACAGGCAAACCGGAAAAAACCGTGATTGCCATATTGAAAGCTAAAAGTAGTATTACTCCGGAAATGGCGGTACAATTTGAACATGTCCTAAAAATACCTGCTCACTTTTGGCTCAACATGCAACGTAGCTATGACGAGTTTCTTGCCCGTAAAGAACGGCGGGAAATCCTCTCTGAATCAACCGAATGGGCAAAGAAATTCCCAATTGCTGATATGGTGAAGAAAGGGTGGCTACCGGCTAAAACCACCATTGAAGAGAAAACATCTGAACTTTTGGCGTTTTTTAGCATCAGCAACCATACAGCCTGGGAAGACTACTATTTTAATCAGCAGCTAAAAGTGGCATTTCGCATTTCACTAGCACACACCAAAGAACCGTATGCTATATCGGCATGGTTGCGTAAAGGAGAATTACAAGCTGCGGAATTGACCGCCAGACCGTATGATGAAAAAAGCTTTAAAGGAAAGCTAGCAGAAATAAAAAACCTTATGGCAAAACATCCTGAAAACTTTTTTAAGTTATTGCAGGACACCTGTTTAAGTACAGGTGTAAAAGTTGTGCATACTCCCTGTATCAATAAGGCTCCTATCAATGGCAGTACTCGTTGGCTGAATGATACCCCGTTAATTCAACTGACAGGTCGTTACAAGCGCAACGATAGTTTTTGGTTTACCTTTTTTCACGAAGCAGGACATATTTTACTGCACGGAAAGAAAGATATTTTTTTAGAAAATATTGACTACTCCGATAAAGACAAGGAAAAAGAAAAGGAAGCCGACAACTTCGCCATAAAATGGACGCTTTCAAAAGAGGAACAAGCAGAAATTTTACGGCGATTCAGAGTAACGGAAGATGATGTTATAGAGTTTGCAGCAAAATTCAATACTCATCCTGCTATTATCATTGGACGATTGCAATACGAAGGTTTAGTTTCTTATGCCTTTGGAAGACAGTTTTTTGAGCCAATAACATTTGAATAAATCAAATCGCTGAAAAGAGTATTTAAAATGGTTATTCTTCCCGTATATTAAGGTTTCAAATCTAAAAACCCAGACCATGTTTATAGATTTTTTCCTTTCCCTCCGGCAGAATGGCGTAAATACCACAATACGTGAGTATCTCGACTTGCTTGAAGCATTGGAAAAGAACATAACCGGCGCCGACCTGGAGGATTTTTATTACCTCGCACGCACCGTTTTGGTCAAACATGAAGGGCAACTCGATACGTTTGACGTGTTGTTTGGAAAATATTTCCATGGAAAAGACGGGATGAACGACAATTTCTGGGAGAAAGTACCGGAAGAATGGCTCCGCGCCGAACTCGCCAAAATCCTCGATCCCGACGATCTGAAGGCTATTGAATCCCTCGGCGGGCTGGATGCTCTCATCGAGCGGTTTAAACAGCTAATGGCCGAGCAAGACGACCGCCATGAAGGAGGCGAAACGTGGATAGGCACGGGGGGGAAATCGCCTTTTGGTGCCGAAGGATTTAATCCTGAAGGATTTCGTACCGGCCCCAACAGCATGGGCAACCGCAACGCAATCAAGGTCTGGGACAAACGACAATACGCCAACCTCAACGACAAACTTGAACTCAACACCCGCAACCTTAAACTCCTGCTCAAACGCCTGCGTGTGCTCACGCGGGAAGGGCGAGCCGATGAGCTTGACCTGAAGGGAACCATTCGGAAAACCTCCGAAAATGCAGGCATGCTCGATATTCAGATGGTACCTTCCCGCAAAAACCGCGTCAAAGTCCTGTTGCTGCTCGATATTGGCGGTTCGATGGATGACCACGTAGAATTATGTTCGCAGCTTTTTTCCGCTGCCCGGCATGAGTTCAAACATTTGGAATATTACTACTTTCACAACTGCCTGTATGAATTTGTGTGGAAAGACAATCGCCGCCGATACGCTGAGCGCATTCCCACCTGGCAGTTGCTCAATACCTATAACCGCGACTATAAGGTCATATTTGTCGGTGACGCGGCGATGTCCCCCATCGAAATCATGTACCGGGGGGGCAGTGTCGAACATTGGAACGAAGAACCCGGCATGGTCTGGCTTCAGCGACTGAAAGAACATTTTCCCTATATCGCCTGGATCAATCCCAATCCCGAATACGCCTGGAACTACTATAAATCCACCGAAATTTTGCGAAAATTTACGGACTTCCGTATGTTTCCGATGACACTCGAAGGCATTCAGCGAGCGATGAAATCGCTGAAAGACCTCCGGATCAAATATGGCGATGAAGGCAGTTCCCGGAGTTATGAATGATTTTGACAAAAAACACAAACCAATGAAATCCCTGGGATTAGCACTTTCCGGCGGTGGATACCGAGGTATCGCCCATATCGGAGTATTACGCGCCCTCGAAGAATATAATGTCCAACCCGATATTGTCGCCGGCACGAGTGCCGGTGCGATTGTCGGGGCATTATATGCCGCCGGCTGTTCCATAACCGATATGCTTCGGTTTTGGGAAGAAGAAGAACTTTTCCAGTTTGGAAGGTTTGCCTTCGGCAAACCCGGGCTGGTGGACACCGAAAAAATGATCGGCTCCCTGGAAAAATATATTACCCAAAAATCTTTTGAAGAACTTCACAAAAAACTCCGGGTAACTGCCACGGATATTATCCATGCAAAACTCCGGATTTTTGATTCCGGCCCACTGATTAAACCCATTATTGCCTCGGCTTCCTTTCCTATTATTTTTACCCCTACGGAGATCGAAGGCGAACTTTATATGGACGGAGGTATTCTAAACAACTTTCCCGTACAGGCAGTAAAAAACCACTGCGACGTTACCATCGGTGTGAATGTCAGCCCCTTACGCCAGGTAACTTTAAAAGACCTGGATGGATTCCTAGAGATTTCCCAAAGGGTTTTTGAACTGGGTTCGGATACCACAACTCAGGCACAATTACCCCTTTGTGATGTTTACATCTGCCCCCAAGAACTGAGTATGTACGGAACGTTTGACCCCGGTAAAGTTGAAAAAATATTTGAGGTAGGCTATTTTTCTACACTGGAGCAGATGGATAAAATTCTTGCACTCATAAAAGGCTACTCAGAATCCTGAAAGAAGGTTTGTAAAAGTGGGTGAATTGCTTAAATTGACGCAAACCTCGTCCCACATTTAAACCGAAATTTTATGCTAATCCCCAGTTTGCTGCTCAAACAGTTATACACCTTTGGCAGCCTGAAAAACGTTGAGAACGGCGTTCAGTTTTCCATGAAAAACCGTTTAAGTGATGCCACTATTATTTCTCTTACAAGCTTAAATATAGGAGAAACGGAAGTTCCCCGGCAGAAAATCACGATTGTCCTTTCCGACGGAAAAACCCTTACACCCAATGATATTTCTCCTCAGAAACCGATTAGTTTTCCGCTGCGCGAAGTAATGGACATTGTGGCGGATATAACTCATTTACCCGAAGGAAAACATAAAATCGAAATCGGTTTTGAAGCCAAACCCTTCGGGAAATTGAAGCTAAAAGTCGAAGGCGGAATTACCGCAAAAGAAAACCGTACCGTGGTCATTCCTCGTAGCAAAACCGACGACTACGACGAGGAGATCATTAAAATCCGCCAGAAGTTTGTGGAGGATTATACCGAGAAAAAGCTGGAACATATTTCTCATTATTCCTTTGACCCGCATATCACAGCAGGTAATTGCGAACATTTTGTAGGGGTTGCTCAGGTGCCTATCGGTATGGCCGGGCCACTGACCATTAATGGTGAACATGCGCAGGGCGATTTTTTGATCCCAATGGCGACCACCGAGGGTACATTGGTAGCTTCTTACAATCGGGGCATAAAACTCGTCAACGCCTGTGGGGGAGTAAAATGTAGTGTTGTGGACGATGTTATGCAACGTGCGCCGGTATTTGTCATGCAGGATGCCCGCGCTGCCCGTGAGTTTGTCAAATGGGTGCAGGCTCATTTTACCGAAATCGCCGGACATGCCGAGGCCACTACCAGCATAGGCAAACTTTCCTATATTGATCCCTACCTTGCCAGCAAATTTGCCTATCTCCGCTTCAACTATACTACCGGCGACGCCGCCGGGCAAAATATGGTGGGCCGCGCCACTTTTGCCGCCTGTAGCTGGATTCTGGATCATTATAAAGAATATCCGATCACCCATTTTTACCTCGAATCCAACCTCGCCACAGACAAAAAAGCCTCTCAGGTAAACGTCATGCATACCCGGGGAAAACGTGTAACAGCAGAGTGTATTATCAAACGTGATATCCTCGAACAGTATATGAGGGTGGACACAAAGACCCTCGCGTATCACGCGGGAGTTGCAAATGTGGGTACAATTCTTTCCGGTGCCAACAACAACGGGCTTCACTCCGCCAATGGCATCACTGCGATGTTTATTGCCACCGGTCAGGATGTCGCCAATGTCTCCGAATCTTCTGCGGGTATTGCCTATACCGAGCTTACCGCCGAAAATGATCTGTATTTTTCCGTGACCATTCCCTCACTCATTGTCGCTACTTACGGCGGCGGTACCGGCCTGGCCACTCAAAAAGAGTGTTTGGAACTATTGGGTTGTTATGGGCGGGGAAAGGTTCATAAATTTGCTGAAATCGTCGCCGGCGTCGTCCTCGCGGGTGAACTTTCGCTGGCTTCCGCTATTTCCTCTTCGGATTGGGTTTCCAGCCACGAACAATATGGCCGCAACCGATAAAAAAATAGCCAGAGCATAAAAACTCTGACTATTAAAATAAAGTCGGTATAAATTGAAAGGGGAAATTGTAGCGTGAGAGAATTGTGCTGTTGGGTCGATAATTTAAAGATGGAAAATATTTTCGGGGATCCCCGATACATGGATACCATTATATTACGCAGTAATAAATAGTTTTGCCATGGGTATAAACCATTTTTCACACAATTCAGGTTTGAGAGCGCAATTTTCCCTGACAAAATAAGAGATGAGTTACATGAATTGGGGAAAATGAACAAAGAGATTCACCGTTGATATTCAGCGGCGATTTATGTTTGAGTATAGAAACGCGTTTTCCTGCGTACTTTATGATTCTGTAAAAATCTGATTTCGGTGCCATTCCAGGTTTTCTTTAGCTGGATAATATTCTTTATTGAATGGAAGAAGGATTTTTACTCCATCCAATTTCCGGATGCTATAAGGGTGATTGGTGATGGAGTCGTCATGTTTAACCGAAAATGGGACAATATGACAAGCGTCAATCATCTGAGTATTATAAACCGAATCCACCCGCATTCGCGAAATGGAACAGGTGTAATTATATATTCGAGGAACCACTTTTTTGAAAATGCCATTCCTTACATAAATAGCCTCTTCAGGATCTTCTTCTGCATAAATTACTCCAGATTCATTCACCATTGATTTTGTAAGACGATTAGAACTGTAGTTTATGTGTTCCTTTTCTGCTAAAAATGTTTCCTTATACTCAGGAAAATAGGTATCCAGAATGATTGCCTGCAAGGTTGCCCGTTTGTCTCTTTGAAGTAAAAGCGTAAAAAGTGCCGGATCAAATTCTCCCCATGCAGCTTTTTCAATAAGCTGTTTAAAACTGCCGAATTCTTTATCAATGATTTTCCCGGTTTTCGCGATTAATTTCCAGATTTTATCTCCTGAAAGGTGGAAAAAGGGAAGTCTAAACTCTGGCTTGTGTTCTGTATGCACAAGCAATATCCAATTTTCTCTGAAACTTGCGACAAGTTCTTCGGTTACTTCAAACCTATTTTGCCATACTAATCCCTGATCAAACATTTCAAAAAGAGTCAGTAGCAAAACGGGCTTATGTGGGGCGACGCCGTAGGGCGTATTTCCCCTGCGAAGCTTTTTGAGCTTTTGTACAAAAGCATTCAGTTGCTGATCATTTGTGGGATAGCTACGCATTTCGCAGGTAAAATAATGATTTTCCTGAAAACTTAGTCACAATCATCTTACCCCATGTCCCGCTCCCCGTACCAAAATTTCCGCGGTTCGTCACATTATTTTTCTTTTCAGCGGGTATGGAGTTTGGTTTGCGCTATAATCAAACTGCATACTATGCCGCTGGAAATTTCGGGCCTTGTTAAAGTCATCGCCTCGTTTTGGGGGTAAAGGGATTGTATTTTTTCGTATATTTGGTAGTGGCGTATAACACCTAAAGACAGCTGAAAGATCCTATTTCTATCAGATACAAATGAAATTCGGAAAACTCCCCGATATCACTCCTGTAAACTTTGAACTGCCTTCCGGGCCGGGTGAGGTGACACGGGTGTTGGGCGGAAAACCGAAAGGCAACTTTCGCGCTTATGTGGGCTGTCCGATGTGGGGCAATAAATCCTGGACGGGCAAACTTTACCCCAAAACCGCCAAGGGCGCCGATTACTTGCGGTATTATTCGCAGTCCTTCAATACCATCGAACTCAATTCCACTCACTATCGGGTGCCTTCTCCCGACATCGCCCGCCGCTGGGCAGAAATGGCCGCTCCCGGCTTCGCCTTTTGCCCCAAAGTGCCACAAACTATCTCTCACTACCGCAAACTCATCAACTGCGAGGACGAGCTGAATATCTTCGCCGATACGATGGCAATCTTCGAAGAAAAACTCGGCTGCGCCTTTGTCCAACTTCACGAGTCGTTTAGTCCGGCGCTGCTTCCGTACCTTCGGTCTTTTTTGCAGGGATTCCCGCCTTTTCTTCCACTGGCCATTGAATTTCGCCACGCAGACTGGTTTGCGGAACATCGGCTGATCCCCGAAGCCGAAGAACTGCTGCAAAATCACCGCGTTTCTGCGGTCATCACTGACGTGGCCGGACGGCGCGACGTATTACACCACTCACTTACAAACTCCACGGCGATGATCCGCTTTGTAGGCAATGGCCTCATTCCTTCAGATTACACCCGCGCCAATGCCTGGATCGCCCGCATTGCGGAATGGGTGAACCTCGGCCTGGAAAAACTCTACTTTTTTGTTCACGAACCCGACGACACTTTTGCCCCGGAAATGGGTGCGTATATTATCCAAAAACTCAACACGGAGTTTAACCTCAATTTGCGAATACCGGGAATACCGGAAGAACCCGGCCGCCAGATGCGATTGTTTTAATGTTCAAAAAATCATTCCGCCCGCATGTGCGCACATGTGGGGTTTGAGGCAGTTTATTCATTCAATACCTTAGATTCCCTTTAGGTTTACGACCATGCAATTTCTCATACTCTTCGATATGTCTTTTTTCAAGTCGCCTAGCTTCTTTTTTACCAGGAATATCAAAGATCAAAATCCGGCCAAAGAACCTTGCCCACTCAAAAATAAGATTGAGGAAGTTAATTTGATCGCGCACCCGGTCAGATAAACCATCTTCGCCAATAGGGTCAGCACTTATTCCATATTTAAAGGTGTCCTCATTCTCTTTGTCAATTATTTCGTAGAGATGATTGAGCACCATACTCTGATTCGAATTCTTATGGGGCATACGATTCTATTTCCAGGCTGCTTTATTGCTATAAGTTTCGTAGCTTATCGCCGCATAGTATTCAAACTTTCGACCCGTTTTTTTCTCGTACGCCTTTTTTGCCAAGCTTAATAGTGGCTCAAAACTAATTTCATCGGGAAATTCGGACGGACTAACCCTTACTTTCTCAAAGTATGTTTTACCTTCCGCAACCACCGCACAACGGATATATAAGAAGTCATCCACTGAAAGATAACCATCTCCTTCATTAGTTAAATAAGCATCACCATGAGCTCGTGTATCCAATTGAAATAGCTTTTCCGATAATTTATCTACAAAAAGATAAATATTCATGATGGGCATAGCAGCCAGTTGATCTATTGCCGGAGCCATGATTTCTTGAGTATCCTTTTTTGACCAATCAAACGCATCAATAATTTGCCAAAATTGTTCATCAGTGAACAACTCTTTTTGAGGCTTAGTATCCGAAATTCGGATTTCTATCTCTGTAGAAGAGGTTAGCTTTTCACTTAGATCAATGAAAAACTGGCTGTTGATGTCATTTATGTTTACTTTCAGTATTGTTGTCATGTCTGCCTTTTAAAAATTGATTCAGCATCACGCATCTAACACTAATGTTGGTAACCAAAGTTAGGGAATTCTTGTCGCAATTCAAAAGAATCTCCTGCTATTAACGGGAGCATGGACTATGTACCGCCGCGTCGGCCTCGGTTCAACCGAGACGGGTTGGGCTTGGGCAGCTTGGGAATTTGTAGAACGTAATGCCATTCCTCCGCACCCTTCCTCATAAGAAGATACTGCTTCGTGGTTTTGATAGACTCATACATTTAGCGGATTCCTGCATCCTAAATCATTCCGCCAACGACCGGTTCCAATAAATGATGAGGTTATTTGTGGCTCGACCTGCGGCGATAATATCGGGTTTCCCGTCGTCGTCAAGGTCTGCAACCTTCAAATCTTCACAGGCCATTTTATTGTCGTCCACGAGGTGATTTTGCCATTCTCCCTCCTGTCCTCGGTAAAATAGCCGGATTCCCACTTTCTGTTCGGAGTTGGGGTTGCGCCAGCCGGCGACAATCTGATCGAATCCCTGCCCCAGCAGGTCGGCGCTGGCGAGTCCATGCCCCTGGGCAAAATCTTTATACAAAGTATCCGTTCCCACAATCAAGGCCGTGCCGTGCATGGGAGAAATTCCGGTAATTATGTTTTTGTCTTCCGAATCGCGCATTTGCCGGACTTCGCCAAAACCGATTCCTTCCACCTTCCAATCCTGCGTCATGCTCCACTGGCCTCCGGAAAAAACGGCGGTGCGAATCCCTTCTTTTCCGCCAATAAGCAGATAGGTATTTTCCTTGCCTTCGACTGCTTCGTAATTGTGGGTGGCGTGCAGACCCGTCGAAAGCGTAGAATAAGTCCATTCCCCCGAAAGATCACCGGGAACGGGATAAATCAACAGATTGACCGGTGTGCCTTCTCCGTTTTGATTGCCGGTACCGTGAAGCGGAAGCACCGTCAGAAAAAACTGGCCATTTGCCCGCACCCAATTCATCCGGTGAATGGTGACTTCATGATAAAGCTCGACGGGTGTCCACGGCTGGGTAGGGTCTTCGGGGCGGATGAGGTAATGAACGGATCCTGAAAGCGCGAGATCGTTGGTCTCTCCGGGGTTCCACTGGGCGCCTACGGCGACTTCGACTTTGCCGTCACCGTTTATATCGCGGGCAGTGACGCATACATTGTCGGCCTCGGTAAGGCTGTCCACCATCACAAAACGTTTCCAATCGCCGTTGCGATACCAGACAAATTGTTTTTTGTCGGCCAAAAGAATGTCCTTTTTGCCGTCTCCGTCCACATCGCCGATGGCAAGACCGTAGCCTATGGCGACTTTATCATCAATCGTTTTTGCCTCAAAAACGGGGGTGAAAACCGTAGGTTTACAGGCGATGAAAACCAGCGGAATCATTGCCGGAAGGAGAAAGTTAAATAAGGGTCGGCGGAGATACATAGGGGTAAAGATTTGGGACTAAGGGTTTCGGATAAATTCGATAAATTACCGCTTAAAGTCAAATGTCCCGATTATGAATACGATTTTATATCTGTGGAACTATGTTTTTTGCCTCAGCTTTTTAGGCTTTTTTTCGCCGGCTTTGGCTCAGGAGTCGGTTGATGCTCAGGATTCGCTGGCTTTGGCGACTCTGTTTCAGATGACTGGGGGTGAAAACTGGCGGGAAAGTTGGGATATGAATCTTCCGGTAGTAACCTGGGTTGGGGTTTCGGTAAATGAAGGACGTGTTACGGATCTTGTTCTCCGGAGCAATAACCTTACCGGCGGAATTCCCGCAGATTTGGGGTTATTGACTGAACTAAAAACCCTCGACTTTTCCAATAATCGCCTTTCCGGGCAGATTCCTTTCGATTTATTTCAGCTAAACAATCTGGTGTTGCTTAATTTGTCGGGAAATAACCTAAACGGCGAGATACCCGCAGATGTGGAAAAACTTCAAAACCTGCGCAATTTATCCGTAGGCAACAACCAGCTTTCGGGCAATATTCCCCGGCAGATGGGTAATCTACCCAAGCTGGAATTTTTGGCAATAGCCTCCAATCAATTGACCGGAAACCTGCCGCCCGAATTGGGCAACCTGCGAAACCTACTGGTTTTTTCGGCTTCCAATAACCAAATTGAAGGTACGATCCCTGAGTCTTTCGCCAACCTCCGGAATCTCCGCACCCTAAGCCTGAGCGACAACCTTATCGAACCTTCTGTGCTGGAGCGATGGAACGAGCGATTGTTGCGGCGATGATTAATCTGCTTTTCCCCCAATCCAGTCCACTTGTTTGTCTTTTACCTGGCGGTTGATTTCGGGTAATTGTGTGTTCCGGATTTGCTGCCACTTTTCCAGTTGCTCGTCAATGGATTTACTTACTTCTTCCAGAAAATCGAGTGACTGCTGTGTCGGAGGAAAATCGCCCAAACCGCTCAGTGAAGCCAGATGTGCCAGCTTGTTGTTGAGGCGAATGGGGTAGTTTAACGGATCCTGCCCGCTTCGGTTTTTTGTTTGATATAAAGTTTCTTCAATGACGGTCATCGCCGAATCGGCCGCTTTTATCCTTTCCGCTATTTCTGCGTATGTTTCGGTTTTGCCTATCCTTTCGGAAATATGATTCAATTGGGCGCGGGTTTTTCGTATATCCATAATCGCCTGATGGGTTTCGCTGAGTTTGTCCCGGACTTTTATCAGGAAGTCAAACTGCGCCCGAAAATCTTCGGGCGTCGCGCCTACACGGGGGTCTTTTAGTATCACAAAGGGTTTTTCGACCGAATCTTTTCCGACGACCAACCGCACACGGTATTCTCCCGGTATCGCTTTAGGCCCATCGGTTTCACCCCACCACAAAATCATCCCGTCAAAAGTTTTTGCGTCTTCGTACAGCATGTTCCACACAAAACGCTGAGAACCGGCGGCTGTTTTGAGTGTGCTGTTTTTGTCTTTCGTCGAAAAGGTGCGGATTACCTTGCCCTCTTTTTCCAGAAAAATAAGTTTTACTTCTACCGAATCTGCGGGTTTTTCTTTCAAATAATAATGCACCATCACTCCCGCCGGATGGTTGGTTCCTACCTGAAAGGATCGGCGAGGCGAGGAACCTCCGGGCATACGATAGGTGTCGAGGGGCTGATAGAGGAAAAAATTGCTCCCGGCAACGGATTCATTAAGCTGATGGAGTGGCGTAAGATCGTCAACGATCCAGAAACTTCTGCCCTGAGTAGCAGCGATGAGTTTGTTTTGTTTAAGGGCCAGGTCCGTGATGGGCACAACGGGCAGATTCAGTTGGAAAGGTTTCCAACTTTCGCCGTCGTCAAAAGAAATATACATTCCGGTTTCTGTGCCGGCGTAAAGCAGCCCTTTTCGCGCCGGGTCGGCGCGTACCACACGTGTAAAATGTTGCTCATTTATGCCGTTTACAATTTTTGTCCAGGTTTTCCCGTAGTCTTTGGTTTTGTAAAGATAGGGGTGAAAATCACCGGACTTGTAAAGCGTGGCGGCAATATAAAGCCCCCCTTTCACAAAAGGATCGGGTTCTACACTGTTGATCATGCTCCATTCAGGCATAATAGACGGGGTCACATTTTCCCAATTTTTGCCTCCATCACGGGTAAGGTGGACAAGTCCGTCGTCGGAACCTGTCCAAATCAGTCCGGGTTCGTAGGGAGATTCTGCGGCGGCAAAAATTGTACAATAGTATTCGACACCGGTATTGTCTTTGGTAATAGGGCCACCGGAGGGGCCGAGTTTGGTCGGATCATTGCGTGTAAGGTCGGGGCTAATTACCTCCCAAGATTGTCCTTCATTGGTAGTGACGTGGAGGTGATTGGAGCCTGCATAAACTTTTTGGGGTGTATGGGGGGAAAAAAATATCGGAAAATTCCATTGAAAACGGTAACGCATTCCTTCTGCACCGTAACCCATCGGGTTGTCAGGCCATACATTGATGGCGCGCACCTCACCGGTGCGGTGATTTTGGCGGGAAAGAAACCCGCCATAACTGCCGCCATATACGATGTCATTATCGGTGGGATCTACGGCTATATGGGCACTTTCACTGCCGGCGGTTTCCTCCCAGTCGTGTTCGGTAATAGCGTATCCGTCTGTGCGGTGAAGAATTCGCACGGTAGAGTTGTCCTGCTGTGCGCCGTAAATACGGAAGGGAAAATGGTCATCTGTGACTACACGATAAAACTGAGCCGTCGGCTGGTTGTGATAAGTGGACCAATTCTCGCCTCCGTCAAAACTCACCTGCGCTCCTCCGTCGTCGGCCATGATGATACGATTGGGGTCTTCGGGTGCGATCCACATATCGTGGTGGTCGCCGTGGGGTGCATTGTAAGATTTGAAGGTGCGGCCTCCATCGGTGGACTTGTGGTAACTCACATTGAGTACATATACCACTTCTTCGTCCTGGGGGTCGGCATAGATACGGGTATAATACCAGGCGCGCTGCCGCAGGGCGCGGTCGGTGTTGAGTTTTTGCCAGGTATCTCCGCCGTCGTCGGAGCGGAAAACGCCGCCGTCGGCGGCTTCGATGATCGCATAAATGCGATTGGCGTTGGCGCCGGAAATGCTTACGCCGATAATGCCCCGTGTGCCCGGAGGCAGGCCTTTATTCTCTGAAATATTTTTCCATGTATCGCCGCCGTCGGTACTCTTCCATAACGCCGAACCTTCGCCTCCGCTTTCCAGGCTGTAAGGTGTGCGGCGAACCCGCCAGGTAGCTGCAAAAAGAACCCTCGGGTTGGAAGGATTCATTACCAGGTCAACGGCCCCGGCATCTGCATTGGCAAAGAGGAGGCGAGTCCAGGTTTTGCCGCCGTCGGAGGAGCGGTAAACCCCGCGTTCTTCGGAGGATTTGTACAAATCTCCCAGTACAGCGGCATAGACTATTTCGGCGTTTTTGGGGTGAATGCAGATGCGCGGAATGTGGCGTGAATTTTCCAATCCGATATGAGTCCAGGTCTTTCCGGCATCGAGGGACTTCCACATACCGTCGCCGGAGGATACGTTTCCGCGAACGGTAACCTCGCCGCCACCTGCGTAGATGACGTTGGGGTCATATTCACTTACGGCTACGGCGCCGATGGAGCCACCAAAATACCCATCGGAGATATTCTCCCAGTTGGAGCCGCCGTCGCGGGTGCGCCATATTCCCCCCCCGGTGGCACCAAAATAAAAAAGATTAGGTTTGCCAGAAACGCCGGTAACAGCGGCAGAACGCCCGCCCCGGAAAGGCCCGAGTTCGCGCCACTCCAACCCTTTGTAAAGGGTTTCATCGAATGTCAGAGCCGTAGCCTGAACGACGGGAGTTTTTTCATTTTTTCGGATTTTTTGAGAATAGCCGTTTATTATTAACAAAGCTGTCAAACTCAAAAACAGCATAAAACGAGCGTAGGGGCGATTTTCCTTCATGGCAAAATGATTTATCAATAAAATTCGTCTAAAAGTTACAGGCGTAATAGAAAGTTGAATTTGTCAAAAATCTTGTTCTCTAAGAAAAGCAAATTAGCAGAACTTTTACAGTGATAGTGAGCTAATTTTTTAGCGTTATGCCGGAGATTTCTTTTCCTAAGCGGTTGAGTTATATAAGAAAAGTGATGTTGGCTGGATTTCTGGGCATGGGAATCACCAGCTTGGGGAACAATTATTTTAATCTGGATGCGATTGATCCGATTTCGATCCGGTTGATCCCAATGGGTTTCTTTTTATTATTTTTTCTTATAACCTACCAATTTAAACTCAACTCCCGCCAACTGGAAAATGGGGTGGTGGGTACTTATATTGTGCTTATAGGATGGTTGGCCGGGGTATTGTACTTAAATCGGTTACGGCCCGATTATGCCACTACTGCCTATATTGTGATTCTTATGTTGCCTTTGGGGCTGGTTTCCATCCGGGATTTGTGGAATTTTATGATTCCCTCCGTATTGATCGTATTGGCGGCAGTGATGGGGATAAAAGATCCCTTATCGAATAAATTCACCTTTGCAAGTCTGTTTATTACAGCATCATTTGCCATATTTTACCTTCAACTACATTTACTAAAAAACAAATCGAGGATTCAAGCGACCGAAAAACGCCTGATGGATGTCATTCATGCTTCTCGAGAATGTATATGGGAAATTGACAAAAACCATCGGTTTGTATTTGTTTCGGATCGTGCCACAGAAATTATGGGATACTCCCCGGAGGAGTTGCTCCAGATGACGCCTTACGATTTTGTACGTGAAGGTGAAAGACCAATGATCAAACAGTGGTTTGACTACCTTTCCAACCGTCTTAAAGAAATGTACAATGTTGAATATCAGGCGATCCGTAAGGATGGTAAAAAGATTTGGTTGGAAATCACGGGTATTCCTTTTTTTGATGAAGAAGGGGAATACAAAGGATATCGGGGTACTTTACTCGATATCAGCGGTCGTAAACAACAGCAAAAAAACCTCATAGAAGCCAAAGAACGCGCAGAGGAAGCCGTAAAAGCCCGTTCGCAGTTTCTTTCGGTGATGAGCCATGAGATTCGCACGCCGATGAATGCTGTCATTGGCACGACTCATCTGCTAATGCAGGAGAATCCGCGCCCGGATCAGATAGATAATCTGGAAACACTTCAGTTTTCAGCCGAAAACCTGCTGGTAATCATCAATGATATTCTGGATTATAGCAAAATTGAAGCAGGGAAAATCGAATTTGAGGAAACCGAATTTAACCTCAAAACCCTTGCCCAGAGAATATTCAAATCGCTGGGACAAAAAGCCTCCGAAAAAAACCTGCAATTTATCTTGGACAATGATCCCGCTTTACCGGAAAATGTACTGGGTGACCCTACCCGGCTGAGCCAGATTTTAACCAATCTGCTCAACAATGCCATAAAGTTTACCGAAAAAGGTTCGGTTTCGCTCCAGACAAAAGTAAAATGGGTTGTGGAAGACGAGGCTGAAATAACCTTTTTGGTTTCGGACACCGGCATTGGAATCCCTTCCGATAAAATAGAACACATCTTTGACAGCTTTACCCAGGCGAGTTCAGACACTACCCGTAAATACGGCGGTACGGGTCTTGGCCTTGCGATCTGCAAACGACTGGTCGAACTCCAGGGCAGTGAGATACGAGTAGAAAGCGAAGTGGGTAAAGGTTCTGTTTTTTTCTTTACTCTGACAATGAAATCAGGCAGTAAAAAATCCGCGGATCCTTCATCGGGAGTTGAAAAAGAAGATTTTCAAAATCTTGGCGGAGTAAAAGTTTTACTCGTGGAAGACAATCGCATCAACCAGAAAATCGCCACTAAGTTTCTGGAAAAATGGGGAGTAGATGTAGCAATTGCCGACAATGGAAAAATCGCGCTCGATATGATTAGTCAATCGGCGTATGCACTAATTTTGATGGATTTGCAGATGCCGGAGATGGATGGTTATGAAGCTACCCGAAAAATCCGGGAGATGGACGGGAATCTGGCACATATTCCGATCATTGCCCTTACGGCTTCGGCCATGAACGAAGTTCAGGGAAATGTGGAGCAGGCGGGGATGAACGGTTATGCCTCCAAACCCTTTAACCCGCGCGAATTGTACCGCAAGATTGTGGCTTTATTGCCCGTCGCCGATCAAACCTAAAAAGTCGCTGCCGAGCGGCAGCGACTTAGATTGGAATTGCAAAGGTAATTGCTTACCTGAGTCTTTCTTGGGACGTCGGCTAAAACCTAAAGTCACATCCTCAAATAAAAACGCTTATTAGCTTACTGCACGGTTGTTTGAGCCAAACAAAATCCAGATGACCGGACCTAAAACGGGGAAGGCAAGTACGCCTACTGTCCAGAGCAGTTTGGCTATCGTTTCTTTATTACTTTCTCTCCAGATATTGACCAGGACACCAATGGTGAGGACAAACCAGAGAACAGAGATGGCAAATTTAATCAGAGTAAACATGGCGGTAATTTACATTTAGTGATTTAAACATTTTTGATACGAGTCAGGGGGGCTGATGGTTATAGATGAATCTGCGAAAAACCAGATTCCTTAAGGCAAAAGCGGATTTTTGATCGGCGAACCGTTTTTACTCATCGTCTTTTTTAAAGATGCTGCCGATCCCTTTACCGATTTTCTGAACGGTTTCAATCCCCTTACTTATTGGCCCGGAGGTTATATCCTCATAACTTTCATTCATATATCCCTGGCTATACTGTTGTGGATAAATGACAATTCGGCTGTTTTGAGGTGCATGTTTTTCGAGTTTTGCAGGTAGATTGTCCAGCAAATTCATATAGGAAGCCGAACCCTTCCGCGCAGAAGTGAGCACAAAGATATCGTCGTGCTGGAGATACTTAAAGAGAATCAGAAAATCATCCCAGTCATCGAAGGTGTTAAAATGAATGATGGCACTGATATGATGTTCTTTAATCTGTTTGCGCACTGCTTCTTCGGTGGTTTGGGAACAAAAATACACAATGGTAATGCTCAACTCCTGAGCGAGTTTTGCCATTTTGGAAAACCACATAGAAAACCCATTTTCCCGCTCGGAAAAAGGTGGGGAAACCATAAAAAGTCTTTTATGCGATATTAACGATTTCTCAAAATGGCAGACCAAAGTAGTTTTATCGGTATTGGTCAGCAGGGTTTCCATTTTTTCGCCTACCAGTTTGTCAATCATACCTGCCCGCTGAGGCCATCCCAATACGATAATATCCGCCATAATTTCACGAGAGGTGCGGGCAATTCCGCTGGAAGGATTATGGTCTATCGCGGCAATTACATTCACTTTGGTTTCGGAAGCGGAGGCATCCCTTACCAAGTTTTCCAGCTTGTTTCTCGCTTTGACAATATTGAGTTCAGCCTCTTCATCATTAGGTACCACCGAAAGGATCGAAACCGGGTTAGCCGACTTTTTGTCTTTTATGAGAATGGCAAATTCAAGGAGTTTGTCTATATTAATAAAATTGGCAATCGGCAGAAGAATATGTTCACTGCTGAACCCATTGGATTTTTCTGATTCCGGATTATCATTTTCGGAGATAACCAAAATCTTTTTTGCTGCTTTTTCCGTGGCAAAGGAGGCGACGATACAGGTGATCAGGATAAGAATGATGGTTCCATTGAGAATATTTTCATCCAGAATGCCCGCTTTATACCCTACCAGAATTACCGCGAGGGTTGCTGCTGCGTGCGCACTGCTCAGACCAAATATCAGTTGTCGTTGGGCAGATGAATACTTAAAAATCAATTGTGTAAATAAAGCCGCAAACCATTTCCCAAACAAAGCCACCACCGAAAGCGTAAAGGCCACAATCAACGCGGTAGTACCACTGAGGATCACACTGACATCCACCAGCATTCCCACACTAATCAAAAAAAACGGGATAAATAGTGAATTTCCGATAAATTCAATCCGGTTCATCAGGGCCGAAGAATGCGGAATAAGCCGGTTTAAGGCAAGCCCCGCCACGAATGCTCCGATAATTGGCTCTACTCCCGCAACTTCTGCCAGAAAAGCCGCAAAAAATACAACGGCAAGTACAAAAATATAATGAGAATGTTTTTCACTTTCGAGTTTCTGAAAAAACCATTTAGCTACTCTCGGAATAATCAGAAACATAATTGCCGAAAATATCGCTAATGAAATACCCAACTTCAGCCAGAATTCATTATTGAGATTGCCCTGGCTGGAACCCATAATCACCGCCAGGATAATCAACACGGCGGTATCCGTGAGAATTGTACCCCCCACCGTGATCGCCACCGCCTGATTTTTGGATACCCCCAGCTTACTTACAATGGGATAAGCAACCAGTGTGTGAGTTGCAAACATACTCGCAGTCAGGAAACTGGCATTAAAGTCATATCCTAAAAGATAATAACACACCGGAAAACCGATCGTCAGGGGGAAAATAAAAGTGAAAAAACCAAATAACAGACTTTTGTTTCGGTAAGCCTTAAACTCATTCAGATCGAGTTCCAGCCCGGCGATAAACATGATATATAATAACCCAATGGTTGAAAACAACTCAATGGCAGAGTTTTTCTCCAAAACGTTTAACCCATGAGGACCAATAATAACCCCTGATATGATCAAGCCGATAATTCCGGGTATATTTATTCGCCTCAGCAATACCGGAGAAAGAAGGATGATAATAAGTATCAGGGAAAATATGAGGACAGGATTGCTGAGAGGTAACTCAAATTCATGAAGTAGCTGTTTAAAAAAATCGGTCATTTGTTTGGATTCTATGGGTTAAAAAATATTTCCCAAAGCAAAAGAGCCTTGCAGAAAGAGTAAGCATAAAAGTAAAAATAGGAAAAAATACCGTAGGTTTTCGTTTTAAATCCTATTCCTTCGCTTTTGCGCTCAGCCAGTTTTTGAGTTTTTGCGCCTCTTTTTCCTTAATCCGGGGATCTTTTCTCAGGGTAAATTTTTGGGTGGCGAAATTTCCCTGATAGCTGATCGCCAGTTCTTTTACCTGGAAATCGCTGAACACTCGAATATTTATTTTGTCTCCTTTTTTAAGCCCGTTTACGTATTCGTCCAGACTCATTCCGGAGGCGGTTTTGCCATCTATTTCAAGGATAATGTCGTTTTCGGCCAACCCTCCGGTGTAGGCATCTCCTCCCGGGTGGAGCTTCCGGATCAGGATACCCTGGCCCATATTTTCGTAAGAAATAATTCCAAACCCTCTTGCACCGGGTTTGGTTTCGGTCGCTGTTGAAAGCTCCAGCCCGAATGGCTCCAAAAATTCTTTGTAAGGAATCGGCTCCGTGCCATAGACATATTTGTCAAAAAAATCCTGCCAGGAAGTGCGGGTAAGCGCCTCCATCGCCAGTTGGATACCGTTTTCGGGCACTCCCTGGTTTTTGTCGTAATATTCTAAAAGCAGGTAGTTAAACAAAGCATCCAGGGTAACGGCCTCTTCGGATTTTTCGCGGAGTGCCAAATCCATCAGCAAACCCAGCCGGTTGCCCAGCGCGTAATACGATATTTCCCGGTGGGGATGTTTATAGGAAGAATTATCCAGCCAACTCTCAAAACTTGACTCGGCAGGAGATACAATGGTAGTGGCATAGTTGTTTTCCAGCGCATCCATATTATTGGTAATCCGGGTGAAAAATTGTTCTTCCGAAATAAGCCCGGCTCTCACGAGGGTGAGACTGGCGTAATACTCTGTAAGTCCTTCAGTAAACCAATGCAGATGGGTGTATTGGGGTTGGCTATAATCGTAGGGCCAAAGTGCCGCAGGGCGGATACGTTTTACATTCCAGGCATGCCATAGTTCATGGGCCGAAATACCGCCAATACCCGTGACAATGGATTTGGCCGACTCGGAAACCGTTATAGGCAGGGCAAAACTGGCGGAGTTGCTGTGTTCAACCGCATGGCGAATCTGGTAAGGCAGAAGGCGATAGATAAAATGGTATTCGGTAAAAGGGAAACGCCCGAAAATTGCTCCCTGTTCGGCACAAATCTTTTTCACCGTTTCAACCGCGACATCATCCACCGATTTATCGCCTTTATAGTCTCCCTGAAAATGCAGGTAAAACGTCGTGTTTTGTAACTCAAAGGAAAGTGTAACCATTTTTCGGGCAATCACTACCGGCGAATCGGCGAAGTCGTGATAGGTGGGGGATTCGAAAAGAGTGGTGCCCGCAGTGTGTTTCATCTGGGTGGCTACTCTCCAATCGGCGGGTTTGTCGGGAATCTGAAGGGAGACGGAGCCTTCGAGCCTTCCGGGCACATACATAAAGAGGTTGACGGGGTTAAAATAGACTTGTTCCTGCCCGAGGTAACTCGACCCGGCGTCCATATTATTGGCGTAGTAGTGGTAAGCGATCACTATTTTTTTATCGGGGGAATGTTGTACCCGCCAAGTATTCACATCGGTTCTCTCCCAGGAGAGGGACTTTCCCGCTTCATCTTTTGCCGAAAAGTTGGAAACCGCAGCGGCAAAATCCTGTGTGCGGTATCGTCCGGGCCGCCAGACGGGAAGTTGAAACTCCGTAGAAGTTCCGGTTTGGGGGGAAACCGTCAGGGAAACAACGTAAGTATGCGTATGAGGCGCAAGCCAAGTAAGGGTATAGTTATAATCGGCAGCCGATACAGAGGCGCATAAACTACTGAAAAACATAAAAAGGGGAAATAACCGCTTCATCAGAGTTTGTTTTTTACAAAGGTAGGGAATGATCAGGAATTCTCAGTTTTCCCTTATCATTTCCAACTGATTCAAAATCACGTGATCGCCAGTCGGGTACATGGTCGCGTGATTAAATCGCTTGTGTATCGCAATCTTCTGGGTGGGGTTAAACAGGAAAGTGCAGGGTTGTTCCTCGTAGATAATTTCCTGAATCCGATCTACGATCTGTTTGCGTTTTGCGGGATCTTGTTCTGTTCGCGCCTGCTCTATCAGGTCATCGGCTTCTGGATTATTAAACCCGAAAAAATTGTCCCCTTCCGGCCAGTTGCCGGAGTAAAACATCTGCTTAAAATCGTAAGCCAGCGAAGGGGAGGATAAAGCCATGACCAATGCGTCGAAGTTTTGGGCGCGAATCATCGGTACGGCTGCCCCCATCGTTTTTTGCTCGGTGATGCAGTTGATTCCCACTTCCGCCAGAGCATTTTTAATGCGCTGAATAAAATCATCAAACGCCTGGTCACTCGGCGGGTACATGAGTGTAAAACTAAATTCCACCTTTTCGCCTCCGATCATTTTGTCCCGAATATTATTTCCATCCGAATCCTTCCAGCCCACTTCTTCCAGCAACTGACGGGCTTTTTCGGGGTTAAAGGGAAAAGGTTTGATCTTGTCGTTATAGTCTTTGTTGACAATCGGAACCGGAGAAATGGTCTGTTTGGCGGTATTGGGATAAATGTCTGCAATCATATCGGCAATCGGCAGGGCATAAGCCAAAGCCTGTCGGGTGCGTTTGTCGTCAAAATATTTTTTCGAACCTATCCCATCCGGGCGGTTGTTGAGCAAAATGAAAGCATACGAATCGCGAGGGGTAATGCCTATATGGTAATGTTCATTTGCCACCTCACTTGCTTTCAGGTTTTCATACACTTGTGAAGTGAGTTGTGTACTCACATCCACCTCCTGCTGTTTGATCTGCAATTCGAGGGAATTGTCGTCGCGAATGATTTTATAGATAATTCGGTCGGGAGTCTGGCTGTGGTTGTGCTCCGCCCGGCCTTTTCCCCAGTAATTTTCGTTGCGGGTAAGGATAATCTGTTGTTCTGTCGCCCATTCACTCATTTTGTAAGGCCCGGAACCGGATTGGAAGGTGGTAACGTCTGTGCCAAAACGCGGCGAATTAAATGTTTCTGCCCATGCGATGATTTCAGGATCTTTGGCAATATTTTCGGCATCGGTAAGCAGTTGGGTAAGGGTGTATTTGCCGAGCTTGTTTTCCGGGTCATACATCCGGGCATCGAGGATAAAACTGTAAATGCCGAAGTTGTCATTGTGCATGTAATATTCTTTCATCTCCACCCAAAAGCGGCGATTGTTTGTCGAGTCTATGCGAATGTCTTTGAGAAATTCGATATAACTTTTCTGGTTAAGGTTGTCCACCAGCGGGGCGGCCATGACTTTGACCGAAAATAAAACATCTTCCGCCGTAATGGCCTTCCCGTCGGGCCAGGCGGCCTGGGGGTTAAGTTCGTAGGTATAGGTCAGCCCGTCGGCGGATCGTTCCGGCAGGGCGGCCGCCAATTCAGGCATAAGGTTTCCCGTAGTGATGTCCATAGCTAATAGGCGCTGGAAAACCAATTCGAGGATAAAGGTACGCGCACTTGTCCGAGCATTTGTAGGGTGAAGGCTGGGCGGTTCGGAGGAAATATGAACCACAACGTCATTGTTTTTCTGGCCACGGTAATAGACTTTTCCGTCTTTTTCGACATAATCTCCGGTTGATTCTTCCGTTGTACCGGAACCACAACCCACAAATAAAACGGTAAAAACCAATAGGCAAAATAAGTGCAAGGTTCTCAATTTCATAGCTTGTTGTAATATTCATCTAAATTACGAAAATTGTTGTGTCTTTTGTTGCAAACATCAACCGATGCCCATTACCATTCAAAATCTTACCAAAGTTTATGGCACCCAAAAAGCGGTGGACGATCTTTCTTTTGCCGTAAATCCGGGGGAAATCCTCGGTTTCCTCGGCCCTAATGGCGCGGGCAAAACGACCACCATGAAAATCATCACTTGTTTCCTCCCGCCCACCAGCGGCACGGTTTCCCTCGGTGATTACAATATTTTTGACCACCCCCTCGAAATCCGCAGAAGAGTAGGTTATTTACCCGAACACAACCCGCTCTACCTCGATATGTATGTGCAGGAGTTTCTCGATTTTGTGGCTCGGATTTACCACATCACCGGCCCGCAAAAAAAACAGCGCATCGCCGAAGTCATCGAAATGACCGGACTGGGTCGCGAGCAGCACAAAAAAATCGGTATGCTCTCCAAAGGTTATCGCCAGCGCGTGGGGCTTTGCCAGGCACTGATCCACAATCCGGAGGTGCTTATTCTCGACGAACCCACCAGCGGCCTCGACCCCAACCAGATTGTGGACATTCGCAACCTGATCCGGGAGATCGGTAAAAACAAAACCGTCATTTTTTCCTCCCACATCCTCCCCGAAGTAGAATCCATTGCCGACCGGGTGATCATCATCAACCGGGGCAAAATGGTCGCCGACGAAGCCACCGCTAATATCCGCAACATCGCCGAAGACGAAACCCTGATTCGCGTGGAGTTTGAAAGTCCGGGCTTTGATTTTTCCGCGATACAAAAAATGGAAGGCGTAAAATCAGTAGAAGAAATTTCCCCCACCGAATTTCACATTCATGCAGCGGTGGAAACCGACATTCGCCGCGAGCTTTTTCGAGAATGCGTAAAACAAAACCATGTCATCCTCTCATTGAGCAAACAGACCTTTACGCTGGAGGAGGCGTTTCGGCGATTGACGCGGTAGGGCGGGATTTTTATTCCTTCAAGGAATCCCTCCCCCGCCATTACTTTTCACATTCGTATTTCAACCGCTCCAGCCAGAAGACCATGTCTTTTTTGAGGTCGTGGTTCATTTTGGATTTGAATAGGGCGACGAGCCATCCTTCCATGCTTTCCTCCACGCTCACCTGTGTGCCGCCATTTTTGCTTTCGAGATACCAGTTATGGATAGCCGAACCACCAAAGGTTACCCCACTCCAACCGAAGGTTTTATTTGTCTCTACGGTGTGGAGCACAGACTTGATTTTTGCGCCATTGACCGTCCAGCGAAATTTTACCCCGGCAGCGGGTTTTTCGCTTATTTCTGAGCGTGTAATCTTGGAATTCCAGTTGGACCAGTTGTTGATCTGGGTTAAAACAAACCATACTTTTTCAGGGCTAACCTGAATCTGAATTTTTGCTTCCTGAAATACAGGTGCTTGTGGATTGACTTTCATTTACCTTGTTGTTTAGTATAAGGTAAAGGTCGGCCTCCCGGCAATCTGCTCTCTTGACAAATATCAAGAAGTTTTTTCCGCCAGCTTTTTTCTGATACGGCTGAAAGTTTCGGGAGTCATACCCAGCATCGAGGCCAGGTACTGAAGCGGAACCTGATTAAACAAACCGGGCGCAAACTGAAAAAACATCTCATACCGCTCCTCCGCCGTCAGGGATAAATGTGTTACGATTCGCTCTTCCAGAATGGTAAAACACCGGGCGATAAACAGCTTTTCCAACTCCTGCCAGGCAGGCACTAACTGACCGATTTTGGCGTAGTCTGATTTGTAAATAATATGTATCTCGCAGTCAGTCAGTGCCTGAAGATTCCAGCGGGCGGGTTTGTCAAACAGAAAACTCGCCAAATCCACTACAAAATACCCTGGCGAAGAAATCCATTTGGTTACTTCTTTTCCATCCGCATTCAAAAATTCCCGCACAATGCCCGATTCAATAAATCCCAGCCTGTCGGAATAGCTATCTGCTTTCAGAAAGAAATCATTTTTCCGCAGTTCTTCCTTTCGGAAAAAGGAGATAATCCGCTCAACATCGTTTTGGGGAATACCAAAATACGATTGAATGTATTTTTCAAGTTCGTTGCTCACATCCCCGGATATTTCCAATCACCGCGATAGTCGCGGGAGAGGAGTTTGTTGGCTTCGTCGTCGCCGATGATGGTTTCTTTTTCTCCGTCCCAGGCCACACTGCGCCCGAGGTTGTAGGAAATCATGCCCAGCAGGCTGATGTTGGTGGAGCGGTGACCGATTTCGATGTCGCAGAGGGGGCGGCGTTCGTTTTCAATGGCATCCATAAAGTCTGCCCAGAGTTCTTTGATATTTTGGGCGTCGGGCTGGTGCAGGGTTGCGGCAAATTTGATTTTTTCCTTCTTTTTATCTGCCGGGTAAAAGGTCCAGCCATCGAGCCAGCCGAGGTGGAAAGTGCCTTCCGTGCCGTAAAAATAACAGCCGACGTTGTGGTCTTCATTGGCGTTGGGGGCGCAGCGTTTGTGTTCCCAGGTCATGGTGAAGTCTTCAAACCCAAATATTGCCATTTGGGTATCGGGCGCATTGGAGCCGTCTTCTCTGACAAAAACGCCTCCGGTCGAAAAGACCGTTTTGGGGTATTTTTCTTCCAAGCACCAAAGCACCTGATCAAACCAGTGAATGCCCCAGTCGCCGATCATACCGTTGGCGTATTCGGTATAGTTGCGGAAGCCCTTGGGGTGAATGCCGGGGTTGTAAGGCCGGAGCGGAGCCGGGCCACACCACATATCCCAATCCAGTTCTTTGGGGGGTTCGGCGTCGGGGGTTTTGGTTCCGGCATTTTGGCCGTAGTTGACAAAACATTTTACCTGACTGATTTTGCCCACTTTCCCCTGCTGGATAAACTCGCGGGCAGAAATATTGTGCGGCGAAACACGGCGGTGCGTACCCACCTGTACAACCCGGTTGTAATTTCGGGCGGCGGCCACCATGGCTTTGCCTTCGTTTATCGTATGGCCGATGGGTTTTTCGACATAGACGTGCGCCCCGCTTTCAATGGCGGCAATGGCACAGAGCGCGTGCCAGTGGTCGGGCGTACCGACGATGACGATTTCGGGTTTTTCTTTTTGGAGCAATTCGCGGTAATCGCCGTAGGCTTTGGGGCGGTCGCCGTTGAGCGTATTGATTTCGGCGACGGCGGCGTCAAGATGACGCCGATCCACGTCGCAGACACCGACGACCTTACAATCGCCGAAGGCGATGGCTTCGCGGAGGATATTCATTCCCCACCAGCCGCTGCCAATCAGGGCAATACGGTATTTGGTGGTGCGTTTGAGTGCAGAAAACAGCGGTAAAGCGGAGTACGTAACACCGGCGGCGGCGGTAGTTTTGAGAAAGGATCTTCGATTCATGAGACAGTAGTATTTATAGGGGAATAAGATACAAAAAAGTTTGAATCTGCAAGTACCCTTCCCTTATAATCTACTGCTTAGGTGATCTTTAATAAAATCAGGCGTCTTACAACCCCAGCGAAACCCCGGCACTGATCGTGCCGAAAGTCGTGATCCCAGTCTCTACAAACGGGGCAATATTAGGTTTGATATAATATTTTGCGCCTAACGAAGGTCCGAAACGAAACCTTGTTCTCAGCCTTGTTCCTCCATTGGGCAGAGGGCCTTCTTTGGCCCGATAGACGACGTTTTCGTAGGAGAGGAACGCGGTTGCGTAAAAGTCCCATTTACCGGTATTTAATTCTTTGGAAGCCAGTTGTTCGACCAAGGGCATAAAACGGTAAGAAACTCTTCCTCCGACATTGATGACGTGCCAGTTGTAGGGGTAGCTGATCACCCCCCCGTATTTAAACCGGGAATAAGAGACAAACGGGCCTAAACTGAGTTCATCGGTCAGGCCGTATTCCGCCTGTACAATCACCGGGAGGGAGAAAGTGGTATAGTTACCATAATTGCCAAAACCGCCAATCCCCACGGCGGGGCTTATCGTTAAATCCTTTACAGCGTGATTTTGTGCTTGTAAAATTTGCGCTCCCAGAAGCAGGCAGCCCAAAAATGCTAGAGGGAAAAACCGAATATTCATAACAATCAATGTGTTTGCTGTGGTAAAAGTCTGTTGTTGTCATAAAGACATACGATTTTTACCAAAGGTGGCTTCACAAATAAATTGGATGAAAATTTAAGATAGTGGATGGGTTCCAATATCGGTATTTTACCCATTTTTCTCCCACATTCGCCACTGATAAACTTCTCCCCCCAAAAACACCACATAAAACCCCCGCACATCGGGGCGGGAAAAACGCTCGCTGCGCATGTACAGATCGAGTTGCGCCGCGGCCTGAGCGATAACCTCGGGCAGGGTTTTTTCGGCGGATTTTTTGACGTATTTGATTTCCAGCACAATTTCGTAGTTCATCATTCGTCCGGGAACCCGCTCCAGAAAAATATCCGGATAACCCTTTTTCGCTTCGTATTCGCTGTGGATCATAAAGGCTTTGAAGGGAAAAAACAAGCCGATCATCAGAGTTTGCAGGTGTTTTTCGCCATAGACCCGGTCGTCGCGGTTAGAATGATTTTCGGACAGGACGTATTCGACGATGTCAAAAAACGGCTGCGGGTTGGCGTCATTGACGAGGGTGTCAATGGATTTGGTGATGGGCTGATGGGTACGGGCAAAGCGGGTATTTTCCAGAAAAAGGGCCGTGAAATATTCGAAATAGAGTTTTTTGATGACATAATTGGGAATACGAAACCGCCAGTCGCTGCTCAGCGGTTCTTGCACGGTGAGAATGCCCATGTAAAAAAGCAAACTTAGGAAATCCTCCTGAGTAAAAGGAGCTTCGAGGTTGTACAAGCGGGTGAGGGGAAAATCTACATACCCCTCTTTGACCAGGGCTTCGAGCAGTTCAAACCGTTCGGTTTCCTCCGCCCCGATGCGAAAGTAATTGCGCACTTTCCGGTAGTCGGAAATGACGTTAGTGTCGAGCATTTCGTATGGATACTTTTGCAGGATGCGGTATTCTTTGATAAAATACAACACCATGTCGGGGTTAAACAAACGGTTTTGGACATCGGCGGTGAAAAAGTACCCGTTGTACCAGTCGGTCAGGTCGGCCATCAAGCCGGGGATCGTATCGTCGGGAATCTGGGAGTGATATAACATCGTTTCTACTTCCGGACGAGTAAACCCCATCATATCATGGAAAATCGGGTTGAGGCTGATATTGTCGCTGATATTAAACCCGCTGGTAAGGCTGTCGAGGGTAATGGGCGAAACCCCGGTGATAAAAATGCGATCCACGATGCCCTCGCCGGTGGCGGTTTTAAAACTTTCGTAAAACTTCCGCACAAACCCGTTGCGGCTCACGTCGGACTTAAACCGGTGCATGTCGAAGGACAAAAGTTCGTTGGCGAAGTGGTCGTATTCGTCTATGAGGAGATAGACTTTGTGGGGGAGTTGATTTTTTTTCACAAACCCAAAAATCGCTTTCAACACCGCCTCGGGGCTTGTCTGACTTTCGATGATGTGTTGTTGTTCGTCGGTAAAAAAGGAACCGTATGCCCCTAGAAAAGCGCGTGCACCGAGGATGACATTCATCAAAAACCCCTGATAAGTGCTTTCGTGCGTAGCGGTATCAATGCGGCTGAACTCAAACCGCAAAACGAGGTAGGAATTGGCAAGTGCGGTGGGATGTTGGCCGATATAGAGTTTGCCAAAAAGCGATTCAAACTCCTCCTTAAACTCTAATCCGTAGTAATGATGTAAAGTGCTAATAAACAAACTTTTTCCAAAACGCCGCGGACGCAGGAAAACCGGGTACTTTGAGTTCCACTTTTCGAGCTGTTCGATAAAAAATGTACGATCCTGATAGAAGTAATCGCCTTCGATCAGGGTTTTAAAATCGCTTTCGCCGTAGGGGATTTTGAACATCGTCGCGGTGCTTTGTACAAAAATACGGAATGTGTGAGGGGTTTACAAGGTTTCTTTTGTTCCAAAGCAGGCTTGTATCACCCCTCTAAACAGGCAAAAACCAGCCGATAAAAATCGGGGTGTGATTGCCAGGTTTGTCCGGTCACATAACGGCCATCTTGTACGGCTTCGGATTTTCCTACAAAAGTTCCTCCACAAGCCTCTACTTCAAAACGCACATTTTCGTAGCAGGTCATGGTTCTGTCTTTGACCAGGCCTGCTGCGGTCAAAATTTGAATGCCATGACAAATGGAAAAAATGTATTTCTCCTCGCGGTCAAATTCCCTCACGATTTCAATCACCTTAGGGTCGTGGCGCAGAAATTCGGGGGCACGGCCTCCCAGAAGCAATACGGCTCGATAATCTTGGGTAGAAACTTCGGAAAAGGCAATGTCTGATTCGACGATATAACCGGGCTTTTCGATGTAGGTGTCCCAGCCCGGTTCAAAATCATGAATGACCAGGTTCATGCGTTTTTTGCGCGGCGCAGCAATAACCGGCTGATAACCTGCTTCTTCAAAACGGTGTTTGGCGTAGAGGCACTCGTAACTTTCTCCGGCGTCGCCGGTGATGATGAGGATTTTTGTTTTTGGGGACATAGGATTTTTTTAGGTACTAAAGATACTCAAACCGTTGAATATACCCCGAAAATACCCCGTGATTTTTTGATTTGAGGCACATGTTTAAGGCAAACCCATTCAAACCTCTTAGTGCGCCTGTCTGCCTAAGCAGATGAATCCTTCGTGCGCGCGAATTTACTATAATGATAGCTGGGCGACATTTAGAAACACACCGTTAAGGTGCGAAAAGTCAAGGTCAGTTGTGATGAGGGTTGAATTAAGCACCGAAGCTGTTGCCGCAATCCAAAGATCATTTTTGGTCATATTTCTTGAGGAGGTGGTATCAAAAAAGTAGTTCATGACTTCACTTGTTCCAGCAGTAATTCTAGCGGTTCCTGAATGTCCAGTGCTTCGATAAGCCGATCCATCCGGTTTTTGTCCATACCCTTGTATTGTTGTTCTGTTTTCAGGTCGGAGATCAGGAGTTGTTTACGAACAGGTTTTACGATGGAAGGAGTATGCTTTTTACTCTCCACTACGCGGATATTTAGCCTATTAACCAGCTTAAGGAGCAGGTCAAGATCCGTAGCATTGGGTATATCCAGTATGATTCGTGTCATAAATTCGCAACTCAAATAGTCTTTATACGAAAATACACAAAAATTATCGGGTGAGCAATGAGGGATTTTATATTTCCGGGCCATTCATGTTCGTCCTGCACACTAACCTTGCAAAGAACATTCAAACCTCTTCGTGCGCCTGTCTGCCTAAGCAGATGGTTAATATTCTTTTAACCAGAAATTTTCAACCTGAGATATTATGATTTTTTTCGCCGTTTCACAGCCTCCGATAAATTCAATACACGCATCTGAAATTAAGATTGTTGTTTCTGAATTTCCTGCAATACTTCCCGCCAGGTGTAATTCAAAATGTCGCAGGGGAACGCGGAAAGGTCCCTCCTTCCTGCGGTCGTCGGGATGACCCTTCGTGTCAGAAAAAACGCGCTTCTCCTTCGGAGAAGCATATTTTTTAGACGGCCTGCCGTCACCCTGACGACCGAAGGAAGGAAGGGTCTTTGCGGGGATAAGACCAGCGGTGCGACATTTTGAATTACACCCCTTCCCGCTAGGGCCGAGCCGTCAGTTTCCCGTCTAAAAAAGCCTGTTTTCTTGACCGGTATTCAGCTTTGAAAGTATCGGGTATTTCCGCAATTGAATCATCTGGATCAAAGTCGCTCAATAGGATTAATGCCAGATGAAAACGCTCACTGGCAGTAAGTCGTGTGTATATGGTATTGAGAATCGTTTGTTGGTTGTCAGACATATTCAGATCGAAAATCAGTTGTATAATCTCTAAGATACGAATTTTTTGTAAATAATGATTTTCTAATCTTCCTTCAAACTATTTCGCCCGATAAAGTCAGCCACGAATCACACGAATTTCCACGAATATCAAGGCAAAACCCATTCGTCCCATCATTCGTGTCGCAAGATCCCATTAGGGGAATTCGTAGTTTATTTTCATTGGGTAAATTGTCGGTTATAGTTGTATGATTTATTTCGCTTTCGCTAAATAATCTCTCACCAGCGCAAGAAACTTCTGAAACTCCACATATTGAGGCGCAGCTTTCACCAATTCTATCCAAAGGCCTTCGGCTTCCAGAAAATAGTTTTTAGCCTTTAATGGATCGTCCAGGTTTTCGAGGCTAAACACCCCAAGCTTCGCGTACGAAATGGCCAGTCCGTTTTTAAAGGACACGTTGTTGGGGTAGGCCTCATAGAGTTCTTTTCCCAGTCGGGAGCGTTCTTCAAAGAAAGCGAGTGCGCGGTCGAGTTGTCCGAGTGCGGTGTGGGTCTCGCCTAATTTAGAGTACGAAATGGCCAGTCCGTTTTTAAAGGACACGTTGTTGGGGTAGGCCTCATAGAGTTGCTCAAACAGCTGTGTTTCATCTTCAAAGAAAGCGAGTGCGCGGTCGAGTTGTCCGAGTGCGGTGTGGGTCTCGCCTAATTTTTCGTACGAAATGGCCAGTCCGTTTTTAAAGTCTGTGTTTTCCGTATCGCTTTCATAAAGACGAGTGCAAATCGATTCGTATGCTTCAAACCACCGCAAAGCCTGAATCAAATCCCCTGTGGCAGTGAAAAAGGTTCCGATGCGCTCACATAGAATCCTTATGTTTACATACGGCGATTCAAAACTCTCCACTACTGCTTCTGCATATCCAGTCCAGAGGGAGGCTTCTTCGTAGGTTGATCCGGTAATATGCGTGCCTTCATAGTCGAGTTTTTTAATCAGCACCCCCATCATCTCTTCACAATCCTCATAGAGCCTTTCGTTCTTTTTTCGGGTGATCTGTTGTACGACGGGGCTGATCTTGAAAGTGGTGGTGGTTTCGTTGTATTCGATCCAGCCTTTCTGGCTAAGGGAGAGCAGGGTTTCATCCAGGTTTTGGCTTTGAGGGCAAAGGATTTCCAGTCTGTCGAAGGGGATTTCTTCCGGCGGCAGGACGGACAAAACTGAAAGTGCGGCTACTTCTTCCTGACTCAGGTCGCCGAGTTCGTACATGGCGGCGATGATCGCTTCGGGGCTTTCTTCGCGCAGCACCTCCTTGCTCTGATAGCCGGTACTCACCGACCGGCTCTGGCTCAGGGCCAGCACGCCTTTGTTTTGCAGATCGCTCAGCAGGTCGGTGAGGGTGTAGCGGGTTTTGAGTTTGTTGAGGAGGGCCAGGTTTTTGGCCAGGAGTTCGATGACGAGGGTATTGCCTCCGGTGGCGGTGCGAATCTGCTCAAACAGGGCATCTTCGGAGGGGGTATGTTTGGGGTAATATTTTTGAAAAAGTTCTAATGCTTGGGCGGGGGGCAAACCTTCGATCCGATAGGTTTCGGCCTGCTCAAAGGTGGTGATACGGGTGGTGAGCAGGAGGTGGAAGTTTTTGCAGCGGTGGAGGCGGAGGTAGTTTTCTTTCAGGTCTTCGACCTCATTGGCGTTGTCAATGACCAGCAGGCAGGGGCGGTTGAGTTCGGCCATAGCGGCGAGCAGTTGGTCG
>JANRJC010000051.1:0-273553 GCA_033764335.1 Bacteroidia bacterium | reverse complement strand
TAAGGCAAGGGATACTTTTGCATAGCGTACCCCGATAGCCGCCGTTCGCTCCTGACGCTGAACCGATTTGCCGTGGGTCTTGCTGTAATGATTGAGTGCCCGGATAGGAGTAGGGCGCCTCGGACTCCAAGGCAAGGCCGCCAGTACGTCGGTCAAGCGTTTGTCGCTCGGCTTTCCCCCTTCCATTACCTGGCGGTTTTCGCGGGACCGCCAAAGGGCTTCTGAAGTCCCCTCCCCCAATATCCGCGTCAAAATTTCATACTTGTCACTCCCTTGATCCCTGACAAAGGTGAGTCGGCGACTCCCTTGTAATTGTGCTTGGCAATTCGACGCGCCCAAGGCCCAAACAAAGGATTCTTGTGCCTCCAGCGGAAGTTTGCGCCGGGCCGTACGGGCTTGCTGATTCACCTCCTTCGGGTAGGTGTTCAACGGGCGATGGGAAAGCACGATGTCGCCCAGCCCGAGCAGGGCGCACGTGTCTCGGTCGATTAACAAAGAACAATGGGCCGAAAAGCCGGGGGTATCGTTGTCCTCGATCACCCCCAGTTCGGCTTGCCCGTAGGCCTTACGCTTACGTTTGGTGCGAAAACCGATCGATGTATCCTGAATGACTAATAGATCCTTGCCTTGCACCTCGGCACGATCCCGGCGGAGATTCGTATAAATTAACTCCGGAGGCGTAACCTTCGGATTGCTTAAAAATCGGTAGTAGCTCGATTGTTCCTTTTTGGCTTTGCTTAATTGATTTACTACCGCACTTTGTTGCCGACACATCCTTGTGAGCAGTTCTTGGTGCCGAATCGCTAAGCGTTTATCCCCAAACGAATGGCGATACCGCTGACCCGAAGCCAACCCCGGCGCAAAGTCCGAACTGCTTTCGGCCGAGAAAATACGCGTTCCTAGCATATCTTTTTTGTAAAGATACGTAGAAACCGTAGCCCGGAGGGCCGAAACATCGGTAGCACCGATACGTCCCCCTTTTTTGATTCCGGGGGCGCGTCTTCGCACGCCGGGTTGACCTTTATATAGCTTTCAATCGAATTACGCACGTGTTTTGTCCCAGGGACCGGTGATCGCAAAAGTAAGTCCCTGGTGCTGAATATTCACGAAAAGGGTGGTTCCATCAGGAGAAAAAGTGACTCCGGAAAATTCGGAGTTCATTTTGGCATTTTTTGCCAGGGGATAATAACCGCCGTCGGGGGTAATGCCCATAATGCGGGCCTCCAGTGTGTCTTCACACACGATCAGGTCTCCCCAGGGAGAAATGGTCATATTGTCGCAGTTTTGCAACAGGTGGGAATTGTCGGGTTCAGAAAATAGCTCCAGCGTTCCCGGCGCCTCCGACTCCCGCATTGTGCCTTCATACGGCCCCGGGCGATAACGAAAAATTTGCCCCTGCTTATTCTGCCCGCCAAAAGTACAGGCAAAATAACATTCTTCTACCCCAAACCACATGCCTTCTCCCCGGCCAAACCGTGCTGCCCCCTTTTCAAAACCTCGGAGCCGCAGGTCGTCATCCGGTGCTTCAATATTGTCAAGGTCTATCCACTCTACGGCCAAAGGTGTGTTGCGGGGAAAAGGAGGAGTTGTGATTTCTTTCCAGTTGCGGGTATCTTTTCCCGGCTCTCCTTTTATCATCAGGGCCTGCAGTTTTCCTCCGGCATGGAGTTTTTCCGGTACAAAGGGAATATAGCGGTAAATCAACCCGTCCAGCCGGTCTTCGGTCTGATAAACAATACTTGTCTGAGGATCAACGCCTACGGCTTCATGTTGAAAGCGTCCCATTGCTTTTATAGGCAGGGGGTCCGCCAGTTGAGGAATCGCCGATACGGGTACTTCAAATACATACCCATGATCTTTTTCCAGCCTGTAACCGGCTCTCACTACCGTCTCCTCGCAAGTAAGCCAGCTATTCCAGGGGGTGGGACCACCGGCACAATTGCGGATCGTACCTGCCAGGCTTAGATATTCAAGTTCCACTTTTTGTGTACGGGTATCATAAATCACCGTCGTTGTGCCTCCCAGCCCCGGCAATTCCCCTTGCCCATAGTCGTAAATCTTTTCTCGCCCTAATTGCTTCAACAACTTCCTATCGGTTCCAAAAGGCCCCAACTCTCGCATTTCAGGGCTTACTTCATGGTTGCGGATCAAAATCGTTTTGCCTTCCGGCCCTTCAAAGGCAGCCATCCCGTCGGGTTTGCCCGGTACAAAAAATCCATCCGCCATCGGTGTTTTTTGCTCCGAAATGATCCGGTAAGAAAATCCTCGGGGAAGGTCAAGAATACCCATCGTATCCGGAATCAACGCCCCGTATTTTCTCTGCCTATGTGCGCGTACCTGTGACACGCCGCCTTCCATCCGGCACCCCACCATTTGCAGTCCGGCAAAACCGATACCCACCATTCCGGCAAGTTTCAGGAAATTTCTTCGCGAGATATGATCATTCATTGTGGATAATCTTTCCTAAAGGGTTACAAGATAAGGATTGTCTCTTATCTCATGCAAACCGTCCCTTTTTTTTGGCTGGTTTATTTGCAGCCCGGTGTGTAGGTTTGTGTTTATGAAGCGATTTTTTTTCCCCTTCCTGGTAGCTTTCGGTGGACTGGTCGCCGGGAGTTGTGAACGACCGGTCAATCCCGTTGAAGAAGGTACTCTCAGCTTTTCGGCGGATACCGTTTTGTTTGATTCCATTTTTACTACGTTGCTCACTCCCAGCGAACGGCTCATTGTCTCCAACTACACCGGGAGAGCCGTCAACGTATCCCGCATCTGGCTGGAAAAAGGAGCGGATTCGGAGTTTTCCATGATTGTGGACGGAATCGAAAACAATGATGTCGCGGATATTGTCATTGCCAACAAAGACAGTATTCATTTGTTTATCAACCTGAAGTCCCAGTTGAAGGACGATTTTTCTGAAGAATATCTCAACTTTCAAGTAGGGGACGAAATCCAGCAGGTGCTGATCCGCGCTTTTGTGATTGACGCTTATTTTCTCCGCGCACGTATCCGGCAGGAGGAAAATTTTTTAAATATTGACGGATTTTTCTTCAGCAAAGACACTACTCTTACCCCGGACAAACCCATTATCATGGACGGCCCGATATACATTCCGGAAGGAGTAACCGTCACCGTTTTGCCCGGCACGGAAATTTTCTTTACGCCTTATCAGTTTGGCATCACCGATAGTTTTGGCAGCCCCACTTTTGGGTTGTATTCGATGCTGTTTGTGGATGGTACGCTGAAAGCCGAAGGTTTGCCCGGAATGCCCATCGAATTTAAAGGATCGAGGCTGGATTCACTTTACCAGGAAAATCCGGCGCAGTGGAGAGGCATTCGTTTTTTTAAAAACAGCAAAGACAATATTCTTCGGCATTGCCGCATTAAAAACGCCCTGATCGGCATAGAGGTGGACTCCATTTCCGTCAACACAAACCCCAAGGTCACGATCCAATACACCGAAATCAAAAACATGGGCGCACACGGCATTGTGGGAGTAGGCGTGGATCCTTCGGGAAGCATTGCAAGCTCCGTTCCGGCTATTTTTATGGAAAACTCGATTGTCAATACCTGTAAACTGCGCACCTTAGCCCTGATTGGAGGAGGGAAATACAGCTTTTACAACTGCACCTTTGCCAATTACAGCATTATCCGGTTTTCGCGGCGCACGCCGCAGATGCTGCTGACCAACTGGTTTACCTTTGATGGGGTTACTGCGAATATTTATCCGGCGTATTACCAGTTTACCAACTGTGTGATCTGGGGTAGCGAGGAGGACGAAATTGTCTTGGATACCTTGTTGGGCAATCCCTTCAGCAGCCTACGGTTTGACTATTCGCTGGTGCGAGTGAGCGAGGACTACGAAGTAGCCATTGTGCCCCATTTATTTAACTCCACCAAAAATCTCGATCCGCAGTTTAACGACTTCTTATACCGCGATTACCGCCCGAAGGAGGGCAGCCCCCTCATCAATACCGGACTTGACACACCGCCCGGCTCCAGCGGATACGCGGACGACTACCGGGGTCGCAGCGACAGCCTGCGCTACGCAGGCTTTGACATCGGAGCCTGGGAGTATTATGAGTTGGATTAATGTAAAACAAAATCTGGCAATTCTGCCCTAAACAGCTTTTTTTCAAAACTTTCATTGATTAAATTTGCTTTTAGGGAAAATAAGGCACTCTGCATAATTTTTATATAACAATGAAAGAGATAATCATAAAAATTCCAGACAAAGAGTATAAATTTTTTATGAAGCTTGTGAAAAGTCTGGGCTTCGTGAAAATTGAAAAGGCGGATGAGGGAGATTCAAAAAAAGAAATTGAAGAAAATCTGGTTAGAGGATTTGAGGAAATGCGATTATTTAGAGAGGGGAAGGTGAAAGGTACTCTTCTTAAAGATTTTCTGAATGAACTTTGAAGTAATTCTTTCTGATAACTTTGTTAAAGAGGCGAAACGCCTTATCAAAAAATATCCATCCCTCAAATCTGAACTCAAAAACTTAGGGTAGGACCTTGCCCAAAATCCTACAATAGGAACCCCACTTGGCAACGATATTTACAAAATCCGACTGGCTATATCCTCAAAAGGCAAAGGGAAGTCCGGGGGAGCGAGAGTGATTTCTTTTGTAAAGATAACACAAACTGCTGTAATACTACTTTCGATTTATAATAAAGGAGAAAAAGATACGATTTCAGACAAAGAAGTCCAGCATCTTTTGGAAAATTACCTTTAATAAGAACATGCTATCAATTACATATCATGCTCTAAGGGCTTTGACATCGGAGCCTGGGAGTATTATGAGTTGGATTAATATCTGCCCGCATTTACTCTGTTAATGGGCTTCCAGCCAGTTCTCCCCTACTCCGACTTCGACATCCATCGGCACACCGATGTTTACGGCGTTGAGCATTTTTTCCCGCACCAATTCTCTTACCACTTCTACTTCGCTGCGGTGTACATCAAACACCAGTTCGTCGTGTACCTGAAGCACCATTTTTGATTTCAGGTTTTCGCCTTTCATGGCTTCTGCTACCTGGATCATGGCCAGTTTGATGATGTCGGCAGCCGTTCCCTGAATGGGAGAATTGATGGCGTTGCGCTCGGCAAACCCACGCACGGTTGCGTTTTTGGAGTTGATGTCAGTCAGATACCTTCTTCGGCCAAAATAGGTTTCCACATACCCGGTTTTTCGGGCCTTTTCGACGCATTCGTCCATAAACGCCTGTACTCTGCGGTATTGGGCAAAATAGGCTTCAATCACTTCTTTCGCTTCCAGACGGGTAAGTCCCATTCGCTGACTCAGGCCAAAAGCCGAGATGCCATAGATAATACCAAAATTGACCGCTTTGGCGCGGGAACGCTGATCGGAGGTAACTTCATGCGGAGCAACACCAAAAACTTTTGACGCCGTAGCGCGGTGAATGTCTTCTTTTTGTACAAAAGCTTCCATCATGTTAGGGTCCTGGCTCATGGCCGCCATGATTCGCAATTCTACCTGCGAATAGTCCGCAGAAAGCAATAAATACTCTTCATTGCGGGGGATAAATCCTTTCCTCACTTCCCGCCCGTCTTCCGAGCGGATGGGAATATTCTGGAGGTTTGGATTGACCGAACTCAGTCGCCCGGTCACGGCTACGGACTGGCTGAAAGTGGTATGAACCCGTCCGGTTTTGGGATTGATCATTTTGGGCAGAGCATCCACGTAGGTGGATTTTAATTTGTTTACGCCGCGATAAGCGAGGATTCGGTCGGGAAGCGGATGTGATCCGGCCAAATAAGAAAGTTCCTGTTCGTTGGTTACGTATTGCCCCGTGGCGGTTTTTTTCTGCTTTGCACCTTTGCCCAGGCCTAGTTTATCAAACAAGATTTCGCCCAGTTGTTTGGGAGAATTGATGTTAAAGGTTTCTCCGGCCTGTTCATAAATTTCTTTTTCGAGAATCACCAGTCGTTTTGCCAGTTCTTCCGAATATTCATCAAGTGCGCTTTTGTCTATACGAATACCCTCAAACTCCATATCTCCCAGAATAGGCATGAGCGGTTGTTCTATTTTTTCAAAGACAAAATCATTTTTCACCTCTTTTGCCAGGATATTTTTTAGCTGAAGGGTCACATCGGCGTCTTCGCAGGCATATTCGACCAACGCAGAGAGGTCAGCCTCCCGCATGGTTTTTTGGTTTTTCCCTTTGGGGCCAATCAGCGTTTCTATCGAGACGGGCGCGTAATGAAGATATTCTTCGGACATATCGTCCATATTGTGTTTGCCCTCGGGTTTGATTACGTAGTGGGCAAGCATGGTATCAAACATAGGTCCGTCAACTTTGATTTCGTAGTTGCGGAGCATGAGGATGTCGTATTTGAGGTTTTGTCCGATTTTAAGAATATCGGGGTGCGTCAGCACTTCCTGAAACTCATCCAAAATGGCTTTAACTTCGGAGGCGGGCTGATTTTCGGGAAAATGGATAAAATAGGCTTCGCCGGGTTTTATACTGATTGAAAGGCCTACGATTTCGGCGACCATAGGATCAATATTGGTCGTTTCGGTATCAAAACAAAATTCACCGGTGGCTTTGATTTTTTCGATAAGTGCTGCGCGTTCTTCCGCGGTTTTCAGCAAGATATAATCATGGCTGACGGTAGAAATGGTTTTATGACTGGTTTCGAGGGTGATTTCAGGCTGGGGCTGGTCGGTATCCACGTCCGTGGTTTGTACAGGGTTGAGGCGGCTGTTGAGCAGGCGCAAGCCGATGGTTTTGAACTCCAGTTCTTCCAGCAGCGGAGCGAGCGCTTCGAGGTCTGCATGGCCGAGGCGGAGGTCTTTTTCCGTCCACTCAATCGGCATATCCACCATGATGGTGGCGAGTTTTTTGGAGAGAATGCCCTGTTGGCCGTAGTTTAAGAGATTTTCCTGAATACTTTTTTTCGTAACGGATGCGGCATTTTCGAGGATAGCTTCGACGGAGCCAAACTGTTGGATAAGTTCGACAGCCGTTTTAGGGCCGATTTTAGGAATACCGGGGATATTGTCCACGGCGTCGCCCTGAAGGCCGAGGAGGTCTATAATTCTTTCGGGCGGTACGCCAAAATTTTCCTCTATTTCTTTAGGGCCAAGTATATCAAACCCTCCGCCTTTGGAGCGGGGTTTGTAGAGAAATACGTGGTCTTTGACAAGTTGGGCGTAGTCTTTGTCGGGGGTGACCATATAGACATCAAATTCCTCCCCGGAAATCTGATGGCTGACGGTCCCGATAATGTCATCGGCCTCGTAACCGGGTTTGACCAGGGCAGGGATGTCCAGAATTTTCAACAATTTATAAATATAGGGAATGGCAATGGCCAGATCTTCGGGCATGGATTCTCTACCGGCTTTGTATTCGGGGTATTCCGTATGGCGAAAGGTAGGGCCACTTGTATCGAGAGCGACGGCGAGGTGAGAGGGGTTTTCTTTGGAAATAATCTCCAGCAGTGTATTAAGAAAACCAAATACGGCACTGGTATTCAGCCCTTTGGAAGTGATGCGGGGGGTACGGATAAAAGCAAAATGAGCGCGGAATAAAAGCGCCATACCGTCGAGTAGGAATAGTTTATGTTTGGCCATTATTATTGGGTTTTTAACACATCAGCAATCTAAGAATAAATTTGCGATTTGGGGTAAATGCGCCATTTTTGCAGACATTATGATCACAGTTTATTTTTTCAGACACGCAGAAAGCATGGGCAACGTCAACAACCACCTGATTGGCGGCCGCAGCAATCACTTTCCACTCTCCGACCGGGGTTATCACCAGGCAAATCTGCTGGGAGAAAGGCTTTCCAAAGAGAACCTTTCTTTTGACTTTGTATATAGCTCAATTGCAGTACGAGCCAAAGAAACGGCCCGTATCGCCTGTGAAAAAACCGGATTTGATCCCGTCAAAATCTTATTCTCTGAGGACCTTGTAGAGCTTTCGCAGGGAGAGTGGGAAGGCAAAAACCGGGAAGAGTATTATACCCCGGAAGTAAGGGTACTTTTGAAAGCAGATCCTTACAACTTCAAACCTCCCGGCGGAGAGTCACAGCGCGAAGTGGAAAACCGTATGTATGCTTGGATGGAAACAACGGTGAGAGGACTGGAACCCGGCCAGAACCTCAATTTAGGCGTTTTTTCGCACGGGTTTGCCATCAAATCCCTTGTGAGGAAAATCCTCGATTTTTCGCCTAATATGACTTTTTATACCATTGTCCACAATACCTCCATCACTTGTCTCCAGTTTCACAAATCGCGGTGGCTGGTAGAAAGAGTAAATGATTTTGCCCACCTTGCGGGTACAGAAATAATCGGTCATTACTAGTTTTTGAAAATATCTGCAAAAAATGATTCAGACTAATAAAATATTTATTTATCTTAGAATCATCTGACCCTCAAATTGTAGATTTGGAGATTACTTATCATAAACTCAGGCAGTTCTGGGAATCTGCCGGAGAAACTTACTCGTTATGGAGTGCCGACATGCACTTGCTGGATTTTAACCAGCATTATATGCGGACCTTTCATCCGAACCTGACAAGAGAGAATGTCATAGGGCGACACGTCACCGAGCTTTCGCCCGGAATTGAAAAAACAGATCGCTATCAGCGTTATGCTAGGGTTCTTTTGGATAAAACACCTGCAAAATGGCAGGAAAAAATCCCTCTACCCGGAAAGGAAGACCGCCATATCTATATCAATATTTTCCCGGTTGACGATAATTTTGGCGTAATTACCACCGATGTGACGGAGTTGGTAAATACACAAAAAGCCCTTTATACCATAGACAACCGTTACCGGATGTTGTACAACAACACCCCGGTCATGATGCATTCCATAGACAGGCGGGGTTTGATAACCGATGTTAATGATTACTGGCTGGATATAATGGGTTACGAACGGGAAGCGGTAATCGGAAAGGGGATTGTGGAATTTATGACTCCGGAGTCCCGTAAAGTGGCCGAGGAAATATCTTTGCCCAATTTTTTCAAAACCGGTATCACCCGAAATCGGGAATACCGCATCATCAAAAAAAACGGCGAAATCATGGACATTCTCCTATCGGCGGTAGGGGTATTTGATGCCAACCTTGAAATCGAAAGTAGCCTGGCTTTTATGATCAATATCACCGAGCGCAAACAATTTGAAAATGACCAGAAATCCCTGATCCGGGAGCTAAAAGCCAAAAATGCCGAATTGGAACGATTTACATACTCGGTTTCGCATGACCTCAAAAGCCCGCTGGTGACGATTCAGGGGTTTTTATCCATGATTAAGATGGATATTGAGGGAATAGCTACTGCGCAAACGCTGGATGATTTTCGCCGGATCAGCGGTGCAGCGGAAAAAATGGGACAATTGTTGGATGAATTACTGGATTTATCGCGGGTAAGCAGAAATACTTTTCCGTCTGCGAAAGTAGATATGAATCTGGTTCTGAGTGATATCCTGGCCTTACTACAAGGAGTTATTATTGCCAAAAACCCCAAAATGATCATCCAGCCTAATCTTCCGGATGTAAAAGGAGATCCCATCCGACTTCGGGAAGTTTTTCAAAATCTCATTGAGAATGCCCTCAAATACAATATTGAGGGGAAAGAGATTGTGATTAAAATCGGTTTTCAGCCACATCCCGACCCGGAAAAAGCGGAGGAGGAAATCGTGTTTTATGTAAAAGACAATGGCCCGGGGATAGAGGCTCGGTTTCATAAAAAGATATTTGAACTATTTGAAAAACTTGACAACAAACAAAAAGGTACCGGCATAGGGCTGGCTCTTTGCCATAAAATCATTGAGTTGCACGGAGGTTCCATCTGGGTAGAATCGGATGGGACCGGAACAGGCGCCACTTTTTATTTTTCACTCCGAAAATATACCCCCTCATGACAATTGAAAGCACCCCTATCATCAATGTTCTGCTGGTAGAAGACAATCCTGACCATGCAGAACTTATCCGGAGAAGCTTGCGAAATGTAAAAACCGCAAACCGGATATTTCATGTTACGGATGGCGAGGATGCGCAGGATTTTCTGCTGCACAAAAACGGATATGAGGATACGGATGATTTTCCCACCCCCCATCTGATTATTCTCGACCTGCGTCTTCCCCGTATGAGCGGCCTTGAATTTTTGGGTTTTGTAAAAAATAGGGAACTACTCCGGGAAATTCCGGTTGTAGTGCTTTCCACGTCTAAGTCTGAGGACGACATCCGGGAAGCGTATCAAAATTATGCCAATAGTTACCTCGTAAAGCCCACCGGTTTTGAAAGTTTTTCCGGACTGATCACCGATATGGGATATTATTGGTTTAAAAGGAATAAATTGCATTTGGAATAATTGTATGTCACATTATGACAAGAGTTCTTATTGAACCCGGGATAATATTGATTAATCATGGCAGGTTCGGCAAAAACAATCCTTTTAGTTGAAGATGATTTGGACCATATTGAATTGATCCGGAGAGCATTTTCACGATGGGAACACGAAGTTGATTTTCACATTGCTCATAACTTAAGAGACGCAAAAACAAACCTGACAGAACTAAACCCCGACATAGCCATCATTGACTGGTTGTTACCGGATGGAACGGGGAAGGAGTTTTTGAAAAGTAATTTTACCGATTTATCTTTTCCGGTAATCATTCTTACCAGTCAGGGAAATGAACAGATTGCCGTAAGTTCGCTCAAAGACGGAGCCATAGACTACATCGTAAAAAGTGAAACTACCCTGATCGAAATGCCCCGTATCGTTGAAAGAGCCTTGCGGGAGCACCGATATATTCTTGAAAAAAAACATGCCGAGGATGCATTGATTGAAGCCAATTATCTGCTGGAGAAAAAGGTGGAAGAGAGGACCAGCGAGTTGCAGAAGTCCAATGAGTCTCTGGAAAAATTCGCTTATATAGCCTCCCACGATCTGAAAGAATCGCTCCGAATGGTCAGTAACTATCTCCAGCTTTTAAAAATCCGACTGACAGACCGGCTGGAAGAGGAAGAAACCCAGTTTATGAACTTTGCCCTTGAAGGAGCCTTGCGGATGCATAACCTGTTGGAGGCGATTTACCGTTACTCACGCATTAATGCCTCCGAAAGCGAAAGGACAGCCACGGATTGTAATGTGATTGTTCAGGGAGTAATCCAGAGTCTTAAAACAAAAATCGAAGAAAAAAAAGCTTCCCTTTCGATCGAACCATTGCCGATCGTTACCGCCGACCCCAATCAGATTTTCCAAGTATTCCAAAACCTGATCGGAAATGCACTTAAATTTCACGGTGCGGCGTCGCCTATTATCCATATAAATGCAACCGAAGATACCGGAGAATGGATATTCGCTATTCAGGACAACGGTATTGGCATTGCGCCGGAATATTTCCAAAAAATATTTGAAATGTTTAGCCGGCTTCATACTTATGATACATACTCTGGCGACGGAATTGGGCTTTCAATCTGTCAGCAAATCATTGAACGCCACAATGGGCGAATTTGGGTAAAATCCAACGACAGTCAGGGCGCAACATTTTTCTTTACGCTGCCAAAAGGTTAAGTTCACAGTAAATTTTCTGATGAATAAACCTATATGAACGAAGATTTACTCGAAAAACTCAAATACCCTATCGGCAGATTTCAAAAACAGGGTACACTTACCGCCGAACAAAGAAAAACCATGATCCGGACGATTGCAGAGACCCCTGACAAGGTGCGCAGACGGGTCGAAAATCTTACGGACGCCCAGTTGGACACCCCCTACCGCCCGGAAGGATGGACCATTCGCCAGGTAGTGCATCACATGGCCGACAGCCACATGAACAGCTACATCCGGTTTAAATGGACCCTTACCGAGGATGAACCCCTGATCAAAACCTACAATCAGAAAGGCTGGGCAGAATTGCCGGATTCCCTTAACGGCCCGGTGAGTTATTCACTCGCTTTGCTGGAAGCACTTCATACCCGCTGGGTAGTGATGCTCAACCACATGTCGGAGCAGGATTTCCGCACACGGCTCACCCATCCCGAACAGGGAAAAATAGATCTGGATCACCTGCTGGCTCTTTATGACTGGCACTGCCGTCATCATCTTGCCCATATCGAAAGCGTAAAATTTTGAGAGAACCCTTATTAAATTTGTTTTCTGTATCTGGTTATGTCTCAACCTCCTGCGTTTAATCAACTCCCTGCTTACACTTCCGATCTGAAAGAAGTGATTGAGTCCGAAAAGCTTTATATACGCCAGCGACGTGCACATTATAAGGAAACCCATCCTGAAGATACCGACACCCATCTGAAAAGTATCTGGGGGATGGCCGTTTCGGGAGGAGGAATCCGTGCAGCAACGCTTTCTCTGGGTGTATTTCAGAAGCTGATTGTGGAGGGTTTTCTTCGCAAAGTGGATTATATGAGCACCGTCTCCGGCGGCGGATACATGGGCGCCTGCCTTTCGACATTGCTAAACAATCCTCCGGATAAATTTGTCAAACCGGGCCATATTTCCCCCGACGAAGCAGGCACACTCATACCCGGACTTGATGCCGAAACCTCCCCGCTGGTGTTATTGATGGAAACCCGCCCGATAACCTCACCGGTGTCACCCGACCCCGTTTCGAATCTTTTTCCCGAATCAAAACCTCGGTGGATGCCCACTCAGATGGAGCAGGATTCCGACGATCTGGAACACAAAAAAGAAACCGCACAGCAGTTGGTGATCGAATATGCCCAACCCGGTAAAGTCAAAATGGATGCCCGACATCAAATTCACCATCTCCGCGCACATGGCGAATATCTTTCCCCCGAGAAAAGCATTTTTAGCCCGGCGGTACAACGCCTGGTAGGAGCGGTATTTGCGGGAATCGTACACAATATTCTCTTGTTTGCTTTAGCGCTTACCGCTTTTGTTTCGATCAACTATATCACTTTTGATTTTATCTCGGGTAAAGATTTTTTCCATCAGCTTGCCGAATATCAGGAAAAAGTTTCGACAAAATCCACCGCCGATTCCATAACCACCCTAGCAATCACCGATCAACTGGCCAGTTTCTGGTCGGATTATGTGGTGGTTTTCGGAAAAAGGATAAAGGATTCCCTTTCAGATCACGCCTTTATTTCACTCACGCTTGCACTTTTGGGCATGTTCACTGCCCTGTATTTTATTTTCCGGGTAGGACAAATTCTTCGAAAACTGGAAATCGAAGAAATGCAGATTCAACAGGGAAAAACAAAACCCCAAACCCGTTCGGGCCATACGATTGAAAACTATTATGAAAACCTTTTCACCCAACGATTTAATACCGTTGGGATTTTGGGAGGGCCTATCCTTACCGTTATTGCATGGTTTAGCGGTAAAGGATTGGGTTATATACCCCAAACGGATTACTGGATCATATTTGGTTTACCGGCCGCTTTTGCGGCGGGGCTTTTCCTGGCGGTTTACCTGTTTCTTCCCTTCACCAATTTCCCTTCCCGGCATTCCCGCATCGCCCGGTCTATGGACGGAGTGTTGCGGGGAGGAGCGTTGTATTCACTGTTGATTTCCATTGCGATGCCCGTAGGCATTTTGCTGCTCTTTTCCTTTAGTTTCTTTTTTAATAAACTATTTATCACCCTTACTTCCAGCGTATCTTCTTTGGTCTCTATCGGTGTAGGTTATCTGGCGGTGTCATCGAGCAAGGTTAAGGGAGAAGGTATTTTTTCCAATCTTCTTCAAAAACTCAAAATCCCCGCCATCACCCTTTCCATGATCCTGTTTGTGGTATTGGCTGCGTCTGCCATCACCAGCCTGCTGATCACTCAAAGCGAAATGATTTATCTGCCGGGCTGGCTGCTGGGGGGATCGTTATTTCTCTTTATAACCCTGGGAATATTTGTCAACTCCAACCGGCTTTCTCTTCACTACTTTTACCGGGACAGGCTTTCAGAAGCTTTCCTAAAAACTGACGGAAGGGTAATACGCGAAAAACCTGACCGACAGGGAAAACCCAAAGTAAACCTCCGCAACGATGAAAACCTGCGGGTAAAAGATATGGGCTGGAAACAAATCGCGAGTCTGACTGCGGGACAAAATACCCACCCGGAAAACCGTACCGATACCGACGGAAGTGTATGGGAACCTTATCCCCGAAGCCCCTACCATATTGTCGTTACGGCACTTAATCTTCAGGGATCCAACGAATTGGTTCGCAAAGACCTTAAATCCGAACATTTTATTTTTTCCCGAAACTACACCGGTTCGGGCAGTACCGGTTATGTGCGCTCCGATGTCTATCGGGAAGGGAAAACCAAACTTTCCCGCGCCATGACGATTTCGGCGGCAGCGGTAAGTTCCGGCATGGGAATGTCCAGTTTTTTTGCCCAGACCTTCATCACCACGCTGCTCAATCTGCGGCTGGGTTATTGGACCGAAAACCCCTGGAAGTATCGCAATTACGGCGACACCAACTGGAAAAACCCTAAGTGGAAATACACTTTCTGGCCCTATTACCTGATCCAAGAACTGCTGGGTTTTCTCACTGCTGACCAACGCCTCGTAAATGTATCCGACGGAGGCCATACCGGCGACAACCTGGGACTTTTACCTTTGTTGCAGCGTCGCTGCAAATACATCATCGTCTGCGACTTTGAAGAAGATCATAAATTCCTTTTTGAATCCTTCAGCCATGCCATCCGAATGGCGAATATTGAGGAAAATATTGACATCGAAATAGACCTAACTCCTCTTATCCCCCTCCAGCCCGAACCCGGAAAAATCACCCCGAGTACCCGCTCCGTCGTGATTGGGAAAGTAGGTTATCCCGATAAGACTTTTGGCACAATTTTTTACCTGAAATCTTCCCTTAACCAGGAACCCCTTCCCGTAAGTGCGGCAAACTACCATAGCAAATACCCCGATTTCCCGCACCAGAGTACGGCAGACCAGTTTTTTGACGACGCACAGTTTGAAGCATACCGTTCCCTCGGGTTTCACATTGCGCGCCAGGCTGCAAGAGAAATACGAAAACAGTTGGAGAAGGATGGAGAGATTATGCCGCAAAAATCTTAGTTTTGAAGCTTGATACCAAACCACTCGCCCAATGAATTTTGAATTATCCGAAGAACACCGTATGGTGCAGCAAATGGCCCGAGATTTTGCTGAAAATGAACTGAAACCCGGGGTAATTGACCGGGATGAAAAACAATATTTCCCCAAAGAATTGCTCAACCGCATGGCCGAACTCGGCCTGATGGGTATGATGGTAAACCCTCAATACGGCGGCGGCGGCATGGACACCATGTCTTATGTACTTGCCTTGTCCGAAATCGCCAAATGGGACGCTTCGGCTGCGGTCATTTTATCCGTTACCAATTCCCTCGTCGCCTGGGGATTGGAAAAATTTGCCAGTGAAGAACAAAAACAAAAATACCTGATTCCCATTGCCACTGGCGAAAAAATCGGGGCTTTCTGCCTCTCCGAACCCGAAGCCGGCAGCGATGCCACCCAACAGCGCACCTCCGCCATTGACAAGGGTGATCATTACTTGCTCACTGGCACTAAAAATTGGATCACCAACGCCTCTATTGCCGATATTTACCTCGTGATGGCCCATACCGACCGGGAAAAAGGCCACCGGGGAATCAATTGCCTCATCGTCGAAAAAGGAGCAGAGGGTTTTGAACTGGGGCCAAAGGAGAATAAGTTGGGAATCCGCGGTTCGGATACCCATTCCCTCAACTTCAACGAAGTGAAAGTGCCCAAAGAAAACCGGATCGGCGAAGACGGATTTGGGTTTGTACTGGCGATGAAAACCCTCAACGGCGGGAGAATCGGGATCGCTTCGCAGGCGTTAGGCATTGCGATGGGCGCTTACGAATTGGCCCTTGCCTATTCACATATCCGTAAATCCTTTGGCACCGAAATCAAAAATCACCAGGCCATTCAGTTCAAATTAGCCGAAATGGCCACCGAAATTGAGGCCGCCAAATACCTGATCTGGAAAGCGGCTACGGAAAAAGACGCGGGAATGGATTATAAAATTTCGGCGGCTATGGCAAAACTTTACGCTTCGAAAACCGCCATGTTTTGCGCTGATGAAGCCATCCAGATTCATGGCGGCAATGGATATGTAAAAGAATACCATGTCGAGAGAATGCTCAGGGATGCCAAAATCACCCAGATTTATGAGGGCACAAGCGAAATTCAGAAGATTGTCATCGCAAGAGGACTTACCAAATAGTAAAAAAAGGAACCCCGCCAACCTAAGGTCAACAGGGTCCGGCTAATACTGCTATGTAAAAACCTAATGCAAACTTCTTCTGTCCCTGGGGAATTTTGGGCGATTGTTTGCAGCGATTTTTTTATTATAATACAATTTAAGTAAAAATCTTACATGCCCCACGGCTATACGCTGAACGGATGGAAATCCTTCGTGAATGGAAGATTTTTTAGGGTAAAAACTAATCGGATGGTAACAAATGCGGAAGTTGGCACATTTATTTACTCATGACAGACCGGTTGCAATTGTAATCAGCCTGAATGCAATCCTGCTTTTTTTCCTTTCTTTTGATCTTTCTCCGGAGTTTACCCTCGCCCTTGAAGCGCTGGATGCTGTGTTCCTGCTCTTTTTCCTGCTTGAAGCACTGTTCAAAATCCGGGGAAACGGCTGGCGAAGGTATATTCGTTCGGGCTGGAACCGGTTTGACCTCATCATCCTGATATTGAGCATTCCGTCTTTTCTCCTGTTGTTTGAGTCCCAGTTTCCCAATGTATCCATTCTATTCGTGTTTCGGGTAATCCGGATGGTGCGGTTTTTTAAGTTTATCAAGTTCATTCCTAACATCAAGGAACTGATTGCAGGAGTGCGGCGAGCCTTTCATGCGTCCATATTCGTGTTATTGGCCTTTTTCATTTACAGTTTTGTTATTTCGCTCGTCAGTTGCCGGATGTTTAAGGAAATTGCCCCGGAGCAGTTTGGCGATCCGCTGATTTCGTTCTACAATATTTTTAAGATTTTTACCATTGAAGGCTGGTTTGAAGTGCCGGAGGAATTGATTCGAAGCTCCCAAATGGGGCCTGTAGGGGAGTTTTTTACGAAACTGTACTTCATCACGATCGTCGTTTCCGGCGGATTGTTTGGGCTTTCGATTGTCAATGCAATCTTTGTGGAGGAAATGGTAAGAGACAATAACGACAACCTCGTGCTTCAGATCGAAGAAATCAATCGCAAACTGAACCTGCTACTGGAACAAAACAACCCTTCTTCGACCCAGTCGCAGAAGCTTAACCCGCCCGAATCCCCTCCATTTGCAGAATCAGCCGATATTCCCTCCTAATTTTTCCAATCTCATAACCCGCCCCTATTCTCGCCAAAGCGGTTTTCGCTAATGCGCTGATTATCTGACAACTACAAAAATAAATGTCGAATTAACATTTGTTTATTGCAAAATTTAAGCCCTTTAAATAAAATTTTTTCATATTTTTTCAAAAAAATTTGCAAAATCACAAAACGTAATGTAATATTGTATCATACAACGAAGCACAATAGTCGCATAAAAAGTTCTTTAGCCATAGTTTGATTTAAGCATTAAATGTAGGGTGATGAAAATCGGTAGCCATACCCTCCTGTCTCGGGGGCGAGGGTTTGGGATAAAGCTCCCCCCCATAATTGGTGGGGGAGCCTAACCACCTCATGAAGGTTCGAATCCTTCCCCTACATCTCGCGAGTAGTAGTAGTCCTTTTTAATCGGCCTCCGGGATAACCTCCCGGGGGTTTTTTTTTGTCACTTTCCTGCCTCGGTGTTTAAAGCCATTCATTGGGAGGGGGGATATACAAAAAACAAAAAAAACGGGGCGCCCTACGCCCCGTTTTAAAGACTGTGATGATAGGTATGAACAGGTTTTTTTATCTTACAATCAGACGCTTCATCCAGTAACCTTCACGGGTTTTGCCCTTGAGTACATAGATGCCGGGGGTAATTTCTCCCATGTCCAGCGTCGTGCGGGTTTTGTTGATTTCACGTACAATTACTTCGCGGCCCAGCAGATCGGTGAGGATTACCTCTTCTGTCTGAATATTGCCTCCGTCTATTTCTAAGAGTCCGAATACCGGGTTTGGATACACTTTCACCTCCCCACTGATCAGGTTGTCTTTGATCGAAGTGCTGGTCTCCTGAGTTACTACTACGGAGTCGCTTTTCCCAAATACCGGCAGCCGCTGCTCCAAGGTATTGATCGCTCCTTGTGGCACAATTTCCAGCCTCAGTTTTTCGGCGACCAGGGTTTTGCCTGATATATTGTCAATTGTTACAAATGTCAGCGCACCGATCATTCCATAACCCGAAGCGTCGGTCTGTGTAACGCGGGTCAGTCCCACTTCGAGTTGTCCTTCCACCGGGAAATCTTTTTCCATATAGATCAAATCCACGCTGTCGGTTCCCATCCACGACACCGCCGGGGTAAAGTGCATACTATTGGTATCAATCAGTGCGGGATCATAACGTATCGAAAAGCCCAGGGCATACACATCCTCCACCGGGTGAGCCGAGTCGCCATACATAATGGGGATCGTCAGGGTCTGTCCTACTTCGATGCTGTCCTGAGGCATTTCGAGGAAAAGGGGCGGATCGTCGGGGCCTCCGTTGTCCTCGCCTTTGTTGTGGGTGAGTCCATAGTTTAGGACAATGGGCACAATATCAAACCAACCGATATGGCCGTTGCCGTTGCCGTCGGCGTGTTTCATGTTCACGCCGTTGAAGAAGCTGAAGTTCCAGTCGAGGGCTGTCTGTCCCACCCACTGGAGGGTTGGATTGAGGCGCGGCGCGCCGTTTTTACCCCAGCCCAAGCCCACAAACATAAAGTCAAGCACATTGGCGATTCCATCGGAGTTGGCGTCGCCCGGCCATACGAGTCCTTGTCCCACGCAGACGGTCGAGTCGTAAGTGGAAAGTAGTACCTGCGGCAGGCTCAGACTATCCATAAACAGCGGCAGCGTGTTGGTGGATGAAAGGTTGACGCTGAGTGTATCGAGGCTAAAAGCCGGATAGTTAGCGGAAGGATGGAAGCTGAAAAAGCAGTTAGCTACCGTGTCAATAATGGATTTGGTAAGGGTCGGACGGAACCCAACTGAGTTGGGGGTAGCCGCCGGAGCAAGCGTATGGGCCAGGATATAGGCTTTTTTGCCCGAAGTTACAAAATCTCTCACCCGCAAGTGTGGCGTTGTGCTGGCGATGGAGGGCCGGATAATGGCCATCGGGTTGTTGCGTTCAATCGTGATGCGGTTGTCGGTCTGGAAGGCGATCTGGTTACCGGAGGCTTTGAGGCTTACGCGAGGGATATTGCTGTTGGTGGCAAAAGGATCGAGTCGGCCCCAGAGTTGGTCGCCGTTGGCGTCGAGTTTGATCAGCCCTACGGCTCCCAGGAGGTTGCTGAGGTAAATGGCCAGGCCGTTGTCGGAAGGAGTAAGCTCCATAGCGAGCATGGGCCGGGATTTGTATTGTTTTTCCCATACCAGGTTGCCGGTATTGTCGAGAGCCTGAACAGAAATGCCTTTGCTGATCACATTGGTGGTGGAGTCATAGCGGAAGAAGTTCCACCCGGCGATGATAGTTCCGTTGTTTTGAATAGCGAGGTTGGAATTGGGGCCGTCAATGAGCAGAGGGTTGGGTGTAACCAGGGCGTTGCCGAGTCTTACGGCGCGATGCCACATGATATTACCGGCGGTGTCAAGCTGTACGACCGTCCCGTGCATATTAAGGCCGGAGGCCGTAAGCGGTATATACATGTGGGCAGAAAAGACGATGGTTCCGTCTCCGTTGATTTCCAACCCGGAAATCACGCCGGCTTTGTGGTTGGCTTTGTAGTAGCTGCGTGCCCATTGGAGCGCGCCATTGGCCGCGAGGCGAAGGATGACTATCTCCGAACTATCGGGACTGGTCGGGTCCAGCAGCGAATAGCCGCCGATGACATAACCGCCGTTGGGATGGTTGCGGATAAAAGAAGCATGGTCGCGACCGGTATGGTGATAGCCCACGGAACGCACAACTGTACCCGTGGTGTCCAGTTTCATAAAGGAAAAATCCGTCTGGTTCTGGAAATGCAGGTCGCCCGCTACGATAAGGCGGTTGCCGTCCCATTCGATATTCTGGCCTTTGACGCGGGCGTCATAGACTTTGGTGAAAACCGCCTGAGCAGACAATTGCCCATAAGCAAAAGCCGTCAGGAAGCAAAGGGTAAGGAGCGTGAGTTTTGTATTCATAATTCCGGTTTTTCTTTTTACAAAACTGGAAAAACATTTGCCAGACAACAATTACAGAATCGGAGGTTTATCGGGGAAGTTTTTTATGGAAAATGGCTATCGGGGGATAATTATAAATATTTTTATTACCAATGATGTTTTTTATCGAAAAAATCATACAGAATCTCATGAAATTACAAAGTAGTATTATATTTATACCCATAGATCCTTCATTATGTTCCCAGCCAAAGCCATTATCGCCCGTCCCGACGGGTCGTTTTCCCTCGAGGATATAACCGTAGCTCAACCACAGGGCGATGAAGTTGTGGTAGAAATGCGGGCCGCCGGAATCTGCCACACCGACTACGATTCTCTCCGGTGGGGCAAACATGTGATCATCGGTCACGAAGGCGCGGGTGTGGTTCTCGAAACCGGGCCACTCGTAACTTCGGTCAAACCCGGCGACCCGGTCATTCTCAACTGGGCGGTGCCCTGCGGGCGGTGTTTTCAATGCCAGGAAGGCAACCAGAATATCTGCGAAAACCAGTCACCCGTGGTGGCCGGTAACAATGGTTTTAACGCCGGGCATCCCCCGCTCGAAAGAACGCGCTGGAACGGTCGGCCCGTAGAACGATCTTTTAATCTGGGCACTTTGTCAACTGTTACCCTTGTACGGGAGGCTGCCGTGGTGAAAATGGCTATGGAAATACCCTTTTCTTCCGCCGCCATTGTGAGTTGTGGGGTAATGACGGGGTATGGTTCGGTGGTAAATGCGGCACGAGTGAAGGCCGGAAGTTCGGTTGTCGTACTGGGTGCAGGCGGCGTAGGGTTGAATGTGATTCAGGGAGCGCGGATATCGGAAGCGGAAAAAATCATTGCCATAGACATTCACCCCGGCAAACTTGAAATGGCGAAAACATTTGGGGCGACCCACACCCTGCTGGCAGAAAAAGAAGACAAGGGGCTGTTGCGCGCTGCCCAGACCGTCAAAACCATGACCGGTGGAAGGGGAGCCGATTATTGTTTTGAATGTACAGCCGTTCCGGCTTTAGGGGCGGCACCGCTGGCTATGGTGCGCAACGCCGGAACGGCTGTTCAGGTGAGCGGGATCGAGCAGGAAATCGTCTTTAATATGGAACTGTTTGAGTGGGATAAAATCTATATCAACCCTCTCTACGGCAAATGCCGCCCGCAAATAGATTTCCCCATTTTGATGAATCTCTACAAAAAAGGAGATCTGATGCTCGACGAAATGGTAACGCAGACCTATACCCTTGAGCAGATGCAACAAGCTTTTGAAGATCTTATCGCCGGAAAAAACGCCAAAGGCGTAGTGCTTATGGGCGAATAATCTGCCAAAGGGTATAGGTTGCGTTGGGGCAGTAGTGCTATCGGAGCATCAATTTTCGGGTCGTCCGGGCAGATTCCGTAGTTAAACGCAGGATATAGATCCCTTCACTCTGTTGCGGAAGGTGGATATCGGTAATCACACCTCCCGAAATCATTTGTCCGTAAACCCGCTGACCTACCGTATTCAGGACTTCCAGCAGGATATTTTCTTTCACATTCACCGCGTCCACGGAGAAAGAACCCTCATTCGGATTGGGATACACGGAAATGAGCGAACCGAGCAAATCGTCTTCGATGCCTACACGGTTTGCGACAACCACCGTCAGGGTATCTTTACATCCTTTGGCATCGGTAATGACGACGGTATAAGTTCCCGCAGCAAGGCTGTCAGGGTCTTCGCCGGTTCCGGCTCCGTTGTCCCACAAGAATGAATAGGGAGAAGTACCGCCATTTACTGTCAGGTCAATCTCTCCATCATTTGCGATAAAAACATCGCGGGCAACCGCCGTGGCAATAATTTCGGCAGGTTCGGTGATCGTGGTGGAATAGGTTGCGTTACAGCCACTGGCATCGGTGATGGTGACGGTATAGGTTCCTGCGGGAATTCCGGTAAGGTCTTCGTTGGTTGAGCCATTGCTCCATGCGAATGAATAGGCAGGAGATCCGCCTGAAACATTAATACTAATGGCTCCGTCTGATCCGCCAAAACAACTCACCGGAGTAGAAGAAGCAACGCTGGTGGCAAAAGTAAAACAGGCATTGGTAAAAAATCCATTGATCAGGAATTCGGTATTATCTCCACTGCGGAACGGTGCCCAACTACCTCCGACAAATTCATACGTTCTGCGGGAAATGGGGGTAGCCGTTTCCGTAGCCACCACCAGGGAATCGGTGGCATTGACATTCCAGCCTATATAAACCCCACCCGTGGTGACATTCACCGGTGTGGAGAGAGCGATATTTTTCCAGTCATTCAGTGGATCGCCACTAAAAGAAACGGTCTCTGAGGACAGTAATGTCCCGGGCAGTCCATTGGGACCATCGCCAGCGAGTACATTTACCGTAAATGATCCAATATTGGCAATATTAAAAGTAGCGGCTCCGAGGAAAAAAGCGGCAGAATCGAGCCTTGCGGGATATATAGGCGGCTCTACATAGATAGCTCCTCCACCCCCACCCGACCAGCTAATGGAGCCGTCAGGGTCATCCTGTGTGGCATACGAAAGGGTAAAGGTATTGGAAAAAATATTTACGACATTCATTTCCGCGATGAGGAGGTTGTTGGACGAATTGATATCCCCTGAATTAGCGGTTACCACCCTGACGGAATATTGGCCGGGAAACTGAGGCGGAACACTAAAACTGACCGTATCCACCACACCTGCGGCAAGGCCTGCGGGAACATTGGCTGACTGAGAATACACAACAGAATTGTTAAGGTCGCGCACCTGGAGGCTTACCAGCGTTTGAGAGGACAAAGTTGTATTTCCTTTGTTGGCGATACCTGCGAAAAAATCTATATTTCCACCCAGCGGGAAAAAGGCAGCCTTACTTTCATCATTCAGAACCCAGGCCGGAGTTGCATCCTGAATCTGAAAAAGTACCGGATGGGGATACTCAAATTTAATCGAATAGTTAGACGCGGGTACCACATCCTGATAAACCTGAAGTCCGATATTGCCGGTTGTATTTTCCATTCCTACTACCAGATCGCTGGCACAGCCTGGGGTATTGTTGAAATTGGCTGCGTCGGTAGTCAGATAGTTGTAGGTAATGCTGCTGTCTGCGGCGGAAAGTACAATCTGAAAAGTGCTCGATCCAATATAGTCAGGGTTTGCATTTCTCCAATAGGGAACATTGATATAGCTGACAATGAACCGGTTATTGGCCGCGTCGTTGTAATAATATACCTGCCCGGGATTGGCTGCACCCGAAAAGTTGAGGTCGCACATCAAGGGCGCGAGGATATTGTCTCCGGCACCTCCCGCAGTAGGAATGGTCGGAAAACAATGGGCAAGGTTTCCGGGATTATTAAAACTGACCCAGCCATTTGAACCAATTTTGATCTGGTTGTAATCTGACCAGTAATAATGGAAATTCATACCCATAGGAAAAGGTCCCACGGCATTGTCATCGGTGAGACCGGTAACCAAGTTGCCCACAGCGGTAATGTCTATCCACTGAAAGGTCGGGCCGTTGGGATTGTTGCTGCCATACCAGACATAACCATAGGCATCAGGGCCACCGGAGGTCTGGGCAAAAGACGGGCTTACCAGGAGAATGGTAATTAAGATTGTCAACAGTTTTTTCATGAGCGAAGGTTGCTTATAGGTGTATTTAGGCCAAAATTAACATCATATTTTAAAAAACGCATGATTTTTATGATTTTGATCGGATTATCAGGATTTCCATTATCCGGACTTATCGCCTTATATTTACGTCCTTCACAACAATGCTTGTAAAACTAATATTCAACTACTATGGAATATCGCAAACTGGGAAACTCCGATCTGGAAGTTTCCGTGATTACTTTTGGTGCTTGGGCTGCCGGGGGATGGATGTGGGGAGGAACCGACCATAAGGCATCTATCAGAGCTATAGAGGCTGCTTATGATCTTGGAGTAACCTCCATTGACACGGCCCCTGTTTACGGGCAGGGCACAAGTGAGGAGATTGTAAGAGAAGCACTCAGAGGCATTCCGCGCGATAAGGTGCAGATTCTCACAAAATTTGGCATGCGCTGGGATCTGAAAGAACCCAAAGGTGATTTTGCCATGCGCAACAAAAATAACGAAGGGATAGACACCGACTTCTACCGCTACGCTGGCAAAAAAAGCATCATGCAGGAGATTGAAGACAGTCTGCGGAGGTTAAAAACCGATTATATTGACCTGTATCAGCTACATTGGCCCGACTCGACCACGCCGATTCCGGAGACCTTTGAAGCCGTCGCCAAACTATTGGAGCAGGGCAAAATCCGCTACGCCGGTGTCTGTAATTACAGCGCAGCGCAAATGGAAGAAGCCGAAAAATGTGTCCCTCTCGCCTCCAATCAGGTTCCCTACAGCATGGTCAACCGCAAGATCGAAGCGGAAACCGTGCCCTATTGCATCGAACAAAACAAAGCCATTCTGGCTTACAGTCCGCTCGAAAGAGGGCTGCTCACGGGCAAAATCACGCCCGGTTATACTTTCGCCGAAGGCGACCACCGCGCCAAACATCCTTCCTTTTCCGAAAAAAGCATTCTCCGCACCAATGCTTTTCTCAACAGGATCAAACCCCTGGCGGAAGAAAAAGAGGCAACCCTCGGCCAACTGGTGCTGCGCTGGACCCTCGAACAACCGGGCATTACCATTGCTCTGGCAGGCGCAAGAGACGAGCGTCAATCCGTCGAAAATGCAAAAGCCGCGGATATTCACCTGAGTGCAAAGGAGATTGATTTTATTAATCAGTGTTTGGCGCAAAGGTGAAGGTCAGGATTTAATTTTTCAGCCCACCATGCAGTTTGAAGTTTTGGGTGGTCTTAGTGAGTAGGGAATTCCGGGAAAAGGGATTCCCTGCTCATTTACCTAAAGCTTCCTCTTATGCGTAAACTGCTACTTATGACTGCGGTATTTGCCGCTTCCTTCAATGTTGCCCTCCGGGCACAACAAGCTGACCCCAAATCTGAAAAAACGGATTCGGAAGAAAAAATTCCCTATGTGCTGGGGATACAAAAATCGGTAAATACGCTGCCTCATGCTGTATTTACGCTCTCCGGAGAAGAACTCCTACAAACGGGCGCGGCCAACCTCTCCGAAGCACTCAACGGACGTGTCGCCGGCCTCGAAGTCTTGAACTCCGGTTCCGCCGCCGGCTCTCCCCAACTCAATCTCCGAGGAATCCGCTCCCTCCAAAACGGCGAAAACTCGCCCATCGTCATCCTCGACGGGGTGGAAATAGATTACAATCTCTCCGACCTTAGCCCTGTCAATTTCCCAGACATCGCTTCGGTTACGCTGCTCAAAGGCCCCGCAGCCACCGCTCTTTACGGCAACCGCGGTGCCAATGGGGCGATTATTGTGACGAGCAAGCGATTGGAAAAAACAGACGGTATCCGCATCGGAGTGAATATAACTCGTATGCAAACCGACGTATGGAAAAGCCGCGAACAACAAAACCTCTTTGGCGAGGGCAAGGCTTGGGAAGGCAGCCAGGATTTTGAAACGGACGATCAGGGAGCCAGCCTCCTGCCCCGCGTAGATGCCGACAGAGCCGGGGCAAGTTGGGGACCGGCTTTTGACAACCGCCCTGTCATCTGGTGGAACGGCGACGTACTGCCCTGGGAATCGCAACCCGTAAACACCACCTCCCTTTTTCAACCCGGCCTTTTCTCTTCGTATCACCTTTCGCTTTCCGGGGCAAATGAAAACGGCGGGTTTCGCGGGTCATTGACCCAAAATGAGACGACTTCCATTCTACCGAATCATTCCTCCGGCCAAACCCTTTTACACCTCCGCACCCATCTCAAACCCATCGAAAATACGGAAGTCAACGCCTCGGTCAATTTCCTCAAATCACAAAGCCAAAACCCAACCGGTCTTTCGGCTACTTCGCTGGGCCATGAACTACTCTGGAACCGTGGCCGCAGTTTTCGCCCCGAACTCGAAGAAAATAACTACGAGAACGCCGACGGTTCGCAAACCGTGGCAGGAGTGGGGTTTCCGACCGATGATGCATTGGGACGCGGCAGAGGCATTTCCGGACCGTTTTACTGGAACCTGAACAAAAATCAGGACACCCGCCAAACCGAACGAATGTTGGGTTCCCTCAGCATCACCCGCCATATTCGCCCCTGGCTTTCGCTTACATTAAGATCCGGTACAGATTACGCCAACACTACTTTTGAATCCCGCCAGACACCTACCGATACGGCAGGGCTGGCCGGTGGAAGATATGCCCTCACCCTGAGCAAAAAGCGTATGAGCAATCATACCCTGATTCTGGAAGCCCGGAAAAATTTTACCCGGCACATTCATCTCTCCGCTTTTGCCGGAATGGAAAAATGGGCCACCGACTATCAGGAAATACGCGGCAGCAACGGCGGGTTTGACTTCCGGGTTCCGGACTATTACGCATTCTGGAATGCCTACACCGATACCGCTTCGATAAGAACCCTCTTTGACCGCACCATTCCCGGAGAATCGCGGTTTCGCCAGTCCGTCAATGCGGTTTTTGCCTTTGCAGACCTGAATATACGGGACAGATATTTTCTGAGCCTTTCCACCCGCACCGACCGTCTGACCACACCCGCAGGAAGCCAGGATGCCGTTACATATCCTTCCGCAGGGCTGGGTTATGTATTTCGCGACGTGGCACGAACTTCCCGCAAGGTTTTTACCTACGGAAAGTTGCGGCTCTCATACGCTTTTGCGGGCAATCCGGCAGATATTTATTCCCTTCACCCTCAGTATTTTTCGGGAATTTATACCGGTATTTTTCCCACCCAAAACCTGGTCAACGAAAAAACACAGACAAAAGAGTTTGGGCTGGAGATGGCTTTTTATCACGGGCGAATCCGCCTCGACGGGGTTTACTTTGAATCGCTCACGGATAATCAGATCCTTCCTGCACTTTCGAGCGACGGTCAGCCTGCCTGGATCAACGGAGGCGAAATACAAAACAAAGGGCTGGAACTTACTGCCGAGGTCATTCCCGTCCGGAGAAAAGGACTGGAATGGCGAATTCAGTTTTCCGGTTCGGGGTATCGCAATGAGGTAATTTCACTGGCAGAGGGCGGGGAGTCTGTTTCCCTGGGCGGAATGCTGGAAGCACGTGTCGGGCAACCGATGGGGGCAATTACCGGCTATGATTATGTCTATTTTGACCAAAACGGAAACAGCGAAACCGATCCGGAAGAAAGGACAGCGGAAAACCGCATCATTTCTGCGGACGGAAAGTGGTATGAAACCACGGATGAGAAAGTGGTTTTAGGAAATGTTTTACCCAAATGGTACGGAGGTATAACGAATACGATTTCTTTTATGGGACTGACCTTTCGCGGAGTGGCGGACATCCGGCAGGGGGGAGACGTGTTTTGGGGATCGCAGGCTGCCGGCCTGGCTTTAGGGCAGTCGCCCGCGACCCTCGAAGGCCGTAATGCCGAGTTGGGCGGGCTTCCTTACACCGACGTTTACGGAGCCGAAAGAAACATCGGAGTAATCAAAGAAGGCGTGTATGCCGACGGCAAACCCAATCAGACGGTTGTGCCCTATTATTACAAATACCAGGACGTATTTTCCCGCCCGGACGGCAAAGGCCCGGCATCTGCGACGATTTCCGCAGGCTCGTGGGTAAGAGTAAGAGAATTGTCGCTGACATACCATTTCCCCGAAAACCTCCTGAAAAAGAACGGTACGGTAAAAGGCCTTAGCCTCACCGCCGTAGGGCGAAATCTCTGGTTTATCCGCAACACCGCCCCCGACGGACTCGATCCTGCCGGAGTATGGAGCAGCGGAATGGGCCGAGGTATGGAGTCAGGGCAGTTACCGACAACCCGTAGCTGGGGGGTTGTGGTGAATATGGGGTTTTAGCTTACAGCTTTACCCAGCGAAGCGTTTTTTTCGCCTCGGGTGTCAAAATCTGTATCAGGTAAATACCCGCAGGAAGTTCCGCAAAGGGGAAAAGCGAAAAACGATTTTCACCGGGAACCAATCGGGTATTTACAGATATTTTTCGGCCTTCCGGGGTGATAAGATTGATAACCGCAGGGGTATTTCTCTTGGAATTCACGGACAATATTGCATCACTTCCGGAAGGATTGGGAAGAATGGTTACCGCAAAAAACACGTTTGTTTCCGGCTCGACCGGGGTTGCCGTAGTTTTTATTTCTATCTCCACTTTTCGGATATTTTCTTTGTAAACCACGATCTGAGGAATCACCACAAGGGAATCGGCTTTTACGGTAGCGGCTCCGCTTTGCAAAATATTTCCAGAGGTCGCATCTTTGACTCGCCATTGAATAGCGGTTCCGGTAGCGGGTTTAAACTGCTGGGGTTTGCGGATTGCAAGGTCAGCCGTGAGTTGGTCGTGGGGGCTATTATCCCTCGCATAAAGGGCATCCGCTTCGAGCCAGGCAATGACGGACCATCGGTCGGAGGAGTCAATGATCTGCGTAAAATCCCAGTTGTGATAACCGCCCCAGGTACCCCAGTTATCGCCGTCTCCGTTGTTAATACCGATTTGACCAGAGCCGGGAATATTATTGTCCGGGTCAAGCCGGTGATTAAAAAAAGCGGGATAAGACTGATCTCTGCGGAAAAATTCCTGAAAACTCAAGTTATCGCGATAGGTTTGTTGTCCGGCAAGTGTACCCTGAATCCAATAAAACCCCAGGGTATCGTAAATATGCGGTCGTTCATCCCAACTGATCTGTGTTCCCAATCCCATGCTGTCCGCTTTCCGGTATTGAGCCACTAGGTCAGGTGCCCAGTACATGCGGTCGTTTTCGTCATTTTTTCCCGCCCAAGTGCGGAATAACGGGAAGTCCCTTTGAGGAGAAATTCGGGTCGTCAGATCAAATACCTCATTGATATGAACGACCTGATTATTTACACCACGAAGATTGGTGGGGAGGTTTTCGGTTATGGAACCTACGATAGCTTCGCTTGTGGGGTCAATAGCACCGCGATATCCGTTGTTAAAGGCGCAGACCGTTGAAAAGACATCAGGATAGGCTTTTCCCAATGCAGAAGCGCCTCCCGAACCCATGCTGTAACCCTGTAAAGCAACCCGCGTCGGATCCACGTGGTAGTGAGTTATCAGCCATTCATTGATCCAACGTATCCGGCGTTGAGTATAATTAATAATGGTATCCCCCACACCGGGATCAAAGCCCGGAATAAAGGGATTATGTGTTTTGGCCCATCCAAACCACAATGAACGCGCCGACGAAAACGTCGTGTCTCCGTCGTGGATCAGGATATGGGGAAAGTCATCGGTATGCGATACAGAAATACCCTTTTGCGGAATAATATTAAACTGCGGAGTTTTATTGGCTGTGTGTTGGACCGCCGTTCCTCCGCCGCCGTGAAACCAGTGAGTGGCGGGTACGCTTTTTCCTCCTGTGGTATCCAGGTTGAGTGCTTCGCTGACAATAAACATCGCGGGCATACCATTTTTGTAGGCATTGGCCATTACAGGAAAATCGGGGCGACCCGCGTTCAGGTCTTGGCGGCCCATAAGCCATAAAGTGTACCAATTGGTTTTGTGTCCGCTCAAAAGGGTTGTGGTTAACTGGCGGTGGCAGGTGACCGGCTCGTTAATCGGATCATAGGTGTAAACCACCGGACTCGTGAGGATGTTTTCGCCGGGAGTAACTGCATTGTTTCCCCATTCTACTACGGCATAATAGGCAGAGCCATTTTCCGTGATGGTTTCCACAAACAAGGCCTCTCCGATTCCCAATTTGTAATAACTTCCGTCGGGTTGGGGAATCCGATAACGAAAAGTGGTATCTCCCGTTTGCTGAAAATATGTCCCGGGCAGGTATTCGAAATGAAACAAACGCCCAATGACCGTAGCCTGGTTTACATTGGAAAAGGAAGTGGCTTTTTTATAAACAGCAAATGTCTCGGGAAAGGGCTGCTGCGCCTGCCAGACAATCCATACCTGTCCCTGAGCATACCAGGCGCGAATGTTTGTTTGTGCTTTTCCCAATAGGCAAAAGACCGCTAAAAACAAGTTTAATGCAATTTTTAATTTCATTTTTAGAAAGTTTATGGGGCCTGTCAATCCGTGTTTTGGGGGGAGAAATTTAGTAAAAAAAGATGAAAAATTCCTAAAACAGGGATTTCCGATACTCAAAATATAAATGGAAAAAATGCCAGATCGCCAAAGACGGGAATAAACATCCGGGTTTGTTTGTCAAAAAGCTCACTCCGTTAAATATTTAACCCTTATTCTCCCAAACATTAATCCCCTAGCCAATGAAAATGAAAATGATGAAATGGTTTTGTTTATCGCTGTTTGGGCTGGCAACTACTTATGTAACAGCTCAGCCCGGCGGCGGCAATTTTGACCCGCAGGCGATGGTGCAACAGCAGACCGACGAAATCGCTTTGGCCCTTTCCCTGGACGAGGCGACCAAAGCCAAAGTCCTCGAAATCAACCAGGCTGCAATGGCCCAAATGCAGAAAGCCCGCGAGGAAAATCAGGGCGACTGGGAAGCCATGCGCGGTATCCGCGAACAGGTCAATGCCGAGCGGGACGAACAGTTTAAGCTCCTTTTCTCCTACGAGCAGTGGACCAAATACGAAGCCTGGCAGGCAGAGCGTGCCGCCAACCGCCCACAAGGAGGCCGCCCCGGCGGACCGCAGGGAACACCGCCCGAAGGTGGACAAAAACCTCCCAAAGAAAAAAAGCCGAAAGGCCAGTAAAACAGCCGGATCTGATTTTTTCTGGATGAGAACTCAGACGCCCGAAGTATGAAATCCGAATTTAGAGCAAGGAAGTAGTAGCATATAGCGTCTTCCTTCTAAATTCGGATTTCGTATATCTGACTTATCAGGATTCTTCCTATCTTCAAACCTAATGAATTAGCGAGAGGTTGATTTAGTGATTTTTTTTGTTAAAATTTTTAGCAAAAAATTGCATTGGCTCATATTTTTATTAATTTTATACCCAATGAGTTGGAAAACCTATATACCTGCTGATATTCAGAACCTATATGAGGTACATGATTTTAAACATGCAGCCGCCATACTTGCAAATGAATTCGCTGAAGAATTTGAGGAAATATGTAGAGCTTTAAGACAATTTCGTTTTAGTAGAACGGATATTGTAACTCCAGGGGGTAGTGAAAGCCAAATCCCTAAAATTTTTTCGGATATACTAAGAGGATTAGAGTGGAACGAAAAAAATCTTGAAGCCGAATTGAATGTATTTGAAATCAAAGGGAAAGAAAAGGATCTGAAAAACTCCGTTAGTCATGGATCCCATAAAGTTGACTATCTGAAAGGACGGGTTGCTTTTGACTTGGAGTGGAACAGCAAAGACCAAACATTCGACAGAGATTTGTATGCTTTTCGGGCATTTTTTGAATATGATGCAATTAGCGTTGGGATTTTAGTTACTCGAAGTAATGATCTCGACCTATTATTTAGAGAGCTAAATGTTATGCACAAATACGGTGCGAGTACAACTCATATGGGAAAACTAATTCCCCGATTAAAGGCAGGAAGAAATGGTGGTTGCCCAGTTTTAGTTTTTGGAATTACCTCCAAACTTATAATTGAAAAATGAAACAAGAATTGAGTGCTCAAGAAGACTTTCGCGTATTTACCCAGGGTAAAAAATTTGCAACCATACTGGCCGACCCTCCCTGGCAATTTCAAAATCGAACGGGGAAAATGGCTCCTGAGCATAAAAGATTGTCTCGTTATCCAACTCTGAATTTGGATGAAATTAAGGCTATTCCCGTCTCTGAAGCAACTGCTGATACTGCTCATCTTTATTTATGGGTGCCGAACGCCTTGCTTGCAGAAGGTTTGGAAGTGATGCAAGCTTGGGGATTTACTTATAAGACTAACCTTATTTGGTATAAAACAAGAAAGGATGGTGGGCCGGATCGTCGTGGAGTTGGTTTTTATTTTCGGAACGTGACGGAAATAATTCTTTTTGGCGTTCGGGGGAAAAATCCGCGGACTTTACAACCCGGGAGAACTCAAGAAAATATCATTGTTAAACAGAAAAGGGAACATAGTAGAAAGCCTGATGAGCAATATGAACTAATCGAAGCGTGTAGCAGAGGGCCTTTTTTGGAAATGTTTGCTCGTGGAAATCGTCCAAAATGGGTTTGTTGGGGTAACCAGGCGGATGATTATTTTCCCGATTGGGAGACCTACAAAAATCACTCACAAAAGGATAAAGATGAGGAATTGATTCTTTTACATGACAATTATAAATCGCACAATGGCGATCAGATGAAATTGTTTGAAGGAAAAACTGATTATACAAAGAATAAACAGGATTGATTTTTATATTCGGCGAAGGTTCTCTCTAATTCTCTTTTATAGTGAAAATCGCCCTCTTCATTCCCTGTTATATTGACCAGTTTTACCCACAAGTGGGGGTCGCTTCGCTCCAACTCCTGCAAAAACTGGGTTATACCGTCGAATTTCCCCTCAATCAGACCTGCTGCGGGCAGCCGATGGCCAATTCGGGCTGTGAAAAGGATGCTGTCGCTGCCGCGAATCATTTTGTGGATACATTCTCTAATTACGACTATATCGTCGGACCTTCAGGCAGTTGTGCCTATTTTGTGCGCAAACATTACCACATCCTCCCCCCTTCCGAAGCCCTTTCTCATGTCCAAAGCCGCACCCTCGACATCTGCGAATTTCTCTACCAGATAGCCGGCGTGGAAAAAATAAAGGCTCATTTCCCCGCAAAAGTAGGACTTCACGCGAGCTGCCACGGTCTTCGCGGCCTGCATCTGGGCAAAGGCTCCGAGTTGATGGGTGATGTTTTTTCCATTCAGGAAAGTCTGCTGCAAAGAGTGGAAGGATTGGAACTCGTCCCACTCGACCGAGGAGATGAATGTTGTGGTTTTGGGGGCACATTCAGCGTATCGGAAGCCGCCGTATCGGCCAAAATGGGCAATGACCGGATCGCCGACCATCTCACACATGGGGCCGAAATCATTACCGGTGGCGATATGTCCTGCCTCATGCACCTCGAAGGGCTGATCCGGCGACAGAAAAAAAATATAAAGGTTTTGCATATTGTGGAAATCCTTAACCAGTCGCAGCAATGAATCACGCCACCGAAGCGCAAAAATTTAACCGCGACGAGGCTCGCACCACGTGGCACGACCAGACGCTCTGGCATGTCAGGCAAAAACGCGACCTCGTGGCTGCGTCGGTTCCCGAGTGGGAAACCCTCCGCGAACTCGCCAGCCAGATCAAAGCCCATACCCTTTCCCGGCTCGATTTCTATCTCGAAGAATTTGAAAAAAATGCCACTGCGAATAGCATAAAGATTCACTGGGCGGAAGATGCCGCAGCGCATAACCAAATCGTCGCCGATATTCTGCGAAAACACAAAGTGCGCAAACTGGTCAAAAGCAAGTCCATGCTTACCGAAGAATGCCACCTCAATCCTTTCCTCGAAAAACAGGGAATCGAAGTGATTGACACCGACCTAGGCGAAAGAATCGTGCAACTGGCGCAGGAGCCGCCCAGCCATATCGTGCTTCCCGCCATTCACAAAAAAAAGGAGGAAATCGGAATCCTTTTCCATGAAAAAATAGGCACGGAAGCGGGCGCTACGGATCCCCAATACCTCACCGAAGCTGCCCGGCAGCACCTGCGGCAGCAGTTTCTTACTGCGGATGCCGCGCTTACCGGTGTCAATTTTGCCATCGCCGAAACCGGCGGATTGGTGGTCTGTACCAACGAAGGCAACGCCGACATGGGCGTTCACCTCGCGCCGGTACATATTGCCAGCATGGGAATCGAAAAGCTGATTCCGAAAATGGAGCATCTCGGCGTATTTTTGCGCCTGCTCGCGCGGAGTGCAACCGGACAGCCGATTACGACTTATTCTTCGCATTTTTTCCGCCCACAGCAGGGGCAGGAGATGCATATTATCCTTGTGGACAACGGTCGCACCGAACAACTTGGTCGCGAAGATTTTCGCCGCTCCCTGCACTGCATCCGCTGCGGGGCGTGTATGAATACCTGCCCGGTGTATCGGCGGAGCGGCGGGTATAGTTACGGTTCGACCGTGCCGGGGCCTATCGGGTCAATTCTGTCGCCAGGTATAGATTTAAAAAAATACAGCAGCCTGCCCTTTGCTTCGACGCTTTGTGGTTCGTGTTCGGATGTTTGTCCGGTGAAAATTGACATTCATGTACAACTTTATAAATGGAGGCAAATCATCGCCGAAGAAGGCCATCTTGACAAGGGAAAACGATTAGGGATGAAAGTGGCCGGTAAAATGTTTGCCCAACCCAAAGCCTATCAGTGGGCAGGGAGACTGGGGCGACTGGCGTTGCGCATATTGCCCCGTTTTATGGTTTATCACCGGCTCAATCCCTGGGGAAAAGACCGGGAAATGCCCGTTTCACCCAAACAAAGTTTCCGTGACTGGTATGTAAAAAGAGAAACTGAGAGATAACCAGAGCATTATCGAATTATGGTAGGGAAACAGAAAAACTTAAACCATGAGAAAAACCACCGAGGCCACCGAGAAACACCGAGACGAATCCCCTCTGTGCTTCTCCGAGTTCTCTGTGGTTTAAAATCAGGTGCCAAAACCCATATCGCGTGATGAAAAACTCCATTCTTTCCAGAATCCGCCAGAACAAACCACTCGAAGTCGCCCTTCCGGAAATGCCCCGGTTTGACCGGCCTTCGGGGGAACTAAAAAGCCTATTCGAAGAAACCCTCAAAAAAGTAGGCGGGCAAACCGTAAACCTCCCCTCGCAGCAAGCCTTTGCCGATTGGTTAAATACTCGTTTCCCCGAAGCAAAAAATACAGCCAGTACCGTACCTCAATGGTGGAAAGGAAATGTAGAATTAAATACAATCAGCGATCCGCACGAACTTGAAAATCTCGATATTATGATCATGGCAGGCGAATTTGGCGTAGCCGAAAATGCTGCTATATGGGTAACGGAAATGGCTATGGGTCATCGTGCTGCGCCCTTTATCTGCCAGCATCTGGTGATTATTTTACCCGCAGACCAACTCGTCTGGAATATGCACGAAGCTTACACACGAATTGGCACTACGGACACAAGTTTTGGTCTATTTATCTCCGGGCCTTCCAAAACCGCCGATATTGAGCAGTCGCTGGTAATAGGTGCGCACGGGCCGAGAAGTTTGACGGTGATCGGGGCTTGATTTATCAAAGTGGTCTCACCTTCTCCGGGGTTTAAATAAACCTAAGTAGTTGAAATTTGTTTAAAAAGTTCTTTTATTGAGAACTTTGTTGTATTATTGCCGTTGAACAGATACATCCATGCTGAGAATAATTGCGAAACGAACGCTGAAAGAATACTGGGAAAAAAATCCAGACAGTGAACAACATCTGAAAACGTGGTATGAAACGGCAAAGAAATCAGACTGGGGTAATTTTAATGAAATAATAAAAACATATCAAAACGCAAGTATTGTAGGGAATGATCGAGTTGTATTCAATATTAAGGGTAATAGTTACCGCCTGATTGTCAAATTCAATTTTGAGCGAGGTTGGGCTTTTATTCGCTTTATAGGAACCCATAGAGAATATGATAAAATTGATGCTTCAAATATTTAACATAACAGAAATGAATATTCGACCTATAAAAACAGATAAGGATTATTACAAGGCGTTAGCCAGACTGGAAGAGATTTTTGACGCACCGGCAAATAGTCCGGAAGGGGATGAAGCAGAAATCCTGTCTTTGCTCATAGAAGATTTTGAAGATAAATTTTATCCCATAGAAGCGCCCGATCCAATTGAGGCGATAAAAATCCGTATGGAGGAATTAAATTATAAGCAGAAGGATCTTGTTGGGATCATTGGTGGAAAAAGTCGGGTATCTGAGATACTGAACCGGAAAAAAAAATTAACGGTAGAAATGATACGGAAACTAACAGCAATGCTAAAACTGCCTTCCGAAATTCTGATTCAGGATTATTCTCTAGCTGAATAACATAATCATTACATTGTTGAGCATGTGCTAACATAAAAAGAAAATATTTTTACCTAAAACTAAACCCACTCCTATGTTAAAGTATTTTACCCTTCTGATGGTTGTTCTCATGACAGTAGTCGTTTCTTTCGGCTGCAAAAGCACAAAACAGGCCGCTTACTCCGCCGCCGGTAACTGGAAGTTTCATGTTTCCAACACGCCCAACGGAGACTACGACGGAAAGCTCGTTCTTTCCAAAACTGACAACGGCTATACCGGCTATCTGGAAGCGGACGGTTCTCAAATCAACCTCAGCAATATTGTGCTGGATGAAGAAAATAAACTGACGGCTGATTTTTCTTTCTCCGGAAATGACCTCAAACTTAAAGGAATTTTTACCGGAGATGCCTTTGCCGGTTTTATCGTTGCCGGATATGACAACTATCCGATGGCGGCAGAACGGACAAAATAAACATAATTATGGATCCATTTATGCAGGCAGCGATTGATGAGGCGCTATATGGGTTGAATGAGGGAGGAATCCCCATTGGTTCAGTGCTTGTCAGAAACGGCGAGGTTATTTCCCGCGGCCACAACAAAAGGGTGCAGGAACAAAACCCCATCCTTCACGGAGAAATGGACTGTTTGTTCCATGCCGGGCGAATTGGCAGCTATCGCGACACGGTGATTTATTCGACCCTTATGCCTTGTTATATGTGTGCCGGAACCATCGTGCAGTTTAAAATCCCGAAAGTGATTGTTGGTGAATCGCGAACCTTTCCCGGAGCTAGAGCATTTATGGAGTCTCATGGAGTGGAAGTGATTGACCTTGATCTTCCCGAATGTATTTCGATGATGACGCAATTTATCGCCGAAAAACCCCAGCTCTGGAATGAGGATATCGGCGAGCTTTAATTTAAATTGTTGGGAAACATTCAAAAAATACAAACCATGCAACAAACCATCAATAAATACCCCGAAGCCCGTAATTTTTTTGCCGGTAAATATGTCTCTGGCGAATCACGTCGAATGCCGGTTTTCAGTCCGCTCGACGGAACGGAAATTTCTTCTGCCCCCCTTTCCGGCAGAGCAGAACTCGACCAGGCCGTGCGCGCCGCGCAGGATGCCTTTCCCCGCTGGTCAGCACTGCCGGTCAAGGAGCGTGTGCAGGTTTTTTTTCGCTACCGGGAACTGCTTATCCGCCATCGGGAAGAACTTGCAGCACTGGTGCAAACCGAAAATGGCAAAACGCTGGATGAAGCCTTTGCCGAAGTGGACAAAAGCATCGAACTTACCGAATTTGCCTGTTCGCTTCCGCAATTGGTCACCGGAGAAGTCATGGAGGTGAGCCGTGGGGTAGAATGCCGCACCGAATACGCGCCTTTAGGCGTTGTGGCTTTTATCGCGCCTTTCAACTTTCCGCTCATGGTTCCTCACTGGACGGCGCCTAATGCACTTGCGCTGGGAAATTGTATGATCCTCAAACCTTCGGAACTCGTTCCGCTGAGTAGCTGCCGTATGGCAGAACTGCTCAAAGAGGCGGGCCTGCCCGACGGGGTGTTTAATATCGTCCATGGCGACCGGGAAATTGTCGAGGGAATCTGTGATCACCCTGACATTAAAGCCGTGGCTTTTGTAGGTTCCACCAAGGTAGCCAAAATCGTCTATCGCCGTGCAACCAGCAACCTAAAGCGCTGTGTAGCCCTCGGCGGAGCCAAAAATCACCTGCTGGTACTGCCCGATGCTCATAAGGAAATGACGGCCCTAAATGTCGTGGCCTCCATGTCGGGCTGCGCCGGGCAACGTTGTATGGCTGCCTCTGCCATGGTAGGTGTGGGGCCGGTAGAACCCATTATCGAAGAAATGTGCAGGGAAGCAAAAAAAGTCATTCCCGGCCAAAATCTCGGAGCCGTCATATCACTCGATGCCAAACAGCGGATCGAAAGATACATCACCGAAGCGGAAGCGCTGGGAGCAAAAGTTTTGGTGGATGGAAGAAATGTGGTTGTGCCGGACAAAGAAGGCGGTTATTATGTCGGCCCAACAATCATTGACTATGTTTCTCCCGACATGGCCATTGCAAAGGAAGAGGTATTTGGGCCTGTGATTGCAATCATCCGTGCAAAAAATATTGATGAGGCGATTGCAATTGAAAATAGTTCCAATTACGGCAATGCGGCATCAGTGTTTACTCAAAGCGGGGGCATGGCGAGGTATGTTCAGGAAAAAGCCAGCGCCGGTATGATCGGGGTAAATATCGGTGTTCCCGTGCCGCGCGAACCATTTTCCTTCGGCGGTTGGAACGAGTCCAAATTTGGGGTCTGCGACATCACCGGCAAAAGCTCCATCGAATTCTGGACCCAACTCAAAAAAACCACCATCAAGTGGAACCCTGAAGCTCGCACCAACTGGATGAGTTAGGGACGGAGTCCGTTGGCGCAAGGGGTTTCACGCAAAGAACGTATAAAAAGAATCGTAAACGGCTTATAACCACGATATGAATCAATCAGTTTCCCAATCGCAGTCATTGCAGTATAATCTCGATCATACGCTTTTTTCCTGGTCGAAGCAGGCAGGCCTCAATCCGATACAGGTGGATCGGGCCGAGGGGGTGTATTTTTATGACACTTCCGGGAAAAAATACCTCGATTTTTCATCACAACTGATGAACGTGAACATCGGCCACGGCAACCGCAAGGTACTCGCTGCGATGCAAGAGCAGATGGAAAAACTCTGTTATGTCTATCCGGGCATGGTCACGGAAATTCGGGGGCTGTTGGGTAAAAAACTGGCAGAAATCGCTCCGGAAGGACTAAACAAAGTATTTTTCACCCTCGGCGGAGCCGAGGCGATTGAAAATGCGATTAAACTGGCGCGGGTATATTCGGGAAGACCTAAGATCATTTCGCTCTACCAGTCTTACCACGGAGGTACTTATGGCGCAATGTCCGCCGGCGGTGATCCCCGCAAACATCCCATTGACAGTCTTTCGGTTCCCAATTTTATCCACGTCGAAAACCCCTATTTTTATCGCTGCCCGTGGTATAGTTCGACTCCGGAAGAATGCGGAGAAAGAGCCGCTGCTCAAATGGAGCGCATTATCAAATTTGAAAACCCGGAAAGTGTGGCAGCTATTCTGATGGAGGGCGAGTCAGGCTCCTCGGGCTGTATCAAATACCCGCCCAATTACTGGCGGCGGGTGAAAGAAATCGCCGACAAGTACGGGATATTGCTCATTGACGATGAAGTGATGAGTGGTTTTGGGCGAACGGGGAAAATGTTTGCGATCGAACATCACGGGGTAATTCCGGATATTATATGCATGGCGAAAGGGCTTACCTCCGGTTATGTGCCCTTGGGTGGAATCATTGTGAAAGACGAAATTGCCCGCCATTTTGACGAAAAGTCGCTGCCTTTGGGACTTACCTACTCGGCGCATCCGCTGGCCTGCGCGGCGGCTCTGGCCGTAGTGAATGTTTATGAGGAAGAAGGTTTGATCGAAAATGCAGCAATCATGGGGATTTATCTGGAAAAAAAGGTGGAAGAAATGAAAGAAAAACATCCTTCCATCGGCGATTTTCGCAACACCGGTTTACTCGGCGGTATCGAACTCGTCAAAAACCGACAGACCCGTGAACCCGTCGTGTCCTGGAATGCAGCACCTCAGGACATGGGGCCTGCCAACCGCATGGCCGCAAAAATCCGCGAGTTGGGCATGTTTACCTTTGTGCGGTGGAATTATATTTTTATTGCTCCGCCGTTGTGTATTACTCCGGAACAAATAGATGAGGGATTGGAAATTATTTCAGAAGCAGTTTCTATTGCCGATGAATATTACAATAATTGAATGAATCTTCGATAATGCGCCGATTCTTTCATGTGTAATCAAAATGGCGGGTTCGGTCGCGGGTTGAAAAAGATGGCAGGTAATTTCGGTCATGGTATTTTAACCCAAACCCATGGATCGAAAAAGAAGAAACAGCCCTAAAAACAACCTTCAACAAACCACCTCTGTAAGAACACTCGCTTTTTCCGCAGGAATCGTCACAATGATCCTGGCAGGAGTGTTTATGCTTACCCGGCAGAATAATTCATCCGGGGTAACGGGAAATCAGGGACCCGGTGGCATCGGCAATGATACTGACCTGAAAATGTGGTTCCTGGCAGACATGATAACCGGCATAGCCGATGGCAGGAAAATTCCCCTGTGGGAAGACTTTTCCTCCAATCGAAACGATGCTTCTGCTACGAACAAACAAATGCCTGCTTTTTATTCCAATATCTCAAATGGAAGACCTGTTGTTTTTTTTGATGGAAGTGATGATTATTTTCAAATTACGGGAAATACAGACTTAAATACCGGTGGCCCTTACACGGAAAAATCATTTATCGTCGCCTTTAATACCGGATCGGATGTTGTTACCCGTCAATTTCTCTTTGAACAAGGCAGCGAAACACGTGGGTTGAATATTTATATCGAAGGCGGAAACCTCTACGTGGGTGGGCACAATCTCGCCAAAGATGCGGGAAATGCCCCGTGGGGATATGCTTCAATATCTTCCCCCATAACCCCATCCTCTCCGAATCTGCTGGTATTTAACTACGATCAGCCCTCTCGTATAATTACCGGTTATTTGAATGGTAATTCAATGGGTACCGTGAATGTCGGAAAACTTTTTGGTGATACCGGAGGAATAGGGCTGGGAGGGGTAAACGGTCGAACCTATAATGTTTCCGGTCCTGTGGGCACAACGGGTAACTATTTCAAAGGTTCGATCATGGAGTTTATCAATTTTAATAAAATCCTCAATTCCGCGCAGTCAGCCATTATTCAAAATTACCTTTCGGCCAAATACAATATTGAAATTCCGGAGGATTATTTTGCTTACGAAGCGACTCATAGTTACGAAGTTGCAGGGATCGGTCAGTCGGGTGGTGAAAGCCATACGGATGCCAAAGGCAGTGGAATCGTCAGAATTTATGACCCTAACGACCTGGATGACGGCGAGTTTTTGTTTTGGGGACATAATGGCGTAAATATTTCTCAGGGAAATGCCGAAGATGTGGATGGGGTAGATATAAAAAGCCGACTGGAACGCACCTGGCAGGTCGAACAAACCGGAAGAGTGGGGGTACTAACAATTGAGTTTGACCTCTCTTCGCTCTCGCATCTGGACGCCGACCAAATGCGTCTGATTGTGGAGCGGAATGGCGACAATTTTAAAAGCCTTGAGTTTCCTCCTTTAGAAGGGATATTTAACCTCGCTTCTCAAAGACTCCGTTTTTCCGGGGTAAATCTGGAAGATGGCGATATTTTCACATTGGGCTCGACCGATTTTCAGTTTCCCGTTGAGTTCCTTTTCCTCGAAGCCAAACCCGAAGCAGACCATGTCGCTCTCGCCTGGGCTACGGCGAATGAATTAAACAACGACTACTTCACCGTCGAACGCTCTGCGGATGGGGCAATTTTTATTCCACTTGCCAATCTTAAAGGAGTAGGAAATGCGAGTACAACCTCCAATTATTCGTTTACCGATACAAAGCCCATTTCGGGAACGGCCATTTATCGGATCAAACAAACCGACCTCGATGGCTCTTACAGTTATTCGCAGAAAGTAGAAATTGCACTGGATACCGATATTTCAGCCTTTATCCTCTACCCCAATCCATTGACCGACGGATCTTCGCTGAATCTGAATTTTCATCTCAAAGAAGCAACTAGCGTAGGAATTACCATTCAGGATATAAAAGGAACCGTGCTTCATCAGGAAAACCATTCCGGAAATCAGGGCGAAAATGTAATCTCGGTTACTCCCTCTGATTGGCCTGCCGGGAATTATTTTATCAGACTCAGTAACGGTTCTCGAACAGAAACCCGCCGGTTTATCATCAAATAACTACCCGGCGATTGGTTCTCATAGAAAAGAAATCTATTTTGGTGTCTGTGAACAAACGAAAATTTTGTCTCATGGACACCAAAATCATTGAATTAAAGGAGGATGTTTCGTCTTCCTCGCTATACAGCGAAGACCTCGCTCCGGTTTCTGCCAAAGGCCGCACTTGGGGAATCTGGGATCTGGCTGCTCTATGGGTGGGCATGGCGGTATGTATTCCGACCTATCTCCTGGCCTCCTATATGATTAGTTCCGGGGTGAGTTGGTATGCAGCTCTGATTATTATTGGCCTCGCCAATCTTATCATCACGGTACCAATGGTACTCAACGGCCATGCGGGCGTAAAGTACGGAATCCCTTTCCCCGTGGTGGGTAGAGCCGCCTTCGGCATTAGAGGTATCCATATTCCTGCTGTGGTGCGAGCCATTGTCGCCTGCGGCTGGTTTGGGATTCAGACCTGGATCGGCGGACTGGCTTTTTATGCGATATGGAATGTTTTGACCGGAGAGCCGGGAGAAACGGGTTTGTCGGTGGGCAAATTTGTGGGCTTCGGACTGTTTTGGCTGGTAAATATCTATTTTGTCTGGAAAGGCACCGAAAGCATCCGCTGGCTGGAAGACTGGTCAGCACCGATTCTGATTCTGATGGGAGTATTTTTGATTGGCTGGGGTGCGTGGAACGGAGGGGGATTTTCAAACGTGCTGAGGCAGGGCCGCCAACTCGAAAAACCTTCGGTTTCTCTTCAGATCGAAGATCCTCAGGGTATGGTCTTGCAGCTAAATCCGCTGACCCTTCCCGATGGAAAAAACAAGGCTTCGCAATATCGCATGGTCGTACCGACCGCGCAGGGAATGGCTGACCTGGGTTGGCAGATTCTCCCCCCGGCAGGTGCGGCCATCGTGTTTGAACAAATCCGCGAACCTCAAATAGACATTGACGGCCTCACTAACGGCAGCCGGGAAGTGCAGGTGCAGTTTCGCGCACCGGTAGAGAATGGTTTTACCGAATCCTCCTTAGTCACTGCCAAATTTGACTTTCAGGCTTACGCGCATCCTTCGTCGAAAGGGTGGGGTTATGTGCTCTGGCTTACCGCTATGGTGGGGTTTTGGGCGACCATGTCCATTAGTATTTCTGATATTACGAGGTACGCACGGAGTCAGAAACAACAGGTTGCAGGGCAGTTTATCGGTTTACCCGGTACAATGATTCTCTATTCGTTTGTGGGCATATTTGTCACCTGTGCCGCCGTGGTCAATTTTCCGGACATCCTCATCGGCAACGACGCGCCCTGGGATCCGGTGTCGCTGATCGCCCGGTTTGACAACCCGTGGGTAGTGGTAGTCGCGCAGCTATTTATGATCATTGCCACACTCAGCACCAATATCGCCGCCAATGTCATCGCCCCCGCCAACGTATTTTCCAATCTTTTCCCCAAACAGCTTGATTTTCGTAAAGGCGGACTGGTTACAGGCATTATCGGGATATTAATCTGTCCCTGGTGGCTCATGAATGAAATCAGCAACCTGCTGTTATTTGTGAGTGGACTGCTGGGGCCGGTATTGGGCGTGCTGATCTGCGACTATTTTGTGATCCGGAAGCGGGAACTCCGGCTGGCAGAACTGTACAAAGAAAACGGAGTGTATGTTTTTACAAAAGGCTACAACCTGAAAGCCCTGGCCGCCGTGGCCGCAGGCGTATTGGTTGCGCTGGTGGGCTTATGGGTTCCGGCTTTAGCGTTTTTGTACAGCCTGAGCTGGTTTACAGGTTTTGGTGTGGCGTTTTTGTTGTATTGGGGGTTGATGGAAAAGTAAAACCCTGAGAATCACCAAGTAAAACAACCCTCTGCTTTCTCTGTGCTCTCTGTGGTACAAACTTTTTGCAATAAAAAACCACCGAGGAAACACAGAGGCCACAGAGAGAGGCACTATTGCTCTAATTCTGCTATTTTTGCCTTCACCCAATTTAGCCCCGCGATGTCGGGCGTTTTTTCGATATGGGTTTTGATCTGTGCCACGGTGATATTTTCTCCCAGCCGATAGCGCATCAGCATTTGGGCGACTTTGATAAGGTTGAGATAAAGTTTGCGCTGGTAGTCGGAGAGTTGTTTGTCTCTTCGCAAAAACATCCGGAAACTGCCCATCAGGTAAGTCAGACCATCAAAATCTTCGAGTTCGTAGTAGGTGCGCAGCAGCACGGTTTTGGCGTCGGTCTGGTAAAATACGTCGGAAAACTCCACACTGCTGAGCATACGCAGGACGCGGTTGTAGGCTTTTTTTTCAAACAGAAGGTAAGCCAGGTTGTAAGTGTAGGCATTAAACCGGTCGGATTCGGGAAGGTACTTCTGATAATTTTCGATAAACGATTCCACCCATTCAAATTCTTTCAGGCGGGTTCCAATAGCAACCATATTTTTGAAGTGGGGCACGGGAAGCTGGTCTCCTTCAAATATGATCCGGTTTTCAATCAGGGTTTTGTAGAGGTCAAATATTTCTTTTCCGAAGGCAGCTTTTCCGGTGTTAAACTGTTTGATGGCGTAGTTGAGGGCAAAAGAATAGAGATGATTGAGTTCCTCTTTGTCAAGGATTTGAAGGGAATTTTCGAGTTGTTGTCTGAGGGTAAAATAATGGTTTTCATTGGCGCCATCTGTAAGTGTGAGAAGGGTCGTGTGGTAGAGATGAATGAGGGGAAAATCTTTTACCGGGAAGGATTCGATCTGCTGGAGAATCTGAGGTGTGAGGAAAAGGCGGGCTTCCTGCTGAAGGATATTGGCCCGGTTGACAATCTCACAACTGTACCGCAACTTTTTGGCGAGGTAAAAAGCGTCGAGCGAATCCATTACTTCATTGACCGGGGAAGTGTGGCGGCGGTCTCGGGCATGCGGCTGGCTCAGATATTCATTTTCTTCGAATAAAAACTTTTGCAGGAGGTCGGAGGTTTTTTTTATCGGTTGTTTTTCGAGGGTTTTGCGGAGTCGGGAGGCAGATTCTTCGCGGTCTTTGGTAAGGTCTTTGTGAGAAAAAACATCCATCAAATCCATCTGATAGCGGGTGGAATCATTTTCCCTGAATCGATAAACCCAGAAAGACTCCATGAGCCGGGTGAGATCCGTCATCAGGTAGCGGAGTTTTTGTTCGTCGAAAACTTCCCCCGGAAAAACCTTTGCAAACATATTTTTGCGTTCCAATACCGGCTGGTCGAATGTTGGAAACTCGCTTTTGGTTAATTCCCAGAGGTGGGTAACGGAGGGATTTTTATTAAAAAACGGCGAATGGACAAAATCATCAAAAGCGCGGATTTCCCAGGCAGAAAAGGTCTTAAGCAGGCGTATGAGTTTGGTTTGGTGCATGGGGAAGGTTGGGGATTTCTACAAGTTCCGGTCTTTATTTTTCACCGTTATAAAGTTATATCTTTTTGCCGTTTTCTTATAAAGGTGCATGCGTTCTATTTTTTATGAACAAATAACACTTGGACGGCAAAAGACAATAGCTTGTATTACTTGTCAGACCTTGGTAAATTACCGCAGGCGGGTAGCCGCACAACAATTTGATTTGCCGGGTATGTTATTAGAGCAATTGGAAAAAACGCTGAATGAAAATCCGAGAACACTTTTCCTCATAGACGGCGTAGGTGCAATCGTTTCTGCCTTTCTATTGGGGGTTGTCCTGGTCAGATGGGAGCGGGTGTTTGGAATCCCTGCGCCCACGCTGTATTTGCTGGCTTCGCTGCCCGTTCTTTTTGCGGTGTATGATTTTTATTGCTACCAAACCCAAAAGGAAAAGCCCGGTGTTTTTTTACGTACAATCGCCCTCGCAAATTTGCTCTACTGTCTTCTTTCCATGGGATTTGCGTTTTACCATTTCCCAACAATCACAATTTGGGGCGGGGCATATATCCTCTCCGAAATTTTGATCGTGGTTTTACTGGCAATGTTGGAGTTAAGGCTGGCAAAAAGACACTGAATTTGCAGGCCGCAACCGGCACTTCCTGTTTATTTATACAGCAGCGGGAAAAACTGCCCCTCCATCTTTTGGCCTTTGGCAATAGCGGGTACGCCTTCCAACACCGGGTCATTGGTATCGGAGTGAACTCCGTCGGCAAAAACATTCAGCACAAATGCCCTGCGAGAGCGCGGGGAGCGGTTTTCGTACGAACCATGTACCAACAGCGGATGGTGAAAAGTGCCATGCCCTTTCTCCATTTCAATGGCGACGGTGGAAAACTGTGCCTTTTGTTCTTCGGTGAGGTAATCCATCAATCCATCCATATTTCCGGCGAGGTCGGGTTTGTCGAGCAGTCCCCAACGGTGGCTTCTGGGCACATAATGCAGGCAGCCGTTGTCGAGGCGGGCATCGTCCAGCCCTACCCAACAAGTGAGATGAGACATGGGTTTTGTGCGTGTCCAGTACGAATAATCCTGGTGCCAGGCCACTACCCCACCGTGGTGGGCGGGTTTGCAGAATAGCTGGTCGTGCCAGAATCGCACCGGCACATCGCCGAGAAGTTGGCTCGCAGCCATCACAAAAGCCGGATTCCAGAGAATGTCGTGAAAGGCGGGTGCCAGTCTCCACGCTCCCAGGGCGTGAAATAATACGGAGTTGGGGTCACTTGACTCGTTGGAGTGAAATTCATAATAAAGCGAATGACCGGGATGGGAAGGATCCGAGATTTCGTCCAACTCTTTGAGTAAAATGGCTATTTGCCTTTCGTCGAGGAGTTTTACATTGGCGAGGTAACCATTTTCGTGAAAAAAGGCGATCTGATCTTCGCTCAACCGATACTGCGCCCATTCTTCGGGAGACTGCGGCCAGTGGAAAAGATCGGAAATCATTTTGTGTTCGAGGGAGAGGTCTTTTACCATAATTGAAAAATTTTGAGTGAACCAATTTAGAAGTATAACCTTTACCCGAAAAGTACTTTCTTTAGTTTTTATTTTTGTATCAAAAGATTCCCTCATGCGCCTTTCCCTTGTGATTTTTTCGCTGATGTTATTTATCGGTTGTGTGGGTTTTTCCGAGAAAAAAACTCCGCTCACTTCCTGGCCCGTGCATCGTGGCAATGAAGCCAGCAACGCCTGGTCAGACCTGAGCCAGATCAACAAATCCAATGTCGCAGAACTCTCTGTCGCATGGACCTATCACACCGGAGATCTTCCTGCCGAAGGTCGCCCCACCCTTCAATGCAATCCCATTATGGTCAATGACCTACTCTACATAACCTCTCCCGCCATGAAAGTCGCCGCACTCAATCCCGGTACAGGCGAAGAAAAATGGTCGTTTGACCCCACAGGTGGTAAAGGCAGCAATAGCGTCAACCGGGGCGTAACTTACTGGGAAGCAGAAAATGACAAACGAATACTTTTTACTTATAGCCATTATCTTTTTGCCCTGGATGCGGATTCGGGAAAATTGATTACCGATTTTGGGGAGAACGGAAAAGTGGATCTGCGCTCCGGACTGGACAGAGATACCACTGACCTCTGGATAAATGCCACTTCCCCAGGAATCATTTTTGAAAACCTCCTCATCCTCGGTTCCTATGTAGCAGAATCCTACGACGGGGCTCCCGGCTATATTCGCGCTTATGATGTCAGGTCGGGGAAAATGCAATGGACATTTCGCACCATTCCCCAACCCGGAGAAGCCGGAAATGAAACCTGGGAAAACAATAGCTGGCAGACTGCCGGGGGCGCCAATGCATGGAGCGGATTCAGTCTGGACAAAAAGCGGGGAATGGTTTTTCTGGCAACAGGTTCGCCCTCTTTTGATTTTCACGGAGGGGAAAGGAAAGGGCAAAATCTCTACGGAAATTGTGTGATTGCCCTCGATGCGGCGACGGGTAAAAAAATCTGGCATTATCAGGTCATTCACCACGACCTCTGGGACTACGATCTGCCCTGTCCGCCCAATCTTGTTACCCTAAACCACAAGGGCAAGCCGGTTGACGCCGTGGCCCAACTCACCAAAAACGGATTTGTGTTTTTACTGGACAGAGAAACCGGGCAACCGCTTTTTCCCGTAGAAGAACGCCCCGTGCCTGCAACCGATTTACAGGGAGAAACCTCCTGGCCTACTCAGCCCGTGCCCACTTCTCCCCCACCCTTTGTCAGGCAGTTGATTTCCGAAAAAGACCTGACAGACCGCACACCCGAAGCACAGGCTTACGCTTTGGAAAAATTCCGGTCGCTGCGGTATGAAGGATTATTTACCCCGCCGAGTGCGCAGGGAACACTGATTTTTCCCGGTATGCGCGGCGGTGCCGAGTGGAATGGAGGAGCCTTTGACCCGGAAAAAGGCTGGATTTATGTCAATGCCAACGAAATCGCCAATATTCTCCAGCTTACCCCCAAAACCCTGCCGGTGCCCATTTCCCCGGAAATAGCCACACAAGGCAAAACCCTCTACACCACACACTGCGTCGCCTGTCACGGAACGAATCTGAAAGGCCTCTCCACCAATCCTTCGCTGGCGACCGTAGGCAATCGCCTTACGGTGGAGTCCATTGCAGAGCAGATACTCTCCGGAAGAGGAACTATGCCCGCTTTTGCACATCTCATCGAAGCAGATCGAAAAGCGATTGCAGCCTATTTGGTAAATGAGACCGAAACTGCCCGGAAATCAGACTATCCTCGGTTTTCGATCAACGGATACGTGCAGTTTCGCGACCCGGAGGGATACCCGGCGATCAAACCACCTTGGGGCACCCTTTCGGCCATTGACTTAAATGAAGGCAAAATTGTCTGGCAGGTACCTTCGGGAGAGTTTTCGGAATTGACAGAAAAAGGTATCTCCCCAACCGGCACCCAGAATTTTGGCGGCCCGATTGCCACGGCAGGAGGGTTGATATTTGTGGGAGCCACCCAAGACGAGAAGTTTCGCGCCTATGACAGCGATACGGGGAAAATATTATGGGAAACCACCCTACACGCAGGCGGATATGCGACCCCCGCGACGTACGAGTACGAAGGCCGACAGTATGTCGTGATCGCCGCCGGAGGCGGAGGCAAACAACTTACCAAAAGTGGCGATAGTTATGTGGCGTTTGGGCTGAGGTAGGGATGGGAATATTTATGAAAAGAAATTTAATCTATACTCAAACACAAGTGGTTTGCGAAAAAAAGTCTCTCGCAAAGGGCCGCAACGACCACCGAGAGGCTCTTTGCGGTCTTTGCGAGACACTTATCCTACAGCGCGAAAAATTCGCAAACCACTTGCGGTTGAGTATAATTCCCACCATTTGCTGGGAATTAAAACCTGAACGGTAATAATGATCTGATTTTTCTTAGCCATAAAAATAATAAAATCACATCCCTCCCCCATCACGTCTTCTGCTTCTTCTTCCTTGCTGCCGGGAAAAGGATATTGTTGAGGATCAGGCGGTAGCCGGGTGAACTGGGGTGCAGGGAAAGTTCGGTGGGTTCTTCCCCTACGTAATGCCGAAAGTCTTCGGGGTCGTGACCTCCGTAGTATGTCCACATGCCTTTGCCGAGGTTGCCGTGTATGTACCGCGCTTCGCCGTAGGCTTTGAGTTCTCCCATGACGAGGACGTCGGGCTTGAGCAAATTGGAGCGAAAGCCGGTAGTCTGTCCCATAAAACCTTTTACGGTGCGGGTATGGTTTTGACAAAGCATGCTCGGCACAGGATCCCATTTAGCGGAAAACTCGAAAAGGGTGAAATAGTCCATGTGTTCCGGCACTGTACGGCCGAGGTTGGAGTCTATATCGGAAAACTCGTACTGATAAGGACTGCGCACGAGTTGGAAGTCTTTGAAAGCCAGGGTTTTTGTATAATCGAGTTTTTCCTGGGCAGCGGGATCCATGGGGTCGTGGTCAAACATGGATTCGCAGATATCCACGCCTTCGGCAGAGAGGGTGATGTCATAAGTATCCGTAGCCGAACACATGGCAAAAAGAAAACCACCGTCGGTGAGAAACTGTTTGATTTTTTTCGAAACCGCCAGTTTCATCTGACTCACTTTGGAATAACCGTACATTTGAGCCGTTGCTTCCTGAGAAGCCACTTCGTCAATATACCATTTGACGTTGCGGTAGGAGGCGTAAAATTTTCCGTATTGCCCGGTAAAATCTTCGTGATGAAGGTGGAGCCAGTCGTATTCGGTGAGTTTGCCATCGAGAACTTCCGGGTCGTAAACTACTTCGTAGGGTATTTCGGCATAGGTGAGAGCCAGCGTTACGGCATCGTCCCAGGGCTGTTTGTTTTTGGGGGAATAGACGGCAACTTTGGGTGCTTTTTCCAGCTTTACGGCATCCATATTCACCTCTTCCGACGTCACATAAGCCAGAATCTGGCTGGATTTGCCGTCCGAAATTTTTTCATAACTCACCCCTCGAATCTGAAGCTCCTGTTCAAAAACCGAAGTATATTTAAACATAAAACTCCCTCCCCGGTAGTTGAGCAGCCAGTCAACGTCCACATTATATTCCAGCACCCAATAAGCAATTCCGTATGCTTTAAGATGCTCCGACTGCGCATAATCCATGGGCAAAAGCAAATAATCCGCCTTTGCTGATGAACACAGCCACAGAAAAGAGAGAAGCACAAAGTATTTTTTCATAGTGATGGCAAATTTCCTGAAAAGTTAGCAAAAATTCAGGGATATTTTATGTTCGGTTAAACGACCGGTGAAGGATTATTGTTGTTAGTTTCTTAACTTCGCAATATGAACCTGATTCAATTTTTGGTGGAGGGGATAAAAATTGCCTTCACTGCCATCGGTGCAAACCGGCTGCGGGCTTTCCTCACAATGCTGGGGGTTGCTACGGGTATTTTTGCGATTGTGGGAATTCTGACGATGGTCAACTCCATGCAGACTTCCATCACCAAAAATCTTTCTGCGCTGGGAAATACGACCATTTTTGTTCACCACTGGCCTTGGCAGGACAATCGAAACGACTGGTATAAATTTATCAATCGCCCCAAAGTCAGTTATCGGGACTTCCAGAAACTTAAACAAAATCTTACTGGTGTGGAGGGTGTTTGTTATGAGGTTTCGGTTCGTGGCCAACTTGTAAGGGCCGAAGGAAGGAGTATATCCAATGTGGAACTGGTGGGTTCCACCTCAGATATGAGTAAAGTAAGAGATCTGAGTTTTTTGTACGGACGATATTTTTCGGAAATAGAGCACCATCTGGGAAATCCGGTATGTATTATCGGGTATAATATTGCCCAAAACCTGTTTCCCGACCAGGATCCCAGTGGAAAGTTTATTCGTATTTCCGGAAAAAGACTGATGGTTACCGGTGTACTGACGAAGGTAGGTTCCACCATGTTTTTTGGGGCGGCCAGCGAAGACGATAAAGTATTTATTCCCTATTCGGTTTTGCCAAAAATGTTTAACCTAAACACACGTGCTGCCGAAAAAGTGATTACCATTAAAGCTTCTCACTATGAAGACCTGCCTTATGTTGAAAGTGAAACCATCGGGCTTATCCGGGCGGCTCGTGGACTAAGGCCCCAAATGGAAGATAATTTTGCTATCAACAAACAAGAAGCGCTGATGTCTCAGTTTGAAACCATGTTTGGTTACCTCGAAACCGGAGGCTGGTTTATCAGTTTATTTTCGATTCTTATAGGGGGATTCAGCATTGGCAACATCATGTACATCTCTGTCAGAGAAAGAACCCGTGAAATCGGCATCCAGAAGGCTTTGGGCGCAACAAAGGGTTTTGTGCTGTACCAATTTATCATGGAAGCCGTGCTGATCTGTTTTTTCGGTGGATTGATCGGGCTGGGCATGGTCTTTGGGATCGGCGGTTTGATTCAGAGTATAATGACGGCGATGGATTTACCGATGCAGGTATCCTTTGCTTTGGGCGATTTGATGACCGGAATCGGGCTTTCGGTTTTTACCGGACTGGCCTCCGGCATTATTCCCGCTACCCTTGCAGCCTCGCTAGACCCGGTTACGGCTATCCGGCAGGTGTAAAATCTCGGGGTAAATCAGGGAATCTTTCATTTACCATTTGTAATTCGTTGCAGGTAGGTATATTTGCCGCCTCATATTTAATGCTGCATGAGAGTCATAGACCATCTTCAATCTGCCCAAAACCCTACCGTAAGTCTTGAGATCATTCCACCCAAACGCGGGGGCAATATTCAAAAACTTCACGAAGCCATCGAATCGGTTTTGCCTTTCCGGCCTCCTTTTATTGACGTGACCAGCCATGCGGCGGAAGTGGTATGGGAGGAAATGAAAGACGGAAGTTTTAAGAAAAAAGTGAAGAAAAAAAGCCCCGGAACCTTTGGGCTTTGTGCCGCTATCAAATATAAATTTAACCTCGAACCCGTACCACACTTGCTTTGTGGAGGGTTTACCCGTGAAGAAACCGAAGACGCACTTATCGAACTCAACTACCTGGGTATCGAAAACGTACTGGCCATCCGCGGCGACAAAATCAACTACCGACCGCTGCCGCAAGACCGCACCCAAAATGTCCATGCGGTTGACCTTGTGAAGCAGATTTCGGCCATGAATCGGGGGGTTTATATAGACGAACTAATTGACGCAGCAAAAAGCAACTTTTGCATCGGCGTGGCTGCTTATCCGGAAAAACATTTTGAATCGCCCAACAAAAGTTTTGACCTCAATGTCCTGAAGGAAAAAGAAAAGGCCGGTGCCCATTACGCAGTAACCCAGATGTTTTACGATACCTCTAAATATCTGAACTTTTTGGAAAAGGCGCGTGCAGAGGGTATTCAGATGCCCATTATACCGGGGCTGAAGATTATCACTTCCAAAAGCCAGCTTTCCAGCCTCGCGGCGGTTTTTCATATTGATCTTCCGGAAGAACTTACCGATCGCCTCCTCCATGCCAAAGACCGCACCGAAGAAATCCAGGTAGGTGTGGAATGGGCTTATAAACAGTCGCTGGAATTACTGGATGCGGGCGTGCCGTATTTGCATTTTTATATTATGCAAAACACTTCCCCGTTCTTGAAGCTGATGGAAAAGTTGGGGAAAAAGTTATAAAAAATTTTCCTCAACCCAGACTTTTTAAATAATTGAGCATAAACTCATTAAAGGCTTTGGGGTTGTCCAGATTTGCCAAGTGGCCTGCACCGGGAAGCACTTCATGGCGTACATGGTCGCGGTTTTCGAGCGCGTGCAGCACGTCTTTCATCGCACGCCGGGCCGCAGACAATTTATTCATAAAATCATCTTCTGGTTCCAGAAACAACAAAGGAACATCACTGGAGGCCAAATCGGCGATATAATCAATATTGGCAAGGTTGTAACGAACCGGTTTAAGACCCTGCCAGTGAGTAGTCGGAAAAATCTCGTCCACAAGGAAAGAAATGGTCTCGGGATTGTCGGAAAGCTGGCGGGCAAATATCTGCGCCTGTTTTTTGCGCCCACGAATTTTTCCGGTGGTGTTGAGCAACTTGTCTGCAAGCGAAATCGCCATACGCCCTCCCTCATGCCGGGGCGGCGCGCCAAAAGTAGTCAGACTGAGCAGACTATCAGGGTCGCGGCGCAACAATTCATACCCCAACACCCCTCCCAGCGAATTTCCGACCAGGTGAAAATTTTGGATATTAAGTGCCCAGGTAAGCTCTACCAAGTCGTGGAGCATTAATTCAATGCTATAAGACTTTTCGGAAATATCCTGCGGAGGATCGGAAAGCCCGTGCCCGCGAAGCGATACCGCCAGGACTTGATAGTCATTGGCGAAATAATCAATATTGGGCAAAAAAACCCGACAGCCCAGCCCCACACCGTGCAGGAACAGTACCGTTTCTGATGAAGGATCCCCCTTTAGGAGATACTCCATATTGATATAACCAGAGGTAGTAAAAAAACGATTCCCTACATTGCTCAGTTGTCGAATTAGCGGTGGCATATTCATTTAAAACTATTTTCCCTCGAATCTTCTCCAAAGGGCAAAATTTACAAAATTCCTGTGTTTTTTAGCAACCTCTGACCCCGTAAAAACAAAATATTCCTTACAACAGAATTTGCCTTGCTTCGTTGTTTTATCAGAACCCCTGACATATCCGGAATATTTTTTATTTTCGGAGACTTTTCCCCCGAATCTTTAAGTCTTTGTACCACAAAATTCCAATCTTTGTGAGAAATATTACCCTTCTGATCTGTATTTTGTGCTTATCCTTACCCGCCTGGGGTCAGGCATTGGTGGATAGCTGTTTTTCTACGGGCACACCGGGCACTACCTTTGCCAATACCGCTGCTCTCGGCAGTATAGACGGTGACCTCCTATCATTTAATGGTACCTCCTGGACCGGTGGGTTCGCCACGGCCAATATTACCCTTCCCCCTCCCAATAACAACAACTGCCGTGCTATTTGGATCGGAAGTGGCACTTTGTGGACTACCGGAGGCGAAGGTTTTGCTTTAAAACTTACATCCCCCCTGCTTACGGGAGTTTCTTATAGTTTTTCTTTTACCTATGTAAGCCACGGTACAGGCAGCAACGGGAGTTTTGCGCCTTCTTTTCAAACCAATACAGCCCCTAATCTGGCCGGTGCTTTTAACGTGGGTAACCTTCCCGCCGTAGGCAATGCCTGGACTTCCAATACGATTACTTTTACCGCTTCTGCGGCTCAAAATGGCGACGACTGGCTGGTCATTCATACGGGGCCTACGGGCAGTTCGGGCATGTTTCTTTCTTTTTGCCCGGGTTGTGCTATCCCCGCCAGTTGCTCCGTCAACCTGGGACCGGATACGGTATTATGTGCGGGCGGCAGCCTTTTGCTGGATGCTACGTATCCCGGAGCTAATTACCTCTGGTCCGACAATTCTACCAGCAATACCCTTTCGGTAAATAGTACCGGTACTTTCTGGGCACAAATCAACGTAAATGGCTGTATCGTCCGCGACAGTATAAACGTTACTTTTAACCCGGCTCCGGTCGTTAATCTCGGCAATGATACGGCCATCTGTACAGGTACCTCTCTCCTCCTTAATCCACAAGTGTCCGGCGCCACTTACCTCTGGCAAAACAATTCGACCGGTGCCACGTTTTCCGCTAATGCCGCAGGACTGTACTGGGTGGAAGTGGATAATGGCGTCTGTACCGCACGAGACTCTATCACCCTCAGTCTCGACCCGCTGCCTCAGGTAAATCTCGGCAATGATACTACCATTTGTAGCGGAGATGTGATTGTTCTCGACGCAACCTTTCCTAATAGCAATTATGAATGGAGCAATAGCTCCTTTGGCCCCACGCTTGCGGTTTCTACTGCGGGTTTATACTGGGTACAAACCTTGCATAAATGTGGCATCGCACGGGATTCGATTCAAGTTTCTACCACCAGTGTGCCGACAATCAACCTAGGAAGAGATACAACTATTTGCCAGGGAAATAACCTTTTGCTGAATGCAACCGCTCCCGGCGTAACCTACCTCTGGCAAAATCTTTCTACAAGTCCCACTTTTAATGTGACTACCGCCGGCCTCTATTCGGTGACGCTCAACCACTTGTGCGGAACCTTCTCCGATAGCATTCGGGTAGTGGTGGATTCCATCCCGAGAACCGAGTTGGGCGCCAATCGTCAGGCTTGTGAGGGTGATGTGATTTTGCTCAACGCCAGCGCACCGGGCAATACTACTTATCTCTGGCAGGACAATTCGACCAATCCGTTTTATACTATCACTACGGGGGGATTGTATTCCGTAATCCTTTCCGGTCGCTGCGGTTCTTCCCGAGACTCGGTCAATGTCACATACTTCACTTATCCGACCGTGGATCTGGGGGCAGACACGGTGCTTTGTAAAGGCACAAATCTTCAGTTAAGTGCCTTTTACCCCGGAGCCACTTACCTCTGGCAGAACAATTCGACGGCGTCTTCTTTTGTGGCAAACGGCCCGGGGATATATTCTGTAATTGTTACCAATGGCGTCTGCCCGGCCTCGGACAATATTACCATTACCGGAGACTCGATTCCCCCGCTTAATCTGGGGCCGGATCGTTTCCTCTGCGACGGCGAAACCGCCGTGCTCGACGCCACCGTACCGGGTAATGTCACTTATGTATGGCAGGACAGCACCCGGTTTTCCACTTACCCGATTCAACGAAGCGGAACTTATTACGTGGACGTTCGCAACCAGTGTGGAAGGATTCGCGACTCGGTCGTGGTACGCACGTCCATTACTCCGGTGGTCAATCTGGGTATTTCAGAAGTGATTTGTTCGGAAGGAAATGGCTTTACGGTACGTGATGTATCCATCTCTGCCCCTGACGCAATTTATCTGTGGTCAGACGGGTCAACCGATCCGGTCAAGGTTATTGAGCAGACGGGAGTGTATCGGGTGCGGATAGAAACCGGCTGTGGCGTGGATGAAGATTCGATCTGGGTGGGTTTCAGCGTATATCCGAAAGCCGAAATTGGTAACGATACGATCCTCTGCGAAGAAGACTTCCCGATTGTATTGCGTGCGGAAGAACGCCCCGGCGACTACCGCTGGCAGGATGGTTCTGGCGGGACGAGTTATACCGTGAGTGAGCCGGGACTCTATGCCCTTGAGGTCACCAATAACTGCGGCACTGACCGCGACAGCATGATCATCGAAATGCGCAGTTGCCGCTGTAATGTATTTGTTCCCACAGGTTTCACCCCCAACGGCGACGGCGTAAACGAACTAATGACTGTTGGTTATCAGTGTGGATTTGAGGTTTATTCCCTGCATATATACAACCGTTGGGGACAGGAAGTATTTGTCAGCAGCAATCCCGACGAAGCCTGGGACGGCCGCACCGGCGGACGCAGCAACCCCGAAGGAGTATATATCTGGGTCTTGCGTTATCAGTACGCAGCCCGAGGCTGGAGCATCCCCAATACAGAGACCGGAACGATTACGATTGTGAGGTAAATTTAACCCTATCCCCCTCCATTCACCACAAAATACACGATCCGGCAGGCATAACCTTTGCTTTCGGGGTTTTTGTCGGGGAGGGTGCGCAGTTCGAGCGTATGGTCGCCCGATGTCAACTCGGTTTCCAACATATACACCCAGGGCAGGTGCAGAAAACTGCTCCATTGGGTAAACTGATCCTGTGTTTTTTCGGCTCCGCCGTCCACCCGCCAGGCGATTTTGCCTGCGTCTGGGCCGGCTACTACCCAGATGCCTACGGCTCTTCCGGAGAAGGAAAACCGAAGGTTTGCTTTCGGGCCATCCGTTACCAAAATGGGAACCTGCACAAATCCTCGCCGCGTTTCCGCTCCATCCGAGGGTTGCCAAGAGGGGGCTAGTTTCCAGTTTTTATCAAATGTGGCTGCCTCGGGTGATACCAGGCTTCCCTCGTCGTAACTAAAATCGTCCAGTCGCTTTTCCGGAATCTCTCTCTCGACCGGTGTTATCGCTGCCGTGAGGGTGTCAGCCCAGGCAGTTTCCAACATTCTTTTTAGGGACTGAAAATAAACCTCCTGCCCAAAGGGCGAGGGATGCAGGTCTTTAAAATCGTCCTCCCAAGTAAACTCTTCTGCGTAGATGCGCTCCGTAACTTCACGTGCAAGGTCAAGGCTGGTGATTTGGTAATGTTCGGCGACTTTCTCATGGTTGGTTACTACGGCGGGTATTTTACCGCTCCGGTAATCTTCCATTTTTTCGGGATCTACAAAATACATCAGCACAATGTCCATTTCGGGATTGACGGCCAGTGCATGGCGGACGATGCCTTCCATGCCGCGAATCTGTTCGGTATCTGTACGGCCATTAGTGGCGTCGTTTACAGCGGCTTCTTCAAAAAAAAGGTCAATGGGGCCTTTGCTCAGCACGTCTTGTTCGAGGCGAAAGGCTCCGGGGGTAGAACCGGTAGAAGATATGCCGGCGTTGATAAAGGTAAATTCGGTCTCGGGAAAACGCGCCTCCAGGTATTCGCTCACCATGTCCCGCCAGCCGGGGTTCCAGGTGATGGAACCGCCCATAAAGGCCACAGTTCCTATTTTTTCGCGCTCAAAACGAATCCTGCTATTGGTAAGTCCACCGCGCAGTTGAAAATAATCAACCTTGTCTGGGTCATACCGCATCCCGGTAAATTGTAAGATAAAATCCACAATCGGCAGCGGCGATGCCAGCGAATGGGGATGGTGCCCGACCCCGGGTTTGGAAAGGATTTTGATTTTCCCGCCCAGTTGCTGGTAGTTTTTTTCGACAATTGCCGTATTCTCCGCTACCGGAACGACGTCGTCTGCTTCGCCGACGACGTGGAGCAAAGGCACACCGGCATCCGCCAGGGGTTTTAAACGGTCGGCGACCGAAGGGTATTCCATCGCCTTCGCCTCGGTAAGTCCGTATGCCTTCAGGCATTTTTCCCAGTCCTCCGGACTGCCTTTGGCACTCATTTTTCCTCCCGGCCAACTACGGAAATCTATTACCGGAGCATCGGCATAAATACAACTCACTTTATCCGGGTTGGCGATCGCCCAATTGTAAATGATTAATCCTCCCCGACTCATACCTTCGAGCACCGGTTTGGGAGAAAATCCGTGACGGGTGATAAGGTATTTGTAAAAACTATTCCACTGTTTTACTGCTGCGGCACTGCCGTACATGTCGCTCACATCGTTGTAAACCAAATGAAAGCCCTGTGAAAGCAAGGTTATGTCCACCTGAGGTTCATGGCCCCAAAACAGGGCACGCCAGACCCAGGGTTTGCCGGGAGCGGTTTCTTTGGGCACAACCACATAACTGGTTTTCCCGGCGTGGGTAAAAGTATATCTTTCGTACCCCATCCAAAGGTCTTTTTCACCGGGGAAAGATGTTTCGGGAGAGGGTTTACACCCTGCCCAAAAAAGAATAAGGATACAAATCTGCACCCATTTACAAGTAAATAATCGGTTCATTACGAGCAAGTTATAATGAATTTACAGAATTTTCTATTCTACCCAGGTTTTACTGTCTTCCCGGATAAACAGCTTGCGTTTCCGGTCAGCACTCCAGGCGCTGACAAGGAATTGACGGCTGGTAGTTTCCAGTTCAAGCGATAATTTTTTTCCCTCCACCCATACTTCACTCACGCCAAGATTGGCGAGGCTGTCGGTATAGGTTTTATGGGTTTCGAAATATTTTTTTTCGAGGTAATAAATTTCCCGAAGTGCCCAGCGGATTTTTTCGTCGGGGTTCCATACAAAAAAATCTTCACCAGTTCCGGCAGTTTTGTCCGAAAACTGAAGGTAGCCCCATTTTTCCGGCTCGTGCATATTGATCACTCCGGGGGCTGACCATACCCAGTTGTATTCGGGAAAGGGCTTTCCGGTGGAGGGGTTCAGGCGTTTCTGATATTTCCCATCCACGACATCGAGACGCCATTCGACACGGGAAAAATCGAGGCGCCAGTGGTCACCGGCTTTGGGCAAGGTTCTGCCCGGAGCGGTTTCCCGGAGCATTTCCCAGGGCATGGCAATTTCTACACTCCAGCCCCGGTCGCGGTCGGCGGGTTGATTGATTGTACCGTCGGCAAATACTGATACTTTCATGCCATTGACCGACCAGCCATTGAGATACGGACCACCATCGCGATAGGGTTTGATTAGCATAAGATCCCACTCCGTTGCGAGGGCATTTACTTCAAATTCGTAGTACAGATGGGTGTCGGCATCGGGGTCAATAAAAACTTCAAAATCGTTGTCATAATAAATCACCGATTCCCGCTCTTTCAGTGTCGCCCAGAGATCGGGTTCTTCGAGCCAGGCTGCCAGGTAGAGATATTGGTCGTCCCATAATACTTTTGCCCGCGTGCGATAAAAAGGGGCGGGCATTTTGGGGCCTTCTATATCCTGAAAATCATCGGTCCAGGGAGCCTCCATCCAGGAGGTTTCCGAAAGTTTTCCGTCAATTACGAGCGGTGCTGAAGTTCGGTAACAGACGTAGGTTTCGGGATTAAAGGGTAAATCCACAATACGTATCGCCGATTGTCCCCAAGCTATGCCGGAGGTGATCCCTCCGAAAATAATACAAAGTGCCAATTTGCGAAGTAGGGAATCCATATCTTTACAAAAAATTTGTAGCGTTCGTAATACCAAATATGCCAATTCTTTTGAATTTATTGACATATATAAAATATTTGCTGTTTCAATTTTTTCTACATGAATATTGCTGAACTAAATCTTCTTCCTCTACCGGCTTCTGTCAACCTTCGGGAGGGAAAATTCCGGCTGGATCATACCTTTTCCCTTACCATCACGGGCACTCCCCATGATCGTATCTACGGAGCCGCTACGCGATTTTTGCGCCGGCTGGATGGACGTACAGGTTTATTTTTTGCACAGGGGTTCCTCACACCGCTTACCATTCCTGCTACAGCTTCCTTCAAAATTGAGGTTCAAAAATCGGGGGAGATCAACCTTCACATGGAGGAATCCTACCATTTGAGCGTAGATATCGGCGGCATTAATCTTTCGGCTCCTTCGGATATAGGCGCGATCCGGGGGCTGGAAACGCTGTTGCAGTTGTTGGAGGCGGATGAAGAAGGATGGTTTTTTCCCGGTGTAACCATTGATGACAAACCACGTTTTCCGTGGAGAGGCTTGCTGATAGATGTGGCCCGCCATTTTTTACCGGTGGAAAAGATCAAACAAAATATTGACGGACTAGCGGCAGTGAAGATGAATGTATTACATTTTCACCTCACCGACGATCAAGGTTTCCGGATCGAAACAGAATGTTTTCCCAAACTCCATGAATGGGGTTCCGACGGTTTTTATTATACACAGATACAGATAAAAGAAATTGTTCAATATGCTGCCGACCGGGGGATACGAGTAGTGCCGGAGATCGGCGTTCCAAGCCATGCTACGGCGATTCTCACTGCTTATCCGGAGTATGCCAGTGCTCCGGGGCCGTATTCCATCGAGAGGAAGGCAGGAATTATGAACCCTACGCTTGATCCTACAAGGGAAGAGACCTATGAATTTTTGGAAAAACTGTTTACCGAAGTTTCTGCTCTTTTTCCGGATGAATATTTCCACATCGGGGGGGATGAAAATGAAGGCAAACAGTGGGACGCCAATCCCGACATTCAGCGGTTTATGCAGGAAAATGGAATCGCGGATAATGCAGCACTTCAGACCTGGTTCAACCGCAGGTTATTAAAAATACTCACCGGTCTGGGCAAAAAAATGATGGGTTGGGATGAGATTTTGCAGCCAGACCTGCCCAAAGACGCGGTTATACATAGTTGGCGGGGGAAAGAATCCTTGTACGAAGCCGCAAAAAACGGGTACAATTGTGTGCTTTCCAACGGGTATTACATTGACCTGGCTCTTCCGGCAAGCAGTCATTACCCCAACGACCCGCTGCCGGCGGATCAGGACTTGCCCGCAGAAACCGCCGCCCGGATTTTGGGCGGGGAGGCTACGATGTGGAGCGAACTGGTAACACCATTGACGATAGACTCGCGAATCTGGCCGCGTACCGCAGCAATAGCCGAAAGACTCTGGTCGTCGGGTACGGTAACGGATATTCAGGACATGTATCGGAGATTGGATGAGATGGATTTGCGTCTGGAAGAACTGGGGCTTCAGCACAATACGGCACGCGACGTCATTATGCGGAGTCTTTGCCGGGGAAAAGACATAACCCCGCTCAAAACCCTTGTGGATGTGATTGAGCCGATGAAAATTTATACACGCAATCCGGAGGGAGAACTCTACCGGATGTTTTCGCCCTTTACCCTATTGGCGGATGCGGCGCGACCGGATGCAAAAGTTGCCCGACTGTTTCGCGAGGCCGTTGTTTCCTATCTGCGCGAACCCCATACCCGGGATCGGATGCGGATTATGGATCACTTGAGGATGTGGAAAAGCAATCACGAACTGTTGCTGCCGCTGATCCGGCAGAATCCAGCCCTGGCGGAGGCGGAGGAGATTTCCCGCAATCTTTCAAAAATTGCCAGTATCGGGCTTACAGCGATGGAAGGATCTATCCGAGACCGGGCCGCGGGAGTTTCGGTATTCGAGGAAGCGCGAAAACAGGGAGGTCGCACCGAACTTCAGGTTGTGGATGCGATTGAACAACTGGTTTTGAACCTACCGGTGTAAATTTCACCGGAAATTTTTACATTGAAGACTATTACTTTCCTGAAAAATCAAAAAGCTATAATTACTAACTCAAACAATGAAGAAAAAACAGGTCACTTTACTCGAACTGGCAAAACGACTAAATCTTTCTCCTTCGACGGTTTCGCGTGCACTCAACGACCGGCATCGGATCAGTGAGACTACCCGATCGAGGGTAAAAGCGTTGGCAGAAGAACTGGAATATCAGCCTAATCCTTCCGCCAAAAGTCTCCGGGAAAGCAAAACCTACTCCCTCGGAGTACTTGTACCCGAGATTGCCCACAACTTTTTTGCCACCACCATCAGCGGTATCGAGAAAGCTGCAATTGCCGCAGGTTACAATATTATGATCTGCCAGTCACATGAGTCTTATGAACGGGAAAAGGCGATATCTTATGCCCTGCTTTCGAGCCGAGTGGATGGGTTGCTGGTTTGTCCTTCGGGCGAAACTCAGGACTTCAAACATTTTGCGGCATTTATAAGAAAGGATATTCCGGTTGTATTTTTTGACCGCATCAGTATGAGTTTTCAGGCGTCAAAAGTTGTAGTAAATGATTTTGAAGGCTCACGTACTGCTGTAGAATATCTAATCCGTACAGGCTGTCGCAGGATTGCCCATATTGCAGGGCCTGCACCGTTGTCCAACAGCACGGAGCGTCTCAACGGCTATCTGGCTGCTCTGGAAACCTATAATATTCCCGACGACGACACATTGATTCGGCACTGTGATATGACGCGGGCACATGCCAAACAAATCACGGAGGAATTATTACAATTGCCGGTTCGCCCGGATGCCCTATTCACCTTCAACGATAATATTGCTTACGATGTAATACAGGTAGTCAAAAAAATGGGGTTGCGCATTCCCGAGGATATTTCGATTGTAGGATTTAGCGACCAGCCCATGAGCGAAATGATCGAACCTTCGCTGACTTCCGTATCGCAGCCGGCATATAGTATCGGAGAGGTGGCAGTCAAACTGATGTTTGAGCAATTGAATGCGGAAGATGGGCAGGCACCTTTCCGTACCGAAGTGCTCAAAACCGAACTAGTTGTCCGAGACAGCACCCGAAAGTTATAAAGCGCGGTCCAGATGGACATATCCTCCGTCCACATGGAGGAATTGACCCGTGATGTGCGAGGCTCTTTCAGAGGCAAGAAACAATACCATATCCGCAATTTCCTGAGTGGTAGTCATGCGTTTTCCGAGGGGAATCCGGTCGGTGATCGCTTTGAGTTTTTGCCCAGGGTTTTCAAACCCGTTGAGCCAGTTGATATACATGGGAGTCATCACTTCTGCGGGGAGTACTGCATTTACCCGGATACCAAAGGGCAATAATTCAATTGCCCAGTCGCGGGTAAGGCCCAATTGAGCGGCTTTCGCTGATACATAACCGGAATTTCCGCCCTGGCCGGTGAGGCCGGTTTTGGAGCTGATATTGATAATTGTGCCCCGGGTAACTTTAAGTGCCTTCAGGGCAAAGTGAGCCATGCTGTAGTAGTGGGAGACATTCTCATCGAAGGAACGCATAAAATCTTCATGATTCCCTTTTTCCAGGCTCACGCGGTCGTTCACCCCGGCATTATTGACCAGAATATCTATGCGGCCATATTTTTCCAGAGTCAGGTCAATGATCCGCTCACACTGCCCGGGTTGGGTAAGTTCGGAATGAATAAAAAAACACTTACCGCCATTTGTGGTCAAATCTTGTGCGAGTTTTTTTCCATCCGGCTCCACTCTACCTGCGATTACGACGGTTCCCCCTTCGGCGACCATTCCTCTGACAATACCTTCTCCAATCCCGCGTTCGCCACCGGTAACAATCATTACCTTGTTTTCGAGATATAAATCCATGACATTGGCTTAAGATGGGTTTTCGGCAAAAAAAATTACGATTTCCGGAAAGGCACAACCGTCTGCTGTGAACTTCCGAGGCCATCTATACCCAACCGGACAATATCACCGGATTTAAGATAACGTGGCGGCTTAAATCCCAATCCTACTCCGGGAGGGGTTCCGGTCGAAATCACATCTCCGGGAAGTAGTGTCATAAAACGACTTAGATAGCTGACCAGAGTAGGAATACCAAAAACAAGATTGGAAGTATTGCTATTTTGCACCCGCTCTCCATTAACTTCCAGCCAGAGGGGGAGGTTATGGACATCGGCAATTTCATCGGTAGTTGCCAGAAAAGGCCCCAGGGGTGCAAATGTATCACAGCTTTTGCCCTTTACCCATTGTCCACCACGCTCAATCTGGAATTCACGTTCGCTATAATCGTTGTGAAGAACATAACCTGCTACGTAATCAAATGCTTCCGCCTCTTCGACATAAGAGGCGCGTTTTCCGATTACAAACGCCAGTTCGACTTCCCAATCCGTCTTGACACTGTCTCGTGGCAGCATCAGGTCATCATTGGGGCCGCAGATCGCAGTGGTAGCTTTGAAAAATACGACGGGTTCTTTGGGGATGTCCATACCGCTTTCCCGTGCATGATCGGCATAATTAAGGCCGATGCAAATAAGTTTGGAAGGACGACAAACGGGAGGGCCGAGTCGGACACCTTCGGGCACCGTCGGGGCCGAAGCCGCATGCTGTTGCAGCCAGATTTTCAGACGGTGGAGGCCGTTATTTCCGAAAAAAAATTCATCATAATCCTCACCAAAGGCAGAAACATTAATCCGGTGGTCGCCGGAAAGTATTACACCGGGCTTTTCTTTACCGTGGGGGCCAAAACGAAATAATTTCATAAAAACAGTTTCGGGTGGTTTTGTGTACAATAATAAAAACATATTTCGGCATAACAACTAAAGAATTTTACCGGAAATGCTTTTCGCAGGAAGTACACCCGACTCCTTTGCCCACTTTTATAGATAGTCCGGGAAAAACTGCTGCAATATCTTGCCGAGGGATTCTTCGGTAAGAGGTTTTGTTTCAAAGGCAGAAACCAGACTCAATTCCCTTGCTTTTCTGTGGTCATCGGGATTCTGAGAAGTAGAGAGCATCACGATTATTACCCGGGACTGGAGTTCGGGTTCAAGGTTATAATATTCATCCAAAAAATCCCACCCATTCATCCCGGGCATATTGATGTCCAGAAAAATCAGGTCGGGGTGTGCCTCCGGGTGGACTTCTTTCATTCGGATAAAGTCCAACGCATCCTTCCCAGACTGAAAAGCAAGGATAAGTTGCGTGCAATCCATTTTTCGAATAACCCGTTCATGAAAAAAATTATCATGAGGATTATCATCAATGAGCATAACACAATTCAGCCGTTTTTCCATAGGGATTTATTGAGTAGCTATTGTAAAACAAAAAACACTGCCCTCTCCGGGTGTTGATTCAACCCATATCTCACCGTTGTGTAATTCCACAATTTTTTTGCAGTTCGCCAGGCCGATTCCGTTTCCTTCATACTCCTCGCTGGTATTCAGCCGTTGGAAAATCTGGAAGATTCTTGTAAAGTGTTTCTCCTCGATGCCAATTCCATTATCCTTTATGGAAAACTTCCACCGGGTGTCCTGTTTTTCTGCTAAGATTAAAATTTGAGGGATACTGTTTTTTTTTCGGAACTTGATCGCATTGGAGAGTAAATTCTGAAACAACTGGCGAATTTTTATCTCATTTACATTTAAAACCGGCATTGTTCCGATATGAATTCTTACCTGATTTGTATGGATACTTGAGGCCAGGTCCGCTTTTACATTTTCCAGCAATACATTCAGATCCACCGGGCTAAAGAGGAAATCTTTTCCCAGACGTGAATACTCCAACAATGCGCCAATCAGCACCTCCATACGTCTAATCGCCTGATTAATCGAATAAAAATAGTTGCGGGAAGTGTCGTTCAATATTTCTGTACAATCTTCTTCGATGACCTGAATATAATTGTTGATGGTCCGCAAAGGCTCTCTCAGGTCATGGGAGGCGATATAGGCAAATTGCTCCAACTCCTGATTTTTGCTCTCCAGTTCGAGTTGTTTTTTTAAGGCAGCATCCTTGATTTTTCGCTCAGAAATATCAATGATCGCCGCCAATACCAGCGTGCCCTCAATGGTCACCAACGGGTTTAAACCGATTTCCACTGGAAATTCCGTTCCGTCTTTTTTTACCGCGTACAAATCACGGCCTACTCCCATTGCACGGGAAGTTGGAGACGAAAAAAACATTTTCACCAGCCCGGGATGTTTTTCCCGAAGCCTTTCCGGTATCAGAATTTCAACACCTCTGCCAATCAGTTCGGTTTTCGGATATTTAAACAGCTTCTCCGCGTAGAGGTTTACATACACAATCTTACTCTCCTCATTTACCAGAATTAGCGCATTGGGGGAGTACTCAACCATCAGATGAAAAGTTATCTCCTGATGTATGTATTGTTTTTGCTTCATTAATAGGTTCTCTTAAAACAATGATTCGCTGCACAAAACATTAAGGTATTCTTATATTCATAAATTATAAGATTATTAATGTTCCAAAAATGAATAACCTTAATATTACTAAAATTTTATTGTATTGTCATAATATTTAACCGTAATAGATTAATCTTCCCCGAAAAACAAAAAACCCTCCAGAGCCTAAAACAGGTATCCGGAGGGCTTTTTTTATATTGTAAAAATGTTTATTTGCCTGTCGCCGCAGGGATACCGGCCCCTACCGGTTTGTCATTTTTATAATCCAGTCCCAGCAAAATTGCAAGCGTCTTAGCTACTTGGTTTTGGTACAGTTGCCCGGAGGTTTTTACCTCACCCATCGCAGGCGAATCGGGTCCCAACACAGCCATCCAGATTTGATCCGCTTCGGGGATTTTGATACCGTGGTGTTTCCAATTTTCGACCGGGAGAGTCCCTCTGCCGTGGTCGGTGGTGATAAGAAGGGTTGTTTTGTCTTTGTATTTCGGGTGATTTTGCACAAAATTCCAGATGTCGGCGATAAAAACATCGGTGCGGTGTGCGGCTTTGAGATATTCATTATAAGCGCCGTCGTGGGCAAAATCGTCGGTTTCCCCATAGGCAATGTACAATACGCGGGGTTTGTTTTTCTGAAGATATTCTTTTGCAAAATGATGGGTAAAAGCATCATATCGCACCGATCCCCATTCTTCCGGAATCTGGGCCTGAAGTTCGTAGAGGATTTTTTCCTTTTCGGTCAGTTTGTGATCGGTGGGAGCCGAGGGAAAACCGGCATTCACGGGGATACCGCTGCGATTTTGGTTGACGATGTAGGGAAACACATCCCATGAGCCGAAGGCGGCCACTTTGCCTTTAAACCCCGGCTGGTTGTGGACAAATTCCAGCACCGTCTGGTTGGGGTTTTCGATTTTGTCATTGGAGTGAATACGCTCATCGTCGGCAAAACCGCTGAGGATTTCGTTGTAACCGGGATAAGAAAACCACATGCGGTTGGTGACATTGACCTTGTTGTCAAATTTTCTGTTTCCGTACAACTGTCCCCGGCTGCTGATTACCGACCAGAAAAAAGGCATAAGTTTTTCCCTCCGTGCTTCCGCCGTTTCAGCCCAGTAAGATTGGGCGAGTTCGTCGGGATTGGGGGTAAATGTTTTGTTATATAAAAGCACCGAATCCGCCCCGCCAAACACCTCCTGCCAGCGAAGGCCGTCGAGGGTGATGAGGATGATGTTTTCTGTTTTCAGACTTTGATTCTGACTTTTCGCAGAAAAATAAATCCCTGCCAGACAAACGATTAGGAGGAAAAATTTTTGCATAATTTGTATAATTTCATTGAATACCGATTCGAAACAACAGCCCAGCGGTTAATTTGCAAAATCCGGGGCGTTAAGTATAAATTAATTTTGGGGTTTTGAACCCCTTTTCGTATTAGAACCCCTTTTCGTATTAGAACCCCCTTCCGTCTGCCGTCCCCCTTACAAGGGGGACTGACGGGCCACGCGGTATCTAATGATAATTAACCATTAACCATTAACCATTAACCATTAACCATTAACCATTAACCATTGACCATTAACCATTGACCATTAACCATTAAATTTGTATTTTCCCCAAAAATGCCTAAGATGCAGGAGTAACTACTATAACCGCTATGAAACTGGAACTTCTGGATCTGCTGATTTTGTTGGCATATATTGTGGGAACCGTTTATATAGGTTTCTGGCTGGCCAAAAGAGCCACAAAAAACATTCAAACGTATTTCCTCGCCGGGAATGATATTCCGTGGTATTACTTAGGGCTGTCCAATGCCTCCGGCATGTTTGATGTGTCGGGCACAATGATCGCCGTAACGTGGATGTTTATCTACGGCCTCAAAAGTGCCTGGATACCGTGGCTTTGGCCGATTTGGAACCAGATATTTATGATGATTTTCCTCGGTATCTGGATGCGCCGCTCCAATGTGCTCACCGGTGCCGAATGGATTACCTTCCGCTTTGGCAACAAAACCGGCAGTACCCTCTCGCATATAATTGTCGTAGTGTTTGCCGTGATTATTGTGATCTCCTTTATGGCCTATTTTGTGGAAGGAATCGGAAAATTTGCCGCCGAATTTTTGCCCTGGGACCTCGCCTGGTCGGTCGGAGACTTTACCATTAGCAGTGAAAATACTTACGCCCTGCTCATTATCGGCATTACCACACTTTACACCATCAAAGGCGGATTTTACAGTGTGGTAGGAACCGAGGTCATGCAGTTTGTCATTATGACTATCACTTGCATCGTGGTGGGCATTATTGCCATCAAGCATACCACGCCCGAACAAATCGCCGCTGCCGTTCCCGAAGGCTGGAACTCACTCTGGTTTGGCTGGGATTTGGGTATAGACTGGACAGAAAAAATGCCCTTAGCTCAGGCGAGGATTGAGGAGGATGGTTATTCGACGTTTGGGTTTATTTTTATGCTAATGCTTTTTAAAGGCATCTGGGCGAGCATGGCAGGACCCGTGCCAAGCTACGACATGCAGCGGGTACTTTCCACTCGCACGCCCGTAGAGGCCGCCAAAATGTTTGGCCTTACTCCAGTGGTTTTGTCAGTTCCCCGTTATTTTATGATTGCGGGAATCACGGTTTTAGCACTGGTCTATATGGATCCGGCAGACATTACCCATACCGTTACGAATGCCGCAGGGGAAAGTGTACAGAAACTCGATTTCGAAAAAGTTTTGCCCTTTGCCATCAGTGAATATGTATCTACCGGTTTTAAAGGGCTTCTGCTTGCAGGACTACTTGCCGCTTTTATGTCCACTTATTCCGCTTTTATCAATGCCGGTTCGGCCTATGTGGTCAACGACATTTACAAAAAATACATCCGCCCCGACGCACCGGAAAAAACGTATGTAAACCTGAGTTATACCGTCACTTTTGCCCTTGTATTTGTGGGATTGATATTCGGTTTGTTGGGGGGAAATATCCAGGCGCGAACGGACTGGATTGTGGGGCTTTTGTACGGGAGTTATGTTGCTGCGAATGTGCTCAAATGGATATGGTGGCGGTTTAACGGTTACGGATTTTTCTTCGGCATGCTCACCGGCATGATCGGCGTGGCGATATTGCCTCCGATCACCGAGGCACTCGGCTGGAACCTGCTGGCCATCGAACAATTTCCCTTTTTGTTTGCGATTGCCCTGGCCGGCAGCATCGGTGGTTGCCTGCTCACCCCTCCCGACGACGAGGATACCCTCAAAAACTTTTACAAAAAAACCCGTCCCTGGGGCTTCTGGGGGCCGATAAGGGACAAAGTAATGGCCGAAGACCCAGCCTTCCGCCCAAACAAAGATTTCCGGAGAGACACACTAAACGTCCTGGTCGGCATCGTCTGGCAAATGTGCCTGGTAGTACTCCCCATGGTACTCATCACCCGCGACTGGACGTATGTGATCGTCACCACCGTCATCCTTGCCCTCACCACCTGGCTACTAAAAGTAAACTGGTGGGATAAGTTGGAGGAGTGATAAGAGCATCCGTAGCGCGGCATCCAATTATTTAGGTGTCCCGCCGACCCGCCTTCCTAAGGGGGGCCGATGGGCGGAAGGGGGTTCTACTTATTTATCACCTCAAACTCCACGCGCCGGTTTTTCTGGCGGCCTTCGGGGGTGGTGTTGGGGGCGATGGGGCGGTACTGGCCGAATCCTTTTACTTTCATGCGGGCGTCAATGATGCCTCGTTTCAGCAGGTATTTTTTGACTGCATTGGCGCGGTTGAGGGATAACTCGGCTTTCTGGGCGTTGTTGCCGGTGTTGTCGGTGTGGCCGCTGACGAGGATATGCACGCGGGGATTGAGTTTCATGAATTTTACCACGCGCTCCAACTCGGCGTTGGAGGCGGGCAGCAAGTCCCACTTGCCGGTCTCAAAGTATATGTTTCGCAGGATCAGCGAACTGCCGATCCGAATGGCTTCCAACTCGATGATTTTTTCAGCGGAGGTTTCCGAATTTAAGGTGTCCAGCAATATGTCTTGTCCGTAAAACAGGTAGCCGGGTGTGACCACATTGATGCTCACCAGACCGTAGGTAGGCAACAGGAGGACAAACGAACCGTCTCCAGCACTTGCTTTTGTGCCTGTGATCGAATCCAGCGTGGCGTTGTTGGTGAGGATAATGTCGGCTTCGATAAACCTGCCGGTATCTTTGTCTTTTACCACCCCAAACAACAGGGGCGGGGTAATATAGGGGCGAACAGAGGAAATATGCGGGTCGCCAAAATTGGCCAGCCAGAAGTCGGCGCTGCCTTTGTAACCGCCTACGGCTTCGGTTCTGCGGGGTAACTGCGAATAACCCAAAGTCAGAAAACCTCCGTCTTTGAGTTGAAGTACTTTCTGCATGCTTTCGGCGCCTTCGTAGCCGAGGGTGCGCGACCAGAGGCGTTTGCCGGTGCGGTCAATTTTGGCGATCCAACCGTCGTAATACCCGCCGTTAAACTCAATATCGCCTTCACCGGTACGGGATTTGGTCATACCGCAAATGACATAATTGCTGTCCGCTGCGAGAATAATATCGTTGATTCCTTCTTCTCTGCGGCCGCCGTAAGTCTGGCTCCAAAGTAAACCGCCTCCCTGTGGGCTGATTTTTAAGGCCCAGAAGTCGCCCAATCCGCGCTGTCCGGAGACATGGCCGCCGATGGAAAAGGTGGTGCCTACCATCACAATTCCTCCGTCATGGTCGCGGACGCTGCCGTGTATGTCGTCATTGTCTTCACCGCCATAACTCATCTGCCAGCCCATTTGCCCGTAGTCGTCCATTTCAAATACCCAGCAGTCTTTCAGCCCGAGGTTTTGATGTACATCGTGGCTTTGGGAGTCGGAAGAATTTATAACGAGAAATCGCCCGGGTTCGAGTTCATGCAGGCGGGTAACTTTTTCATTTCCGCTGCCGCCAAAATGTTTTTCCCACATCACTTCCCCGTTTTTATCCAGTCTGACGATCCAACTGTCGAGGCCGCCGTGGTGGCGGGAGAGCATGGTTCCGTTTGCGGAACCGGATTCACCGCCTACGAGGTAACCGCCGTCTTCGGTCTCGATGACCGTAATGCCCTGGTCGTCGCCGCTGCCGCCAAAAACTTTTGACCATTCGATCCGTCCGAGGGGGTCGAGTTTGAGTAGCCAGATGTCATTGCCGCCGTAGTTTTGACCTACATCTCCGTCCGGGGAGGACGAAGTACCGATACAGAGAAAACCCATGTCGTGGGTCGCAATCACTTCGGAGAGTTCTTCTCTGCCGGTTCCGCCGTAGATGTATTTCCAGAAAACTTTTTCCTGAGTGGCATACTTTAAAATCACCCAGTCGCCGGAGGCACTATGATTGCCTTCTCCGAGTCCATTGGTAGAATAGACATCACCCGCGAGGACCAGGGTTCCGTCTGTTTGCATCAGGAGGCTTTTGCCCCGGTCGTAGTTGGAGCCGCCCAAAAGTTTTTGCCAGAAGGCAATCTGGGCGTTAGCGGGGAGCACCTTCACACCGATTAGCATTACCACTATACAGAGTCGCGGGAATATCTTCATCGGCAGTTTTAGGTTTGATATAATCAGAATTTCAGGCAATCAGGCTTTGAGTAAACACCTTTTCAAACAGGTGGCGGATCAGCGGATAGGTGTCTTCCGATTTGAGTTCGATCCATTCTTTTTTGGACATCCAGGCTACCGCTTCAATGCCTTCTTCAAGTTGAGGCGAAATTTTGGCCTCCGCCGAAGCGGTCATTTTAAACCAGTGGGTCGTTTTAAATACCCATTTTTTTCCTCTTTTGAAGGTATGCCAGGTCTCGCCGATTTTTTCTCCGGGTTGAAGGTTATCGAGGCCCGTTTCTTCTTTGACCTCTCGGATGGCGGCGGTTTCAATGGATTCGCGCCACTCGACCCCCCCTTTGGGAAGCGACCATTTTTCGCGGTTAAATATGCTCAGATATTCCCCTTTTTCATTTTCGACCAAACCACCGGCGGCGTCCACCTGATGAAACAGGTCCATAAATGCGTCCAAGAAGCGCTCGCGCTGCGGTTCGCTTTGAAAGCGGAAGCAGATCGTCAGTTCGACTTCCCGCCATACATCGTTGGCCTGGAGGTCAAATACGTGTTGGAGAAGCTCTTCCGTGTCGTCGGCCTCCACATAAAACTTTTGTCCGTTGAAGTCGGTACCTTTAAAAAGATAGCCCATAAGTTCTTCAAAAGCGATGGACTCGAAGTCGAAATTTCGGCGCGGGTCCTTCACGTCAAACTCAAGGCAGAGATTTAATGCGAAAATTTTCATAGTTTTGCCCCTTAAATGGAAAAATACCCGTGGAGTACAGCAAAATAGCAGAGTATTTACTTAAAATCAAAGCCGTAAGGATCAATACCCGCGAGCCTTTTACCTGGAGTTCCGGCTGGAAGTCGCCGATATACTGCGACAATCGCCTTACGCTTTCCTATCCGGAAATCCGCACGGCTATTCGGGATGCCTTTATTGAAAGGATACGCCATTCGTTCCCAGAAGTTACCGGCATCGCCGGGGTAGCCACGGGCGCTATCGCCAGCGGGGTTTTGGTGGCCGATGTATTAAATCTGCCGTTTGTCTATATCCGACCTCAACCTAAAGGGCACGGACTACAAAATCTGGTCGAAGGACGGGTGGAGGAAAACGGCAAATACGTGGTCATTGAAGACCTCGTTTCGACCGGAGGCAGCAGCGTGAAAGCGGTAAAGGCGCTTCAGGAGACCGGCGCAACGGTGCTGTTTACCTACTCGGTTTTCAGTTATGGTTTCCCTCAGGCGGATATTGCTTATGCCGAAACCGGCACGGGATATTTACCTTTGACAAATCTTCAGGAACTATTGCAAAAAGCGGCGGAGATTGATTATCTTCGACCCGAAGAAATGGCTACTATATTTGAGTGGCAAAAAGACCCGGCCAACTGGAAAGGGCCGCTTTGAATCAAACGATATGAGCAATTTTATTGATACCATTAAGTCCAGCACCATTCAGGATTACATCGTGGATGTCAGAGGTTATGCCAATGAGATGACCATTGAGGTAAAACCAGAGACGATTTTCGAAGTCCTGAAAGTGATGAAAGAGAAATTTGGCTTCAACTACCTGGCGGATATTACGGCTTCGGACAACTACACCGACGAAAAGCGGTTTGAGGTTGCCTACAATATCGTCAATCTGGAAGGCAAACAACGGCTGCGCGTCGCCTGCCGCGTGGACGAAAACGAACCGGAGGTGGATTCGGTGGTTACGCTTTGGAAAGCGGCTGACTGGTTTGAGCGCGAAGCCTTTGACATGATTGGTATCCAGTTTCGCAACCACCCCGACCTGCGTCGCATGTATATGCCGGAAGACTACGACTGGTTCCCGCTTCGCAAGGAATTTCCGCTGCTGGGCATCCCCGGTTCGATGGTATTACCGGAAAAAGATCCTCCTAAAGAATATCGGTAGTCTCACCGTTTTTCCCTCAATACAAATTTTATTGTCGCCAAAGAGTGGTTTACTTCAATGGTGTTGCAAACGCCGTCCTTATAACTCATATAATTGATGTCGCCATTGGAAAGGTGCATAGCGTATCGCCTGTTTCCCGCCGGTAGAAAATCTATGTAGTCTCCCCACCGTTCGGAGAAAACTTTTTTGCGTCCCACCGGCTCCACAAAGTAGCTGGTCAAAATGCTGTAATCTATCTTCGGAGCAGGGTTTGTTTTAATTTCCCCGTCAACGTCCGTAACATAAAATTGCCCGGTGCGTTTTCCGACCGACTGGTTGATTTTTTTCCCGTCCCGGTAGTTGGCGGTTGTGGAAGCATGGAGGTTATTTCCGGTAAATTGTGCTTCGTAGGTAAACCGCAGTTCAAACGACATGAGAAAGCTTACGGTCATATTACTTTCGGAGGAATAGATATGGTTGTTGCCTTCGACTCTGCGGGAAACCGACATTTCTCCGATAGGACTATTTCCTTTATAGACATCATAGACAAGTATCTGGGGAGAAAAGGTATCCTTTTGCAGCAGGAACAGCACCAGCGGCAGAAATAGTAATTTTCCGATCATGAGTATAAAATAAATGGGAATGTTTACGAATTAAACTTCCACGGAATAACGGCAGAAACCTTCTTTCGGTGGGCAGGATAACCCGGACGGCGGGCGAGCATCCGCTTTTCAATCAGGGGAATGCTGATAAATATAAACATCAGCACAATCACCAGTACCCCGATGCCCATGACCCATGAAGAAGAATCTGCGGCAAGCCCCAGCATAAAAATCCCCAACCAGAAAGTCATTTCCCCGAAATAATTGGGATGACGGGAATAACTCCATATCCCCGATTTAAGGATTTTTTCGGGCGCAGGTTTTGTTCGCCGAAAACGCCTCAACTGGCTGTCGGCAGTTGCTTCGATAAGAATGCCGGCAGTGGTTATAAAAACGGCAATAATATCCATTGTCGAAAAAGGAGCCACGCCTTTGTACATAGACACATACAGAGGAAGGCAACCCAGGTAAACCATTACCGTCGGAAAAAAATGAATACCCGCAAAATTTACCAGCGGATACCATTTGCCCGTTTTGGCCCGGAGGTCTTTATAACGCCAGTCTTCATGCTCCAGCCCGTCCCAGCCGCGTGCCCAGTTCCACGTCAGGCGCAGTCCCCAGGCCAGTACCAGCAGGAATGCCAGCACCGCACGAAAGTACCGGGGATCCGCTGAGGCATCCAGCAAATAATACCCCGCAATGGCAATGGGTGCCACACTCCAGTAAGCATCGTAAAAAGAAGCATTGCGAAAAAAGATGCTAAATATAAAAATCACCAGTGTCGCAGCCACATCCGCAAGGGCAATCACCCACAAGGGATGCAATTCCTTAAAATATTCGCCTGTGCCCCAGGCTACCAGCGCGGCCAGGGAATAGGCGAGTACGATCCATAAAAAACTTTTTACTTTGTAGGGCATTCCGATATTTGTAAAATGACGGCTCTTTCCTGATTGATGAAAGGCTTTGAAAGATAAGTTTTATCTTTAAATTTCAGGCAAATAAACCGGAAATCTTATGTTAATACTGCGGATATCGGGCATGATCGCATTTTTTCTCTGGAGCAATCTTTTTGCTCAGGAGGAAGAACTTCCACCCGAAAAAATTAAAACCGCAAAGATCAAAAGCCTCACCACCACAACTTTTCAGGTAAATAGTGAAGGCGGTACCGAAAAAATTAAGACCGAACGTTTTGAGTACGATCCGCAGGGCAAACTTGTGCGAAGAATGGATTTTGGCAAAGGCGATTTTCCCGAAACCAGCACTCAGATTCGTTACGACGAGCGGGGAAATAAAATTTTTCAGGAATTGATCCGCCACAAAGAAAAAGATACGCTCAATGTTACCTGGACTTACCGGTATGAAGACAATAAAATGGTCGCCATGTACAACAGCAATACGCCTGTTTATAAAACGTATCAATACGATACAGCGGGCAGACTAATTGAGGAAAAAGATGTGGATCCTTCCGGAAAAATCATCGCCACCCATACCTGGCACTACAACGATCAGGGGCTTTTGGCCGAAGAAATACAATCGCAGGAATTTCTCACTCGCATTTATAACTGGCAATACAACGAGGCGGGAAAAAAAACAATATTTTATTTTACCCGGAAGCATACTTTTGAGGGTGAGACGACTACACGGGAAAAAGAAACTTACGAATACAATTCACAAGGTCAGCTTGCAAAATTGTTGTATTACAATCCCTCCGGACAGTTAGAATCTTTTATTCGCTACTATTACGATCCGCAGGGATTGCTGATTCGGGAAGAAGCCGGGGAAACCGAATATGCCTATAAATACGACCAGCGGGGAAACCTCACCGAAAAGAAAAAAACGGTACGGGGGAAAGTTCCGGGATTCGTAAGAAACAGCTATGAATTCCGGTAAAAATCTTACATGGATTTTTTGCGCAATTGGGAAAGCCACGAATGCACGAATACCTGTTCGAATAAATTTGGGGTTATTTTTTTCGTGTTTTTTCCCTTTCCCTCCAAACCGGGATATTTCCTTACACGAAATTTTTTGTACTGACACAAGTTTAGGCACGGGATTTGTTTTTATCACAACAATGATCAGAAACAATGGTCATTGCCAACCACTTAGAAAAATTCGGGTAATAGTAGTTAGTTAGTTTTTAGGTTAGATGTAGTTACGTAGAAGGCAGGGGTTTAGACCTCTGCTTTTTTTTTTATCTTTAGGCCGGAAAACAAAAAACATGAATATCGAATCGGCCCGGCAGGCCCTCAAGCAGTATTTTGGTTACGATTCCTTCCGTCCTATGCAGGAGGAAATTATTGAAACGATCCTTCAGGGTGTGGATTCGGTCATTCTGATGCCTACCGGCGGCGGGAAGTCTATCTGCTATCAAATACCGGCCATTATTCAGCCCGGGATGTGTGTGGTGGTTTCTCCGCTGATTTCCCTGATGAAAGACCAGGTCGAGGGCCTTCGGGCGAATGGGGTCGCCGCTTCGTACCTCAACAGCAGCCAGACTTATAGCGAACAATCCGAGGTAACTCAGCAGGTATTACTTGCCGAGGTAAAACTTCTCTATGTTTCGCCGGAAAAAATGGTTTCGGAAGATTTTTCCAATATCCTCCGGAGTGTGAAGATCAACCTTATCGCCATTGATGAGGCACATTGTATTTCTGCGTGGGGGCATGATTTTCGTCCCGAGTACAACCAACTCCGTTTTATCCGCCAGCAGTTTCCCGAAATCCCCGTCATCGCACTTACCGCTACGGCAGACAAACTTACCCGTAAAGACATTATAGACCAACTCCGGCTCAACCAACCCCGGCTTTTTGTCGCTTCTTTTGACCGTCCCAATCTTTCTCTTACGGTAAAACCCGGCCAGAATCGCCTCAAAACCATCGTTGATTTTATCCGTGAAAGACCGGGCCAATCGGGCATTGTCTATTGTCTGAGCAAAAAATCAACCGAAGAACTCGCTGAAAAACTCCAAATTTACGGCATACCTGCCGCTTTTTACCACGCCGGAATGACCGCAAAAGCGAGGGCACGTACGCAAGAAAATTTTATCAATGACGTAGTTCCGATTATCTGCGCCACGGTTGCTTTCGGAATGGGCATTGACAAGTCCAATGTGCGCTGGGTGATTCATTACAATTTGCCCAAAAATATCGAAAGCTATTACCAGGAAATCGGTCGTGCAGGCAGAGACGGATTAAACAGCGACACCCTGTTGTTTTATAGCTTTGCGGACGTGATTCAGCAGCGGAAATTTATCGAAGAAGGCGGTCAGCAGGAATTAAAACTGGCAAAACTGGAGCGAATGGAAGAGTTTGCCAATGCCCAAATCTGCCGCCGCCGTATTCTGCTCAACTATTTCGGCGAACATATCACCCAGAATTGTGGCAACTGCGACATCTGCACCGATCCGCCCCAGTGGTTTGACGGTACGATTTTGGTGCAAAAAGCTCTTTCGGCCATCACCCGCCTGAAAGAGTCTGTGGGAATGAATCTGTTGATTGATATATTGAGAGGTTCACAGCGCAAAGAAATCATTGAAAAAGGATACCATGAAATCAAAACTTACGGTGCGGGCAGTGATATGAGTGTGATGGAATGGCAGCAATGCCTGCTACAAATCCTTCAATTGGGTCTTATCGAAATCGCCTATGACCAAGGTCATGTTCTCAAACTTACCCCTGCAAGTCAGGATGTTTTATTTAATGGGCGAAAAGTAAACCTGGCGCAGTTTGCCAGCACCTTACAAAAGAAAGAACCCAAACCCGAAAAAGTTCAAAGCAAAAAAGAACAATTCGAGGAGGCATTGTTTCAGGAATTGCGCACGTTGCGCCGGGAGTTGGCAGTGGCGACATCCGTTCCGCCTTATGTGGTTTTCAGTGACCTCACACTTCGGGAAATGGCCACCCATTTTCCTACTACCGAAGCGGCCATGCACCGGATTTCCGGTGTGGGAGAAGTGAAGTTTGAACGTTATGGCCAGGCTTTTATCAATCAGATTTTGTCTTTTATGCAACGACAGGCCCTATCTAAGCCCGAAGAGGCGAAATTTGTCGAACCAAAAACCAAAGACAGCACCTACAATGTGACGTTTGAATATTATCGTCAGGGCATGAATGTGGAGGAAATTGCCACCAAACGAAACCTAAACCCCAGCACGATTTTATCCCACCTGGGGTATCTGTATTCGGAAGGTGAGGACATTGACATCTACCAGTATATCAGCATCGAAGAAATTGATCAGGTCAAAAAAGCCGCAAAAATCATCGGCAGCACCCAAGTGATGAAACCCATTTTTGATCACCTCAATGGAGAGATACCTTACTCCAAAATCCGGCTGGCGATTACTGTCATGGAGCGAAAGTAATTGAAAATTGCTGCGAGACTCGGTGCGATTTTTCTATGTTTTAGCAAATGTATTATTGGCTTTTTTTATTTCTCCGAAAATGTATTTTTATAAATATATAGAGGAATAAAATTTTGAATGCCCGAAGCAAAAACCAGCCCTGGTCCTTGTTGCCTTTCATTGTTTTCGTTCTCTGTTTTTATTGGGAGAGAGTGGTAATGCCTGAACATTAAACGAAGGATGATGAAAGGATTTCTCCGGAATATTATCCTGACGATGAGTTTAACGGCCCTGGCTGTCCTGCGGGTTTATTCACAGGCCATTCCTGATGGAGACATCGTTTCTCCTGCCAAAACCCAGTCAACGCCGGAGGAAGAACAGGGAATTGTGGACGGAATAGAGGCCGGTTTTGTCAAAAATGGCGAAGAACTTCCGCCGGGGGTTATGTTTTTTAACGTATTCAAACTAAAAAATCACGGAGAAGTACCGCTGGAGTTTGAGATAAAATACGACATTCCCGACCGATGTAAAACCATTTTGCAGGATGCTGATCAGGGGAAAATTGTATTAAAAATTGGAGAATCGCGATTTATCCCGATCCGGGTCTCCTTTCCCGCCGACGCCGAAGGCGGCATCGTATATCCTATCATCGCGAGACTCGAAAGACCCGATGGCAGCATCCTCGGAAAACCCGTCACTACCCAAGTTACTTACCAGAAGATCAGCAAATGGAGAATTACGACCCCCCTGAGCAAAACCTATTCATCAAGCGGGGATGAGAGTTATACTTCGGTATTTTTCACCCTTTACAACCAGGGCAATACCAAAGAGATGATTTCGCTTGACTATCAACTGGGCGATCTCCTGGAGATGGAAGGCGCAATCAATAATGGGTATATCCAATCTTTTCCGCTTCGCCCTTCAACGGATACGGTTGTCGAGGCGAAAATCCGTTGTAAACCTTACGGAGAAGAAGAATCGCCCGGCGACCGCAACCGCCTCCGGCTGATCGCAAAAAGCAACAACAGCGAAACCGCCGAAGAGCTAATGGTCATTTTTGAAAGCATTCGGGACTCTTACCGGCTGAAACTCAATGAAGCCGAATCCCCCCTGATCGTCACCTTCAATCAATCCGACCTCGGAAGCGAAGAAACTTCGACCAATATCAATTTATCGGGAAATATCCTGCTTAAAGGTGAGCGGGAAATCAGCTATATGGCCGACTTTCAGAACTCTTTTTTTGCGCCCAATCCCACTTCTGCCGGGAATATGCTGTGGAAAAACGCTCGTTTTATGGGTGAATACCGCGTAAAAGAAGATTATTACCGCCTCGGAGATGTAAGCGGAGGAATAGGCGTAAGTGCTGCCGGGAGAGGGGTTTCCATCGGACGTACCCTCGGTGATACCAAAATAAGCGGAACCCTTGTCAGTAGTGTGCGCAACCCCAACTGGGGCGCGGCATTATCGCTCAAACGAAAAATAAACGATAATCTTCAGGTTTTAGGCGCCCTTACTTACAAACAGGACAAAGCCGATCATACCAAACTTTATGCCCCTTCGGCAGGGTTTAACCTCAACACCGGCAGGTCTGGGAAAAGCCAGTACCTCAGTTTTGTCGCCACCGCCACCAAACTCAGCACTTACGGAAGAGGGATTAAACCTATTGAAAAACAGGGGATCGGCTATCAATTGAATTATAATGCCAGCCTCGGAGAATGGAAAATCGGACTTAAAAACACCTATGCCAGCCGCGAGTACCAGGGAAACGGTGCCGGCGTTTTTCAGCTTGACGGCGAAGCGGCCTATAAATTTGCCAACAACAGCAGTTTTAAACTCACCTATTCCGGTGTCAGCAGTGCCGCCCGCGACGAGTCCGAAGACGGAGAAATATTGGTCAACAGCAAACAAACCACCCAAAAAATCAATATGGGGTATAACTTTCTTGTGGGGGGTAAACTCCCGGTGTCCCTTGCTGCCGGAATGGACAATATGAATATTAATCGGGATATTTATTCGCTGGATACTACCATTAATTTCGGTACGAGGAATACCCGCTTTGCGGCAGGAACTATGATTAAAAGCAAAAACAACTCCGACGTTTCTTTCAGTCCCAGCATTCAGATAGGAATGACCCAGATTACCCAGGCGAATGACCGGGAAGACATGAATCAGACGAGTTTTATCAACGCGAAAGCCGGTTTCCGGGCCAATCTCAAAAACGGATCGGTTTCCGCAGATTACCAATATGCCCCGCGTATGTCTTCGGCTCAGGCGGCTTATGAGGGGGAAAAGAAAAACATTTACGCCAAAACCATTGGACTGGGAACCAGTTACGAATGGGAACTCATGCCCAAAACCCTGCTGCTGGATGCTTCCGGCAGCGCGTCGTACAATGTGGACGAAAATATCCTCCAGTCAAATCTGGCCGCAAATCTTCGGTATGAAAGAGAAGATGGCTGGAATTTTAAGATGGGGGTAAACCTCGACCCGAGCCGGTTTTTTAAACGGAAAGACGGTACCCCCACTACCCTGTCCGAGCTGGCAGCATTTAGTTTTGGCGCGCAGAAAGTATTTGACATGCCACAACCCCGGCTAAAATATTACACCTTAATGGTGGTTTTCTTTAAAGATCTTAATGGAAACAAACTGCTGGAGAAGGAAGATGAGCCGGGAGTCGGCAATGTAATGGTAGGAATAGAAAGAGCCGAAGAGCCTATTGAGACCGAAGAAGGCATAAAAGTCGTCAAATATATTCCTCCCGGGATTATGTCGGATCAAACCGGTACAGTATCGTTTTACAGGGTTCCGGAAGGGCACTACATGCTCACCCTCACCGAGTTATTTGCCCCGATGCAATATACCAATATGTCAGGAACGGATCTGGAGGTGACGATGAATAAACACATCACCTTATTTGTGCCCTATTCCAAAAGCGTGACCATTGAGGGAAAAGTAGAAATCACGAGAGACAAGTATTCCCGAGTATTTGGAGTCACCCCTGCCAATATCCGAGTAACCGTAACCGACAAAAACGGAGATATTTACCATTCCCTTACTGACGAAAGAGGCAACTATGTAATCACTGTCCCGTATTCTGAACACTACACGGTAAGCATGAAAAATGTGTTGGGAACCAAGTTTGACCTGGTGAATGCCGATCAGGAACTGGATGTAAAAGAGGATGAAATGCGTTTTCAGGTAAATTTCCACTTCAAGGAAAAAGGCCGTTCGGTGAACTTTGGCGGTTAGGGGATCAAAGCCCCATTTTCATAACGCTCTTCCGACTGAAGGCTGCCATCGGGGAGATAGATTTTTTTTACACCATGAAGTACACCGTGCAGGTATTCGGCTTCGATTTGCAGGCCCCCTTCCGGGTAGTATTGTTTCCACAGGCCTTCTGCGCGGTCGAGGGCATAATTACCCTCTTTTTTCATTTTGCCATTGTCATAATAAAACACCCAATATCCCTCGGAATTTCCGTTGTGGAAGGAGCCAATTTGTTTGAGTTGGCCGTTTTCATGCCAGGCTTTCCATTCACCTTCGAAGAGGCGATTTTTGTATTCGCCTGCGAGGTATTTTTCTCCGTTGGGGTGAAAGGCCGTCCATATCCCCACCTTTTCACCATTTTCATAAAACCCTTCTTCGTATAAGGCTCCGTCGAGATAAAAACCCTGGTATTTGCCTTCTATTTTTCCTTCTATATAATGACATACCATTTCAAGTTCGCCATTGGGGTGAAATCCTTTATAGGTTCCGTTGAGTACCCCATTTTTGTAATAACACTCTTTGTGTTTGGTACCGTCGTCGTGGTCTTTGTAATAACCGATAAACAGGCCTTCATATTGATCGCCAATTTTGTAAGAACGTTCTTTTATAAAACCGTTAGCGTAATATTTTTCCCAAGGGCCTTCGATTTTGCCCTCTTTATAATAGACCTTTTGCATGAGCCGGCCATCTTCATAATAATCCAAAACTTCGCCGTTGAGTGCTCCCTGTTCATAATAGGCGAGTTCCTGAAGTTTGCCATTTTCGTAATAGATTTTCACTTCGCCGTGTACTTTGTCGAAAAGAAAAGTACCGATTTCTTTAATCTGGGAATTGGTATGGTAATAAGTTTCAAACAGGCCGACTTTGCGGCCATTGACAAAAGAGATTTTCTGACGCAGGATTCCATTCTGGTAATAGATTTTCCAGAGGCCTTCTAGTTCTCCGTTTTCGTACTGCCCTTCCTGCCAGAGTCGGCCATTGTCATAAAATATCCGGTACCAGCCGTGCCTTACTTTGCCGCTTTCCGTCTGTTTTACCTGATATTCTTCTTTCAGATCGTCGGAAGCTTCGTTGTACCAGGTGCGGATAATCTCCCGTGCCTGGGCAGTTTCCACTCCGTGGTAAACGGAAGAAGAAGTCTGAACCGCAGATTGTTGGGCGAATACCCGGCTAAATAAGACACAGAGAAGGAAAGGTAATACAACGAAATATCGGGGGTAAACCATCATATCGGATAAATTCTATATGCAACTTAAGGGATTGAGCGGCGGAATCAAACTCAATAAAAAGGCTGAAATTACATCCGGCAACTTATAAAATGAGCTGGTCGGATATAATTTCAGCCTGAGGATTCAGGAGGTGAAACCGCAAAGGCTTATTTCACATCCAATTGCATTTGTACACCTTCGAGCGGATAGTTGGGGCCGTAATCAAGCACAGCGGCGATTAGATAAGAACCTTTATCCAGCTTTTTAGGAAGAGAAAGTTCGGTAAGCGCGGTTCCTTCGGGAAGAACTTTAAAAGTTACCGGATCCAATTTTTCCTCTTTTGCATTCTGAAGATCAGAGATCACGAGATACATATTACAATCGAGGATTTTGTCGCCGACATTCTGGGTTCTGACGATAAACTTTTTCTCCTTGCTACCGGCAGGTGTAACATCTTTAAATTCACCCAGTTTGGCTTTTGCATTCTGATTAGAACGGGGCGACTGAGTGATAAAGAGTCCGATGGCCTGGTTTACTTCGATACCCATGGCGAGATCTTTGTCGGCTTTAGGAGCGGTTTGCTCTTTTTTCAAGGTCACGTACACAAGTGCCCACTTGGTAGCAGCTTCCCGACCGGGTACATTTAAGGATACGGTCACTTCTTTTGCCTCATTGGCTTCGAGTTCTACCAAAGCCGGGGTAAAAGAAATCCAATCTGCACAAGATCTTTTGTTGGAACCTTTTTCTTGTCTGATAACATTTCCGTACTCGTCAAGATACCAGTCAGCGGCGGTCAGTGTGTAAGAAGCCTTTTTATTAGTAGTGTTACGCACGGTAATCGTCTGGGCCTGCGAATTGCCCGGCTCCAGTGAAAAATCAATCCGGACGGGCGACAATTCCAGTCCCTGACCGAGGCTTAAAGTAGCGGCGAAACAGACAAACAAGAGGAGAGAGAAAACGAATTTCAAATTTTTCATAGCTTTTGTTAAACGATTAGAAATTACGAAATCACAATGTTTTTAGTGATATTTTATTTTTCGGGTTGTAATTTCTGCATTTTGAATATACTGCACAATAGGCCAGTAAGAGAGGTGGGGTTTATGAAGAAAAATCATGAACAAAGAATTTTTCTCCTTGAAAAAAACTGACAGGTAATCTCTTTTCCAACATCTCCAGAAAGGAGTTAACTAATTAAAATATTAAGCTATGAGATAAAAAACCTTATTCCATGCTTCAAAAGACAATATTTTTACATACAAACATCCGGCAAAATAAATTTTCCTATCCTGTTATAAGTAACATAAACTTCATATTACCAAATTATACAAATACTATAATTTGCATATCGTAAACAAGTATTAACAAATTATTCATCTAATTTTTTCTATTTATGAAGGTTTTGAAAGTTTCTCTGCTTCTGTGTATTACCCTGGCTTTTGCAAATCTTATTAAGGCGCAGTCGGACGACATCAACATCTCCGCGGCTTTCTCCTCTTCAATTGATCTTACCGTAACCAGTGGCGCCAATATTAGTTTTGTCGTGGCTACTCTCGACAACTATACCAATGGCCTCGCCGATCCTACGGCATACAATTCCGAATTTGAAGTAAACTCCAGTGTGAGCTTTAAAGTGGATCTCACCTCGACCAACTTCACCGATGCCGCCGGAAATGTGCTCGATGCAGCAAACTTTGGTTATACCATTGCTGACAACGGAACCAATGTAGCCGGTACCAACCATCTTTTGCTCGGAGACGTCAACACTCCTTCAGCCATGGCTGTACTCGGTACCAACAACGAAATCGTGACCGCTACCGGTTCCGGTAACGCAGGTAACGCCGCTGCAAATGCTTATGTGCTGAAATTCGAACTGGGTACTGCTGCTGCTCGTGCTGTCAGCGGATTGCCGACCATGCTGGAGCAAAACATCACCCCGGGTACTTATACCGCCGTGGTTACACTTACTGCAACCGCAATGCCTTAATAAAACTTCATATAATGACCAGGTGCCTTCGGGTACCTGGTCTCATTTTTTAGGAAAATGAAATCCATCCGCGTTTTTTTTCTGGCACTGGGATTTTGGGTGCTGCTTCCGGCCTTTGCTCTTTCTCAGACAGATGACATTAATGTATCTGCGGCTTTTTCCTCTTCTATTGACCTGACGGTTACCTCCGGAGCGAATATCAGCTTTGTGGTCGCGACCCTCGGCGAATATACCGGGGGCGTTTCCAGCCCTTACAACTATATTTCTGATTTTTCGGTCAATTCGAGTGTAAGTTTTAAAGTGGATCTCGCCTCTACCAATTTTACCGACGCCGCCGGTAATACGCTCGACGCCGGTAATTTCGGATTTCGAATCCTCGACAATGGCACTTATGCCGTCGGCGTAAATCACCTCCTGCTCGGAGATGTCAACAGCCCCTCTGCTGTGGCGGTTCTTGGCCCTACCACCGAAGTCGTCACCGCCTCCGGCAGCGGCAATGCAGGCCCTTCATCTGCCAACGCCTTCCGCCTTCAGTTTGAACTCGGTACGCCCGCCGTCCGCGCCATTAGCGGGTTACCTACTTTGTTGGATCAAAATATCATTCCCGGTACTTATACCGGTGTCGTCACACTTACCGCATCAGCTATGCCCTGATTGCGGTAAAGTTGTTTCTATTTCTATCGCTCAATGTGCTGAATAATGAAAAAAGGATTTGTTGTTATTTTCTTGCTGCTCTTGAAAATTCATGCCTTTTCCGTAGGGGAAGCCTCTACATACTTTGAGATATTTGTTCCGCCCAACAATGACGCCGTTCGGCGGGATGTATCTCTCATTATTACCGCACTTTATGACAGCACTACTTTTACCATTACTGACGATGGAAAGGACGGAGATACCGACGACTCCGTAACCGGGATGCTCATGAGTGGGCAGTCCTACGTCCTGTATATCCGGGATAATAGCGTAAACGACGACGCCAATCAACCCGGACAAAGTGGCGCGAAACAGGACGGGGACTTTTTTATTGTCCACTCCAATAATTTGGTTTTTGCCTCTCAATCCACCAACTCCGACTGGCAACACGACTGGGTTCCCGCTACGAACAAAACTTCGCTGGGAAATAAATTCATCGTCTTTTCGCCGCCTACCTCCTACTCTCCCCGCGACCTCAATGTCTTTGCTTATCAAGACTCCACGGAAATCACCATTCGGGAGATTTCGACAGTTTACACGACAACTACCGGTTATACTCAAGTGGATGCCCGGCAAAACAAAATCGTGGCGCAGCGCACGATCCACATCGGCCAGGACATTATCAACTACCATACTGAAGGCCGCGACATCATGAAGTCCGGCGGAACCTATATCGTCGAATCCAACAAACCCGTCACTCTTCAGTACGGCGCCCTCCATGTCAACGCCCGCGACGGGGGAGGATATGTGCCCTCGGGAAATGGGACTTCTTCAGGAGAACTTTTTTACTTCAGTGTGCCTTACCAGGCAGACAAGGAGCAGGAAATAAGGATCGTCTCCTGGCACGACAACAACGCTGTCACCCTTGACTATTTTGACAATGGTACATGGAAAAACATTACTTCTTGGACACTAAACGAACTTTCGCCCGCCGATTGGGTATCCTATACCGGGAATATATCCAAAGTATTTCGCGTCAAATGTTCACCGGGAAAAAAAGTTTCCGTATTCGAAGCCAACTGGCTAGAAACCGGTTCACCCGGTACTTCAGACATTGCCTCTATGGTTTCTTCTCGCGACGGAACGACTGCCGGGGATGCTTTTCTTATCTATCTTGCACCTCCCGGTAATGAACACAATGTAAGAAACCCCAAAACCGGAACAAAATACAATACCCAGGCTACCCATGCCTATATTTTTTCACGCGATACGGCACATATAACCGTAGTTGACGCCAAAACGAAAGGCCAGGTCATTAATCGTTCCTATACCATTACTCCCGGTGACTACGTGGACTGTTTTTTTACCCTCAGTGAATGGAAAAGCATTTATAACGGTACGGGCACTGCCAGCGCAGGCCCCGACAGGCCCTATATCCTCATTACCGCAGACCGCGCCATCAGTGTTTTTAACACCAATTTTAATGACAACTGGATGGCTTATTTTGGTACCTCACAGACGCAGGATTTTGGGGTGATTGGACTTCCGGATAAAGAATCGTCCGTGCCCGGTGATTCCATTTCCATTGTAAATACCATCATTCTCCCCGGTAGTGATTCCCTGAAAAATACCGAAATTGAAATTGTTATTGGCGATGGAGCTACCGTTACGGAATCCAACCTTGTTAACCACACCGATGAAACCTCCACCGAAGGTTCAATTGATAAAAACCCGACTACAGGTGAAACGAAAATCACTTTTGAAAATATTCAGGATCTCGATCCTAAAAATACTTACACCACGGAAACCGAAATTATCCTCGATGGAAATTTTGCCAACGGAGACCTCATCCCCAACAATACCGTCGTGTCGGTCGAAACCATTGTATCAGGTGAAGTAAATGGAAATTTTCAGCAGGCGGCAACTTCCGTAGGAGTTAAAAATGAAACCCAAAACCATGTAAATCCTCTTTTCTACCGTGTACAGAATGGCAGCGACATTGTAAGCGATTCTGCCGATAATCTCAGTATCTCTTTTGGAGATTATAACAACGACGGATTTCAGGATGTTTTTATGGGGGGATTTAACTCCGGGCAACCCAATCTCCTGTACAAAAACAACGGAGACAAATCCTTCACCAAAATCACTACGGGCGACATCGTCACCGATCTAGGTTCGTCCGTAGGTGGAACTTGGGGGGATTATGACAACGACGGCGACCTCGATATATTTGTGGCGAATGTAGGCTCCAAAAACAAACTCTACACCAATAACGGCAACGCAACCTTCACTAAAGAAACCAAAGGAGAGGAAGTATCTTATACCGGGCATTGTTATTCGGCCTCCTGGGTGGATGCCGACAATGATGGATACCTCGATCTTTTTGTCGCTGACTATATTTCCAACCGGCGCAACCTTCTCTACAAAAACAATGGGGAAGGATCGTTTAAAACCAGCGGAGAAGGAACTTTTACGAAACTCGACGAATCCAAAATTTTCCCCGAACCTTCTTACAGCCTCGGTGCCACCTGGTGTGATTATGACAACGACGGCGACATGGACCTTTTTGTCCCCAACGGCAATAACGAAGACAATTCCCTCTACCGCAATGAAGGCAACTTTAGTTTTACCACCATCACGGAAGGAGACATCGTAAACGACGGAGGAAGTTCGGTCGGAAGTTCTTGGGGCGACTACGACAATGACGGGGATATGGATTTGTACGTAACCAATATAAACAACCAAGCCAACTTTTTTTACAATAACAACGGCGACGGAACCTTCACCCGGATCACCGATGGAGCCATTGCCAATGACCGCGCCGAATCGCAAGGAAGTTTTTGGGGAGATGTCAACAACGACGGTTATCTCGACCTTTACCTCACTAATGCCGAAGATCCCCACCGCTTTTTATACCTCAACAACGGCGACGGATCTTTTTCCCGCAATACCACCGAACCCCTTATCACATTGCCGGATGTATCCCTCGGTACAGCCACCGCAGATATTGACAACGACGGAGACCTTGACGTAATCGTCGCCAACCACCTCAATGCACCCAATTATCTTTTTACCAACAACAGCACGTCAAACCATTGGTTTGAGGTAAAACTCGTCGGTACCACCTCCAATCGCTCCGCCATTGGCGCAAAAGTGCGGATAAAAATCAACCTCAAAGGCGAAGAGACCTGGCTTATGCGCGAAATTTCCGGGCAGTCCGGTGGGGGTGCTGCCAGCCAGAACAGCCTTGTTGCACACTTTGGCCTCGGCGATGCCAATACTGTTGACTCCATACAGGTAGAATGGCCTTCCGGTTTTCATCAGTTTGAAACGGACGTAGCAGCCGACCAGCTTTATGTGATTGAAGAAACCAGCGGAACCCTTATCACCGGAAAAGTATTTTTTGATGCCGATAGTTCCTGCACCGTGTCGCCCGGAGAAGCCGGTATTCCGAATCAGTTGATTCACGTTATGCCGGGAGATTTTTACGCCGTAACTGATACCGGGGGAAACTATTCCCTCAACCTCCACAACGGCGTTTACACCATCGAACAAGCCCCCAATAGTGCCTGGGCACAGATTTGTCCCGCAGTACCTTCGACTTACGAGGTGGAGATTTTGCCCGGTGGTGGCACACCGGTTTACACCTATACCAGTGCCTCCCAAATCACCGATTGCAGTGCCGGTTGTACCCGAACCATCACCAATAACAATTCCGACATTACCGTCAATAGCGGGCAAAGAGTGTGTATCGCAGCGGGTGTCAATTTTACCCGAAAAATCACCATTAACGGCAACGGCGTAATTGTGATTTGCGGAAACGCCACACCCAACCAACTCAAGGTAAATAACAATGGCGGCGCACAGATTATCGTCAGTAGCACCGGAAAACTGACCATGAGCCAGTTACAAATCGAAGCCTCCCAAACTGTATTTATCAATTACAGCAACAACATGGCGGTAGGCAGTGTAAGCATCAAAGGCATTTTTGAAAACCACGGAACGATGAACATCTCCGGGTTTGATATGGATAATAATGGAAAAGTCCTCAATACCGGAACCCTGAATGTCAGTTCAAATGTGGACAATAAAGGCATTTTTGACAACTATGGCACGCTAGCGATTTCCGGGAAAATGGATAACACCGAAAACGGAACCTTTACCAATAGCTGTAAAACAACGATTACCGGAGACTTTATCCAGAAAGGTGATTTTATCCACAAAGGATACCTCCAGTCAGGCGGAAAAACCGAATTCACCGAATCCGGAACCAATACTTTTACCAAAAACTCCAAAATCAAAACCGTCAATCTTATCCTGAAATCCACCCTCACAGGCCCCAACCGCCCTGGAGTGAGCATTGAAGTTTCCAACAACACCGAACTCGAAACTGGCTCCTTACTCACGGGATATGTGGACATTTGTGACCAGACCGGCATCGAAAAAATGTATGCCAGCCTCGGTACTTTTTCTTCCATCAACTGCTCCGTGGTCATTGACGGAGAACCTTGTAATGACGGCTCGGGAAGTAATGTCTATACCGACTACGACTTTGCCAACGCCGGCCTTTGCAACTACCCCGACCTCGCCGTTACCATTGGTACTTCGGCTCTTCGCAGAGGATTTGAAAATGACTTTGTCATCACCCTGAAAAACAAAGGTTCCGTAGCTGCTACCAATGCCGTGTTGGAAGTAGAAATGAACAACTTCCTCGACGCTCGACGCACGAGCCTCGACTGGACCGATTCTATTCCCGGGAACCAATTTGCCACTTACCGCTGGGTATTTGCCAATATTCCTCCGCTTTCCACCCAGACAATCCTGCTCACTGACTCCGTAAAACCCGAAACCGTTTTTGGCAGTTTTATTACCACTACGGCCTCCCTTTTTGCGAGTGTCGCAGACTGTGATTCCCTCGACAATACGGCAAGCTCCACCGACGAAGTCGTAGGTTCCTATGACCCGAACGACAAACAGGTATGGCCCAAAGGTTACGGAGACAAACATTATATTCTCTCCAAAGATACCCTAAGCTATAAAATCCGTTTTCAAAACGTCGGTAACTACCTGGCCGGCAGAGTTGTGATCTATGATACTTTATCGCCCGATCTGGAGCTTTCCAGCTTTATTCCCGGCTCGATGAGCCACGACGGATTTGTAGTCATGGGTGAATCCGGTATTCTGAAATGGACATTCAACAATATCAATCTCCCCGACAGCGGAGCCAACGAACCGGAAAGTCATGGTTTTGTTTTATTCAAAATCAGTCCAAAAACCGACCTACCCCACGGCGCCGTCATCCGGAATAGCGCGGCCATTCAGTTTGACTACAACGAATTGATCTACACCAATCAGGTTTTTAATACGATCAATAACCGCAACTCTTACGAGGACGATTACTTGCTTGAGTTGACGGCCTTTCCCAATCCGGTGACCGACCGATCGGTGATTATGACACAGAGCCTGGAGGAAGGATTATTGCCCATTCCGCTGAAAGAACTGGAGATACTCAACGCCGCAGGTATGCGGGTAAGGTACTGGACGGGCCTTAACCAGATAGAAGTTCCGGTATTACGCAGCGAATTTTTACCGGGAGTGTATGTGATGAAAGGCTGGGATCACGAAGGCAATAGTTATATAGGGCGGATGATTGTGAATTAGCACAGAATCACGCCAGTATAACCAAAAACAAAATTAATGCCCATCCCACCACACCGATGGTTCCTAAAACGAGTCCCGCCGTGGCCAGACCATATCCACGGCGGACTTCCGGTTCTCTGCGAATGCGTTTAAGGCCAATCAAACTAAAAATAATGCCGAGTATGCCCAGGACAAACCCAAAGGCAAAAAGGCTAACAAGTCCCGTCACGAACCCGGCGACCGCCATTCCATCGGTGAAGGCTTCGCTGGCAGCTGTTTCAAAATCCTGGCCTTTTTTCACTTTGGCCTTGATCAGCGGTAATACCAGCTTTTCCTTAAACGTGAGTTTTCGCCCGGCCATTACCTCCAACGTCTCCCGACTGAGAGTGGGTCGGGAAAAGTCATCCGACTTTACCCTCTCAGCGGCGTAGCCGTGAGACAAAAACAGACAAAGCGTTATTAGGGTCAATAAAAAATGACGGAGTGATGTGTACATAAAATGGGGTTTATTAGTTGAGAAACAATCTTAAGATTTATTTCTCAGCTAATAAATCCCAAAATAAAGGTATGATGCGGCTGGAAAAAATCCCCCTCACCTACTCGCCATCGGCTCACAAGGGCCTAAGAGGAAAAAATTGTCTATCAGGATATTGCCGGAATAAGTGGGAAGTTGGGAGTAATAGGCCTCTACAATCAGGTAGTTGTAGCTATTTTTTTCCGGGGCAATGGTAAATTCATAGGTAAGCCATTCGGTTTGGCTCACCTCTCCGGAGTCCCAGAGCAGTTCATCGCGGGAGCAGGCTTCGATACCGCCCCAAACGTGGAGGGAGGCGGGGCCGGTAAAATAAATCGTGCCGGAGGAAAAGGAACCCGAACGCGCCAAGTCTATCGAGTAGCGGTAACAGCCTCCGGCTTCCAATGGCTGTTCCAGCCTTTGTTGACAGGTTTCCCACTTGTCGGGATAGGGCACCCCTTTTCCCCGGCAGATCATGCTGAGGTAGGACTCGCCGCCGGAGGGCGGCGTATTCACATACCAGCTTCCCGGCTGGGTATCGGGTGTACTGCCCTGCCCACAGGGTTCCCAACCCCAGGGAATGACCGAAGGCCCGCGAGGCCCTTCAAAAGAAGGATTTTGTATCTCCTGGGCTTTGACACTCATGACAAGCAAATACAGACAAACTAAAGCCGCAATCGGGTTTCTGTATAAGCTTTTCATTTTTCCTTTGTCAACAAAAAGGTTTTTAGTTTTCGGTTTTCTCCGATCACACTCAGCACATAACGACCGGGGGGATAACTGCCGGCATTGGGCAGGGAAAATGAATTTTCACCGGGTTTGTTTTGCGTTGCTCCTTCCCACAATAGATTGCCGCTTTCGGTGTATAACTGCATTTTTACTGCCTCGGTTTTATCCGAATTCATAAATACATGAATGTCTTTGCTGAAATTTAACGGCTCTACGGATTTTATCTGAAGCCCCAGCGCGTCGGGATTATAGTTTACGAGCAGGGTCGGAGTATAGGAAAAATCGCCGGTATTGCTGAGTTGTTTGAGCCGGTAATACGTTTTTCCCCGGTACGGTTGGGCATCGGAATAACTGTATCCTAATGCTGCACGAGTACGTCTTCCGCCGGCCATTTTGTTTATCTGCTCGAAATGCCTTCCATCTTGGCTCTTTTCCACCAAAAACGACTCATTATCATTTTCTCCCTGAGTCCCCCACTCTACCAGCACCATATTGCTGCCTTTTAGTTCGGCTTTCATGTAAGCATAATCTGCCGGAACGGGCCGATCCACGTTTTCCGGTTCGCCGGCAATGACAAAATCACCCGGATGGGTGCGGTTGAGTGCTTCGGTTTCCAGCCATTCCGGAGGATAAACTTCCGAAGTTCCCGATTCCTGAATCTTCTGATCGAGGAAATAACCGCGAAGTCTTTCGGTTTCGATCATTTCGGTGGCCGGGCTGTTAACGGATGTGTTTCCGTAATACATATAAAACTTTGTCCTTTTCCCCGCATACAGCGTGTCCAACCCTACCCAGGCAATCAACTCGCCTTTTTGGGGATCGTATTTTTCGATAAAAACCGGCAAATGAGTAGCACCATCGGAACCGGTAAACCGGATGTCATAACCTTTGTTTTGAGCGATTTTGCCGCCATGTTCAACCGATTTTAAATGTGGCTCGGTCATTTTTATGTATATCGGAAAGTCGGAAAACCAGGTATCCGTTTTTACCATTAGGCTATCTACATATAAGGTCTGACGCCATTTGTATCCGGGCATTTGACCCGATCCGCCGAGGTTTATGGTCAGGAAAATGGCCGCCATAATAACAACACTGGTCCCTGTTATTTCCCTGCGATGGGAAAGTTTGGTTCCAATGGCCTGATATAGGCGTCTCCGGGAGTTGTTCTTTTGATCCATAATAAACTGAATATCACAAGAACAATATTATAAAACATGATTCATCCCACAGAATCTAATGAGCGGCAAATATTACATGTTTTGAAATTTATTTTTATTGACAAAAAAAATCCCCCCGGGGACTCACTCTCCTTCGGGGGGACAAAATAATAAAGCCAATGTTTTTTTTATCTGTCATCGCCGCCTTCAAAATCACCTCCGCCATCGCGCTGGCGCTGACCACGTTTATCTTTTTCCTGATTGATCCGGTAAGTAAAACTCACAAATACCTGCCTCCGCTGCCGCCACTGTCCTTCGCGGTAGATGTAAAAGTTTTCACCTGAGGATTCGAAGCGGAACAAACTGGTGTTAAAAATGTCCGTCATCCGGAAATTAATCGTGCCTTTTTGTTTCAAAATATCTTTGCTGATACCGGCATCGGTATAAAGGGTCTGATACCGTTTTCCCTGAGGCGTTTTTTCGGGGCCACGGTAGTTGACCATGACCTGAATATCAAAGTTTTTGGGGAGCGAAATCTTCGAATTTAACCGCGAGGTATAGCTGAAAAAGTTGGTCTGATTGGCAAAACCCAGGTTTTCGGCGTTAAGTCTTCCTTGGAAAAAGTTTCCGCTCCAGGTTACATCCCACTTTTTGATTGGGGAAAAATTCAGGCTGAATTCCAACCCTATATCATCGCGGGTATTGAGGTTTTCGGGACGGGAAATGCTCACTCCATCATCGGAAACCGTACTGATATGGGAGAAAACCCCGTCTGTATGCCGATAATAAATGCTCGAACTAAAAGAAGCGTCTTCCCAATATTTGATATGACCGAAGTCAAAGGAATGGCTAAACTCCGGGTTCAGGTTAGGATTACCACTCCGAATACTCAAGGGATTAGAGTAGGTGAAAAAAGGATTTAAATCCCAGAAATTAGGTCTCCGCAATCTTCGGCTATAACTGACCTGGAGAGCGTTTCCTTCGTTGATTTGGTAATTCAGAAAGGTGCTGGGAAAAAGATTGGCATAATCCCGGTCGTTCCTTTCATCCGTAGTTTCGAGTACGGTGGTGATGTCGGTCAGTTCTCCCCGAAGGCCAAACTGGTAGCTGAATTTTTTGTATTTATTTCCGTAAATGGCGTAAAGCGCATGAATCTGCTCATTGTACAAAAATTCATTGCTGATATCTTCGAGTACATTCCACTGGTCGAGTTCGTTGTTGTACTCTTCAACCTTGTAGGTATTGTCAATGTTGCGAATGCCCGTGCGATAACCGGCTTCAAATTTGCCTTCTTTGCCGATGGGATGGACATAATCTATTTGCAGCGTCATTTCTTTTTCATCTTCGCCGTTTCGGGTGCGCTGAAGCAAGTCCGGAACCCCGAGCAACTGATTGTAAGCATCGTAGTTTTCTTCTACGGCATCCATTTCCTCCGTTTCTCCTCCCCGATTGTAGATAAAATCGGCGGTGAGCTTGCGGTCTTTTTGTTTGAAATTCCGGGCAAAGTTGAGTGAATAGTCTAAGCTGAAATCATTTTCTTTTTCGTCATTTTTTCGCAGAACAATATTCTCCAGCACCTTCAGAAAATCGTAGTTAAAATATTGAATCGTACCTTCGTTGGCATCAAATCCTTTGCGGAAAAGTACCGAACCGGTGAGGTTGGTATATTCGTCAAACTGATAACCTGCCCCCATGCGCAGGTTGCCGGAGAGTCCGCCGCGGTAGCTGTTTTCCGCCTGATCCTGATAATAGGAAGTATCAGCGTTGAATATTTCGCGGTATTCGTTGGAAAAACGGGGTGTCCAGCGGTAGCGCATACCCGTGCTGGTAAAAAAGTTGAATTTTTCTTTGCGATAATTCAGATTTACCGAAGCATTATGGCTTTGAGGCCAGCCTCCGGTGAGATCAAAGGTGCCATTCCAACCCTGCCGACGTTCGGTTTTAAGAATAATATTGATAATCCCCACTGAACCTTCTGCCTCATAACGGGCGGAGGGATTGGTGATAATTTCTACTTTTTCGATCATATTGGCGGGAAGCTGCTTGAGGGCATCTGCGCTATTGACCGAGGTAAAACCCGAAGGTTTTCCATTGATCAGCAGGCGTACGCCGCTGCTCCCGCGAAGGCTCACCTGGCCTTCGATGTCCACCGTTACCGAAGGAATGTTGTCCAGAAGGTCGGAGGCCGTACCGCCGTTGTTGGACAAATCTTTTCCCACATTAAAAATCTTTTTATCCAGCGCAAATTCCATCCGGCTTTTTTCCGCCGAGATTTCAACCGCATCGAGGGTCGTGGCTTTGGTGCTAAGTGTGATTTCGGGAAGGGTTACTTTGGGATGTTCTTTATCCACCAAAATGCCGGGGATAAACTGACTTTCAAAACCCAGAAAGTTTATTCGGAGAATGTATTCGCCTGCGGCTGCTTCGAGGTCAAACAAACCGTTTGCATCGGTTACACCGCCATTTATGCCTACGGAGTCCTGTGTGCGAAGCAAAGTTACGGTTGCATATTCAAGGGGAGTCTGTCCTTCACTGCTTACTACTTTACCGGTAATTTTAAACATTCCCGGTTTTGTTCCGGGAGTACCGGCCCGTTGCTGGGCCAGTACATCGGAACTATAGCACATTATGAAGGAAAGAATTATGAGAAGAGGTGATAGTTTTTTCATGAATGCTTTTATCATAGGTCAAAAGTAGGATTCAACTTTGATTAGAATTTGTAGTGAATTTGAAGGAAATCTGAAGATTGATTTTCAGGAAATAAAATTCCCCATAAAACCTTAAATTCACCCTCCTGTTACATCTCAAGCTGATAAATTTTCTATGAAATTTTTTTTCACGCTACTTAGTATTACCGTAGGTTTATTGCTGGGGTGTGGTTCGGTAAAAGAACTTCCCGAAGCCGCCAATTTTGAAGATGCCCTCAAAATTGTAGGAACCGAATACGTAGAACAAGGCCCGTTGACCGGAGTCATTATCGGGGTAATCCGCAACGGAAAGCGGGAAATTTATCCTTTGGGGGCGAAAAACCTCGCTACGCAGGAAAAACCGGATGAATACACCGTGTTTGAGATTGGTTCTGTCACCAAAACCTTTACCGCTACGCTTCTGGCCGATAGGGTGATTGCGGGCGAATGCAAACCAGAAGATCCTTTGCAAAATTATTTGCCCGAAGTCAAAATACCGGTTTTTGAAGACCAGCCCATCACCCTGCTTGACCTCGTCACGCATACTTCCGGCCTGCCGCGAATGCCTGCTAATATTGGTTTTTATCTCCTCAAAAATGCGGATAACCCCTATGCCACTTATCCGGTGAGTGAATTGTACAGTTGGCTTTCCAAATATTCGCCCAAAAAAAAAACCGGAACTTCCTTTGAATATTCCAACGCCGGATTTGGTTTGTTGGGTCATGCCTTAGGGAAAATCAATCAGTCTGACTATACCCAAAGTTTACAGCAACATGTTCTCTCTCCATTGGGAATGAACCATACGACTTTTGTCCTTAACGAGGAACAGCGAAAAAATTATGCACTGCCTTATTCAAAGGGAAAAGAAGTTTCCAACTGGGACTTTACCGATGCTTTTGCCGGTGCAGGAGCGATAAAATCAAATCTTAACGATATGTTTCTTTATCTGGAAGCACAGTTAGGGCTACAGGTCACGCCGATTGATTCTGCGATAACGCTTACGCACATTCCGCAACGACCCGACGACGGCGGAGGGAAAGTGGGAATGGGTTGGATGATCAGCGAACGAACCGACGGAAAAACCCTCATCTGGCACAATGGCGCGACGGGCGGTTATCAGAGTTATATCGGTTTTGTTCCCGAGGAAAAGTTAGGAGTGATTATACTGGCAAATTCAGCCACGAGCACCATGCAGGAAGCCACCAATGCCGGTTTTTATTTGTTGAAAGCGGCACTTAAATAATCGAAGAAAACTCATAGACACCGGTTTTTCCTACCATCCACTCAGCAGCGACTACGGCCCCGAGCGCAAAACCGCGCCGGCTGTGTGCCGTATGGGAAATCGTAATTGTATCTATGTCAGAGGTATAACCCACGGTATGTTCCCCAATGATTTCCCCGCTGCGGACGTATCCGACCGAAAGCTCGTCTGCTTCGGGTTTGCGATGGCGGAGGTCTTCGCCTGCGACGCGGGTTTTGCGGTCCAAGCCTGCCAAAATTTGCCGGGACAGTGAATACGCCGTTCCGCTGGGAGCATCGGCCTTGTGGCGGTGGTGGCGCTCCTCCACAAAACAATCGTATTGATCGAAACGGTTCATCATTTCGGCGAGGTATTGGTTGAGTTTAAACAATATATTTACCCCAATGGAAAAATTGGAGCTGTACATCAGCCCGCCGCCGGATTCGTTTACGATTTTTTGCACCTGCGCAAGTTGGTCGTACCAGCCGGTTGTACCTGTTACCAGGGGTACGCCCGACTCCATTACCTTTCGCAGATTTTCCGGAAAACTTCCGGGCTGGGTAAATTCGATAACCACATCGGTATTTGCCGGGGAAAGTGTCAGAATATCGTGCTGATTGGCAAGATCAATAATACGACTGATGACATGGTTACGGGACAAGGCTTCCTGCTCAATGGCTTTGCCCATTTTCCCATAACCCACAAGTGCAATTCGGAGCATAGAAAAAAGTTTAGAAATCAAAGGTAAAAGAAATTCCCGGAACATATCCCGTGGAACTATACCCTTGAAGCGGGTCAACGAGGGCGGGACGCGCTTTAAAACTCAGATCTTCGGATACATCAAAACCGTTGAGGTGGGCGTCCACATAAGCTTCAATGACATGAAGCCCGTGCCATCCCAGCATGAGGATGATGCCATAGTCGCGGTCGCGGCGGAATTTGTCGCGGCGGGTGCGGATTCCGGCGGCATCGTAGCTGGCAAATTCGGGGTCGAGTGTGCAGTCGGGTAGCAGCCCCAGCGCACACTGATAAGCTACGCCGTGGCGTTGATACTGCTGCTGGTTGTAATTAATCCACCAGACAAATGCGCCATAACCGGCGTAAAAAAACGGGATTTTCCAATAACTTTTGTTGTAAGCCTGCCCCCATCCGGGCAGGATGAGGCTTCGCTGATAAGCGATATCCGGGTCAAAAGGAGGACGTGCGCCCGTAGGTGCAAAAGCTTTGGGCAAGGGAATCAATATGTCATCCCGCCAGGGAAACTGGATACGAAGGCGAAGTTTGTCTTCGGCTGTTTCCATGCGGGGAAGTTCGTTTTTAACGGTTTCGACGATTTCCTGAATTTTTTTTGCCGGAATCGTATCCGAAGGCAAGGTGTCAACCTGGCCGTAAAGTCCCCTTGCAACTCCGGTGAGGAGAAAAAAAACCGCGATTTTTGTACTGATATTTATTTCCATCCGCCGCACATATTTCCAAAGTGTATCCATCCGCCATTGAAGTTGGTTGGAGAGGAAATCAGATGTCCAGAATTTCCAGAATGCTGTTTAGGTCTTTGTTGGAGTCAAAGGGTATGGAAATTTCGCCTTTACCGTCCTTGTTCTGCCGGAGTTTTATTTTTCGGGAAAATTTACGGTTGAGGTCATCCGCTACTTTTTGAAGTTGGATTTGATCGGCAGAGGGTTTTTCGGAAACGGGAGATTTTTTCTCTTTGGGTTGGTTTGCCAGTCTTACGATTTCTTCGGTCTGTCTGACGGAAAGCCCTTTGGAAATAATTTCGTTGTAAATATCTTCCTGAAGGATAGCGTTTTCAATACCGATCAGCGTTCTGCCATGGCCAAAGGAAATCATTTTTTTCTTCAGCCCACTCATAATGGTGGGAGGCAGTTTTAGCAGTCGCAGGTAATTGGAAACCGATGCCCGATTTTTCCCTACTTTATCGCCCAGGTCTTCCTGACGCAGGCCGATTTCGTCAATCATACGCTGGTAAGAAAGCGCTATTTCAATGGGGTTGAGGTCTTCGCGCTGAATATTTTCAATCAATGCCATTTCGAGCATTTGCTCATCGTTGGCGGTGCGGATATAGGCGGGGACTTCCTTTAACCCGGCGATTTTGGAAGCCTTCAGGCGACGTTCGCCGGCGATAAGCTGGTATTGTTTATCCGCCAGCCGGCGCACGGTCAGCGGCTGAATGATCCCCTGCTCCTTGATAGAGGCCGCCAGTTCTTTCAATGCCTCATCGTCAAAATCATGACGGGGTTGATAAGGGTTTGAGTCAATCTGATCAACCGGAATCAGGTTGATCGTGGTAACTGCGATTACCTCGGGTTTATTAGCGGGAAGGTTGGTAGGAAGAAGGCCTTCCAGCCCCCGCCCCAATGCTTTTCGGGTTTTAGCCATTTTTGTCAGTTCTGCGAATGGACTGCTAAAGTACACATATTCCCTTCGTCAGGCAATGCTAATTTTCCGGAAGTAAAGGGTTATCGTGGAGGGTTTGCCTGTTCTGAACCAATTAGGCCTGTCTGTATGGCGTGAAGTATAATGCCTGAAACGGATTTAATTTTGAGTTTTTTGAGGATGTTTTTGCGGTGAGTTCTGATCGTATGTACACTGAGGCAGAGTTTTTCGGCGATATTTTCGGTGCGAATCCCCCGGGCAATCAGGGCGGTAATTTCCATCTCGCGAGCGGTCAAAACCGTAGGCGTACAATCCTCGTCCGGGCGATCCACTTTTTTTTCCAGAATGATATTCAGCACTTTATTACAGAAAAATTTTTCACCTCGTGAAGCCAGCCTTATCGCCAGCATGATTTCGTCCGTGCCGCACTCTTTGGTAAGATAACCCGCCACCCCGCTTTCCAGTACATGGTAGATATTTTGTTTGTCCTGATCGGAAGAAATGATTACGATTTGGGTTTCGGGAGCCATAAGGCGAATTTGAGCGATGTCCTGACGGCAAAAATACCCCGGAAGGTTATAGTCAATGATCACCATATCCGGCGGGGTTTGTGCCAGTAGTTTTACCAGTTGATCGCTGTTTTCCGCTTCTCCTATCAGCAGCATATCCCTCATCTCTTCCAGCATTAGTTTCAGCCCATTTCGGAAAATGTGCTGTGCATCCGCCAGAAGAATGGAAACTTGAGGCATAGATCAATTGCTTATTTTTATTTAGACTTATTCTAAACAAAGGCAAATGTAGGAGTAGCCAAGCAAATCTCCAATACCTAAAATGGGGTATATCCTATTCCAGCACAATATCTTCACTGCCCAATTCCATTGACCGGCGGATGACCGCATGGGTCGCTTCCGCAGCCATGCGCATCGCTTGGAAGGGAGACTGTCGCCGGAAAAAATAACTCATGATAAAATGTGCCGCAAAAATATCTCCGGTTCCGCTAAAATTAATATTTTCTTTTTTATGCGTAAAAGGTTGTGCGATGCCGTTGTGGTGGAGCAGGAGTTTCAACTGACCGGAATGAGGCATGCTGGTGATGATATAACTAAGCGAAGAAAATTTATCGCGAAAGGCGTTAAGATGTTCCTCTTCCGTCGCTTTTTCCCCTGCCCCGGAGAGCAGCGTAAGCTCTGTATAGTTGGGCAACGCCCAGTCGGCGATTTCGAGCAGTCCGGGCCAGGCTTCGACTACGGTTGGAGGGACGTACATTTTACCATGATCTCCCGAGACCGGATCCACGACAATACTCACAATGATATCGCGGTTTTTTTCGATAAGCCGACGAATCAATTTTACCTGTCCCGCATTGCCGAGATAACCGATATAAACAATCAGTTTTTCCTCGCGGGCGCGGGAGATGGCAAAAGTACTCTCCAAAATTTCGGGAAGCTGCGTTTCCGTTTTTATTATACCCGGAATATTAGTAAGTCCGCTCAGGAACAGACTGGGCACCGGAAGTACACGAGTACCTAGCAGACTGATAATTGCCTTCAGGCTTGCCGTTCCATGTACGGCAAAACTATGGATAGTCAAAATTTTCATAGTAGTTTGCAAACCTGAATATATGAAAAAAATATTTATTACCGACCTCGACGGCACATTGCTGCAAAATGACGCCACTCTTTCGACTTATGCACGAAAGGGTTTGGAAGAATTAATCCAAAAAGGCGTTTCGATTTCCTTTGCCACGGCCCGAAGTATCGTATCGGTGAAGCTGATTATGGGAGACTTACCCCTGAGGCTTCCGGTAGTTTGTTCCAACGGTGCTTATATTTCCGACCTGAAATCGGGTACTCATCGGGCCATTCAGGCACTGCCAAAACCCTTTGATTATGAATTGCTTAGCCTTTTTAAAACCGCAGGTTTTCACCCTTTTGTATGCAGTTGGCACGAGGGGCGGGACAACCTATACATTGAACCCAACCTCAACGAAGGCATGAGGCATTATCGGGAAGATCGGATTAGAGCCGGAGATGAAAGATTAAAGGACATTGAAAACACTTTTTCGGTGATGGGGGAAAAAGTAATTTGCCTCAATATGATTGACCGGATAGAGCCATTGGAAGAAATGCAGGCCGAACTCAACCGGCGGTTTCCCGAACAACTTCAGACCTATATTTATCAAAACGGCTACGGAAGTGACTGGTACTGGCTTTCGGTTTATGACCAATTGGCGACCAAAGCCCGTGCAATATCATTGCTGGTAAACGAACTGGGATACAGCACCGAGCATCTGACCGTATTTGGCGATAACCTCAACGACATCAGCATGTTTGAAATCGCCCGACATAAAATTGCCACCGGCAACGCCCGGCCAGAGTTAAAGGCTCTTGCGACAGAAGTGATTGATACCAATGAAAAAGACAGCGTAATTGACTATATTTTTGCACAGATTGAGGCGTGAAAGATATTAGAAAGCCTTTATCAGGCTAAAAATAACCGATCAAAAAATGTTAAAAAACTGGTTCTGTTTTTGCAGTTGAATCCTTTTATGAAGCAATCATCTGCTCATCAGACCTCTGGCTCTAAGTCCAAGACACCGGTTTTCAGGGATTTGTTCCCTGTAAGGGTTCCTTTAAAACCCTTTTGGCAGAAAACTGCGCCAGAACTTGTGGTTGATGAGGAGATTACCCTTCGCCCCATTACCGCCCAGGACAGTGAACGCATCTATGAATTGGTTGAAAATAACCGGGCACATCTTCAGGAGTGGCTGAGTTGGATTGAAAAAGTAAAAACCATTCAGGACTGCCGCAGTTTTATCCGCACGGTGAGTTATCGGGATATTTTCGCAGGGAAATGGGTTTATGGCATCTGGTATCAGGACAAACTGGCGGGACTGCTCGATTTTAATGAAGGCGACAAATCCCAAAACCAGATTTCCCTGGGCTATTGGATCAGTAAAGAACAGGAAGGCAAAGGCATTGTCACCCGCTCTGTATCCAAATGCCTCGATTATGTATTTGAAGTGCAGCAGTTGCACCGGGTAGTAATCAAATGTGCGACAAAAAATTTTCGCAGTGAAGCAATTCCCCTCCGGCTGAAATTCTCCTGGGAGGGCCTTGACCACGAAGCCGGCACCGTAAACGGCAAGACCGTTGATATGGTAACTTATAGTATGTTGTACCGGGACTGGGGCAAGGAGAAAAAATCAGATGACAGGATGTAAACCTTCTAAAAGAACTCCGTATATTTATATTCATGTAATCAGAAACCGCAAGAATCTGTTTATATCACTTATTTTAGTACACTTATGACTCAATTAATTCTCGAAATACCTCAAAATCAAGATATTAACCTTCTGCTAGCCTTATGTCGGCGGCTCAACATAAGAGTTATATCTAACAGACAACAGCTATCCCCTGTGATAGCTAATCCTGATACCCATGATGTAAAAACAATTCTTGAAGGATTACCTGCTAACGCTGATTTTGAGGCTCTTCTCCGCGATTTCGAGGAAAGTCGCAAAGACAGACCTTTACCTGGGAGAGAATAAAATTGAATATAGATGAAGATTTTGGACTCAAATATTCTAATATATGCACCACAACCTATTTATGCATATTTGCGACCATTACTGGTAGATACTTCTTGTTTGGTTTCAGATTTTACACGATTAGAAGTACTTGGATACACCGGTTTTTCAGAAGAAGAAAAAAAATGGTTTGAATCCGTGTTTCGACAGTTAACACGAATTCCTGTGAATGAAGATATTTTGAATCAGGCTATTGTTTTACGTCAGCGAAAACGAATGTCGCCCGGCGACGCCATCATTGCAGCAACCGCCCTATTATACGGATTTGAATTATATACCCGAAATATTCGTGATTTTTCTCATATCCCCGAACTTGTATTAGTAAACCCGGTTGACAATCCTATTTAATTCCCCTACCCTCTTATCCCTAAACTGACTTCGTGCCAGTCGCTGTGGTAATCGTACCGAATTACAAACTGATTGACTTCGCAAATCTTTTTTACGATGCTAAGCCCTAGCCCATTGGACTCGCCCGATTGTTTATTTTTCTTAAATCTTTCAAACATCTGTTCGGGCGGAAGAACGGGAGGATGGCCTGTATTTTTGATGGTCAGCCCTTTGTTATTTAGGTGAATGTCTATAATCCCGTTTTCGATATTGTGCCGGATAGCATTTTGCAGGAGGTTGGTCAGCAGAATATCCAGTAACATCGGATCCATGACGGTTTTTACTTCAGGTTCGATTTCGGTTTTCAGGCGGATTTCCCGCATTTCGATCAGTTCGCGGAAATCAAACAGCTTTTCTTCCAGCATCTCCGAAAAGTTTATCTCCCGAAGATTGGCAAATTCCATGTTCTCGATTTTGGTGAGCAAAGCCAGCGAATTTCCCATGCGGGAGAGTTTGTTGATGGCCATATACGCCGAATTCACCATGTGTATCTGCTCTTCATCAAGCTGACTGGATTCCAGCAACAATTCAAGTTTGCCTTTGGCAATGGCAAGCGGCGTCTGCATTTCGTGGGCAGCGTTTTCGGTAAACTCCTTGAGATTCAGGTAGTCATGCCGCGCTTTTGTGGTCATTAGGGTGATAAAATTGTTGAGATTGCGGAATTCCTTCGTATGGGTTTTAGGAAATTCCAGCGGCTGATGATCCTGAATGTGGAAGGTTTTGATTTTTCGGAGGGTAGCTTCAAAAGGATCTAATAATTTTTTAGACAGAATAAGACCCGACAAAATCACCACAATGGTCAGCAGAATATACATTCGGGAAAGCCCCACCACCAAACTGTCGTAGATATCATCATCCTCGACAATCTGGTCGAAGATGGTGATGTGGTAATAATTGCCTTTTATCTCCTTGATAACGGTTGCTTTCCGGTTGGGTTCGTTGCGTTTCAGGTAAATATGATAAACAACCGTATCGGTCATGGTAATGCCTGTTTCAATCGGATTGTCTTCCTGAAGTTGCAGGATTTGTAAATTGCTGCGGTTCAGCGCATTAATAGGCACATCCTGTTCGATCGCGGCATACACTTTCCGCAGTTCGTGGCGGAGGTAACGATCCAGTTCGAGAACCACCGTCTGGCGAATGATATTAAAAGTCATAACCCCCCCCAGTCCAAAAATTACCAGGGTGATGACAAGGTAATAAAACGTAAGTTTAACCAGTAGTTTCATAACACCTTAAATTTCGCGAGTGGTCAACTCATACGGTATCCGAGGCCGTAAATGGTTGAAATATAGTCATTTCCTCCTGCCTGAGTGATTTTTTTGCGGAGGTTTTTTATATGTTGGTAAACAAAATCGAAGGAGTCGGCAAGATCCATGTGATCGCCCCAAAGATGTTCGGCAATGGATTGTTTGGTAAGCACACGGTTGCGGTTGGCGATAAAATACACCAGCAGATCATATTCTTTCCGAGTCAGAATGATCGGCGTTTCATTCACTTTTACTTCAAAAATATCGGGGTTGATATTGATTTCATTAAATATTATGAGTCGGCCTCCTTCAAAGTTACGACGGCGATAAATCGCCTTAACACGTGCATTCAGTTCGGGAAGATGATAGGGTTTGGTGATATAATCATCGGCGCCGAGGTCAAGCCCGCGAAGTTTGTCGTCGAGCGAATTTTTGGCCGAAGAAATAATCACTCCGGTATTGTTTTTCTGGTTTTTGAGTTCGCGCAGCACTTCCAGCCCGTCGCCATCGGGCAACATAATGTCCAAAACGATAATGTCATAAGAAAACGAAAGCAGGCGATCAACGGCTTCATAATAGGTAAAAGCCGTCGTGCAAATATAACCTTCTTTCGAAAGATAGGTTATAATATTCTCCGACAATTGGAGATTGTCTTCTACAATTAAAACTTTCATTCTGAAGCAAATATAAGTCTTCTTTTTGAAGAGAGTCTGAAGCGTACCGGTAAATGGGGTGTAATAACCTGCCTTAAACAAGTTTTATATGCCCGGCAGCTATTTTTACCTTTACCCGAAGAATAACCAATTTTCCTTCGATGTCATCTCTTAAATTTCCCCTCTGGCTATTTGTTTTGACTCTGAATGCCGTTTTTTTGCCTGCACAGACCGACGATTTGGAGTTGATGTTTAATACTCCCTCCAGTTCTTCGTCTATCGAACTCAAAATTGTACAGGGCGGCAACGTGAGTTTTCAGGTAAATTCCATTGCAGAATATCAAAATGGCGTTTCTGCGAGATCGTTACCCACCTTTGAAGTAAATTCTACCGTCAATTTCAGGGTACAACTTTCGGCTACGCCTTTTGTAAATGCCTGGGGGCATGCGCTGGACGCCAATAATTTTGGTTATCGGGTCAATAGCATCGGCCTTCACAAGACGGGGCGAAATTTTAAGATGTTTGGCACGGGCGTCAATCCCTCCAAAATGCAGCTATTGGGCCAGGAGGCAGAAATCATCACCTCTCACGCACAGGGAAATGCCGGAAACGGCAAAAAAAACCGCTTTGAATTACACTTCGAACTCGGCACCGCCGATGTGCGCACGGAAAGCGGGCTGCCTTCTTTACTTGAACAAAAAATTCATTTGGGGTCTTATTCTTCCGCCATCACCCTTGTGGCCTTTTCGGAGCCGTGATTTTTTGTCTTTATTTAGCGGAGTCTCGGTGATTCTCTTCTTCCTCGGTGGTTTTTTCGATTGCGTAGAAGTTAAACCACAGAGAAGGCGGAGAGGCACGGAGAGGATCAATCTCGGTGATTCTCTTCTTCCTCGGTGGTTTTTTCGATTGCGTGGTTCAAATCCAACGCAATCAAAAAAACCACCGAGAGAATTTAAACTTCCGGTAATACTCACTTTAATTTTAGGAAAGAGTTTAGGAGTTTATTAAATTCCCCTATTATGACAACATTTTCTGTTGACGGCATTGACCCGTGGGTCATCAAAAAAATCCTTTCTTTCCTCAACAAAGCAAAAACCGCCGAAGACATTATCGGGCCTTCCAGTCCGGTAATTGACGACCCCGACAATGGAGGCAAAGGTTATACCATCGGAGAAGCGGTTGCCAACCGAATTTTGGAAAAACGAAAATCGCTGCGACCCGTTTTTTTCAAAGACGTCTCACAACTCCAGGATATTGAGGGATTTGGGGAAGACAAATTTGCCGATCTGGTTTATACTTTTCGGCAGCTTTCCGCGGACGAATTTGTGGCGGCCATGTACAAAAATCTTATCGGAGAGAACTGGCAGTTGGAACATTTTTCCTCACGGATCATGGATACAGACAATTTCCGGGAAACGGTAAATGACCCCTATCGGCTTCGCAAATTTGTGACCGAAATGCTGAGCCAAGTTGCACAGAAAACCCTTCAGAATCCCGGCCTTTCCCAGGAGTTTGCCCGCGGTCTTTTGGCAAATACCTATCTGGAAACGTATGATATCGCCGACTACGCCCGATACGCTTGGGCATTGTGGTTTTACCGAGTGGACGCCGACAACTGGTTTGGGTTTGACCAGGTGCGGGACGAAGTGGATCGTTACTTGAGCACTTATTGGTCCGTGGAAGATCGCATAGACCTGCATTTTTTTAAGGGGTATAAAAGCAGCATTTTGATGCGGAGCAATTCAACCGATCTGCCGGTTACCGTTTGCCATGCGGAGCAGACGATTAGTATATGGCGGGCGGAGTTGTTTGATTAGAGAAAGGGGCTTATTTTAGGGGGAACCAATCACCCATGCCCTACTCCCTTCAGAATATCCGCTCGCAATTCCCGATTCTGGCTTCGGGCAAACTCGTTTACCTCGACAGTGCCTCCACCACACAGAAGCCGCAGGTCGTAATTGACGCGATTACTCGCTACTATACCGCCGAAAATGCCAACGTACACCGCGGAGCTTATGACCTGGCCATAACCGCCACCGAAATTTTTGAGGGAACCCGCGAGAAAATCCGCCGGTTTATCGGCGCAGCCTCCCCCCGTGAAATCATTTTTACCAAAGGCACTACCGAAAGCATCAACCTCGTCGCCCAGAGTTTTGTTCGCCCCCAACTCCGGCCCGGCGACAATGTCGCAATCTCGGCGATGGAACATCACGCCAACCTCGTGCCCTGGCAAATCCTCTGCAAACAACAATCCGCCGAATTGCGCGTCGCCGCGCTCACCCCCTCCGGCGAATTAGACCTCAATCACCTCGCCCAACTGCTCGACCACCGCACCCGCATTCTGGCGCTGACACACATCTCCAACACCCTCGGAACCCGCAACCCCGTCGCCGAAATCATCCGGCAGGCACATCAAAAGAATATTCCCGTTCTCCTAGACGCGGCGCAGAGCATCGCCCATGAGGCAGTAGATGTAGGGGAAATGGATTGTGATTTTATGGCTTTTTCAGGGCATAAAATGTACGGGCCGACGGGCATCGGCGTGTTTTACGGAAAAGAAAAATATCTGGAAACAATGGAACCCTACCAGTTTGGCGGGGAAATGATACGCACGGTAACATTTGCCGACACGACGTACAATCAGCTACCGTGGAAATTTGAGGCGGGAACACCGCATATCGCCGGCGCAGCCGGACTGGGAGCGGCAGTAGATTTTCTGGAAAACATCGGGCGAGAAAACATTCGCCAATACGAACACGACCTACTCCACTACGCCACCCGGCGTCTGAGCGAGGTGGAAGGCCTAAACATCATCGGGAAAGCCCCCGAAAAAGGCGGAATCCTTTCCTTCACCTGGAAAAACGTCCATCCCCACGACATCAGCACGATCCTCAACGAATCCGGGATCGCCATCCGCGCCGGTCACCACTGCACCCAACCCCTGATGCAACTGCTGGGGCTGCCAGGCACAGCGAGAGTTTCCCTGGGGGTTTATAACACCACAGAAGATATCGATCGCCTGATAGCAGCGCTGGAAAAGGTGCGGGGGGTGTTTGGGTGATAAATGGGTACTCCTTTTCCTAATCTTCCTCTCCCCGCTTTGAGCGCCTCATGTAGGACATATACCGGGCCGTCTTGCTCGATGAACTAAACATATGCGCATTCATCTGCGGCATTTCCTCCAGCACCTTTTCGTATTTGAGCAGTTCGTTGTAGAGGCGGGTGAGTTCTTCGCTCGGCGCGTGGCTGCTGAAGTAACCTTCGAGATAGGCACGGGCCTGCTGGGCGAGGGCGTTTGCACCCGGGAAGTCGCGGCGGTCGGCACAGTTCTGCGCCTGCTCCCGCCAGTCCACGACGAGAAATAAGGCTATTTGTTCGGCGAGTTTGGGATCCAGTCCCTGATCGTAGGCCTGCTGATCGGCAGTGCGGTGTATCCCGATAGTTTTGCTCACGGTGGTGGACTCAAAACCCGCCAGGGCATCCACGTATTTTAGTTCTGTGTGGAAAGACAGCCCCTCCTGCGTCACCGGGGCATCGGCCACCAGTTTGAGCAGAACGGCCTTTTTCTCCCCGGCAAACACATCGTTGAAATTCACCCGGACGGCCCCGGCGGAAATTTCCCCCGGATAACCGTACACCCGTTCGCAGCGCAGGCCCGTATCGCCAAAAGAAATCGTCAGCACTGTCTGTTGGGCCACGACCGTCAGCAGTCCGGCCAATTCGCGCTGGAAGATGCCGGGAATCTGGTCGGGATTTTCGATAAAGTAATAATTGCCGCCACCGTATTCGGCCAGCCCCATGAGCATAACCTCGTTGAAGTCGGCCCCGACCCCAAAGGTAGAGACGCCGATACCCTCCTGGCGGAATTTATCCTGCGCCAGCTTGCGAAGCTGGTCGGGGTCAGTTACCCCGGCATTCGCCAGACCGTCGGTGAGCAGCAGCACGCGGTTGACGCGGTTGGCCGCTTTCTGACTCCCGGCCTGCGTAAATCCTTCGAGCAATCCGCCACTGAGATTGGTGTTGTTGCGAGCCTCGATGGCCTGAATTTGGCGTTTAAGCGCAGCCTTGTCGCGCACCCGCGCAGCGGGGCTGAGCACGTCTATGACGTTGTCATACTGCACGAGGGCGAGGTTATCCTCCGCGCCGAGGTGATCCACGACGAAGGCCGCCGCCTGCCGGACATAGGCGATTTTATCGCCCAACATCGAGCCACTGCGGTCAAGCACAAGCGCGAGGTTGAGCGGCACCCGCTGCTCGGAGGGCGGCGCGTCCGCACCCTGAATCTCAAAGTAGAGGTACCATTCCTGCCGGGGCAGGGAGTCGAGCCATAAGGCGTTGGCGGCGGAGGAGAGAGTTATGCTGGGCATGGGATTATGTAGTTTGTTGTAAAAAAGAGATTGGGCTTTATTGTGTTAAGTTGTGAGTATAAAGATACGGATAGGGAGGGAGAAAGGCAAATGAGGTATGGCAGGTAAAAATAATATATCGAAAAGAATCTTTAACTACATTTACTAAAAATATACAATATGTATCTGAGGAAACTCAAAATCTGGAATTTTAGGCGATTTGGTGGTAAAAATCTGTCTGCAATAAACCCAGCCGAACCAGATCTGCACGTTTCCTTCCAGCCAGGTCTGAATCTCCTCGTAGGTGAAAACGACTCGGGCAAAAGTGCCATTGTGGACGCCATCAAATTGGTTCTAAAAACCCAAAGCAGAGAACCTGTCTATCTTGAGAAGGAAGATTTCTTCCGCACACCTGACGGCTCGATTGCCAGGAAACTGCGGATTGAGTGCAAATTTGAAAACCTCACGACAGAACAGGCTGGAAGTTTTCTAGAATGGCTCACCACCGAAAAATCTCAGTCAAACGGTTGTACCCAATATTCTCTTCTTGTTTGGTTGGAGGCTGAATGGGATTTAACAAAGGACAGGCTCAAATATGTCGAAATCAGGGCAGGCGGGGAGCAGGAAGGAATCCGCCTTGAGCAGGAGCCAGCTGACTTGCTGAGAACAACGTATCTCCGTCCCCTCCGCGATGCAGACATGGAACTGACACCCAAACGACGATCAAGGCTCTCACAGATTTTGGCAAGCCACACTGTTTTTCAGGAAACCCAGGGAAATCCACATGAACTGACCCAGACGTTCAATCAGGCAAATACGGAAGTGGAAGGCTACTTCGGTAGCGGAAAGGATGGGGAGAAGGTCATGGATGCGATCACGCGCCATTTAGTCCAGTTTTCGGTCGGCACTACGCCCGATACCCCACGGTTTGGCGTTTCCGATGGCACGATTCGCAATATCCTGGAAAAGCTAAGCCTCAAATTAGAACAGGGAAATGAGGGTTTAGGCTCGCTTAACCGGCTTTTCATGGCGGCAGAACTCATTCTGCTCAACGAACCAGAGGAAGGGCACAGCCTCAAACTGGCCTTGATCGAAGAAATTGAAGCCCATCTCCATCCTCAGTCGCAACTCAGGGTAATCGAGCACTTGCAAGCCCTGACAGAAGAGCCAGACAGCCAGGTTCAGTTGATTCTGACTTCCCATAGTCCTATTCTGGCAAGCAAAGTGAAGCTGAAAAACCTGATCCTGTGCAACAAGGATTCCAGGAGTGCCTTTCCAATGGGGCCGAATTACACTGAACTGGAAGTAGGCGATTACAGCTTTCTTGAGCGATTTCTCGATGCCACCAAGGCGAATCTTTTCTTCGCCAAAGCGGTGATGTTGGTAGAGGGAGATGCAGAAAACCTCCTCCTACCTACCTTGGCAAAACTGCTGGATCGCGATTTTTCCCGCTATGGGGTATCCATCGTGAATATTGGCTCAACTGCCTTCAAGCGGTATGCGCGGATTTTTATGAGAAAAGAGGGTACAGAGCAGATGGAAATCAAAGTTGCGTGCATCACCGACAGTGATTTGGAGCCAACCGCAACGGATCAGGAGCGCCAGGACAACAGCACGCGAATTAAAGGCCTTTATGAGGGCGGACCTGTCAAGGTCTTTGTGTCTCCGGTCAAAACCATGGAATACGACCTTGCCCTCTCAGATGAAAAATACGACCTCTACCTTGCTGGACTTTATGCTGACAAGATCAAGAACAGCGATAAATATGGACTAACGGAGAGCAAGATCGAAGAATGTGGGAAAGCCGTAGAGGTATTTAGAGCGGAAAACACTTCAAACGGTAAGAAAGACCACGATATCGCTGCTGACGTGTACGCCCTGATCGAAAACAACAAAGCCATTACAGCACAATGTTTTGCCGACATTTTGCAGGGAAGCTCCAACAAAGCAGCTTTACAAGCAAGCATTCTAAGCTCGCCCTGCTGGCAATACCTCGTCGAGGCCATCGAGTATGCAACAGAACCAATTCCCCGACCCCATGCAGCTAGCACCAATAACGGATCTGGAGATTGACTGGGCGGAATCCCGCATGAAGGCTGTAGGCTTGCTTCCTCAAAACGAAAGTTTTGATACAGGCCGCCGCGAGGTGATCAAGTGCCTGGAGAGCAAAGACGTAGTAGCCTGCCCAGGGAGCGGAAAGACCACATCATTGGTGGCCAAGCTTCTAATTCTGGCTCAGCGCCTACCATTCGCAGGAAACAGGGGGGTATGTGTCCTCTCCCACACCAATGTTGCTGTGGACGAGATCAAAGAGCGACTCTTCGATGAAACCAGCGCCCTGTTCAGATACCCCAACTTTGTAGGGACGGTGCAGAACTTCGTGGATGCTTTTCTGGCGGCCCCCGCCTTGTCTGCCAAACTAGGGGTGAGGCCGAAATATTTTGATGATGACTTAGCTTCCGAAAGAATAAAAAAGGAATTCAGAAAATGGGCTTGGAGCGGAAATGTAAATGCTAATTCAACAGAAGAGCAAGTCGAAAGCAGCAAAGCAAGAGGAAAAATCTGGCAGTTGGCAAAAGACAGGGAAGATTTGCACAGCGACCAAAATAAACGCTCAGAGATTTACATCACCGAACTCACCTTCTCACCTGATTTAGTTCAATTGGTAAATACTAAAACAGGTGCTCCCATTAAAGTTAATGCTGGTACAGCAACTGGTCGGACTTTCAAAAGAAGTAAGGGTAGTGCTTACACTGATGGCATTCTCTCCTACAACGACGCCTACATTATTGCCCTAAGCCATTTGAAGCGTTTTCCGGAGATCAAGCAAGCCTTTCAAGCCAGATTTAAATTTGTTTTTATTGATGAAGCACAGGACCTCGACCCCTGGCAGCTAAAGCTTCTGAATGAGCTTTTCGAAGATACCACTTGCAGCGGGACCATTACCCAGTTCATTGGTGATCCTGATCAGGCGATCTTTTCTTCCTACGAGGGAGAGAACTGCCTCTGGCAGCCCCGTCCCGGGTACTTGAGCATAGACGACAGCAAGCGTTTTTGCAATGCCATCGCTGCACAGGTAAGCAAATTCCGGCTGGACAGGGGAGCAGTCGTTGGAAACTCCGACTTGAATCGCGAGGAGCCCAAAACCTATGTGCTGCTATACACGGATGAGACCATTGAAAGAGTCAAAGACAAGTTTGGTGAGTTGATCGTGCAACATGGGCTTCATGTAGGAAACGAGGCTGCGGGCAAGCCATTTAAGGCTGTGGGCTGGATCAAGCGGTCTAAAGCTGGCAATATTTCTATCGGTAGCTACTTTGGGGCAGGCTATAGTCCTGAAACCTCCGTCAAAAGGCCCCGCTTCGAGCGTCCCAAAAATCTCCAAGCCCAACTGACTGATTACCTAGCCCTGCCGCCCGAAAAGCAAACTTCGGGTGCCTGGTGGAAACTGCTGCTGGGAGTCATCCGGGAGGCATTCTACTTGTCTGCCAAGTGGACCGCTGAAGGAAAATACTTCTCCCAGCCTTCGCTACTCTCGTGGCTGAAAGAGGAACAACACCTGGAACCCCTTCGGCTGAAAGCCATCACATGGCACGGGCAACTTGCGGCTTCGCCGGATGTCCTGGACAGCGTGCTGGAGGAGGTAAAAGCCTTCATAGTGAAAGAGCTGCTACAAAAAGATGCCTCACAACCACCTCCAGAACTCAGCTCCCTCTTCGCTGCCGGATCAGTGCAAACAACAACTTCCGGCGCGGTCAGCGCCGGAAGTATGTACCTGTATTCTGATGGCAGCAATAATCAAATCGCGATTGAATTTGATTCCGTACATGGCGTCAAAGGCGAAACCCACTCGGCCACCTGCTACTTGGAAACTACGCACCGGGGAGGCTCCGATTTTAAGCGGCTGAAGAGTGTCTTGACGGGGAAAGCCATAAAGCAAAAGCCCCTCTGCCTTCAGAACGCTAAGCTCGCGTATGTCGGTATCTCCCGGCCTAAGCACCTGCTTTGTGTGGCACTGCATGCGGGGCATGCGCCCACAAGGGAGGAACTGGAGCTGGCGGGGTGGGTGGTGGTGTGAGGAGACCCGTTGGCCGAACAAGAATATTTCAGGTTTTTTTCTTACTTGGCAGTGTTTTTTTAGAAATGCTGCCCAAGTAACTTAGTATACACCAAATCACTAAGAAGCATCCTAATTCGGCTGCAAAGCTCCCTAACTGAAGAAATAGCTCAACAGCAACTAGGGAAACGGATAAAGGCAACAGTTCGGCTTGCAAAAAAGCCAAAAAGCCAAAATGCTTAATGTAGTTGTACATAGTTTTTCGGTTAATGTTTTAGAAGTTGACTTTTCCACATCTGGGTGGGCCTGATAAAAACCGGATAAAGGTGTTGGAAGGGTTGAACGAAAGAACTTTGTGATAAGACCGAACCAATCAGCGTTGATGATGATCCGAATTCGTTAGGCATGAATGAATGGCTAAAGACAGTATTTAGAGTCAGAAGCTCTCTCTGTTTTGATTTTCTGAATATTTTTGGAGGGAATGCAGGATGCTTTGACCCGAGATTTTTAGGAAGAATTTAGTAACCCGTAAGTAGTTATGGACTGGTTGTTGGTAAACCGCGCAGTTCATTATTTATATTTGATACCATCTCTGGCCTTTCAAGTAATTATAACTGTTGGCCTACAGCCATCAACACTTGGGTGTATTCCCCAATCATTCTCAGGATTTTCTCGGCTTCCGCCAGTCTCCGCATCTTCTGCATCATTCAATGCGTTACACCATAATTGTTTAAGCTCCTCCACTTTTTCCGGGCTGTCAAGCGTGAACAATACTTCGTCGGTATTTCGGTCGCAGACCGCCCAAATGGCACCATCATTCTTCAAGTAGCCGATGATCTGGCAAGCCCGTACAGGGTGAATTTCATTCCAGCCTATGTGCAAGGAGTCATATATCCACTCACCCTTTATCACCACGACATCCCTTCCAGTAAGCGTACCCAAATTGGGGTCAATATCCAACGGGTTACCTGAGCCAGGCCCTCCTTGGTCAGCGAATATGGTGCTTAAGTAATAGAATAAGGCGACAAGAAAAAACAGTATCGCAAGTATCCAACTGAATGGCGTCGGGAACAAAAGTGCTACTGTTAACGGTAGTACCAGGGTGTACAGCTGTAGCAAAAGGTCGTGGATGCCACTCCCCTCGAACTCGCAGTGCAGGTGCTTGAGGTATTTCACATGGTCATCATCATCAGGAGCGTAACCCCTGCCAATGGAGATAACAGAGGCGTTTCTTTGTACCAAATGGCCTTGGGGGGCATTCCAATATGCCTCCTTCGGTTGGTCCAAATCTGTCGGGCCAGGAGCCAGCATCAGGTTCATCGTGAAATCGTTGTCGCCCGATTTACTCAGGGGGTCGGAGGGGCCAGCTCCGAGAACCATGCCTATGATGGCACAATTTCTATCCGCCTCATTAAGGCAGATCAACCTGCCATTGAGCCACCATTCCAAATAGGTGATGGCAGCGACAACGAGGGCAAGTACAATGACAACGGAAGTAGGCCCTCCTAAAAGTGCAATGCCCAAGAATGCTGCAATCCCAACAGTTAGCAGCAGTCCTAATATTCCCAATACTCCGGATGATGTAAAGCTGAGGTCCACATAGTTGCTCGGCTTGACGCAGGAAGTGAATTGTTTGTAAGCCATGATATATAATTTACAGTCAATTAAGTTTTTTCAACATAAAGGGTAACGCCACCCATGAACTTGCCATCTGCATTCATTGCATTGACGTTAAAACCCTTTTTACCGGTGAAATCGGCTGGAGGGGTGATTTTAACTGAAACATCGGAGGTTTCTTCGGGCATCAAAACAATTTCCACCGGGGCAATGTCGACCGCCCAGCCCGGCGGGATCGGGAAACCATTCCCATAGTGAACAGCTTGGATCTCGCGCCATTTTTGATCATTTGATGGGCGCTTTTCATCTTTGTCGCGGCATTCCTTCAAGCTCGGGAGCGTATAGGTGTCCACCTTAAAAGCATATTCCTGCCTGACCTTCGTTTCGTTCCTCACTTGGAAAGTGAACATGGCCGGAGATTGTGGGATGGCGACATTCACGTTGTTCTGGCCAAGGTTGTTCGCCGGATTCAGGTCATCTGGGCAATTCAGGAACACTTGCAGGCAATAATGCCCCCCTACATTCGGGGTCCTCCATATCACACTGGCATGGGCAGGGTGGTTGGCACCCCCTTTCACGCCCAAGTTGATAGCTCTTTTAGAAATGGTATGCGCCGTGCCACCAACGCCAAAAGAAAGATAGGAAAAGTAAACCTTTAAGCCCACGACCGGAGCGTCATAGGAGTTGTTCCAAATGGTCGCATCTATTTCATAGTCGGTGTCCGGTAGCAGATTATTTTCGCTAACGATTGCGCCATCCTTGCGCAAAACGATGTCCGGGTTGTCCCATGTTACGGGCAAGCCTAAGCTTTGCAGGTATTTTTGAGAATAAATCAACGGATCCGGACGGTGGAAAGAGGGATGGTGGATGGGACTACATTTGGTGTTCGTTGCATTCTTTGCTGTATGGGGAAGCCTGCGCCGGGCTTTTAGCAACTTAAAAAGCTTCCAATACCGTTCGGTAACAAAAATAAATCCCATGGCCCATTTATAGACTGCGATTTTGAGAATCTCTATGAGAGACTCAAGCATGAATTTAATTAATTTCATATTCTATTGTTTTGCTTGAACACCCAAGTGTTCAAAGTGTCACCCACATAGCGTATACAAAAACTTTGTTCAATGAAAAATTTGCCCTCGAAAGACATAGGAGTTTTGGAGGATCGGCTTCGCGCCGGAGATGATGTTTGAAAGAAACAGATGAAAGTTTTCATTTAACAGACTTTCAGTTTGAACTAAACACCTTCCGCACTCTCCACGTCTGACGGATATGAGATCCTCCGCTTCTATGATCAAATGTAATAGTTTGGTAAGAGGTTCCTATATTGCTTATTTTGATAGCTCTTGTGGTGTTACTACCACCATTATCATTAAAACGGTCGTCGGCATTACTACCATCGGCTTCATCAATATTTCCTCCGATTATCACCTTTGCATCTGAACTTGCAGTCCTTAATGAAAACAAGCGAACTCCATCATTCGGAAAATAAGACTCTCCTTTACGTAAATGCTGTTGATTGTTCCTTTCTCGATACCATAAGATACTGGACTTGCCACCTAAAATAGGTAAAGGAGTTCCGTTTCCATTTTGTACCTTTGCGCTAAGTACACCAAATAGATCTTCAGCATGTCCGTCATCATCCTCTGACACACATGTGATGCTAACCAAAGTTACCTCTAAGTTGAAATTCAAAGGCGGTAGATGCAGAGTTATACAGTTCTCTACACATTGTCCATTATTATCAATAACAAACTCTTGATTTGTTTGTTTTACTTTCGCCCGCCCATTTTGAGCAAAAGGTTCAGCTGATGAGTACTGAGCTGCAATTACTTCCTGGCCTGTACTAAGCTCAAGATATCCACATAAATTATTCTTAAAAAAGACAGCATAACCATTGGCAAGCCCTTCTATCTTATCGTATCCACTACATAAAGATTTTCCTTGGCTGTTGATTATCCCCATTTTGCCATTAGCATCTGTGAAAGCTGCCCGGTTAGTAACCCAGTTTCCTATTGTATAGCCTTTATTCTTAAGTGCCTGTATAGGATCTTTTTCAATAGCTTCAAGTGCCAACGCCACCTGAGTCAATCTACTTTTCGCATCCGTATGATTTGTGTCACGTTTCAATATGTCAGTCAAAATTTGCTTATTTTCGATAAGCTGGGGTCTGCTTGTGGCAGAATTATTAAGCTTTGCAAACTGCTCTGCTACCCACCCCTCTCCTTCTCGTAGTTCGCTTCGTACTAGGGAGTCGCACGGACTCTTAGGATGCTGCTGCAGAAAGCGACGATAATCGGGCAGCGTAGCTGTCGTTGCCTCCTGCGCCAACAGCGAATCGCAGGCCAACTGAGCTGCACTAGGAGGTGTCGGAGGAGGGGGCCCGCCACAAGACCTCCACAGTAGGAGCACAATGATAATTGCGATTATTACAGCACCTCCTGCGACACGAAGTTTCCATTGCGGTGGGTGCCCAGGTGGTTTTAGCGGAGGTTCAGGTACCCGAGGAATAGATCCAAAAGACATAATTTCTTTGATTTTAGCTTTCGCCTGAATGCTAAAGCGTCCGCTTGGATACCGCTCAAGGTAGGTCTCATATCCGGATAGAGATTGAAGCCGAATAGCGTTTGTCCAAACTTGCTCTTCTTCCATCAAGTGGATTTTTTCAAGTGCATCCGCCCTGTGACTCCCCAACTCATTCTGTTGGCGATATTCAGAGTACCCAACAATTGTATTGATTTTCAAGGCTTTTTGCCAATTGGCTTCATCCTTGAGAATCGCTAGGGTACGTGCTGCCTCCTCAGCATGTTTGCCCTCCGGCCAGACCGCCAAAAATTCCTCGAATTTTTTCAGTAACTCATGGATATCACTCCCAGATGCCTGTAGATTTCCTTCCAGTTTTTGCCATTCTTTTTCTTCATCCCGTATCGGATGAAAGATAAACTGTCCCCCTCTATGTCCTACATTTTGCAATGGCTGGCCAATAGGAGCTTGAGCAGCGTTGTAGATGACATTCTGGGTAACATCGGCCACAAGCGACTGAAGAGGCAGCGGTTTGCCGGCCCGTCGCCCTAGCAACTCCATTAGGTGTTTAGCAAAAGGGCTGTGATCGCCTGCTGGGCCATCGGACACTACTTCATTGCGGCCCGAAGCCAGAATCCAGCGCGAAGGATCTGCTTCCAAGCGCTGTACAGCTTGGTTGTTGTCCTTCACTAATACTGCACCAGAATAGCAGGAGTCCACAATCAGCAAAATATGATGTGCATCAATGGCCGCGAGGGTTTTTTGCAGATACGAATAGGGAATATAATCAACCGCTGCGTCATATTGGGCGTCCACAGGAACCCAATAGCCTTCCTGAAGATCTTCGTCATAATGCCCATGACCGGAGAAAAATATAATCAAGTTGTCCCCTCGGCTAGCAACCCTGAAATCATCTATTAGCTTGCGAAGTGTCATCATAATTCCCTGCCTAGTAGCTGCTTCATCCTTGATAACCCGTACCCTTTCCGGTACGAAATCATAATGATTTGTAAGCAGACTCACAAAAGCTTCCACATCGCGCACAGCATTCGCCAGACGTCCACAATGCATATACTGGTCTATCCCAATCGCAAGCAAGTGATTACGCCGCTGGGGGAAGTAATGCCCATCTTCGGAGGGAATGTATAGTTTTCTGTTAATTTCTGGCATAACACGGAAATTAGAATTTAAAAATGGTTTATGATGAAGTAAGTGAAATATGGGCATAACTGCACATAGTCGACAGGTATGCGCCAGAACTTATTGCTTCACCAGTCGCCGGGTGCTGTGCCCTTTTGCGTCACTGATGGTCAGGTTATACATTCCAGCAGGCAGGTTGCTAAGATCAATCTGAGTACTCCAAAATGCCGTGTTTTCGGAATTTGATTGATAGACGAGCCTGCCCTGGAGGTCGTTGATGTTCAGTTGGAAGCGGCGGGGGCTGGGGGCTTCTACGCGCAGTTCGGCGTAGTCGCGGGCCGGATTGGGCGAAAGCTGCACCGAGGCTTCCAACTCCCGGTTGCTGAAAAGGCCCAGCAGGGGGCTGCCGTTGTAGGTGTAGTATTGGCCCTTGGCCGCCGGATTCTGCCACTCGCCTGCGTATGCCGTGTTTTCGTCCACAAACTCCGCCCAGCCTGCGTTGGCACCCTGCCCGATCTCCACCCAACTCTGGCCGAGGTTGTAGCTGGCCCAGGTGCGTAAAAGGCCGCTCAGGTTGCTGTTGCGGACCACCAGCACGATGACGCGGGTGCCGGGAACGATGGTGGCGGTCGTCACGAGGTAGGCGCTGTCCTGCGGGGTGATGTCGGTCCAGGTGGCGCCGCCGTCCTGGCTGAGGCCCAGCCCGATGGAGTTGTTGACAAAGTCAAAGCCGCCGAATATACCTACTGATGTATCGGCAAAGGCGATGTTAAAGGTGGCACCGAAATAGTTGGTCGCGCTCACCTGCCAGCTCTGCCCCCTGTCGCTGGAGCGGAATACCCGCCCGTTGGTGGACATAAACCAGCACCAGTCGCCGACGGACTCATAGAGATTAAACACGCCATACTCGTTCGGCTGGCCGTCGAGGGCCGGGCTGCGGGGCACACGGGTCCAGGTGGTGCCGCCGTCGTTCGTCCGCAGGATTTCGAAGTGGAAGGTGGTGTCTGTGGCCGACTGTGAGGGGTCGCCGAGGGCATACCCTTCCTGCGCACTGGTAAAAAACACATTGTTCACAAAGCCACCGGGCAGGTTAAAACCGGGCAGGGTGTCGGTACTCCAGGTCTGACCGCCGTCAGTGGTTTTCAGCACAAACTGGGCAAAGGTGTTAAAATCCACGCCGGTTACCCAGGCGCGCTGCGAGTCCACGGCACTGATGGTGCTCAGGAAGGGCGTGCCTGTTGTGGGCAGGGTGTCCGCACTCCAGGTCTGCCCGCCATCCATCGTGCGGTGAAACCACACCGTAGGCGAACCTGCAAAAAAATAGAGGCTGTCCGTGGGGTCGTATTTCTGCGATACGGCCCAGGCTACCCGTTCATTGACCGCATCGAGGGCCTGGCAGCCGACCGTGTCGGGGATATTGGGCGTTACGCCAGTCCAGACGTTGGTAAGTTGCGCGACCACGGGTTTCGCCAGGGCGCAAAGGAGGAGGAATAAAAAAGTAAAACTTTTCATCAGGATAAGTGGGTTAATTGGAATTGTAATTAGATGCAAAAAAGGGTCGTTTTTCTTCATGCAATCACAGTACAAAGTTAGGACACGCCCGCGCCTTTTCATTGTAAAAATCCGACATTTCAGGCGGCGTGGTGGTGGTTTGCATACAGATCGGAGCGGTTGAACCCGACCATGGCCTCGCTGCGCCCGTAATTTGCTACGTGAAAAACGGGCGAACTACCGGCAAATTGCTGGAAGTCGTTGATGAGATGCGAGTGATTGGCATAACCAAAACGCACCACGATTTCCATCCAGGAGCACCCCGGATAATACTCCAGGTAGCTGACCGCCGCCCGAAAGCGCAGCACACGTAGCCAGGTCTTGGGGGCCATACCGGTCTGCTGGGCAAAATTTCGCTCCAGCCAGCGATCGCTACAGCGGAATTTCTTCGTGAGGTCTTTCACCGTCAGGTTGCCGGGAGGCATGCGCATCATATAGTCGCTTACCGGGGTCAAGTCATTGATTTTCAGAGCTTTTTGACGGCAAAAATGGCGGATAAGATACGGCTCGATCATCGCTACGGCGGCCTGCGGCTCTTCTACTTCCCAAAGGCGCTCCTGCAACTCGTCGAAGTAGGAGGGCATACCGTAGTTATCCAGCAGGTTCACCTGACTGGACAGGCCGTTCACCCCGCTGCGCAGGAAATGATAGCCACCCGTCATCTGCAACATCACCATCACAAAATGGATGTCGCCGGCAAAGTGGCTTTGGGAGAACATGTCCGTTGAGGTCAGCAGGGCGGGTTTGTCCAGCATCTGCCGGGGATAGACATTTCCGCCCTCCAATCCATACCGATAAGAGGTAGAAGAAGGCGATTTGTAGGGAAAAATCAGCATCGGAAGCCCGCGTGCGCTCATGACGTGGTTTTCGGAGGTGGCGAAAAAGCCTCGGGTTACCGCATAAAACAAGACAAAAGGCTCCAGAGCCGGATGAGGTTTTAGGATTTGCACCATTGCTCAATACGGTTAAAATGTGAAAACAAGGGTAGGAAGCATAGGAAAGGAATCAACAAAATGATCCTATTCCACAACAACCTATAGACTCATTTGGCAAAAATTTGAAGTTTTACCAAGAGCTGTACAGCAAAGGAAAAGCGGGGGTTGCTTAACAGCGGTTCATTATCGAAACATAATATTACAAAATTCTTCGATAATGTGCAAAAAAAATTTATCTATCTCACAGTTCTCATTGCCCCCCGTTAAAACGGGGGGCAATTCATAATTTTAAAATAGGGGGGCAATTATGAATAGCCCCCGTTAAAACGGGGGGCAATTCATAACCGTCCCCTTCAGGCGGGCCTATAATATGAATTGCCCCTCGTTTTAACGGGGGCAATTCATAACTGGTCTCGTCCTAAAATAAGTTGACACAACAAAATACAAAATGCGTCAACAAAAATGGAGAAAAAAGGAGTATTATTCGGAGACGTTTAAGACCGAAGTGGTGAAACAAATCGAGAGCGGGAAGCTGTCGGTGTTGGAAGCCTCGCGTCAGTATGCCATCGGGGGCAGCATGACGGTCTATCGTTGGGTGAAGAAGTACGGGACAAAATCCACGGAGATGAAAAGGAGTGAAAAAAAAGAGAAACCGGAAGAAGTCATGGCCGCCGAACTCCGGGCGAGGGAGTTGAGCGCGGAAGTGGCGGCGTTAAAGCGGTTGCTGGAATTCGAACGGCTTCGGAGTGAGTCGTATCTTCAGATGATCAAGCTGGCGGAAGAGAAATTTCAAATTCCGATCGAAAAAAAGTCTGGCGCCAAACGGTCGAAAGGATGAAAGCCGATCACCCGGAAATGGGGTATGAAGGGCTGTGCGACGTGTTTGGCAAAAGCCGCCAAGGGTGGTATCAAGCGGATCGGGAAGCCGAAAGCCGAGCGGAAGACAACGGGAGGATCCTCTCGGCGGTCGAGAACCTACGGGCCACTCAGCCTCGCCTCGGTGCACGCAAGTTGCATTATCTGCTCCAGGGTCGGTTGTCTATTCAGGGCGTGAAAATCGGGCGGGATGCGCTGCTGAATTTACTGCGGACGAACGGTTTACTGATTCGGCGTCGCAAACGCTTCCGGCCCCAGCAGACCGATGGGAAGGGCGAGAGCATTTATCCGGATCTACGTAAAGGCTTGGAAATCACAGAGGTAAACCAACTCTGGAGCGCAGATATCACGTATTTACACCTCCGTACGACGGCTCGATTTTGCTATGCTACCTTAGTGGTGGATGAAAAATCGCATCGGATTGTGGGGTATCATGTGGCCACCGATATGACGGCACCGGAAACGCGGAAGGCGTTGGAAAGGGCGGTGAAGGCGCAAGTACCTAGCGAGGGGAAATTTGGAAATACCTTAATTTTTCACACCGATCGGGGGAGCCAATTTAAAAGCGCGCACGTTCGCCAATTTTTACATCAGTATGAAATCCAGCCCAGCATGTCTGAAGCCGGGAAAAGCGAAGAGAATCCCGTAAGCGAGCGTCTCAATGGCATCCTCAAAGACGAACTTCGGGTAGGCGAGGTGTTTGATCGTGTCGAGCATGCCCAAACCGTCCTGGCACAAGCCGTGCAGATCTACAACACCCAACGTCCGCACCTGAGTTGTAATCTGCTGACCCCCGAACAAGCCCATCAGGCCGGACTGGGGCCTTTGAAGAAGTTGTGGAAGTCCCGAAGAAAACAACCCCAAGCCGTATGAACGCAACCCGCCTTCTTTCCCTTTGCCCGCTCGGGTGGCCGGTGCAAAACCGACGGACGAAATCGGTCTGCCGAGCCGACGCGCCCCAGACCCCGCCGATTCGACGCACCACAATCCCTCCGTCAAATCGGCACCTTGTTCAGAAGTGGGAAGCCGAAGGCTTCCCACTTCTGAACAAGGATCTTTTTCCTTTGACAAGCCCTTTCAGGCTTAAGAATCCTTTGTCAACTTTTTTACGTTTTTATACCTTTCACCTGTCAACTTATTTTAGGACGAGACCACTATTCATAACCGGAGGGCTATCACCCCTTCACAACAAAAACCCTGCGGGCGATGAGGGTATTTTGGCTGTTGTAAAGGCGCACTTCGTATTTGCCGGGGGCGTTGAATCTGTATTGGGTGAATACGCGGTAGCCGTCCACGCCCTGCACACTGTAGGTGTGGAGTTTTAATTGTTCGCCTTTGCTGTCGTACCAGGCAAACCGTACGGATTCCGACTGGGAGGAAGATGTCCTCGCCCATGCCCAGATATTGTATTGGGTGAATACGCTGTCAATTCCCTCCGGGTTTCTTGCTTCGCTTACTCTCCGTGCCACGGCAAAATCGGCGGCGGTTTTGATCTGCGCTCCGGTGGACTGGAGGGGGGTTAGCTGATCCAAAGTTTTCTGGATTTCGGCTTTGTCGGCGTCGGTTTTTAGTTCGGCCAAGCCTTTAGCCAGCAGGGCGATTTTTTCGCTGATCACCAGGGTATCCCTGCTGCTGATGCTGATGAGTTCTTTGAGTTTGACCGATCCTTTTTCGTTTTCCAATAATTTATTGATTTCTTCATCGGCCTCGGGGCCGTGTTTATGGGAGGAACTATTTTTCAGGTAAAATTCATAGGCCTGCCGGGTTCCGGCGGCTTGTGCTTCGGCCCAGAGTTTTTCTTCTTTCAGGGCGATTGCTTCATTGATTTTTATCTGTGCGGAATCGGTAAAAAGCCCGTTTTCATAGGCTTTGATGTACATATCGTAAGCCTCGGGGGTATTGCTTTTTTTTGCGGTTTGCCAAAGTTGTTTGTCGCGTGCAGCGTCAGCGTCGGCTGCGGATACCTGTGGCTGAGGTTTGGCCACTTCGGGCGAGGTCTGATTTCGGCCCAATACCAGCCATACGAGAAGAATCACCACTGCCAGTCCACCACCAATCAGCCCGATCATCAGGCCTTGCCGGGAGGAGTTTTTGGAAGGTTGAGCCGGGGGTTGGGTATAAGAATAGGCAGGTTCCGGACGCGGAGTTGGCGCCTCTTTGACTTTTTTTACCGGTTCCTCCTTGTAACTTTCTACACTTTCGGTATTAAGAAATTCGCTGAAGGAGGGAAAATCATGAAAACCTTTGATAATTCCGATCAGGCTGGAAAACATTCGGGCGCGGGCAACTTCGATTTCATTGGAAGAAAGCTGGATGCCTTGTTCTTTGGTTTGAAGTTCTTTCATTCGGGCGGAAAGCATAATCAACTGAGACTCAAGGTCGTCTATTTCTTTGGCGCGATCCGGGTATTTTTTCTTAAACAGCCGGAATGCTTCAAAAATTTCTTCCAGTGCGCGGTCTGGCTTATTGTTTGCCAGGAAGCGATTCAGTTGGTCGGTAAATGAAACTGACATAGGTCTTTATTGATTACTGACGAAAGGTAATAAATCTTTCGGAAAATCAAATAATCCTGTTTTTACTTTAATTTATGGCGATTATTTGTGGAATGGACAAGGTTTTTCTATCTTACCCGCAAAACAGCACCTCATTATCGTAAACATGTAGTCACACATATAAACACCCCTCTATTATGAAAAAACACCTGCCATGGTATGCACTTACGCTGATCGGATTGTACGGAAATTTGTTTTCTGTCTCCGCACAAATTCCCAAAACCGACCTCAACCTGGTAAAACAGGAACTTGAAATGACGAGTTATGTCGCAGACCCCGATGCCGGGGCGGTTATTATCAGTGACTACGGAGAGGCTTATATTGAAGAGGTGGCCGGAAGTCTTCAACTCCGATATACCAAATACAAACGAGTAAAGATTTTCAAAGAATCGGCTTTTGACATTACGGAGGTGGAAATTCCCTACTACGACGAACAGTCGGCGGAAAAGGTTGTGGGTCTCCGGGGAGAAACGTATTTTCTCGAAGGCAACAAGGTCAAATCGTATGAAATGACCAAAAAAGACATCATAGAGGAAGACCTCGGCGAGGGGTGGAAAAACATAAAATTTACCCTGCCGCAGGTGAAAGAAGGTTCTGTATTTGAATACTCCTACCAGGTTATTTCGCAAAATTTTTCCTACATAAAACCCTGGTACTTTCAGCAATATTACCCCGTAGCTCACAGCGAATACCAAACCCGTATCCCGGAATGGTTTACTTTCCTGCCGCTGTTTAAGGGAGGACTGCCGCTGACCGACAGGAAGGTGTCCCATTACACCCGTACCCTTACCGCCACAAACTTTAATCGGCCCGTTTATGGAAATCCGGGAGGAGGTTCCATAAACCAAAGCATGATCTATAAAGGGGAAGCCGCCGCTTATATTATGGACAATATCCCCGGTTTTGTCCGTGAACCTTTTATGACTACCCCCGCAGATCATTTGGCCTCTCTGGAGTTTCAACTGCAATCGGTACAATATCCCCAGGAACCCGTCAAACCGGTATTGGGAAGTTGGGGAGAATTGGCAAAAAACTATATGAACGCGCCTTCCTTTGGAATGCGCCTCAACAACGGTCAGGTACGCAGGCTCACCAAAGATCTCCCGCTGGAAGGCAAAACCGCCGAAGAAAAGGCCCGGCTGATCTTTGATTTTGTGCGCAGTTACATGAAGTGGAATGAAGAATTTAACGACTTGGCCGTAAATCCCCTCAATACCGCACTCGACCGCAAAGAAGGCACCAGTGGTGAACTCAATCTTATCCTCCTCGATATGCTGCGAGAAGCCGGAATCAGTGCAAATCCGGTTCTCGTCAGTACTCGTAAACACGGCAGGGTTCAGCAAATTTTCCCCCTTGCCCGACAGTTTAACCACGTCATCGTTTTAGTCAAAACCGAAGCGGGGGAAGTTTTGCTCGATGCCATTGATGATTTTATGCCCTTTGGCATGCTTCCCGAGTCAGACCTCAACGACATGGGTTTTGTCGTGGATGAAATTCAGCCCGACTGGGTAAATATTCGCCCCCAACATAAACAGTCGGTCACTTATATGATCAATGTAAAAATGGACGAAGAAGGAGTGATTTCCGGAAGTTTTAGCCACAACTCCAACGGATATGCTGCCGCCATCAACCGCTATCGCCTGAGTACACTTGACAAGAACGAAAAAGAATTTATCCAAAAATATATTACCGAAGAATGGACGGATATCGAAATTACGGAAACTGCCCTGAAAGCGTATGACGACCTCGCAAAACCCATGGAAGTGTCCTTTAAGATCAGCGGGACCGACTATGTGAATGTGGCAGGAGATTTTATTTACTTTCAACCCCTGCTTTCCGTGGCTACCACAGAAAATCCCTTCAAACTCAAAACCCGCACTTATCCCGTGGACTTTGCCACGCCGATTCACGAAAAATACGTTTTAAACCTCTTTATCCCGGCGGGTTATGCCGTAGAAGAATTGCCGAAGGCTACCCGGGTGTTGTTACCCAACAACGGAGGAACCTTTTTTTACCAGGCGAAAGTCACGGAAAATGTCCTTCAACTTGTCAGCGAAATTTCCATTAACCAGACACTTTTTCTCCCGGAAGAATACGAGTATATCAAAGGATTTTTTGAGATGATTGTAGCCAAACACGGCGAACAAATTGTATTCAAAAAAGCCGAATAACCGCAACCATGATTATTACACTTTCTAAAAACAAAAACATGCTCAAAAGCCTCTATTTACCGATACTCTTGTCGGCAAGCCTCTTATTGAGTTTGCCGGTAAGTCTTTCCGCTCAGTTTTCCGCACGTCTTATCCCCGATTCGCTTAAAAAAGATGCCAATGCCGTGATCCGGAGTTACAATTTTCATATCCAAGTAAAAGACGAACGCCGCGCCGAGATGACCGTTGACCAGGTCATTACCCTTATGAACCGCAATGCCGACGATAAGGCGACCCTTCTTGTTTTCTATGATAAATTCGACAACGTAGGCGAAATATCGGGAGAGATTTATGATGCCGAAGGAGTTCTGGTGCGCAAACTCAAACTAAAAGAAATTGAAGATCAAGCCGTAAGCGGAGGTAATTTTGCAACCGACAATCGAGTTTTTGTCGCAAGGCTGGTGCATGACAGTTATCCTTATACAGTGCATTTTCATTATACCACCAGCATAAAGGGCATGTTCTCTTTTCCCAGTTGGACGCCGATGGAAGAAGAAAATACCGCCGTCGAACATGCCCGACTGGAAATCACAACCCCTCAATCTATCCGCCACAAAACCGTAAACATCGCCGGGCCAGAGGTATCCGACAACGAAGGCACTACCCGGTATCTTTGGGAGGTAAAATCGCGGCCCGCAATCGAATCCGAGCCGAAGGGGCCTCACTGGCGCGAGTATATCCCGATTGTTTATCTTGCTCCTCCCCGTTTCGAAATTGAGGGTTATAAGGGGAAAAATGAGTCATGGCAGGATTTTGGTAAATTTTTCCACGACCTCAACACCGGGCGCGACAAACTCCCCGAAGCCCTGGCACAAAAAGTAGCCGATCTCACCAAAGGGCTGACTACGAATGAAGAAAAAATTGCCATCCTTTACCGCTATATGCAGGAAAATACCCGCTACATAAGCATTCAGCTGGGGCTGGGCGGCTGGCAGACTTTCGATGCGGAATATGTCTATACCAACGGTTACGGCGACTGCAAAGCATTGACCAATTATGCCAAAGGCATGCTTTCTGCGGTAGGCATTACGGCTTATCCGGCGCTGATTTATGCAGGGGATGTTGCGCCGGATATTCTCTCTGATTTTTCCAGCAATCAGTTTAACCATGTCATTTTGTGCGTGCCGAATGAAGGTGATACCCTTTGGCTGGAATGCACCTCCCGCAATCTGCCTTCCGGTTATCTGGGGCAATTTACCGAAGACCGCTACACCCTCCTCGTGACGCCCGAAGGAGGCAAACTGATCCGCACCCCTTCTCGCCCTCCGGAGGCCAACCGACAAGAGCGAAAAGCGGCTGTGAGTCTTGACAAAGCCGGAACCGCAGCGGTGCAAGTGGTGGTAACCTCTACCGGTTATCAGCAGGACGATCTGACGGGAAGCGTAATGGCGGCTTCGGAACGAGAAAAGGAACAATGGTTGCGGGAATCCATCAGTGCCAAAAGTTTTGAGCTTACGGCTTTCCGCTTCGAAGGGCGGGTAGAAGCCGAAATTCCCACGTTCCGTTATACATACGAACTAAAAGCGCCCAACTGGGCTTCGGCTTCCGGCACGCGGTTTTTCCTCGCGCCCAACCAACTGGAGCGCAGCAATTATATCCCCGAAGCTGTCGAAAAACGCACACAGCCGGTAGTCAACACCTATCCTTATTGGGATACCGATACCATCGAATATTCCCTACCGGAGGGTTATGTCATCGAGACCATGCCACAGATGCCGCTGCGAGTCTCCAGCGATTTTGGCGAGTATGAGGCAAACATTGATTTTCGCCCGGAGGCAGGTAAGCTGATTTACACCCGCAGCCTTTTGATGCACAAGACCCGCCAACCGGCAGAAAACTATGAAGTCTATCGCAATTTTTGGCGCGACATTACCAAAGCCGACAAAATCCAAGTGGTGCTTTCGGGTAAGTCGTAGAAATTGGTTGATACTAGTGGTAGTCTGGCTTGAAGTCTGTAATGTGTATCTGGTGGCCACCAGGCAATGGCCACTGCGTCGTCAGCGACTGTAGGATTTTCCCTGCGGGTATGGTGTTCGGTAATCACATAATCGGAAACCATACGCCGGGCGCTGCGAATGTACAGCCGCCGGGGTGGCCGGTAGGTTCGAGCAAGACGACAGACTTGCCCATGCGCGCCGCCTGAATGGCGGCGGTAAAACCCGCTTCGCTACCACTGAGGATGAAGATGTCGGGTTGGAGCACCGGCCCATCGGTTGAGGTGCAGGAGAGGAAAAAACCTAATAAAATCCACGGCGTCAGCCTTTTTGATATTGACATTTTTTATGCAGCTAAGTCAGTAGAAGGAAGTAATTGGCTTTGGTAAAACCTCCGCCCTCAAAGCCCTTCGATCTCTTCCTCCGAAAGGCCCGTGTATAGCCTGATTTTTGACATAGGTTCCCCGGCTTTTTTCATCTCCTGGGCAACCTTCTTTCGCCCCTCCCTCTCTGCGGTATTGACAGCTTCCTTCACTTCGAGATAACTCAGCCGGCTTCGCTCGTATTCATCGCGCTGGGCGGTGGTCATTTGGGAGACTTCGGCTTCGGAGCGAAACTTAAACCCAAAATCTGTATATGGATTGATATATCTTGCCATATTTGCCCATCTGTTTGCTCAATAGACAAATATACAAAAAATATCCATGTCACATTCCCTCTACCACCCCATGATTCTCCAGCATAGTGACTTTCCGGTACGCTACGAAAAAATGGCCGATCCCGACCGGGTGATTGAAGCGTACAATCAGTTTTGCGGGGATCAGTTTTTTCTGTATCTGAAGTTTGACGGGGAGGTGATTGCCGATGCGTCCTTTTGGGGTTATGGTTGTGCCTTGTCCAAAGCTTCAGCTTCGCTGCTGGTTTCGTTATTGCCGGGAATGGACAAAACCACATTTGCAAAACTTCACCTGCCTTTTCAGGCGCTGGTTTCGCCGGAAGAAAATTTACCCGAAATGACTTCCCTTCCTGAACCGCTTTTTGTTTTTCAGGCTGCCCGCGATTTTCCTGCCCGGAAAAAATGTGTTCTCCTGGCCTGGGATGAACTGCACGATCAGTGGAAATAACTGGTGGTTGAGGTTCCCGAAGCCCCGGTTTTATCGCTTACCGCGAAAACTCGCGCTTGTCTGCTCGTATTGGGTAGAGCCATTGCCGAAGTAGGTTCCCTCATTGTATATCAGGCTGTCCTTATCCTTCAACTCAAAACTCCGCCCGTTCCCGGAACCGTAGGCATTTTCATATAACTTATCATCTTCCCGGATAAACCCAAATGAGGGATTGTCTCCTACCAAAAACCAAATGCTGTCCGAGGTGGCAATAACTTCTATTGTCTCCGTATAGGTCGTGTCCCAGGTTGTCAGGCCTGACTGCGGGTTTAGAGATTGCCGGGTGCGGATCATGTTGCCTTTGTACAAACCTTCACCTGCCTGTTTGTTAAACTCAGCTTCGAAACAACCTGCCAAAACAAATAAACTGGTGATGAGAAGAATCATTCTGTTTTGAAGCATAATGGATAAACTAATGGTTGTAAACAATATATACAATCATACACTTCCTTCACCCACCTGTAATGACCAAAGTGTTATATTCACTGGAAAAACGCGATATATGAAAATCTACTACATCATGGGTGTGGCCGGTTCGGGGAAATCCACCATCGGCAAAATGCTGGCCGACAAACTGAACATTCCATTTTTTGACGCCGACGATTTCCACCCACCCTCTAATATCGAAAAAATGAAAAGTGGCCAGCCGCTCAACGACGACGACCGACGCCCCTGGCTCCAAAATATCGCCGATACCGCCCGAAACCAATTGTCTGTCTCAGGAGCGGTAATTGCTTGTTCGGCGCTGAAGGAAAATTACCGGCGTTTGCTTTGTGAAGGTATAGAAAGTCACACGGAGTGGGTTTTTCTGAACGGCAGCAAGGAGATCATTGAAGAAAGAATGTCGTTGCGAAAAGACCATTTTATGCCGCCGGCTTTGCTCACCTCCCAATTTCAAACCCTTGAAACACCCGCCAACGCCATTACCATTGATATTTCACTTTCTCCTGAAGAAATTATCGCTCAGATCGTCACAGAATAAGTACGACTTTATGTATCTTTTGGGCTAATTTTCGTGTGAATTTGTGTTATTCGTGGCTTTCAAGATATTCCAACTAACGCCTTCTCCGATGAAAAATCTTTTCCTCTTTTTGCTCCTGCTTTTTGTTGCAGCTACGGGTTATACCCAAAACGTGCCTATAAATTCCCGATGGATCAATGGATTCTGGGATGCCCGATGGATTGTTCATCCCACAGCCCCCGCGCAGGAATACGGGGTCTATCATTTCCGGAAAACTTTTGATTTGGCTTCGGTTCCGGCTTCTTTTATCATCCACGTTTCTGCCGACAACCGCTACCGACTCCTAATCAATGGAAAAGAAGTGAGCCTCGGCCCCGCACGCGGCGACCTTCGCCACTGGCGATTTGAGAGTGTGGATATTGCGCCTCACCTACGTGCCGGGAAAAATGTACTGGCCGCCGTCGTCTGGAATTTTGGAAAACATTCGCCCGCCGCTCAGACCACCCAGCAGACCGCCTTTATCCTTCAGGGAAATGGAGAAACCGAAAAAATCGTCAACACTGACCGATCCTGGAAAGTGGTTCAGAATCAGGCCTATTCGCCCGAACTGGAAAGTTTTTGGGAACTGCGCACCTATATTGTGGTAGGGCCGGGCGATATTGTGGATGGAAAAAAATACCCCTGGGGCTGGGAAATGCCTGATTTTGACGACAATAGTTGGGGTACTGCCGGACAGTTATCAACCGGGCAAGGATTTGGGCGGGGAACGGACGGCAATTGGCTGCTTATGCCCCGTGATATTCCGATGATGGAAAGTTTCCCGATAAGACTTCAGCAAGTACGCAGAAGCAGCGGCGTAGAAGTTCCGGAAAACCTTCTCAAAGGAACCGCCAGCCTAACTATTCCGCCCAATACCACCGTCAGTATGCTGCTTGACCAGACCTATCTGGTTACCGCTTATCCCGAATTTACGGTAAGCGGCGGCGAAGGTGCGGAGGTTAAAGTGAGTTATAGTGAAGCACTTTTTGATGCCAACCGCCAGAAAGGCAACCGCAACGAAATCGAAGGAAAAGAACTCAAAGGATATTCCGACCGGTTTATGCCTGATGGAGGCGAAAATCGCCTTTTCCGTCCGCTGTGGTTTCGCACCTGGCGGTATATGCAACTCGATATTAAAACCGGAACACAACCCCTGGTATTGAAGGATATTCAGGCATTTTTTACGGGTTATCCATTCGAAGAAAAAGCACAATTTACCACCGACCAGCCCTGGCTTTCAGATGTATGGAAAACCGGCTGGCGCACCGCGCGACTTTGTGCCGGAGAGACCTACTACGATTGCCCCTACTACGAACAATTGCAATACGTTGGAGACACGAGGATTCAGGCGCTGATTTCGCTGTATGTTACCGGCGATGACCGCCTGATGCGCCGGGCAATCAACGATTTTGAAGAGTCAAGGCTGTGGAACGGCCTCACGCAGAGCCGATATCCCTGCCAGAAATTACAATTGATCCCTACCTACTCGCTGTTTTGGGTGTCCATGATCCACGATTACTGGATGCACCGGCCCGATACCGCTTATGTACATTCGCTATTGCCGGGAACACGCGCCGTACTCGGCTGGTATGAAACCCAGATGAACACCCAGAACCTGCTCAAAAAAACCCTCTGGTGGAATTTTGTGGACTGGACTAATGAATGGGAAAACGACCCCGACGCGGGAATTGGCGGAATCCCTGCACAGGATCCCGAAGGCAACAGCAGCATTCTCAGTCTCCAATATGCCTACACGCTCCGGCAGGCGGAGGAGCTTCATCGCGCCTTTGGCGAAAACTATTATGCCGAAAAATACAAAAAACAAAAAGAACAAATCCTCCGCGCCGTGTATCAGCAGTGTTGGAATTCGGAGAAAGGGCTATTTTCCGATGTTCCGGGTAAACCCATCTATTCGCAACACGCCAATATGCTCGCCATCCTCGCCGACGCCGTGCCCCAAGCCCAGCAACCTCAATTAATGCAGCGAATCCTGAGCGATTCCAGCCTGATACAGGCCACGTTTTACTTCAAATTTTACCTTTTCCGTGCCCTGGACAAAACCAGAATGGCCGATCAGTATCTGCCCCAGATCGAACCTTGGCGCGATATGATCAAGCTCGGCCTGACGACATTCGCCGAAAAACCCGATCCTACCCGCTCCGACTGCCATGCTTGGAGTGCAAGCCCCAACTACGATATGCTGGCAACCGTTGCAGGAATTACCCCCGCTTCGCCGGGTTTCCGCACCGTGCGCATCGCCCCGACGTTGGGAGAGTTAAAACAACTTTCCGCGACCATGCCCCACCCGTCGGGAACTATTTCCCTCACCCTCGACAATCAGGGCAAAAAACTCAAAGCCGAGGTAGAATTGCCAGCGGGATTGTCAGGAATCTTCGAATGGAAAGGAAAAGAGTATGCTCTTTCGCCGGGGAAAAATTCGGTGAAGTTTTAAGGGAATTATACTAGCAAGAAGATGGTTTTATTCGTACCTTATTCGTGTATCCGTGGCTTCCAGCAACGATGATACCAATAAAATAACTATGAAAAATGTTAAAACTTATTTTCTAGGAGTAGCTTTTTCGCTATTGATTTTTTATTCATGCAGGAGCGAACTTCCCAATCCGCTCCAACTCGAACTCACCCTCCGGGTGGTGGATGAACAAGGCGAACCCGTCGAACAAGCCTACGCCTATTTCTCCCTGGATGAAACCGCAGCGGAAATCGCTGCGAAGGTGGATAGCCTGGGGCTGGGATATTCGGATGCGCTTTTGAGGCCCACTTCTTCGCAGGGGATGTTGTCTTTATATCCTATCATAGACTTTCCCGGAATAGAAGAAAACACCGAAATTCATTTCTATATCCGATCTCCGCTAAATGGTTCCGCTGTCAATTCCACTCATAATCTGAATACAAAACGTTCTTTTATTCTAAAGAAGCTGAAGGCCAAAGCCCATGATATTGAGATCGTTTTAGAATAATAAAAACTAAACAAAAGCGCGCAACGGCGCGCCCCAAGAATACAAGAAACGAGCGGGCGCATTTATGCTACCGATATTGCGGCCCTCCGGGCCTATGCCTTCGGCACAAAAACGGTGTGTCGCAGATACAAAGGCCCGGAGGGCCGTAACCTCGGTAGCACCGATGCGTCCCCCTTTCTTCGATTCCGGAGGCGCGTCCTTGCACGCCTCACATCTTCAATGGCGAAAATTGAATGTCTTTTGTAAAAGGCTGACTGTAAAACCGTTTGCCGGTAGCTTTGTACAAAGCATTGGCCACGGCGGCAAAAACGGGCGGGAATAAAGGTTCGCCCAAGCCGGTGGGGTCATAATCGTTTTGTACAAAATGTACCTCTATGGCCTTGGGGGCATCCTTCTGCCGGATCATACGATACTGGTGAAAATTATTTTTTGCAGGCACTCCCTCCACAAATGACATTTCGCCAAACAAGGCATTCCCGATCCCATCTACAATTCCACCTTCACCCATATTCATTGCTGCATCAGGATTGATGACAATGCCACAATCAACGGCAGCATATACTTTTTCGAATACCATATTATTATTTTCCATCACCAGATCCAGCACTTCGGCTACGTAGGTGTTGTGGCAGAAGTAAGCAGCAACGCCCCGGTGTGTTTTGCCATCGGATTCATCCCATTTTGATTTTTCCCGTACCAGCTTCAATACCCCCGCATAACGGTCGGCATCGTAGTCGTTGTTTGTGCCCACCGGATTATTTTTGGCGCGATCCAGCAGTTCAAGGCGAAAATCAATCGGGTCTTTTCCGGCAAGTTCGGCCAATTCATCGAGAAAGGACTGTTCGGCTCCGGCGATAAAATTGGAACGTGGCGCACGGAAAGCACCGATGCTGATATTGGAAGCAATCTGCCAGCCTTCGGCCAGGTAATTGTCAACCGCTCCGGCGGGGAAACGGTTGGCGTGTACGGCATTTTCCGGAATGCCTCCGCCTTTTACATGGAAGGCAATTAGGTTATTGTTTTCATCCAATCCTGCCCGATAAGTAGCCGTATAAGTCGGGCGATAAATACCATTGGTCATGTCCTCTTCACGGGTGTACATCATCTTCACGGGTGCATTCACCTTTTGCGAAATCACCGCAGCCTCGACCAGATGATGCCCGTAGGCACGTTGTCCAAACCCTCCGCCCATTCGGGCTAAGCGGATATGTATTTTTTCTTCGGAAAGCCCTAACCGTGCGACCAGCGTTTGCATGATAGACTCTGGCGCCTGGATCGGCCCGTAAATCTCCGCATGATCCGCCGTTACATGGGCAAAACAGTTGGCGGGTTCCATACAGTTATGTGCGAGATAGGGCGCAGTATAGGTACGTTCAAGAACTTTGGAAGCCTTTTTGAAAGCACCCTCGGGGTCGCCATCTTTACGGAGAATTGTCCCGGTTTTTTGGGACATCTCCTCCATTTTTGCCTGATGGTTTACGGTGCTTTCCAGGCCTGCCGGGACTTTTACGTCCTGGCTGTTACCCCCCCAACCCTTCATTGTGAAAGACACCTCGGGCGCCTGTTCCCACTCTATTTTCAATGCCTTTTGCGCATTCAGTACTTCCCAGGTTGTATTTCCGACAACCACAACCAGTTCGTTGAAAGAATTTGTATCGAAAAAACTTCGCTCGTAATCGTCTTTAAGTGTTTGGATGATAAAGACATCTTTAATACCCGGCATCGAACGTGCGGAAGAATCGTCCACGGATTTAGGCCTCATTCCAAAAGGAGGGTGAGAAACCGAGGCAATCAACATGCCGTCCGTTTTATAGTCCATGGTGAACAAGGGTTTGCCCGTTACGATCTGCTTGCCGTCCACATTTTTGCGGGAGGTGCCAATAACTTTAAAATCTTTGACCTCTTTCAAAGCTACCTCTTCCGGCACGGGGAGCGTAGCTGCAAGAGAAGCAAATTCGCCATAACCTGCTTTCTTTTCGCTGGGATTGTGGTACACGATACCCGCTTCGGTAGTAATCTCTTCAACAGGCACATTCCAGGTTTTGGCGGCGGCATTTTTTATCATCTGACGGGCCGTGGCCCCGGCGGTTCTCAGCGGTTTCCACCCTTGCCGGATTCCCTGGCTGCCACCGGTAAACTGACGGTCAAACCGCTCCGGGAAAAAGTCGGCCTGCTCGACAATAACTTTTTTCCAGTCTATATCCAATTCTTCCGCGAGGATCATCGGCATGGAGGTTTTGACGTTTGACCCAAACTCCGGGTTAGGTGACATCAGCGTCACGACCCCGTTGGCTCCGATCTTGATATAGCTGTTCAGATCAAACCATTCTTCCGGAAGAGTCAATGTTTCTTCTACGGAAGGGTTACAACCCGTCAACCAATTAAAACTGAGCATCATTCCCCCTCCTGCCAGAGCAGACGTCTTTAGAAATGATCTCCGATTCAGGGTTTTATTTGTTTGAGTCATAATCAAAGGGATTAAAGGATTTCACCGATGCAATGGTTGTAAAGGTGATAATGAATACCAAAAGTAATCTAATCAAATTCAAACGATTATTTATAAAAATCAAACATTATAAAATTTTATGGGGTCAATATGATATTGAAATCGTTTTAAAATAAAGATATTTGACCTCTACATAGAAACAGATTTTGAAACCCAAAACCCTGCTGATCACCCCGCCCTTTACTCAGATGAATACGCCCTACCCTGCGACGGCGTACCTGAAAGGTTTTCTCCAAACCCTCGGGTATGCCGCCGCTCAGGCTGATTTGGGAATGGATGTTTTGCTCCGGCTGTTTTCCAGGGCGGGGTTGCAGGCCGTTTTTGACGAACTCGAAACGCGGGAGATAGAAGTCTCCGAAAACGTGTACCGGATGTATCAGCTCCGCCAGGAGTATCTGAATACGATTGAGCCGGTGATCCGCTTTCTTCAGCACACCAATCCCACCCTCGCCCATCGCATCTGCGACCAAAGTTATCTTCCCGAAGGCAGCCGTTTTCAGCATACCGACGAACTCGAAGATACCTTTGGCACGATGGGCATTCAGGACAAAGCCCGGCATCTGGCGACTCTATATCTCGAAGACCTGGCCGACCTGATCAAAGAGACCATTGACCCACATTTTGGTTTTAGCCGGTATGCCGAGCGACTGGGGCGCACAACTACCCATTTCGACGAAATGGAAACCGCGCTGAAAGCACCCGATACGCTGGTTACCCGCTATCTTCAGCAGATAGTAGAAGAATATATTCGCAGGGAAAATCCGCAACTGGTATGTCTTTCCGTGCCTTTCCCCGGCAACCTTTTTGCTGCCCTCAAAACCGGTCAATACCTCAAAACCCATTATCCCGAAATCAAAATCGCCCTGGGCGGCGGCTACGCCAATACCGAACTTCGCCGCCTGCGCGAGCCCCGTGTTTTTGACTACATTGATTACGTCTGCCTCGACGACGGCGAAACACCACTGCTCTGTCTGCTCCAGCATATCGAAGGGCTGCGACCGGCGGCCCAACTCAAACGCACGTTCGTGCGCACCGACGAAGGCGTCCGCTACCTCAACGGCGCCCCTGAGAAAGACATTCCCCAGCGGGAAGTAGGCACACCCGATTACGAAGGGTTGCCTCTCCGGCAATACCTATCGGTGATCGAACTCACCAATCCCATGCACAGCCTGTGGAGCAATGGGCGGTGGAATAAACTGACGCTGGCACATGGGTGTTATTGGGGTAAATGCACATTTTGCGACATCAGCCTCGACTATATCGGCAGGTACGAACCTGTGGATGCAGCCCAACTTTGCGACCGGATGGAGGCGATCATGGTACAGACCGGAGAAAACGGATTTCACTTCGTGGATGAAGCGGCCCCTCCGGCCCTGATGCGCGACCTCGCTCTCGAAATCCTCCACAGAGGTTTGACGGTGGTCTGGTGGACCAATATTCGTTTTGAAAAACGATTTACTCCCGACCTTTGCCGCCTGCTTAAAGCCTCGGGCTGTATCGCCGTTTCGGGTGGACTCGAAGTTGCCTCCGACCGGCTGCTGGAAAAAATGAAAAAAGGCGTAACCGTAGGCCAGGTAGCACGGGTGGCCCACGCTTTTACCGAGGCGGGGATTATGGTTCATGCGTACCTGATGTACGGTTTCCCAACACAGACCGCGCAGGAGACCATTGATAGCCTCGAAATGGTCAGGCAAATGTTTGATTTTGGCATCCTTCAATCAGGGTTCTGGCATCACTTTGCGATGACCGCCCACAGCCCGGTGGGATTAAATCCGGCGGCATACAGCGTGGTACGCACCGGGCCGGAATTTGGCGGATTTGCGGACAATGATTTGTTTCACGACGACCCGGAGGGAGCAGATCATGAAGCTTTCAGCGAAGGATTACGGCAATCGCTGCATTATTATATGCTGAGAAATAAGTTGAATCGCCGTCTGGGGGACTGGTTTAATTTTGCAGTACCAGAAACTTCGGTTTCGGATACTTATATCATGGATGAAATAAGCAATCCGGGAGAAAACCACTCCCCTACGAGCCGGGTAACCTGGGTTGGGCCATTGCCGGAGAAGCAATCATATATTAACCCCCAAAAACGCGCCCGCCTCACCTTTTACCTCAAAAAAGAAGACTGGATATTACAAACTTCTTACAAGATCGGAGAGTGGCTTTATGAGCGGTTTCCCCGGTTTTTGCCCGGGTCAGACAACCCTATCCTTTTTCAGGAACTAAAGACCGAATGGGAGGAAGAACGCTGGGGGCCTTTTGAGGATTTGCTTCAGTCCGATTTGTGGAGCGAACTCAAAACAAGAGGGCTGATAATGGTGTGAAGGAGGGGGGAAAGGGAGATGCTATTGCCTAATAATGCAACATTTTTTTGTTTGAATTTGAATACTGGCGAACAAAACGTAAATTCAGGCCGTAGGATAATAAAGGGAAAGGAAATGAGTAAATCCGATGTAAACATATTAAATAGCTATTGGGGGTTGATCAAAACCCTCAATACAAGCTGGAAGTTAGATTTAATCGAACGACTTACTCAATCTATACGGCAGAATCTGAACAAACGCACCCATACGATGAAAAATGCCTTTGGTGCCTGGGAGTCTGAACAATCTGCAGACCAAATGATCGAAGAAATTCGCAACAGTCGCCGTACCAACCGACAAATCGAATCGTTGTGAACGGATATTTACTGGATACAAACATTTGTATCTACTATATCAAAGGGCTGTATCAGCTTGACAAAAAGTTTGATCAGACACCGGATGAGTCGCTTTTTATTTCAGAAATAACCCTAGCCGAACTCAAATTTGGTGTGGAAAACAGCGAAAATCCTGATAAAAACCGCCGAGTGCTTTCAGACTTTCTCTCCGGTATTCAGATCCTTCCTATTTTTGATTCTCTGGATGTATTTGCAAAAGAAAAAAGTCGGCTCAGAAAATCAGGAAAACCGGTAGATGATTTTGATCTTCTTATTGGAGCAAGTGCAATTGCTCATAACATGGTTTTGGTAACTAATAATACCAAACACTTTGACCGGATGGCCGGAATCATCGTGGAGAATTGGACACAGGAAATCTAAATGATCCTGCCTAAAGATTATAGATAACGGATAATCCTCCCCAACGCTTCGGGTACGGGAAAAACTTCCCGGATAAATCCTTTTACACAAATTCTGAAAACCGGCAGGCCGGAGTGTTAACCAGATGCCGTTTTTTTACATAGCCTTACAGGTTATGTTCTTTCCTGAAAATCCTGGTTTTACACTGGCAAAATAAACTCATGAAAAAATTATTATTTGTTTGGGTTGTACTTGTGGGCGCATCCCTGATGGCTCATTCCCAAACCCCTGATCTTTTTGGTTCGGCGCCCTCTTTTGAGGCTTCAGACCGGATTGTGACTACCACCTTTTTTCACTGGTATGCATCCAATGGCGGGCAACTGAGCGGGCCATGGCCTCCCCTGGAAGGCCGGCAAAACTGGACAGGGCTGACCCCCTGGTGGAAAACACAAATCAAACAGGTGATGATGGCCAATATTGATGTATTGTTTGTCCATCTCATTGATGATGCCGAAATCCGGAGAAAACTGTTTTTTGACGCACTCCATGAGCTGCGCGCCGAAGGATATGATGTGCCGAAAGTTGCGCCCTTCCTCGATCCATTGATTACTTGGTACAACGAACCCAATTTAGACCTTGCCACCGTAGTGGGTAAAGACACTTTTGTGCAGCAGTATGTCCGGTTCTACAATCAGTATTTTCAGTATAATACCGATCCTTATGCTGCCAGTTATCTCGCCAAAATGGATGACAAACTGATGTTGGCCACCTGGCATCTGTTTGTCAATATCAACAATGCCACTCAGTTTTCCCGCACCGATCTGGAGAGCAGACTCTCTGCGGCATTTTCAGGCTTGCCTGCCTTTCAGCAGGGAATTTATATGATCACGCCTGCGATCAACAATCCTACTTTCAGTTTTACCGATGAGCGCGTGCCGCTTTTTGAGATCAACACCTATTTTAGAAGCAATACTTTCAACAACCGCAAAACCGTACAGTTGAAAGGGGGATACTGGGATCAGAATGTGCGCACACCCGGCGATTTCCTGCCGAGGGACGGAGGGATTCATTATACCACTGCATGGAATCAGGTTGACACGACTTTCAACCTTGTGTATATCGAAAGCTGGAACGAATACGACGAAGGTACGGGTATTTATGCGGCAATGACTGACACCAATCGCCTGATTAACAATAACCCCAATACCGATGTATGGTCGCTCACGGATGATCCGTTTGAATATATCCGTACCACGGCAAACGGCGCTGCCAGCTATAATACCCGACCCGACAGGGCAAGCCTTTTTCTGTTTCACGACCTTCCGGACACGGTGGTAGCAGGCACGACTCATGCGGCACAGATGATCGTTCGCAACGAAGGGAATGTGTCATGGACGGGCAGTCAGGGGTTTACTTTGCAACAATTGAGCAGCGACCCGGTACAATTGGGTATTCAGGGAGGAACCATTGACGATACGACCCATGAAATTCCTTTTTACGGAGGCATTTTCCGCGGCAGGCCTATCACCTTCGATCTGGGTTTCACTGCACCCGGGCAGCCGGGAACTATTACCACACATTGGAGGATGCACCAGAATGGACAGCCATTTGGCGATACGCTCACCCATGTGATGGAAGTCATGCTGGGTACAGGACTAGAGGAAGAAGATTGGCGATATTTGCAGGTAATGCCTAATCCGGCTACAGATCATGTGGTGGTAAACTGGCAAGGGCCGATTGCAGAGCAGATGATATTGTACAACCTTCATGGGCAGGTTCAATCCGTTTCCGAGCATATATCCTCTGGCACGACGGTTAAACTTCCCGATCTTCCCGGCCTGTACTTTCTCAAAGTAGTGATTAATGGTCAGGTATTTACCCGTTCGGTAATAAGGCAGTAAATATTTTCCGCCGGGGTTGCCTTATTGTCCATGACCTGGTATATTGGAAAAATATTGAATGTATAAGGCATACATGATTAGTATATTCGCAGAGGAGAATACATGCCACCGATATAATAATTCTGCAATGGAAAAACTAAAATTCAGAAAAACCATCAATGCTACTCCGGAGAAAGTGTACAATACCATGCTTGGGATCAATAATATTGAAACCTACGAGCAGTGGACGGCCGAATTTAATCCTACTTCAACTTATATAGGCAACTGGGAAAAGGGTTCGAAAATGCTGTTTGTCGGTGTTGACCCCGATGGCAAACGCGGGGGCATGGTCTCCGAAATTGCAGAAAACACGCCCTTTCGGTTTGTCTCTATTCGTCACTATGGAATTCTGGACGGAGATAGGGAAATTACCGAGGGGGAAGAAGTCGAAAAATGGGCAGGAGGGTTGGAAAACTATTCCTTTGAAAAGAATGAAGGGGGGACAATGGTAACCGTAGAAATGGATGCAGTTGAGGATTTTCTTGACTATTTTAATAAAACTTACCCACTGGCATTAAATAAACTTCAGGAACTTGTCGAAAATCTATAACTGACCATCGCCGGATACTTCAAAGAGCAGGGGATGGAAGCCGAATTTGTGATAGATGAATGAGAGACGATATTGTCAAGTATCTTGGATGCAGGAATTCCCGCCGGAAAATAGTACTTTGGGAGTTGTTATGGCAATATTGCTCCACAAACCAAAGTAAATAGTCCATGCCTGATTCAAAATCGCAGATACTCAAAGACCTGCTGGGAAAAGAAGAAATCACCCTGACCGATGACCAAGACGATGCCCTGCATGTTTTTCTGGATTTTTTAAAAAGCAAAAAGGATTATTGCGCTTATCTGCTTACGGGTTCTGCGGGTACGGGAAAAACTTTTTTGATAAACCTCTTTAGCCGGATTCTGAAAAAATCGGGTTATAATGTCATTCTGCTCGCCCCTACCGGTCGTGCGGCCAAAGTAATCAGCAAACGCACCAAACGGCTGGCTTACACCATTCACCACCACATTTATTCGCCCATTGAAAACAGTGCAGGCGAAATCTATTTTGATCTGAAGGAAAATAAGGACAGTGGTAATGTGGTTTATATTGTGGACGAAGCTTCCATGATCGGCAATCACCGTGACAGCAATACCCAAAATAACCTGCTCATTGATTTGCTTTCCTATATCTATACCGATGACCAAAGCCGCAAACTGATCATCGTCGGAGACCCGGTACAGTTGCCTCCCGTGGGCCACAACGATTCCCCGGCTCTTGATCCCGACCTTTTAAAAAACCGTGGCAGCCTCAAAGTATTTCACGCTCATTTGTCGGAGGTGCGCCGCCAACTGGTGGATTCGGGGGTATTGGAAAATGCGGTTCTCATAAGAGATGCTTACCAGTCGGGCAAGACTGAAAAACTCCTCATTGACCCTAACCGCGATGTACAGATGCTGGAAAGTCCGTGGGAAGCATTGGAAGCGTATATGGGTTATTTTGTGGCGGGGGATCAGGATCGGGTAGTGTTTCTGACTTATTCCAACTTTCGCTCCACCCGTGTCAATCAGGCAATACGCAAACAATTGTTTGATACCGAAGACATACTCCTGCCGACGGATTTGGTGATGGTGGTAAAAAACAATTATGCATGGGGGGATCCCAAAAAGTTTCCCTTCATCGCCAACGGCGAAATGGGCACGGTCCGCCACGTTTATCCCGAAACCCGCGAAAAACGTTACGGACTGGAGTTCATGGACGTAGAAATCGAATTTCAGGATACCCGTGGAGAACCCTTCCCGGTGGAATGTAAAGTAGTGTTGAACCTGCTTCAGGACAAACAACCGCAAATCCCCTCCGATGTCATGTACCGCGTGGTACAGGAACGGAGGCAGGAATACCTTGGCCTTTCCAAAAACAAAGCCGGAGAAATGATGCGCACCGATCCTTATGTAAATGCTTTGCAGATCAAATACGGATACTCCATTACCGGCCACAAATCTCAGGGAGGGCAGTGGGAAAATGTGATTATAGGATTTGAGCCGGACTATGGCAACGACATGCAGGCGTATGTGCGTTGGGCTTATACCGTTTTTACAAGGGCAGAAAAACGAGTTTTTCTATTAAATTGTCCCTTCGTAAAAGATTAATTCCTAATTTTGGTTATGCCGTATTTTTGCCGGTATATCATCCTCGCGGTTTTTACTCTTCCCTTTGTCCTGATGGGACAAAACGGTTGGGAGAATTTTCATCGTCTTACGATAGATGAAGGTTTGGCCAACAACCATGTTTATGACCTTTTGCAGGACGAAAAGGGCTTTATGTGGTTTGCCACTGAATCAGGGCTGTGTCGTTTTGACGGATATTTTTTCCAGACCTTCACGGTCACAGATGGTATCGCCAAAAACGATATACGAAGGATTATCAGTGATCGCCAGAACGATCTGTGGATACTTACTCAAAATGAATTGTCGCACTACCGCAAGGCCGACAATAAATTTTCCACCCTAGACATTGGGAGATTTAACGGTGACAACCGCATCCTTACCCTGCTGGAAGATCATCAGGGCAATGTGTGGTTTTCTTCCTCTCAGATGCTTTTTTTCAAAAAAGCCGGAACGTCCAATGACAGCATTACCGATGTTGACCTCTCTTCACTGAATATCGTGGGTTCACCCTTGCTTAAGTTGGTAGATTCGAAGGGACATATCTGGATTTACGAAAACAACGGTTTTTCCATCCTGAAAGATAAAACCCTTTACCAGCGTATTGACCTCACTTTTCCAGTTACGAGCAATACCTATGGCCCGATAATCTGCCTGCTGAAAAGCGGGGAAGTGGTCTATGCTTCCGATAAAGGGCTGGTGAGTATTGGAAAAGAGGGATCCCAAATCTTGATTTCGGATATCCAAACTCCGCTGGTTTCACCGACCGACATGATGCAGGATGGCAGTGGAGATTTATGGGTGGCAAGCAGGGATAACGGTGTTTACCAGTTGCAAAAGGCGGGGGATAAATGGGTATTGAAAAACCATATCCTGGCCGGTACGGGCATTAGCCGTATCATGGAAGACATGGAAAATAACCTATGGTTTGCCAGCTTCGGAAAAGGTGTTTTTCTTTGTCTGGCCAATGCCAATGAAATTTTGAAAAGAAATCGTATCGTGCTGGGAAACCTTGGATTACCTGAAAAAAATGCCCAAATCAACGATATTCGCACAGACGCAAAGGGGAATCTTCTACTAGCTCTTCCATCGGGAAAACTACTATCTGTATCTGGAGAAATTGAAAAAAGTACGCCGCAGTTCTCTGATCCCGGCAAATATTTTTCTGACGGAGAAACCCTTGTAGAATTCCTCCCTCTCCGGGAAGGCGGCATTCTGATCGCTACCAATCAGCGGCTTGTTTTATGGGAAAACAACCAGTTAAAAGAATTGTATGGATTTGATCCGCAGACACCCATGCAGAAACCGCATTCGCTCTCGCAAGCAGAAGATGGAAAAATATTGATCCTTACCGAGGAGTTTATTCTGAATCCCACCAAAAAGGAACTACTTCGGCTTGCGGTTCCGGGGCAAATGGATATTTTTCTAAATGACCCCGCTCTTCAGGAAAGACAATTGTACAACCCTAAAACCAAAATTGCTGCACAAGGCGCTTTCGGAGAAATCTGGTACGGCTGGACAAACGGCCTTTCTCGTGGCATCGGCACAACCCCCCCTGCTCACCTTTACGAAAAAAACCTCCTCTTTAAGGCTGCTATTACCGACATACAGCCTTCTTCCGACAGCACAGTCTGGGTTGCGACCAAAGGAAATGGCCTGATCCTCCTTAAAGGTACAGATTCATACCCGATTACCCGAAATAAAGGGCTGAGAAGTGAGGTTTGTAACAGCATTTTTCTAGACCAACAAACAAAAACCGCATGGGTGGGAACCAATCGCGGGGTCGGAAAAATCAGCAATTACGCCTCCGGAATTGATTCCCTTGTAATACAATGGTTTGACCAGAAAGACGGCCTTATTTCCGAAGACGTAAAAAAAATCTTTAAGTATAAACAAGATGTTTTTGTACTTACCGATGAAGGCATCACGGTTTTTGATGAGGAAAAGATTCAGCAGGAGGATTTTCGCCCGCTGATTTATTTGACCAAAATAAATATCAACGGGCATAAAGTAGATTTCCAGGACGAATACACCTATCCGGTGGAGGGCAATCGAATTGATATTTATTATGCCGGAATTTCCTTTCGGAATCTGGGCAAACTTTTTTACCAATACAAACTCGTAAAAGATGGCGAATCCGGTCAATGGAATACCACTTCCCAAACTTCGATGACTTTTCAGACACTGGCTCCCGGAAAATACACCTTTTCCATCCGGGCAGTAAGTCAGTATGGCAAAACCAGCGAGGTTCCTGAAAGAATAAGCCTGAATATTACTCCGGCATTTTACCGCACCGGATGGTTTATTGGCCTATTTATGTTATCGCTGTTTTTCGCCGTCCTCTTCCTGCTCCAATATTTGTCCGCCGAAAAACAAAAGGTGCGGCTGGAAATGACCGTTCGGGAAAAAACATTGGAACTTACCCAAAAAATCGAAGAGCTGGCCCGCACGAATCAGGACATGGAACAATTTACGTATGTGGCTTCCCATGACCTCAAGACACCGCTGCGAACTGTGATCGGACACCTTCAACTGCTGGAAAGAAAATACAACCACCAACTCGACGAAGAGGGGCAGTCGTTTATCGCTTATGCGGTGCAGGGAGCGAAAAACATGTTCAACATTATCAATGACCTTCTCGACTACGTAAAACTTGGGCAGGAGGAAGTTGAATCGGAACCCCTAAAACTCAACGATGTGATTAAGGTGGTTGAGGAAAATCTGGCCCCTCAGATCGCCGAAAAAAAAGGAGTAATCGAAGTCCGCCTTCTTCCGGAAATCTCGGGTTCGCCCTATCAATGGGAGCTTCTTTTTCAAAACCTCATCGGAAATGCCTTAAAATTCAACCATTCTCCGGAACCCCGCGTGATCATTGACGCCAAAGACAGCCCGGATTATCATATCCTAATGGTCATAGACAATGGCATTGGAATCGAAGAGGAATATTTGAGCAAAATTTTCGAGCCATTCCAGCGGCTCAATGCGATCGAATTTCCCGGAACCGGGATCGGACTTGCGATCTGCAAACGTATTGTCGAAGTACACGGCGGAAATATCTGGGCCGAATCCGAATTGGGTAAAGGAACCACCTTCTTTTTTACGATCCCGAAAACGGGGTCATAACATACTTGAAAAATAAATCTCTTAGGCCTTCTATTCCGCTTTAATCGTGATCTCCGGGCTGTCAACGACATTGCTTTCGTTTCCGGCGCGATCCACGATATGAATGGAAAATACCGCTTTCTGCTCCCCGGAGCCGTTTGTAATGATCGTATTCGGCAATACAATATCAAAAATACCCGTAATCGGAATCACGGCTCCGTCCGGGGCAAGTTGTCGGAGACGAAACTCGTGAACTACATCAATACGAGTATCCTTCACAAAAACATTGCGGTCAAGGTCATTATTGGAACCCAGGTCTCCGTCGCCATCGGTATATTCAATTTTGAAAATAATTTCCTCTTCATGAGCGATCACGACCGTGGGAGAAACACTTATTAGCGAAATTTCCGGAACCACGCCAGGTGGTTCTATTTCTTCCAGATGAGAACAGCCCGATACCAGTAAACCGGCAAGAGCAAGAACAAGGGCAGGGTATAGTTTGAAAAGGGGTTTCATCACGGTACTATGTAAAAGGACATGAAGGTTTTAAACTCATTGGGATGGGTGCTGCGGGGAAATTCGAAGTCCTCAGCATGTCCGCCATCATTGGTATAGTAGCGGAAAAAAATCACTTTGCCCGTCGGAAACAGGTTAGTGTTAAACGTAATTTTCCAGTTTAGCTCGACCGTGTTCCCGGTATCATACCAGTTTGTAATGACTTTAGGCGTAGGGCTATAAGTGGCGGAAATCTGCGTCGCTCCTCCAAAATCATCAAATTCTTCAGAAAACAACATCCGGCTATTTTTAAAAGCCGACAGTGCCGTGCTGTCATCACTGACGGCCATCCAGATGGTTATATTCAGGTTTTTGAGTGAAGCAAAGGGGTTAAAAACATTATTTCCCCGAATGGTATCTATGCGGTACTCAATCCCGCCGAAATCGGCAAAAGCGGCCATGCCCACAAACTGGGGCTGCGTATTAGGCAGCGAAGACACCTTGCCAAACATATCCGGCGCACCGGCATTAATCCATTTTTCCACGGCTTTTACCTGACCCGGTGTAAGCGGATTGTCATAAAGGGGCATTCGGCCCAGAATCTGGTCATTGGTTGTGATGCGGTTGGAGAGCCATGACTCATTTACATCAAAGGGCAATACGCGCCAGGTATAAGTCTGTGCGGTATTGTTTTTTACGACAGGTTGAAAAACGAGGGTTGAATACGTGGACTGAACGGTGCGAAAGTCGGGCTCAAAATTCCCGTCGTGGCAGCCGGGTACAGCACAGCTTTTGGAAAAAATATAAGTATGTAACCCTACCAATGTCCCGGAGTCGGGTTGCGGCAGCGGCGCAGGCGGCTCGCCGTAGTCCACAAGGTCGTAGGGATTGGGCGGCGGTGGGGTATCGTCGGGCTGGCAGGAAAAAAAGGTCACCGCCAGAAAAGAAGCGGTAAGCAAAATTGTATAAAGGAGATTTTTGTTCAGGTTCATATTAATAATGTTAAAAAACCTCGTTTAACACTCTTCCCGGCAACATTCCACCCGGGATATTTAGGTCAAAGCCCAGAATATGAGCAATTGTCGGCACGATGTCTATGCTTTCGCCCACAGGATTGGCGGCTGTACCAACCGTAACATTCTTGTTTACCACCCCTGAAGGGCCCAGAATGAGGCCGAATATCTCGCGGGAAGTATTGTCTCCGGTATGATCAATGCCCAGCCTTCCGTAAATATCCTGAACCGTATTGGGATCAAAATTTCGCCCATGTTCCGGTGCGATAATCAGCACGGTATCATTGGCCATTCCGGGGGTTTCCTGAATGGTTTTCCAGAGATGGGCGACGGCGTAGTCGGCTTTGCGCAGGTTGTTGCAGTACTGCGTAAAATCCTGATGGCAGGCATCCACGTCGGTCATATTTACCACGAGAAGTTCGGGCTGGAAATTTTTGATTACCTCTTCGGCAAAAAGGATGGTGAAAATGTCATTGTTTGCGTTGGCTGTAGGAACGCCCAGAGGGTTGAGAAACTGTCCGGAAAGGCCTTTATCAAACAATGTCTGAATAAATGACCGGATTTCGGTGGCATCGTCGGGTGTATTGTAGTTTCCGGCGTTGCTATTGGCGAGGGATTTGTCAAAATTTTTATTGAGAAAGTCGCGGATTCCCAGCACTTTTTCCTCCTCGTGAAACTGAAATTGTTTGGGTTGACCAATAGAGGGATAAGTTGCCAGGCTGATCAGCGAAGTAGGTGCGATATGGTTAGCTCCGTAAAGCGGGCCATAACCGGGGTATTTGCTGTAATTGAGTGCCGGGTAAGGGCCGAGGGCATTTGACACCCACCAGGCATTTTTGGCCGTTACCGCAGGTGAGTTGTGTTTAAGGTAATATTCAAAAACGGTAGGATAATCCGGATTGGCGCGAAGGTTTAGTCCGGTATTGGTATAAACGCCCGTGACGGCCACGGTATGCCCGTTGAAATGGCCGGTAGGGCCTTCTTTGTAGCGCATTTCCTGAAAGAATGTGCCCTCCTGCCGCAGTTTTAACGGCCAGGGAGAGGCCGGCACGGGGTCAAGTCCCGGGATCGTAGAACCCGGCCCGTCAAAAGTGGCCGGCATAAGGTTTCCCTCATTCTGGTGAACCGATTCCATGTTCCTGACGCCACCGGCAAACAGGCAAAAAACCACATGGTTGGCTTTGCGGCTCATCGTTCGGGCAAACAGCCGTCCAGAAGGGAGAATATAAGGCGCGGCAAAGCCTGCGGCGGCGGCGAAGCTGGTTTTTTTGATAAAATTTCTTCGTTTCATAAATTTCTAATAAAACCGGTATTCATCGGAGGTTAGGAGGGCGTAATAAATAATCTCGGGGGTGATTTCGCTGTCACTTTCGATCAGGCTGCGAAAGAACCAGAGTTCGTATTCACCGGGTTCGCGGACATAAAATTTTTTGAAAGTAGCCACCACAAAAGCCTCCACGTCGGCCCGCATCTCCTGATTGGCAGGAATATCCGCTTCGGGGCTGTTGAGCATATTCCGAATAATTAAGTCCGAAATCAATGCCTTGTCTCCCAGGCCGTTATAGGCGAGGATCATGCTTTGGAGGGAATTGTCCGAAATGGTTTTCCCAAACAAATCCGAATACGCCAGGGAAATAAACTCCAGATCACTTTTGGGGTTGTTTTTGTCAATGCCCGACTGCGTTACCTCCAGGTCATTTACTTCATAGAGGTAAATATCTTCGGTCGGTTTGCAAGCCCATAAAAACAAAAACAGCAGGAAAAAGATAAGGTTTCGCATAAAAAAATGTGTTTCAGATTCCGAGGAATTCATCCGTGGTAAGAATCGTTTTCAGTAGCTTTTTATAGTCGCTGTCGGTTTTGTAGGCAATGGTTGCCGTGCTCATTTCGAGGGAGTTGGGAGAACGAAAAAGGAAGTCCTGATATATGTCTATTACCTGGCCTTCATAGTAATTGTCCGATTCGAAAAAAATGTCCATAAAGTCCTGTTTATCATGTCCTTCCTGCCCAAAAACAATGACATCGGCGCCGTCCACCATCGCAATGCAGGCGGCCTCTTCGGCATCGGAGGGGTAACGGTTGAGAAAATATTCAAAGAGGGACAAAACAAAATTTTGTGTCCCCATGTTGATTTCATCGTAGAAGGAATTGTTTACAAACCGCCGGTGCATTTCGACCCGTCCAATCTGGCCGCTGGTCAACAAAGCCGGAACGGCTTTGAGGTCTTTCAAACGGTTGATTTCGAATATGATATACTCGTAAAACGGCTCGTAAATGGGTTCGTCCAGCAGGTCGGTAAACACGGCAATCTGGAAGGTGATCTCCGTGGTATCGAGGTTGTTGAGAATCTCCACGCGGGCGATATCGTACATTCGGCGGTAATAGTCGGGGTCGTTTAGGATTATATCCATGAGAGTTTCCCGGTTTTCCTCCGAAGCGTTGTCGGTATCGAGTATATCTATTCCCGCCGCAAATTCAACGGAGGTGGGTTTACGGCCGAGCAATGTGATATAAAGTTTATTGATATAGTTTTCCTTCACCGCCTGAGGCACACTGTAATCGGGGGGAGCGGTATTGTCCGGAACGATAATAATTTTTTGTTCCGGCTGGCAGGCAAAAAGCACCAGAGAAAGTACCGGAATCAGAAAAAATTGCGGGTGCTTCATAAGTTTTTATTTTAGGACGAATTTTAGACTGTGAATGCTGTAAAAGGTTTATAAAAAAATGTCTGAAAGAAAAAAATCTTCATCTGCCCAAACTACCGGGGTACATTCTCCCCAACCGTCCCAGGCCGGTTATCAGGATTTGGGGTTTGGCTCCAAAATAGGGCGGGCCAACAAACGTATGATCAACCAGGACGGGAGTTTTAACGTCCGGCGAATCGGAGGAGGAATGGGAGCCTTTCACCCTTACCAATACCTGATTACGATTTCCTGGACAAAATTTCACGTAGCCGTAGTACTTTTTTACCTGAGCATAAACAGCCTATTTTCGAGCCTGTACATTCTGGCGGGCATCCACAACCTGACCGGAACCCCCGAAATGGGAATCACCATGCCTCAATGGCTGGAAGATTTTCTCCACGCCTTTTTTTTCAGCATGCAGACCTTTACGACCGTGGGATATGGTTCGATCAGTCCGATGGGTTTTGCTACCAATATGATTGCGGGAGCGGAGGCTTTGTGCGGGCTTATGGCCTTTGCCCTGATAACGGGCGTGCTTTACGGGCGATTTTCGCGGGCGACGGCCAAAATCCGTTACAGCAAAGAAGCAGTTATCGCGCCGTACCAGCAAATCAATGCGTTTATGTTTCGCACCATCAATCGGAGACAGAGCCAACTGATCGAACTTTCGGCCATCGTCACGATGTCCTGGTACGAAAAAGTGGGGAATGAATTTAAACAAAAATTTGCCCCGCTGCCACTCGAAAGAGACAAAGTAGCCCTGTTTCCGCTTAGCTGGACGATCGTTCACCCCATCACCCCCGAAAGTCCCCTATACGGCAAAACCGCCAATGACCTGGAGAGGATGAACGCCGAGTTTATGATTATGATTCAGGGTTACGACGACACCTTTGCCCAGATTGTCCACACCCGCACCTCCTACAAATACTTCGACCTGGCCTGGGGCCGCAAATTTGACATGATTTACCACACCAACGAAGACACCGGCATGATCGTAGTGGAAGTCAACCGGATAGACGACCACAGCGAGGCGCGGTTGAATTGAGGGGGGGTATATATAAACAAGTAAAAAATTTATACGGTTAAATATTTTTCTATTTTACTATAATTTTTTAATTTCGACCACGTATTCATATAAATAAATTCCAATTTTGTCAAATTGATGCCTACCGAATATGTCCATAATGACACATAAGGATAGAAATATTGGCCTTGAGCAGAAAAAAATAACGCCCACTAAAATGCCGGGGATTTCTTATATTTTTGCAATTGGTATTGATAAATACCACCATATTCAACCCTTAAATAACGCAGTAAATGACGTAAATGCTTTAGTGGGTTTACTTACTGCTAAGTATCAATTTGAATCCACTAAAGTAATAACACTTCTAAACGAAAAAGCAACCAGAAGTAATATCCATGCACAATTCAGAAAATTAGCACAGCAGATAACTAAAAACGATTCCTTACTTGTTTATTTTTCAGGACATGGCACTTATGACGAAGTGTTGGATGAAGGATATTGGATTCCTGTGGAGGGGGCTCGAAATGATACCTCCGGATACTATTCGAATAGGGAAATCATTGGTGCGTTAGAAAACATCAAAAGTTTTCACACTCTGGTTATTTCAGACTCCTGTTTTTCGGGGAAACTTTTTACCCGTTCAAAACACATTCCAATCGAACAACGTCAGGAAAGCATTCCTTCCCGTTGGGCCTTAACCTCCGGGCGGGGCGAACTTGTGAGCGACGGTCCACCCGGAAGCCATAGCCCGCTTGCTCAAAGTCTTTTGGTACATCTTGAAAATAACCAAGAGGAACGGCTGCGTATCTCACGATTATTTGACTCGGTACTGGAAGCTGTTGGAAGTAATTACGCACAGACTCCGCGTTGTGAACCTCTGCAAGGCGTGGGACATTTGGGGGGAGAGTTTGTATTCAGGCAGAAATCTGTGCCTGAATTTTTGGATAAACGAGAACCCATTATACCCGGTCGCCCTGATAATCCCTCTAATCCCAAAATCAAAATACCCCGCCGATATTATGGATGGATAGGAATTGCATTAGTGGTATTATTGGGATTATACTGGGGTATCAATAAAATAAAGCCCAATCATAATGAAACAACTAATGGTAAAGAAGAAACCGTAGTAGTACCAACTGATGAGGAACTGTGTCCAACCCCGGATAATGATAATCCTCCGGACTCAATAAAAAAAGACACTACTCCAAGAAGTAATCCAATCACCAAAAATAAAGAGAAAATAATACCGGAAACACTCCCAGAAGATAACTTACCGATAGAACCGCCAAAAGAGCCCCTTTATCCTATTCGTTTTGTTACTAATGGAGTGCCCGGTCTTACCGTTAGTTTTCTAGATGATTCGGGGAAGGAGTACAAAATCACAACCAATGGAAGTGAATCCTATATATCCTTTGATATTCCGGGAAATCTAAAAAATCAAATAGATGTTGAAGTCATGTTTGAGCGATCCGGCCGTCAAATAGAAAAAAGGAGATTTGATTTCTCAACAAATACTTCTTTAGTGATCCCTAATACTATTCTTAACCCATAACGATGCACTTAAAACAACTTCTTCTAGTCACAACATTGATCCTTGCAATATCTACGGGTGTTGCACAAAAACTGGTTATTACGGGCATGGTAACCGATACTCTTACAAGGGCAGCGGTAAAAGGTGCGACCGTAACCTACTATGACCCAACGCGAAAAAGTGTATTAACCGGTGCGGACGGTTCTTACAAAATCACAACAACATTGGGACCGGGTGATCTGATACGAATGAGCGTCAATGCTCCTAATTATGTTCCGGAAGAAAATGAATTTACCCTTGCGAAGCCGGGAGCTAATCGAAATGTCTTTCATTTCAAAATCCTCAAAATAATAGATCAAAAAATTACCATGCACGGGTATGTAAGAGACACTTTTACCAAAACCCCTGTGCCGGGCGCAGATGTATCTTATATCAACAGTGCCGGGCAGAAAATACAATCTACCCAAACCGACTCAGAGGGTTATTATGAATTTAAAATCGGTTTTGAGAAAGGAGCAATAATCAAGGTAAGGGTAAATGCACCTTTGTATATACCCAAAGAATCGGAACATACCATTATTAATCCAAATATTGATGCCAATAGGCTTGATTTTGATATTATGAAAATTGAGGATCAATACATTAAAGCAACAATTACAGTAATAGATGGTAAAAGTAAAAAACGTAAACCGATTCCCGGAGTACAGCTAAAATATGATTACTGGAATCGGACTTGGGATACTCTTTCGGGACCCAATGGAGATGTAATGATCACTATTCCGAGGGAACTGGGAGGCGAACCATTTGAAATCCGTGTACAAAAACCGGGATATAGGGAAAATAAGATTTCACCTATATTACGCACGGACAAACCGAATACCTTTGATATACCTTTATATCGCCTTCCTCGCTTTCCCTGGAGTGCAAGCCTTATTACCTTAGGAAGCGCTACCATTGCAACGGGAGGGATAATGCAACTCCAAGCCTCACAGAATTATAACAAGTACCTCGATTTTAATAACGCAGAACGAGAAAGTGACCTCAGCAGTGCCAATCGGCTGCGGGGAGGAGCAGTAATTGCGTATGGCACAGGTGTAATAGCTATCGCGGGAGGTTTGATATACCGATTCTATCAGCAAAAAGAGGAAGCTAATAGATATTCAGGTAGTTTTTTTCCTGTTGCCAGTACAACTACTCAAAGACAGTTTCAGGCAGGTTTTGTTTACCACTTTTCTTCAAAACGTTAATCACAAACTTATGAAAACTACAAGTTTTGTTTTTAGCATTTTCTCCTCGCTTTTTTTCTTTTCCAGTTGTGAAACTATATGGCCCTATGAGCGAGTGGATCCGGAATGTCCCGTGGTATTGAGTATTTCGCCTACCGGAGCAAGGTTTGGAGAGGTGGTAACGATTACGGGGGAGAATTTTTATTTGAACGATAAAACTGCTTATGAGGTGCTTATTAATAATACTCCGATACCAGAAGGAAACATTATTGAAATTGACACCGGCTCTCAAATACTTCGATTTTCAGTTCCCATAGGACAACAAGATGGTTCGGTGGAAGTAAGGCTGAAAAATCACGGGGATATCTGTAATGTTATTGGTAATCAACCATCTCCTACCATATTTACTTATTACTATACGGCTGCAAATGTTATCAAATTTGGTATTGGCACACCCAATCAGAATGCTTGCGGAGAGAATTGCTTCAATTATCCTACAGGAATAGATGTTGACAATTCCGGTAATGTATATGTATGTGATAAAGTAAATCAGGTTATTCGAAAATTTAGCTCATCTGGAAATCAATTAGAAATTATTGGTAAATTACAGCCATTTGCACCTGACTGTAATCAAAGCCCTATTTTCAGTAAACAAGATGCCCGCTTTGCCAATCCTTTGGATGTGGAAGTTGATGCCTCGGGTGATATTTTTGTTGCTGAGGAGTATAGTAGTGTTATACGTCGTGTCAATTCATCTATTGGAGTTTCTGTTGTGACGGGAATTTGTTTTGAACCTGGATCCGAAAATGGGTCTTGCTTAACAGCCCGTCTTAACGTGCCATACAGTATTGCAAAAGGCTCAAATATAATCTACGCAATAGATAACAATAAAATTAGAATGATTGACGTAGCGACACCTTGCTCACAGGTTACTTCAATGACCCTAAGTAATCGTTCTTTAAATGCACCTATTGCTATTGCATATAGTCTCGCTAGAACAAATTCAGGTCCTTTGTATGTAGTAGATCAGATAGAGAGGAAAATAAAATCTGTGAATGCTAGCGGCAAAGTTGATGATTTAGTAGTAAGTGGAAATTCTTTAAATGAACCTATTTCTATTGACTTAGATAATAGAGGTAATATTTTTATTGCTGATAAAGGAAAACATCAAATATTAGTGCTATATACCAATGGAGAACTTATTCTATTTTCAGGTACCGGAGAGAAAAATTACTTAGATAATGTAACCGGTTTAGATGCGAAATTTAATACTCCTTCAGGCATAGCTTATTTCGAACAAGGAGAGACAAAAGTGCTCTATATCTCTGATACAGAAAATCATTTGATCAGAAAAGTAGAGGTGTTGTAATATTTTATTTAAAACCATTCCTCAGAAAATAAATCTGGGGAATGGTTTTAAAGGCTAATTTTACGAAGGTAGATTGCAAACCCCGCCAGAAATATTGAAAGCTATATTCGGAAGTGTTACCGTCATTTTATAATTACAAGTAGCTGACGAAGATTTGGTATATGGTATTGAGTATGTTGTTGGATCACCATTATTTATTGTTATCATGGCAGTAGGATCAGAACCTGAAACGTTAATTCCAAAATTAATTTTCATATCTATTGTAACCTGCTCATCTTGATTGTTTTGTTTGTTGATATACCAAAGCCTTACCTGTTTAAGATTACTCAGATTTTGTATAACACCTACTCCACTTGGATTGGCCACTCCACTTCCTTGTAAAACGCCTGCAAACTCATATAAACTAGCGTTGATATTTTTAATCCATAATGAATTATTGCAAGGTTTAATATTATCTGCGCCAATCTTAAACTCAATTTCAGCACAAGTTCCGCCTGTGCCAAATAGGTTTAGATTGACAGAGGCATTGGGAGCGCAGACAATATCATCGCTAATCCGTATCACAGGATAAGAGGTGTTTGTCCCATCATGAATCAATAATTTATATGGATTTGCAACCGAAGCATCTGCGGGAAACATAATTAGCTGAAAAGGGTTAGAAAAATTACTGAAAACATTTAATTTTGCCTTTATTTCAGTACCATCGCTTCGTTTTACAAACCGAGTCCAATATTGCTTATTGGCTATGGGGGTAAAACCATTAAATGAAACAGTGCAATTATTTGCACACTGACCACCTTGATAATCCACATTCCAATCCGACAAATGCGACACCTGAAAACGCGCCTTTAGCTTCCCGCCCTCATTCATCACTACGGTAAACGAATCCTGCGTCCAGACTCCTGTACGGTTGTTTAAACTCCAAAGCGGAATAGTATCGCCCGCGATGACAAACTGGTTTGTCAGGGGATTCACGATACTATCGGCAATGGGCATATCTACTATCAGCGGTTGACTAAAGCCGTTTACCTCTTGCTTTTCAATGTTCATCTCCATTGAAAACCAGCCCGCAGTGGTAAAAAAGAGGGGGTCCGAAGGGCTGGCAAGTATGTTTCCATTCGCGTCCACCGCATCGGTTGCTTCGAATCCTCCTGGAAAAACTCGGTTTGCATTTGAATCTCGCGCAACGCCCAAAAGCAGACGATAAGAAAGCGTACCATTGGTTTCAACGGGTTTGCCATCGTATAACATCTGTGTTCCCGCAGTCATTTGAATGGTAAGCGGCAGACCATTTTCGGTTCTTGCGGATAGAAATTGAGTTTCCTGGAGTTTGCCAACACTTATGGCCGCAATATTTCCCACAGAGGCGGCAAGACCAGTGGAAGGTAGATCATCTAAAGCAGCCATGTAAATCGGCACATAATTAGGAGCATCCTCTGTGATTACGACAGGGCGTATTGCCGTCATATATCCGCTGGCTTCTGCGCGAACGAAAAACCGATAAGGGTTTTCAACACTAATATCAGCACTTTCGTCTAAGCCCACACTCATCACACCACCAGTAACCGTTATTTCCTTAAAAGGGATACCATTAGATGAAAGCACTTTACCGAGGCTGTCAATTATTGTTACTTTGACTTCGGGCACATTTTTAGCTGCTGCGAAATCGCCATCTATAAACGCAATCCCCACCGGAGCTTTTATCGCTTGTTTGATTGTTACAACTGGTTTTTTATTAAACAAGTCTTTGCAACTTGTCGAATTAATAATCAGAAAACCTGCAGCCAAATAAAAAATCGCCAGCAAATTTTTCTCCCAAAACTTATTTTTGTACTTCATAATGCTTAAATATTAATATTTGTGAATAGTTTATATTTATAAGATAAAAATTTTAACTAAACAGAAATCCCCCCTCCCTCCTCGTTCTGATTTTTATTGTAAATACTGCCCAGTCGCTATGGTTTAGGCTGTCTTTCGGGGATTCCAGGCGCAGGGTGGAGCGCATGATGTCGTTTGGCTCTCCATCCAGATTCAGTTCTGGCTGAGCAAAACGGTCCAGGTCAAGGGGAGTGGTGGAAACAAAAAATTTCAGGTATTCGGTAATCTCATATATGTGATGGGAAGCATATAGTGGATTCATGGTGAGAGGAAGGGTTTGGTATCGCAAACCGTTATCCACATAACTCAGTGAAATAGGGTTTCCTCCCTTAACCAGTCTTTGTTCATCGGGTTGAATCATACCCGGATTAACGCCATATTGGCTATACAAAAACACACATCCCACATAACAAACCGCTATCGGGGATTCGGGATGAAGGGCGATACTCAGCCGGAAGGCAGGTTGTTGACCCTCGCGATAATGGAAGATTTTCTCGTTTTCAAACCCATATTCCGTGATACCCTGAATTGTATCCAAATTTTCATACGTCAGGTTTTCGCCTTCGATTCGTTCCCACTTGAAGATAAAGTTGTTTTCTGAAAATCGGGAGCTTTCATTTTGAAGTTCCGCAGTGTTTGCCCACCTCCCGAATACTTCTACATTTTGCAGAAATATTTCCGGATCAGACTCTCTCCTAAACATAGGAATCGTATCATCCGAATGTGTGAGGACGAATTCATGGGTATCGGTAAGGCGGATATAATAATCGGACAGATCATCTTCGTTTTCTAAATCCACATAGAGAAGATCAGTTTTTAGATAAGCCTTTTTTAATCGGGCCAACAATTCCGGTTCTCTTTTCAGTCCTTCTGAAATCCCTAGTTTAAGTTTTTTTCCCGCCCGTTGAATCAATATGGCCTGATACCCTTCTTTGGTTTTATCGAGGGTTTCCAACGATTTTTCCTCAAGTTCAGATCGGGTATTTTCAACCTTTACTACTTCTGCGGTAATGTTTGTACCTACTATTTGAATGATCGTGGATTTGTGTGCATGGGAAGACGTAACTGCCTGTATTTTACCGCCATACATGATCCATTTTTTCAGGCCGTAGTCGTATCTTACTTCAAAGGAAGGCTGATACGGCTTAATGCCTCCGCCTAAAAAAGTGAGGTTAAGGTCTTTGTTGTTTTCGGCAAAAGCTACCGGATTTTGATTGACTGAACGATTTCGGACACTGACACTAACCGCCTGCATCAACTCGCGATAACTTTTACCCGTGCCTCCGGTTTTTAGTACTTCTAATAATTTGGAGGTAAATAGCCCCCCGCTAATACTGGTTTCAAGAGCCTTTTCATGAGCACTAGCTGCGGCAAGTTGCACGTAGCGGGCAATTTTGATGTCGTATTTACCATCTGGTTTTGCCGTGTAAAAACCTTTGTCATAACCCAGATACTGCTGAAACGGAATCTGCTGACCACTTGAAGGCAGGATACGATAACGCACGGAGGCAGTTTCTTCTACATCAGCCCGAAAATTGTTACCGGAGTGGCAGCAGTCCGTAATAATAAGGCAGTGTACATCGGGTTTATCACCGACCGCATCCCATATCAAATACGCTAGTTCTTTGTCTATCAACTCACGCGCTTCTGTGCGACTGTCCACACAAACCAGGGTTTCATTTTTTTTGTCGGACTTATTCCAAAATTCCGTGGGCGCGTCTATCTGCGAACCATGTCCGCAATAATAAAAAAGACAAATATCCCCCGACTGAGCCTGCTTGAAATGGGCAAAAGCTTTGTTGGAAAGATTCTCGAAAGTAGGAGCTTCATAAGATTCACTTATTTGCTCGGAAATGAACATTTTATCCTCTTCATGAGGGGCCAGAAAGTATAAAGGTTTATAGTTAATTCCCTCATTTTCGCCCTGTTGCATAGCCAGATCTCGGAGTAATATATCCATGCCCAACACATCTTTCATGCAACCATAAAGAGGGTTTTGGGGATAGGCATTGATACCTATGAGAGAAGCATATAGACTGCGATTTTTCATGATTAATCAGTCATTGAAGATTTAAGATAGTCTGAAGCATAACGGGAGTCCCGGACTTGTTGGCGGAACACATCCGAGTCAACCATCGCCTCAACCGTTTTTTTGTCGGAAAGATCCAATTCAGAAAATAAATCATAGAACTGAGGATCGGTCTGTAAAAGATGTAGCAGTTCCATCGCCAGTGCAGCTGATTGGGGGCCTTCTTTTTTCGCCCGAAACAGGGGCCGGTTGAGGAAAAAGGTTTCTACTGTTTCAATCAATCCCAGGTAGCTGCTTTCCGCATCCGGTGATTTTTGGAGCAGCGAATCATCGGGGACATCCACTTTTAAGGCATCAAAAGCACGGACAATTCCATTACCATAATATTTTTTCCAGTCAGGGAAAGCCGATTCTTTTGCTGCCGAACGATAAAGCGCATAACGCACAGCCTCTACTTTTTTCCATTGTTGACCCGGGTTATAATATCCTTTTGCCTTTAGTTCTTCTTTGTGGTAAGCAATCCAAAGTGCAGCACTCGCCGCAACCTGTGGAGTAGCGCAGGAAGTGCCCGCACCATTTCGTACAAATGGCTGCAAGAAAGAATTGTCTGCCCACAAAATATTAGGAGAGTAAGCCGCCAGTGCTTTTGTCATACGAGAAGGAGGTCCCCATGAACCCTGCATGTGGCGACTCATATCGGTATCCTCGCGCGATTTTACCATAAATTCCTTATCATAAGGCCTTTGGTTATACATGGCACCCGTGGCTGCAATTACTCGGGGAAAAGCCGCCGGGAAAAGCACACATTTGGGCAAAAGACTTTTTATTCCTTTAAACCAGTTGTTTCCGGCAGCCGTTACCATTACAATCCCCGCTTCATAAGCTTCATTCACGGCACGGGCCATTTTCAGACTGGGTTTCCCTCCCATGGACATCGTAATGACTTCGCACTCGGCCTCAATGGCATGACGAACTGCTTCACAAAAATTTTCGGTATTTAAAATTGCAACTGAATCGGAAATGCGAATCGGGATTACCTCGGCAAAAGGAATCGCTCCAATTTCTGTTTCCATCTCACCCGGCCTAAAAACAGGAGAAGGTAATTTTGCTTTTTTACCAGCCAGAATAGTAACTGTACCAAGACCGTGGCCATCTTGTCCATCTCCTCCCCCCTTTGCATCAAGGGCTTGATTCCGGTTTTCGCCGTTTACAAAACTCCGGGCCAGGTCAAAATTGAGGTATTTGGGTTGACCGGGATGATTAAGAACATAGCCCGTATCTATCTGTGCGATGCGGATTACAGGCAAATCGCCCACTTTTTTCTGTACTTCTTCCCGTGCCTGAGCCAATTGTGAATGATTTTCGTCCAAATGCCAGCCAATGGTTTCTTCGATTGCCGGAGGCCAGTGAGGCATATATCCCGATTCTCGCAGCGCCTCACGGGTTGTTATGTTATTACCCGACTCGGGATTAGCAGATATTACAGGTTCAACGAAAGCTATAATATCTCTTTTACGAAGAGTAGTCTGCAAGGCATGAGCTACACTCCACCCCTGTTGATACGGCACGGAGGGGAGCTCTAGGGTATATATCTGTTTTCCGTTTTGGTTTTTTTCCTCCAGAATAATAACCTCTCCTCCTCCAATGAAGGGATTGTGAAGCGAATTTTCCATTTCAACGACAAGCACCGCGGGTGTTTTTATTTCTGCCGTTTCCGATGTCCAGGGTTGGCTGGTTTTTATTGTCGGCCGAATTTGCGCCATCTCCGGATTTCGGTATCCACTGATTTTATCAGCCTCTGGAATATCTATCTGGAATGGGAAATGACGATCAAAGGACGGAATAATACTACCATACTGAAAAAAATTGGGATTGGGGAAAAAATACATTTCAGAAACAGCTTTTAGCAGTTCTTCGCAGGGTTTATCCTGATAAAGCGGATTGTTTAGAATCTGCTTCAGGGCTGCCGTAAAAATGCCATTTTCAGGCCCGTCCAGCGTTTGTTGATCATCTTGGCAGGCTGCCAATAACTTGACGGCGGCTTTAATTCCTGATACCTTAGGTTTTATTTTGTATTTCTCCTGTAGAGGCTGATATACTTTTCCTGAATAGTTTAAGGCAAATCGTAAAACCGACATAGGGAGTTGTCGAGATCGCAATCCTCTTGTCTCCGCAGCCATTGCCATTCCCTCAGCAAACAGTTTGCTGAGATCTATTTCTTCATCCCGTGTAATAGTCCCAGAATGACAACTGTCAGAAACAACCAATATCCGGGTACCTTCTACAAATGACTCAAAACACTCATAGATCTCATCATCCAGCATCTGGCGGTCATAAAGACACCAGGTTTGGTCATACCCCTCCGAATCTAGGCTAATGGGTCTGTCATTCGTTATCTGTCCGCCATGGCCGGCATAGGTGAGTAATAAAATATCACCTGCCTTCATGTTTTTTGAGTATAAATTTAATATTTGTTTAACAGCATCTACCGTAGCTGCTTTGTCGTGCAGACTTTGCGTGCGATAACCTTGAGAACGAGCATACGATTCCCAGAAAAGAGCATCATTAACAGCAGCTTTTAATTGTGGGAGGTCTTTCCCATAATGGATTTCATTGGCGATGTTTACACCGATGTGAAGCGAATAACCAGTAGGCATATTGGTGTTATATTAGCAAGGATTAATTGATGCGATGGTTTAAATATAATGACTCAAAGATTAATACACAACCATGAAATAGCGTTCCGTGTCTATAATTTTACCAACGATGTTCTTTATCGCCATATTTGAGGCAAATAAAAATATTTCCCTTATTAGACGTACGCATTGTTTTTTTCTCACCTTGATAAATAAAAATTATTTCCATCCCCCTAATTCTTAACCAAACCTTAACTCATCCCGTACTGTTTTTTTACTTCGGTCTCCTACCTTTGCGCCAAATTTTAACCCAAACTGTATGAACCGAAGTTTTACAGCTTTTACCTTTTCCATGGGGACATTTAAGCTTCCGGGCATGTTCCTGGTGTTTTTGGTCTGTGTTATACCCGCATGGGGACAGATGAATATTTCCGGGAAAGTCGCTGATGCTCAAGGCCTACCGCTCACCGGTGCGACTATCCTGGTTCAAAATTCCGCCAACGGAACGCTTTCCGGCGAAAACGGAGAATTTCAAATCAAAGCTCATCCCAACGATACGCTTGTTATCTCCTATCTTGGGTATCTGACGCAAAAACTGGCCGTCGGCAATCAATTGACGATCACCGTTGTGCTTCTTGAAAATACCGGCAACGCCGAAGAGGTTCTAATCACTGCTCTCGGCATCGCACGCGACAAAAAAGCACTCGGCTACGCCGTGCAGAGTATTTCCAGCGAAGACATTTCCCAGACGCGCTCCACCAATCTGATCAACAACCTCTCCGGCAAACTCGCCGGGGTGCAGGTTACGGGGGCAAACAACGGCCTCGCCAGTTCGGCGAGAGTCATTATCCGCGGTGAAAACTCGCTGAATATCAACAACAATTCGCCTCTCTTTATCGTGGACGGCGTGCCCGTCAATAATTCCATCTATGGCATCGGTGGCGGCAATACCGACCAGGCCAACCTGCCCACCGACTATGGCAACGGTGCCGCCGAAATCAACCCCGACGATATTGAGTCTATCTCGGTACTAAAAGGCGCTGCGGCTTCTGCGCTCTACGGATCCCGCGCCGCCAACGGCGTATTTGTCATCACCACTAAATCGGGCAAAAACCAAAAGGGCCTCGGGGTGAGCCTAAGTTCTTCCACGATGTTTAGCAGCCCGCTCGTGCTGCCCGAAGTGCAAAACGAATACGGCGGTGGCTGGGGCCTGGAGTATTATGCCGACTTCGGTACCAATTTTGGCCCATCTCTTAAACAAAACCTGTCTATCGTCCAGGACGGAAGCCCCGGTTACGACAATAGTCAACCCGAAACTTTCAGCTACCGCTACCGGCTGGAAGATTTTTTCCAGACGGGGGTTGCTACCAACAACCAGGTATCGGTAACCGGCGGCAACGACAAAGGCAATTTCAAACTCGCCTACGCCAACTCCTACAATACCGGTATCGTACCCAATACCGACCTCACCCGCGACAATTTCAGCATTAATACAAGTTATAATCCTCACAAAAACTGGACAATCAACGTCAGTTCGACCTATATCAAAAGCAAAAGCGACAACCTCCCCGTAGCCGGTTACGGCGGCCAGGGGCTGATGTACGCCCTGCTCTGGAACTATACCAATGTGGACATGGAGTGGCTCCGTGAATACTGGCTCGAAAAAGACCGGGTTCAGCGCAATATTTTTACCTGGGCAGACAATCCGTTTTTGATTGCCCATGAGCATATCAATGGATTTGACAAAGATCGCCTCTTCGGGAAAATATCCTCCGTTTATACTATCACTCCGGAACTGTCGCTCCTGTTGCGCATTGGTACGGACTACTCCAATGATTTCCGCCAGTCGCGCAGGCCGATGGGATCGGTGTATCACCCCAACGGAATGTACAGAGAGCAGACCATTGGTTTCCGCGAAGTGAATGCAGACTTCCTCCTTAGTTATGACAAAACATTCGGAGACCTCAGTAGCAAAATTTCCGTGGGAGGAAACCGCCTCGACCAGAATACATCGGAAAGCCTGATTGAAGGACAGGGTTTGGCGATTCCGGGCATTTATTCCCTCGGAAATATCAATGTTACTCCGAGCCTTTATCGTTACGACGGACGGAAAAGGGTAAATAGTTTTTACGGTTTTGCCAATCTGGGGTATAAAGATTTTGTTTACCTCGATATAACCGCCCGAAATGACTGGTCTTCTACTTTGCCGGCAGCGGACAATTCTTATTTTTACCCTTCCTTATCGTTCAGCGTAATTCCCTCCGAAATACTGGATTTGGGCAAGTCGGTGGACTTCCTGAAAGCCCGGTTTAATATCGCACGGGTAGGGAAAGACACCGATCCTTTCCTTTTGTACAAAACCTACCAGTTTGCCACTCTGCCTAATAGCGTTACCAATCCCGACCAGTTGCCGGCAGCAGACTTAAAACCGGAGCAGACCGATTCGTATGAGTTTGGCCTCGAAAGTTACCTGCTGAAAAGAAGAATAAAAGTGGATATCAGTGTGTATAAAACGATCAGCACCAACCAGATCATTTCTTTTGCCATCTCGCAGTCGGCGGGTTATCAGTCTGTATTTGCCAATGCAGGCAGAATCGAAAATAGCGGAATAGAGTTCATGCTGGGCCTTGTTCCGGTAAAAACGCCTGACTTCGAATGGAATATCAACGCCAATTTCACCCGCAACCGGGGCAAGGTAGTCGAATTGTATAAAGACCTGGAATCGTATATCATCGGGGAAGGTCCCGACGGGGTAACGGTTGAGGCAAGACCGGGTGGGAGAATGGGGGATATTTACGGCAATACTTATGTAAGAACGGAACAAGGAGAAATTGTTTACAATGAAAATGGCCTTCCAATCCTCGGCCCAAGAGCCAATGTTGGCAATTATAATCCCGACTGGATGTTAGGGCTTTCCTCCGCAATCCGCTTTAAAGGGCTGAGTTTGTATGCTTTGTTTGATTTCCGGCAGGGGGGAATTATTTATTCCTATACCCATGCCATTGGAACCGAAAGCGGCATTCTCCCCATTACGCTGGCGGGAAGAGAAGATGGTATTGTAGGAGAAGGTGTTGTACAAAATGCAGACGGAACCTATAGCCCCAATACAACCGTAGTGGCGGCAGAAGACTATTATTACGGCGGTATTCATGCGAGGGAGAATGCAGAGGCCAATAGTTTTGACGCCTCGTATGTAAAACTGCGGGAAATCAACCTGAGTTATTCTCTGCCGGGGTCCTTTCTTTCCAAAGCAGGGATCAACGGTCTGTCCATTGCCGCAGTAGGAAACAATCTTTTCCTCTGGACGAAAGTGCCCTATATAGATCCGGAAGCGCAAGCACTTAATGGCGGTACGTTGGTACCGGGGTTTGAAGTGACCCAACTTCCCTCCACCCGCTCTTACGGATTCAAAATCAACCTCACCCTTTAATTGCAGCAACAATGAAAAAAATTATCTATATACTGGTTCTGGCTTTCGGAACGTATGCCTGCACCGGCCAATTCGAAGAAATCAATACTAATCCCAATGAAGCCATTGAGGTTTCCGGGGACTTGCTGTTGCCCACAGTGATTTTTAACCTCGCCGATATGTCGGTTTATGGAACTTATGGTTTTGGCGATATCGTAGCGCAGTATATGGCCCATTACGAGTACAACGATATTGATATTTACCGTTGGACGAGCGATGGAAGGTTCTGGGGAATTTATGACTACCTTCAAGACATCAGCGACATCAAAGATTTTGGAGTGGAAAACGATTTACCCAATTATGAAGCGGTGGCATTAATTCTGGAGGCTTATTCTTTCAGCATTCTTACGGATGCCTATGGCGATGTGCCTTATTCGGAGGCCAATCAGGCAGAAGAAGGAATTATTTCTCCTGCTTACGATACCCAGCAATCTATTTACGAGGGTATTCTGGCAAACCTGAAAAAAGCCAATGAGATCATTGATGTTTCGGGAACGATCTCCGGGGACATTCTTTACGGAGGTGATATGATGAAGTGGAAAAAATTTGCAAACTCCCTTCGTGTCAGGCTCTTAATGAGAACCTTGAAAGTCCGCAACATATCGGCAGACCTTCAGCAAATTTTAGATAATCCGTCGGCAAATCCGATATTCGAAGGCCATGCGGATGAGGCGATTTATTTTTACGCAGGTTCTACTCCCGATCTTTCCCCCTACTCCACCGGCAGAGGGCGCGAGTATGAATATTTCCTCGCCATGCCTACCCATCATCTGGTGGATTTGTTATTGCAAAACAACGATCCCCGGATTCACGAATGGCTGGGATATAAAGTAAATGATGACGGCACGCTCGAATACCTGGGGGTAGCTCCCGGACAAGTGCTGGGAGATATTGGCCGACCGGGCGATTTTGCTACTAAGGATACCTCCTATTTTTCCGACCCCGCCAAAATCACCGCTATATTTATGACTTACAGCGAACTGAATTTTATCCTGGCCGAAGCTGCCGAAACCGGTATTATCACCGGGGATGCCAAAGGTTATTATGAGGCTGCCGTTCAGGCTTCTTTTACTCAGTGGAATGTGGAAATGCCCGCCGATTTTCTGACCACCACCGTTCCGTATGAAACCGGAAACACCGATCGCATTTATGAGCAAAAATGGCTGGCGTTGTATCATACGGGGGTTGAGGCCTGGTTTGATTGGAAAAGAACGGGCAAACCGGCCTTCATACAGCCCGGCCCCGGCAACCTCAATGGAAACAAAATTCCGGTAAGGCTAATGTACCCCAGTCTGGAGCAATCGGTCAACGGAACTAACTACAATGCGGCTTCACAGCGTATCGGCGGCGACAACATAAACTCCCGCGTCTGGTGGGATAAATAGCAATCAAAAAACCACCGAGGAAGAAGAGAATCACCGAGACTCATCCCTCCGTGCCTCTCCGAGTTCTCTGCGGTTTTTAAATAATTTATCTATGAAAGAGTTTTATTTTTTGCTACTTCTGCTAACTTTAGGGATAATGGGTTGCGAAAAACCCGCCCCTCCCAAAGCGGTATTTATCATCCTCGACGGAATTCCTGCCGATGTGCTGGAAAAAATAAATACGCCTGCACTGGACGCCATTTCCCAAGCGGGAGGATATACCCGCGCTTATGTGGGAGGAGAAACGGGCCAATACAACGAAACGCCCACCATTTCCGCCCCCGGATACATGAGCCTGATTACCGCTACCTGGGCCAATAAACACAATGTCTGGGGAAATGATAACCTCTCCCCCAACTACCATTATTGGAATGTATTCCGTGCTGCGGAGACTGCCAATCCGGCACTTACCACCGCTGTATTTTCCACCTGGCTCGACAACCGCACCGAGCTTATCGGAGAAGGCAAAACCTCAGGAGGAACCTTTCGGATAGACTACGCCTTTGACGGATTTGAAAAGGATACCGTGAGTTTTCCTCACGACAGCTTGGCCCGGTATATCCTCGAAATAGACGAACATGTGTCCGACGAAGCCGGAAAATATATCGAAACCCACGGCCCTGACCTCTCATGGGTTTACCTCGAATATACCGACGACATGGGCCACCGCTATGGCGATAGTGAGCAGTTTTACAATTCCGTCCAAACCGCCGATGCCCAAGTGAAAAAAATCTGGGATGCCGTCAAAAAAAGGCAAAATAGGGGCGAAGACTGGCTCATCGTCGTTACTACCGATCATGGGAGAGATTCTCTTACCGGGCAGGATCATGGCGGGCAGAGCCTGCGGGAGCGAAAAACCTGGATTTCCACCAATGCACGCACGCTGAACAAAAGTTTTTCGGAGCAGGAACCCGGCATCGTGGACATTGGTGCGACGCTGTTAAGACATCTCGACATAAAAACCCCCGAGGCAGTGGCTTATGAAATGGACGGAATTGCTTTTGCAGGAGACATTTCCTTTTATCATCCGGAAGTGTTGCTGGAAGAAAGCGAATTGAAGATCAACTGGAAACCCGTAAATGAAAACGGGGAAATGAAAATTTTGCTAACCTTCACCAATCACTTCGCTACCGGCGGAAAAGATGAATATACAACCGCCTCCACTGTCCCGGTAAAAGCAGGAACTACGACGGTACATCTTACGGAAGAACAACTTCAAAACTACCGACAGTCGGGCATTATGAAGATCGTTTTACAGGCTCCCCTCAACACCGGAAATCGCTGGATAAGGTTTGCTACTCCAAAATGACGAAGGTACAGGTTGGCCGTTGAAAAAATCTTCTCTATATTCCACCGAGAATTGATTGTTTCACCGGTTAATCCTTTTCCTTAAATGAAAAAACTATCTACTACTTTTTTCCTCGCGGCAGCACTCTGCCTGTTGATTGCCCTTGTGGCGGGGTTCATGGCGGGCTTACCCGCTTCGGGGCCATTTATTATCCTTATGTTTCTCTGTCTGGCCATTGGCATGAACCGGGAGGAACGGCTTAAAGGATACTCTTTTACCATGGTTATATTCACGGCAGTGTCGGCGGCGATGTTTTACCCCGCACCCTTTATCAGCGCTGGAGACTTTCAGTTCAAAACATTGATTGTGCCGATTCTGATGGTGATCATGTTTGGGATGGGCACAAGCATGAGTTTTAAAGACTTTATGGGAGTGATTCAAATGCCCAAGGGTGTAGTTGTGGGGCTTTTGTGTCAGTTTACCATCATGCCATTTCTGGGCTATGCGCTGGCGATGATTTCGGGTTTTCCGCCGGAGATCGCCGCAGGCATTATTTTGATAGGATGTGCGCCCAGCGGACTGGCCTCCAATGTGATGAACTATATCGCCGGAGGAAACCTGCCTTTGTCGGTAACGATCACCATGCTGGCTACCCTTGTGGCCCCTGTGATGACTCCTTTTCTGATGAAAATCCTCGCGGATCAATTGGTGGAGGTAAGCTTTTGGGCGATGCTTATAGACATTATGAAAATTGTTTTTATCCCTACGATTGCGGGGCTTGTTTTCAACCATTTTTTCCACGGCAAATTTAAATGGCTGGATAAAAGCCTTCCGATAGCCTCCATGGCGGGAATCGGAGCCGTAATTACGATTATTACCGCTTTAGGTCGGGAATCGCTTCTGAGCATTGGTCTTACGCTGATTTTGCTAGTGATTGTTCACAATACCTTTGGTTATTTTCTGGGTTATTGGGGAGGAAGGCTGGCAAAAATGGACGAACAATCCTGCCGCACCATTGCCATTGAAGTAGGGATGCAAAACGGCGGTCTCGCCTCCGGCATTGCCCTGGAGATGGGTAAAATCGCCACGATGGGCCTTGCTCCCGCAGTATTTGGGCCATTTATGAATATATCCGGCTCGATCCTCGCCACCTGGTGGAGGGGGAAACCGGTGGCGGACGTGGATGTCAGCAAAAATAAACAAACGAAAATCGTTCAGTAAGACGTCAGCGTTTAGTATCTTTGTAAAAGTGATAAACAAGGATATGTATGCTGGGAAATCTGGACAATGAAGTGATATTTAAGAAAGCCTTCACTAATAAGACAGTCTTTAAAGCTTTTGTGCGGGATATTCTGGGTATCGAGATTGAAGTGGAGAAAATTGAAACGGAAAAAAAATTTGATCCTAAAATCGGTTATGTGGATTTCGAACTTGATATTTTTGCTGAAAGCATAGATAAAAGAGTAGTTATTGAAATTCAAAGGGTAGAGTACGACCATCACTTTGACCGATTTCTTCACTACTTCCTGATGCTTATTGCCGAGCAGCAGAAAAGTGCGAGGGAGTATAATATTGATCAGACAGTGTATGTCATTGTCGTTTTGACAGCACCTTATACCATCAACGAAAAGAATGGGAAGCCCATTCTGGACGAAGTATTGCTTCTAAAACTTAATCCCCAATCGTTGAAAGGGGAAGTTCGAGACCTGTATGGGCATCAATTTGTATGCCTGAATCCCAATCATCCAGAACCTGATACTCCCAAACAAATGAGGGACTGGCTCGATTTGATTTATCAATCCATTCACAACCCGCAAAGGCCTGTCTTGAATACTGAAAATGAAGGCATTCGAAAAGCAATGGAACTGATCAGTTTTGAGAATCTGACTCCTGCTGAAAGGACAAATGCAAAAAATAAAGAGGCGGCAAAAATTGTTCTTACCAAAGAGCGAATTGCCGAAAAAATCGAAATTGCAAAGAATCTGATTGTCTTAGGTTCCGATAATACTTTTATTGTTCAGGCAACCGGGTTAAGCACTGAAAAAATTCAGGAACTTCGCAGTGAAAAAACCTGATCTTATTCATAGTTCAACGCAAAAGCAACATACCAGCCGCCGGGCTTAGTCCCTCGCCCTCCTCCTGCGGCGATGACAATGTACTGACGGCCATCCACCTCATAGGTAATCGGCGTGGCAAAACCGCCCGCCGGTAATTGATATTCCCAGACGACTTTTCCCGTCTGGGTGTCAAAGGCTCTTATTTTTTCATCTTTTGTGCTGGCGATAAAAATAAGCTCACTGCCCGTTACAACCGGGCCGCCATACGTGTCTGTACCTGTAACGGGTATGCCTTTTTCCGTAAGTTCGGGATATTCGCCCAGGGGAACGGTCCACAAATAATCGCCCGTATTCAGGTCAATGGCATTGAGTGTTCCCCACGGGGGTTTATTGGCATTGTAGCCATTGAGATCTACAAAACGATCCCAATATTTTATGACGTATCCGGGAAGGTAGGGAAATTCAGCTACCTGATCTTCGTTCTCCGCCAGTATTTCATGGGGTTGAAAGTTTTCCCGATTGAGCAAAAAATCCGCGATTGCCTTTCGGTTGTCTTCCGACAAATTGGGGAAAGCAGGCATTCTCCCGTTTCCGGTCTGGATGAGCGTCGCAATTTCTTCTGCCTTTCGGGTTTTGCCTATATTCACCAAGCTGGGGATGAGGGTGCTTTTTCCGGTTCTGTCCTCCCCGTGACAGGCAGCACAGTTGCGGTTGTAAAGCATATTTCCGGGAGAAAGGGATGCATTGTTTTTTTCCAGTGTTTTTCTGCTCATCATCCTTAGTTCCCAGGGAGCATGATTGACATTCTGATACAAAATACCGTCGGGAGAGATCGCATTTCCGCCCCATTCTGCACCGCCACTATAACCAAAAAGAAGGGTTCCCTCTTCCGTCGGCGGCTGAAAACGGCTTTGCATCTGAGGAAACTCGCGGAAGCGTTTTTTCACAAATTCGTTTGCCTCCGGTGAAATATTGGTAAGATCATCTTCGGTCATAATCTGCGGAGAAAGGGGTGCAGGTTTTAGCACGTGTGGCTGGGTCGGGTAAGGTTTTTCGGTGGGCAGACCCGTGATAGGCACTTCTTTTTCTTCGATGGGGAAAACGGATTTTCCGCTATCCCTTTCCAATACATAAACGAACCCATCTTTACCAACCTGTACCACTACATCTATCTTTTTTCCTTTTTGTGTAATCGTAGCTAGGTTGGGAGGAATGGGAAAATCGCGGTCCCAAAGGTCGTGGTGAATCGCCTGAAAATGCCACTTCAATTTACCGGTTTCGGCATCAAGGGCGAGAATGCAGTTGGCGTATAGATTCTGCCCTTCGCGGTCACCGCCAAAAAAATCAGAGGAAGGCGAACCTGTACCGAAGTACACTACCCCGCGTTTTTCATCGGCGGACATACCGCCCCAACAGTTAGCGCCGCCGATTTTCTGATACGCGTCTTTGGGCCATGTCTCGTATCCCGGTTCTCCCGGCTGCGGGATCGTGTGAAAAACCCATTTCAGCTTTCCCGACACCACATCAAATCCTCTGATATGCCCCGGCGCAGCATCGCCACTCTCCGAAACCGTAGAACCCATCACCAGCGTATTGCCACAAATCACCCCCGGACTGGTGGCGATAACCGTGAGGTTGTTTACCTCGTGGTTAAGCCCTTGCCCAAGTCCCTCGTGCAGATCCACTCGTCCCGCCTCCCCAAAAGAAGAAATAACTGTGCCCGTAGCCGCATCTATTGCGTAGAGGTGTGATCCTGCTGTGTAAAAAATGCGTTTATTTTCCCCTTCCGCCCAATACATAACCCCCCGGTTGCTATGAAGCCGCAAACCTTCCTGTGGCGGTTCAAATTTCCACAATTCCGCCCCCGTAGCTGCATTCAGCGCAAAAAGGTTGAGTTCGGCGGTAGTGCCATAAAGCACCCCGTCAACAACAATGGGTTGACACTGTATTTCGCGCAGGCGGGAAGCGGCACGAGTAGTATCTTTGGCAAAATAGGTCCAGGCGACCTGCAAATCATGCACATTGGCTGCCGTAATCTGAGTTAAAGGAGAATAGCGGTTATTGGCTTTGTTGCCGCCGTAGGCGGGGTAATCTTTTCCGGTTCCGGAGTTCATGGCTGACTTTTCCCATTCACTCTGATTACAGCTTAACCCTATCCCAAGAGTCAGCACCAGTAGTAGTTTTGAATACATAACAATTGTGAGTTTTAGAAAAGGTCCGATCAATAATGATGGGCTGAATATAGCGTTTCCTCACAGAAAAATCATTCAGCATGTTTACCCTTTCTTCTCCCGGCTTACTCGGATCGCAGTCTTTTTGCGGGATCAGCCAAAGCAGCTTTTACGGATTCAGAACTGATCGTGAATAATGCGATCAACAAAGCAAAAACTCCGGCGATTGCAAACACTTCCCAGGTGATTTCCACCCGGTAGGCGTAGTCTTCCAGCCATTTACCCATCATATACCATCCGACCGGGGTAGCAATAAGGAATGCTACCAGTACCAGTTTGAGGAAATCCCAGGTAAGCAGGCCGAAAATGGACCCCAAATCTGCCCCCAGAACTTTCCGGATACTGATTTCCTTTCCTCTTTGTTCCACCATAAAGGCAGACAAGGCAAACAAACCCAGACACGCCACCAGAATCGCCAGTGCTGCGAAAACAGTAAACAGGTTGCCGGTTCTTTTTACCTCATCATACATCCGGGCATAACTGTCATCCAGAAAAGTATATCGGAAAGGCTGGCTGGGTTTAAATTCATCCCATACTTTTTTGATGGAAGCCAGGGTAACGTCCATATCCTGAGGGTTGACTTTTATACTGATGATATCTCCATATTCCCCGCGAACCATCACCAAAGGGGCAATCTCTTCCTTCATCACATCAAAGTGAAAATCTTCCACTACCCCCACAACCGTCCAGGTTTGCCAGTTCATTATCTTTTCACCTACCGGGTTTTCAAGGCCCAGCGATTTTGCCATTTTCTGGTTTATCACTACGCCCGTAGTATCAGAGGCTCTGTCCAGTGAAAAAGGTCTTCCATCCACGATTTTCATGCCCATCGCGTCAAAATAATCAGGATCGGTCCACCATATCTGTCCGCCGACGCCTTCGTCTGTTTTATTCCTACCGTCTTTCCACCACATATTCCCGTTCCGCTGGGTACCCGTTACCGGCAGGGAATTACTGGCTGCGGCATACAGCACATTCGGTAAGCGGAGGATTTCGGTTTTAAATGCCGGCAATTGTTTGTCGAGGGTATTTGTGCCGTGGACAAGGATAACCTGATCTTTGTTGAACCCCAGTTTTTTATTGAGGATAAACTGCATCTGCTCATAGACGATAAAAGCCCCGACAATCAGAACGATAGAGGTCGTAAACTGAAATACGACCAGGCCGCCCCTTAAATAGGAATTGCGGCTGCCCCTGCTAAGATTACCCTTCAGTACCTCAATCGGTTGAAAAGCAGAGAGATAAAAAGACGGATATAGGCCTGCAATTAGTCCGATAACTAAGGTAAGGAGGATTAAACCGGGAATAAACCACCATTCCTGAGCAGGAAATTCCAGATCTCTTCCTGCAATCCGATTAAACAGCGGTACAGCAAGCCGGGCAAGGATTACACCCAGCAAAACGGAAATGCCGCAGAACATCAGGGATTCGCTCAGAAACTGCTGAACCAGCCCGCTTCGCTGAGAACCGATGACTTTGCGCAAACCCACTTCCCTTGCCCGGTTGGCGGATTTGGCGGTCGAGAGATTGATAAAATTGATACAGGCAAGTAGTAAAATAAATACCCCAATGACTGAAAACATCCCGGCGATTCGTTTGTCTCCCACTTTTAAAAAATCACTGACATCCGAAGACTCCAAATATATATCACTTACCGCCTGAAGATCAAACCATCCGTATTTGCTGATGCTATCCGCTCGCTGATCCCCATTTCGCCGCATCCTTTGAACCACAAACTCATCGTGAGCTTTAAGCATTTTTTCTTCCAGCGCGTCCGGATCTGCGCCCGGTTGTAATTGAATATAGGGACTATAATTCCAGCAGCACCAGTCGGATTGTTCGCCTTCCCAGAATTCTACCCCTTTGAGCGTAAGGAAAAAGTCAAAATCCCTCAAATGAGAGTTTTTCAGATCTTCCATAACCCCGCCAACGACATAGGTTTTGGATTTGTCATCATTGAGGATGATTTCCTTCCCAACGGGATTTTCTCCGGGGAAATATTTGTTTGCCTTACTTTGGGAAATAAGGATCGAATACGGCTCAGCCAGAGCCTTTGTACGATCCCCATAAACCATCGGGATTTCCAGCATTTCAATTAATTCCGGATCGGCATAAGCAAACCGCTCTTCGAATATATTGGAAGTCTGATCTGCCGGGCGGAATAAATTTGTCCCTGCATCAAACCAGCCATCAAAAGAAATCAGTCGCCCGGCTTTTTCGATTTCGGGATAACGTTCCTTAAATACCCCTGCTGCCGGAGCGGGTAAAGTGGAACCCCGTGACCAATTATCTGCGGGATTGCGGGTTGCATTCAGTACCCGATATAGGTTTGCCTCTTTTCGGAATTGCCGATCCACGCCCATTTCACTGCGGACATATAAGGCTATCAGCAAACAAATGGCAATGCCAATGGAAAGGCCTCCGATTTTTATCGAAGAGTACATAACCTGCCGGTTGAGGTTTCTCCAGGCAACTTTAAAATAGTGCTGAAACATAACAATTTGTATTGAAGGGGTTGATGATCTTTTTTTGAAAGCAAAGGGTTGAAAAAACAAAATGACATTCCAGACAAAGAGCCAGTCGGCTTTTCTTTTTCCATAAAGGTGATACCTTCTGACGTACAATTCCTCCAGATCTCCCAGTACGGCCTCTGCCAGGTCTTCGCGGCAAAACCAGAGGAGGAACCTCTTCGCCCATCTGGGTGGATTTATCGGGTTCATAGGTTGCCTCCTTCCCATACAATTTTGGGAACCTGTCCCCACATGGTGTTGCGTACTTCCCTTGTCTGGTTCAGTACCTTTACTCCTGCCTGGGTAAGGACGTAGAGCCGTTTGTTACGACCGCCGCGGGATTCGGTAGCGCCACCCATATAGGATCGCAGGTAGCCTTTTTCTTCAAGTCGAACGAGCGCTTTGTGGATGGAACTGATGGTACATCTGCGCCCCGTTTGTTTTTCAAACTCATCGGTAATTGCCAAACCGTAGGCGTCTTCAAAGAGAATCCCTACCGTAAGCAAAACCAGTTCTTCAAATTCTCCGATGTTGGTTCCTTTCATAGTATTTGTTTCGCCTTTGCCTAGTAAATACCTGAATATAATCAAAAGGTTACAACCGGATTAAAAATTGGGCGAAAAATCTATGAAATAGTGAAATTTAGCAATTTTGCTCAGTGGAGTGGTTTCAAAAAAAATTTAACACCCTCTTGACATATACTCAAACACAAGTGATTTGCGAGAACCACCAGGAGACAAAACACAAAGGGTTTCACGCAAAGCCCGCCAAGAACCGCGAAGATCGCCAAGAGCCTCTTTGCACACTTTGCGAGACCTTTGCGTTCTTTGCGTGAAACCCTTTTCGTTCTTTACGAGACCCTTATTTTGTGTGCGAAAAATTCGCAAACCACTTTATGACTAGTATATGCAGTCTTGAAGTCATATTTATTGCCTATCCAAAACGTAAAATTCGTACAAAATCTTCCAGGTAACGGTTTCTCCCGGTTCGATTTTCAGGTGAATATAAGGTTCTGGACAAATCGTTTTGGGGGCAGACCAGAAAACAAATTTTGAAAGCGGCTGATCACAAGTGATCCGGACAGCTGCGCCTGTTTTGTGATTTTCGATTTTGATGTCGTAATCCTCTGCCCGGTCGCTGTAGCCTTGAAGCGTTCGGTAAAACAAATGTTCATTACCTGTCAGCTCTTTTGCGAACAGTATCTGATTGCCTTTTATTTCTCCTAACACCGTTTTTTCGCCCGGATCAACGGTCAGTTGGAAGGGAAATGAAACCACATAATCAGGCCCGATAGGCTGGTTGTCCATCTGGAAAAAATTGTGGTTATAGACGCTGGTTTCAATTGTTTTTGATCCGGTGTTTTTGAGACTGTGAGCCAACACCATTTCCGGTTTGCCCTTTGTCAACTGAACGGTTTTGACATATTTATAAGCATAAACCTCATCGCTCAGCGTTTGAGAAAAAGTAATCTGATCCGGTTTCTTTTTTACTTTCCAATTCCCGTTGTTTATGATTTTGTAGGGGGTGGTAAAAAAATATTTAGGTTCAACCGGTTTTTCAGCCATGCCTATACCCACCAAGAGAAAGTTTTCACCGGGAGCGGCTTCCTCATATCCGACGGGAGAAAAAGCCTCCACCGGCCCCATAATCGCATCGTGGAGGGTGGGGCTGTATTTTCCAAACCACTGACTAAAGTAAGTATGCCCTTTATAAGAAAGCTCGGGGATTACCCCGGCCCAATCAAAGCGGGAACCGCGATAGTAGCCCGTATTGGCATCCGGCAGGTACAGGCGGGCTTGGATGAGTCCATTTGAAATTTCAGCTTCTGGAAATGGGTTCATAGGTTTGCTACCTGATAAAAAAGCAGATAAGATAAGGCTTAGGATGCATATATTTTTCATGTCAGATTACTATTTATTGTAATAACTCTCCGGATTTACCTGCACACCATTGAGGCGAACTTCATAATGAAGATGGGGGCCGGGGGACTTTGTAGGGTTTCCCGTATTTCCCACCTCACCAATAATTGCTTCGATATTTACCGTTTCCCCTTCTTTTACCTTGATGGTATTGAGGTGAGCGTACAATGTCTCAAAACCCTCCCCGTGATTAATAATAACCATATTTCCGTAAAGCCCATAAGACCCCGCTTTTGTAACTTTCCCGGAAGCCGTAGCCATCACGGGAGTTCCGGTTTTAGCCATAATGTCAATACCTCTGTGCATACGGGATGTTTTTGTTTCTGGATCTTCTCTGACCACACCGTATAATGCTGAAATCCTATCATAAAGCCCTTCTTTTATCGGGAAAATAGACGGTTTTGAGCCTGTGAAAGTCGTAAATGACATCATCAGTACAGAGATGATGGGGAGCATCAATACGTATCTGACGGACTGGATGCGGGAGGATTTGTTTTTGGTCATCATATTGATTCTGTTTTTAATTTGGGCGCTATTAAAATTACTTGATAAGCTAAAATCTTTTATTGAGGAGAGCGTGTCCAGCAATACGGACAGGTAATGAGATTTTGATACTTCCAGACTTAAAACATATTCATCTGCTTGAAACTCATGCACGGATTTAAGTAACCTTCGAAAGAAATAAACAAAAGGATTAAACCATAAGAGCGAAATGAACAATTCTACTACCAGCAAATCCATTGTGTGAAACAATCGGACATGCGCTTGTTCATGTTTAATAATGGGATGAATATGCTCATACAGGCTGTTTTGAGGCACAAAAATCCATTTGAAACAGGAAAACACTGCCGGGGTATTGGATACCAGAATTATCATTCCGTTAGCCCGTATTTCCCGGGACGAACGTTTCATTTGAAGAATTTGAAAAATATTCCAGGCAAGTAAACCGAAACTCATCGCAAAGCCTGACCAGTATAAGATGCTCAGATAAAAAACAATGTTATTTACCATGCCCGAATGCTGATTTTCATGGCCCGTTGCCGCAGTTTGATCATCCGGCAATTCAAATGGGTCTTGCTCGCCAAAATACGTGGGAAACATCGGGCCAACAGGCAGTTCAAACACAGGAATTACCAGAGCTACCGGAATAAACAGCAACAAAATCAGCCGGTTGAATGAATGAAAAGTAAGGCCTCTAAGCAGCAAATTATAAAATGCCACTAAACATACGAAGGCACCACTTACCTGAAACAAATAGAGCAGATAGCTATTCATTTTCTTTTTTTAACTGGTCAATTTTTTCTTCCAGCATTTCCTTTACTTCTTCTAACTCACTGATATCCAGAGCATGATGTTCGGTAAAGAACGAGGCAAACTTGTTGAGCGATCCATCAAAGAAGTTTTTAATGACGCTGTTAATATGATCTCCATAATAATCATCCTTTGATACCAAAGGATAGTATTCATGTACTTTTCCATAGGTATTGTATCCAATGAATAGTTTTTTGACCAATACCCGTAAAACCGTTGATATAGTGGTATAGGCAGGTCGTGGCTCGGGAAACTGTTCGACCACATCCTTCAGGAAAGCTTTTTCAAGCTTCCATACGATACGCATTACTTGTTCTTCTGCTCGGGTTAATTCTTTCATAAACCAAACATACAACTATAAATATAATTATACAACTATATTTATAGTAATATCCAAATATTTGGTTTTAACGCTGAGATTTATTGCAACCCCAGCACCCGCTCACTCAGACGTTTGGGTGCAACTTCACAATAAGCAGTAGTCAGTGCATCCTGAAAAATGGCTTCTTCCACTTTATCAACATCAACCAGCGTCCAGCCCTGTTTGCCCCATTTGTTGGGAACGGGATAGATAACCGAAGGAGCCATAGCAGAAAAAACATCCTGATTGATTTCGGATAGTTTCAGACAAGCGAGATTTTTGACAGGATCGAAGGTGGCAAATATCTTCTTCTTCACCCGAAAGGAAGTATTTTCAAAATGCGGCTCTTCCGTCGCCTCGGGGAAGGAAAGAGCAAGTTCTCGGAGGATATTGAGGGTGATCATCAATATTATTTCACATACCAATCCCGGAGCCTGACATCAATCTTTGGGTTATCCTTTGCAACCATTGTTTTAAACGCTTCCACATCGCTCAACCCTTCTCTGCCGCGGAAGTGATAGGGGTAAATGATTTTGGGTTTAAACTCAAGGACGGCGCTCGCTGCCTGTTCGATGGTCATGGTAAAGGGCTGGTTCATGCAAACAAACGCTACACTTATTTTTTTCAGGCTCCGCATTTCGGGGATGTCTTCTGTGTCGCCGGAGATATAGATTCGCTTTCCACCAAAGGTCAGAATATACCCGTTGCCTCTGCCTTTGGTATGTCGGGAAGTTTCATCTTCGGGCAGATTGTACATCGGTATGGCCATTATGGAGATGTCAAACAGGTTGACCGTCTGGCCGTTATTTAAAACAACTATTTTGTCCTTGTACTTTGAGGGCAAAAGATCGGCTACCGCCTGCGGCACGATGAGTTTTGTATTGGAAGTATTTAAAGCGTTTAGGGTAGTGGTGTCCATGTGATCCTGGTGTATGTCTGTAATCAGAATCAGGTCCGGAGTTTTCAGGGTTTTGTAGGCATTCGCTCCGTTATAGGGGTCAACGTAAAGGGTTTTTTGCCCCAGGGTCAGTACCAAAGAACCATGAAATACGGGCTGAATGCTCAGGTCTCCTTTTTTTGTAGGGATAATATCCGCCGCGGGGAGTTGGGCAAATCCTGAATGGATACAAAACAATAATCCTATAAACAGGAACAAATAAAGGTTAATCTTTTTCATTTTTGATACAAATCATTGATTATCAGATAAAAGCATGTATCAAATCTATGCAAAAAAACCCCGACTTAAAAGTCAGGGTTTTCGCAAATATGAAAAAACTATCTTATTTTTCTTTTCGGGTCAGCGGGGCCTTTAGGGAAGGATTGATTTCTGCTGGTAGGTGATGGTCAGGATTTGAGCCTGCTCGTAGTTGCCGGTAGTGAGGTTCAGGTTGTTGCCTTTTACTTCAAAACCTGCTTCGACGGCTTCGATTTCGCCGAGGCCATTTTCCTGAAAAGCCTGCGGAGTATTGGTAATCAGGTCGGCTACATTACCACTGATTATTACTTTACCGTCTTCCAGCACTTTTTCGTCTTCACGGCTGAAGGTCATCGAAATTTCGCGGGGATCGCCGCCGGGATATACGACAAACTCGTATTTTACGCTTTTGGCACCGGCTTCAACTTCGGAGTAAACCACCAGGTCAATATTGAAATAAACGTTTTCATATACTACCGTCTCTGTCTGTGCAGCCGGCTCATTCCCGGTGATTTCACGGGCGTTTACATTTTGAGTAAATACAGCCAAAGCAAGGAGAAGGAGGATTGAAAAGTTTTTCATTGTCTGATCTGTTATTGGTTCTTTGTCGTGGGTGTTGTTTGATTTGATATTCAAAGAAACGCAATAACTACGACCGGGATATACCCTTTGTTTTGACCGGTCAGGAATACCTCCTAAATGGAAATATACTTGCATGACCGGTCACCTGCACGGCCTCAGCTCAATGTGTATTTCAGCCCCATTTCTCGTAATTCCCGCACCAGTTTGGTATTGGGGTCCACCTGCCAGTCCGAACAAACCATGGAAATATCGGCGGGAAGGTGATGATCCATAATGCGGAATTTCAAATCTTTCCGCCCCCGGTGAAGGCTGAACAGGCTTTCGAGTTGTTTCAACAGTTCGGCATCGAGTTCTTCATTGCTGATTTCGATGCAGAGGTGGCGAACCATTTTGTCAAACAATTCATCGGTCATCAGGCGAATGTCCAGGATTCGGAGTTCATAGTCGGTGGGGTCAAATTTTTTGGTCTGATAGGTTCCCGAGATAAATATCATTTCATCCTGCCGTATCAGGCCGCGAAATTTTTCATACTGATCGCCAAAGAGGGCGATTTCAAAGGAGTCTGAAAAATCTTCAATATTAAAAGACAGGAATTTATTTCCGCGTTTGGACATTCGTTCACGCACACTGGTAACAATGCCGGCGATCCTCACGTCGCGCGGTTTTTTCTCTTCCATTTCAGACAGGCTCACCGTAGTAAATGCCTCTATCTGCCATTTAAACCGGTCGAGGGGATGGCCGGAGAGGAAAAATCCGATCACTTCTTTTTCGTAGTTGAGTTTTTCGAGTTCGGTCCAGGCTTCGACGATACGCCCGTCCTGCATGGTGCCGAGTGGGATCGAGGGTTCCGGCTGGTTATTGGAAATATTTCCCAAACCTCCAAAAAGGCTAACTTGCGGGGAAAGGCGCTCCTGTTGCACCTTGCTGCCATAACTTAGCGCTTTTTCCAGTACATTGGCCTCTTCTTTTGCCGAAACAGGAAGGAAATACTGGTATCGTTGAACGCCAAAGCTGTCCAAGGCTCCGGCATAAGCGAGAGATTCAAGCACTTTTTTGTTGAGACTGCGCATGGGCATCCGGGTGGTAAGGTCAAACAGGGAAACAAACCTTCCGCCTTTGTTGCGCTGTATGATCATTTCCGCCACAACCGCATGGCCTACCCCTTTGATGGCTTCGAGGCCAAACCGTATTTGCCCTTTGCGGTTTACCGAAAACAGACTCTGCGACTCATTGATATCCGGTGGCAAAACTTCAATGCCCATGCGGCGGCACTCTTCAATAAAGAAGGTGATTTTTTTGATGTCGCTGACGTTGTGGGTCAAAACCGCCGCCATGTACTCCGCAGGGTAGTGAGCCTTCATATAGGCCGTTTTAAAGGCGAGAATCGAATAGGCGGCGGCGTGAGATTTGTTGAAACCATAGGAGGCAAATTTTTCCATCAGGGCAAACACTTCCCCGGCTACTTTTTTATCTACGCCATTCTCTTCTGCACCTTTGACAAAGTGAGCCCTTTCCTTCTCCATGATTTCGATCTTCTTCTTACCCATAGCGCGGCGCAGAAGGTCAGCACCGCCCATGGTATAACCGCCCATCGTTCGGGCTACCTGCATGATTTGCTCCTGATAAACCATGATCCCGTAGGTATTTTTCAGGATCGGTTCGAGCATATTATGGGGGTATTCCAGTTTTTCCCGTCCGTGTTTACGGTTGATGAAGGACGGAATATTGTCCATTGGCCCGGGTCGGTAGAGGGCGTTCATGGCTATGAGGTCTTCTATATTGGTAGGCTTGAGTTGGCGGAGGTATTTGCGCATACCGTCGGACTCAAACTGGAAGGTCGCCACGGTATCACCGCGTTGGTACAGTTCGTAGGTTTTGAGGTCTTCGAGGTCAATATTGTCGGGATCTATTTCGACCTTATGGTTCTCTTTGACCAGTTTAATTGCGGTTTTGAGGATGGAGAGGGTTCGCAGCCCGAGGAAGTCCATTTTAAGGAGTCCGCACATTTCGGCCATGGGGCCGTCGTATTGCGTGACGAGGGATTCGTCTTTGGCAACGGCGACCGGCGCGTAATTGGTCACATCGCCGGGGGCGATGATCACCGCGCAGGCGTGGACGCCGGTATGGCGGGCAGTACCTTCGAGCGTTCGGGCAAACCGCATGAGTTTGCTGATCTGCGGGTCTTTGCTTTGAAAGAGTTGGGAAAGTTCGTCTGCATAGTCGGGATTCACTTCGTGATCCATCGCCTTGCGGAAGGTCATACCGGGCCGGTCGGGCACCATTTTCGCGATGCGGTTGACCTCATTGAGCGGAATCTGAAGGGTACGCCCCACGTCGCGGAGCGCGGTTTTGGCGCCCATGGTTCCGTAGGTAATCACCTGACTTACCGATTTTCGACCATACTCTCCGATGACATAGTCAATTACCTCTTGTCGGCCTTCGTCGTCAAAGTCAATGTCAATATCTGGGGGGGAGACACGTTCGGGGTTGAGAAACCGTTCGAAGAGAAGGTCATATTTCAGGGGATCTATATCAATAATCCCCAGCACGTAAGCGACGACACTTCCCGCAGCCGATCCCCTTCCGGGGCCTACATATACCCCGCGGTTGCGGGCTTCGGTGGTAAAGGACTGAACGATGAGGAAGTAACCTGCATAGCCCATCTTTTTCATGACTTTCAGCTCAAACTCAATCCGCTCGCGGATATCAGCAGTCATGTCGGGATAACGTTTAGGTGCCCTTTCCCAGACCAGTGCGGCGAGGTAATCGTCCATATCGGCGTACTGAGGGGGCACTTTGTATTGCGGGAGCACCATGTCTCCGGCGAGATTGAGTTCAAAAGTACAGCGTTCGGCGAGATGAATAGTATTGTCGAGCGCTTCGGGGATATCCTGAAACAGTTGGAGCATCTCGTCCTGGGTTTTGAAATAAAACCGGGGGTTGAGGCGGCCTTTGTCGTCGGTAAAACGGAAGCGGTTGGGATCGTTGTAGTCAGACTGAGTCTGGAGGGCGAGCAGGAGGTCATGCGCCTCGGCATCTTCTTCGTTTACGTAGTGGACATCGTTGGTGGCGATGACTTTGAGGTCGTGTTTTTTCGCCATGCGGATGAGCCACTCGTTGCATTTGTCCATGTCGCCGAGTGTATGACGCTGGATTTCGACGTAATAATTTTCCTTACCGAAGAGGTCCATGTATTCTTTCAGCACCTTTTCAGCGGCCTCATCCCCCTTATTGATATAAGTTTGGTTTACCTCACTGGCGAGGCAGCAGGTGGAGGCGATGATGCCTTCGGCGTGTTGGCGGAGGATATCCTTGTCAATCCGGGGTTTGTAGTAATAGCCGTCGGTATAGCCGAAGGAGCAGAGTTTGACCAGGTTTTGGTAGCCGGTTTTATCTTTGGCCCACATGATCTGATGAAAGCGTTTGGCATTCTTATCCTTTTCGCGGGCGTTGCCATCGGTGATATAAAACTCACAACCGACGATAGGTTTGATACCATTTTTTCGGGCTTCGAGGACAAATTTGGGAATCCCGTACATATTGCCGTGGTCAGTGATGCCGATGTGCGACATGCCACAGTCGCAGGCCTTTTTGACCATGTCGGAGATTTTGGCGGCCCCATCGAGGAGGCTAAATTCGGTGTGATTGTGGAGTTGTACAAAAGGAGGCATAGGTACAGATTTGTACCGCGTAAGTTACGAAGGAAAAGGGAGAGAAGGATAAGAGAAATATCCACAAGACCTTTGGTGGGTCGGACTGCTTGCTTTTTAATAACCACCGTGATCTCCGAATCGGGTAGCAATGAAACTAGGATCATTCCCCTCCTCAAACACACACAGTCCCTTTATACGGGTTCATAAAAAATTACTCCTGGCAAAAAATGAAAATCTTTTACATTATAGGTATAAAGCGGGATTTGATAGACTATACCCGTAGCACCGATAATCGCGTCAGGAATTTGCAAGCCGTGGCTAAGTTTAAACCTTTCGATAAATTCAATTGCCTTTTCGGATATTTTCCGGTCAATCTGAATCACATCGTAAAATCGTATCTGTTTTTTGGTTTTGGAAAGCTCGGCCTTGTTTCCCATACCCTGAAAAAGCTCCATTACGGTGACCGCAGATAAAACGATTTCGGAGAGGCCGATTTGATTTAATTGTTCAATCGTATCTACCCTGCCATTGAAAGCACTAATCAATATATTGGTATCACACAGTACCATTTCCGTTTATTTTTTGCGTTCCCAAGCGGAGGCTCGAATCGCTTCCAAGGTTCGGGGTTGTTTTTTCCAAATACCAAAAAGGGCGGAAGGAGACAGGGTTTTATCTCCCGGCGTAAGGGCCGGTTGAGGCAACGGCGGTTCGATTTTCACCTGGGTGATATTCAGGCTTTTGAGGAAAAGCAACAGTTGCTCTACTTCTTGCATTCCGGATGTCTCAATGGTAATGATCATATATTTTGGCTCTTTACGGGCACAAGGCACTACTGCGAATATACGGAATAAATCCCACTATGCACATAGTAAGCCTCTTTTTTCAATCCCTCCGCCATACTACTTTCCAGGCATAAAAACTGCCACCATAGCCTAGTCCAAAAAGTGATCCCCCCATAACCGAACAATCGCCCTATAAGGTCAAGGGATTAAACCACACGCCTAAATCTCTCAAACCGGTGGTTTTTTCCGCTAGTCGAGAATACTATCCCATTGCGCAAAAAAAACCGCATCTTCACAAGGCTCCGTTTGCCCCGAAAACGCACAACCCGTAACGCCCATTGCACAAATAAAAAATAGCACAAATTGGGGAGGTATTCTATTCAGCGACATGTTCCAGATTATTTATATCTATAGTTTCGAGGGGCAATCAGGCTGTCTCCTGCACGCGATATGGGGCAGAGTTGAATTCTCAATTCCATCACACAATCACACCAGGCATTTGCCAGATGGAGGGTCTCATTTAAGGGTATTGTTACCCTTGAGATCGAAAAACCATTCGCTTTCCATAAGCTTCACACCCCCAAACGACACGTTTAATCAGTAAAAACGCACGTTCGCTCAGTTTGTCTGTCATTTGTCGTAGGGGATCAATACTTTTGATTGTATTCATCGTAGCAGTTGTCCTCTTATGAAAAAGTTGCGTTACATAATCACCCTCATCGTCTCCATCCTCCTGCTGGTGGTTACGCTGTATGCGCTTTTTCAGACGCCGGCTCCGGTTGCAGACAATACCAAAATCGTCCATACGCCGCAATCTTTGCTCGACTCTACCGTGGGGGTTGTATGGCACGACACGCTCTCCAAAGGGCAACAACTCCTTCAGTAATATACCGCTTTTATTTCATTTCTGCCCGCAGATCGTAATTTTCATCTGCCAGCAGATGCGCGGCTATGCGGCGCTGCATCGGGATCAATTGCCTGGCGACAATAAAATCCTTAGGACGGTTTACACAATCTGCTGCAATCACTTTCCCGTCCCGGAGATACCATACCGTAAAACTCCGCCCTTCCGCCGGCTCACCTTTTACCACTATTTCATCATACCCCTGATACAGGCCTGCGATTTGCAGCCGCACATCGTATTGCTCTGACCAGAACCACGGCAGGGCCTCGTAGCGAATCTGCTGTCCGCATATAGCAGCGGCAGCGGATTTGGCCTGATCCGTGGCATGGGGAACGGATTCGAGCCTTGTGTTGTAACCATACAGATGACTGGGAAACCACGTACAATCGCCCGCTGCTACAATGTCGGGGTCGCTGGTTTGTGCATATTCATTTACGACAATGCCGTCTCCCACTTCAAGTCCGCAGGCCTGGGCGAGGGAAGTTTCCGGCTCCACCCCTACCCCGACGACAATCAGGTCGCAGGAGTTTTGCAAGCCGTCTTCGGTAGTGGTAGTGATTTGCAAAAAAGCTGTATTTTGTTCAATACCGACTATTTTCTGCCCGGTCAGGATTTCCACACCTTCTTCCTGGTGAATGCGGTTATAAAATGCAGAGACAAGCGGATGTGTTACACGGGAAAGCAAACGTTCCGCCGCTTCGAGGAGTTGCACCTTCATCCCGAGCGACCTCAGAGCGGCAGCTACTTCCAGTCCGATATACCCCCCTCCGACTACCACGGCTGTACCACCGGGTTTGGCAGCGGCGCGAATGGCCTTAGAATCTCCGAGGTTTCGCAGATAAAACACACCGGGCAGGGTCGCTCCGGGAAGGCTTAGTTTTCGTACCCTTGCCCCGGTGGTAATGGCCAGTTTCGTATAGGGCAGAATATCTCCGTTGTCGAGAAGCAGGGTTTTATTTTGCCTGTCTATTTTTTCGACACGAGTATTGAGGAGAAAAAGGATGTCGGATTTTTCATACAAACCTGCTCCACGTATGAAAAGCTGGTCTTCATTTTTTTTGCCCAGGAGGAATTCTTTTGAAAGTGTGGGGCGGTTATAGGGGAGAATGGGTTCTTCACCGATGACCAGAATTTCTCCCGTCCAGCCGTATTGCCGGAGGCTGGGGGCAAGTTGTGCAGCGGCATGACCGGCCCCGATGATGACACAGCGATTGATCAAAACTGGTAATAAATAAACGGCTGAATATCTGCGGAACGAGTCTGAACCACCATCCAGATCACGAGAGCCAATGCCACCGATTTGACGATCATGGGAGAAGTGATAAAACGTCTTTCGACAAATCCGTCCACTTCATCGGGGAGGAAATGCAGAATATATCCCAACAACATCAACAGAAAGACTTCACGATAACCCGTCAGCACCTGCCAGGCAATCTGTCCCTGAAAATTGTACATAATCTGGGCGATCATTTCCCAACCCATTGCAAAAGACTGAGCGCGGAAAAATATCCAACAGAAACACACAAAATGAAAGGTGAAAAACACTCCCCCGAGGTGCAGTACCACGCTGAGTACCAGTGATACCCAGCCCTGCATAAACCATTGTATCTGGCGAATCACTTCTCCCAGGCGGCTGGTGGTATCGGTACCTTTTTCTTTGAGCAGGGCACGCTGGTCGAGCCAGTCCATAAACTCAACGAACCGCCGGGAGAGATACTCCCTTATGTCCTGCGACACACGATCCAAGGCCAGGGCAATGCCGTGAAGAAACCCCCAGAAGACAAACTTCCACGAAGCCCCGTGCCAAAGCCCTCCGAGTACCATCGTGATGAGGAGGTTGAGATAAGTGCGGAATTTGCCCCGGCGGTTGCCTCCGAGGGAAATATACAAATAGTCGCGAAGCCAGGTCGAAAGCGAAATATGCCACCTCCGCCAGAATTCCTGGATGCTGGTGGACTGATAGGGAGCATTAAAATTGACCGGGAGGGTGAATCCCATCAGCAATCCCAGGCCGATAGCCATGTCCGAATAACCCGAAAAATCGCAATAAATCTGAAGCGCATATCCATAGACCCCCATCAGGTTTTCAAACCCCGTATAAAGTGTAGGATCTTCGAACACCCGATCCACAAAATTGATGCTGATATAATCGGAAATAACCGCTTTTTTAAACAGGCCGGTACAGATCAGCAAAAAACCCCGCCCAATGTCCTCGTAAGAAACCCGTATTGTCTCTCGTATCTGGGGAATAAAATCGGTAGCACGTACAATAGGACCCGCCACCAACTGCGGGAAAAAACTCACAAAAAAGGCAAAATCCAGCAGATTCATCACCGGAGGCAGTTTTTTCCGGTAGATGTCTATTGAATAACTCATCGTCTGGAATGTGTAAAACGAGATTCCCACGGGAAGGAAAATATTGGGGAAGGAAAGATCAAATCCACCGATCGTATTCAGCGTATCAATAAAAAAATTGGTATATTTAAAGTATGCCAGCAGTCCCAGATTAGCGACGATACTGAGGATAAGGTAAAATTTTCTTTTGGCGAATTCTTTTTCAGGCCTTATAAATCGGTCTATCAGGCGGTCGAGCAGAGTGATGAATATCGTGAGAAAACGAAAAGAAAGATCGGTCAGGAAGTTGTAGAGAACCCCTAGCCCTTTGCGGGGGATGACGGTAAATTCATGGGAGAGGTCAATGACATCCATCCGGATTCCGGGCAAGATCTGTTTGTTTACAATGTGTTTGTGCCCGGGATGATAAATGTAAATCAAAAACCCCAGGGTATAATCTATAACGGTGGACACCAGGAGGAGGAGGTAGAATATTCCGCTGGATTTGTAGTAAAAAAACAGTGAAAAGGCGAGGATATACACTACCCGGAGCGTTTTCCGGTTGACGAGCGCAATGTATATACCCAGAAAAATAAGGAACATAAACAGAAAAGGACCGCTGTTAAACATGAGCGGTTCCTTCGGGTTGTAAGCCAGGTACTCTTTTAGTTTATCTATTAGCTCTGTAAGCACCATAACCTTTCATTAATGCTTCATACAGAAGTACGCCTTGAAGTTCATAACCAGTACGAGTAAGATGAAGCCGGTCTTTTTGAGCTAACCCGGAGGAGTACCAGTTTTGAATAGACCCGGTACCTCCCATTACATCGAAAAAATTCCAGCAGGAAAGATCATTAGAAAGAGCATAGCCCAGGATCACATCCCGAGCCGCCGGTACGTTTTGATTGGGATAACGACCGGCTCTCAGCGCGTCGGGGGGAGTTGTGATAAGAATATCGGCATGAGGTGTGTGTTGTTCGAGTAAATAAATAAACTCATCCATCTGGTTAAAAAAAGTATTGCGGTTAAATCCATCGCCCATTGTCTCATTGGTACCGAGGGAAATGATGATCAGATCTGGTTTCAGTGCATGGAGTTGATCCATAAAATACTCAGATTGGTTGTAGTGGTCAAAACGTGCACCATTAACCCCGATCATGTGGTAGAGTATGCCCGACTGGTCATAATTTTCGAGAACCATGCCGTAAATAGTGGCTTCCTGCTGCGTTTCTTTATTTTTTTCTCCGCGAAGATAAACGGTGTTGACCGGTTGCGGGAGATAAACGGTACTGGCAAAATGCGTGGTGCCGCCGGAGTAATCCCCCCGCGGCGCTCCCTGGTCTTTTTGAAACTCAGAACCGAGGTTTTTCTGTACGAAAGTCTCCGTACCGCTGCGGAAAATTTGTGTTTGTTTTACCCGTATTTTCTGGCCTGCATAGATGATATTTCCCTCGATATTGTTGAGGCGGCGCAGGTCTTCAATCGAGACCTTGTACATCGCCGAAATGATACCGAGGGATTCGCCCGGTTTTACTTCGTGATAAACGTCATTTTCAGCGGCGATGCGGGTCTGATTGACGGCAGTCAGGGCGGGTAGAGGAGCCTGATAAGCGGGAATATCCGCAGGGCTATTGACTTTTATATCATAGTTACGGGGGCCTTTATCGGTAAAAAGGGTGATTTTATTAAACCGGTAGTCAATTTTTTCGGGGTAATTAGTGATTTCCAGTTTCAGAAGGAAATTGCTGGTATAGGTTTTCAGGCTGATGCCGCTGATACCGGTGGGGATCGTACTGTAAGTATTTACATTTCTCCGGGCGTCCCAGGGAGTACTGCTGTATGATTTTATGTCGGCGGGGCTATTGGTTTTCGCGACGCTGTAAGGGAAAACCAATCCTCTTCCGGCGGAGCCAAACTGAGTCTGAAGACGGGTACGTACCATTCCCGAAAACCAGTCTGCCTGAATATGAGAATCGCCGATATGCACAATATTCACTGTGCGGCGGCGGCCCTGTTCCAGAAGATACAACTGCTCGTAAAAGTTTTTTAAACCTTTGGAGTAATTGTCTATCTGGTTGATATCCTCGCGGATGAAAGAAAATTCATATTTTTTTTCAACCCCTGCCATTGGTTGAGCATTTGCTGTGGAAAAACAGAAAAGCCCAATTACAAACAGTAAGGATAGAGAACGACTAGTACCTGACACCATGGGATGCTTAACTTGAAACGTACACGATTTGGGTGTGTCTCTGTTGGGTTGAATCAAACGCTTATTCTGCCTCAAATCCAGTGCCAGAATGCCTATAATTCCACCCATTGGGAGAATTACCCAATAAACAAAAATATCTCCCCCAAATTAAAGCAAAATTCTCCGAATCCTTATTTTTGATTCCTTCCTTTGCAATTGTATCTTAATCCCATGGCCCGAATTTTCGAAAAAAAAATTCCCTACCCGGTGGACGAAGGGTTGCGGAAATACCTCAAAACTTACGGCAGAGAGATGAGTCTTCCGATCCTCTACGCCGACCTACTGCGCTACAGCGAAGGGGTAACCCTGTACGACAAGTTTGGCAATGATACTTTTTGGATTTCCCTGCTATACGCCCAGGACGACCTGAAACATATCAATCAGTCGTTGAAACAAATCTACGCCATCCTCAAAGCCAACGGCGATCTGTCGGTGATGCAACACCTCTACGTGGATCGAATTGATCTCTGCCTCTACGGCAACTCCCAACCTTTCCGCGTGCGGATTGTCAATAATATCAACGACAATTTCGACTATTTTTACATCAAAAATGCCGACGCCTCCCGCATCTATGGACTGGAGTTGGAACATATCCTCTCCCCGAACCGCATAAGTTATGTCGTGGACAAAGATACGCTGATTGAAGAGCATATCGCCGGGATTCCGGGGCAGGATTTTATCAGTCAGTACCTGATGGAGGGCAAGGTTGTAAACGAAATTCGCCTGGCCAAAGAATTTGTCAAATTCAACGAAAGATGTTTTGTGCGGCTGCTCGGCGACATGCACTCCAGCAACTATGTAGTGGAGATTATGCCCGACTTCGAAGATGTTCATTACCGAATCCGGGCCATAGACTTCGACCAGCAGTCTTATGAACCCCGGAAAAGCATTTATATGCCCCAATATTTCAAACAAAACATGGCCATCATTGACGTCGGACTCAAACACATGAATGCAACGACGGTAAGGCAGTACCAAAAAGAAGAACGCGCCATGATCGCCAGCAGGATTCGCTACTCCAGTCAGCAGATCAACGATTTGATGCGGTATATGGTGCGTTCGCGGTTGTCTCGGGAAGAGTACATTGACCAGCTAAAACAGGAACTTGCGGATCATTATCAAGATAATCGGTTTATCCACTGCTCTACGATGGGCGAAATTGTAAACCTGAGCCTGGAAATTCTGATTGACAACAACTAAACCATGAACGTGATTTATGCAGCGGATTTGGTCGGGACTTTTGTTTTTGCCATCAGCGGAGTAAACGCAGCACGCGAAAGCAAAATGGACATTTTCGGGGCGGCAGTAATTGCCTTTGTGACAGCCGTAGGCGGTGGTACGGTGCGCGACCTACTCATTGGAAGTACGCCGGTAGGGTGGATGAAAGATCAAAATTACCTTGTGGCGATTGTTCTGGCAATTGTGGTTTCGGTGATTTTTCACACTCATATTCAGAAACTCACGAAAACCATGTTTTGGTTTGATACCATCGGTATCGGTCTTTTTACCGTTTTAGGTCTTCAAAAAACCCTTGACTACGGTCTTTCTTCAGGAGTTGCCCTGATGATGGGCATTGTTTCGGCGGTTTTTGGCGGAGTAATAAGAGATACCCTTTCCAATCGGGTTCCCCTCATTTTCCGAAAAGAAATCTACGCAACGGCCTGTCTGGCAGGCGGCATTATTTACCTTTTGCTTCGAGAAACCCCACTGGATCACAATCTTCGCTTGGGACTTACGGTTGTAGCCACGATTACCATTCGTTCGCTCGCTGTTTATAAAAAATGGGCATTCCCTCCTTTGAAATAAGAATTTCTACAAAAAATATTAGAAAAAAATATAGAAATATTTAATATTGTAGTTCTAAGTTTCGAAAAACAATTTGTACATTTACCCCGTTAACGGGGTAAGCGGCTTCCAAAATCGGAAAACCCACCACACACACCTCCCCCTTTTCCCTAAAACTTATGCACTTTATCTTCGACTGCGACGGAGTAATCATTGACTCCGAAATCCTCTATGCACAAATCGCCGTGCAAAAACTTGCCTCCGTTGGCTACCATACAGACACCCTCACTTATTGCCGCCGATTTTCAGGGATGATGGATGCAGCAATTCTGGAGATTATTTCCAGAGAAAACAATATATATCTGTCCCCCGACTTTCACGACGAACTTAAAAACGAAGCGGCTGCGGCTTTTCAGACACAACTTCTTCCTATCTCCGGGATGGGGGATCTGATTAGAAATCTGGCCCTGCCGGTGTCCATTGTTTCCAATAGCCACCTCGAACACGTACAACACGGGCTTTCACGTGCGGGCATTCACCATGTGCCGACAACGCATATTTTCACCTCACAAATGGTAAATCGCCCCAAACCGGCTCCCGATTTGTACCAGTTTGCTATTCAGACCCAGAGACTTACGCCCACCAATTGTATCGTAGTGGAAGACAGCGAAGCCGGCGTCACCGCCGCAAAAGCCGCGGGGCTTACGGTTGTGGGTTTTCTCGGCGGCGGCCACATCACCGAAAATCACGGTGAAAAACTCCGCCGTATCGGCGTGGACTACCTCGTACAGGACGCGGGCGAACTCGCAACTTTGTTTCGCGAAAAAGGGCTGATGGGGTGATTGGGCAAAAATATTGACATAATTGTTTCAGAGGGGAATCTTTATCCTTGCCAGAGAATATTAACCCACCAACTTGAAAAATCTTTTATTCCCTCTGTTCCTCTTTTTGATCCTCCCGGAATTATCTGCTCAGAAAACCCTTAGCGGTTATGTGCGAGACGCCCAGAGTGGGGAAATTCTGGTAGGTGCCATCGTTGCTGTGCCCCAACTCAAAACCGGTACCTATACCAACAACTACGGGTTTTATTCACTGACTTTAAAGGCCGACTCTGCGATTATTCGGGTTGACTATCCCGGTTATAACTCTCAGTTTCTGACGCTGATTCTAGATCAAAATCAATCCATCCATTTTTCCCTGACCGAAAAAGAAATCAGCCTCGATGAGGTTGTGATTACCGAACAAAAAGCCCGCGAGAATGTCGAAAAAGCCACAATGGGGGCGATTGACATCAATGTTAGCGAGATAGAAATGTTGCCCTTCATCGCAGGCGAAAAGGATTTGCTCAAAGGGATTCAACTCCTGCCGGGTGTACAGTCGGGAGGGGAAGCCTCCGCAGGTTATTATGTGCGCGGCGGCGGTGCAGACCAAAACCTCATTCTCATGGATGAGGCTATCGTATATAACCCTTTTCACATGGCAGGTTACCTGAGCATTTTTAATACCGATGCCATCAGGAACGTAACTCTGTACAAAGGAAGTTATCCCGCAAATTTTGGCGGAAGGTTGTCCTCCATCCTCGATATTGGGATGAAAGAGGGAAATATGAAAGAATTTCATGGAGAAGGCGGTATTGGACTGATTAGCTCCAAAATTACGCTGGAAGGCCCCATCGCCAAAGACCGGGCGTCGTTTATGGTTTCCGCAAGGAGGTTTTACTGGGATCTTCTCATCCGCCCTTTCCTCCCCCCCGGCCAAAAACTGGGGTACAACTTTCATGATTTTAACGCCAAAATCAATTATAAAATCTCCGACAAAGACCGACTCTTTATCAGCGGTTATTATGGAAGGGATAACCTGTACACCGAATCCAAAACTCCGTCCGATACTTCTCTCACTCGCATGGACTGGGGAAATATCACCTTTACCGCACGCTGGAACCACCTCTTCGGACCCAAACTTTTTTCTAATACCAGCTTCATCTACAGTAATTACGACTACAAAGTGATTCAGGCTTATGGCAGAGATGCCACAGTCCTTTTTTCAGGAATCAAAGATGTAAACGGCAAAATTGACTTTGACTATTACCCGAATCCCCGTCACCGTATCAAGTTTGGACTGAATTATATTTACCATACCTTTACGCCTTCCTCCACCCGAATCCAGACCGCACAAACCGATACCCTACAAGTGCAGGGCAGAAGCCGTTTTGTCCATGAATCCGCTGCCTATATCAATGACGAAATTGCCATCACCGACCGCTTCGGAATAAACGCGGGCCTCCGCGCGCCTTTGTATGTCAGCGGACAAACCACTTACTATGGTCTGGAACCCCGCCTTACCCTGAAATATACACTTGGCCCCAATCAGAGTATCAAGGCGGGTTATACCCTGATGAACCAATATGTTCACCTTGTGAGCAGTTCGGTAATCTCACTTCCTTTTGATATATGGACCCCCAGCAGTGAGGTCGTCAAACCGCAGGTTGCTCACCAGGGCGCACTGGGATATTTCCGCAATTTTCTCAACGACCGCTATGAAACTAGCGTGGAGTTGTATTACAAACGAATGTCCAACCAGATAGATTACCGCGAAGGAGCCAATTTCTTTTTTCGCGACGATATCGAACCCGAACTGGTATTCGGCAAAGGGTGGGCTTATGGAGGTGAGTTTTATATCCGCAAACGTTCGGGAAGACTCACCGGCTGGATCGGTTATACCCTCTCCTGGAGCTGGCGCCAGTTTGATGATCTCAACCTGGGCCGACCTTATCCTGCCAAATACGACCGAAGACACGACCTTTCGGTTGTGGCGGTGTATAAGTTTAATGAAAAATGGTCTTTCTCCTCCACCTTCGTCTATGGAAGCGGCCATTGGCTGACCGTGCCTTCCGGAAGATTGTTTGTACCGGTCAATGGCTGGACAAATTCGTTTTCCTGGTACGATGATTTTTCCGGGCGAAATGGCTACCGACTCCAATCTTACCACCGCCTCGACCTGGGACTGCGCTACGTCGTCAAAAAACCCAAATATACTTATGCCTGGCATATTGATATTTATAACTCCTATAACCGCCGCAATCCTTTTTTTGTCTATCAGGATTTTGTATTTGATTCACGGGCCAACGCCCGTCAATTTGTCACTCGCCAGGTCTCTCTTTTACCGATGATTCCTTCCCTTACATGGGTATTCAACTTCTAACGGTTCAAAAATGAAAATCACTTTTCGCCTTTTTCTCGGGACATTTGCATTGCTGCTTTTGGGTAGTTGCGAACAGGCAATTCGGATTGATAAACATGACTTTCAGTCCAAACCGATGGTTTGGGCATTACTGACACCGGACTCGCTGCCGCGTGTTTTCATTTCCCAAAACCTTCCACTCGAAGGCTGGCTCGAAACCGACATCCGCAACCAGTTTATTGAGGGACTTTCGCCCCAATTTTCAGATGGTTCCTCCACCGAAACCCTCACCGAAAAAAGTGGGCAAGAAGTCGAATATCAGTCCTTCTGGCAAGGAGGAAAAGACTCCGCCGATCTTGTCTGGTATGAAGGCTCCCAAACCGTAAAAAATAACCAATTCTACCAGTTGCGTTTTGAGTGGGAAGAAAAAGAATATTTTGCCCAGACGACCATCCCGACTTCTCCGGAAATCGTGTCTGCCGAAGCGATGAATATCGTGTATTCAATCGGAAACAGTAGTTGGACCGAAGAAATAATCCGCGTGGTTTTTACCGATAATGCCGCCGAAAATAGTACCTATCGGGTCAGGCTTACACAACGAGGAATGACTTATTTTCCGGTTTTTGACCCTGTTACTTCGGAGTATTTGGGGGAAGATAGTCTCTATGGTGTTTTTCACTCGTATTCTTCGGTTATTCTGGACGAACGGCTTCAGGGAAAAGAAATCAATATTGATATCTATCCACCCTCTCACGGCATGCGCCTAAAACAGGGCACGAATCCCGACGGTTCGACCTTCTATTACCGCGAGTATGAAGTTATACTCGAAACGCTTGATATGGCTACGGGAAAATATCTTTTGTCTTTGGATGAACAATCCGCCAACCGTTATGACCCCCTCGCAGAGCCTGTATTCCTGAAGTCCAATGTGGAAAACGGGCAGGGTATTTTCGGCTCCCGGTCGTTATCTCAGCCTTATATTGTGCGGGTAATCAACTAACGATCTTCCCTAATCCCTATATGAAACAACAGGCCAAAACCCATATTCATCACCTGCCAGCGTGATTCATAGTGGCGGTATTTGTTTTCATAGACAAAGCTAGGCTCATGCTCTCGGTAATTGAGTTGATGCCCGGAAGCCCATATCCGAAACGTATGCTGGTATTTTTTGTGTAATTGCAACCCTACGGCTATTCGCCCGCCGATGGCCCATTCCTTCCCGATTCCCTCATAGCCATTGGAAATATCGGAGGTATAGGTTCCGCCGTACAGGGTAGGCAACAACCTGATACGACTCGCTCCCGGTATCCGTAATTCATAGCTAAGGGCGCCCTCCAGCGTACCAAACGGAATCACCCGACTATACCTTTGACTACCGGCATAATTATACATTCTAAAAAAATGGCCGGAATAGCTTACCCCGGCATACAGATTTTTGACCACATTGACCATTACGCCCAGCCGCACTGTGGATGGCCAGCTATCCTGCATCGAATAGACGGAGTCGCGATGCCACTCCCGCCATTGCCACTCCTGATAGATCGAACTGTCGGGGCGGTAAAGGGTTGCGTAATATTCGCCCTGATACGCTTCCGAAAGATTCAGGCTTAAAGGGATCATACCTCCATCCAGAATAAAACGAATATTCCAGATCCGTCCGTGGGTGGAATCTTTACTGCCAAAAAACTGTGCGTCAGCAGTCCCCCATGTTCCAAGCAGGGCAACAATCCCTAATATTTTTCTCATCATGCGGTAAAAATATCGGAGATTTTATCCCCGGAAAAGGGAAAAATTATTGCCTTTCCTCCAGTCCGATGCCCATTTCCTGCAAATCCTCCAACAACTGATTCTCTTCCACCACCTGCCCCATCAGATATAATCCGGGTTTCGGGGGGATTCCTTTAAAATACTGCCGGATACAGGCAACTACGGCATACGCCGTCAGATCAAATCCATCTTCGGCGTAAAGGGTTCTAGTTAGTTTTTTTTCTTTCTCGTCTTTCAATCCCGATGCCTCTAACACCATCTCTACCCTCGGGCGTTGATCCCGCTTTTTTTGTATATGGGCGAATAACATTTTTCCGCCAATGACCTTGCTCCACTTCTGGCTAAAAAATCCCACTGTTATCGCCAGGGGAAATATGACCCAATCAATCCAGAAGTCAAATCCGGCAACATATACGCCTGCGTTTTTCAAACCGGTTGTTTTTTCAATCCCGTAAATTTCCGGCAAGTTTAAGGGGAAACATTTCCGGGGAGAGAAGTATTTTGAAAAATTTACGATTGCCAGGTCGCGGTAGCTCCCGGTTTTCCATTTTCCCGACCGTAGAATCATCGGTTTGGCTGCTAGTATCTCGTGAAACAACTCGTGGGTGGATTTGGGGTTCCGGAATATGGGATCCATTGCCATCCCTACAACTGCGGAATGGTATTCGTCAAATTCACCCCGAACAGATCGCATCAGCGGAGCCACAATCCCCGGATGAAACCCTGCTTGGGTGATAAAACGAAGCCCGTTTTCGGCAATTTTCTGCTGGTAGCGGGACAGTGTCTCCGCCACGTCGGCACGCAACAAAATATCCATTAACCCGGTTTGTGCGGCAATGGCTGCTTCAGCGACGATCTCCATATCATCGGCCACCGTGGCCACGACTACGACGAGTGACGCCTGACGAAAAACCTCGACCAGATTTGCCTTATCCGCTAAATCCGTCTGACTCGCCACTATTCTCCTCCCGGGAAAAGCAGACTGTAACTGTGCAACCCAGGCTTCCGCCTTTTTCAACTGCCTTCCGGCGATAATCAGATCAAAGGCAGTGTGGCTTAGCAGCGCACGGGAAAGCGATTTTCCCACGCCGCCATAACCGCCCATAATTAAGATTGTCTGTTTCAAAGGTTTTTTAGGATTGTTTGAAAATAATTAAGTGCCTCTTTAAGATTCCCTGCCGCCCGCTCACTTAACTCTTGTGCCAGTTCCCATTGTTTTCCTTCAATCAAAAGTACCCAGGCCTCCGGCTCCGAATCATATAAATCTCGGGATAAATACAAAACCGATTCAGGGGAGAGGGCATGAGTAGAAAATTCAAAAACAGCAGCAGGTTTGATCTTTGTCCAGCAATAACCTTCCGCTAATTCGCCTTTAAACGCATCCACAAATATGACCTTATCGGCACAGGAGAGCATTTCGGCATCCTCCACCTGCAACTGGTAGCGATAGTGCAACTCGCCGTCAAACAGCCGCTGCCGTGAGACTTCATCTGCAAATGCCCATCCCAGTCCGTCATCCTGTCGGCCACTATTGCCGATGGCGACAAGTAGGTGCTTTTTCATCCGCTCAATTCTTAAATTTTTCTTCCCGTATATTGCCCTCCGAATCATACAAAACCACCTGAAGGGGCATCTGCCCGATGGCATGGGTGGCACAACTCAGGCAGGGGTCATAAGCGCGAATGGCGATTTCAACCTGGTTGAGCAAGGTTTCGGTCAACTTTGGCTGGCGGTCGAGAATATTCTGTGCGACCCAACGCACGGCTCGGTTCATCGGCTCGTTATTGTGTGTCGTGGATACAATCAGATTGCATCGGGTAACCCTGCCTTTTTCATCGGCCTGGTAATGGTGAATAAGCGTGCCTCGCGGTGCTTCCACAACGCCAATGCCCTCGGGGCGGCGGTTGCCCGTTCGCAAAATATCATCGCTAAGTAGATCGCCATCGAGTAATAGATCTTTCATCTGTTCTGCGCAGTGCAACATCTCTATCAGCCGCGCCCAATGGAAGTGCATCGTATGAGGGTTGGGTTTGCCCCCGGTATAAGCTTTAAACAGGCACAACTCTTCGTTGGCCAGGGGGGTACTGATCCTGTCGCAGACATTGAGGCGGGCGAGCGGCCCTACGCGGTTCCAGCCGGCCTCCCGGCCAAGGTGACGAAGATAGGGGAACTTCAGAAATGACCATTTTTCTACGCCTTCGGCAAAATACTGGCTATAATCAACATCCCGTATGTCGTCAAGGGTGCGAAATCCATTTGCGTCTATCGCCCGAAGCCGTCCGTCATAAAGTTCTAAAGAACCATCAACCGGATTGACCAGGCCCAGATGACCGCTGGGGTAGGAAGCAAAGGTATCAAGCCATTGAGCGTTTTTTTCGTGGTAATCTTTGATAAAATCCACGATTTCCCTCGACCATTCGATCATCGTATCCACGCCGGGAAGATCTTTTCCATTTAAAAAGTAATCTCGGTCTTCCCTGCTTATTGATTTGTGTACGCCACCAGGAACCGCCGCAATCCCATGAATCCTTTTGCCAGCAATCACCCTTATGATTTCCTGCCCAAACTTGCGCATAGTAATGCCTTTACGGGCAAGTTCTTTGTTTTCAACGGCAACTGACACTACATTTCGTTTTTCCGCAGGAGCATCCAGCCCAAACAAAAGGTCAGGCGAAGCAAGGTAAAAAAAGTGAAGGGCATGCGACTGGAAAATCTGTCCATAATGCAACAGCTTCCGGATTTTCGTTGCGGCAGGGGAAATATCTTTCGGGTCAAGCCCGGCGAGTTGATCAATTGCTTTGGCCGCTGCAATATGATGGCTCACCGGACAAATGCCGCATAACCGCTGTACCAATACGGGCACTTCCCAATATGGTCTTCCCTGAATAAAACGCTCAAAACCGCGAAACTCTACAATGTGAAAAAAACTTTCTTTTACCCGCCCTTCCTCATCGAGGTGGATCGTTACTTTTCCATGTCCTTCAACACGGGTAACCGGTTCGATAATAATCTTAGCCATATAATTTATTTCAATGCAGATGCTAATTTTTCAGCTGAAAACTAATCGTATTTGTACCGGGGCAGGATCAATGAATACTCATCACCAAAGAGTATATGTTTCACCATATCCCAGATATGATTGGCCGCCGGGGGACAGCCGGGTATGAAATAATCTATATCTACTACCTCACTGCAAGGATAAACTTTATCCAGAATCTTGGGAATATCCTCATGCTGAGGGAGGGTTTCTGCACCGTCTTCACTGGTAAATGAATGTAAATAAGCCTCCTCTAGGCATTCTTTAAGAGGTACCAGATTGCGCATGGCGGGCAAACCACCCCAAATTGCACATTCGCCCATTGATACCAAGACATCGCATTTTTTCCGAAATTCACGCAATACGGCAATATTCTCCGAATTGCAACACCCGCCTTCGATGATACCGACATCCACCTTCTTCGAAAATTCTTTAATGTCTGTCAGCGGCGATTTATTAAACTCAACCAGTTCTACCATATCCAAAATCCCGGTGTCCAGATCCAACATGGACATGTGACACCCAAAACAACCGGCCAGCGAAACCGTTGCGATGATTTTTTTCCTGCCCTCCTCTTTTGTAAAAACAATCGGCGCTGACTCACGCTGTATCCCTTCGCCAATATCGTACTTTCGCTCACCGAAGGGCCTTGCGAGGCTTTTTCCTCGTACCAAAATCGCTCCCGTAGGGCAAATGTGTACCGCGTGAATGGCCTGTTCTTCGGTAAGTTTAGACTCTTCCTGATAGTCTATCGCAACCTCCGTTGCATTCCCTCGATTGACAAAGCTAAATACTCGTTTGCCTTCCGTGGTCATTACCTCGTCCACACACCGGCGACAGCGGATACAGCGGTTATGCTCAATGACCATTCGGCGCGGGTTGTAGTCAATAATCCGATCCACAAAAAGATGTGGAAAACGGCTCACATTGACGCCCAATTGATAGCCCATTCCCTGAAGGTCACAGTCGCCGCTTTTTTCGCAGGCAGGACAAAAGTGATTCCCTTCGGCAAAAAGCATTTCGACCATGGCCTTTCGGGTATCGTGTAAAGATGTGACATGAACGCCCACATTCATTCCTCCTCGCGCAAGGGTCGTGCAGGCTGCTACATGTCTTCCATTGACCTCCACCGTACACACCCGGCAAGTACCCAGCGGCGGGTCAATATGTTCGTAATAACAAAGGGAAGGAATGTCAAATCCTGCCTTCCGGATAGCATTAATCAGAAGTTCGCCTTCCTGGGCAGTAACCTCTTTTCCGTCAATGGTTAGGGTGATTTTTTTTTCCATAATAATCCGCTTTGTAAACAGCAAGCCCGGAAAATGTATTGTTCACGCTGTTGCTTCGTCATAATCTTTCACGGCAGAAGCCATGTCAAAGCCCCGGCTGAGCCGACTGCCTGACTTGTCCACTCGTTGGTCGAAATACTCGGGAAACTTATGAATAAGGTCTATAATTGCGTTGGGCGACATCTGCCCCAACCCGCAACGGCTGTTTTCCCGGATGGTTTTTCCCCAGTCCTCCAATTCAACCAAATCTCTCAGACTACCCAGGCCTCGTTGTACTTTTTCCAGTTTCCGATTCATAATAAAATTGCCGGCACGACAGGGAGTACATATACCACAACTTTCGTGTTTGAAAAAATTGTTGAAATTCAACAGGATACGTAGCAGGTCGCGCGATTTATTAAATATCATAAAAGAACCGCCGCAGAGGAGGTCTTCTTTACACAGACGACGGTTACGTTCCCGGATCGTTACCGCTACACCGCTAGGCCCGCTCACCTGTATGTACCAGGGATCATGGGCTTCACAAAGTGCCAGCAATTCACCGATATGCAAACCCCACTCAATTTCATACACCCCCGGCTTGTCGCAGTCTCCACTAATCGAAATAAGTTTTGTTCCGGGGGAATCTTTTGTTCCCAATTTTCGCATTTCTTTCGCTCCTGACTCAATGATGCGGGCAGCCGTAGCAAAGGTTTCTACATTGTTTACAAGTGTGGGTTTACCCAGAAAACCTCTTTCTACCGGAAAATGTCTGCGGGTTCGCGGTTCTCCCCGCTTCCCTTCGAGCGAATTGAGCAGCGCCGTCTCCTCCCCACAGACATAAGCACCCGCCCCCAACTGCACCCTTATATCAAAAGAAAAGGGCTGTTTCGCCGGAATATGATCTCCCAACCAGCCTTTTTCCCGAAAATCTTCAAGGGTTTTTTCCAATTTTTCCTTGAGCCAGCGATACTCGGCACGAAGGTAAATGATACCCTCCGAAGCCCCTACACTGTATGCGCCAAGTGCCATCCCCTCTATCACCAAACCCGGCAGCGTGTTTAGCAATACCCTGTCCTTAAATGTACCCGGTTCTCCTTCGTCGGCATTACAGATCACAAATTTCCGGTTGCTGGCGTTCTTGCGACAGGTTTCCCATTTGATTCCTGTTGGGAAAAACGCCCCTCCCATTCCCATCAGACCTGATTCTTTGATTATTTCGACCACCTCAACCGGCTCCAGATCATTTAGTTTGGGGAGTATCGTACCCGGTGTATAATCTTTTAAAATAATTGTTTTTTCACCAGGGGTATATCGGATATTGTCGGCGGGTACATCGTATAGTTCAGCCGCAGTACGCCCTCGTTTAAGTTTATGAATGATGGTATCAACTTTCTCCGGGGTAAGCCCGGTAAACGGATAAAAATCTATCAATGCCGCAGGCTCCTGATCACTTAACCCGATGCAGGAAGTTTCAAAAAAACCAAATCTTTCGTCAGAACTCACCTTCCCTATTGTTGCTCCTGTTGCTTTTTCAAAGGCATATTTCACCTCCGAAAACCCCTTAAAATCCGAAATGATGCTATTGTTGAGGTAAATGATGTGTTTTCCGGAGGGCTGACGATGGAAAAAATGGTAAAAGGAAACGACACCCTCAATCTCTATGGCCGAAGTATTAAACAGGGTTGCCAACAGTGTTATATCGCGGTTGGCGAGATAACCTTTTACGTCATGCATTGCCCAAACAGCGTTGAGCAATTGCGGGCGGGCGAGACTTACAGGTTGCATAATGCGACATTTAGGTTTAGGCTAATATCTCCCGATTAAATGTGAAAGGGTATGATCTTAATCATGGTAAACCCTTGATTAAAGTCATCCTCAAACTATAAAATGGGTGCTAACTTCCCTCTGTATGCATGAGCTGTCTATCATATCGCATATTGTCGAAATCGCAACGACTGAAGCCCAAAAAGTGGGGATGAACCGGGTAGAAGCGATCGAGCTGGAAATCGGCGAACTGGCGGGAATAGAGTTTTCGGCGCTTGACTTTGCCTGGGAGGTCGGGGTGAGTCAGTCTGTGTTGGAAAATGCCGAATGCCTTATTCATCGGGTTGCAGGGAAAGCAAAATGTGGGCACTGTGGGAAGGTGTTTGATATGCAGGTTTTGTTTGATCCCTGTCCGGAATGTGGCTCTTATGAAAACACCGTCATCAAAGGAAAAGAATTGGTTATTAAGACTTTAACTTTCACAACCACCTAATTCCTTAAAAATATGTGTACAACTTGTGGATGTGGCCAAACCGACAGCACGATTAAAATTGTGGAAATCAATACCCCGTCTGTAAAATTTCAGTCGGGCAAAACAGTACTGCAAATCGAGCAGGATATCTTAGGCAAAAACAACTTGTATGCGGAAAAAAACCGGGAGTTTTTTCAGAAAAATCATATCCTCGCCATCAACCTCGTCAGTTCGCCGGGAAGTGGGAAAACGGCAATTTTGGAACAAACCCTGCAATATATGAAAGGCCGTATCCCTTGTTTTGTGATTGAAGGGGACCAACAGACCTGCAATGATGCCGACCGTATTGCCGTTACGGGTGCTCCGGTGATACAAATCAACACCGGCAAAGGCTGCCATCTCGAAGCGAACATGGTTCACCATGCGCTGGAAAAGTTACAGCCCGTCGAACATTCAATTGTGTTTATCGAAAACGTGGGGAATCTCGTCTGCCCGGCGATGTTTGACCTCGGAGAAGGTGCCCGTGTGGTGATGGTAAGCGTAACCGAAGGGGACGACAAACCACTCAAATACCCCGACATGTTTCACTCCTCTCAACTCTGCATCATCAACAAAATGGACCTGCTGCCTTATGTTGATTTTGATGTCGAAAAGGTAAAAGAGTATGCCCGGCGGGTAAGTCATATCACGGAGTTTATCGAGATTTCTGCAAAAACGGGCAAGGGAATGTCTCAATGGTATCAGTGGCTTAAAACCCATTAACGTGTCCACTTACCACATTCATATTGAGGGTCAGGTGCAGGGCGTGGGTTTTCGACCTTTTGTCTATCGGCTTGCGCGGTCGCTGGGTTTGTCCGGAACCGTATGCAATGGCCGGGACGGCGTACATGTCTATTTTAATACATGCTCATTGTCCGCCCAAAGTTTTTGCCAGAAATTGCTTCGAAACAAACCCCCTCAGGCAGAGATTCTCCGTTACACTCTGGAGAAAAGTGATCCGCTGTTTTTCACCCAATTTGATATTGTAGAAAGTATCCCTTCAACGTTGCAGAGCAACCTGCTCATCACCCCTGATAGGGGCCTCTGCGACGACTGCCGCAGGGAACTTCACTCCCCTGAAGACCGTCGTTTTCATTATCCTTTTATTACCTGCATCAACTGCGGCCCCCGCTTTTCCATCATCCATGCCCTGCCTTACGACAGAGAAAATACCGGGATGGCACCCTTTATCCTGTGTCCAACCTGCCAGGCTGAATATAATGATCCCCTGACCCGAAGGTATTTTTCACAGACCAGTTCCTGCCCGGATTGTGCGGTGGTGTTGAGTATCGCAAGGGGTCAAACCCCGCTAGGAAAACAACGGAATCTGCCTCCCAATCCATCTCCGGAGGTGTGCATAAACATTGCGGTTCAAGCACTGGCAAACGGCGAAATTATTGCGCTAAAAGGCATCGGTGGATATATGCTTATTTGTGATGCAACCAACTCCCAAGCTATTTCCACCCTCCGAAAACGGAAACATCGCCCCACAAAACCTTTTGCGCTGATGTACCCCTGCCTGGAAATGTTGTCAAAGGATGTACACCTAAACAAAACAGAAACAGAAGTTTATCGCGGAATCGAAAGCCCCATCTTGCTTTTTAAACTGCGAAACCACCCGGAAAGCGGCATTGATGTCAGGGGAATTGCTCCCGGCCTGAACCATATAGGCGCGATGCAACCTTATACTCCCCTGATGGAACTGCTCTTATCGAAATGGAACAAACCCGTCGTAGCGACCAGCGGCAACATGAGTGGTTCGCCAATATTTTTTGAGGACAAAAAGGCGATGGACTGCCTGGACCAGGTTGCAGACTTATTCCTTATTCACAACCGAAATATCCTTATCCCTCAGGACGACAGTGTTGTAAAGTTTACCCCTGAATACAACCAACGAATTGTCCTTCGAAGATCGCGTGGGTATGCCCCAACCTATATTCACCGCAGTTTCCCGGGTTGGCAACATTCCGTCCTGGCGATGGGCGCAGATTTAAAAAGCACCTTCGCACTTCAACATGCAGGCAATACTTACGTCAGTCAATACCTGGGCAACCTGGAAAATTTCGATACCCAGGAGAATTTTGACCATACCCTGCAACACTTGCTCAACCTGCTCGATGCCCGGCCCCAAAAAATCATTGTGGACAAACACCCCGCCTATTTTTCTTCTGCAAAAGGCCGCAATTGGGCAGAAAGATCAGGTATTTCGATCGAAGAAGTGCAACATCATATCGCTCACTTTGCCGCCGTACTCGCCGAAAACGAACTTCTTAGCCAACTGGATCCTGTGCTCGGGGTCATTTGGGATGGGACCGGGTATGGTACTGTCGCTACGGGTGCCGGCGAAATCTGGGGAGGTGAGTTTTTTATTTTTGAGAATGGGAATTTCGAGCGGGTAGCGCATCTGGACTATTTCCCGCATATTTTGGGAGATAAAATGTCGCTCGAACCGAGACTTTCTGCACTGGCTCTGTGCCATGACCTGCCAGAAGTGCAATCCCTGCTGGCGCGTCATTTTTCGGAAAAAGAATGGACCTTTTACCGGAAAATTTTGGGGCGAAAAGACCTGCTTAACACCTCCAGTATGGGGCGTTTGTTTGATGGTGTGGCTGCGTTATTGGATATACAGCAGGTATCCGGGTTTGAAGGAGAAGCGGCAATGCGGCTGGAGGCTTTGGCGACTCAGTACCCGCGAAAACCAGAGGAAAACGCTCGGTATGAACCTGACAGGAAAACATTATTACAAAACATCGTGGAGGATATACGGCAAGGCGTAGATAAAGGTGAAATCGCTTTTCACTTTCACCTTGCCCTCGTCTTCGGGATAGACAAAATAGCGGCGAACAAAGGTGTGCGTAAACTGGCTTTCAGCGGAGGTGTTTTTCAGAATGCCCTGCTTCTCGATCTTATCATCGAAAAACTGGGAAAAAAATACGAGTTATACTTCCACAACACCCTATCACCTAATGACGAATGTATATCATTTGGGCAACTGGCCTATTCCTTTTTAAATCAAAATATCAATCATGTGTTTAGCTATTCCGGGGAAAATAACAACGATCACCGATACAGAGGATGACTTTTTCCGGACGGGAAAAGTTTCTTTTAACGGTATTCTGAAGGAAGTCAACCTTTCGATGGTTCCGGATGCACAACCCGGCGACTATGTGCTGGTGCATGTGGGCGTAGCCCTAAGCGTCGTGGACGAAGAGGAGGCAAAAACTACTTTCGATTATTTAAAGAAAATGGGAGAACTGGAAGAATGATGAAATACCTCACCGAATACCGCAATCCGGAAATCGTACAACAATACCTTGACGAACTTCACCGGATCGTAACCCGTCCGTGGACAATCATGGAAATCTGCGGAGGCCAAACTCACAGTCTTGTAAAAAACGGCATACTCGATCTATTGCCTCAGCAAGTGACGATGGTGCATGGCCCCGGATGCCCGGTCTGTGTAACTCCCGCAAAGGCTATTGATGAGGCGATAGCGCTTGCCGAAAACGACGGCGTTGTTCTCTGCTCCTTCGGAGATATGCTCCGTGTACCCGGCTCGGAAAAAAGCCTTCTCGAAGCAAAAGCAAGGGGTGCAAATATATCCATGCTTTATTCCCCTCTCGAAGCGGTAAAGCTTGCAAAGGAAAACCCTTTACAGGAGTTTGTGTTTTTTGCGGTCGGGTTTGAAACTACGGCCCCGGCCAATGCACTTTCGGTTATTCAGGCGCATCAGCTAGGTCTTACCAACTATTCTATTCTCGCTTCCCATGTTCTCGTTCCCCCCGCCATGGAAACCATTCTTTCAGATCCTGATCATACGGTTGATGCATTCCTTGCAGCGGGCCATGTCTGTACGATTATGGGAATCGAAGAGTATATCCCTGTGGTCGAAAAATATCATGTCCCCATTGTTGTTACAGGCTTTGAACCGGTAGATCTGCTACAAGGCATCCTGATGGCTGTAAGGCAGTTGGAAAAGGGAGAAACAAAACTGGAAAACCCCTATACCCGCGTGGTGCGGCGAGAAGGGAATATCCGGGCAAAACAACAAATTCGTCAGGTATTTGAGGTTTCCGACCAATTCTGGCGGGGAATTGGCTCCATTCCCCGGAGCGGTCACAAAGTAAAAAGTGCCTATTCCCGCTACGATGCCCGAAAAAAATTTAACCTAAACCTATCATCTTCCGGCCAGGAAAATAAGGAATGTATCGCAGGTGATATTCTGAAAGGAGTAAAAAAACCGCCTCAATGTCCTCATTTTCGCAAAAAATGCACACCGGAACACCCGCTTGGTGCGCCAATGGTCTCGTCAGAAGGCGCTTGTTCGGCTTATTTTCAATACAACCCCTCAACATGACAAACCGCGTCTTTCAACCCAATTGTCCCCTGCCAAAGTTTGACTTTGATGTCATCACTCTCGCTCATGGAAGTGGCGGGCTACTGACACACCGCCTGCTGGAGGAAGGAGTTTTTAAATTATTGAAAAATGAATTTCTCGACGAACAACACGACGGAGCCATCCTTCACCTCCCGGGAAAAGTGGCATTTACGACCGATAGTTTTGTGATTTCTCCTATATTTTTTCCCGGCGGCAATATAGGTAAACTGGCCGTTTATGGAACGGTAAATGACCTTGCCATGTGCGGCGCAATTCCTCAGTACCTCTCACTGAGTTTTATTATAGAGGAAGGCCTGCGTGTGGAAGACCTCTGGAAAATCATTGAAGGGGTTCGCTGCGCAGCGATCCAATCGGGCGTACAAATTGTAACCGGAGATACCAAAGTAGTGGAAAAAGGCAAGGGTGATCAGATTTTTATCAATACGACCGGAATCGGAACCTTACACCCGAAAGCCAACATCCTTATCGGGCGCATACAACCCGGGGATAAGATCATTATCAACGGGGAAATCGCTACGCATGGTATGGCCGTCATGTCTGTGCGCGAGGGGCTGGAATTTGAAACGGATATACAAAGCGACAGTACAAATTTGAATGAATGGGTGAAAACCCTTTTGGACGAACTAGGTGAAAACATTCACTTTCTTCGCGACCCGACCCGAGGCGGCGTTGCGACGACATTAAACGAAATCGCCCAAAAGTCCAACCTCGGTATCAGCCTCATCCAGTCCCAAATCCCGATAGGCGCGCAGGTAGAAGGAGCCTGCGAAATGCTGGGGCTTGACCCTCTTTATGTGGCAAATGAAGGAAAATTTTTAGCGATCGTTTCCCCTTCCGCAGCGGACAAAACATTAGAAATCCTGAAAAAAAACCCCCAAGGGAAAAATGCCGCTATTATTGGCGAAGTCATCGAAGACCACCCCGGACAGGTAGTCTTGAAAAGTACTATTGGCGGAAGGCGAGTTTTAGGCATGTTGCCGGGAGGGCAATTGCCGAGGATTTGCTGAGAAACAAACCCTTGAGGGAAGGAGAGTCTCACAACAAAGACCGTTTCAGATATTGTCCGGTCAATGAGTTTTCGGCATTGAGAATGTCTTGCGGAGTGCCTTCAAAAATGATATTCCCGCCTTTTTTACCGCCTTCCGGCCCCAAATCAATGAGCCAGTCGGCTCTTTTGATGATCTCCAGATTGTGTTCAATCACAATGACCGAATTTCCATTGTCCACCAGTCTGTTTAATATAACCATCAAATTGTCTATATCGGAGGTGTGTAAACCTGTTGTGGGTTCGTCCATAACATAAATACTGCCTTTTTTATGCAATTCACGGGCTAATTTGACGCGCTGACATTCACCGCCCGACAAAGTACTTAACGGTTGTCCGAGTGTGAGATAGCCAACACCTACGTCGCAAAGTGAATGGAGAATTTTGAGTAATGTTGGTGAAGTGAAAAAAACGGCTGCTTCCCGAAAACTCATGGACAAAACATCATTGATGGATTTTCCCTGGAAAGTATGGCCCAGTACTTCGGGTTTGAAACGTTTGCCTTCGCATACCTCACAAGTATAACGCACCCCTTCCATAAAGGCTAAATCCGCCTCCGTATAACCTAATCCCTGGCAATGGGGGCAAGCTCCCTTTGAATTGAAACTAAAAAGAGCCGCGTTTACTTTGTTTGCCGTAGCAAAAAGCGTTCTGATTTCGTCCATCATGCCCGTATAAGTAGCAGGATTGGATCGCACAGAACCACTCACCGGTGCCTGATTAATCGCAATTGCTTGTGGATATGCCACCAGAAATGCCCCATTAATCAAGGTGCTTTTGCCCGAACCCGCCACACCGGTCACTACGGTCAAAACATGCGAGGGAATATTGACCGAGACGTTTTTAAGGTTGTTTTCAGATATATTTTTTATCGGTAAATACCCTTTAGGTTTGCGAAAAACAGGCTTTAACGCAGCGTGGTGTTTCAAATATTTGCCCGTTAAAGTATTGCTGGCCAGCAGGTTTTGATAGTTACCTTCAAAGACAATTTCACCGCCATTGATACCGGCATGAGGCCCGACATCTACGATATGGTCGGCAATCTGAATGACGTCCGGGTCGTGTTCCACCACAATAACGGTATTGCCTTTGTCCCGCAATTTTTGAAGTAACTGGTTTAAACGGTGTACATCCCTCGGGTGCAACCCGATGCTGGGTTCGTCAAAAACATAGAGAATATCGGTCAAATTACAGCCCAACTGTTTCACCATTTTTACTCTTTGGGACTCGCCACCTGATAATGTAGCGGTTTCCCGGTTTAGGCTGATATAATCCAACCCTATCGAAATCAGGTGATCCAATTGGGTAGAAAGGGCATGCACCACAGGCAATACCGAAGGCTCGTCAATAGAATCAATGATTGGTTTCAAATGCCCCACTTCCATCGCCGACATCTCCGCGATATTAAAACCCTGAACGCGGCAACTAAGGGTTTTTTCATTCAGCCGTTTGCCTTCACAAGTGGGGCAAATGCCCTGTATCATAAATTTTTCAACCTTGTTACGAGTACTTTCGGCATGGCCGCTCATGTCTCTTTTGATATACAGGCGGGTAAATTTTTCGACAATCCCCTCAAAACTCACATTCAAATCAATGCCTTTGTATTGTAAAACTACTTTGCTCTGGTTTCCGTGAAGGAAAATTTTCCACTCCTGCTCTGTATAATCCTGAAGTTTTTTGTCGAGGTCGAAAAAACCCGCCGAAGTAAAAATCTTCCAGTCAATAGACCCCACTTTAAAATTAGGCAAAAGTATTGCCCCCTCGTTGAGTGATTTAGTTTTGTCAAACATCAAATTCACATTGGCAACCATTTTCCGCCCTATACCATCACAATCCGTACACATCCCTTCGGGGTCATTGAAGGAAAAAGCACTCGCCTGCCCGATATAAGGCTGCCCCCATCGGGAAAAGAGTATCCGCAAGGAGGCTGAAATATCTGTAATAGTCCCCAAGGTAGAACGAGAGTTACCGCCCATTCTTTTTTGGTCAATGACGATGGCTACCGATAAGTTTTCGATGGCGTCGGCTTCCGGTTTGCTGTATCGGGGCATAAAACCCCGCAGAAAAGCCGTGTAGGTTTCCGTCAATTGCCGCTGCGCTTCCGTCGCAATGGTATCAAACACAATAGACGACTTACCCGAACCCGAAACACCCGTAAAAACGGTAATCTGGTGTTTCGGAATTTGAAGCGAAACATTTTTCAGGTTGTTCTCTCTGGCTCCTTTGATACGGATAAAATTCTTAATCATTTTTCGACGATTTTGAGGGGGTAAGATAAATATTAACGCAAATAATACCGAGAGTAGCTTGTCGGCCAGACAAACTTTATATTCACGAAACTCCCCTTTAAAGAACCTAAAGGGTATTATCAACGAGGAAAACCGGCGACAGACAAAGGTTTGTATTACTTTTAAGGAAGTTTCCCTTTCTTATTTGTAATTTCGCAGCTTCAAAAAATAGTCTATGATCGCAGTTGATAATCTGGCAGTAGAATTTAATGGCACGACCTTGTTCAGCGGCATTTCTTTTGTCATTAATCCCACCGACAAAATTGCCCTCATGGGGAAAAACGGGGCGGGGAAGTCAACCATAATGAAAATTATCGCCGGGGTACAAAAACCTACTCGTGGTAGTATCAGTGCCCCTAAAGACGCTGTCATTGCTTATCTCCCCCAGCATTTACTGACCGAAGATAATTGTACCGTCTTTGAAGAGGCTGCCAAAGCTTTTGCCCATATCTTTGCCATGCGCGACGAAATAGAGGCGCTCAACCATCAGTTGGAAACCCGCACAGACTACGAGAGCGATGAATACATGGCCATTATTGAAAAGGTGACCGAACTGGGCGAAAAGTTTTACTCCCTGGATGATGTCAATTATGATGCGGAGGTGGAAAAAGCCCTAAAAGGCCTGGGGTTCAAACAAACCGATTTTACCCGACAGACCAAAGAGTTTAGTGGCGGATGGAGGATGCGGATCGAATTGGCCAAAATCCTGCTGCAAAAACCGGATCTGATCTTGTTGGACGAACCTACCAACCATATAGATATTGAATCGGTAATCTGGCTGGAAGACTTTCTGGTAAATAAAGCGAATGCGGTAATGGTCATTTCGCACGACAAAGCTTTTGTTGACAACATCACCAATCGCACGATTGAGGTTACCATGGGCCGCATCTATGACTATAAGGCCAAATATTCTCATTACCTGCAACTGCGCGAGGAGCGGAGAGCGCACCAGGTCAAAGCTTACAATGAGCAGCAAAAAGTTATTGCGGAGAATATGGCTTTTATCGAGCGTTTTCGGGGTACTTATTCCAAAACCAATCAGGTAAACTCCCGAGAACGTATGCTGGAAAAGATGGAACTGATCGAAGTGGATGAGGTGGATACTTCCTCACTCAAGCTGCGTTTTCCTCCCGCCCCGCGTTCGGGCGATTTTCCCGTGACGGTAAAAGATGTGTCCAAATCGTATGGAGATACTGTTGTATTCAAAAATGCCAGCATGTCTATCTTTAGGGGCGAAAAAGTGTCTTTTGTGGGGCGAAACGGGGAAGGAAAATCCACCATGATCAAGGCCATTATGAGCGAAATACCCGTAGAAGGCACCTGTGAACGGGGGCACAATGTGAAGGTGGGATATTTTGCCCAGAATCAGGCTTCGCTGCTTGATCCGGATCTGACCATTTTTCAGACCGTAGATGAGGTGGCAAAAGGAGAAATCCGCACCCAAATCAAGAATATTCTGGGGTGTTTTATGTTTAGCGGGGATGATGTGGAGAAAAAAGTAGGCGTATTGTCAGGGGGAGAAAAAACCCGCCTGGCGATGGTAAAACTTTTACTGGAGCCGGTAAACCTGCTTATCCTCGATGAGCCTACCAACCACCTCGATATGCGGTCAAAAGATGTGCTCAAGGAAGCATTATTGGGTTTTGAAGGCACGCTGATTCTTGTGTCCCACGACCGGGATTTTTTACAGGGGCTTTCACAGAAAGTATTTGAATTTAAGGATCAGCGCGTGATCGAACATTTTGAAACGATAGACGCCTTCCTGGAGCGAAACCGACTCAAAAACCTCGCAGAAATGAATCTGATGAAATAAGCGGTGGTGGTTTAATGATCCTCCTTCGCCAGATATGCTTCGATATCCTTAGAGGTAATGGCGGTTTTTTTGGGGTATTGGGCAAACCATTTGCGGAATTCATCCTTCATATTGTCTGCCCAGTCTCCATGTACTTCGCCGGAGGGATATTTGCCCAACTGCAACATATACCTTTCAAATTCGTCCCGCAGACCAATCATCTCCGAAGAAGTTACCAGCCCTTCTACCAGATCAGCGGGGATAAATATCACGCCGTAATCATTGGCAAACACCACGTCGCCGGGGAAAACCGTAACCTCTCCGATCCGGATCGGTGTATTGATATAACTAAGAGTCATATCTTTGATGAAAGAGGGGTCGTGTCCTTTTATCCATGCGTTAAATCCTTCGGTATCTCGTAGCTCCTGCATATCGCGGATGGATCCGTAAAACACGACGCCTTTTCCGGTTTTTCCATAGATGGCATTGCCAAGACTTGAACCAATCAGTGTCCCGTCTTTGACTTTTCCATATCCGTCGGCTACATAAATATCGCCTTTAGTCAATACATCAATGGGCCAGATATTTATTCCCCCGCGCTGATTGCGTCCTTCTTCTTTGCCTCGGGCTCTTACCAGCGAGTCCAGATCGGGTCTTGATGGGAGAAACTGGGCAGTTACCACCCGTCCGGTCATAGTTTCCCCGGGTTTGAGGATAATCCAGTTTTTTTCGATCTGATTGCGGTATCCATTTCTTCCGAGATAACCCCATATCTGCTCCAGTGTGCAGTTTTGAAGCCTTTCCAGTATATCGTCCGAGACTTTGGGCCGCCCGTCGGCAAATCGCTCTCCCTGCCAGCGGGAGGTGAGGATTTTTACGTATTCGGGCGAAGCACCGATGCTTTGGGCATGGGTCATCAAACAGGACAATACGAGTATAATCGCGAGTGTAGTTCTTCTAATCATAGCAATGAGGTTAGGATTAATCGCAAAAATATACTCAACAAAAAGTAGTTTGCAAAAAGAAAAATTGTGGGGTTCTTCGCTCCATCCGCCCACTCTCTATTGTTTCTTTCCGGAAAAGTCCGATATTTTAGGCTTCTTACACCTTAATAGCCCCTGCTAATGTCGAATCCTCTGTCCAAACGCCTCATTTCGCTTGATGTATTCCGCGGCCTTACTATCGCCGGGATGATTGTGGTCAATGATGCCGGCTCCTGGCAACATATTTACCCCCCGCTGCGTCACGCGACCTGGCACGGTATTACTCCTACCGACTATGTATTCCCCTTCTTTTTATTTATCGTGGGAGTATCCATTGTACTGGCTTATTCGCGTGTTCTGAAGGATAATCCTCCTATCGGCAAAATTGCCGGTAAAATTCTTATTCGCAGTGCCATCATCTTTGGCCTCGGCCTTTTCCTCTCGCTCTGGCCCCGGTTTAATTTTGCCAATATCCGTATTCCGGGTGTACTGCAACGTATTTCGCTGGTTTTCCTCGCCTGCTCATTTATTTTCCTCAAAACCAATTGGAAAACCCAGGCGTGGATCGCCGCTGCCCTGCTTGTGGGCTATTGGGTGGTAATGGCTTTTATTCCTATACCTATTGACGAAACGATCTCAACTGCTCTTGCTACGGGCCAGGTAAAAGCTCGCGACGGTATGATCCCGATAGGCGCGATCCGACAAGTTTCGGAGAGTTTTATCGCCGGCAACTTTGAACCCGGTACTAATATGGAGGCGTGGGTGGACCGACTGCTGGTCCCTTTCCGCCTTTACCAGCATACATGGGACCCGGAAGGATTGCTCAGCACGCTTCCTGCCATTGCATCAGGCCTTACCGGTATGCTCGCAGGTGCCCTCCTCACAGGCAAATACAAACCCGACACAAAAGTCATCGGACTCATGGTCGGCGGTTTCCTTGCAATGACTCTCGGCAATGTTTGGGATTGGTTTTTCCCCATCAACAAAAATCTCTGGACCAGTAGTTATGTCATGTTTACCTCCGGCCTCGCCTCCATGACGCTCGGATTTTTTTATTGGTACATTGATGTACTGGAAAAAGACCGCTATACCTATGTTTTTAAGGTGTTTGGGGCTAATGCCATCACCGCTTACGTCCTCCACAGCGGCCTGAATTTCCTCTTTAAACTGGAAGGATTTAATATAAATGCGGCTTTTATGGACGGATTAATCGGTGTGGGACTTGAACCCAAATTTGTATCATTGCTTTGGGCACTTTCCTATACAGCATTTATCTTTATCCCTGTATGGATTTTGTACAGGCGGAAGATTTTCATTAAAATATAAATGTCTCTTTCGGCGCGAACAAAAACATCCCACAATGCCCGCACCGTGCTGGCCCATATCCATGAGTATATCTCAGGACAGGGATTTTTTTTCACCAAGCAGGACATCGCCAATTTTTACCTCTCGCTCAAAACCAAACCCTTTGTCATCCTGGCGGGGATTTCGGGCACGGGAAAAACACAGCTTGTACGCCAGTTTGCCGCCGCCATCGGCTGTAAGGACAATTGCACACTCATCCCCGTGCGCCCCGACTGGACCGACAATGCCGACCTTATGGGTTATACCGATATTTCGGGAAAATTCAGAGGGAAAGCGCTTTTCTCAACCATTATCAGGGCGCACCAGCATCCGGAGGAAATATTTTTTGTTATCCTCGACGAAATGAACCTCGCCCGTGTCGAACACTATTTCAGCGATTTTCTCAGCATCATGGAGACTCGTGAAAAAGTGGGAGAAACAATACAAACCGATCCCATTCTCACCGAAGAAATGTGGGACCCCGATTTTACAGACTTGTCTTTTCCGCTCGGCCTGCCCGAAAATCTTTACCTTATCGGTACGGTCAATATGGATGAAACCACGCACCCTTTCAGCCGCAAGGTACTCGACCGCGCCAATTCCATCGAAATGAATGATGTCCATCTCGACTGGCCAATGGCCGATGAAGGAATCGAACCGCTCGAAGGAGTTTATAATGATTTCCTGATTTCGGTCTATGTCCAGCCCAAAGATGTGAGCGAAGCCGAAAAACAACGGATGAACAGTACCCTGAATTTTCTATCGGACATTAACCAGATTCTCAAAAAGGCGGATTTGCAGTTTGGTTATCGGGTACGAGACGAAATCGCTTTTTATTTGCTCAACCGTCACGAAATTCGTGAACTTATATCTGAGCAGGAGGCAATTGATCTTCAGGTGATGCAAAAGATTTTGCCGAGGATTCACGGGAGTTCGCGTCGAGTGGGGTTAGTTTTGTTTGAACTCATCCGGAAGTTTGCGCCGGCTACGATAGATTTACCCTCAGGCCTCTACGCCTCCGAAATTGTCGAAAGACTGGGCGAACCACGAAAGAAGGGTTACAAATTTCCGCGAACCCTGGAAAAATTGCTGCTCATGTACCGGCGATTTGAAGAAGATGGGTTTACGTCTTTCTGGATGTAGCCGAAAACAAACAAACCACCGAGAAAGAAGAGAATCACCGAGACTCATCCCCTCCGTGCCTCTCCGCCCTCTCTGTGGTTTAAATTCTACGCAATCGCAACTTGCATAATGGTTATGAAATTAACGATATGCTTCAGTTTCAGTCTCTGGATATTGGTTTTTTGCAGATTCGGGCAAATCGCCCCGAGAAAAAACTGAATATATCCGGAGTGGCAGAATCGGTGCGTTTTTCTTTTCGGGGAATGGATCTCTCGCAGATAAGTTCCCTCCAGGATTTGCAAAACCAGCCGCTTTTTTTTGAATGGCAACAGGTGGACATTTTTTTTGAACCCCGTGTAAACAGTCGTTTTCAACCACCCTATAGAGTTCTCCTCAATGGACAGGAAACCGGGTTGGAGTCCGCCTTAGCAGGAAATTCTCACAAATTGTTTGGCAGCCTGTCCCTCGCCGATGCCGTAGGCTTTACCGATATCGAAATCCGCGACAGCTTCCACCGGCAGGTTTTTATACTGGAAACGGAGGTTTTCCCCATTAAACTTTCCTACAAATCGGAGTTTGATGCGATGATGGAAGAAATCCATTCAATGGTTCATCTTCTGGGTTTTGATCACCTGAAAAAAACATTTGCTTTTACCGCTCCCACACAGAAAAAAAACAATACCCTTCCCGAATGGCTGGCTCTTCTTTCGGTACTGTTTGAAGGAATGGAAAAAGGGCTGGATATGATTTTACGATCCCCCAATACACAGGTGAAAACATCTGTTATGCCTCTTCTCGCACACCGGATCAAACATTCACCCTTAAAAAAAACCGGAAAATGGCTGGGAAAAAATCCTCAGTACCTAAGCCGCCACCCCGAAAACGGAGTGCCTCTTGCTCCGGGGCGATTTGCCACGCATTTACCCGAAAACCGCAAAACGATTTCTACCGATACACCCGAAAACCGGTTTGTACTCCAAGCAGTCAAACAAATCATTCAAACCCTCGAACAACGCATTAACCGACACAGACACCTCCACCGCCATTCACTCAAAATCCAACAAGAAAACGAACAACTTCTTTACTACCAGCAACGCCTTATCGCCCGGATAAAACACCCGCTGCTGGCAAATATACCCCAAACTACACAACCTACCCCGCATTCTCTGGTACTGACACGGGCGCCGGGATATCGGGATTTTTACCAGAAATATCTTCTTTTGCAACACGGGCTGAGTATTAACAACAACGATATTTTCCGCCTCCATTACAAAGAAATCTCTACCCTGTACGAGTATTGGTGTTTTTTGAAAATGATTCAGATTCTCCGAGACGACCCCCGATACGAAGTCGCCACCCGAGACGTGATCCAGATAAATCACAATGGCCTTTCCCTGACACTCAAAAAAGGCAAAACTTCGCGGGTAAGAATTATTCGAAAAGACACCGGCGAAAAAATTACGTTATGGTTTAACCGTTCATTCGGAGCCGCAGAAACCCATACATTTGCCCAGATTCCTGACCATATTATCGAGTTTGAAAAGGCAGGCTACCGCCAACGGTTTCGTTATATCCTCGATGCAAAATACAGACTGGATTTGTCCGCGGATATTGCGGGACCGCCCCCTGACAGTATTGCACAATTGCACCGCTACCGGGATGCCATTTTATCCCAAAAGCAAGTTTCTCTCACCGGTACCACTGCTCATAAAAGCCTTGGAGGAGTAATATTATTTCCTTTTCCGGGAGACGAAGAGGGTTTCCGTCAACATCGGTTTTTCCGCAGCCGCAAAGAAGTAAATATCGGTGCAATTCCTTTTTTGCCCGGCAAGTCACAGACGCATACCCTATTCCGTGAGTTTTTAGACGAATTATTTGAAACGCCCCCCGAAGTTTTGTATGAACAAATGGTCGAGTATGAACGCTCCGACCACCAGCGGGTAATTGCCGAAGCCGGTACAAGGGTAATGATTGGTGTGGTCCCCGATGATAAAAACTACCGGGAAAGGCTCGATTTTTTTGCTGCGAATGCCTTATTTCACACCTTGTGGCGAGCACAGCCGGAAGATGTAGCCTATATCGCCCTGTACGACCAACGACAGAAAAAAATTATTGCTTATGGTCGCGTAGAAAGCCGCATTATCGTATGGGCCGCAGAATTAGAAAAAATTGGCGCCAACTGGCCCCGGCGATTTCCGCAGCGTAAATACATCGTTTACCGCCTCGAAAAAATGATTGCTTGTGACCTTTCTTTTCGCGGAATGCGAAAGTTTGGGATGAGATATACGAGTTTGTGGGGACTAAAACAGGCGATCCGAAGGGATGAAGACCAGTACCTCTGGCTGGAGTCTTATGCCTGGTTGCGGCTATGGCAAGAAACACGACAGATAGATACAGAAGCAGAAATTTCTTTTTTCAGGGATGGACAAGGAAAAAGGCAGGTAGAAATGCGGTTTCAATACGAAGGACAAACCTATACATGCACCCTGACCGAAGAGGAGGAAATAGTCCTGAAAGGAGGAAAACAGGGCATTGCTCGCGCCCGATTAAAAGCCGGAATTATCCTCCAGATGCTGAGGGAAAAGTCATAAAGACCTGACGCGGGTCCATTGGTAAGAGGTAACCGCACCGCTGTGTTTTTTTTCCCGGAGTTCTACGATGTCTTTCAGGCAGATGATCTTCTCGAAAATGGGAGATTCGGGGAGAATTGCGCCCTGTGGAATTACCACCACCACCACCCGCAAACCACAACCTTCTGCCTTTTCGCGGATGCTGATGGGCAACGCGAGTTCAAGCGGAGCCTCATGAGCCGTATAAGGTATTCTCGCAAGCGTGATTTTTACTTCCCGGCAAATATTGTGCTCACACGAATCCGGGTTAAAAGAAATATGAGAAATGCCGGCAAAGTCATAACCTCTGCGCAACTGGAGCTTCAAATGCAATTGATAGGCATTGTCGGCACGTTTTTGAAGGTAGAGTTGGGGTTCCATCGTATGTCATTTACGAAGAAACCCCTGGGATATTTTGGATTGTGGCAATTTTTTCCGTCAACTACCTATTTAGTTATTTCAAAACGGTAATTGTACCTTCTTCATCCAGCGAATTTCCCAACACATCGGTGGCCTGCATCCGGTAGGCATATACCCCTTCCTTGACAGCATAGCCGCTGGCCGTTCGTCCGTCCCAACGGAAAGCGGGGTCGTTGCTGGTGAATATCTCTTCGCCAAAACGGTTGAATATCGTAAAAGCAAACTGTTGAACCAGCCGGGCCTCGACAAAAAACTCGTCGTTGTAGCCATCCCCATTGGGTGTGAATGCGGTAGGAATGTGTACTCCTATGATAGCTTTTACTTCAATGGTTTTTTCCAGATCGTATTCACATCCGTAAATGTCCGTCACCTTTGCCTGAACCTTGTATTGATTGGGAAACTTAAACTCGTGGGCGGGGTCCGTCGAGGTAGAGGTTACGCCGTCACCAAAAGTCCAGAGATACTGCTCTGCTAAAATTGTACCTCCCACACTAAAATTGACAATAGGATTGGGGAATTCGACAACCGAATCGGAAACAATTTCACCAAAGCCCAACTCGTGATGAGTTACCTGAAGCAATACCCGGTCGCTGAGACATCCCTCCGGGGAAAGTTGTTCGACATACAAATCGTAGGGATACGTTACCGGCGGCGAATAGTAGGTTGCCCCCCGGTGAAAAGCCGTGGAATCCTCCGCCTCATAAAACCAACTGGTGATCCCCCCCTCAACCGGAATCGCTTCCAGATTAGATCTTTTACCGAAACAGACCGGGTTGTCATTGATGATCGGTGGTGGCGGCTGATGAATCATCTGATCCTGAACCAGACTATCCACACAACCTTTGTCAGAAGTAACCAATAATACAACCGGATATACCCCGGCAGTATCATACAGGTAAACCGGATTTTCCGCCCGGCTCGTGCCTGTACTATCCCCAAATTTCCATTCCCAATCTACAATCTGATCGTTAAAAAGGTCATTCCGAATTGTGCTTAAAAACACAAAATGTGCGGAATCTCCGTTACAAACATTATCTTCGATCAGGAAGTCCACTTCCGCTTTCGGGTAAACCGATACAAACCGCGAAGCGGTATCTCGGCAACCCAAAAGGTTTACGGCTTCCAGAAAAATCTGATACCGACCCGGCCCGGCAAAATGGTGAACCGGTGAAAAATCGGAAGTGACCGTGCCATCGGCGATACGCCAAACCAGACTGGTCATCGGACTACCGGGAAAAGTGGTCTGGTTGTCAATGGCCAGCGTATCCCCTTCACAAGCCTGAAGCGGCATATTAAATCTCACATCGGGTTTAGGCAAAACATCCACTTGCTGAGTAGCCGTGTCCGGACAACCGTTTACATCGGTAATAATCAGCGTTACGGTTTTTGTTCCGGCACTCTGATAACTGTGAATTGGTGAGGGCATAGCCGAACCCGTACTATCGCCAAAATTCCAGTTATAAGAACGCACCGCCGATGGCCCGGTATAAGCAAAACCAAACTGGTTTCCCAACTGGCACTGCGGCCCCGGTGCATTAAGTGCGGCAGTCGGAGGTAGTGGCATAAATACATCATGACTGCTGAGGACGGCAGCATTTCCGCACAAATCGTTTACAGTGCCAGTCAATGAAAGAATATAATTACCCGCCTGTTGAATAGGCGGAGAGATGATAAGATCAAACTGAGAGTCAAATGCCCCTCCATTAGCACAGTTGCGGCTGATCACCTGAGAAATGGTATAAGGACCATCGGGGCCGGTAAAAGTAAAATCCGCCGGATCAACCGTAGCACAGCTGATATTTTCCGAAAACTTTGCCGTAACCCCCGTACAAAAACTCGTGACCTCATCCAATGTAGGCTGAATATCGTCAAACAGCCGAGCCGTGGACTGGCTAAAATTAAGGGTATAACCGGCATTGGAGGCCGTAAAATTACTGATATTCAACACATAAGTTTGCCCCGGATTCACAGTCAGACAGGGAGTACTTTGACCAGGGCAATTGGCCATATTACCATTTGCACCGGTAAACCCCTGGCAGCCATAATTATATGTCCAACTACAAGCAACTTCAAGGTTTGGATTGACGGGAATATCCGCACAACTGGCATTGGTAAGATTGTACAACGCCCAGTCGTAATCGTCGAGGGGATCAACGGGCATAATGGTGAAACACAATTCTCCCTGAGTTTGTACCGTAAAAATATACCAGACACTGTTCCTTTCCCCTAAGAGCAGACAGGATTGGGTACCATTGATTTCGTCAGGATCGCGTCCGGCACCGGAGTAGGCGTTAGGTTGGAAAAAAATGTCCTGGCAGACCGAAAGTGCACTGAAACAATCCTGCTCAGGTTGATTGGGCGGAAGTTGGGCAAACAGAAAGAGCGGGTTAAGGGAGATTAGTACAAGGAACGTGGAGGCAAAAATCTTACTCATAGTTTTACGGGAGAAAACAGGCTAAATCAGACAATAACAGGTTAGTGGATAAATTAAATCCGTGGAAATGTATCGTATCGCTTGTATAACCCCTGAATTCAAAGGCTAAAATGAGGATAATAACCAGTGTATTAATTCTCTTTACAGCGGAAATATTACATTGACCTTTAAAGAAAAAATCGCTTCAAAACAATTTTTACCCTGTCAGCAACCTTTCTCCTGTAAGAAATTGCGACTTTTTAGTTGAAATCATAACATGTATAGACGAAATCTCTGCTTGAATAGTCTTCGAACAGTACTATATTTACCCTATAAATAATTGTCAACCACTGGCAATTTTCATGGGGTAAACTTTTTAGATTTAGTAGTAATATGACCTTCGGGTCATATAGCCAGGAGCGATACTTTAGGCAAATATGATCATTCTTCCCTTTGGGACGAGGCATAAACTACGTATTTGTTAAACCATAAATTACGCTATGGCATCACTTTCTCCCAGATCCGGCCTGCTGGGCAAACGTCTGGCCGCACACTTGCTAAGAAGAGCCACATTTGGCCCTACACGCGCAGAAATAGATGATTTCGCTGCTCGTACTGCCGATGAGGCAGTGGATTTGCTGCTAAATTTTCCGCCACCTCCCCCACCACCCGTGGATCCACAAACCGGGCTTACCTGGGTCGAAACCGGAAGAACTACCACCAACTCCCCCAACGACGAGTTGAAATACATCATCAACTCCTGGTGGCTTCACCAACTTTTTGATCCCGCCGTGCCGATGACCGTCGCACACAAAATCCTGTTTTTCCTCCACACCAGTTTTACAACCAGTTTTCAGGAAATTGTTTACAGCGAAAATCATTATTATACCCTTCGCCTTTTTATGCATTATGTAAGCGGAAGTTATAAAGATCTCGCAAAAAAAATATGCCTGGATAATGGCATGGGGGACTTTCTGGACATCAGCGAGAGTTTTAAGGGCAATCCCAATGAAAACTTTGTACGCGAATTTTTAGAGCTTTTTACGATTGGAAAAGGTCCTTCTGCCGGCCCCGGTGATTATACCACTTTTACCGAGCAGGATGTCATCGAGGCCGCCCGCCTGATGACGGGATTTCGCGAAAACAATGACTGGGGCAATACCCTTTTTCACGACCCCGACACTGGTCTGCCCCGCGCTCAACCCGATACCGGCAAACATGACGAAACCGACAAGGTATTTTCCCATGCCTTTAACAATGCCATTATCCCCGGGCGGACTTCCGAACAGGGCATGTTGGATGAGGTTTCCGATTTTGTGGAAATGATTTTCGACCAAGACGCAACCGCCGCTTATATATGTCGAAGATTATACCGCTTTTTTGTAAAGTACAATATCTCCCAGGAGGTTGAGGATGATATTATCCAGCCGCTGTCGGTTGTTTTTCAGAATAGCAACTACAGCCTTGCCGAAGTTCTGCGTACCCTGTTGAAAAGCGAACATTTTTACGACGGAGATGATACCGCTTCCGACGACGAAATCATCGGCTCGCTGATCAAATCCCCGCTGGAATTACAAGTAAGCATGATCCGGTATTTTCAACTGACACCTCCGGATCCGGCGATTGACCCCTTTGAAACCTACGTAAATTTTTACCGGTGGGGTATGCAAAATCCGATGTCTGCCGCGTGTTTTGATCTTTTTGCCCCGCCCGAAGTAGCCGGTTATCAGCCTGTATATCAGGCCCCGGAATACAACCGCCTGTGGTTTAGTGCCAAATCCATTCCCGCTCGGTATGCCATTGTGGATGAACACCTTGACGGGCAACCTTTGTTACAGTTTGATGTGATGGCATTTGTGAATAATCCGGCCATGATAACCGATTTTACCGGAAATGACCCTCAGGGAACACCTGGCCCACACCCCGGAGGCAGGATCGCTCATCACCTTGTCACACAACTCATTGAATACCTCCTTCCCGAACCCCTCGATCAGACCCGGTTTGATTATTTCCTGCATGATGTGCTGCTGGACAATCTGACCGAACTTAACTGGATGTTTGAGTGGGACAATTATTTAGCCCTCGGTGATGATACCAGCGTCAAACCCCAGATCAAAAAACTGATCCGCGCTATTCTGCAATCTCCAGAGTTTCAGTTAGGATAGTCGGGGATACGGCGGTTGAGGTTTTTCACATGGAATCTTCGACTCGCAGTCGCCGTAGTTGTTAATCTTTAACTAGAATATTGTAAATAAAAAATATGAAGCGACGTGATTTTCTCAGAGGCACTTTACCGCTTGCTCTCGCGCCTCTGGCTTTAAACGGCATACCGGTTCGGGCAATGGCCCGTAACCTTATGCTAAGCTCTTTCTCCTGCGAAGAAATTAACGACCGTGTGCTGGTACTCGTCCAACTTCACGGTGGAAATGACGGGTTGAATACGCTCGTTCCTCTTGACCAATACAGCACCTATAAAAACCTTCGTCCGCTCATCGGGATCGAAGATACGGGGGTAAGGAAATATATTAACCTCGATCCGAATCTGCCTGTCCAGAATCAGGTGGGGCTTCACCCCGACCTGGTGGGCATCAAAGATCTCTACGACCAGGGAAAAGTAAACTGGGTCATGGACGTTTCCTATACCAATAACAACGGTTCCCATTTCAGGGGCACCGATATATGGCTCACCGGAAAAGACGGCGATACAATCCCGGAAAATCCTGACTCAGGCTGGTGGGGACGTTATCTCGACCACCGTTTTCCCAATTACCCGGCGGCTTACCCTACGATTGATATGCCAGACCCCCTGGGGCTTGAATTTGGCAGCCATATCGTTTCATTGGGTTTCCATCGTGCCATGGGGATACCCACGGGCCTAACCCTTAGCAATGATCCTAACGGTTTTTATAACCAGCTAAGCGGCGTCGGTGGCGCACTTCCCACCAATTTCCCCGCTTCGGACTACGGCAACGAGTTGAAATTCCTCGTCGAAATGGAGCGCAGCACCAATATTTATGCCCAACGGTTATCCACTCTTTACGACAACGGATCAAATACCCCCGGTGTGGTTTATCCTGATACATACCACACCTGGACGACCAACAATTACAACAACCCACTCTCCCCTCAGCTAAAAACCGTTGCACGGCTGTTGAGTGCCGGATGTAAAACCAAAGTTTTCCTCGTCAGAATGGGAGGATTTGATACCCACGAAGGCCAGGCAATCGCCGGAAAACCCTCTTATGGCTCACACGGTGCGCTTTTGTACCACCTCTCCGAAGCCATACGGGCATTCCATGAAGACCTCAAGGGCCTCGGGATTGAAGATCGGGTGATGACCGTTACCTTCTCCGAATTTGGCCGCCAGGTGGCTGAAAATGGAACCTACGGCACCGACCACGGAACCTCTGCACCCATGCTGATTGTCGGTAAAGGCATTAAACCCGGAGTCATCGGTACAAACCCTAACCTCAGTAATCTGAACAATAATAATTTCACCAGCTACCAGCATGACTACCGGCAGGTATTTGCGACCATTTTACAGGACTGGTTTGGTGCCAATTACGGGACACTGGACATTACTGAGTTTTATGAATGGAGCAATAAAAAACTGGACCTTGTCAATGACAACTATATTGATCCGATGGGCAATACCGTCAACTATGTGGCCGATATTACCTGCGATCCGACTCCCGACATCCAGCCTCCTCCACCGACATCCGTTGATCCGGATCTTATGGATCGTGTACAGTATAAAATCTGGCCCAATCCAACGACCGATATCGTAAATTTTTCCCTGAAATCAGACCGACTGCTGCCGGCAACCGTTACGGTTTACACGTCCTCCGGAAAACGGGTTCTTGAAAAAGATATACGGCTGTTTTCGGGAGAAAACACCGATAGCATAGATGTATCACAACTGATCCCGGGAAATTATATCGTCGAAGTGACCGCCAACAAAAAAAGTGTTTTTGGCACTCAGCGACTGGGAGTCAAAAAATTGGTTATCAACCGATAAAAGTTTTCTTAATTCCAATTACCGACCGTTTTATTGGTATTGCAAAGGTAGAGGCAGAATAAGTCTCTGCCTTTTCTTTTCTTGCAAAAGTTTCAGACTTTTTATCATTTTTGTTGAAATACTTCCGGGACAAACCTTCGAAGTAAAACTAACAACTACTACAAATGATCTTATCCGGTATTGATTGGGGCATTATCATTGCCTTTTTTATCGTTTCCCTGGTGGTGGGACTATGGGTTTCACGTAAGGCGGGTGAAAACGTTTCTGAGTTTTTCCTTTCGGGGAGGAATATGTCCTGGTGGCTTTTGGGTGTTTCGATGGTGGCGACAACATTTTCCACGGATACACCCAATCTGGTAACCGGGCTGGTGCGTACTGATGGTGTGGCGGGCAATTGGGGCTGGTGGGCGTTTTTACTTACCGGGATGATGACGGTTTTTGTATATGCAAAACTCTGGCGCAGGTCGGAAGTGTTGACGGATGTGGAGTTTTACGAATTGCGATACAGCGGAAAACCGGCGACTTTTCTACGGGGGTTTCGCGCCCTGTACTTGGGTTTAGTCTTTAATGTGATGGTGATGGGGGCAGTATCACTTGCCGCAGTAAAGTTTGGGGAAATCATTCTAGGCATTCCGGGTTGGATGACACTCCTTATTGCAGGCTCAATCACGCTGGTTTATAGCACGATCGGAGGGTTAAAGGCGGTAATTGTTACCGACTTTGTACAGTTTTTAATGGCGATGATTGGCTCAATAGCCGGGGCGATTTACCTCGTGAATATAGACGAAGTTGGCGGAGTTTCGGCGATGCTTTCGCACCCTAATGTGGTGGGTAAACTAAATCTTTTCCCCGATTTCAGCGATCCTTCCACATGGATTCCTGTATTATTAATTCCGCTTGCCGTACAGTGGTGGGCATCCTATTATCCGGGATCCGAACCCGGGGGTGGCGGTTATATCGCGCAACGCATGTTTTCAGCGAAAAACGAAAAACACGCCATCGGCGCAACTTTCTTTTTCAACGTCGCCCATTATGCTCTGCGACCCTGGCCGTGGATTATGATTGCGCTGGCATCATTGATTATTTTCCCGGAAGTAAGCGATATTCAAAAAGCTTTTCCGAACCTCTCCGCAGACAAACTCGGGCATGATGTTGCCTATCCCGCAATGCTTACTCTTTTACCGAGTGGTCTTCTCGGCCTCGTAGCGGCTTCACTGATTGCAGCCTTTATGTCCACCATTTCTACCCAACTTAACCTGGGGGCTTCTTATCTGGTAAACGATTTCTACCAACGTTTTATTAAACCTGATGCTTCTCAGAAAGAGTTGGTATGGGCGGGCAGATTGTTTTCGGTAGTCACCACCATTCTCGGGTTAGGATTGGGCTTGCTGCTTACCGACGCTAATCAGGCTTTTGGGTTGCTCTTATTGCTGGGATCCGGCACGGGGTTGATTTATATCCTGCGCTGGTTCTGGTGGCGGATTAATGCTTATACCGAAATCGTAGCCATGATTTCCTCCCTGCTTATCGCCGGGTATTTTACTTTTATGCACGATCAGTGGGGGTTCTTACCGCTGGAAGGTTGGGAAAAACTCGTCATTGGTGCTTTACTTACGACCATTACCTGGGTTGTGGCTACTTGGTTTACTCCTCAAACCGATGACCAGACCCTGCGTAAATTTTATCGCCTGATACGTCCCGGAGGTTTTGGATGGGATGCAGTGCTGCAAAAAGCGGCTGCCGAAGGAGAAGTTATTACAAAAGAACAGGGTCAGATTCCGCTCGAAATCCTGAGTATGATTATCGCCTGTATCGCTGTTTATGCCGCTTTATTTGCTACGGGAGCCTGGTTGTACGGACAAATGCTGAATGCACTTCTATTGACAGTCGTAACGGCAGTCTGTGGGTTTTTCTTGTTTTGGGTACGTGGAAAACTTAAGGCCGATTAATTGCGAAAATACCCATAAATGTAAGGTTTTGCCGGTTTTGCAATCTTTTTCATAAAATAATTTCATGCTCTGGAAAGTTAGTTTATCAAAAAACTAAATCAATTCAAGCGTCTTATGAAAAGCATTTTTTCCGGCATACTTTTGCTTACAGGTATCTTCTTTTTCAGCCCTAACCTCCGCGCTCAGTCTGAGACGGAAATCGTCACTGAAAAAGTAAATTTGGCTCTGGGACAGTATCTGAAAAAAGTTTACCCTCCCAAAAACTGCGACCTGAATGACTGTGCATTTTTCTATAAAAATGATATGATCATCACCAAAAATCAGGAAGTAGGTGCTCAACTACGGCTGTGGGGTAAGGCGAAGGTTACCTACCGCAATTCCCGGACAGGAGGCGATGGTCTGGTGTATTTTTATGCAGAAATCGAAAAAATAGAAGGCGTTGTCACCGTTACCGGCCTAAAATGGCGCACCGGTGAATGCATGAAGTTCGAACCGCTGATGTAACTATACGGCGAATCAGTTGGCGTGATGGCTGTTGAGATGCGATTTTAAGGCGTCTTTTTTAGCCTGTATCTTTTGCTGAATCTGAATAGACTGCTGCGTGAGTTCCGGGTGATTGAGTCGCGCTCCCAACTGAAGCCGCTCTTCAACCGGAACGGTTCGGAAAAAGCCGTAAAACGCGTTGCGGGATTCGGCATCATCCTTCTGTTTTTCCATCAAACCACAATGCCCCAAAGCCGCTACCAACTGGAGGAAATTACCGGCGTAAAAAGGGTACAACCAATAATAAATTTTACCCTGAATTGTTCCCGCTTCTGCCCGGATACTTTCCAGAATTACTTCACGGGTTTCCTTTATATCTTCGATATCCAAAAGCCCTGCCCCGGAACTCAACTGCTGACATTTACGCTCAAAGTTTTGAAGTTTGGTAAAACGCTGCTCAATCCTTAGCAGCTTAGGCTCCTCCAGTTTAAATTGTTTCCACGTTTTCATAAATGGGTGTTGGTAAAGGTTCTATCCATGCAATAAGCTTTGTGATTTCGCCGTAAAGCCGCATCTTCTTACATGAATCCGTGCCCTGTAAATCCGCTGTAATGAAAGAAGATAACGATTTACAACCAATTTTAATACAATTTAAACAATAAATATTACAATCAAAAAATATTATTTTCATTAAACAAAATTCGCCGTATGACCGGGCACAATGGCTGATTTTTTGGTTATGGGAAGAGTACCGGGCAGAAAGTTGGAAGGGAAAACAATATTTTAACTCTGAGTCCGTAATAAACTCATAGCATTCATGCTAATATAAAATTGGGTAAATTCGAATTAGCTGGGGCTGTCTTCACGGACAGCCTCTTTTATTTTCCTGTCAGGGGTTAAATTTCTTCGATTTTGCCACCGATTTGGTCTATGAGGTTTTCCTCATCCTTTTGGGCCGAAGGAAGAGGGGTTTTGTCGGCAAGACGAAAAATCCGGTAGAGAAAAATGACGCCGAGAAGAGTCACGGCAAATTCTACAATACGGATAACCGTAAACGCTATCGGTATCCGATAAAGCTGAAAAAGCTGGTAGGTAAACAGCGAAATCAGATTTTGGGCGATGAGTGTTGTAGCGTATTGTTTTTTCAGGTTAAACAAACTGCCTTCCATTGTAAAGATTTTGACGGCAAATACGATGTATGTACCGGCAATGCCTGTACCGACAATTTTTCCATAAAATTCGGGTGCAAAATCCCAACGGCCAATCATACTGGAAAGTGCGGGAAGCAAACTGGCAGCAATAATTATCCAGATAAACGGGTCTATACTTTTGTCCCGGAAATGTTCATGCAATACTTTGCGAAAGGCCAGCCAAATGTAAATCCAAATACCCGACAGAATCAGTCCCACTACCCCAAAATATAATACAGGAGAGGATGTAGGAAGTATGCCAACCAACAATACGGTAAAAATCAAACGCATAAAATAGCTCAGCAGAAGCAGATTCCCCGCGGCTTTGTAACGAATCGGAATAATTTCAGTGGCCATAGGCAAGCGATTTATTCGGCTAATAACGCTGTTTATATACTAAATTCCGATACTACGGAGAACGAATTCTTTAGCAGAAAGAATAAAAACCCGTATCCGTGTAGTTTTCCTCATTGAATGAAATACCCGGAATCTGCCTTGTATTTCCCAAATTAGAGCCTAATTTTGCCACCACGAATCAAGATCAAAAATACGGATTAAATGAAAACAAATTGTACCTGGGAACATCCCTATACCCCCGCAAAGCCCTTTTCCAAACGGACCGCCTATTTTAGCATGGAATTCGGTATTGACACTGCGCTCAAAATTTATTCGGGTGGTCTGGGTTATCTCGCCGGCTCTCACATGCGGAGTGCTTATGAACTTAAGCAAAACATGATCGGGATCGGGATGCTGTGGAAATTCGGCTACTTCGATCAGGTAAGGGATCAGAACAGCTCGATGAAGGTTCTTTTCCGCGAAAGATATTATACCTTCCTTCAGGAAACCGACATGGTTTTTCCGGTGAGAATACATGGACAGGACGTAAAAGTGCAGGCCTGGTATCTGGCTCCGGAAGTATTTGGTACTGTACCGATGTACCTTCTTACTACCGACCGGGATATTTACAACGATTACCTATCCTGCACGATCACTCACCATCTTTACGACCAAAACGCCGCCGCCCGGATTGCCCAGAGCATTGTGCTGGGGGTTGGAGGAGCCAAGGTCGTCGAAGCCCTCGGAGGCGCAGATATGTATCACATGAACGAAGCCCATGCCCTGCCACTTGCCTTTCACCTCTATAAAGAACTCGGAGACGTGGAAAAAGTGAGGGAAAAGCTGGTTTTCACCACCCATACTCCCGTTAAAGCCGGAAACGAAGAACGCGACATACTCCTTCTCGAAAAAATGGATTTTTTCGCCGGTGTACCGCTTAAAACCGTTCGTGAAATCACGAATCATACAGACACTGACAACTTTGGTTATACCCCTGCCGCCCTTACCCTTTCCGGTAATGCCAATGGCGTATCTCAACTTCACGCTGAGGTCTCCAACAAAATGTGGAAAGACGTGAAAGATCGCCCGGAAATTATCGGCATTACCAATGCCCAGAATCAACATTACTGGCAGGATAAACATTTTAAAACGGCACTCGATAAAGACGATAATGAAGCCCTCCGCGACCGCAAACGCGAAATGAAGGAAGAACTGTTCAAAATTGTCGCAGACCAAACCGGAAACCTCTTCGACCCGGATGTACTGACTATCGTATGGGCAAGGCGGTTTGCCGGATACAAACGCGCAGACCTGATTCTTCGCGATCATACCCGTTTTTATGACCTACTCGATCGCGTAAATTATCCGGTGCAGATTATTTGGGCAGGGAAACCCTATCCTTTTGATGACTACGCAGTAGATTTATTTAATCGCCTGGTACAACTTACCCGCCTGAGCCACAAGGCGACTATTCTCACCGGCTATGAAATGAACCTTTCGGCTTCCCTCAAAAAAGGCTCCGACATCTGGTTGAATACCCCCCGCCGCCCTATGGAGGCTTCCGGAACCAGCGGTATGACAGCAGCGATGAATGGCTCCGTGAATTTTTCGGTCAACGATGGCTGGATTCCCGAATTTGCCAAACACGGCCACAACTGCTTTGTACTGCCCGAAGCAGATGAAAACCAGCCTGCCCATATTCAGGATGAACACGATTACCTGCACCTGATGCGCATTCTTACTTCCGAAATCGTACCGATGTATTATGACCAACCCGACAAATGGATGGAAGTCGTAAAAAACAGCATGCGCGAAGTAGTGCCTTTCTTTGATTCCGGACGTATGGCCACCGAATATTATGACCTGCTTTACAACCAACAAGGCCCTAGAGTAAACGGCGTAGCCGTGAAACAGGGTAGAGCAAGATTATGATCTGGCTGCTCTACGGTTATCCGATCATGAGAGCCAGATGATCACGGTAGAGCTAGGTCATGACCTGGCTCTACACTTATCCGATCCTGATCGAAAATAGGAATTTCCGTTATTCCCAACATTTTCCCATCTTTAGCCTCTTTTATGAAAGAAGGGCAGCAGTTGAGGTAAATGCGAATATATGGAATCAGTTCAACACTATATACAGGAAGGGATATTATATAAACCCGTAGTTCCGAATATCCATGACTGGCCGATTGCACAGTTGTTTAAGAAGAAACAACATTTTCTGGAGGAAGTAATCCGGGAAACCATGAACGGCCTCCACGCTCAGACGAAAATAGACCATACCTCGGTATCGGATCTTATCGCCAAAACCATGTTTATGGAGCGGATTCGGATGACGGAGGATCCATGGAAAGTAGATCCTAAGGATGAAGGCAAATACTGGTCGGATATAAAAAAAGACATGGTGCGTATTCAGCAACTGGAACACGACCCGGAGGCTTTTACCCAACGGAGCGATCAGATGCTCGAATCCATCGTCAGTCGCTACGTCAACGAAATTGCCAGTACGTTTCGACCGGCGAGTTATCATTTCGCCAAAAGATTTCTGCCTTTTTTCTTTTCTACCCTGCTCAATGCCTCCGCCGGTAAAACCGTAAAATCGGTGATCAACCATAGCGTAGGTTTGCAGGAAAAAGTCCACCTCCTCGGTGAAACCGAGGCTATGCGGAAACTCGCTACCAAAGGAACCATTGTGCTGGTCCCCACACACTTCAGCAATGTGGACTCAATCCTCGTTGGCTGGAGCCTTCATGCGCTGGGACTGCCTGCCTTCATTTATGGTGCAGGTTTAAACCTCTACAATTCAGCTATTCTCGCCTATTTTATGAAAAGGCTAGGCGCTTATAAAGTGGACCGACGGAAAAAAAATCCCATCTACCGGCAGACACTTAATACCTATTCGACCATTTCTATTCTGGAAGGGGTGCACAGTCTTTTCTTTCCCGGAGGAACACGCTCCCGCTCGGGCATGATTGAGAAAAAGCTCAAACTCGGACTGCTGGGTACAGCTATCGAAGCGCAAAAACGCAACTTCCTCGCTCCGCCACGAGGAGTTTCCGAAAAAATATTTGTCGTACCGATGGTGATGAGTTACCACTTTGTACTGGAAGCCGCTTCACTTATCAACCAACACCTGACCTTTACCGGGCAGGAACAGTATTATATCAATAACGACGAATTTGCCAGTTACCGCAAATTTCTCAAGTTTATTTGGACCACATTCAGCGCCAGCTCTGAAATCGCACTTTCCTTTGGCAAACCCATGGATCTTTTCGGCAATTTCGTGGATGAAAATGGTAATAGCTTTGACAATCACGGGCGGCGGGTGGATATTAAATCCTACTTTATGACCCGCGGAGAGGTCAAAGAAGACTGGCAAAGAGACGCCGAATACACCCGAATGCTGGGCGATAAAATTGTCGAACGTTACCATGTCGAAAACCGCGTTTTTTCGAGTCATATTGTGGCTTTTGTCGCCTATCAAATGCTGAAAAAACGCAATCCGGAACTCGACCTTTACGGAATCCTCCGTATCCCCCCCGAAGAACGAACCTTGGATATGGGGGAATACCGGAAAACCATAGAAAGAGTATTGGAGCGGCTTCGGAATATGGCTGATCAGGGGAAAGTACATCTCGCAACCCATTTGGTCAACGATGTACAGACCATCATTGAACATGGGGTGCAGAATCTGGGCATTTATCACGCCCAGCGACCTTTATCTTTTCAGGATTCTCAAACCCTGGTTTCCGAAAACATTAATCTACTGTATTATTACCACAACAGACTGGAAGGATATGGGCTTTCAAGCGTCATCTAATGAAACGGTAGGTGTGATCGGTTCCGGTTCTTTTGGAACCGCACTGGCAAATCTCCTCGCCGAAAACCGACGGGTACTTTTATATGCCCGAAGACCGGAAGTAGCAGAAAAATTCCAAAAAGACCGCACCTATCGCGGAAGGAGTATCCATGCAAAAGTCAGTATGACCAACAGCCTGTCAGAACTGGCGAAGGAATGCGAACTGATTTTTCCGGTAGTGCCTTCCGAAAATTTCCGGGAAATGCTCGCAGGTTTAGGGCCATTTCTAAAACCGTCTCACAAACTTATCCACGGTATAAAGGGCCTCGACGTGCAGCTACCCAAAGGTGAGGATCTTCGTACCGTCGAAAAGCTAAATCGAAGTCAGGTCAAAACGATGAGCGAGGTGATTATGGAAGAAACGGTGGTACTGCGTGTCGGCTGTGCTGCAGGTCCTAATCTCGCCAGTGAAATAGAGGAAGGCCAGCCTGCGGCTACGGTCGTGGCCAGTCATTTTGATGAAGTGATCCGGGAAGGGCAAGGAGCACTCAGGAGCAGTCGGTTTCGGGTTCACGGCAACCACGATCTTTTTGGGATCGAACTGGCGGGAGTTTTGAAAAATATCATGGCCATTGCCGCAGGGATTCTTCACGGATTAAATTATGGGGATAATACCCGCGCCCTTCTGGTCACCCGTGGCCTGGCCGAAATGGTACATATTGGGAAAGCCCTGGGAGCAGACCCCAAAGCATTTCTGGGGCTGGCGGGAATTGGCGACCTGGTTGCCACCAGTTCCTCACCCCGAAGCCGTAATTTTACCGTGGGATTTCGCCTTGCCAAAGGAGAAACCCTCGATCAGATACTCGAAAGCATGGAAGAAGTAGCCGAAGGTATCAAAACCGTCTGTGTTGTCAAGGCCCTCGCTGCTAATTATAAATTTTCGGCTCCCATCACCCAAACCCTGTACAAAACCCTGTTTGAAGACATGGATTTACAACACGGTATGCGGCTGCTGATGGAGTTTCCTTTCCGGGAAGACGTGGAGTTTATTTGAGCGAATTTCTGAAGTATCTACGACTATTTCAGTTCTCCTGCCAGAATCTCCACATTCAGCTTATTTTCCCGGGGAGGGAGTGGGCATACAAAAGTCTCGTTATAGGCGCAGTAAGGATTATATGCCTTATTAAAATCAACCATAAGAGGGTCGCTCGCAGGAATGTCCATATACCTTCCCCCGCCATAAGTGGAGACATTGGTAGTCAGGTCGCGGAAAGGCACAAAATATTCGTTTTTTCCCGGCTCCAGATACAGGAAAACCGTTAGCTCCAAAGATTGTCCCTGAAGCGTAAAGGCCAGTTTACCCGCCCGAACCACCTCATAATCCGTTCCGGTTGAGGTCAGCAGCGTCAGGGTATCCGGGGAAACATTGGGGATTAATTTGGCGGGAACCACATAGTCCTCATTGGGGGGAAAATATTTTAGCCCACTAAACGCAACCCTGTCTTCTTTTCGGATCGGGCTTTCGGGGTCATTTTTAAACTGGAGGTTTTTCTGTTCCCTTTCCTGCCTGATTTTTAACTCGTAGGAAGAAGGGTTTGTCGCCAGATCGTTGAATATAAGAATAGCGATAAATGCCAGCCCCACGGCCAGAAATATCCATGTGCTGGTTTTGCGGCTGTTGATTTGTTCCAGAATACTCACTAGCCCTGCCTTTTATTATACTGGGGAATATATTCCTTGAGTATGGAAATGTCCTTTTTGATTTCGTCAAGTTCCTGCCGAAGATCATTGTCGTCATTACAGACCAAATGCTGGTAAGTCAGATCCGTGGCTTCGAGAATGTCTTCCAGCAGGCGGGTTTCCATGGAATCGCCTCCGATTTTGCGGGTAATAAAGGTTCGATGTTTGCCCAGTTTTTCCGCAATTTCAGCATGACTGATATTTTTTTCGCGTAGTAACCGCTTGAGTTTGTGTACAATAGGCTCCATTTTCGTTTCTTTGTGAACGAATATTTGTATTATTGAAATAATTTCGTTACGTTTGTATTGATTGCCTTGTAATATACTTACAATTTACGACAAAAACATCCCCCGTGAAGCCGCAAAAGTACAGAATCAACGCCATATTTGAGCAAATTAATGATCCTAAAACGGTCGAACAAATTAAAGCGCTGGTTTGCTGGCGTTTGCGGATATGGCATACCACTTTTTACCGTAAAGTGTACGCAAAAATTGATGATTATGAGCAGGATCGCACCTTTGATTATCACGACATGGTGACCATTTGCCGAACGATGAACGATATCGTTACCTTCGATCCGCCGCTTACCCTTAAAGATTTATATTATCAACCCTGAACGATATTTTGCCCAACCCCTAATTTTTACTTATGTACCTTGCTCCTGTTTTCCGCAAAATTCCTGGTTATCCTGTTTATTACCGGATTGACTACGAAAAAAATATGATTGAAAGTGTCAAAGACTGGCCCGACAAACCCAAGATCATTGACCGCTATCCGCTTACGGAACCTTTCGCTCAAAATATTGCGGAAATTTATGAGCCCATTGCTGCTCGACATTACCTTATTGTAAGGTCTTATGTAATCCTTCATCTTTGTGATCCCAAATACCCAAACCATGCAGCTAAATTATGCCCGCCTCCTCCAACACAAGGCCTTCATTGACGGCGAGTGGTCTGTCGCTTACGACAACCGGACTTTTCCGGTGATAAATCCTTTTGATGGCTCTCGTATCGGAGAGGTTCCGGATATGGGGACATCGGAAACCGTAAGGGCCATCGAAGCCGCCTCCCAAGCCTTTGACCGCTGGAAAAAATATACCGCCGCTGAACGGGCCAACCTTCTCCGGAAATGGTACGACCTTATCCTGCAACATCAGGAGGATATGGCAAAAATTCTGACTGCCGAACAGGGAAAACCTCTCGCCGAGGCGCGAGGGGAAGTTGTTTATGGAGCATCTTTCATTCAATGGTTTGCCGAAGAGGCCCGTCGGGCGTATGGCGATATTATTCCCGGTTTTCAGCGCGATAAACGCATTTTTGTCCTAAAACAGCCGGTCGGGGTGGTCGCAGCAATTACCCCCTGGAATTTTCCCATCGCCATGATTACTCGCAAAGTCGCTCCCGCACTCGCCGCAGGCTGTACGGTAGTGATCAAACCCGCGGAAGAAACCCCGCTTTCCGCCCTGGCTCTCGCCGTTTTGGCAGAAGAAGCGGGTTTCCCTCCCGGGGTCTTAAATGTCATTACCTCTCAACATCCCGAACCGCTGGGAAAAATCCTTACTGCCCATCCTTTGGTTCGAAAACTTTCCTTTACCGGCTCTACCGAAATTGGAAAACTTCTTATGCGCCAATGTGCAGATACGGTAAAAAAAATTTCGCTGGAACTCGGAGGCAACGCGCCTTTTATTGTCTTTGAAGACGCAGATATAAATGCAGCTGTGGACGGGGCAATCACCTCCAAATACCGCAACGCCGGCCAGACCTGTGTATGCGCCAACCGCTTTTTTGTCCAGGAAACTATCTACGAAACATTTACTCAAAAACTCAGCCTGGCCGTAAAAAACCAGTCCTTCGGCTCGGGTATGGAACCCGGCGTCACCATCGGGCCACTCATTAATCAGGCAGCGATCGAAAAGGTCGAGCGACTCGTAACCGACGCCACCGCCAAAGGTGCGAAAATCCTCACAGGGGGAAAAAAGGGGGGAATCCGAAATAATTTCTACGAACCAACCGTGCTGACAGACGTTACTTCGGAAATGGAGCTAAGCCAAGAGGAAATCTTTGGCCCGGTAGCTCCCGTATTTTCCTTCCGTACAGAAGCGGAGGTTATCGCTAAGGCTAACGATACGCGCTCCGGGCTTGCAGCCTACTTCTATGGCCGGGACTATGCACGCATCTGGCGGGTAGCCGAAGCCCTTGAATATGGAATGGTCGGGGTCAATACCGGACTGGTTTCAACCGCAGAAGCCCCCTTTGGCGGAGTCAAAGAAAGTGGAATCGGAAGGGAAGGTTCCCGCTATGGAATGGAAGAATATCTCGAAATTAAGTATGTATGCCTCGGGGGAATTGAAAATTAACTCATTATTCTTCCCGATATAACTTTTTCCAACTCCCGGAATCCTCGCTTTTGTTTGTGTTTGTATTCCCCTCTCCCGATCCGCTACCAATGTCATAACCCAATGTAAATTCATTGGATGCGCCGTAAAGTAAACCCGGTTTTGCATTGGGCAACATCAGGTCGGAAGAATACACAAAGTGCAGGTTTTTGGCATGAACCCCTACCATAAAAGTCATAAACCAATCGGTGCGGTACGAAACCCCGGCAAAAAACCGATCCTCCACAAAATAGAACCGAATGTTGCCCTCAATCTGGTAAGGAGTTGTCTGAACTTTTTTGATCAGCACGGAAGGCTCAATGGACATATTGTCATAAACAAATTTGTATCCGACAAAGGCAAAATAATGCCGGTATAATTTGCTGATAAGTGATCGGGATGATTGGTCAAGCGTGGTTCCAAAACTGCTCTGCATCAGATTGGGAGCAGAAAAACCGGCAAAAAAATTGTCATTGTAAAAATGTGCACCAAATGCCACATCCCCAATAAGCAAACCCTGACTGGCTCCATATATGGCCGGGTCGTTTGTATCCTGAAAATAAACCCTTTCGCCCTGAAAGCGGAACTGCATAAATTTTCCGGCCATGCCCAAGGCCAGTTTGTTCTGGCCGTTCACACCCTCATAGCCAATCGGAATGTGAAAAGCATAAGCCAATTGTAATCCCGTACGCTGATTAGGGCCGACGGCGTCTGCAAAGGCCATTAATCCCACCCCGCTTTTTTCATCCATAGCACCCTGCCAGGTCAGCGAAACGGTGCGCGGAGCACCGGGAAACTGGCGCCATTGCGAACGGAAGTTGAACCGTAATTCATGGTGCTCACTACTGCCGGCAACCGCCGGATTAATCACAAAAGCATTGGTTCGGTATTGCGAAAATAAGGGTTCCTGTTGGGCAAAAATTTCCCCGGAGAAGAGCAGGATAAAACAGAGGATAGGTATATGTTTTTTCATCTCTAACGGACGATGTTTACCGTTCCTTTAAATTGGCGGCGGTTTTGGGTGGTTTGAATTTCAAGAATGTAAAAATAAGTTCCATCGGGAAGTGGCTGCCCATTTACAGTACCTTCCCAAAGATTGTCATACCCTTCGGCATAAAATAATTCCTGTCCCCAACGGTTGACGATGGTCAGTTTGTTTTGAGGAAAAAATTCGATGCAGGGGATATACAGCGTCTCATTAATCCCATCTCCATTCGGAGAAAAACCGATATGAATCTCCACACAGTCGGGCCGGTCATTGGGACTGACTTCAAATTCTTTTATCATTTCACAACCACTGGCATCCCGGATGGTAAGGGAATAAGTTCCTACCCGAAGGCCATTGGCGGTTTCATCATTATCGCCATTGCTCCAATAGTACTCATAAGGAGGGATGCCGCCGGAAACCGAAACCGTTGCCGATCCGATACCTCTGCCATTATCTGCCTTAGTAGTTATTTCTGCAACTATTTGCTCCGGCTGGCTTACCTCAAAAATCCGGGAAGCGGTACAGCCTTTAGAATCCGCCACAGTAAGGCTATAACTGCCCGCTGCCAAATGAAATACGTCCTGAACCTCCTCACCCGTTGACCAGGAAAACAGATAAGGACCGGTGCCACCATTTACCGTTGCGGCAATATATCCTTCCTGACCGGCAAAACAATCATTGTCGCCAACGACTCCTTCAATCGCCATGGGAGGTATATCCGTTAACGTAAATGGTTCTGTCACCGAACAACCATTGGCGTCGGTAATTTTACATCGGTAAATACCGGATGAAAGCCCTTCCAGCGAAGGAGTCGAAGGCCCATGCTCCCAGTCGTAGGTATAAGGAACGGTTCCGCCAGAAGCGTGAAGGGTAATGACACCGTCAGCCTGATTGCTGCAAACAACCGGAGAAACGATACTTTGCACCTGCAATTCCGCAGGATCGGTAAGCTCCAGCGAGACGGTTTTGTCGGCGCCATTGGCATCCTTTACCGTAACGGTATAAAACCCTGCGGATAGCCCGGAGATCACTTCGCTGTTTGTCGAAGGGTTATGCAGCCATTTATAGGAATACCCCCCTACTCCACCATTGGGAACGACTTTTATAATACCATCCGCAGCACCGCTGCAACTGACGGGTGAACCATTAAAATCCGATGCCGCAAAAATCACAGCGCCCAGAGAATCGGGTTCTGAAAGGCTTACCGAAGCAGTCGCCACACATCCCGTAGTATCTGAAACCGTTGCCGTATAAACACCAGTTCCCAGACCAATGGCAATATTAGAGGTTTGCACAGGAGTCGTATTCCAAGTATAGCCATAAACTCCCGACCCTCCCGAAGTAGCTACGGTTACGGCTCCGTCTCTCGCACCTTTTTTACTGATTGCCACACCGTTGTAGTCCGAAACTACAAATGCAGAAGCCGTTATTTCCTGAACACTTACTTTTAATTTATTGGTAGAAAGGATATGACAGCCGGTTGCGGAAATGCTGTCAGTATGTTTTCCCAGTTCGGCACTTAACAATCCGGAGTATGACACACCGATGATTTCATATTTTTCGGGAGCCAATTCATTAAAATCATAATCATTGTCTGCCAATACTGTATTTATATATCCCAGCGTATCCGTGATAATGTAGGCATAACCAGGACTTTGAATACTTGTCTGGGAAAACATCAGAACATCTGAAAAACTATCCCGGCAGACCTGAGTGGGACCAAAAACCGAAATTGTACTGGCAGAAGCTTCACAAATGAGGGCATTGTTCATCAAAACTACCTCATCCAGACCTATATCACCCGTGGCGAGGTTGGCAAGTCCGTCAAACCGAATACGGAAACTGGCGGACCGATAAGTACCTGGTACCGATACGACCAGGTTTGTCCAGGAACTGTAAACATTAAAATCCAGGTAAAAAGCCTGCCAGGTGACGCCGCCATTGTTGGAAAAAGAAACCTGAAAACCATCACTGTCAATCAACTGACTGCTGGTGTTGATTATACAAAAAGAAAGATCCACCGGATCAGTAGCGGGTATGGCACTCAGATTTATGTTAGGAGTTACGAGAGAGGGCACATCCCCAAAAACCATCTGGCTGGTATTACAGCGGGCATAAAAACCACTTCCGTCACAGTCAGAGGCAGCAGGCTGGGCAATTGTTCCGAAAATATCATTTCGCCCCCAATTACACGCCAAACCCGATGTGCAGGTATTGGTTGTACCACAGTTCCAGCCGGACAGGCAGGTAAGCGATCCATTCCATGACTCAAAATCTTCCGAATACAGCAGCGTCTGTGCCTGAATGGAGGAAGAAGAAAAAATAATAATTGTGGCAATAATCCAGTAGAACAAGGCAGGACAACGTCGCGGTACGCTGGTAGGGGTCATAAGCTTTATCTGTTTTCCAGACCGCATTCACGGTAATCGTTCAAAAACTAAGGTTCAGAAACTAAGGTTCCTGCTAAATTAAGGCTTGAACGAAAGGAATGTACACCGAGGTGCGTGAGTGGTCAAAATAAGCCCTTTACTCGTCTTCTTTCTTACCGATTTCCTCAATTTTTTGGGAATAGTGATGATTGCGGTTGGCGCGCCAGGACTGAATACCTACCGCTAGGGCAAATATAGATACAACAATCAATCCGGCGATATTAAATTCGCCGCCGCCCTGAAAATGGAGCACCTTCAGTATCTGGCTGATTATCAACAGGATGGCCCCCAGGATACCCCATAAGACTGTGATAAGTTTCATGTCTGAAAGTCTTATTTATGATAACGCCCTGAAAGCCTAAATATTCGGAAGAAGCGAGAGTATCAGGAGAGAGCCATTTTCACTTTCGCAGCTGCATCTGAAAGCGTAATAGCGGAAGTCACTTTCAGTCCGGATTCATCAATGATTTTTGCGCCCAGTTCCGCATTCGTACCCTGGAGGCGAACAATGATGGGAACCGGAATTTCGCCGATATTTTTATAAGCTTCCACTACCCCGTTGGCCACGCGGTCGCAGCGGACAATTCCGCCGAAGATATTGACGAGGATAGCCTTTACATTGGGATCTTTGAGAATAATGCGGAAACCTTTTTCAACGGTTTCGGCACTTGCGCCGCCGCCCACGTCAAGGAAATTGGCCGGTTCGCCGCCGGAGAGTTTGATCATATCCATACTCGCCATAGCCAGCCCCGCACCGTTTACCATACAGCCCACGTTGCCATCGAGTTTGATATAGTTAAGTTTGGATTCAGAGGCTTCGACTTCCAGCGGATTTTCTTCCGAAGTGTCGCGTAATGAATCAAAATCGGGGTGGCGGTAGAGCGCATTGCCATCAATGCTGAGTTTACAATCCACCGCAACTACTTTGTCGTCGGCGGTTTTAAACATGGGGTTTATTTCCAGCATATCTGCGTCCGTGCCTTTATAAGCTTTATACAGAGATGCGATAAATTTCGAGCCACTTTTCAATGCCTCGCCGGAAAGGCCGAGACCAAAAGCGATTTTCCGAATTTGAAATGCCTGAAGCCCTACGGCCGGGTCAATCCATTCCTTCACAATTTTGTCCGGATGCTCCGCCGCTACTTCTTCGATATTCATGCCTCCTTCGCTCGAAGCGATGATCACATCTTTGCCCTTTTCACGGTCGAGAGTAATACTGAGGTAGTATTCTTTGCGCTCGGAGGGGCCGGGATAATACATATCCTCTGCGATGAGGATTTTGTGTACGACACTGCCTCCGGCAGCTTCATTCTGAATCGTAACGAGAGTTCCCCCCAAGATTTTTCCGGCGGTTTCTTTCAGAGCATCCAGCCCTTTGGCTACGACAACACCTTTGGCTCCGGTTTCCTTAATGGTACCCTTTCCCCTTCCCCCTGCATGAATCTGAGCTTTTACGACAAAAAACTTGCCCTCCGGATTGTCATAAAGCTTTTTTGCGGCGGCTACGGCCTCTTCAACAGTAGCTGCAACAAAACCTTCCTGAATGGGAACACCATAGGATTTGATAATTTCTTTTGCCTGATATTCGTGAAGTTTCATAATGGGAGTTATTCCGGTGAAAATTACTGCCCAAATTTAGGTTGGGGATTCCACTTTTCAAACCTTTAGCTGTAATTAGTGGGAGGCATATTTATAGCCTCGGAAAACTTCGCCCCCGCTCTCACCCCATCTCCGGCGTGCGCCCGCGCCGCATACGGTATAGCACAATCAGGTTCAGAAAGTGGATACCGGCCAACACAATCATTATCATCCCGATCTTGTAGCTGAGTTTTTCTATTACTTCTTCGAAGGTGCGGATGTCCATGCCGATATACATGGTGAGGCTGATATATCCGATATTTACCAAGTAAAAACCAACAAGCAGCAATTGATTGATGCTGTCGGCAAGGGTTTCTTTTCCATGAAAAATTTCCAGCAGAAAAGCGCGCCCGTTGTGGAAAAGAGAACGCCCCACCCAAAGGGTAAGCATCAGGGAAGTAAGCAGGTAAATCAGGTAAGTATATACGGTAAGTGTCATGGCTCAAATATTAAGGTTGACATCTTTCAATATATACTGAAAATTGTGAAATTTTGTTTCACTTAAAATATTCCACAGTTGCCTTCGTTCTTCCTTTGATCAACCTAAACAAACACACATATAGAGGACCAGCTACTTTTCCAACAAATAATACAGCCTAATGCAATTCCTTTTTGCAAACAAAAGTTATTGAGTTCTCCTTAATTTTAGCCGCCTGATGAGAGAGAGATGCCTTGCATCTCTCTTTCTCGTCACGGTGGCTTCGAAGCCACCGGCGGGGTGCATCACTGTTTGCTTTTCGCGTGATCGGCGAGGAACTTCGCTAGACCGCTGTCGGTCAGTGGGTGTTTGATCATGCTGGCGATTACATTAAAAGGCATGGTCGCTACGTCGGCTCCGGCCAGGGCACAGGCAAGCAAGTGCTGGTTGTGGCGAATACTGGCGGCAAGTATCTGGGTTTCAATCCCGTAATTATCAAAAATTTGCCGGATGTCATGGATTAATTCCATCCCATCCTGGCCGATGTCGTCGAGCCTTCCGATAAACGGACTGACGTATTTGGCACCGGCTTTAGCGGCTACCAGTGCCTGAATCGCGTTGAATATCAGCGTAGTATTAATTTTTACGCCTTCCGAAGAAAGAGTTTTGATGGCTTTTACGCCTTCCTTAATCATCGGAATTTTGACGGTGATATTGGGGTGAATTTTGACCAGTTCCCGTCCCTCCCGGACAATGCCTTCGTAATCGGTAGAAATGACTTCGGCACTCACATCACCATCTACCATCTCACAAATTCGGAGATAGTGACCCGTAACATCCGTTATGCCTTCCTTCGCCATAAGCGAAGGGTTGGTGGTTACACCGTCGAGAATGCCCATCTGGCTGGCTTCCCGGATTTCGTCAAGGTTTGCAGTATCAATAAAAAATTTCATATTATGTAAATATTCTGTTTGGCTTCTCTTTTGCAAAAGAAATTGTTTCGTAAATCGGTTGTAACAAAGTAAGTTAATTATCGAAAATTAATCCAGATATTCCTTTCCGCGTGTCAGATATCAGACATAAATGGCAGAACCTTATACCCCGATAATATTTCTCGCGTATGCCAACGACCGCACAGACCCCAGTCGTTACCTACGAAACCTCGTTTCGGAGGTAAGGATTATACGCCGTATGCTGGAACAAAAAGTTTCCCCGCCTTATCGGGTGATTGTAAGGGGAAATGCAACGGTTCAGGAAATTGAAGAGGTTTTTGACCGTAATCCCGGAAAAATAGAGGTATTCCATTTTGCAGGTCATGCCGATGGTTTGCAGTTGTTGTTTGAGTCGGAAACAGGCGAAAAGGAAACGGCAGGAATGGAAGGGTTTACGCGTTTTCTGGGAAAACAGTCGGGACTCCGGCTGGTCTTCCTCAATGGCTGCGCCACTCAAAGCCATGCAGAATCGCTGGTAAAGGAGGGGGTATCCGCCGTAATTGCCACCCATACTGCCATCCGGGATCGGGCTGCTTTGGCTTTCGCCGAAAGGTTTTACAAACGACTGGCCGACCGACGCACCATCCGACAGGCATTTGAAGATGCGGAAACCCGTGCTTATACTCAATTTTCAAGGGGCGATGAATTCCGCTCTTTTTATATACCGGGCGAAAATGCCACCGCACTTCCCTGGAAATTATACGGTGCAGGTACCGATTGGCTGCTCAGCGTGGCCATCTCTACCGGGAGAGGTTCGATTATTCCTTTCCTCTGCAACCGGGATCGGCAGGTGGAAAGTTTTCGCGATAGTTTCGAAAAAATTACTGCGAAAAACACCCACCAGCCTCCTATTTATTTTGTTCACGGTACTCGCTCTGAACGCCACCGAAGCCTCGTAAAACGCTTCCGGGAAGCCGATATCCGCCATCATGCAGAAAGATTGTATGGAAAAGAAACCGGACTGGTGTATTTTTATGAGGTCAAAGACTGGCCTTATACCGGCGATGCCGATATGCGAAGGCGCAATTTAAAAAGAAGCCTTGCGATATCCTGCGAATTTCCCGGTATTACCGGTGCAGACTGGACCGCCCAAGACATGATCGGACCGACATCGAGAAAGGGAGGCATTGTGGTATTTCAGCATACTGTGTTTGCCGAAAAATGGGACCACGCTACCTTCCAATTGCTAAAATGGTACACGGGTGAATTTTGGCGGGTAAGTTTGGAGAAAGAATTTACACGATTTGTGATTTTTATTAATATCATTTACCCGGAAGAACGCCGCACTTTCTGGAGCCGGATGTTTGGTATCCCCAGCCGTCGGCAAGAAGTTAGGAAACAATTGTTCCAACTCGGGCAAACTTTCCCGGAGCAGGTTTCCGTCTTGCGCGAACTTAGCCCTATTCCCTATACGGATGTAGTCGAATGGGTGGAAGAGTATTTCCCGGAAGATTTGAGCGCACTCCCGGACATTATTTTCGGAGAAAAAAAAGAACGCCCACTATCTATGGAAATCGTAGAATATCAATTGATCCGGGAGACAGAAAGAATCCAGCGTGAGCAAGGGCTGAGGGAATTATACGAGTAAACCGAAAATGGATTTTTGAAACAAAAAGGAATAGATTATTTTTTAATTTGTATCGTTCAACTAATATAGACAAAACCGCCTTTGTCGCAGGAAAACCAACATACCAATCTCATTCTCTTCGAGGACTTTATCGGGTTCCTGCGAAACAACGGCTATCCGGTGGGCGTGGACACCCATCTTAAGATGCAACGCCTGCTCGAAGAACTGAGTTCCGGCTTGCCCGCAGAAAGGCTTAAAACCCTGCTGGCGCCGATTTTCGTTAATTCTACCGAACAGCAAGACACTTTTTACCGCCTCTTCGATGATTTTTTAGAAAGCTATCAGGCGGGAAAACAGGTATCAACTTATCCCGATCAACCCCTCACACCTGCAGCAGTACTGTCCCCTCCTTCCGGCATGTTGCGGTTCCTTTCCCGAAGGCGTTATTATCTGATGGTTCAGGCGATTCTGATTCTGGGGTTGGGATATTTAGGGGTACAGGGAATTGACTGCTATATTAAAACCGGAAATATTCAGGCTACTTCCTACTGCCTGCTGGGGATAAACAACCCTTTTTATAAGGCCGATACGCTGGGCGGGATGGAGGTAAATATGCCCGAAAACCCCGATACAACAACCTACGCCAATGTTCTGCCGGAACAGGATAGCCTTTTAAAAAAATTAATTGCCCAATTGCCCCTCGAAAAAAGCGGCCTTATCCGGGAAGATATTTCCGACCTGCGAGCAGGACTCTATCAGCAGTATGGCCCCCTGCTGAAAATGCTGCTGGTTGTGGCCATTATCACCGCTTTTTTCTTTTATGAATCCTACTGGTATAACCGGAAAAAACTTTTCCTGCTCAAAGAAAGGGGCAAAATGCCTCCCTATGTATGGACCATTCATACTTCCCGGCAGGGATTTCATTTATATACCGAACAAAAATTTTTTGAGGCCAGTCGCCGCCTTCGAGAACGCGAACCCGGCGAAACAAAAGACCTCAACGTGGATAAAAGTATTTCCCGTACAGTGGAAAAAGGCGGGTTTCCCTCCCCCGAATTTGACCCCCGCTCACGCCCCCCTGAATACCTCGTTTTGATCGAAAAACACAGTGCGCGGGATCACCAGGCCATGTTGTTTGATCAATTGATGCTCGAGTTGGCGCAACAGGACATCTATATCGAACGATATTTTTATGAACAGGATCCTCGCCTTTGCTGGAAAGAGCGTTATGTGGACGAGATTTTTCTGGAGGAATTGTATCGCAGGTTTCCAGACAACCGAGTGATTGTCATCGGATATTCTGAACCTTTTTTTGATCCCGTCACGGATCGGCTGGCAGACTGGACGGTTTTGTTGAAAAAGTGGAAGCAGGTAGCCTTGGTTTCCCCCAAATGCCCGCTGAGTTGGGGACATCGGGAAGTCGAACTGTCCCGCAATTTTATTTTTTTACCTGCTACAACCGAAGCTTTAGGCGTAATTGTGGATATTTTCAATCAAAACCAGCCCCCGCCCCTGCGTTATTGGATTGAGCAAAACCATTACCCTATACCTCCCGACCCGGAATCACCCGAACTGCTGCATGAACTGGAAATATATTTTGACACCTATTACTCCGGGCGGGACGAGTCCTACGAAGCCCACGGAGGAAAATACAGCTTTACCTGGTTATGTGCCTGTGCCGTGTATCCCAACCTTTCATGGGATCTTACTCTTGCAATCGGAGAAGCGATTTCGGATGCCTATAAAGTCGCCATCGTCAATCCTCAAACGCTCTACAAACTCGTCAGCCTGATCTGGTTTCGAGAAGGAGAAATATCGGATGACCTCCGCGAAAAACTTATCGCAAGGCTTCAGCCGAGGGAACAAGTGATTGTCCGGCAGACTCTGGTGCGTATTCTGCGGGAAAACCCGCCGCCTACAGGCTCTTATGCAGAAGCCGAACATCAGTTGAACATTGCGATTCAGGAGGCGGAGTTAAAACCTTCCCTTGTAAGCAATCTTCGCATGATTCAACAGGCACAAACCTACAGCTTGAATCACGAAATCCGGGACAAAACGGTTATTCGCTCCCTGAAATCCCTGCCGGAAGCCACCTTAAAATTTTCGCTCCCCGGCAAAATCAGCGATTGGCTTTTCCGCCAGGGCATCCCGGCATTGGGGTTGCGCACCTGGGTAAGAGCCACAACCGCCCTTGCAACGGTGATGCTGATTATACTTTCCCTTGACCCTTCCCGGCTCGATCGGGTACATACCTTTTCCGGGGAACGATATTTTCTGGAAAACAGTTCCTCCCGGATGCGGTTTCATACCTATGTGGGCAATGCGTATTTCGACAGCCTGAACTTTGCCGCTGCTCGCGAAAATTACCAGATGTCCCTCATTCTGAAAAAAGAAGCCAACCGCAGAGACTACCTGACTCCCGACTTCAATCTTACTTACCTTACCTGGGAAGAAGGAAATACCGAAGAGGCGCGAGAAGAATTTGGCCGACTCAGTGAAAAAGCGGCTGATCTTCAACAGGATAACCTCGTGCCTCCCCAATCCCAAAAACTACTCGCACAGGTACGCAGTGAAGCCGAATACAATCAGGGAATTATTTATTACCGCACCCAGCGTACGGAGGCCGCCGAAGAACAGTTTCGCGATGCCGTAAAAGCCGACAGTACTCATACCGATGCGCTTTATGCCGAAGCGATTTTACTGCTTCAGAAAGGGCTAAGCTCATCCGGAGCCAATCAACAAAATAGCCTGAACCTTTCTTTTAACCGCGTGGACGATTTGCTTTCGCTTTCCCCTGACTATTTTGAAGATAAAAAAGACTTTGTTTCTGTACTGGATTCCGTCAATCAATATTCGGAAAATGCCCTGATCAAAGACCGAATACAACTATTGATTTCTGCCATTGAAGGAAAAACAAGGGATTCTTTGCCGGAAATGACCCTGATTGTGGATTCCGCGAATAGCCGTCCGGAATTTCCTCCACAACTCAAATACATCACCGACTTTATTGAAGGGCTGGCATTGGTGGAATATCAGGGTAAATACGGGTTTATTGATACAGCAGCAAATCTGAAGGGGATAAAATATCAGGACGCCCGCCCTTTTTCAGAAGGCAGGGCTGCCGTCCGTTTTAATCACCAATGGGGATTTATCAACAAAAACCTCGAAACCGTGATTCCTTTTCGCTACGACAATGCGCGGGATTTTATCAACGGCAGGGCAACCGTCAAATCAGTGGGAAAGTGGGGGGTCGTTGACCTTCAGGGAAAAACGGTCGTACCCTTTGATTATGAAAGTCCGATCGTCTTTGAAAATGAGGAAGGATTACCTTCCAGCCAGGAACCCTGGGCTGTGGTTTTCCAAAACGGGAAATATCAATACATAGACAAACGCGGAAACGTCATGCTCAATGGTATGCGGTTTCAATACGCCGAAAATTTCACAAAAGAAAATCGCGCCTGGGTCAAAAGATATGAAAAGAAGTTCACCATTGACCGGGAAGGAAATTGTGTCCCCTCTTCTTTAGCAGAAGGAAAATGCCCCACGGAAAAATGGGAGGCAAAACTGACCGCAAGACTTACCGGCCATGAAGGACCGATTAATGTTTCGTTATACGCCCCCAACGGAAGTTATCTCGTCACGGCATCGGCAGATGGTTCTGCCCGCGTCTGGAACACACAAGGCAATAAGGTCATTTCGGTACTTTCTCATGGAGGCACCCTCCATACGGCAGCGGTTTCTCCCGATAGCCGGTTCCTGGCAACCGGTTCGGAAAATCGCTCGCTCAAAATCTGGCATCAGTCCGCGCCCGGAGCCTGGGAATTGTTGCGAACGCTCGAAGACGCAAGGGGCGGAATCTGGTCCGTGGCCTTTTCGGCTGACAGCCGATTTGTCGCCGCCGGAGCCGCCGACCAGGCGATACGGATTTACGAAGTAACCACGGGAAAGCTGACAACCACCCTTACCGGACATACAAACGGAGCGATCCTTGCCTTAAGTTTTTCTCCTGATGGAAGGATGCTCGTAAGTGGCGGAGAAGATGAATCCGTGAGGCTCTGGAATTGGAAAAGCGGCTTGTCAGCCGGAACATTACCCGGAAGAATTGGTGAAGTCCTGACCGCCGCATTCTCACCCGATGGCCGGTTTCTTGCCTTAGGTACCCGAAACAAACTAGCCAAGATCTATGAGATGAGCGGAAGCAAGGCAAAACTTGTATTACAACTCGATACGTTTGAAGACTGGGTTTCAGGGGTAACGTTTTCGCCCAATGGAAAATACCTGCTTACGACTTCTTTTGATAACCGGGTACGCGTCTTTAACCTGGACACTCGAGAGATTGTACTCAATATCCGGCATCCGGGAACGGTGCGATCCGCTGCTTTTTCTCCCGACGGAAAATACATCCTTACCGCTTCCTGGGGCGAAAGCGGGCATAATCGCGCTTCCGTTTTTGAAATCGAAGTATATTAACCAACACTCAGCGCGGATACAAAGTAAAATGAATGGTAGTACCCTTGCCGATCATGGATTCTGCCCAGATTTCACCGTGATGAAGGTTTACAATTTTTTTGCAGATGGCCAGGCCGATACCTGTACCGGAATACTGCGACGTAGTGCTACCTTTATAAAACAACGAAAATACTTTAGGGATACTCATCTCATCTATACCTACCCCATTATCTTTGAGAGAAAATATATAACCGTTTTCCTTCGGCTTAACTGAGATGTCTATTTGCGGATTATTTTCCCCCCGGAATTTCAGGGAATTTTCGATGAGGTGATAAAAAAGCATTTCCAACAAATGGGTATTCGATGTAAAAAAGGGAAGCGGTGATGCCGAAATGACGGTTGCTCCAGCCTTTGATATATCAGGGGAAAGTTTTGTTATGGCCTTTTGCAAAATATCCGCCATGTTTACCTTACTGATCTCGTAATCCTCTATTTCAATGACTACATAATTCAGTAAATCATCCAACATTTCTTTCAAATCGCGCACCCCCTGTACCGCATAAGTGATAAATTCCCGAGCATCCTCAGGTAATGCTCCTCGGTAGCGTATGTCCAGAAGAGAAACATAGCTGCCGATTCGCCGAAGAGGTTCCCGCAGGTTATGGGAAACAATGTAAGCAAATTCATTCAACTCGTGAAGAGATTTCTCCATCCGGAAGTTTTTCTGGGCGATGGACTCACTCTGTTCCAAGATCATGTGGTTCTGGCTTTCGAGTAATTGATTCGTTTTGAGTTTGGAATTGTAACGATTTACCAATACACCCGCCAGAATAATCATTAACCCCAATGCCATCAAAGAACTAAAGAGCATCGCCAATTGAAGCCGGTTTTCTTGCACAAGTGCAGCTTTTTCGTGGTCTTTTTCCCGGATTTTAAATTTTGTTTCCAGCCATGCAAGTTTTTCCCGCCCTTCTACTTCTGCCAGGCTGTCTTTTAGTTGCACATACTCCTCCTGAACTTTGTAGGCTTCCGAAAAATTATCCATCAAAGCAAGTGTATGATGTAATTCTTTGAGACTGAACAATATCCGGTCAGACAACTGATTTTTTTTCGCAATTTCCAGCGACAAACGAAAAAAGACCAGAGCCTCTTCATACTTACCTTTTCCCTGTGCAATACGGCCGAGGTTATAGTTAATACCAGCGCTTCCCAGCAGATTTTCGGTTTTTTGAGCAAGGATTAATCCCTCTTCAAAGTAAGATGCAGCACTGTCATAGATCGCCTGATCGAGAAAAACAGAACCTATATTATTCAAAATATAAACCCGATCATGGTCTGTTTTTAGGGTATTGGCCAGATAGAGTGCCTGCCGGAGATGCAGCATAGCTTCTTTGTACTTTTTCATTTCCCGGTAAGTATCCCCCAATAGATTTCCGGAGGAGATCATGGGAAAAGAATCTTTTGCCTGAATCGAAATATTCAGCGATTTTTCAAACCAGGAAATGGCCTGCTGATAACTTCCCCGCTCTTTATGCACATACGCGAGGTTGTGGTAGATATTGCGAAGCATAAGGGGTTCTCGCGCCTCCGAAACCCCCAGTTCGAGGATTTTTTCGTACTCCTGCAAAGCCGCCTCATAGTTCAAATCAAGCTGATAACAGGCCGCGATTGCTGTCCGGATCAGAGCAAGGTTAACCGGATCGGAGTTTTGATCTGAAAATTCAAGTGCGGCAAAAAAATAATTCCGGGCAGAGTCGCGTACCCCCTCGTAAAAAAACAAGGTTCCAATGATTCTTAGAGCCTCCATTTGTTCTGCCGCAAGTTTTTCTTTTTTGGCAAGCGTGAAGGCTTCCCTTGCGAGTTTTTGTGCAGCAACCGGGTCGCTGTTCAGATAGACATCGGCCTGTTCGTTGAGTGTATGAATAAAATCTGCCGATGGCAGCCGGTTTTGAAGTTGAAAAATCGAGTCAAGGGGAGCCGATGTCTGCGAAACTGACAGACAAGGCAGGAGTATTAAAACACTTAAAAAGAGAGCAGGCAGAAGTATGGGACCAGGTGATAACAAAACAGTATAAGGGTTATCGTTCCGGAAAATGGAAAACCTTGTGGACCCTTCTTTATCAATTATTCCAATCTCGGATGAAATTAGGGAATTTGCCAGAAAAAACAAATCCACCTGAAAAATAAATCTTTTAGTCAAATGATTGCCTCCGGCTGAATTGAATTATGGGGTTATTTTCTTGCCTGCCAAGTGCGAACCTGGATTTCGAGGTCATCCACAAATATTTTTATATCGCCTTGCTGCCGCTCCGACTCGCGTTTAGCGATTTTGCGCATAAGCTCCAAATGCCCGGTGCGAATGGTTTCGCAAAATGCGAAAAATTTGTTTTTAACCACCGAGGTGGCTTTATCTGCGGCATTGTCAAAAGCTTGGTTAGTTTTATCTAGTTGACGGAGTAAATCGGAGGGTTGTAAACCAATCAATGAAGCATAATCGTTGTGATATTCACGCAGGATATCCCACGCCCAAGCCTCAGGAACTACCCCGGGAAGAAATAATGGCTGTATATTTGTGCCAAAACGTTGAGCAGTAGTTTTTAGGCTGGTTTCTAGCGATTTAGCATCACCATCAAGGACAAATACAAAACTATCTAACTGCTGAAATTTACCAATAGCTTCAATATGTTGGGAAAACTGTTCTTTCCCGGTATCACGCCCAACCACCACATCATTGTGTAATAAACCTAATCGGGGGTTTAATACATCCAATACACCCATTAAAAAACTTTCCGCAACGTCATCCTCACACAACAAAGACAATTTTTCAAGAGACTGACCATAAAAAGCTTTTTGAATAATGTCTCGATAAGCAGGTTTTACGACTACATTATCATCGGTGCGCTCCAGAAAAATACGCCCTTCGACGGGCACACATTCCAAAATAACCGGACTATGAGTAGTCACAACAATTTGCAGATCGTTGCGAAGTGCCAGCCTTTGAAGCTCTAGCATAAATTGTTGTTGTGTATAAGGATGCAGGCCCGCCTCTACTTCATCAATTAAAATGAGCGCATTCTTTAGTTGCGAAATTTCTTTAGAAATATGCAACAAAGCTCTTTCGCCAGCAGACATGTGAAACTCCGAATATTGGTTCTCTCCTTTACTATTTCTACGAGCATAAAGAAGATTTTTAGTTTTTGCCTTTACCTCTATCAATTCATCATACCGGTGAGGCAAAACTCTTTGCGCAAAGGCAATTAAATCGGAGGTAATTGTTCGCACTTCATAGGCTTCTTTTTGCCCGATTTGTAAAACGCTTCTGACTTCAGAAGGGCTGGTGAGGTTCGCCAATGTGCGTAAATAAACCAGTCTTTCCGGCTGAGAAGCACCTTGCTGGCCCATATAACTTTTTGACCAGGAAGCGCCTTTTGCCCAACGCATGGAAGCTCTGCGTTTTTTACTGATATAATAAAATTCAAACTCGGGACTGCCCTGTTTATCCGAATATTCAGGGTTTTTACGAAGGTGTAGGTTGGGGAAAAGTTTGGTCGGGGAAAACGAACGTTTTGCACCCTTATCACCCGAAATCCTGTACGCACAACCGCAACCCAGCAAAACCGTTGTTTTCCCCGTGGCATTTGCTCCTGCAATGACCGCCACGGGAAAATCAAAATTGACGGATAATTCGGCTATACCCCGAAAATTTCGGATCGTAATATTCTCCAAAAAATCGGTCAGTCCACTCTTTTTTGCTCGCAACTGATCCCATATTTGGTTGAAGTTTTTTTGTAGCATACGGGTTATTTGAATGGTCAATAATGTTCGCCCATGATTGACCAAGCATCTTGTGAATGTCTCTTTACTGCAATAGCAGTAAATATGCAAATATTTTATCCTCTCAACAACTTTTCAAAAGGTTCCGCGGCAAAACCAACCCCGCATAATATCCTGGCCGTAAACTAAAATTTCCCTCCCCCCATCTTCGCGATCTCCCCTACCAGCCAGTTGATATTGGCGACTTCGCGGACGGAGTTTATTTCTGCCCGGAGGTTTTCGGTTTCTTGGGTAAGTGTTTCTGCCGAAAGTATCCCCTGCTTATTGCGAAGGCGATAAGCCTTTTGGGCAAACCGGATCATGTTTTTGTGAACCGTCCGCTGATAAGCGGAAATGGTGCGGTTCCGGTTAAGAAATATGCGAAAAGTATCGAGAAGGGATTCGAAGGCGAGGTCTTCTTCCATCTCAAAATAAATTTTCAGCATCATAGCTTTTGCGCTGAGGTGATAATAGACATCGGTAAAACTTACCTGGTTGAGCAAAGGTAACGCCTGATGATATTGCTGGAGTTCGTAATGCCAGGCAGCAAGGTTGTAGGTAAATACATTTTCCCGGTATTCAGGGGATAATTTTTCCCGGTATTCATGCAAAAAATTCCATACCCAGTCAAAGGCTCTCATTCGCAATCCGACCGTAACGATATTTTTGTATTTCCGATGATCCAAATGCCCGTTTTCAATCAGCAGGTTCTGATCCAGAAGATCCTGAAACAACTGGAAAAGATGTGAATGGTAATCTGCCTGCCCCTGATTGATCATTTTGATACAAAAATTCTGGGCATGGGCATACAGTTCATTGATTTCTTCGCGGGGAATCTGGTCTGAATGTTCTTTGAGAAGTTGTACCAGTTTGGGATAGTTTTCACTCGGGGTTTCACCGGTCAGTATCTGAAATACCCGATAATAGCCTTTGATCGAGGGGTTTTCCAAGAATTCTAAGGGCATAACATTCAGCAAAGACCGCAGCGGAAGGATGACCGATTCGACGGGTTCTGTATGGAGAATATTCGCCCGGTTTAGCCATTCACAGGTAAACCGCAGCCGGGAGGAGAGGTAAAATTGATCCAATGAGCGGAAAAGATGGGGTAAATGTTGATCTGTTTCGCGCTTTTGTTGTTTGCCAAACTGTATCACAGCTTCCCGCTGAATACGGTATTTTTCCAGAAAAAAATCGGTTCCCTGAAAAGGGTTTTTCTCCCACTCCTGCTCTACTTTGGAGTAATACCGGTCAAAGTGATTTTCAAGGTTTTTTGCCGAAAATGCACTCAATAACAGCCGCTGATATTCCGCAGTATCTGTATCGAGGGATTGCTGAACGAAAAAGGTTTCCAATAACCGGATCAGAAAAGAAAAATGGTCATAGACTTGCTGCTCCTGGCAGGGCGTTTGGTCGCCATAGAGTACGGCAAAAATTTTTTCCCTTTCGAGGGTCTTTTTATCAAAGTCGGGCCATGCCGGGTATAGGTATTCGGTGAGGTTAATCAGGCGTTCATTCCGGTTAAACCAGGGTGACTTTACAAAGACCCGAAAATCGCGAAACTCCTTTTCGGTCAAAGCCCGCAGCATCTGAATGAGTCGTGCCGATTTTATTTCTTTTTTAGGCATTTTTTTCTCTGATTTCAAAAAATAAAATTCAGAAAAAAAAATATAAAATGCTCATTTTCAAATTTATAAATATATTTTTATTTTAAAATAAGTTCAGAATATCCACATAAAGTTCTTGTCGAACGTAAATGATCTCTACATTTTGTATCCTGAATTTATCACCAACCGGCTATACACCGCTTCAATTTTTTTACCATGAAATTTGTTTACCTGACCCGTGGATGTTTATTGTTTCTTATGATCGTGTCCTTTTTGAATGTAAAGGGATCACATATAAAAGGAGCCAATATCACGTATGAATGCACCTCCGGTTGTAGTTACAGGATATTCGTTACCGAGTATTTTGACTGCGCGGGGCTTATTGTTTCCCCCCCTTCCACAATCAGTGGTACGTTTTCTATTACCGGGACAGGGGGTTGTACGGCACCTTCGGCTGCTAATCCGTGGCAATTTGTTGCTCAGACAGATGTCACCCCGCTTTGTCCGGGCATGGTCGCGCTCAACTCTTGTGGCAGTAGCCCCAATCCGATATACCCCGGTGTGGTCGAAGTTCAGTTTTACCGCGACTACAATTTTTGTAGTTCGGGATCATGCACGGCTTTCACCCTTAGTTACAGCCATTGCTGCCGCAGCGGTACGATTTTAACGCTCAACAACGCCAATCTTTATGGGTTGGCCGTAACTTCTACGATCAAAAACCCCGGTTCCTGCAATGAGTCGCCGGATTTTATAGACCCCTCTCCGATTTTTCTCCAGGCTGGTCAACCGGCACATATCAGTCTGGCAGCTACAGATGCAGAAGGTGACTCCCTTTATTATTTTCTTTCTGCCTGTACGGAAGCCGGAGGCAATGCGATTCCTTACAATATTTCTTATTCGCCCTCCCAACCTCTCGGAGCCGGCTGGAATGTATCGCTGGACTCTGTAACGGGTGATGTAAGTTTTACACCGGTTTCTACGGCGTTTCTGGGAGAATATGTATTTTGTTATACCATAGCTGAATATCGCAACGGTTCGCTTTTGGGAACTTATCAGCACGACTTGAGTGTCACGGTTTTTCCCTCCGCCACCGCTCCCAATGTATTCCCTTATGTTCCGGCTTTGGGAGCCACCGCTCCCACGCCTGTCGGGTGTTCTTACATCGGTGATTATGTTCTTCAGGCTTTCGTCAACTCTCCCATGCAGTTTCGTATTGACGGGTTTGACCTCAACACGGGCGACTTTATCGAAATGACCTGGAGTGGTTCGTTGCCCGGTGCGACATTTACTGACGCTACTAATGCTGCGATTACCGATACGATCTCGGGGCTTGCCCCGCAGGGATTACTGGCATGGACACCTTCTGCTCCGGGACGATATAGTTTTACAGTAAGTCTGTGGGATACAGTATGTTATGTTGCGAATCTGGGCGAATATACCTTCGTCATTGACGTGGACAATTGCGATCATAATATTGCTTTTTCTTTAACCGACTCGGTATGCAACAATGATACAGCGCTGGTTCAGGCGATTGTACCTGCGGGACCGTCTTTTACCTATTCCTGGGACTTCAACGGGGGAACCGTTTTATCGGGTTCGGGAGCAGGGCCTTACGAATTGGTTTGGGCAACTTCGGGAGTAAAAATCATTACGCTAGTTACCGATGATGGAAATTGTACGGAGACTACTACGGCGGCGATTATCGTAAAAGATGATTGTGTATGGCCGGGGGATGCGGATTATGATGGAGTGGCAGATAATTTTGACTTATTGGCCATTGGTCTTTCCTATGCGACGACAGGGCCGGCGCGTTCCAATGCTTCATTAAACTGGGAAGGGCAACTGGCCAGCCTGTGGAACGATACCCTGCCGAGCGGGGTAAATTACAACCACTCCGATACCGACGGAAATGGCGTCATCAACGATGACGATACACTTGCGATTTCGCTCAACTACGGTCTCACCCACAACAAAACCGAAGGGGGTGAACGCGGAGGCCCCGGCGATCCGCCGCTGCTTATCCTGCCCCAAATTGATTCCGCGCTTGTTGGTGATACCTTGTTTCTGCCTATCTATCTGGGTGTGGATAGTATCCCGGCAGACAGCATTTATGGAATTGCTTTTTCCATCTTGTATGACAATACCCTGGTGGATTCGGCTTCTGCCAAAATCAGTTATAGCAATGGTTGGCTGGGTATGCCCGGAACCAGTTTGATCGGTTTACAAAAGGACTTTTTTGCTAATGGAAAAATAGATGTGGCTCTTACCCGCAACGATCATATCTCCGCAAGTGGATTTGGCCAAATCGCCGTGCTTAGCATTGTAATGGTGGACGATATTTCCGGGAAAAGTAATCTATATGAAAACCTGACTCTTGAAATTACCGATTTCCGTGTGATAAATGCCACCGGTCAGGTGATTCCGATAAACCCGCTCCCCGCGCAGATTGTGGTCTATCAGTTGGAAAGCACGGGTCTTGCGAATCTATACAATCAGGGTGTCCTTGTTTACCCCAACCCTACATCCGGCATCGTAACCGTTGAAATGGAAAAAAATCATGCTTTCACCGCTTCGGTTTTTGATATGAATGGCAAACAATTACGGCAGACATCTACCCGTGCTCATCGTCTTTCGGTGGATATGAGTTCCTTGCCTGCGGGTCTTTATATTCTTTCGGTGGAAAGTGAAGGAAAACGATTTATACAAAAATTACAGGTGGTTCACTAGTTTCCGGACGAATCGCTGTTCGCCGAAAACTACTTCCAGCACATAAATTCCTCCCGGTAAACCTGGATCTGTCTCGACCCTGATCTGGTGTTTACCGGGAGTTGTCATTAATATCTTTTCTTTTATCAATTTTCCGGAAACGGTAGTCAGACGGATGCGAAGCTGGGAAGTTTTTTCTACCCGGATTTCAAGGGTCAGTATTGAGGAAAACGGGTTAGGGAATACATTTTCCAGAAAAAAATCTTCATATAATTTCGGATCGAGTGCTGTCGCCGGATTGGGGTTATTTTCCGCACATACGGTGAGGTTTTTCCCTTCCTGAAATCGCCGGGCAGCGGCATTTGTACCTTGTCCCAAAGCGTTGGGCAATCCGATAAGCGGGTCTGTTCCGGACAAATCCCACCGATAATAAGAAGTATCATTTAGTTCTTCAGTACCGGTCGGCTGTATTAGTCCTTTGATATGATTTCCCGACAGAAAATGTCCGCTCCGGCCTACGAGAAAATTGCCCATAAATGGGCCAAAATTCGTGGTTTCGTTTCCTACGAGTATCTGCTCATTGGTAATAATGTTACTGCCGTCGAGATTTATCAGACTGATTCCGTACAATTCTGCCCGGTTGCGGAAGAACATATTGCCGGGACCGGCAGCACCCCAGTAGTGGTCAGTGATGATATTGGCGACAATATTTCCTTCAAAAAGGTTGGAATAAGGAAAATGGCCATGCACCGAAATATCGCCGGTGAGATCATTGGGAAATTCGGTACGATAAGGATCGGTGGAATAGTTGTAGGCAAATACATTTCCATTGGCTCCTTGTTTGACCATCATAGCATGGCGGAGGTGGCGGAAAATATTATCCTCCACGAGTACCTGGCTGGCATGCTGAATCAGGGTTATGCCATACCCGTGAGTTCCCGAGCCGTCATAAGCGACGGATTCGTGGAAATAGCTGCCGGTAATTTCAATTTCGGCACTGGCATCCACCATAATATGACTGCCGATACTCCTTCGGCTCTCTACCCCTCTGACCCAGCACCGGTTGGCATAGTTGAAGTGAATATTGTATAAAGGAGCAACTTCCGGCGTGTCATTACGGGTAATGGAAAGGCATTCAATACCCACAAAATGGCGGGGGTTTATCGGGCGGATTTGGGGGTATAATTCGGGTAAAAAATCGGTTCGGAGAACCTGATCCAAAATCAGGGCAGAATCATTGACTCCCGCAATGCGAGCAAACTGGCCAGTACAATTTTGCGCCCAGGCTGCGGGTTTCGTGTCCCACGATCCATTTTTTTGACGTATTTCAATATATGTTCCCGGAAGGTATTGAGGAAGAAATATACCGGCGATTTCCGGGGTTCCTTTTTTGCAGAGAGAAGGTATGGAATCAAAATCCGGCTGGTTGCGATTGCCAATAAAAATACCGTCGCCGGCGGCTCCTCCCAGATCGAAAATCAGATGAGTAGAGTCCGCCCCCGCACCGCGCAGGATACAACTGTCCGGGAGTACAAGAGTGGAGTGAAACTTATATTCACCCGGAGGAAACCATATAACCCCCATGCGTCCTTCGAGACTTTCTAAAGCACGCAAAAAGATTTTGTCCCAGTCCTCTGTTACGTTTTCACCGGAGTTGAAATCGGTAATGGAAAAGACTCTTCCTATCTGAGGAATTTCCCCGGGAAAACCCGTCGAAGGCCAGTCCGCCGTAAGCGAATCGGGAACTACCTGAGATTGAAGGGCAGAAGCAAAAACTCCGAAAATGATGAATACAAAGATTTTCATGGAAAAGAACATTGATTTACCGCAACCGTCTGTGAATTTATCACAAAAAAACACAGGAAGAAGCGGTAAATCTCGTTTTTTACCTATAAAAACCTACATCTCAAATCAGCATCCTTACCGGATCTTCGAGGTATTTTTTGAGTGTTACGAGGAATTCGGAACCGGTAGCACCATCCACGACACGGTGGTCGCAGGAGAGCGTAACCTTCATCATATTGCCCACGACGATTTGCCCGTCTTTGACAATGGGTTTCTGAATAATACCACCGATAGCGAGGATACAGGCATCTGGCGGGTTGATGATGGCAGTAAAATCTTCAATCCCATACATCCCCAGGTTGGACACGGTGAAGGTATTTCCTTCCCAGTCCTGAGGTTGAAGTTTTCGTTCGCGGGCCATTGTGGCGAGTTGGCGGGACTCTGTGGCTATCGCTGCCAGTCCTTTGGAATCGGCAAAGCGAATAACCGGCACGAGGAGTCCTTCTTCCACCGCGACCGCCATACCGATATGAATGTGCTGGTTGTAACGGATTTTTTCACCCAGCCAGGCGGCGTTTACTTTGGGATGTTGCCTCAAAGCCGTAGCGGCGGCTTTAATTACCATGTCATTAAAGGAAATTTTTACCGAAGAAACCTCGTTCAGCCCTTTGCGAGCTTCTACGGATTTATCCATATTGATTTCCATTGTAAGGTAAAAGTGCGGAGCGGAAAATTTGCTCTCACTTAGGCGGCGGGCAATGGTTTTGCGCATTTGCGAAACCCTTACCTCTTCATATTTTTCGACACCCGCCACCACCGTTGTAATCATCGGTGCAGCGCCACCGTCAACGACGGGCAGAGCAGGTGCTTTAAAGTTTTCAATATCTTTTTTTACGATCCGGCCATTATCACCGGTACCGGCCACAAGCGAAAGGTCTATGCCTTTGTCCTTAGCCATAACTTTGGCGAGAGGAGAAGCCTTTACCCGTGTATCTTCCGAGACAACGGGCACAATCGGAGCAGCCACCGGCTGTACGACGGGAACCGTTTCCGGCTGTGTAGTCGGAACTATAGGGGCCGCAGGCGTTTCTGGTCGGGATTCGGCAACCGGAGAAGGAGCTTCTTCCGGAGAACTTGCTTTAAAATTGGCGACAAGGGAAGCAACATCTTCTCCTTTTTGTCCGATGATCGCCAGCAATGCTCCCACCGGAATTCCATTCCCTTCTTCTACTCCAATATGCAACACAAAACCATCGAAAAAGGATTCAAGATCCATGGTAGCTTTATCCGTTTCCACCTCTGCCAGCAGATCTCCGTTGGAAACTTTATCTCCTACTTTTTTATGCCAGGCAGCGATGACACCTTCTGTCATGGTATCGCTCAACCGGGGCATCTTGATTATTTCAGCCATGTATATTCTGTATGATTTTAATTTGGGCTTTCAAAGTTAGGTATTCCTGCGCAAATGTAAAATCATTCGGCTATATTTCATTCACTTCCTTTCACCTTCCCGGAAAAAACTTAAATCCCACCTGCCAGCCCAGCCGATAAGGTAATTGATCTACCGCGGCTGATCCCGCAAAAACATCCGAAAGCTGATATTTTACTTGCGGTCCGGTGAAAAAGGCCAAACCCGGACGAAGCTGATACTGATACACGGCTCCTCCGCTCGCATATACATGGTACTTGCGATAGACAAGAAGTTCGGAATCGGGGGTTGGCAGAGTGAACAACGTATTTCTTCCAAAATTCTGGGTTATATCCGCTGCATTTCCCTCAAAAGAGGATGTGCGTCGGGAAACAAGGCGGTTGAAGGAAATCCCGGCAGATAAAACCAGCGAAGACCGCCCTCTGCGAAGGTAATAATTGACTCCGACGGGAAGTTCGATTTGTTCAATCCGAAAAATCTCATCGGGCTGGAAATCGAAAGATGAACGAGTGATCACCAATTGCCCACTGGGGTTGTTGGCCAGTTGATCGGCCACGCTTGAATTTAAGGAACCCCGCTGAAAGATACCGTATTCTGACACAGAATACCCTAACCCGGCCTGAACGCTCAGTTTGGGGGAGAGAAAATATTCTGCTCCTGCTGAGACATGGAGTTGGGCGCGGGGAAAACGCACCGAAAGGATTTCACCGGGAGAACTTTGGTTTCCCGATGAGAGGAAAGAAGATTCTACACTACTGTAATCGAAGCTTTTCTGAGAACTCTGATCCGAAGAAACTAAGGCCAGCGCGGGCGGTGTCATATCAAAGGCCCATTCCGGAGAAATTTTGGTATAAAAAGCCCACCGTTTGATTTTCAGGCCAGGGAGAGATGCGGATGAGACATCGGCATTTTTCACCTCCGGCAAAAGCAGATAATGAAGCGAGGGAAGTTCGTTGATTTTTATTTCTCCGCTGATCTTAGATTCTTCGACAGAGGGTACGATTATCCGCGTGGCTATAGGCTCAGGGGACTGAGGGGGTAATTGTACTGTTTGCGGCTCTAGCGCTTGCGTTATTTCGCGGGGACTCGGTTGCAGGGAAAAAGATTCCACCGCCGGTTGCGTTATCAGGGAGGTAGGAGCAGCCAGCGTTATCTCCTTCTCTAAAGCCGGTTCACAGGCTGTCTCTACAAAGGTAAAACCAGCCCCTTTATCGGCTCCGGGGAGCAGCAAAGCCCACAAAAGTGTGGCGGCAAATACCCCGTCCCCGAACCACCAAAAAAATCCCCCTCGTCGGGGTTTCGATCCGGCGAGTTGTTTTTCGATATTTTGCCATACCTCCGGTCGGGGGGAGACCTGAGCTTCGGCAAAACGCGCACTTAGTTTCCGCTCAAACTGTTCAGATGACATCTTTGTATATATTTTTTTCCATATAAATTTCTCCGATCTGTTGTCTCAGCATGGCCTTTGCACGGGTGTACTGAGAGCGGGAAGTACTTTCGGTAATCCCCAGTTCGTCTGCGATTTCTTTGTGAGAGTATCCCTCTACGGCGTAGAGGTTAAATACCAGGCGGTAGCCTGTGGGTAATTGTTGAATGACCTTAAACAGAAACTCCAGTTCCATGTGGTCGAGTATATCGGCGGATACTTCCTCCGTTATACCTTCATTAAGTTCCGTCTGGTGGTTTTGGTATTTCTGCTTACGCAAGTGATCAATCGCCGTATTGACCATAATTTTTCGAATCCAACCCTCCAGCGACCCCCGATCATCAAACTTTCCTATTTTCTGAAAAACCTTTACAAACCCCTCCTGAAGGATGTCCTCCGCGTCGTCTTTGTCGCGTGCATACCGATAACATACCGCAAGCATAGAGGATGCAAACTGCTCATACAGTTCGCGCTGTGCGGCAGGTTTCTGATTGACACAACCTTTAATCAATGCCTGGTAAGGCTTCGCCATTCCACGGTCCTTTTTGGATGAGTACAAACTTACAACGGACAGCCCTGAAAAAACGCTGCATCGTGTTATAAAAATAAAACAATGCCACTCCCGAAGGAATGGCATTGGACATTAACTAACCAGAAAAGATATATACTAAGTCGGCTTTGCCGACGAATGGACTACTTTCCCGTGTTAAGGAAGTACCGAGATGCTGTTTTCCATGTCCACCGCTTGTATAGAAACCGTTTCGGAAGGAGTGGTTTTTATAAGCTGTGTAATCATCACTGCGCCCCCGGCTAAAGTGGCAAGCAGCAATAATGCTCCTATGATATTTTTAATGCTTTTCTTCATGACCTTGTTTGTATTTGTCGTTACTGTACAATTTACGAAGAAAGTTGCTGAATGATTATCTCCCGGAGCCTCGTTTTAGCATTCGTGTTTACTTAAAGGACAAACGTGCAGGTCTGAGACTACTTCAAAAACTGATACGTCAGGCCAATCGCCAATACATGCTGAAACTGGGTGCGGGGGCCAAGCTGGCCGGTGGGTTGTCCATTTTCCAAAATCTTAAACTTGATGTCATCATCATAGATAAGATTGGTCGCAAAACTCACTGCCAGCCAGTTATTTACCTTAGCAGTGGTCAGTGTCTCCCAGTTTACGTCCACATTGCCAAAGTTTTCGAGATAGTTCAGGAAGAAGTTGGCGTTGGTCTGAAAAAGGATATTTTTGGCAATTTCATTTTTGTATTTCACCCCCAATTTAGAACCAATTTCATATCGGACGCTTTCATCGGTGCCGGCCTGTGGAATATAAAGAGGGCGATACTCTTCGATAGTAACAATCGTGACTTTGGAGTTGATAGGAGAATAATAAATACTCAGATTTTCCGCCGGGCGATAATCAAAACCCAAACCAAACTCCAGATATGCCGGAGCGAGAAAATTGGAAACGGTATCGGAAGGAACGGTCGTGGGTTGTTTGGGGTCAAACGTAAACCCTTCAAAAAACTGGGTGCGAAAACTCGCCAGTCCACTGAGCAGGAGTTTATCACTAAAGCGGTAGCCGTATTTGGAAATCAGTTCAAAACGGTCGTCATTTTTGATGAAGCTATTGCCGCTGCCACCCTGACGCACCGTACCATAAGCAATTACGAGGTCATTTTGCCACGAAGCTTTTTCCTTTTCATAGTTGGCATAAGTTCCGACACGGATGCCCAACGAACGAGAGTTGATACCCCCTGCCTGCCAGTAGTTGCTGATTCCGGAGTTAGTGATGTTGAGTGCAGCCACGCCACCTTTTTTCCAATAAGTAGTATCGGCATCCTGAGAAAAGCCGCTAAAGGTCACGACCAGTAAAAGAATAACTAGGGTTAATAATTTTTGCATGATTTTGTAATTATTTTGATTGACTTAAGACGGTGCCCATGCAGGGAAAGTCACCGTGGGGTTTGAGATGGGAATGTTTTAAAAGAATTTTTTGTTTACTTTTGGATAGAATTGCAAACTATGGTAGGAAGAACGGAACTGTTTTTTATTATACTGGTGCTGGTTTTCCTCTTTTATCCATATATCAACTTCCGGCCTGCAAAAAAGTCGCGAAAGAAATGGTTTTGGGATAAAATAAAAAAACCGCGCTTCTGGGGGCGAAAAAAACCGAATACCTCAACTGCCATTTCCCTAAAACAGGAGAACAGGCAGTAGTTTACCCCTTAAATAATCTTCCGAAAAATCCCTTCTTTTTTTCAGCGGATTGATCTTCCGCTATTTTTTCCTCCATCTGCTCGACAGAATCTTCCAGGGCGATTACCATAAATTCATTCCCGACTTCTTTAGCCGCAGCAAGTGCCTCGCGGAAAACCTCCAGTGCCTCATTCCAGTTGCGCTGGTTTTGGTTAATTGCTCCTATATGCTGATAAACTTTTGCCACTTCCAGGAGGTTATTGGCCTCTTTCCAGATTTCTGCTGATTTTCTATATACACGCAGGGCCTTTTTAGTATCGCCTAATTTTTCCTGTAAAGCCGCAAAATCATTGTAAACCCGCCCGGCAGTTGCATAATCTTCGGCGTTGATATACCCGGCGGCCGCCTGACTGAAGGCGACCCCCGCCTCCTGATAGTTTCCTGTCCGAAAATGAATCAAACCCGACTGATACCAAACTTTCCCAAAAAGCAACGGATTTTCTTCCTCGGTCAGTCCTTCCTGTGCCTTTTCCAGATGGGTAAGTGCCTCTGCATAATTTTGCTCGGCATATAGATATTCCCCCAGCAAGCTATATGCTTCGGATATATAAACCGCCGTTTCTGCGTCTTCATTTTCAGACTCATTTGATGAAATGACCTCTTGTAAAAACGTTTTTGCCTCAGTCCATTTGTGATAATGCCCAAATATCCGGGCAATTTCGAGGGTACTTGGCCCTTTTTCTTCGGGTGACAGGTCGGTTTGCCGATAGATAACCGCTAGTTTTTCCAGTTTTTCATACAAATTTTCCGGCTCCGGTTTTGTTTTCCCGATAAGGGAAACGGTTCTCTCAAATTTTTGAAGAAACGAAGGGTACTTAGCTTGGAGAAGGTGATGAGAATCCGTGTCTATCCAGAATATCCAGCGAAAGGGTTCCCCTTCCGTAAGGGTAGTTTCCCCTATAGACGAAAAAAGTGCGGTATTTCCACTCAGAATTTCACCGGGAAAACTGGATTCGAGGTTTATGACATGAATCATTGTTTCTGCCGGAGAGGTCTGCCCGATCAATCCGGAAAGTTTTTCTTTTAAGGTTTCGGACAAAGAAGTAACCTGCGTTTCGGAAAAATCAATCACCAGATGGGAGAGTGTGTGAGACTCCGCAAGAATATTTTCAATCACCAAATCGCGAATTTCCACATCGTCGAATTTCACCAGTATCCGGGTCGGTATATTAGATGAAATCCATTCCAGGATTTCGTTTCTGCTGTTCTCGTTGTGGATTTCTCTGTCCATAAGTTTCGGGCTTAATAAAAATTTTCCCAAAGGTAAAAATTTTCAAATTTATCTGCCGGTCAGGTTATACTATTCACCTAAACGAATGCCGATAATTCCGTTCATCGCCTCATATCTTCTGATAAACCCTGTGATATTACATTTCATCCGCGTAAATCGCTACTCCGCAAAAAACCTAACCAGCCCGGCTTTCCGGGGAATAGTTTTTGAACAGCATTGCCTGGGACAGCGATATTACGCGGGAAACTTCGGTTTTCTAACGTTGTACTACTTTTTTCCCTGCGCCTTCATTCTGGGGTAAATGAGTGTAAGTTTACAGAAGGGTTCAATTGGGAAGAAAGCCATTCGCTGAATATTTTTAAGCATTAAATAATCGTATAGAATGTTTAGCCAAATTACAAACCTAACTTCAGGAAATCCGAAGACAAATGCCCGCTTTGAAATCGAACCCCACGTAACCTATTATGACATTCTGAGAACCGATAAACGCACGGCTATTCTGCCTTTTCAGGTAGCCACAATCGTCATTTCCGGGCTTATTGCCATGGGTTTTGTCAGTTGGTTGTTTCAGCAGGAAAACCCCGTAACGTATTTTTTTATTGGAATTGTTTTTTTGCTGGCAATACTTTATCTCCCTTATGTATTTTTCTACCTGAGTTTTTTTTCCAAAGAAGAACAAACCCGCGTCGAAATTGATACTAAGCATGGCTACATCAAATACACCAATCCCCGCATCAGTCAGAATCTGCTTTTTCACCGTAGCCAGATTACTTTCTGCCAGTTGAACCGTAGTCTATTATTTCCTTTTAAAATTGATTTTATCACTTTGGATCTCAAGGGTGGCCGAAGAATTCATATATCCAGCCTCGTAGTAGATCCTCGCGACATGATACGGGATTTGTCTCTTCCTTATGAGTTAAGAAGCCGTGTTTTCAATTTTATGCCCTAAAATTCCAGGGTGAGTTGACCTCCCGTGTTTTCTTCGTAGCCTTCATTATCCAGATTGGAGACGGAGACGCCCAAAAGTCGTACCGGCTTCGCCGGGAATTCGGGTTTGTGCAACAATTCTTTTACGACCGGATATACTTCCTCAAACCGGCTTACGTAGTGGCCGAGGGTACGGCTGCGAGTTGTCTGCACAAAATCAAAATACTTGATTTTCAGGGTAATGGTTCTGGCAGCGGAATTTGCGTTTTGAATATGGGAAGTCACTTTTCGGGTGAGAGGTTCGAGTTCTGCCAGCATGCTTATCTCGGTGGTAAGATCTTCGTAAAAAGTATTTTCGGCTCCCACCGATTTGCGCGGACGGTCGGGTTTCACCTCCCTGTTGTCAATGGCTCTGACAATGCGGTAAAAATGACGCCCCGCTTTCCCAAAACGATGCGCAAGTTCCGACTCCGAACGTTTTTTGAGGTCTGCGCCATTGTGAATACCAAGTCGGTACATCTTCGCTGCGGTAACCTTTCCTATGCCAAAAAATTTTTCGATCGGGAGTTTTTCAAGAAAAGATTCTACCCGATCCGGGGGGATGAGTGTCAGGCCATTAGGTTTGTTGATGTCAGAGGCGACTTTGGCAAGGAACTTATTAATGGATATTCCGGCAGATGCTGTAAGGCCGGTTTTCTCCCGGATACGCGCCCGTATTTCACGGGCGATTTTAGTAGCAGATTCGATTCCTTTCTTGTTGGTGGTAACATCCAGAAAAGCTTCGTCCAGCGATAAAGGTTCGACCAGATCGGTGTATTCAAAAAATATCTCCCGAATCTGCCGAGAGACCACGCGATAATGCTCAAATCGGGGCCGGACAAATATCAGTTCCGGGCACAACCTTCGAGCGGTTACGGAAGGCATCGCCGACCGAACGCCAAATTTTCGCGCTTCATAACTGGAGGCAGCCACCACCCCACGCGGCCCTGCCCCACCTACCGCAACGGGCTTTCCACGCAGTTCGGGATTATCCCTTTGCTCCACGGAGGCGTAAAACGCATCCATATCCACGTGTATGATTTTGCGGTGGCTAATAATATAACGCTTTATTCGACCTGGTCACTGGTTATAACGATTACTCCGGCGGCTTTCATCTCTTCTATCGCCTTTTCGGTATCATCCGGGCTAAGATTTACACCCCGGCAGGCATCTGCGATCAAAACCGTTTTAAAACCCAAGCTTTGGGCATCTAAAGCGGTGAATTTCACACAATAATCGGTTGCCAGCCCTACTACATAAACGGTTTCTACTCCCTGGGACGAAAGGTAATCACCCAAGCCCGTTGCTTTGCGTCTGCCATTATCAAAAAAACCGCTGTAACTGTCTATTTCCGGGTCGGTTCCTTTGGTGAATACTTTTTCAATAGCAGCTTTTTCGAGATCTGTCGCAAACTCCGCACCCGTACGGCCCTGCACACAATGCACTGGCCAAAGAATTTGTTGAAGGCCAAAAAGATTAATTACCTCACCCGGATTTTTTCCGGTATGGTTCGCAGCAAAACTCCCGTGTGTAGCCGGATGCCAGTCCTGAGTGGCGATCACCCGGTCAAATTTTTTCTGAAGACGGTTTACCACCGGGATGATTTTATCCCCTTCCGATACCGCCAAAGCACCGCCGGGAAGGAAATCATTCTGTATGTCAACAAGGATTAAAGCTCTCATTTTCTTAAATTTTGAATTTGTGTAACTGTTACACAAATATACAAAATGAATACGAAATATCTTTAACAGAGTTTGACATTCTTTAAGTTCTGTAATTTTTTCTATTTTCGCGCGACTTACAGAGACAGGAAACAATTGGGAGCGTTACTACTCTCAACAGATTTACTACCTTTGAGTTTTATTATCAAATCCAAATTTGAAACGGAATGGACAGCGCCGGACTATTTTTTATCTCCATATTTGCCATTGTATTTGTTGCATTTAAGTTTGCGCAGTATAAATTATTTGAAAAAGCAGGCAAAGAAGGCTGGAAAGCACTTGTGCCGGTTTACAATTTTTATGTATGGCTGGAACTGATCGGCAAACCCTGGTGGTGGCTCATTTTATTGTTTATCCCGATTATAGGAGTACTGGTTTTTGTGGCAATGGTAATCGAGTTTGCCAAAGCATACGGAAAATACAACCTCGGCCATCATGCCGCTTCGCTGATACTTCCGTTTTATTTTTTCCCTAAAATCGCCCTTGATCCTAAAGTAAAATACCTCGGCGCGCCGGAAACCCACAAAAACGCACCCAAAAAATCGGGCCTCCGCGAATGGGGCGACGCCTTTCTTTTTGCAGGGGTTGCGGCATTGATTATCCGCACATTTTTTATCGAGGCATTTATGATCCCTACCAGTTCGATGGAACGCACGCTGATGGCCGGAGACTTTTTGTTTGTCAGCAAATTCCATTACGGGTCGCGGATGCCGATGGTACCTTTATCCGTACCTTTTATCCACAACAAAGTCAAAATCAAGGATTTTGTGATGCCGTCCTACCTTGATGTTCTAAAACTCCCCTACTGGCGTTTTCCCGGACTGGAAAAAGTCAAACGCAATGATATTGTGGTCTTTAACTATCCGGCCCACGATATTGACGATCTGGAAGACGGTGCCGGCCTTGTTCAGCCCATTAGTATGAAGGAAAACTATATCAAACGCTGCATCGCCATCGCGGGAGATACCCTCGAAATCAAAGATCAGCAGATTCATATCAACGGAAAACCTTCCTGGAACCCACCCAACATGCAATACCAGTATCAGGTGGAGACCAATGGAACCGGTTTTTCTTCCAACCGGTTACAAAAATATGGCTTCCGCGCCCGCAATAGCACTTCCACCAATCCCAACTGGATGCAAATGCACAACAACATTTTCTATTTTTATATGCCTGATTCGATTGCCAAGCTGATCAAACAGTTTCCACAAGTAACGAAAGTGGATACCGTTTATCGGAAAGAAGGCAAATTTCAAAGAGGTGTGTATCCAACCCAAGATAATGCAGACGGGCAACTGTTCAGCTTTAATATAGATAATTACGGGCCAATTGTCATTCCTCAAAAAGGTATGTCGGTATCCCTCACTCAGGAGAATCGTGCACTTTACTGGCGGGTAATTGAGGCTTATGAAAAACACGAAATGAAGGTTGAAAACGGAAAAACTTTTATAGACGGAGTCGAAACGGATACCTATACCTTTGAAATGAATTACTATTTCATGATGGGAGACAATCGCCACAACTCAGAAGATAGCCGTTATTGGGGCTTTGTTCCCGAAAATCATGTCGTAGGGAAACCGTTGTTTGTCTTTTTCTCCTACGAAAGCGACTTTGGTATCCGATGGAATCGCATCGGAACGAAATATGTGAATTAGTCGTCAGTCAGTCAGTTGTCAGTAGATTAGGTAGAATGGAACAGGATATTAATACGAGGTGGAAGTTTTTGGAAAAAAAACTGGAAAGTCATTTTGATAAAAAAATGACGATGGAATCCATTCTTTTCCTAATAGGTGTCCGAGAACTTGGCAGCAGACCTCGCCCTTTTTCGAAGGAAGAAAAAGTAGATCTTATGCATATTGCCATTTGCAAACTACTTTCACTTTCCGGTTATTACCGGCTTTCTCACCTCGACCAGGACGGATGGCCTCATTGGGAGTTGGTTAAGGCATTGCCTCATACGGATATGTTTTCTCAGGTACATCTGCTGCGAGAACACATGCTGATGTATTTTGAGACAGAAGAAATTTTTAGCTAAAGGGCATTACAAATTAAGTATCCGATATATATTCTATCCGTGGCTATCTTTATGTATTTTCCGGATATAGGCGGCCAGTTTTGGGCGACTCAATCCGAGAAACTCCGCGATAGCCGCCTTTTCGATACCGGCATTAATCATTTTGCTTATCGCAGTTTTCTTTTCCAACTCAGCCTTCTGACGTGCTTCGGCCTCTTTGCGACGGGCCTCGACCTCTTTGCGACGGGCTTCGGTTTCTTTGCGGCGGGCTTCGGCTTCTTTGCGACGGGCTTCAACTTCCATCTTCCGCAGGGCTTCGGCTTCTTTGCGACGCGCCTCGGCTTCTATCTTCCGCACCGTTTCGGCGATTTTTGCCTCCGCTTCTGCCCAGACCTCGGCCCGGCCTCGGCGGATCAACTCCATCGCCGGGGAGTCTTCATACATCTCCACCC